>CAVWPQ010000029.1:0-216960 GCA_963756865.1 uncultured Actinomycetota bacterium | reverse complement strand
GTCGACACTGCAATGGTGGCGAAGAAGTGCGAGTGGGCCCCGCCATCAGCGCAGTGTCAACGCGTTCAACCAATGCGCGAGCCAGGACGACAAACCCTACAACGTGGCCGGGCGCAGCACGACGACCGATTTGGCGCGGCTTCCTTCGTCGCGGAGCAGCGAAATCACCTGGCCGTCCGGCGCGGTCGCGGCGTACACGCCCTCGATGCCTGCAGGTTCCAATGCCCGCCCGTGACGAGCGGACTCGGCCTCGTCGGCGGTGAGGTCGCGACGCGGGAACCCGAGCAGGCAGGCCTCGTCGAGGCTGTAGGACAGCTGCGGATTGTCGGCCAGCGCGTCGATCGTGCGCGCTTCGTCAAGCCCGTATCCGCCGACGCGGGTGCGCCGCAGGGCGGTGAGATGCCCACCGACACCCAGGGTCTCGCCGATGTCACGCGCCAACGCCCGAATGTAGGTTCCGCTGGAGCAGTCCACCTCGACGTCGACGTCGACACGGTCGGCTGACCGCCGTACATCGCACACCTCGAGGCGCTCGATGCGCACGGGCCTGGCGGCCAACTCGACGACCTGGCCTTCGCGGGCGAGTTGGTAGGCCCGCTTGCCGCCCACCTTGATGGCGCTGACCGCCGATGGGATCTGCGAGATGTCGCCCCGCAGCGGAACCACCGCGGCTTCGATGTCGGAATCGGTAACATGTGCGGCCGAAAGCGTCTGCAGCACTTCACCGTCGGCGTCCTCGGTGGTGGTCGTCTGACCCAGCCGAATCGTCGCCGCGTATGACTTGTCGGTGGCAGTGAGCAGACCGAGGATCTTGGTCGCCCGCTCGATCCCCACCACCAGCACACCGGTGGCCATCGGGTCCAGCGTCCCTGCGTGCCCGACCTTGCGGGTGGAGAAGATGCGCCGACATCGGGACACCACGTCGTGGCTTGTCATCCCCGCCGGCTTGTCGACCACCACCAAGCCCGGTTCGGTCACAGCACGATCGCCGTCAGTGCCAACCCGTCCCGCACCGACCAGCGGCCGCGCAACGTGGTCAACGGCGGTCCTGACAATGCGGCCGGATCGATCAGGATGCGGGATTCGAAGCGGCCGGCCGTCGCGCCCTCGTCGACGTCGAAGACGATGTGGGCGTCCTCGAAACCCAACCAGCGGTGGGTCACCGGATACCACGCCTTGTAGGTAGCTTCCTTGGCGCAGAACAGGATTCGATCCCAGTGCAGACCGCCGGGTAGGGCGCCGATCTCGACGCGCTCGTCGGGCAGGCTGATGGCGTCGAGCACCCCGTCGGGGAGCACGCCGTGGGGTTCGGCGTCGATACCGACCGACCGCACCGCGTCGTGCCTGCCGACCGCGGCGCCGCGGAAGCCCTCCGTATGGGTCAGGCTGCCCACCACGCCGTCAGGCCAGCACGGCTCGCCCTTGTCGCCTTTGAGGATCGGCACCGGCGGCACACCGAGGCCTTCGAGCGCCAGCCGCGCGCAGTACCGCACCGTGATGAACTCGTTGCGGCGTTTGGCCACCGACCTCGCGATCAGTGGCTCCTCCTCGGGGAGCGGCGCCAGATCCGGTGGGTCGGTGTACAACTCAGCGGCCGAGACAGTCTCCGGCAGCACGCGGGACAGCAGCGTCATCTCGCCCGCGTCGCCTGACGGTTGGCGATGCGCTCCTGGACTTTGCGCACGCTTGTCCGCATCTCGTCGGTGATCTCGAAATGTCCGCCGAATTCGTTGAGATACCCGGCCGGGTACTTCGGGTCGGGCAGCACCTGGCGCAGCCAGCGATACGGCTTGCGGCGACGCCACTCACGGGGATATCCAACGGATACCTCCTCGAAGCGCACGCCGTCGTACCACGTGGTTCGCGGGATGTGCAGGTGTCCGTACACCGAGCAGATCGCGTTGTACCGGGTGTGCCAGTCGGCGGTGGCGGTGGTGCCGCACCAGAGCGAGAACTCCGGATAGAACAGCGCGTCGCAGGGTTCGCGCACCAACGGGAAGTGGTTCACCAGAACCGTCGGCGTCACCCAGTCCAGGTCCTCCAGCCGCTTGCGGGTGACCTCGACCCGCTCGCGACACCACGCATCCTTCGTCGCGTACGGCTCATTGGAGAGCACGAACTCGTCGGTCGCCACCACGTTGTTGTCTCTCGCGATGGCGAGCCCCTCGGCCTTCGTCGCCGCGCCCTCTGGCAGGAACGTGTAGTCGTAGAGCAGGAACATCGGCACGATCGTCGCCGGGCCGCCGGCATCGGTCCACACCGGAAACGGATGCTCGGGGCTGACCACCCCGAGTTCGTCGCACATGTTGACCAGGTAGTCGTAGCGCGCACGACCGAACACCTGCATCGGGTCCTTGGTGGTGGTCCACAGTTCGTGGTTGCCAGGCACCCAGATGACCTTGGCGAACCGCTTTCGCAACAGGTCAAGCGCCCATCGGATCTCATCGGTGCGCTCCGCGACGTCGCCGGCGACGATCAGCCAATCGTCGGGTGACGCCGGATGCAGCGACTCGGTGACCGGCTTGTTGCCGGTGTGACCCGTGTGCAGGTCGCTGATCGCCCAAAGTGTCGCCACAGCCGACCAGCCTACTTGCGCGTCGCTGTCAGCCCCGTCCTGCAACTAGAACGTGTTCTCGTTATCCGCTCCGGCGCGCTCGGGTCGACTTGTATAGTCCCCGCAGGGGTCGGCGATCAGCGAGGGGATTTCATGACCACCAGGATCCGGTTGTTCGCGGCGTTCGGCGCCCTGGTGACGGCGGTGACCCTGGTCATGCAGAGCGGACCGCTGACGGTGTCCGCGCCCGACCCGGTGCAACTGCGCTCGACCTCCGCGCCGCTGCCGATCGCGACCACCACCATCAAGTGGCCCGTCATCGACCTCACCGATCCCGACCCGTTCGACCCGTGCCGCGACATCCCGCTCGACGTCGTCCAGCGCATCGGCCTTGCGTTCACCCCTCCCGAGCCCGAGGAGGGCATGCGCTGCCATTACGACGCCGGGAACTATCAGATGACGGTCGAAGCCTTCGTCTGGCGCACCTATGAGGCCAGCCTGCCGTCCGACGCCATCCAACTCGACATCGACGGCCACCGCGCGGCGCAGTTCTGGGTGATGAAGCCGACCGACTGGAACAACCGGTGGTGGATCACCTGTGCGATCGCGTTCAAGACCGACTACGGGCTGATTCAGCAGTCGCTGTTCTACGCACCGATCTACGCAGCCGACGATGTCGACTGCATGCAGACCAACCTGCAGCGCGCCCACGAACTCGCGCCGTACTACAAGTACGACAAAGCCACTAGCGAGTGATCTCGTCCATCGGGCTCGAGCGCTCGAGCATGCCGTAGGTCTCTTCGCCCTTCCACCGGTAGCGCACACCGGCCTGCTGAAGCGCCGGGAATGTCCAGTTGGCCATCTTGGCGAGCATCTCCTCGCCCACCTCGCTGGGGTCGGTGATGTCGTGGGTCGACAACACCGTCTCGCCCTCGACCCGCTCCATCCCGGCTGAAGTCTCGAGCACAACCGACACGTCCTCGCCTCTCGGCTCGAGACGGCGCAGCCACGGCGCCTCGACGACGCGCGCCGGAATCAGCTCGTCTCCCGAATCCGGATCGAAGAGGTATCCCTCGTTGAAGGTCGGTTGGCCGTCGGGCCGCGGCGGATAGGCGATGTAGCCGAACGCCCGGCCGCTCGGGAAAAGTGCGGACTGCCAGCAGTGTCCCCAGAATCCCTCGAGCCTGCGCACCCCCTGCCGCCTGATCCGCAGCCCGCTGCCGGTGAAGGTGTGCTCCTGGCCTGCCACCCGCACCGTGCCCGTCGCCCGGAACAGTTGCTCGTAGCGGTCGCCGCCCATCAGGTCGCCCTCGACTGAGGTTTCCAGCGCCGAGGCCGCGTCGGCCTGCAGTGCGCCCTGCACCCACGGCGGCACCGCGATCGCGGCTTCCACCTCGAAGTGCAGATCGACCAGCGGCCCGTCCTTGCGGCCGGCGGCGAGATCGGCTGACGTCGCCTGCACGGCCTTCCCGTCGAACGTCATCGTCCAGACCCCGAACGGCTCAACGCAGGTGAACGCCAGCGGGCCACCGCCGAGCACCGCCGGATTCCCGCTCGGACCGTCGACGGGCCAGCTCTTACCCTCGTCGCGCAGTCGGTATACCCGGCCGTCCGGGAATGCGACGTTGACCTGGATGCTGTGTTCGTCCCAGTTCGATGCGACCGCCTCGACGCCGACGCGAGGCAGGCCGACGCGGCCGCGTTCGTCGAAGACCCAGAAGCTCACCGAATCCCGCATCTCGGGATCCGCAGGGCGTTCGGCGAACATGAATTCGCGCGCAGGGTCGATGCCGCCGGTCAAGTCGATTGCCATGTGTGCGTTCACCTTTCCTGGGTGATCCAGCGTTGCGAATGGTCGACATAGGTGGCGAACAACGGCCGGATCGCCTCCAGGTCGAGCCCGAACGCCTCGGGATCGGCGTGCGTGTGCGGTTCGCGACTCTCCGCGTTGCGCTCCCACCAGTTCCGCATCCCCAACGCGAAGTCGTCGGTCACCGATTCGCCGAGCCACCCGTACAGGCGGCGTATTTCGCCGATCGGGTCGGCCAACATGGCGCGGAAGTCGATGTCGAAGAAGCGGTGGTCGGCGCCGCCGTCGCGGAACTTCACCGCCCTGTCGATGCCGACCGACCAGTGGGAGACGTTGAGCGCGCCGAGGTACCGGCGGTCGAGGTGGTCGGTGAAACCGCCTGCGATGTCGGCATATACGTCGGCGACCGACAACAGCACGTCGGTCGGGTCGCGGTGCGTCATCACGAATCGGGCGTCGGGGAACACGCGGTCAAGATGATCCAGCGACAACACATGCGCAGGCGACTTCAGCCGCCACGGGCGGTTCGGCTCGCCCCACTGCAGAAGCTTGAGGACGCGTCGCTCGTAGCGATAGGTCGAGGTGTAATCGGCTTTGTCGACAAGCCATTCGGAGTATGTCGGGATCTGGGCGAAGGCCTGGAAGATCTGGGACTTGAAATCCAGTGCCATCAGGTCGAGGCACTCCATCGGACCGTGGATGTCGGTGGGTACGTGGTTCCTGCTGCCCACCAGAACGGACCGTTGCCCCGGCGGTATTCGCGGGTCGTCGCCGACGACGGTGGCCGGGGGCGGGCACGGCTCACTCGACTCCCAGCTGCGGAGATACCGCACGTGTGGATCCTGCGCGAGCAGGAAGGACAGTGCGGTCGATCCGGTTCGGGGCAGGCCGAGGCCGAACAACGGTGCGTCGATCGGCACGTCGTCGATCTCGGGGTGGCGGCGGTACCAGTCCTCCACCTGCAGCCGCTGCCGAAGGTGCCCGCCGATGCGGGCGTAGATGAAACCCTCGCCGCGATCGTTGAGCCTGGCCTCGTCGCGCAGCGCCGTGACAAGGATCTCCAGCCCCTCGCGGAAGGAGTCGTCGCCGAAGTCCTCGAGCCCCGTTCGCTCGACGGCGGCGGCCATCAACTCGCCCGGTGATGCCACAGCGCACCTCCACCCAAATTAGTGACAGTACACTGTCACCATTGTGGATGAATCGTCAATAGAAGTTCGGCGCCGCTACGACAACCGTGCGCGCGCCGAGAAGGCTGCGCAGACCCGCGAGCGAATCGTCGCGGCGGGCAGCGACCTCGTGCACGCATTCGACAGTTGGAACTGGCGGGACCTGACGTTTCGATCCGTCGCCGAGCGTGCGGGCGTCGGCGAGCGCACGGTGTATCGCCACTTCCCCACCGAACGCCATCTGCACGACGCCGTCATGCAGCGTCTGGAGTCCGAAGCCGGTATCTCGTATGACGACGTGGACCTCGGCAATCTGGGCGAGGTGACCGCGCGCGTCTTCGCGTCGCTGCAGCGGTTCGCGGTCCGCGAATCGGTCGACACACCCCGCGACCCGACCTTCCTCGGCGTCGACGCCCGCAGACGCGAGGCGCTGTTGCGGGCGGTCACCGCATCCGCGCCGAAACTGACCGAGGACGAACAACTCGTCACCGCAGGGCTTTTGGACGTGCTGTGGAACCTTCCCAGCTATGAGCGACTCGTCGGGGTATGGGGTGTCGACGGATCGACGGCCACCGACGCCGTCAACTGGCTGATGGCCATGGTCATCGAGGCAGTCGAGAAGGGCGACCCGCCTCCTGCGTAGGCTCGATCCAGTGACCAAAGCCAAGAACCTCATCGGTCGCACCATTGGCCGCCTGTTGGGCCTGCCGCCGCACACCTGCGAATACGACGTCGCTCGTGATCTGCGCGTGCCGATGCGCGATGGCGTCGAGCTGCTCGCCGACCATTACCGGCCGCTGACGCTGAATCCTGCGGGAACACTTCTGGTTCGCACCCCCTACGGTCGCGGCTATCCGGTGTCGGTGCTGTTCGGCAGCATCTACGCGTCGCGCGGCTACCACGTCGTCGTGCAGAGCGTCCGCGGCACATTCGGTTCCGGCGGCGACTTCAACCCCTTCGTGCACGAGATCGACGACGGGGCAGACACCGCGGCGTGGCTGCGCGACGAGCCGTGGTTCACCGGGACGTTCGCCACCATGGGCGCTTCCTATCTCGGCTTCACGCAGTGGGCGCTGCTGACCGACCCGCCTCCGGAGATGGCCGCCGCCATCATCACCGTCGGGCCGCATGACCTCAGCGGACCGCGCTGGGGCGCAGGGTCGTTCGGGCTCAACGATTTTCTCGGCTGGAACGACTCGATCTCCCACCAGGAGGACAAGGGCCGGGTCCGCAACGTCGTGCGGCAGGTTCGGGCCAGGCGGTTGTTATCGCGCGCGACGGCCGCCCTGCCCGCAGGCGAGGCGGGCAGGCGACTGCTCGGCGAGGCCGCGCCGTGGTACGAGTCCTGGCTCGAACACCCCGATCACGACGACCCGTTCTGGTCGGGCACTCAACTGCAGTCCGCGCTGGAGCGTGCGACTGTCCCCGTGCTGCTGCTCACCGGATGGCAGGACGTGTTCGTCGAGCAGACGCTCGAGCAGTACGCCCAACTGCGCAAGCGGGACGTCCCGGTCGCGATGACAGTCGGGTCCTGGACCCACTCACACATGCTGACCACCGCCGCGCCAACGCTGCTGCGCGAGTCGCTGGCCTTCCTCGACACCCACGTGGCGGGTAACGGCGGCGTCCAACGCAGCCCCGTCCGCATCCGGGTCAACCACGACCGTTGGCTCGACCTCGACGAATGGCCGCCGCCGATGCCCGAGCAGGTGCGCTATCTCCAGCCGGGCGGACGCCTCGGCGATGCGGTGCCACCCGACACCGCGCACGCCTCGACGTTCACCTACGACCCCGCGGACCCCACACCGACCGTGGGCGGCAGGCTGCTCTCCCCCGTCGGCGGCTACCGCAAGGATGACAAGCTCGCGGCGCGCACCGATGTGCTGACGTTCACCGGCGACACGCTGTCGCAGGATCTCTACGTCGTCGGCTATCCCGTCCTCGAACTCGCGCACTCGTGCGACAACCCGCACAACGACCTGTTCGTCCGGGTCAGCGAGGTGGACGCCAAGGGGCGATCCCGCAACGTCAGCGACGGATACCGGCGTGGTACAACCGATTCCGGCGCGGTGACGCTGGAACTGGACCCGGTCGCGCACCGGTTTCGGGCGGGCTCCCGGATCAGGGTGCTGGTCGCGGGCGGCTCGCATCCTCGGTTCGCGCGTAACCTCGGCACCGACGAGCCGCTGCTCACCGCGCGGTCGCTGCGGCCCGCAAGACACACCGTGCACCTCGGGGAAGGTGCGTCACGGCTGCGACTGCCTGCGGGGCGCCTGCCGTCACGCGACTGACGCGCGCACGCGTGAAGCGATGTCGCGCAGTGTCGCGTCGTCATGTACCGGCGTCGACCACATCGGGTTGACCGGAAGCGGCACCCAGCTGGTGCAGCCTGCGTACTCCGGCAGCCGCGGCAGACGCTCGGGCTCGGCCAGCGGGCTGACCTGGACGACGAGCACCGTCAGTCGGTGCTTCGGCCGGAAGTCCAGCCGATCGGACCGCACCGATTCGGCGGTCCAGATATGCAGCGGCGCAATGTCTTCCAGCCCCTCGGGCCGGGCGACCTCAACGGCGGCGACGACCTTCGCGCCCGCCCTCAACACGATCTCTTCCGCGGTGCTGTCATCGGCGGCCGGCCTGAGCAGGTCGCGATACTCGGGCCGGACCCGCTGCGCATGGCTGTGGGCGACCGTCGGGAAGAACAGGAAGTGCGGCGAGTCGAGGGTGAACCGCTTCTCGTGAATCCCGCCTTTGCGCAGCAACACCGTCTGGCGGCCGTCGAGCATCGCGTGCACCGCCGCGCTCCATTCCTTGAGCGCGGGCTGGGTCAGCGTCGTCGCGGTCACCCCGTGCCGGCGGCTTGGGCTGCTCGGGCCTCGATGCGGGCCCGCACCTCAGGGCGTCGCAACGGCGGAACGGTCTTGGGTGGTTGCTTTCGCGGCGGCAGTGACGCCAGTAGCCGCGTGGTCGTTGCGGTGACCTCAGCGACCGCGGCCTCGAACGCATCGACGTTGGCCGCCGACGGCCGCGTCACGCCGCTGACCTTCCTGACGTACTGCCGCGCGGCGGCCTCGACTTCCTCGTCGGTCGCGGCCGGTTCAAGCCCACGCAGCTCGGTGATGTTTCGGCACATGCGTCCACGATAGGTTCAGGCCATGACGAACGCTGGTGAGGTGCTACTCATCGAGACCGTAGACCGGGTGCGCACGCTGACATTGAACCGCCCGCAATCGCGCAACGCGCTGTCGTCTGCGCTGCGTAAGCAGTTCTTCGCCGCGTTGCGCGATGCCGAGGCCGACGACGCCGTCGACGTCGTCATCCTGACCGGCGCCGATCCGGTGTTCTGCGCGGGCCTGGACCTCAAGGAGCTCGGAGACACCACCGAGCTGCCCGACATCTCGCCGAAGTGGCCGCCGATGACGAAACCGGTGATCGGCGCGATCAATGGCGCCGCGGTCACCGGCGGGCTCGAGCTGGCGCTCTACTGCGACATCCTCATCGCCTCCGAACTGGCCCGGTTCGCCGACACCCACGCCAGGGTGGGGTTGCTGCCGACCTGGGGTCTGTCGGTGCGGTTGCCCCAGAAGGTCGGCGTCGGCATGGCCCGGCGGATGAGCCTCACCGGTGACTACCTCTCTGCCACCGACGCGCTGCGCGCCGGACTGGTCACCGAGGTGGTCGCCCACGAGGAGCTGCTCCCTGCGGCGCGGCGGATCGCCGCATCGATCGTCGGCAACAACCCCAAGGCTGTGCGGGCGCTGCTGGCGTCCTATCACCGCATCGACGAGTCTCAGACCGACCAGGGTCTGTGGATCGAGGCGGCATCGGCACGGGCATGGATGAACACCGCGAGCGGAGACGACATCGCCGGCAACCGCGAAGCTGTCATCGAGCGAGGCCGTTCACAGGTGCGTTGACCGCGCATAGGCTGCCGGTGTGAACAAAGCACACGAGATGTGCGGCAGCGATGAGTGGCGGCAGGCGATTCGGGACGTGATCCTGCCGTGGGCGCTCAACGACACCGACCTCGGCGGCGATGTACTCGAGGTCGGTCCGGGCTACGGTGCCACCACCGACGTGCTGAGCGGGGCGGTGCCCCGGCTCACGTCGGTCGAGATCGACGAAGAGCTGGCGGCCATGCTGACCAACCGTTTCGCCGACGTCCCATCGGTGGAGATCGTCAACGCCGACGCGACGTCGCTCACCTATCACGACGGCCGGTTCTCCGGGGCGGCGTGCTTCACGATGCTGCACCACGTACCGACCGTCGAACTTCAGGATCGGCTGTTCGCGGAGATCGCCCGCGTGCTGCAACCGGGTGCCCCGCTGGTGGCCAGCGACAGCTTGGGCAGCGACGAACTCGCGGCCCATCACGACGGCGACACCTACAACCCGGTCGATCCGGCCACCCTGCCCGCCCGACTCGCCGCCGCCGGGTTCGGCGATATCGAGGTGCGCACCAACGAGTTCGGCTGGGGAGTCATCGCACGCGTCGCCGGCTAGGGCTGCGGTTCGAACCCCAGGTCGACGTGAACCACCTGCTGGATGCCCGGCTGGTCGGTGACGGGCTCGGACCGGTTCGGGCCGAATACTGAACTCTGCTCGCCGCCTGGGCCGACGAACTGAACGTTGAAGCTCCCCATGACGGGTGCACTAGTTATGTAGAGCACCTGGCAGACACCGTCGTTGAGTCTGGAGCGGAAGAACTGGCCGACGGCCACCTTGGGGGCATCGGGCGAAACCGATCCCTCCAGGAGGACCACCGACGCCCCTCTCCGAACGGCGGCCAACGCCCCGGCTCCAACGCATTGGTCGGCATCGGCGGTCTGCTCGAACGATGTGTTGATCACCACGTTGACGGCGGTGCCGACGGTTTCAGGCTCTGCCGTTGCCTGCGGCGTCTGGATCAGGCTCACCAGTGCCATCGCAGCGACGCCATACACAAGCCTGTTCACCGCGTCGATCCTTCCGTGCGTCGGCGGCGCCCACAACCGACTTCGCGAAAACTGTCCGGAGACCGCTTCGTCGGCGCTCCTACCGATGAGCGCGGCCGACTCTGGGCTGCGCACATCGCGAACGGAGCAACCCACGTTGCCGATCAAGGCCGCCGCAGCGCTCACAGCCGTCGTCACCATCGCTGGTTGCACGACCGGCGGACACGCCACCATGCCCGCGCCATCGCAACAGAAAGAGCCGACGCTGTCGGCGCCGGCGCCGTCCAGCAGTGACGGCAGCGGCATCGTCGCCAGACCCGCGTCGACGGCTTTTCCGTTGGAGGGCCGCGACATTCGACTGGTGCGCGTGGGTGAACACGATATTGCGCTGCAGTTCGAGCTGTTCAATCAGACGACGCAAACGGTGGAGCCGTACGACCTCGGCATGGGCCTGATCGAACGCGACTTCAAGCTGGTGGACATACCGCGGGCAACGGCCTATGACGTCCAGAAGAAAACCGGCTTCGACGGCCGGGTCAGCGACAGACAGTACGAAGAGATCGCGCCCGGTGCAGCTGCCACCATCACGGCGGTATTCACCGCTCCGCGGCAGGACGCCACCAAGCTCTGGTTCATGACCGACGTGCTGCTGCCTGTCGAGGTGCCGGTCCAGCCGGCGGGCTCCGTTGCACTCGTCGACGACCCAGTCCTCACCGGTCCTCGAGATGACGAGCCGTACGTCAACACGTTGATGTGCACGAGCGAGGGCGCCGAAGCGCAGGACTCGGATACGCCGGTGGAGATCACGCTACCCAGTGATGTGCTGTTCGAATTCGGCAAATCGGAACTCACCCCGGCTGCCCACGCCGCGCTCGACGGGGTCGAGGACCAGATCGGGTCAGCCGAAGGAACTATCACGATCGAGGGACACACCGATGCCATCGGCGACGATCCCTCCAATCAGCTGCTGTCCGAGGCGCGGGCGGCGTCAGTCCAGGCGGCGCTGCAGGAGAAGCTGGGTAGCGGATCTACCTTCACCGCAATCGGCTTCGGTGAGTCGCGTCCTGTGGCTGCCAACAGCAACCCGGACGGCAGCGACAACCCTGATGGGCGGGCGCAGAACCGTCGGGTGGAGATCCACACAGGAGATATGACAGCCTCCGCACCGCCGCAGCTCGAAGCGCGACCGTTGACCGACGACCTCGCGGCCCAGGGTGCGACGGCACGGGTCGACAGCGTCAAACGGGTCGGCGGACATCTGCTCACCACCGTCACGCTGACGAATCCGACATCCACGGCGATCGAGGTCCCACAGGAAAGCGGCCTCACCAACCCCATCGACCGCCCCACCGGCATCACCGTGGCCGACAGAGTCCGGATGATGCGGTCGAACGTCTGCACCACCGGCGGCGAACTGCTCGAAGGTTTCAGCATTCTCGCGGGCCCACCGACCGGCCTGTTCGAGCCGACCGTTTCCCACTTGCTGATGCCCGGCCAGTCGGTGCAGCTGTGGGGCTTCTATGCGGCCCCACCTGCCGATGTGACCACCGTCGACGTCGAGATCGGTGGCCTCGGCGCGGTGGTTCCGACGCCGATCACAGGCTGACCTGGGCGGTTACCAGGCTCGCAGATTCGCTTCGGAAAAAGTGTCAGAAATCCCGGGCCTGGGCGCTCCTACCTATAGCAGCGATTCGACAGGGATCGCGAGGAGTCACCGGAGGACATCATGACCACTACATGGGACACGGAATCGGCCTGCGACACGATCGCAGCGGCCTACTACGACGACCCCGACACGTACACGGTCGCCGAGGCGTGGATGTCCAGCCCGCTGGGTGAGCTCGACGACGACATCACCTATGTGTACGCGAGCGCCGACCCCTACGACGACCGCGATCGTGGCGGATCACGCGGCAAGCTGTTCGCCGCGGTGGCCACCGGAATCATCGGTGGCGCCACCCTCGGCGCCGTCCTGTTCGGCTACCGGGACATCGCTCCGCCGACGGTCGTCGTGCCCGGATTCGGCGTCTCGACAGAGCAGCTGCCTTCAGCACCAAGCGTGCCGAGAACCACCCAGACGCAGCAGAAACCCGCCGCTGCGCAGGCCCCGGCACCGAAGTCGGTTCCGCAGAGCACACCGAATCCGGTTGCCGCCGAATCGAAGACGAACGAAGAGGTCGCCGCGGCACCGCAGACGCCGCCCGTCGTCGCGCCGCCCGTCGTCGTCGATGTCTACATCCCGCCGCTGGGCGAGAAGCCTCAGGCGCCCGCTCCCGAGCCACCGAAGCCGCAGCCGCCTGTCTTCGACCCGCCGAACAACGACGTGTTCCAGATCCCCGACGAGACGGACCCGGAACCGCCCAACAACATCGTCGTCGAGGCGCCGATTCTCGACCCCTCGCTGAAGAAGCCGACGACGAACGACCTGAAGCCGGTTGCGAGCAGCAGGTTCACCGTGAATCTGCCGAACAACCCGCCGAAGAAGCAGGACGAGTCGAGCCGCCAGGTGCCCAGTAGCCGGTTCAATTCGATCGCCAAGCCATGACCATGACGGCTGCCGCTGATTGGGACATCGCAGGCCCTTACGGCACGGATGCGGAGTTGGCGCTCGCCTCGGCGGCGGGCGACCGCTCCGCGCTCGCAGGAATCTATGACCGCTACGCGGACCGACTGCACGATTTCTGCTGGGGCATGCTGCGGGACCGCGACGGCGCCGCCGACTGCGTTCAGGACGTGTTCTGCATCGCCGTCACCCGGATGACGCAGCTGCGCGAACCCGACAAGCTGCGCCCGTGGCTGTACTCGATCGCCAGGAGCGAGGCGCTGCGCAGAATCCGCGACCGTGACCGGGTTACCGTATCCGACGAACTGCCCGATACTGTCTCCGATGATCCAAGTCCCGAAACCGTCGCCGCCCGAGGCGAACTCGCCGATCTAGTCAGCGACGCTGCTGGTGGCCTGACGGACCGTGACCGTTCGGTACTGGAGCTTGCCTACCGGCACGGCCTTGACGGAGCCGACCTGGCCGAGGCGCTCGGCGTCACCCAGGTCAACGCGAACACGATCGTGCACCGACTGCGCGAAACCGTGGAACGGGCCCTCGGCGCTTTGCTCGTGTCTCGCGGAGTGCGAACCGATCCGGACCGGTGCGTTGAGCTCGCGACCATCCTCGACGGCTGGGACGGCACGTTCACGGTGCTGATGCGCAAGCGCGTCGCCCGCCACATCGAGGCCTGCGGGATCTGCGACGAGGAGCGACGGCGGCTGGTCAACCCTGTCGCGCTGCTCGGCGCCGCACCGGTGTTCATCCCCGCCCCTGCCTGGTTGCGCGAGAGGACGCTCGGTGAGGTCGAGCTCACCACCTCGGCGAGCCCGTATACCAATGATCACGACGGCGGTACCCGTCATATCCGCAGTTCGAAGCTTCCTGCCGCGTTGTTCGTCGCGGCGCTGATCGCCGCGCTCGGGCTGACCATGGTGTGGCTGCAGCAACGCGACGCCACCACCGCTGTGACTCCGGTACGGGTCAGCCAGACAGTGCAGGCACCACCACCGGTGATGCCGGTGAACAGCGATCCACCGCCGTCCCCGCTGCCGACCGTCAAGGTGTCTCCGCCGCCGGTACCGGTGGCGCCGAAACGACCGACAGTCGTGCAGACACCCATCCAGACACCCGAGCAGACTCCGCCACCCGCTCCTCCACCGTCACCGCCACCAGTGACCGACGAGCCGGTGATCCTCGAGCCGCCCGCACCGCCACCTCCCCCGCCGCCACCGCTGCAATGGCCATCCGAGTGGGACTTTCCGCAGTGGCCGTTACCACCTCCACCTCCTGGAGGTGGCACGCTCACCGGACCGCCGAACCTGGTGATCGACCCTCCGCGGCCGATGCCGCCGCTGTAGCCGTTCGAAAAGCGTTGTGCACCAGGCATAAAAGTGTCCGGAACTCATGGCGTGCGTGCTCCTACGGGGACAATATCTAGCCTGCTCCCGCCACCAGCCAGCGTCCGGAGAAGGCCCGCCAGCCGACGAAGACGAGCCGCAGCACCATGAAGGTGCTCAGGCCCGACCAGATGCCGAACAGGCCCCAGCCGAAGATCAACGACAGCCAGATCAACGGCAGGAAGCCCACCAGCGCGCTGGCCAGGGTGGCGTTGCGCATGAACTTCGCGTCACCGGCACCGAGCAGCACGCCGTCCAGCGCGAAAACGATTCCGGCGACGGGTAATTGGGCGACCATGAACCACCATGGCACCCCGATCGCGTCCAGCACGGAGCGGTCGGAGGTGAACACGGTCGGGAACACCGACGCGCCGACGGCGAAGACACCGGCCAGCACGGCGGAGGCGACGGCGGAAAAGATCGTCACCCGCCACGCGACCGACTTTGCGTGCGCCAACTCACCCGCCCCGAGCGCGGCACCCACCAGTGACTGCGCCGCGATAGCGAGGGAGTCCAACACCAGCGCCAGGAAACTCCACAATTGCAGCACCACCTGATGGGCGGCGACGGCGGCCGCACCGAAGCGGGCGGCGACAGCTCCGGCCGAGACGAAACAGGCCTGAAACGCCAGGGTCCGCAGCAGCAGGTCGCGACCCATCACCACCTGTGCGCGAAGCACTTTCGGCTCGATTTGCAGCGGAACCCGCTCGACCAGAAGGGCGCCGCAGAACAGCAGGGCGGCCAGCCATTGGCCGACGAGGTTGGCGATTGCCGAACCGATGAGCTCCAGGCGCGGCATACCGAGCCAGCCGTACACCAGCAGCGGGCACAGCACCGCCGACACGGCGAACCCGAACACCACGTAGCGCAGCGGTCTCATGGTGTCCTGCACGCCGCGCATCCAACCGTTACCTGCGGCCGAGATCAGGATGGCCGGCACGCCGAAGATCGCGATCCGTACCCACGGAAGGGCAGCCGAAGCAATGTCGCCACCCGCCGCGAGCGCAGAAACCAGTGGTACTGCGACGATCTGGAACACCGCGATGACCAAAGCGCCGATGCCGACGGCGAGCCACGTCGCCTGCACCCCTTCACGGACCGCCGCCTCACGGTTGCCCGCGCCAAAGAAACGAGCCGAGCGCGCCGTGGTGCCGTAGGACAGGAACGTCATCTGCGAACTCAACGTGCTCAGTATCAGTCCGCCGATGGCGAGGCCTGCCAGGCTGACAGCGCCAAGCCGCCCGACGATCGCAAGGTCGAAAAGCAGGTAGATGGGTTCGGCGGCCAGCACTCCGAGCGCGGGCAGCGCCAACCCGGCGATGCGGCGACCGGTCGCGGGAGCGACCGGAACATCAGGGCCGGGGTTAGCCAAGGTGCCGCTGGCGCCCGTCAGCCGAGGGCAACGTGGAGTGCCTGGACGACGTCGTCGGCCGATCCGGATGTCGAGTAGCCCGCGGCGTGCGGGTGTCCGCCGCCACCGAATGCGCTCGCGATCGTCGCGAGATCCATCGACTTGGCCCGCATCGATACTGACCAGTGTCCCGGCTCGATCTCCTTGAACACCGCGGCGACCTCGGCCTGTTGGGTGGTGCGCACGATGTCGACGACGCTTTCGACTTCCTCCGGCCGTGCCTCGACCCATTCCTGGTGTCCGACAATGGCATATACGAGACCGCGGCCTTCGGCGGCGTCGGGGAGCAACTTGGCGGATGCCAGCACACGCGACAGCATCGGCAGCCACGCGAAGGGATGCGTATCCAGCAGCGTGCGACTGATGGCGGCGTTGTCGACACCCAACTCGACCAGCCTGGCGGCCAGCTTGTGGGCGCGGGCGCTGGCCCAGCGGAAAGATCCGGTGTCGGTGGTCAGACCGGCGTAGAGACAGTGTGCGACGCCTGCGTCGATCGGCTTGTCCCAGGCGTCGAGCAGTTCGGAGACCAGCATCGTGGTCGAGTCCGCCGACGGGTCGACGAAGTTGGCGCTCCCGAACAGCTGGTTGGACGCGTGGTGATCGATCACCAGCACCTCCCGCCCCGGTTCAGCCAGCTCGCGAAGCGACCCGAGCCGGTTCACGCTCGGAATGTCGACGGTGACCACCAGGTCGGCGTCGCGGCGCATGTCGATGGGCGGAATGAGCAGATGTCCGCCGGGAAGCGACTGCAGGGACTCGGGCAGGCCGGCCGGCTCGGCGAAGCTCACCTCGACGTCTTTGCCCGCGTGGTCGAGTACGAGTGCCAACGCCAGGCCTGCACCGACGGTGTCGGCGTCGGGATAGACGTGACAGACCACGCTGATGGAGCCTGCCGCGCTGAGCAATTCGACCGCTTCGCCGGCATCGACGCGCTGACCCGTCAAGTCTGCGTCGGTCTTCGGGTCAATCGCGGTCAACGGTTTCCTCAGCGTCTCGCTCGTCATCCAGCTCCCCGCCGGAACCTCCCTCACTGGCTTCGCCAGCGGGGAATTCCCCCACCACCCGGTCCTCCTGACGATACGGGTCCTGGTCGCCCGCGTGCTTGGCACCCTGTCGAACTCTCGCCAAATCCTCATCTGCGGCGCGAGCGCGGGCCAGCAGCTCCTCCATCCGGTTGGCCGTATCGGGCACGTTGTCGCGCGCGAATGCCAAGGTCGGGGTGAAGCGCACGCCGAGCGCCGCCCCCACCCTGCTGCGCAACACACCCGTCGCCTTCGCCAGCCCGGCCTCCGCGCCTGCGTAGTCCGGCTCTTCGGCCAGCGACTTTCCCAGCACCGTGTAGTAGAGCGTGGCGTCGTGCAGGTCGTTGGTCACCTTGGCGTCGGTGATCGTGACACCGGCCAGCCTCGGATCCTTGATCTCGTACTCGATCGCCATAGCGACGATCTCGGATATGCGCTTGGCCAGCCGGCGTGCTCGTGCCGGATCAGGCATACCCAGGCGCTCTGTTCTTCGCCTGGCGGCTCATCACGTGCGTTCCTTCTCGACGAGCTCGTAGGTCTCGATGACGTCGCCTTCCTTGATGTCGGAGTACGTCAGCGTCAAACCGCACTCGTAACCGTCGCGCACCTCGGTGACGTCGTCCTTCTCACGCCGCAGCGAGGAGACGGTCATGGTCTCGGCGACCACGACGTTGTCGCGCAGCAGCCGCGCCTTGGAGTTGCGGCGGATGATGCCCGAGGTGACCAGGCAGCCGGCGATGTTGCCGACCTTGGAAGACCGGAAGATCGCCCGGATCTCCGCGCGGCCCAGCTCCTTCTCCTCGTAGATCGGCTTGAGCATGCCCTTGAGCGCGCTCTCGATCTCATCGATGGCCTGGTAGATCACCGAGTAGTAGCGGATCTCGACGCCGTCGCGGTTGGCCAGCTCTGTGGCCTTGCCCTCGGCACGGACGTTGAAGCCGATGATCACCGCATCCGATGCCGACGCCAGGTTGACGTTGGTCTCGGTGACGCCGCCGACGCCGCGGTCGATGACGCGCAGTTCCACCTCATCGTCGATCTGGATGCCAAGGAGGGCCTCCTCGAGCGCCTCGACGGTGCCCGCGTTGTCGCCCTTCAGGATCAGGTTCAGCTGGCTGGTTTCCTTCAGCGCCGAATCCAGGTCCTCGAGGCTGATCCGCTTGCGGCTGCGCGCGGCCAACGCGTTGCGCTTGCGCGCGCTGCGACGGTCGGCGATCTGTCGCGCGATGCGGTCCTCGTCGACGACGAGCAGGTTGTCACCGGCGCCAGGCACCGACGTGAAACCGATGACCTGCACCGGTCGCGACGGCAGCGCGGCATCGACGTCCTCGCCATGCTCGTCGACCATGCGGCGGACGCGACCGTAGGCGTCGCCCGCCACGATCGAGTCGCCGACCCGAAGGGTGCCGCGCGAAATGAGCACGGTGGCCACCGGTCCGCGACCCCTGTCGAGATGCGCTTCGATGGCCACACCCTGGGCCTCCATCTCGGGGTTGGCCCGCAGATCGAGGGCGGCGTCGGCGGTCAGCAGAACCGCTTCCTCCAGCGCCGCGATGTTGGTGCCCTGCTTGGCGGAGATGTCGACGAACATGGTGTCGCCGCCGAACTCCTCTGGCACCAAACCGTATTCGGTCAGCTGGCCGCGGATCTTCGACGGATCGGCGCCTTCCTTGTCGATCTTGTTGACCGCAACCACGATCGGCACCTCAGCCGCCTGCGCGTGGTTGATGGCCTCCACCGTCTGCGGCATGACGCCGTCGTCGGCGGCGACGACCAGGATCGCGATGTCGGTCGCCTTTGCGCCACGGGCACGCATGGCGGTGAACGCCTCGTGACCGGGGGTGTCGATGAAGGTGATCAGCCGCTGGCCGCCGTCGAAATCGACCGCGACCTGGTAGGCGCCGATGTGCTGGGTGATGCCACCGGCCTCCTCCTCGCGGACGTTGGCCTGGCGGATGGTGTCGAGCAGTCGGGTCTTGCCGTGGTCGACGTGACCCATCACGGTGACCACCGGTGGGCGGCTTTCAAGGTCGGACTCGTCGCCCTCGTCCTCGCCGTAGGTGAGATCGAAGGACTCGAGCAGCTCGCGGTCCTCGTCCTCGGGCGACACGACCTGAACCTTGTAGTTCATCTCGCTGCCTAGCAGCTCCAGCGTGTCATCGCCGACCGACTGGGTAGCGGTGACCATCTCGCCGAGGTTGAACAGCGCCTGCACCAGCGCAGCCGGGTTGGCGTCGATCTTCTCGGCGAAATCGGACAGCGATGCGCCGCGGGCCAGCCGGATGGTCTCGCCGTTGCCGTGCGGCAACCGCACGCCACCGACAACCGGTGCCTGCATGTTCTCGTATTCCGCGCGTTTCGCCCTCTTGGACTTACGGCCGCGCTTGGGTGCACCGCCGGGACGACCGAACGCACCCGCTGCGCCGCCGCGCTGACCGGGACGACCGCCACCACCTGGACGACCGCGGTAGCCGCCGCCACCTGCGGGTGCGCCGCCGCCGGGACCGCCGCCACCGGGACCGCCGGTGCGGTAGTTACCGCCGCCGCCACCACCGGGACGACCGCCGCCACCAGCGCCGCCGCCGGGGCCACGACCGCCGGGTGCCGGACGCGCGCCGCCCGGACGGCCGGGCCCGCCTGGCCGCGCGCCGGGCGGGCGGGGAGGCATATTGCCCGGCGTGGCGCCGGGACGCGGGCCACCACCGGGTCGCGGGGCGCCTGGTCGCGGTGCCTGCGGACGGGGAATCGCCCGCTCGACCGGCTGCGCCGACGAGAACGGGTTGTTGCCGACGCGCGGGGTACGCGGCGCCGGCTTCGGGCCGGGAGTTGCCGGCCTGGGACCGGGGGTTGGGCCGGGACGCGCGGGCGCGTCCGCCGGTGCGGCCGCCGCCGTTGCAGCGGGTGCGGGCGCCTCGGGCTCGGCGGGAGCCGGAGTCGGGGCCGGGGCCGCAGGGACTGCCGGGGCCGCAGGCTTGGCTGCTGCCGGCGCCGCCTCCGGCGCGGGAGCTGCCTTGGCGGGCGCCTTCTTGGCGGGCGCGCCATTACCGTCGGCCTTGGCCTTATCCGCCGCGGGCTTCGCTCCACCCAGGGATTCGCGCAGCCTGCGCGCCACGGGGGCCTCCACGGTGGAGGACGCGGATTTAACGAATTCGCCCTGTTCGCTCAGTCGGGCGAGTACTTCCTTGCTGGTTACACCGAGTTCCTTAGCCAACTCGTGTACGCGGGCCTTGCCTGCCACTTCTCTCCTGTCTTAGAGGCGACAGCGGTGGTAGGGCCGCGCCTCGGGTTTAGCTATGACGCATGGTCATCGTCTGGACTTCACGGTGTGCTCATGTTCTTCGCTGCCTGTTCTGTAGCCGGGCGCCGAGGCGCTTCGAGTGATCCTTCGATCAACTCCAAGTACTTCGACACCCCGGACGTTTCCGGTGAGCCGGTGATGCGCAACGCTCGAGCGAATGCTCGCCGCCGGATTGCTGCGTGCAAACACTGCTGGTCAGGATGCAACCAAGCACCCCGCCCAGGCAGGTTACCTGCTGCGTCAACGGTTACGGCGTAATTGCCATTCCCGTCGCCTGCAGCCACTACCCGAAGCAGTTCGACGGCCAGCTCTCGCTTCCGGCAGCCGACGCATGTCCGTACGGGTCCATCCGTACTTCGATGCGGCGAAGCCGAAGTCTCGCGCTGGATCACGCCTGAGTCTACCGTCTGAGCTCCTGCGGACCGAACCGGCCGAATTCGGCTATCGGTCGTGCACAGCGCCGTGTGCCGCGTCGGGATTCGGCGAGGCCTCCGGCGCAGGGGCGGCGTCGCTGCGGATATCGATCCGCCAGCCGGTCAACCGGGCGGCCAGCCGGGCGTTCTGGCCTTCCTTGCCGATGGCCAGCGACAGCTGGAAGTCGGGCACCACCACGCGCGCTGCGCGGCCGGCCTCGTCGATGACCTGTACGGACACCACCTTGGCCGGTGACAGAGCGTTGGCGACGAACTTCGCGGGATCCTCGTCGTAGTCGATGATGTCGATCTTCTCGCCCGACAGCTCGCTCATCACGTTGCGAACCCGCTGGCCCATCGGCCCGATGCATGCGCCCTTGGCGTTGAGCCCAGGGACCCGGGACGTCACTGCGATCTTGGACCGGTGTCCCGCCTCGCGCGCCACCGCGACGATCTCCACGGAGCCGTCGGCGATCTCGGGGACCTCGAGCGAGAACAGCTTGCGGACCAGATTAGGGTGCGTGCGCGACAACGTGATCAGCGGTTCGCGGGCGCCGCGGGAGACACCGACGACGTAGCAACGCAGCCTGTCGCCGTGTTCGTAGCTCTCGCCCGGGACCTGCTCAGCCGACGGAATCACGCCCTCGGAGCCCTTGGTCTCGCTACCCATTCGGACGACGACGAGGCCGCGGGCGTTCGCGCGACTGTCACGCTGGATGACACCACCGACGATCTCCCCCTCGCGGGTGGAGAACTCGCCGTAGTTCTTCTCGTTTTCGGCATCACGCAGGCGCTGCAGGATCACCTGGCGCGCAGTGGTGGCCGCAATCCGGCCGAATCCCTCTGGGGTGTCGTCCCATTCGTTGAGGACGTTGCCGTCTTCGTCGGTTTCGCGCGCCAGAACCTGCACCACTCCGGTCTTGCGATCGATCTCGATACGCGCGTCGGCCTCGTGCCCCTCGGTGTGGCGATACGCGGTGAGCAACGCGGACTTGATGGTGTCGACGACGACATCGACCGTGATGCCCTTGTCGGCCTCGATGGCGTGCAGTGCAGCCATGTCAATATTCATGCTCCAGCCCCCTTACCCGTTTGGCCGGCCAGCTCGAGCTCACGCTGGTTCGGTGGTGAAAACTCCACCTGGACAACGGCTTTGTCGATCTCGCCGAGTGGCAGTTCGCGGACCGAGTAGTCCCCCCTTCGCCCATCGGGCACCACCACACTGACGGTATCGTCCCTGGTCTCGCCGAGCCTTCCGGTCAGCTGCGATCCGTCGGTCAGCGTCAGCTCGACCTTGCGGCCGCGCGCGCGCCGGAAATGCTTCTCGTCCGTGAGCGGCCGGTCCACACCCCGCGATGTCACCTCGAGCACATAGGGCGTCCAGGAATTCTCCGAGTCGACGGTGTCGAGCTTTTCGGATGCGGCCCGCGAGAGGGTGGCGATCGAATCGAGATCGAGTCCGTTGTCGCCGTCAGCAATCACGGTGATGCGCGGCGGACGTGCGGCGGCGTCGATGTCGACGTCTTCGATTTCGTATCCTGCGCGCGCGAACTCACCGCCGAGTAGCTCGATCACCTGCTTCTGCGAGGGCAATTTCGCAGTCCGCAGCTGCGGATCCGATGCCACGGCGAGCTCCTCATGTTGAATTGTTCCGACCGGGCCAACGATACGCCAGTGAACTACAGGCGAACTGCAATCTCGCGGCGGTGCCCAGCGAATACACAGCGCCGATTTCGGCAATGGCAGGATGGCGCTGTGCCGAGTGCCCTCCCAGTCGTCAGCAGGCGCCGCATGCTGGTCGGGGCGGCGGCTCTTGCGGCGGTCGGCGTCACCGGCGTCGCATGCGGCAAGCCTGCGCCGCCACCGGAGCTCGCCGACCTCACGACACAGCTCGATATGGCCCGTAGCGACAGTCAGCTGGCCAGCGACGCCGCCGACGCCGCGAAACCGCCGCAGCGACCCGCGCTGGCCTCGGTGTCGTCGGAGCGGTCGAAGCACGCAGAAGCGTTGTCCGATGAGATCGCCCGACTGACGGGCGAGCCCGCCACGTCCACGTCGGCAACGACGACGACGAGCACGACCGCCGCCAAGGCCAGCGCGCCGACTGCCAGGGATGTCGTCGCCGCATTGAAGAAATCGGCCGAGAGTGCGGGCGGGCTGGCCGTGACGATGTCCGGATACCGCGCCGGGCTGCTCGGCTCGATCGCCGCGTCATGCACGGCGGCCTACGCGGTGGCCCTCGCGTCCGGGGGCGGCGCACCGTGACATCGGCCGAACCCACGCCGACGACGACGTCGTCGCGCGACGCAGAACCGACCGGCCCGACCCGACCACCCGATGCCGATGCCGCGGCGCTGTTCGACGCCCTGACCACAGAACACGGCGCGATCTACGGCTACGGGCTGGTGTCGGCACATTCCACCCCGGACGACAACGACCTGGTGGCGATGGCGATGAGGGAACACCGCGAACGTCGCGAGGCCGCTATCGAGATGCTCAAGGAGCGCGGCGTGGACCCGCCGCTGCCCGCGGCCGGCTATCAGGTGCCGACGCAGGTGGAGAACCCCACCGATGCGGCGAACCTCGCGGTGCGGGTGGAGGAGGACTCCGCCGTGGCATGGCGGGCGGTGCTGGAACAGGCGACGACGACCGAGGAGCGCACGTTCGCGGTCAAGGCGCTGACGCAGACGGCGGTGACCGCCGCGCGCTGGAGCAAGGTGCTCGGCGTTTGGCCGATCACCGTGGCCTTCCCCGGCGGCAGCGAATAGTCCACCTTTTCTCCGCGAGCAGACGCAAAAGTACCCAGAAATCCGTGATCGAGGGCACTTTTGTGTCTGCTCGCGGTGTAGGCCCAGCTCGCGGTTAAGAGGCGAGCGCCGCGGCGATCGCGGCAGCCGCGCCGTCGACGGCGACCTCGCGCGTTTCACCGCTGAACCGGTTGCGCAGCTCGACGACCCCGTCGGCCCAGCCGCGCCCGACAACCACGATCCACGGCACCCCGAGCAGTTCGGCGTCCTTGAACTTCACGCCGGGTGACGCCTTCCGATCGTCGAGCAGCACCTCGACACCGAGCCGGTCCAATTCGTCGGCCAGCTCACCGGCACCTGCGCGCGCGGCGTCGTCCTTGTTGGCGATGACGACGTGGGCGTCGAACGGCGACACCGACGACGGCCAGCGCAGGCCCAGCTCGTCGTGGTGCTGTTCGGCGATCACCGCCACCAGCCGGGACACCCCGATGCCGTAGGAGCCCATGGTCGGCCGCACGGGCTTACCGTCCTCGCCGAGCACGTCGACGGCGAAGGCTTCGGTGTACTTGCGGCCCAGCTGGAAGATATGGCCGATCTCGATGCCACGGGCCGACACCAGCGCGCCCGCGCCGTCCGGGGACGGGTCGCCGTCACGGACGTCGGCGGCCTCGATGGTGCCGTCGGCGGTGAAGTCCCGTCCCATCACAAGGCCGACCACGTGCCTGTTGGGGGCATCCGCACCGGTGATCCACGCCGTCCCCTCGACGATTCGCGGATCGACCAGATAGCGAACACCGTTGTCCCGTAATCCCTTCGGACCCACGTAGCCCTTCACCAGGAAGGGGTTCTTGGCGAAGTCGGCATCGTCGAGCAGCGCGTACTCGGCGGGGTCGAGCGCTGCACCGAGGCGCTTTTCGTCGACCTCACGGTCGCCGGGCACACCGATGGCCAGCAGCTCCCATTCACCGCCGGGCTGACGGGTTTTGAGCAGGATGTTCTTGAGCGTGTCGGCGGCGCCGATCTCCCGCCCGAGGTCGACGCTGTTGGCCCAGTCCACCAGCGTGGCAATGGTCGGAGTGTCCGGCGTGTCGTACACGGTGGCCTCCGGCAGGCCCTCGATCGGCAGGGCCTCGGGCGCCGCGGTCACCACCGCCTCGACGTTCGCGGCGTACCCGGACTCAAGGCAGCGGACGAAGGTGTCCTCGCCGACCTCGCTCTCGGCGAGAAACTCCTCAGAGGCGCTGCCACCCATCGCCCCCGAGACGGCGGACACAATCACGTAGCGAACCCCCAGCCTGTCGAAGATGCGCTGGTAGGCGTCGCGGTGTTGGCGATAGACCGCCCGCAGACCTTCGTCGTCGACGTCGAAGGAGTAGGAGTCCTTCATGACGAACTCGCGGCCGCGCAGGATGCCCGCGCGCGGTCGCGCCTCGTCGCGGTACTTCGTCTGGATTTGGTACAGCAGCACCGGGAAGTCCTTGTAGCTGCTGTACTCCCCCTTCACCGTCAGCGTGAAGAGCTCCTCATGGGTGGGGCCGAGTAGATAGTCGTTCTGGCGGCGGTCCTTCAGCCGGAAGACGCCGTCGCCGTACTCGGTCCACCGGTTGGTGGTCTCGTAGGGGGCGCGCGGAAGCAGCGCGGGAAACAGGATCTCCTGTCCACCGATCGCGTTCATCTCCTCGCGCACAACACGCTCGACGTTGCGGAGCACCCGCAGACCGAGGGGCTGCCAGCTGTACAGCCCCGGTCCGATCGGGCGCACGTAGCCTGCGCGGATCAGCAGCTTGTGGCTGGGAACCTCGGCGTCGGCGGGGTCATCGCGCAGCGTGCGCAGGAACAGCTCGGACATGCGGGTGATCACAGCCCGCAAGCTTAGTGAGCGCTCAGGCGACCTTGACGCGGAACACCTCGGTGTCCTCGGGCAGTCCCTTCAGACGGTGGAGCCCGAGGCCTTCGAAGACCAGTCCGGACCCGACGGAGAGGTCGCGCACCGTGCGGCTGGTCAGCACCTCACCGGCTCCGGCCATCGCGCCGATCCGGGCGCCGACGTGGACGGCCATCCCGCTCCACTCGTCGCCGCGCTTCTCGCATTCGCCGATGTGCACACCGGCGCGGATCGGGATGCCGTGGGTGGCCAGCGCGGGAACCAGATCGAGACCGCACCGCGCGGCCTTGGTCGGGCCGTCGAACAACGCGAAGATTCCGTCGCCGGTGTGTTTGGCCCGGCGCCCGCCGTGCCGGGCGAGCACGGTGTCGACCAGTCGGTCGTGGTCGTCGAGCTGTCGGCGCCAGTGATCGTCGCCGTGGGCGGCCAGCAGTTCCGTCGAACCCACGATGTCGGTGAACAGGACGGTGCTCAGCACCCGCTCGGTCAGCGCGGCATCGGCCTGCTGGCCGACGAATTCGAGCACTGCACGAGGCAACAGATCTGTCAGGTCGATTGCGTAGTGCTCACCGGGTGGCAGTTCGCGAAGCTCGGCGTTGGGTATGCCCGACGCGAGAGCTGCCGACGCTTCAAAGGGGGCAACGCGATCCCCTTTCCTGGAGAGCACCAATGTCGGCGTGCGGACAGACCCCAGCACAGCGCGAACGTCGATCTGCAGGACGGCCTCCCACAACAGCCGCGCCATCATCGGGCTCGCGGAGGCCCGTTGTTCCTTACCCAACATGTCACGCACGCCGGGCACGTCGGCGATCGGCCCGAAGAACATCTCGGCGAATGCTCCTGCGCCCCAGTTGTTCTCGATGTCCTTACGAACCTCGTCAGCTTGTTCGGGGGTGATGCCCCATGGAAAATCGGGTAATTCCGGCGAGAATCGTGCTGCTGTCCCGTACAGAACCAGTGAGCGCACACGCTCGGGGTAGGTGGCCGCGAACAAGATGCTCATCGGTCCGCCTTCGGACATTCCGACCAGGGCAGGCGATTCCATTTCGGCGGCGTCGAGCACCGCACGCAGATCATCCATGCGTTCGTCCAGGGTGGGGATATCGGTTACTGGATCGGACAAACCCGTCCCCCGCTTGTCCCACACCACCAATCGTGTGCCGTGGGCCATCCGCTCTGCGACCGCGCCGTACAGCGTTGTCGGATCTGCGTAGAGATCGACATTGCTGACCCAACCGGGAACGAGCACGACCGGGATGTCGCCGTCGCCCATCTCTCGATAGGCAAGCCGGATGTCGCCGTTGCGTGCGTATTTGACGCGGCCGACGCTCACGCCGAAAGTGTGACATGCGCGCGGCTATGAGGTCGGACTTCTACACCGCGTCTTGTTCGAGGTCTTCCTCGAGCTCGCCTGCTTCGAACGCCTCGCGGATGTGCTGGGCGCTCGCGATCTGGCGGGCGGTGAAGCCGATGCCAAGCGCTGCCGCGCCGACCACCACCGCGATCCCGGCGACCCACAGAAGCGAATAGGTGTAACCGGCGTCCAGCGCATCGATCTGGCTTGGCGTCATATCGGACACCGGGCCCGTGGTGCCGCCCAAATACAGTGTCCGCGATGTGATGACGGCCTGGATCACGACAAGCACAAGGGGTCCACCGAGGTTGTAGACCATCAATTGGATGGCCGACACCGGCCCGATCTCCCGCGGCCCGACCTCGGCAACCGCACACAGCGGCAGCACCACCGAGATCACGCCGATTCCGAAGCCGCCCACCAGGATCAGCACGACGAAATCGGGGAAATACGAAATCGAGCGGTCCAGTGTCGAGCCGTACAACATGGCCGCGAGCACCAGCACACCACATCCGATGATCAGCCACCGCGGGGCGATCCGCGGCGCCGCGTGCGTCGCCAACAGGGTGCCCAATCCGAACGCGCCCGCGAACGGCAGGAAGGCCACGCCGGCCCGCAGCGCCGAGTAGCCCATCACGTCTTGGACGTAGAGCCCGATGATCACGGTCGCGGTCAGCATCACCCCGCCCGCCATGAACAGCGACGCGAACGTCATGACCCGGCTGCGGTTGTCGAACACCGAGAACGGCACGATCGGGTGTTCGGCGGTCCGCTCGACGAGCAGGAATGCGGCAAGGAACACGACGGCTGCCACGCCCGCACCGACCACCCACGGGTTCATCCAGCCCCTGGCCGGACCCTGCGTGAACACCAGCACCGCCGACGTACAGGCCAGGGTCGCCAGCGCCGCACCGGCGACGTCCAGTTTGAGTCGCTCATGGTGCGTCTCGGCCAGCCGGGTCACGGCCACCCAGATGATGATGATGCCGATCGGGATGTTGATCAGGAATGCCAGCCGCCACGACACGACGGTCAGCGCGCCGCCGAGCACGAGGCCAAGCACGGAACCGGAGGCCTGCATCGCGGCCGATACCGCGAACGCGCGGTTGCGGGCGTGCCCGACGGCATAGGTCGTCGCGATCAGCGCCAGCCCCGTGGGCGCCGCGATGGCCGCGCCGGTGCCCTGCACCGCGCGGGCGATGATCAGGGTGAGGCCGTCGGTGGCCAGGCCGCACACCAGCGACGCGATGGTGAACACGCCAACGCCGGACAGAAACGCCCGCTTGTGCCCGATGGCGTCGCCGACGCGGCCGCCGATCAACAGCAGGCCGCCGAACGTCAGCACATAGGCGGTGATGACCCAGCTCTTGGCTGCGTCGGAGAGGTCGAGATCGGCCTGCAGGCGCGGCAGCGCGACGATGACGATGGTGCCGTCGAGCGTCGCCATCAACTGCATGCCGGTGATCGCGAATATCGCGATGCCGAGAACGTGCGTTGTCAGACGATGCTGAGAGGGGTCCGCCGACTCGCTGGAACCACCCGCCGCAGACATGAACTGCCAGCCTACAGAGAAGCGGGTTGAGCGCGCTCAGTGGCGCTGCGCGCAACCGACCACGCCGAAATCGCGGCAGCGTCTACAGGTCGCCCTGATCGATCGCGTCCTTGACTTCCTGCGCATGCCCGACCTGTTCGGCCGTGTAGCCGATGAACAGCGCCACTGCGCCGACCGCAACGGCCACCGCAGCGACCCACAGCAGGCCGTACGCGTAACCCTGGTCGAGGGCGTGCATCTGCACGGAGTCCATGTTCTTCACCGGTCCGGTGGTGCCGCCCAGATACAGCGTCCGCGACGTGATCACGGCCTGGATGATGGCGAGCACGAGCGGTCCGCCGAGGTTCTGCAGCATCAGCGCGATCGCCGAGACCGGGCCGATCTGGTCGAAGCCGACACCGGCGATCGCCGAGAGGGTCAACGGGACGACGATCAAGCCGATCCCGACACCGCCGATCGTGATCGGCGCGACGAGGTTCGGGAAGTACGGAATGCCCGCGTTCAGGGTGGAGCCGTACAGCATGGCGCCGAGCACGAGCACACCGCCTGCGATCGTCAGCACGCGCGGCGAGAACACCGAAACCAGCTGTGAGGACACTGCGAGGCCGACGCCCATCGCGAGAACGAACGGGATGAAGCCGATCCCGGCCCGAAGCGCGCTGTAGCCGAGGATGTCCTGCACGTACAGCCCGATGGTCACGGTCAGCGTGAACAGCACACCGCCCGCCAGGAAGATCGCGACGAAAGTCGCCAGTCGGTTGCGGTCCCTGAACAACTCGAACGGGACGACGGGGTTCTGGGCACTGCGCTCGGCGATGACGAACGCGGTGAAGAACACGACCGCGGCGGATATAGAGCCGAGGGTGATCGGCGTGAGCCAGCCCTTCTCGGGACCCATGGAGAAGCCGAACACAGCGGCGGTGCAGCCGAGTGTCGCCAGGATCGCACCTGTCGCGTCGAGCTTCATCCGCTCCTTGTGCGTCTCGCGCAGGCTGGTGCGGGCCAGATAGATCATCAAGATGCCAACCGGCACGTTGACGAGGAACGCCCATCGCCAGGACACCTCGGTCAGCGCGCCGCCCACGACGAGGCCCATCACCGAACCGATGGCCGTCATCGCACCGAATACGGCGGTTGCGGCATTGCGGGCGGGGCCCTTCGGGAAGGTGGTGGCCACCAGCGCGAGTCCGGTCGGTGAGGCGATTGCCGACCCGACGCCCTGCAGGAGGCGGGCGATGACCAGTGTCGTCTCGTCCCACGCGATGCCGCACAGAATCGAGGCGATGGTGAACAGCGCGACGCCGACGATGAAGGTCCGTTTACGACCGATGACGTCGCCGAGGCGTCCGCCCAACAGCATCAGGCCGCCGAAAGTCAGCACATAAGCCGTGATGACCCAGCTGCGGCCGGCGTCGGAGAGGTTCAGCTCGTCCTGGATCTTAGGAAGCGCGACAATCGCGACCGTGCTGTCCATGGTGGCCAGCAGCTGCATGCCGCCGATCGCGATGACCGCGGCGATGAAGCGCCGAGAGGGCATCCAGGCCGGATACCTGCCGGTTTTCGCTGCCGCAGAGGGTTTCGCCTGCTCCGGCAGCGCCCGCGCCGAGGCGCCTTGAGCATCACGTCGGATGGCGGCGCGCTCTGCATCATTGAGAGCCGTCATAGCTGGTTACCTTACAGTAATCTTAAGATCCCTTTAACTGCCGAAGGCCGCCACAGGGCCGATCACGATGATTGCGGGCGGTCTCACGCCCTCGGATCGGATGGCCTCCGGCGCCTCGCCGAGCGTTGTTCGCAACGTTCGTTGCGCGGATGTCGTGCCTTGCTGGACCACCAGCACCGGCGTATCCGCAGGTCG
The DNA here is from genome assembly GCA_963756865.1 of uncultured Actinomycetota bacterium. Lineage (GTDB taxonomy): Bacteria > Actinomycetota > Actinomycetes > Mycobacteriales > Mycobacteriaceae > Mycobacterium. The sequence continues at coordinate 187,017 of CAVWPQ010000029.1, read as the reverse complement.
GCCGCCCTTGCGCAGCACCTCGGCGAATTGTTCGATCCGCTCGACGGCCATCAGCAACACGATCGTGCCTGACATCGCGGCCAGCGCATCCCAATTCACTAACGATTCGGGGTGCCCCGGCGCAACATGGCCGCTGACCACCACGAATTCGTGCGTTATCGCTCGATGAGTGACCGGAACACCCGCCATCGCCGGAACTGCTATGGCACTTGTCACACCCGGCACGACGGTGACGGGAATGCCTGCGTCGGCGCACGCGATCACTTCCTCGTACCCGCGCGCGAAGACGAACGGGTCCCCGCCCTTGAGTCGAACGACGAACTTGCCCTCCTTGGCCCGCTCGATGAGAACGGCGTTGATCGCGTCCTGCGCCATCGCCCGGCCGTACGGGATCTTCGCGGCGTCGATGACCTCGACGTGCGGGGGTAGTTCGGCCAGCAGTTCCGGCGGCGCAAGCCGATCGGCGACCACCACGTCGGCGTTGGCCAGCAGGCGCCTGCCCCGCACCGTGATCAGCTCAGGGTCACCGGGGCCGCCGCCGACCAGTGCGACACCGCCGTGCACGACGCCCGGCGCTTCGCCGGTGATCAAGCCCTGCTGGAACGCCTCGTGGATGGCAGACCGGATGGCCGCGGAGCGTCGGTGCTCCCCGCCTGCCAGCACACCGACGGCCAGGCCCTCGTACTCGAACGTCGCGGGCGTGACAGCAGATCCTTCTGTTCCGGCGTCGGCGCGGACGCAGAAGATCCGGCGTCGCTCGGCCTCGTCGACGATCGCCGCGTTGACGTCGGGATCGTCGGTGGCCGCGATGACATACCAAGCGCCGTCGAGATCGCCCTCTTCAAAGGGTCTGAGCGTCAACGTGATTCCACTCATCGCCTCGACGGCAGGCGTCGCCGACATCGAGATGACGTGGATGTCCGCGCCGGTGGCGACCAGCAACGGCAGTCGGCGCTGGGCGACCGTGCCGCCACCGACGACCACGACCTTCTTGCCGGCCAGTCGCAGGCCGACCAGATAGGCGTTATCGGTCATCCGGCGAGCCTAGAGGCTCCCGCGGCGGCCGTCGGTAACGGTCACGAAAAGCCGTGGAAAAAGTGTAAGGCCGATCGGGCTTGGCGGCTCCTATCTGTGAGAGCAGTCCAATCCCGGGCCGCCGACACAGAATGGAGAAGAACATGAAGAACGTCAACGCGACTCGTACGAGATCGGCTCGTGGTTACCGTTCGGAGACCGCTGAGGGCTGGCTGACCAAGGAGGACGAGCAGCCGAGCGTCTACTCGACGAAGAACCCGGCAATCGTGGCCGAGTTCAGGACCGCGTCAGGCGTGGAAGTTCAGCTCGTGAACCTCTCGCACAGCGACGACGACCCCGACATCGGCGTGGTGTACGCGAGTCCCCGGGTGTCGCACGGACGCAGTCCGGCGGCGACGATGATGTCACCCCTGGAGCTGTATCTGGCCTGCGAAAATGGAAACCCAGTCCCCAAGGTGCTGCTGCGTCATCACCAGGGTCTAGCTCGCCGCGGCATTTTCGCAGCGCAACCGCGGGCACTACCGCTGCCGTTGTGGGCCGATCCGAACCCGGCCGCGGGCGGTTCGCCCGGACTGTTCGGGACGTACGGACTCTGCGAGGGGGATTTCGCCGCGAACTGGCTCACCTTCTCTCTCGGTCACGGCGTAAACCGTCCCTACACGCAAGAGCCGTTCGAGATGTGGACTGGGTGGAGCGTGGTCACCGGTGTGTCGGGACCGCGGGCACTCGCGCTTTGTGCGCCACCGAGCCTGAACCCAGACCTGTTCTTCACCTTCACCTTCCTCAACCGAGAAGCCGGTGGCCAATGGGAGGAGATTTGGGAGATAAGCAACCTCCATGATGTCGGCTTTACATCCTGGGGACCCGACGCGGGCACAACGAAGATCCAGATCGCAACGGCGTTTGACCACCATGGCCAATTCCTTGCTGGCGCCAGCTGGGGCGAGCCGCAGGATTGGCTCAGCCCAAATCCGCTGCCCTAGAGAGGGATCGATGACTCACTTAGCGCTTGCGGCGGCGGCGGCGACGAAGCGTCGTACCGCATGCGGATGTCCGGCCGGGTGGGTGTGCAGATAGCTCGCGTGCACCCCGCCGTGCACTGCGCCGTCGCGCACTGTCGCTGCCTGGTTCCCGCGGTATACCCAGGCGGGCTGATAGTTGCCGGTGAATGTGACTGTGGTGCGGTGGAATTCGTGGCCGACGGCGCGCTCACCCGTCGCGTAGAGCACCGAGTCCGCGGTGGCGGCGGCAGCGCGGTAGGCCAGCGTCAGCCTGTCGGTGAACCGCGCCGACCCGCCGAGCACGCCGCACATCGGATATCCCTCGAGTTCGTCGACCAGGTAGGTCAGGCCTGCGCATTCAGCGTGCACCGGTGCACCGCTTGTCGCCAGCGCCGCGATCTGTCGCCGACACGGGTCGTTGGCGGACAGCTCGGTGCTGAACTCCTCGGGGAAGCCGCCGGGCAGCACCAGGGCTGCGGCGTCGGCAGGGAGGTGCTCGGTGAGCGGGTCGAACTCGACGACGTCGGCCCCCGCTGCCAGGAGTAGCTCGCGGTGTTCGGCGTAGCTGAAGCTGAATGCCTTCCCCGAAGCGAGCGCCACGGTGACGCCGCAGGCCGTGCGGTCGCCGACGGCGTCCTCGGGGGTCCACGGTTGCGCTGCGACGCGGGTGCCCGCTGCGGCGACGACGCCCGCGAGGTCGACGTGCGCGGCGACCAGCGACGACATCGCATCGACGGCGGCGCGCGCGTTGTCACCGTGCTCGACGGCGGTGATAAGGCCGAGATGCCTCGATGGGACGCTCAACTCGTCGAGGCGAGGAAGTGATCCGAGCACTGGGACACCGGCGTGCTCACATGCCTGCCGGAGCACATCGTCATGCCGTGGCGAGCCGACCCGGTTGAGAATCACCCCTGCGATCCGGGTGGAGTCGTCGAACGTGGAGAAACCGTGCAGCAGTGCCGCCATGCTCTGGCTCTGGCCCTTGGCGTCGACGACGAGAATCACCGGCGCCCCGAGCAGCCGTGCCACGTGTGCGGTCGATCCCACCGCCGGACCGGTCACCGCGGCGTCGATGCGTCCGTCGAAAAGCCCCATCACGCCTTCGACGACGGCGATGTCGCAGTCGTCGCTGCCGTGCCGGTACAGCGGGCCGATCCGGTCTTCGCCGACCAGCACCGGGTCGAGGTTGCGGCCGCGTCGTCCCGCCGCAAGCGCGTGATAGCCGGGGTCGATGTAGTCGGGGCCGACCTTGAACGGCGCAACCCGATGCCCCGCCTGTCGCAGCGCACCCATCAAACCCGTTGCCACCGTGGTCTTTCCACTGCCCGACGCGGGCGCGGCGATCACCACGGCCGGCGTCACCACTCGATTCCCTTCTGACCCTTGCGGCCCGCGTCCATCGGGTGCTTGACCTTGGTCATCTCGGTGACCAGATCGGCGGCGTCCACCAGCGGCTGTGGCGCGTCCCGGCCGGTGATCACGACGTGCTGCATGCCGGGTCGCGCTGCCAGCGTTGCGATGACTTCGTCGGTGTCGATCCAGCCCCACTTCAGCGGGTAGGTGAACTCGTCGAGAACGTAGAAGTCGTGGCGCTCCTTCGCCAATCGCTCGGCGATCTCCGTCCAACCGTCGGCAGCCGCTGCGGCATGGTCGACGTCGGTGCCCTCCTTACGCGACCAAGACCAGCCGGACCCCATCTTGTGCCACTCGACCGGCCCGCCGACGCCGTGCTCCTCGTGCAGCCTGCCGAGCTCGCGAAACGCCGCCTCCTCCCCCACTTTCCACTTCGCACTCTTGACGAACTGAAACACGGCGACATCGAAACCCTGGTTCCACGCGCGAAGCGCCATTCCGAACGCAGCCGTCGACTTACCTTTGCCCGCACCCGTGTGCACGGCCAACAGGGGTGCGTTGCGTCGGGCGCGAGTCGTCAGCCCGTCGTCGGGGACGGTGAGCGGTTGACCTTGAGGCATCTGGCGCCCTCCCTTACGCGGCGGTGCGGACCACGGCGGTGAGGTTCTCGGCCCGCAGCTGCGAAAGCCGAACCGCGGGCGCACCCAACTGTCGCGCCAGTTCCTCGGCCAAACCGAGCCGTACGAAAGATGTTTCGCAGTCGACGACGACGGCCGCCGCGCCTTCGGCGACCAGCCGCGCGGCCGCGATCCTTGCTCGGCCGAGCGGATCGGGACCGCCTGTCGCGCGCCCGTCGGTGAGGACGACCACGAGGCATCGGCGGGCGCGGTCACGCGCCTTCTCCCGCACGACCACATCTCGTGCGGCCAGCAGCCCCTGCGCGAGCGGTGTTTTCCCGCCGGTGTCGAACCGAGCCAGCCTGCGCCCTGCGATGTGCACCGACGACGTCGGCGGTAACAGCACTGCGGCGTTCTGCCCGCGGAACGTGATCACCGCGACCTTGTCGCGGCGCTGGTAGGCGTCGCGCAGCAGGGATAGCGTTGCGCCGCTGACCGCCGACATCCGGTCGCGTGCCGCCATCGAGCCTGATGCGTCGACGACGAATATCACCAGATTCCCTTCGCGGCCTTCGCGAATGGCACGTCGGACATCGTCGGGTTCCGGGCGGGGACGACCTGGCCGCTGCTGTCTGCGTGCGGCCGCCAGCAGCGTGGCGAAGACGTGGACGCCGTGTCCCTCACCGGGTTCCGAAGTCGACGACACCGTCGTTCCTGTGCGGTTTCGCGCGCGCGATCGTCGGCCTGGTGCGCCTTCCCCCACGCCGGGAACCACGAGCGTCCGGGTTCGGAAGACGCTTGACGGAGCGGCGCTGGGCCGCGTATTCGACGACGAGTTGCCCTGTGGCGGCGAATGATCCGAATCCGACGCCGACGCCCCTCCACCGTTCGGCGGGTCAGGCTCCGGCTCAGGATCGGGCTCGCCGGCCTGCTCCTGGGACTGCGCCATCGCGTCGTCGAGCTGCGCAGGGTCCAACCCGGGATCGTCGAATGGGTCGCGCCTTCGCCTGTGCGGCAGTGCCAGTTCGGCGGCGACCCGGATGTCCTCTTCGGCGACAGTCGACGATCCGCGCCACGCCGCGTGCGCCACCGAGGTGCGCGCGACCACCAGGTCGGCGCGCATCCCGTCCACGTCGAAAGCCGCACACAGCGCGGCGATTCGGCGCAGCTCGTTGTCCGGCAAGTCCACACCGCCAACGGCTTGGCGGGCCTCGGCGATGCGGCCCGCCAGTTCGGCGTCGCGGTCGGCGTATTTCGCGGCGAATCCGGCAGGATCGGCCTCGAACGCCATCCGCGCGCGGATGACATCGGCGCGCACATCGACATCGCGTGACGCGTGCACGTCCACGGTGAGCCCGAACCGGTCGAGCAGCTGCGGGCGCAGTTCACCCTCTTCCGGGTTCATGGTGCCGATAAGCACGAATCTGGCCTCGTGGCTGTGGGATACGCCGTCGCGCTCGATGTGCACGCGGCCCATCGCGGCGGCGTCGAGCAATACGTCGACAAGATGATCGTGTAGCAGATTGACCTCGTCGACGTACAGCACGCCGCCGTGTGCACGGGCCAACAGACCCGGCGAGAAGGCGTGCTCCCCGTCGCGCAGCACTCGTTGCAGATCCAGCGAGCCGACCACCCGGTCCTCGGTCGCCCCGATCGGTAACTCGACGAGCGCCGAGTCCGGATCGACCGCCGAGAGCACCTGCGCAAGCCCACGCACCGCCGTGGACTTTGCTGTGCCCTTCTCACCGCGGATCAGCACCCCGCCGATCTCTGGTCGCACCGCGCAGAGCACCAGCGCAAGCCGGAGCCGATCGTGACCGACGATCGCACTGAACGGATAGCCCGGCGTCACGGTTGCTCACTTCCACCGTGCAGCATCGGCACGTGCGGAATCCCGTCCTCGAGGAACTCGTCACCGTCGCGGACGAAGCCGAGTTTTGCGTACATGTCTTCCAGGTAGGTCTGGGCGTCGATGCGACACGCGAAGTCTCCCACGTCGGCCAGCGCCGCCTGCATCAGTCGATTCGCGTGCCCGTGGCCGCGCGCGGTGCGCTTCGTGCAGACCCGCCCGATGCGGAATCCCTTCTCGCCACCGGCGTGCTCTTCCATCAACCGCAGCGTGCAGATCACGTCGCCGTCGCCGCCCTCCAGCCAGAAATGGCGGGTCTCGGACAGCAGGTCGCGTCCATCGAGCTCCGGATACGGGGCCGCCTGCTCGACGACGAACACCTCGACCCGCAGCTTGAGCAGCTCATAAAGCGTCGCGGTGTCAAGATCCTTGGCCCAGGCACGGCGCAAAGCAATCGTCATAAAGGTGGCACCGTGGCATACACGATTCCCAGGTTATCCCGCGGGCGTGCGCGCAAACCGGCCCACCTGGCCGCGGATAAGGTAGCTGACGTGAGCGCCTGGGAGCCCGATGTTCTACCCGGCTACTGGCAGCAGACCCTTGCCCTCGGACTCGACCCGGACGGCGAAGGTGCCCTGGTGAGCACCCTGGTTCGCGCAGGCGAGCGGGAGCGGCCCGCCAAGCACGCCGTGTTGCTGGTGCACGGGTTCACCGACTACTTCTTCCACACCGAGGTCGCCGACGCCTTCATCGACCGCGGCTTCGCGTTCTACGCCCTCGACCTGCACAAGTGTGGCCGGTCGTGGCGAGAAGGCCAGACACCGCATTTCACCACCGACCTGACGCGCTACGACGCCGAACTGGAACGCGCGCTCGACATCGTCATCGCCTCCACCCGCGGGGCGAAGGTGCTGATCTACGGCCATTCCGCGGGCGGACTCATCGTGTCGCTGTGGCTGGACCGGGTGCGGCGCCGCGGGGCCACGGCCCCCAGGCACGTCAACGGCTTGGTGCTGAACAGCCCGTGGCTGGACCTTCAGGGTCCCGCGGTGCTGCGCACCGCAGGCACCGCGGCGATCGGTGCGGTATCCCGCTTCCGCAAGAAGCTGGTGGCCAGGTCGCCGACCGAGGGCGGTTACGGCACCTCGTTGCACCGCGACTACCACGGCGAGTTCGACTACGACCTGAACTGGAAGCCGGTCGGCGGCTTCCCTGTGACGTTCGGCTGGATCCACGCGATCCGGCGCGGCCAGGCCCGACTGCACCGCGGTCTCGACGTCGGGGTGCCTAACCTGATCCTGCGCTCGGATCACAGCGTCCGCGAGGTACCCGATCCAGAGATCATTCAGCGCGGCGACGCGGTGCTCGATGTCGAACAGATCGCACGATGGGCGGGCTGCATCGGCAACCGGACCACAATCGTGCCGATCGTCGACGCAAAGCACGACGTGTTCCTGTCGCTGGCCGAGCCGCGCGCCGCAGCGTTTCGCGAATTAGCCCACTGGCTGGACTGGTATGCCGAATGGTCAGAATCGGCAGGCACCCCAGCGCAATCCGAACAAGGATGACCTGAATGGAACATTTCGACATCGCAATCATCGGCACCGGCTCGGGAAACTCGATCCTCGACGACCGGTATGCCGAGAAACGCGTTGCGATATGTGAGCAGGGCACCTTCGGGGGAACGTGCCTCAACGTGGGCTGCATCCCGACGAAGATGTTCGTCTACGCCGCCGAGGTGGCCCAGACGATCCGGGACGCCAAGCGGTTCGGCGTCGACGCGACGCTCGACGGCGTCCGCTGGAGCGACATCGTCTCGCGCGTGTTCGGCCGCATCGACCCGATCGCAATGGGCGGGGAGAACTATCGCCGCTCGACCCCGAACATCACGGTGTACGACACGCACACCCGCTTCGGTGAGCCGACGGCCGACGGCCGCTACACGTTGCGAACCGACAGCGGCGATGAGTTCAGCGCGGACCAGGTGGTGATCGCGGCGGGCTCGCGCGTCTCGGTACCCGATGCCATCAGGGACTGCGGCGTCGACTACTACACCAGTGACACCATCATGCGGATCGGTGAGCTGCCAGAACATCTCGTCATCGTCGGTGGCGGTTTCGTCGCCGCCGAGTTCGCCCACACCTTCTCCGCGTTGGGCACGCGCGTGTCGCTGGTCATCCGGGGCGGCACGCTGCTGAGGCATTGCGACGACACCATCTGCGAGCGGTTCACCGACATCGCGTCGAAGAAGTGGGAGGTGCACAATCACTGCAACGTGGTCTCCGCGAGCCAGGACAGCTCGGGAATCACGTTGACGATGGACACCGGCGCAACGGTGAAGGCCGATACGGTCCTGGTGGCGACCGGCCGGATCCCCAACGGCGACCTGCTCGACGCTCAGCGCGCCGGTGTCGAGGTTCGCGACGGCAGCGTCGTCGTCGACGAGTACCAACGCACCACTGCGCGAGGCATTTTCGCGCTCGGCGACGTCAGCTCGGACTACCAGCTCAAGCACGTCGCCAACCACGAGTCCCGTACGGTTCGGGAGAACCTACTGCTGGACTGGGACGACACCGGCATCCTGAAGAAGTCCGACCACCGCTTTGTGCCGTCTGCGGTCTTCAGCGACCCGCAGGTAGCGTGTGTGGGTCTCACCGAAAACCAAGCCCGCGCAAAGGGATACGACGTCAGGGCGAAGGTGCAGGACTACGGTGACGTCGCCTACGGCTGGGCGATGGAGGACACGACAGGCATCGCCAAGATCATCGTCGACGACGACTCGGGTTTGATCGTGGGCGCACACATCATGGGCCATCAAGCATCATCGTTGATCCAGCCGATCATTCAGGCGATGAGCTTCGGGCTGGGAGCCCAGGATATGGCCCGCGGCCAGTACTGGATCCATCCCGCCCTGCCGGAAGTCATCGAGAACGCACTGCTCGCACTGTGCGGTGAGCCGCCGTGGCCGCCCGCCCGCCGCCATTGACCCCCGATCATGCCGTCGGCTGGGTCGTCGAGTCCGGTTCTGTCAACCCACATTTCACACGAGTGCTGCTCAATGTGCCCGATACGACGCGGCTGAACCTGCCGCAGGGCGCTGACACCGCCGTCGGAATCTACTTCGGCGGAAGTCATACCGCACCGGGCCGGACCTACACCGTTCGACGCGACGATCGGTCCAACGGACGCATCACCGTCGATATCCTCATGCACGGCGACGGCATCGGAACCGGCTGGGCGAGCCACGTATCAGACGGTGACAAGGTCATTCTGGCGCATGCGAATTCATGGTATCGGCCCCCGGAGACGACGGCCTGGCAGTTGCTCGTCGCCGATATGGCGGGTTTACCGGCGCTGGCCCGCATCCTCGACGAAGCACCGCCGATGCCGACGATGGTGATCGTCAACGTGGTCGACCAGACCGATCTCGCCTACCTTCCGAACCGGCCGGACGTGCAGACGGTCCCCTTGTTCGGCACGGCCAACGGCGCGCTGGCCGCGCGGGTCGCGGCATACGCCCGAAACGACAGCGCCGGTTACTGCTGGTTCGCAGGCGAGGCGAGTGAGGCACGGCTTGTCCGCAAGTACCTGCGCCGCGAACTGCGCTGGGAGATGCGCCAACTCGACGTGATGGGCTACTGGCGGCGGCATTCCGCCGACTGGGATACCCAGTTCGCTGTTGTCGGCGCGGACCTGTATTCGGTCTACACCGCGGCGCTCGACGACGGTAAGAGCGCGAAAGACGCGATGGAAGTGTTCGACGAAGCGCTGGAGCAGGCCGGGCTGTAGCGCTTTCGCGGTCGGCCGCATCGCCGCTACCGCCTCATCTGGAGTCAGTAATCGATTGCTGCATCGACTCAGAGTACGGCCAACCCGCATTCTGACTTATCAAACATATGAGCAGTTGGACAGATATCGGTGTGCCTGGTCAGCTGGCTCGAGATCAGAGAGGAACCCCCATGCGCTTCTCAACCTGTCCGTACGTCAAACCGCAAGGGCGATAAGCCAAGCCGCGAAGAACAGGCCGACGATCACCACGGCTCGATCTTCCTCAATGAAAAGAATCTGTCATTTCACCTCGGCGGGCATGTGAACCACTCGATCTGGTGGAAGAACCTGTCCCCCAACGGCGTTGACAAGCCCACCGGAGAACTGGCCGGTACGAACGTTCGAGGTTCGTTCCGCTCCGTTCACGGCCAGCGGCCACGGGCTGCAGGGTTCCGGCTGGGCCGTACTCGGCTACACACACTGGTCAGCGTCTGCTGACCTTCCGAGCCGATCAGCCAGCAGGCCACGTGCGCACGGATGACGCCGATGATCCAGGTCGACATGTGGGAACACGCCTTCTACCTACAGTACAAGAACGTCAAGGCCGACTACGTCAAGGCATTCTGGAAGTCGTGACCTTGGCGGACGTCGGCTCGGTTTTTTCAGGCACGCGCCAGCCGTAGGCCCTCATCATCAGATCCCCGCCAGTCCTACCGCGTAGGAATCTCGAAGCCCCAGACATTCAAGCCGATGGCGAACAGCAGGGCGCCACGACGACCGATGTACTCATCGTGGCAACGATGACACCGGCGTCATCACCACGGCCGATGCATAGTTCGCGGCTAGGGCAAGTCCTGCGTGGCGGTCAGCACGTTGAGCCCAGCCCCATCATCGCAAGTTCGGACCGACCGGATCGAGATTGCCGACGGCTCTCGAATACCCGGATCGCTGGATCGCGACCACCACGGTGGCCAAAACGTCGCGCCGGCGCAGGCGCTCCGACTGTTCCGGCTTCGTCGAGCCCGTCCGCTGCCGCATCCAGCGCGAACACCTTGGCGATGCCTCGCCACGGTACGAAGTTCGCGGGCCCGAAGGCGACGTCCTGGGCGACCGTCGGCATGAACAACTGGTCATCAGGTCTTGGAACCAGGCCGATGCGGCGACGAACGTCTTTCAAGTTCGTCCGGTTGATCTCGATGCCACCGATTTCGATCCGCCCGGAGGTAGCGGTCAGACCGCCGTTCAGATGCAGCATCGGCGACCTCTTCCTGCACCGGCCCCAGTCGACTCGCTCGCCCGCATTCCAGCGAAGTCGACGCCGACGAGTGCGACGTGGCCGTCGGGGTAGGTGTAGCCCAGGCCTTCTACCCTGATCACTGCCGTCACGTCGCGAGCCATGCCGTGATCGACACCGCGACCGCGGCAACCGCGGGAACCATCGCCGCGAGCCACTGACTGACACCCGCCTTCGGATGCGCACCGATCACAGCCAAATCGGGAATCTTGCCGTCGAACCCTCGCGACAGCATCGCCAGATACACGCGCTCTCCGCGCTCGTACGATCGTAGGAACAGCGCGCCGACGCCTTTTGCGATGGCCCCGGCCTGATGCAACATCCGGGGAGAGTCGCCCCGCGAGATCCTGGCGATGCGCATTCGGCTTACCTCTGCGCTCAACACGTCGATGTACCGGATCATCAGTACCAGCATCGAGGTCAGGATTGCAGGTACGCCAAGCCGGCTCAGCGCTGCCGGTATTTCCCGCGCAGATGTCGTCGCAGCCACGGTCAGTGAGCCTGCCACCCCCAACGTTCCCTTGATCACGATTCCCCACGCCGCGTAGAGGCCCGTTACCGAAAGCTTCATCCCCGCCACCTCGACGCGTTCGCCACCTTCGGAGAACGGCAACAGGACGGCAAGGATCAGGAACGGCGCTTCGATCAGCATGCGCGGCAGGATCCAGCGCAGCTCGATCTGAGCCAAGCGCCACACAGCCAGGACGATCAGCGCGTAAATAACGAAGGGCCAGAACACACTCTCGTGGAATGGCAACGACGGCGAGAACAAACACCAAGAGGCAGACGATCTTCACCTCGGCGGGTGCGCGGTGCACCGGCGAGTCGCCGTCTCGATAGAGCGGGTGGGCGTGGCCCGCACCCACCGTCAGCCCCCCGTAGGTGGTTTAGCGCCTCGACTGCGGGCTATGACCCAGAACAACGCGCCGCCGACGGCAAGGACGACGACGACGCCGATGATGCCGGCCAGCCCACCCGTCGCTTCCTTACCTCCGAGTGTGTAGTCAGCCAGCGGAGAATCCGACATCGTGTGATCCGTCGCCGATTGCGCAATGCACTCACCGGTGAGTTGCTCGCCCGCGTCGGTCTCAACCACCTGACAACCTTTCAGGGTGGCCGAATCGAGTCCATCTGGACTCGAACTCGCGAAGTAGGACACCACCCCTGCGATCAGAATAGCGCGACGGCGAACCCGATCCAGAAGCCGCACGGCGCCCGCGCGGCGTGACGACCGCAGATCCGTCCCGTTCGTCGTCATACCGGTACCTTCGTCGGGGCCTTGGCCGTCTTCAGCAGATACACCAGATCGGCCGGATCGCGCGACGGCCATCACCGTGACCGCTATCATCACGCCCCCGCCGATGCCGATCAACACGTGCGTGCCGAGCATGTAGCCGCCACCGTGCGGGTACCGTCGCCGACCGCCGATCGTGTTGTCGATGACGAAGCCCATGATGTGCGACTGTCCGACTCGGGCAACGCGTGCCGCCCAGCCCGAGCAGATAAGCGGTGCCCCTTCGCCAGCCCGACACCTGAATACGCCGCCCGCCGCACCCCAGCGCTTTGATGTTGCCCTGCGGGGCCACCCTCGCGAGTATCAGTACTGCCCCACCAGCACGATCGTGATACACAGTGCGCCGGATGAACGGTCCGCCCATGGCGGCGGTGATCCGCCGACAAGGTGACCAGTCGCTTCGGTCGAATCGGAGTTGACCATCTGGACGGCCAAAATGAACGCCGCGACGAGTCCTGCCAATGGCACGGCGCGCTCGTCCAACTCAGTGCGCGCTCGGTAAGCGCAAAGCCGACGGCAATGATCGCGAGGACGCCGAAGACCAGCGACGTCGGCGCATTCACGATGCCGTCGCTCATATGCTTCGCGGAGTACTCGACGCTCACCGGCGAGCCTAGGCCTCCAGACAGACATCTGTCTAGATGAACAGATATTCAGGTGTGGCGCAGGTCGGAAAGGCGTTCAGCCGTGCTGAGCGCCTATGCGGTGCAGCAGTTCGTGGACGATCTCGTCCTCGAGTCGATAGCTGACCTCCCGACCCGCGCGGGTGGACGTCACCCAGCCCTGCTGCCGAAGCACCCGAAGCGCTTGGGATACCGCGTTTTCAGAGCGTCCGAGCGCCGCAGCGAGATCCCCGACGCAGATCCCTGGTGCCCGGTGCAGGCACAGCAGGATCTCCAGCCGGTTGGCATCCGAGAGCAGATCGAAGCGCACGGTCCAGCCTGCGGTGTCGACATCGGCCAGTGCCGACGATGCACGCTCCACCAGCTGCTCTTTCACGGGCTTCTCCACTGGTGACAATGTAATCCAGCCGCAGGAGGCCGGCGGCTGGATCACCGCGGTCGAGTGCCTTACCGCTCGCGCTTGGTTCCGGTGACGAGCAGATATTCGGCCTGGTAGGCGGTCTTGCCCGGCTCAGTCGCGATTCCACTCCGTGACGAACCCAGAAGTCCGTCAAGGGCCGCAACCCGTTCGGCGTCATCGGCGTTGAACTTGTAGGCCGCGATCGTGGGGCCGTAGTTGCGCTTCCAATACTCCCGAAACTCCTCTGGAGTCGGGCTGTGATTGATGACGATCTCGTGGCGGCGGAGCTCCAGATCGGTCACCCGGTCACCGAACAGCTCGCGGACGTGGTCCTCGTCGCCCCACAGCGGTGCCGGGCTGGCACCGGGGGTGGCGGCGGCGCGTACGGCTTCATCGTCTTGAAGAGGTTGCCGATGAAGCCCTGCGCCGTCCAGTTGATCAATCCGATGGTTCCGCCGGGACGGCAGACCCGGATCAGCTCGTCGGCGGCCGCCTGGTGGTGCGGCGCGAACATCACACCCACAGTCGGACATCACGACGTCGTAGCTGTCGTCGGCGAACGGAAGCGCCTCGGCGTCGGCCTCCACCCACTCGAGCTCGACGCCGCGCGCTGCGGCGATGCGCCGTGCCCGCGTCGAAGAGTTCAGGTGTGAGGTCGCTGGCGCGTGACGATGGCACCGGTCTCGCGGCGGGGATCGCGGCGTTACCCGATCCGGCGGCGATATCGAGGACGCGGTCGCCGGCCTTCACTCCGCATGCGCGGACGATCTCGGGGCCGAACGCGGGGATCAGCTCGGCCGCGACGGCCGGATAGTCACCGGATGCCCACAGCGCGCGATGCTTAGCCTTGAGTTCCCGGTCGTCCACTTCGACGGTCGTCATTTCGGCTCACTCCTTCAGGTAGGTCGTTGACGCTCACCACAGTGGCCGTGCGGTATTGAGAAACGGTTCGTCGATTATGAAATGCCGCAGCTCAGAGCAACGTTCCCGAGGTGCCTGTCAGGTATGTCGCTTCAAGCGTCGTAGCGAGCCAGCGCCACGGCCTCGGCGCCGGTCGTTCCGACACCCAGGCCGAAGTCTCGGGGCACGGCCACCCGGTCCTCGCGCAGCGGCGACCCCTTGCCTGCAGCGACAAGCGCGCGGTGCAGGATCAGCGCCTCCTCATCGGCGCCGATCCTGGACAGAAAGCGCGTCACGTAGCGGAGATTCAGCCACTGCTGGCTCCAGTCCCCGACGCGATCCCAGTGCTCGATCACATCGATGAGGGCCTGCGCCGCCGTCGCCGGCTCGTCTTGCACGGCACGGGTGGCCGCGGCCTCCATCAACGCGATGCCGTGCCACCAGAAGTTCTGCACCGACGCCGCCAGATCGGCAGCCTCGTCGAACAATGCCAGCGCCCGGTCGGGCGCCGACTTCTTCAGCACCAGGCCGAGCGCGTACCGCGCCATCGATCGCGCCGTCGGGTTGGCGGTCTTATCGGACACCGCAACCGCCTCCTCCGCTGCTGCGACCCCGTCGTCAGGAGCGCGAAGAGCGGCGTGACATATGGCGACGTAGAAGAGCGTCCACACCAGCCGGACGGGGTCACCGTCTGCGCGGGCGCGCACCATTTCGGCGTTGTAGTGCGCTAGGGCAGCGTCGGCGTCACCCTGGTACAACGCCAAGTCCGCGAGTACGTCGCCGGGATAGGCGACGCGGCCGTTACCGCGGCCGGGTTTCCGCCCGTCGGCCAACCTCGCCAGCGAGCGCGCCTGCTCGAATTCGCCCTTGTTCCACGCTCCCCTTGCTGCGAACCCGACGGCGGCGGCGTAGAGAGGATGGTCGGGTTCGGCCAATGAGACCAACCGCTGCGCCCAGCCCGACGACTCGTATCCGATTCGCAGATGGACATATTCGGACAAGCAAGTGACCAACCGCAGTGCGGTGTCGACATCACCCGCCGCGAAGGTGTGTTCGAACGCGACCCGCAGGTTGTCGTAGTCGGGCATCATCCGCTCGACCCATGCGCCCTCTTCCTGGCCGTGCATACCCGCCGCCGCGCGCTCCGCGAGATCGGTGTAGTGACGTGCGTGCCTTCGAAGGTGCTCGTCGAGAAGGCCGTTCTCGCGCAACCGATCACGACCATATGCGCGCAGCGTTTCGAGGAGGAAGTAACGGGAGCGTGCGGTTCCTGCGCGCATCTTCACCATCGACTTGTCGAGCAGCCCGGTGAGCAGGTCGAGAGTGTCGTCCTCGGTGTTGTCGCCGACACCGCACACACCGTGGGCGGCCTCGAGGTCAAATCCGCCTGCGAACACCGAAAGTCCACACGAACAAAGCCTGTTCGCGGTCGGTCAGCAAGTGGTAGGACCAGTCGATCGTCGCGGCGAGACTCTGTTGACGTCGGGGTGCGTCGCGGGTTCCGCCGCTGAGCAACCGAAGCCCGTCCAGCCGACGCGCCACATCGAGGCTGCTCATCGCCCGCATTCGCGCCGCGGCCAGTTCGATCGCCAGCGGAAGGCCGTCGAGGCGTCTGCAGATCTCGGCGACCGCGCCGACGGGTTCATGATCGAGGTCGAAATCGGGCCTGCCCGCCTTGGCGCGTTCAGCGAACAACGCGGTCGCGTCGTCATCGGGCAGCGGTGCCAACGGGACATTTCGCTCACCCTCGACGCCGAGCGCCTCCCGACTCGTCCCAAGGACGACGACGTCCGGGCAATGCCTGGCGATGTGGTCGACCAGGCGCGCGGCAGCAGGCAGCACGTGCTCGCAGTTGTCCACGATCAGCAGCATCTTGTGCGTCCGCAGAAATTCGATCACAGTGTCCTCGATGCCGAGCCCATGCTGCTGCTGCAGTCGCAACGCCGCGGCGACCGCGTGACCGACTGCCGAGCCGTCGTCGACCGGAGCGAGTTCGCAGAGCACTGCGCCGTCGTCGAACCGGCGCTCCAGTCGGCCTGCGACCTCCAGCGCGAGCCGGGTCTTCCCGACCCCGCCGACACCGGTCAGCGTCACCACGGGGCTGACAAGGAGAATGTCGGTGACATAGGCGATGTCATCGTCTCGCCCGACGAAACTGGTGATGCGCCGCGGCACTCCCGCTCGCTGCCGGGTGGTGACCGAGGTGCGGGGCGATTGCGCCATGACCTGATGCCCGGGATCGCCGTCGAGAATCTGCTGATGTACCTGACGGAGCGCCGGGCTCGGGTCCGCGCCGAGCTCCTCGACCAGTCGATTTCGCATCACACGAAATGTCTCGATTGCGTCGGCCTGTCGGCCGCAACGGAATTGGGCGAGCATCAGCTGCCCGGCGAGCCGCTCGTCAAGCGAATGATCGGCGGACATCTCGGCCAGCAGCGGCAACAGTTCGCCGTGCCTGCCCACACGCAGGGCCGCATCGTTGCGGTCGAGCGCCGCCGAAAACCGTTCAGCCTCCAGTGCGGTTCGGACGTCGTTGATCCACGGAGTGTCGAGCGATGCGAACGGAACACCGCGCCACAACGCCATCGCCGTGTCGAACAATGCGTTCGCCTTACCGTCTTCTGTGGCCGCGCGTGCCTGACCCGTCAGCTTTCGGAATGCATGCAGATCGATCGACATCGGGTCTGCCACAAGCGAGTAGCCGCCGGGTTGACGGACGATCTCCACGCCGTGACCCGCGACCACCTGCCGGAGCCGGGACAGATAGCCGGCCAGCGAGTTCCTGGCTCGATGTGGGAGTTCGTCGGACCAGACCCGTTCGATCAACTGGTCGGACAGGACGACGCGGTTCGCATCAACCAGTAATGCCACCAGAACACACCGCTGGCGGGCAGGTCCGATATCGAGCGGTCGCCCGGCTGCGCGGGCATCGACATCGCCGAGCAACCGGAATTCCACCGCCACGGGTACAGCATGACGGCTTCGGGGCCGTCTGATCTGCGGATTTCACAACTGCCTCAGGTTCGTCGAACGCCTGCGCGCGAGGTTGCGTTGAACCGATGACCCGTCCGGCCCCGTGCACGGCGGTGCTCGCCTGCGCGGAGGCCGCACGATTTCGACCGCGGTGAACACAACTGCGGGTATCTACCGACTGCGAGCAGACTGTGAGGGCTAATCGAGGAAGCCGTGCAGAAGCGCCGCCGACCCCGCGACATGTGCCAGCATCGCGGCGGCGGCACTGTCGCCGTCCCCGGCGAGAATGGCCATGACGATCGCCTCGTGTTGCTCGTCGGAATGCGCGATGTTGCGTGGCAGCAGCGGGATCTGGTCGAGCAGCCCGTTGAGCCGCATTCGGTTCTCGGCCACCAGGGTGACAAGCGACGGCGAACCCGCGACCTCGGCGATGGCCAGGTGGAACCGCGAATCCAACCGCCGGTAGTCGGCGGGGGGCGCCCCGCGCACGTCGGACATCCGCGCCCACAGCACCTCTCGCTCGACCGCGGTCAACGTCTGACTCGCCGCCATCCGCGCCGCGCCGACTTCGAGGATTTCCCGCAGTCGCAGCGCGTCGTCGATCTCGGCACGTGTCACCCTCGTCTGGTCGCCGGTGTGCGTCGGGAGCGGCTCGGCAAGAAATGTGCCGCCGTACCGTCCGCGACGCGAGACCAGATAGCCGGCCTCTGCCAACGACTTGATCGCCTCGCGCACGGTGTCGCGACTGACTCCGAGTCGCGCGGCCAGTTCTCGTTCAGGCGGTAACGACTCGCCGGGCTGCAGCACTCCGAGCCGGATCGTCTGCAACAGTCGACCGACGGTGTCCTCGAAGGCATTTCCCGGCCGCACCGGGCGAAGCAGTGCCTCACCTGCAAGCGGAACGTCCGGGTCTGCCGTCATGGCTACAGCGGCGTTACGTAGTGGCCGGTGATGCCGCCGTCGACCAGGAACGTCGACCCCGTGATGAACGACGCGTCGTCGCTGGCGAGGAACGCCACCGCTGCCGCGAGTTCGTCGGGTTCCGCGAAACGGCCGAGCGGCACGTGGACGAGGCGGCGGGCCGCACGTTCGGGATCCTTCGCGAAGAGCTCCTGCAGCAACGGCGTGTTGACCGGGCCCGGGCACAACGCGTTGACCCGGATGCCTTGCCGCGCGTACTGGATTCCCAGTTCCCGCGACATCGCCAACACGCCGCCTTTGGATGCGGTGTAGGAGATCTGCGATGTGGCCGAACCGTTCACCGCGACGAACGACGCGGTGTTGACGATCGATCCCTTCTGCTGCGGAACCATGTGTCGCAGCGCGGCCTTGCAGCAGAAGAACACCGACTTGAGGTTGATGTCCTGCACGCGGTCCCACGCGTCGATGCCGGTCACCTCGATCAGGTCATCCTCTGGCGGGCTGATACCCGCGTTGTTGAACGCGATGTCTACCGAACCGTATGTCTCGGCGGCCGTGTCGAAGAGCGTGTCCACCGCGACCTGGTCGGACACGTCGACCTGGACGAAGGTGCCGTTCAGGTCGTCTGCGACCGTTTTGCCAGTGGCGGGGTCGATGTCCCCGATGACGATCGTCGCGCCTTCGGCGCGCATCCGTTTGGCGGTGGCCAGCCCGATGCCACTGGCCCCGCCCGTAATGACGGCGACCTTGCCCTTCATCCGCTGGGTCAGGTCCATCTAGATCTCCTCGATCGCAAAGAAGACGTTCTTGGTTTCGGTGAAGTGCAGGGGCGCATCTGGTCCGAGCTCGCGGCCGAGACCGGACTGCTTGAAGCCGCCGAACGGGGTGTTGTATCGGACCGACGAATGCGAATTGACCGACAGGTTGCCCGTTTCCACCGCCCGCGACACCCTGATCGCCCGTGACAGGTTGTCGGTCCAAATCGATCCCGACAGTCCGTAGGGGGTGTCGTTGGCCAGTTCGATCGCGTCGGCTTCGTCCTCGAACGGCAATACCGTCACCACCGGCCCGAAGATCTCCTCGGTCACGGTCCGATCGGTGCGCTGCGGGGTCAGCACCGTCGGGGGGAACCAGTAGCCGGGTCCGGAAGGCGCGTCGCCGCGGAACGCCACCGGCGCGTCGTCGGGCACGAAGGACGCGACGCTGTTGAAGTGCGTCTTCGAGACGAGCGGTCCCATCTCGGTGTCCTTCGCGCGCGGGTCGCCGACCACGACACCCTTGACCGCGGGTTCGAGTAGTTCCATGAAGCGGTCATAGACGCTGCGCTGCACCAGGATCCGGCTGCGGGAACAGCAGTCCTGGCCTGCGTTGTCGAATACACCGTACGGTGCGGTGGCGGCGGCGCGCTCGAGGTCGCAGTCATCGAAGATGATGTTGGCGCTCTTGCCGCCGAGTTCCAGCGTCACCCGCTTGATGTGCTTGGCGGCACCGGCCATCACACCGATACCGACTTCGGTGGATCCGGTGAAGACGATCTTGCCGATGCCCGGGTGGGTGACGAATCGGTCACCGACCACCGAACCCTTGCCGGGAAGCACCTGGAACAGATCCTCGGGTATCCCGGCCTCGACGGCGAGTTCGCCAAGGCGGATGGTCGTCAGCGGTGTCCACTCGGCGGGCTTCACCAAGACTGCGTTGCCAGCGGCGAGTGCGGGCACGAAGCCCCACGACGCGATCGTCATCGGGAAGTTCCAGGGGGTGATGACGCCGACGACGCCGATCGGCTCGTTGAAGGTGACATCGAATCCGCCCGCAACGGGAATCTGCTTGCCCGACAGCCGCTCCGGGCTCGCGGAGTAGAACTGTAGGACGTCGCGGACGTGGCCGGCCTCCCACTCGGCGTTGCCGATCGGATGGCCCGAGTTGGCGACCTCGAGCGCAGCCAGCTCGTCGATGTGCGCATCGACGACGGCGGCATATGCGCGCAGCGCGGCGGCCTTGTCGGCGGGCGCGCGCCTGGCCCACTCCCGTTGAGCGACCTTGGCCCTGGCCACCGCATCGTCGACTGCCTCCGCTGTGGTCTGTTCGACCTGTCGCAACTCTTCTTCGGTTGCGGGGTTGATCAGAGTAGAAGAGGTCACGCGTTCACCTTCCGGGTTGCATATTGCGCAGCGGCAGTCACCACTGCGGAGAACAGACGAAGATCGTCTAGTCGTTCCTCCGGGTGCCACTGGACGCCCAGAACGAAGTGGGGGCCTGGTATTTCGATGCCCTCGATCACGCCTTCGCCATCTTGGGCGCTGACTATCAGCCCGTCGGCGAGCCGGTCGATGGCCTGGTGGTGGTAGCACTGCGCATCCGAGGTCCCACCGATCAGCGACGCGAGCCTTGTCCCAGGCACGGTGCGCACCGACGACGTGGAGAACACGGCGTTGCCCTGCTGGTGATTGGGATGACCGAGTACGTCGGGCAGGTGCTGGTGCAGCGTGCCGCCCATGACGACGTTGATCACCTGTGCGCCACGGCAGATTCCGAGCACCGGGATGCCACGTCTGATCGCACCGGCGACCAGGGCGTACTCCCAGGCGTCGCGTGCCTGGCTCGCCGGCTTGGGTTCGTCGGTCCTGGGGTGACGCGGTTGTCCGTAAGCGGCCGGGTCCAGGTCGGGTCCGCCGGTGATGATCACGCCGTCCAGCCCGTCGAGCACCCGGTCCGCTGCGTCTTGCGGCTGCGGCGGCAGCAGCACAACTGTGCCACCTGCGAGGTTGACGCCTTCCATGTAGATGGCGGGCAGGAAGCTCGCGTGAACATCCCACACACCCGTCTGCGCCTGCTGCAGATATGTGGTCATCCCGAGTACGGGTCTAAAGCCGCTCAAATCCGCGCACCCTCTCCCAGTCGGTGACTGCGGCGTTGAACGCCTTCAGCTCGATCCGGGCGTTGTTCAGATAGTGGTCGACGACGTCGTCGCCGAACGCCTCGCGAGCGACCGTCGACTTGTCGAGCAGCTCGGCGGCCTCGGTCAACGTCGTCGGCAGGATTTCGGCGCCACTGGTGTACGCGTTGCCCTCCATCGCCTCCGGCAATTCGAGTTCGTTCTCGATGCCATAAAGACCACCTGCGATCAGCGCCGACACCGCAAGGTACTGGTTGACGTCGCCGCCGGGCGCGCGGCATTCCACCCGCATACCGTGGCCGTGGCCGACCACCCGCATGGCGCAGGTGCGGTTGTCCATGCCCCACGCGATGGCGGTCGGCGCGAAGCTCCCTTCGACGAATCGCTTGTAGGAGTTGATGTTGGGTGCGTAGAACAGCGTCATCTCGCGAAGCGTTGCGAGTTGGCCCGCGATGAAGCTGCGGAACATCGGCGACATGCCGTCCGGGGCGTCCGGATCGGCGAGTACCGCGCTGCCGTCGTCGCCGCGCAACGAGATGTGGATGTGACAGCTGTTGCCTTCACGCTCATCGAATTTCGCCATGAAGGTGAGGCTCTTGCCGTGTTTGTCGGCGATCTCCTTGGCACCGTTCTTGTAGATCGTGTGGTTGTCGCATGTGACACGTGCGTGGTCGTAGCGGAAGGCGATCTCCTGCTGCCCCAGGTTGCACTCGCCCTTGACGCCCTCGCAGTACATGCCCGCGCCGTCCATGCCGAGCCGGATGTCGCGAAGAAGGGGCTCCATCCGGGTGGAGGCGTGCATCGCGTAGTCGACGTTGTAGTCGGTCGCAGGCGTCAGTCCGCGGTATCCGGCCGCCCACGCCGCCCGGTAGCTGTCGTCGAAGACGATGAATTCGAGTTCGGTGCCGACGTAGGGCACCAGACCTTTGTCGGCCAGCCGGTCGATCTGCTTGTTCAGAATGCTGCGCGGTGCCTGGGTGACCGGCTTGCCGTCCGTCCACGACAGGTCGGCCATCACCAGTGCGGTGGCGGGCAGCCAAGGCACTAGGCGCAGGGTGGAGAAGTCCGGCGTCATCACCATGTCGCCGTACCCGGTGTCCCAGCTCGAGATCGCATAGCCGTCGACGGTGTTCATGTCGACG
The DNA here is from genome assembly GCA_963756865.1 of uncultured Actinomycetota bacterium. Lineage (GTDB taxonomy): Bacteria > Actinomycetota > Actinomycetes > Mycobacteriales > Mycobacteriaceae > Mycobacterium. The sequence goes on along the minus strand of CAVWPQ010000029.1, from coordinate 164,951 downwards.
TCAACGGAAAGCAGGTAGTTACAGCACTCCGCGCCGTGGGCGGCGATGTCCTCCACCCACAACCGCGCCGCAACGCGTTTACCGATCAGCCGCCCCTGCATGTCGCAGAACGCAACGATCACTGTGTCGATGTCGCCAGCGGCGATCAGGGATTCCAACTCGGTTTGCGCCAGCATTGCACTCACTCCCTAAAGGTAGGCCATCAGACCAATAGACCGCTAGCGGTCCGGAAAGTTCGGCGACGGTTGGGCCCGCCGATTGATCCGCACATCGAAGGCCTCGGAGACGTGCCACTCCCTCGACAACATGACCGCCGTCCCGTTTCGGTCATAGTCGATCTCCTCGATGTAGAGCAGGGGCTTGCCACGCCGGACTCCCAGCACCTTTGCCGTGAAGCTGGTGCTGGCGACCGCGCGCAACGTCGCGGTGGCGTGGTCGGCGGCATACCCCGAGGAACGCAGCAGCGCGAACATAGAGGGGTCGAGGCTTCCCAGATCGATGTCGTCGTTCAGCAGGCGCGCGGGTATGCGGTCGCGCGAGTAGATCACCGGCTGGTCGTCGGCCGTCCGGACGCGCTCGACCGCGAGGACCTTCTCACCCCTGCCGAGCTGCAATGCACCGTCGATCTTGGTGGTCTGCTCGAAGGCCGCTTCGAGCACTCGCATACCGGCATGCGCACCTGCGCTTTCGATCATCGCGAGGTAACTCAGTGTCGAGTCCAGCCCGTGCGCCATGCGTCTGCGCTCGGCGACGTAGCTGCCCGATCCCCTGCGACGGATGACGTAGCCGGCCTCGACGAGCCCCCGCACCGCTTCGCGAACCGTCGCCCGCGACACCCCGAACCGCTTCGACAGTTCACCCTCGGTCGGCAGCTTGGTTCCCGGTTCCAGATGCGAGCTGGTGATCTCCGCCAGCAGCTCGTCACGAAGCCGGTCGGCGAGCAACGTCTGCCCTGGCATGCCACGAGCCTACGTGGTTCCCCGCGGTGCATCGGCCGCCGACGCGGTCTCCTCGATGACACGTCTGACCTGGTCCGCGATGGACGGCGCTCCCGGCAGCAGACCATCGAAGATCGCACTTCCGATCGTGTAACCCCATGCGCCCGCGTCGCTGACCGCCACCGCACGGTCGACGGTGGCGATCGATCCCGCGACGATCACCGGGCCGCTCGAGCTGGCGGTCACGGCGCGAATCAGTTCCAGCGGATCGGCGCTCGGATGGCGGTAAGCCAGGAGGTCGAGACCGCCGACGTGATCTAGCGCTGTGAGACTTTTTGCGTCTGCGGCGATTTCGTCGACGGTGCCGAGAAGGACGCTCGGATGGTCGACAACACGGCCGGGAAACGGACAATAGCGCACCCCCTCGGGGAGCATGCCGGCCGTCTCGGCTCCATGGGTGCCGCCGAGCACCCAGTCGAAACCGGCCTCTGCCGCCGAGCGCAGCGACGACATCTCGGCCTCCTTGCTGGTGGACACGACCTCGAGCATCACCTCGAAACCTGCATCGTGGGCGAGCCCGACAAGTTCGCGCTGTTTGGCGAGATCGGCTCCCACATCCTTGAATCCGACGTAGCGCAAACCGGTGTCGGCCAACGTCGGCATGATCTCGGCGGCGTCGTCGACGGTCCGGTCACCGTGGGTGAGCATGAACACAAAGTGAGCCATTAGTCCTCCTTCATCGCTTTCCGAGCTTGTCCATGTCGGCCACGATCGACCGCGCCGTGTCGTCCGACCAGACGCCGAGGAGATCGGCGAGGTCGACGATCGAGATCCGTTCCCGCAGTAGGTGAGAATTGCGCAGTGCCCAGAACAACAGATCGCCGTCGTAGCCCGCGCCGAGATCCTCTGCGCGCGTGGGCAGTCCGCTTGCAAGGCTCATATCGTCGAATTGTTGCGGGGTCGGTAGCGTCACCGCCTGCTTGAACCCGCCCCAGTTGGCGATCATTGCCTCGACGTCCGCCTTGTGCTCGATCAGCCAGGTGCGCTTCTTGGAGTAGGCGGTCCAACATTCCTCTACCGTCTTCGCGCCGAACTCGGCGAACGCGAGTGCGACCGCCTCCCTGCTCGCTGATTCGTCCTGCACGTGCACCTGCGTAGCCGCCGAGGCGATCGCGCGGTCGACGAGCTGCCAGACCCGCAGCGCAAGCCGGGTGGCGACGGTCACCTGCATACCGTGCGGCGCCGCAGGACTCTGCCGTTGCGACAGCGCCATCTCCAGCAAGTGAGAAACGGCATGTTCGCTGCCCGACGCCGGCGCGGTCGAGCCGACGATGCCCATCGACAGTCCACTTCCCGCGAGAAGCCGGGCAAGGTCGGCCAGCCCTGCAGGCTCGGCATCGCGGGCGGCCTGCGCCAGCGCGGGCAGTGCGGGCATTGCGGCGAGGACCTGTTCCACGACGGCGGCGTCATAGGCGGGCCCGTGTCCGAGGCCGGCAGCCAGTTGCCACTCCGCGACTGCGTTGGGAACCGTGGACAGGTCGCCGACGCCCGCGAGGTTCAGCCCTGGGGGTGCCGCGCACAGGAGGTCGGAGTCCGCGATGAGCATGTCGGGCCATCGCGAGACGACTGTGCGCTTCGCGCCTGCGATGACCAGAACGCTGCGGTCGGCGATGAATCCGTTGATACTGCAGGCGGTCTGGACCGCGACGTGGCGGCTAGCCGGTGCGCCGCGCCGTGACCTTCGCGATATCGGTGAGCGTGCCTGCGCCCACCGAGATCAGCAGCCTGGGCGAGGCGACCTCGGCCACCGCGCGCTCGACGGTCTCCTCGTCGGCACGCACGGTGCCCGTGCCGAGCTGGATCACACGGCAGCCGAGTTTCTTGGCGAGCCGGTCCACCACCGGCCCGTCGGGCGTTTGGTACGGACCCCCGTCGCTGATGATCACCGGAGCGGGCATCCCGGGCCGCGCGGACGCGTCGGCGATCGCGCCGTCCAGGATCGACGCGCCGACGCGGATGTCGACGTCAGGCAGATCGCCGTGGCCCTTCTCGCGGAGACCCGCGAGAATGGCGTTCGGTTCGGGAACGGTCGTGGTCACGACGGACCTGCCAACGCTGACTCGACGGCGTCGAACACGGCGAGGTAGCGGCCGTATGCATCGGCGTACTGCCGTTGCGTGGCAGGATCGGGTTCGATGACATCCGGATCCAGTTGCACGGCAACCGATGCCGCGGAGAAGTCAGCGAACACTCCCGTCCCGACTCCTGCGACCATCGCCGCGCCGACGGCGGTGGCCTCTTCGGTCAGTACGCGCCGCATCGGCCTACCGAGCACATCGGCTTTGATCGACGCCCACAGGTCGTCGCGCGCACCGCCGCCGACGATCCGGACCTCGCCGTGGCCGAGGCCAAGCGCGTCGAGCCGGTCGACGATGTCGCGCAACGCGTACGCGCATCCCTCGAGGACTGCGCGCGCCGCATGCGCCGACGTATGGTTCATCGCGAGGCCGAGAAATGCGCCGCGCATCGCGTCATTCCACCTGGGTGCGGTCGACCCGGACAGCGCGGGCAGGAACAGCACCCCATCACTGGCGGGCGGCGCTTCCCTTGCCCTCGTGAATATTTCGGCCTGCGGTATGCCGAGCAGGCCTTTGGCGAGCCAGAGCGTACTACCACCGCTGACGAAGCCGGGGTTCTCGATCAGCCACGACCCTGGCACCGCGTGGCCGTGTGTCTCCACCACACCGAGTGGATCGCGGACTGGTTCGGCCGCGACCGTCGTCACCGGCTCAGCGGTTCCTGTGACGTCGACGACGACCCCGGCCTCGATGGCGCCCGCCCCGACGGATGCCGCGTGCTCGTCACCCGAGCCGACGACAACCTGGCAGGTGGCGGGCAACCCGAGCTCGGCAGCCACGTTCGGCCGTAGTGTCCCGACGACGTCCGTGGAGGGCCGCACAGCGGGCAGCATTGCCGGGTCGAGGCCTGCGGCCTCACACAGTTCCGTGTCGAAATCCCCGTCGGCGACGTCGTAGACCATCGTCGACGACGCGTTGGCGGCATCCTGGGCGTGGAAGCCCGAAAGATAATGGAGCACATACGATCCCACCGGGGCCAGCACGGCCGTGTCCTGCCAGACCTGTGGTTCGTTGTCCCTTATCCACATCATCTTCGACGCGCTGTGCGACGCGTCGGCGATGAGTCCGGTGCGATCGGCGAGCGATTCAGCGCCCACCGCGGTCACCAGCTGATCGCACTGTTTGGTTGCCCGCTTGTCCAGCCAGATGATCGCCGGACGCAGCGGTTCGCCCGCGGCATCGCACGCCACCACTCCGTCGACCTGACTGCCGAGTCCGATGGCGACGATTCGATCCGATTGCACGCCTTGGACCGCGGCGAGAACTGCATCGCGAAGCGCGCTACGGTACGCGTGCGGGTCCTGGTCTGCCCAGCCGTCGTGCTCGTGAGTCATGGTCATCGGCGCCGAGCCCGATGACACGACCTGGCCGCCCTCGTCGACGATCACGGCTTTGATGCTCTGCGAGCCGACGTCGACTCCCAGGACCAGAGACACGACTCCCCCTCACGTTGGCGTTGAAGCGAGATGGCGACTTGGAGCTATGAAAGTTACGGTATGCGGGGAGGATTGGGCGGCAATCCTCCCCGCCGGCCACACCTATGGTGACCGAGTCGGCGGCTCGTCGGCCGCCGAGATCTCGGTGACGGAGACCTTTCCGTAACCGTCTTCCTGCAAGTTCGCGCCGTGCTGTCCGTGCGACATGGCGAACTCTTCCTCCGGCGACAGCACCAACTTGTGCCGTCCGCGAACCGCGAAATAGATGATTCCGATGATGAAGTAGACCAGCGTCCCGTACACGCCAGGCAGATAGTCTGGGTTGAAGAACAGCGACACCAGAGCCACCAGCGCGATCGCACCCGCGATCGCGGCACCCCAGACACCTACCGGGCTGCGATACGGCCGCTCGATGTTCGGCAGCTTGCGGCGCAGCACGATGAACGCCAGGCACTGCATGAAGTACGAGATCACCGCGCCGAACACCGCCATGTACAGCAGCGCCCCGACAATCTTGCCCGCGACGGCGCTCTCGCTCTGTCCGGCGAAATAGATGACCAGCGACAGGATGTAACCGATCACCGCGCCGGCGATGAGCGCGACGTACGGCGTGTTGCGGGTCTTGTGGGTGATCGACAGAACCTGCGGGAAATAGCCTGCGCGGGAAAGCGAATACGTGTTGCGGCCGTAGGCGTAGATGATCGTGAAGAAGCTGGCGATCAGACCGATCAACCCGATCATCGCGAGGATGGATGCTCCCGTGCCCTCGCCGAAGACCGCCTTGAACCCGTCGAACAAAGGTGTCGCCGACGTTCCGATGGTCGCGGCGCCGCCGCCGACGCCCGTGTTCAGGAAGAGGGTCAGAACGGCGAATACCATCAGCGTTGTCAGGCCCCAGATCGTCGCGCGGGGAATGTCGCGCTTCGGATCGTGGGATTCCTCTGCCGCTAGCGGCAGTTCCTCGATCGCAAGGTAGAACCAGATCGCAAACGGTAGGGCCGGGAAGATTCCGGCGATGCCGTGTGGCAGGAAGCTGGTCTCGCCCTCGTCCGGCGGAATGTTGGTCAGATTGGCGGCGTCGAACTTGCCGCTGAAGACCACGGCGACGAAGAAGAACGTCAGAATGGCCAGCGCCGCGACGGTGATGACCACGGTGAACCGCATGGTGATCTCGATACCGAGGATGTTGATGCCGACGAAGATGATGTAGTAGACGGCCCACCACAGCACCGGGCTGTTCCACCATCCGTCCGCACCGGTCAGGTCGAAAACGATGTCGTGGGAAAGGAAGCCCATCGCACCGACGACGACCGCCGGGGTGATCACGTACTCCATGTTCTCCGCAAGGCCGGTGATGAATCCGCCCCACGGGCCCATCGCGGACCGGGAGAACGAGTAAGCCCCGCCGGTGTGCGGGAGGGCTGGCGACATCTCGGCGATGGAAAAGCACAGGCCGTAATACATGATCGTGATGACGATCCCGGCGATCAGCAGGCCGCCGAAGCCGCCTGCGTCCAAGCCGAGATTCCATCCATAGAAGTCACCGGAGATCACGGCGCCGACGCCGAGTGCCCAGAGCGACCAGAAGGCGGCGTGACGGCGCAATTTCCGTTTCTCGAAGTAGCCTTCGCCGGCCTCCGTATAGGTGACCGACCCTACTGCTCGGGTGTTCTCCGCCATCTCTCCTCCTGGCTTCCGACTGGCTGCAGAGCACAAGTTGTCAGACAACTTGGAGAATAAACCTGGGCGGATGCAAGGTCAACGATCTATCGTGAAGTTTTACGTAGTCGTCATGGCCAAAGGTAGGACACCAGACCTTTGGAGCTTTATTGTGCTCATGCGACTTCTATCCCCCATTCCCTGCGAAGGAGAATCGCTGTGCCAGAGGGCCACGAACATCTAGATGACGACGAGAAACATCTTGCGAGCCTCGGCTACGTGCAGGAGTTGAGCCGTAACTGGTCGGGATTCTCCAACTTTGCGATCTCGTTCTCGATCATCTCGATCCTGGCGGGCTGCTTCACCTCATTCGGCCTGGGGTGGAACAACGGCGGGCCTGCCGCGATCGCCTGGGGCTGGCCGCTGGTCTCGATCTTCATCCTGATCATCGGCCTGTGTATGTCCGAGCTGGTGTCGGCCTATCCGACGTCGGGCGGAATCTACTGGTGGGCCGCCAAACTCGGTGGACCCAAGGCGGGCTTCTACACCGGCTGGCTGAACCTGATCGGCCTGATCGCCATCCTGGCCTCGGTCGCTTATGGCTGCGCGACATTCCTCGACCTGACGCTGGGCACATTCAGCGAAGGCTGGCTCGCCGGTTACAGCCTGACGCGGACATTCATCCTGTTCGTGATCATTCTGGCGGCGTCGGCGATCATCAACATCTTCTCCAGCCATCTGTTGGCCGTCATCAACAACATCTCGGTGTGGTGGCACGTGGCGGGCGCCGCGGCGGTGGTCTTGATCCTGTGGCTCATCCCCGAACAGCACGCCAGTTTCAGCGACGTCTTCGCGAAGACCATCAACAACAGCGGCATGTTCGGCGGCTCGACCTCGAGCATCGCCTTCTTGTTCTTCTGCCTGCCGATCGCCGCGATCCTGACCCAGTACACGATCACCGGCTACGACGCATCGGCGCACCTCTCCGAGGAGACCAAGAGCGCGGCAGACGGTGCGGCCAAGGGAATCTGGCGGTCGATCTTGTACTCGGCGATCGGCGGCTGGATCCTGCTATTGACATTCCTCTTCGCCGTGCAGGACTCCGACGAGGTGTCGGCCGGCGGCGGCGCTGTGGTGACGATCTTCACCCAGGCGATGGACTCCAAGTGGGTCGCGATTGTCCTGCTGATCTCCACCGCGGGGCAGTTCTTCTGCACGACCGCGTGCCAGACGAGCGCATCGCGGATGTTGTTCGCGTTCAGCCGCGACCGCGCCGTGCCGGGTCACCAGCTGTGGTCGGCGCTGAGCTCCAAGAAGATTCCCGCCAACGGCGTCATGGTCACCGCCGTCCTCGCGGCGATCATCACCCTGCCCGCACTTGTCGAGGTCGACATCAACGGCGCTCCGGTGCCGATCGCGTTCTTCGCAGTCGTGTCGATCGGCGTCGTCGGCCTCTACCTGTGCTTCATGGTCCCGATCTACCTTCGCTGGCGGATGGGTGACTCATTCCAGGTGGGCCGCTGGAATCTGCGCGGACATCACAAGTGGATGGCACCGGTCGCGATCATCGAGATCATCGTCACCTCGATAATCGCGATGTTCCCCACGTCTCTGGGCGGTATGCCATGGGATCCGAGCTTCGAATGGAAGTTCGTCAACTACACCCCGCTCTTGGTCGGTGGCGTGCTCATCCTGCTCTACATCTACTGGCACGCGTCGGTGAAGAACTGGTTCACCGGACCTATCAAGCAGGTCGACGAGACCGGCGAGTTGGAAGGCGTTTCTTAGGCACCCGCACCGGCAATAGCCCTCCGGTGCGCCCGACGGGGCGTCAAACGGTAGGGTCAAAACGATGTGCGGAGCCACCGGAGAGGTGCGACTCGACGGCCGAACCCCTGACATCGCCGCTGTATCGGCCATGGCCGACGCGATGGCGCCACGGGGTCCGGACGGCGCGGGTACGTGGTCGCAGGGGCGGGTCGCGCTTGGGCATCGCCGCCTGAAGATCATCGATCTGTCGGAGGCGGGCGCCCAGCCGATGATCGACAGCGACCTCGGCCTCGCCATCGCGTGGAACGGGTGCATCTACAACTACAAGGACCTCCGCCGCGAGTTGGCCGAGCAGGGCTACCGGTTCTTCTCGCACAGCGACACCGAGGTGCTGCTGAAGGCCTACCACCATTGGGGCGACCGCTTCGTCGACCGGCTGTACGGGATGTTCGCGTTCGCGATCGTGGAACGCGACAGCGGACGGGTTCTGCTTGGGCGCGACCGGCTGGGCATCAAGCCGCTCTACATCACCGAGGACGCCAAGAGGATTCGGTTCGCCTCGTCACTGCCCGCGCTGCTGGCAGGCGGCGGCGTCGACACCCGCATCGACCCCGTCGCGCTGCACCACTACCTCACCTTCCACTCTGTGGTGCCGCCGCCGCACACGATCCTGCGCGGCGTCTCCAAGATTCCGCCCGCCACCCTTATCGCGATCGAGCCCGACGGCCGTCGCACCACCACCACGTACTGGGCGCCCGACTTCAGTCGGCGCGACGACCGTAAAGACTGGTCCGAAAAGGACTGGGAAGACGCGGTTCTCGAGTCTCTACGGGTCGCGGTCGACCGCCGGATGGTGGCCGACGTCCCGGTGGGCTGCCTGTTGTCTGGCGGCGTCGACTCCAGCTTGATCGTCGGCCTGCTCGCCGAAGCGGGTCAGAAGCATCTGTCGACGTTCTCGATCGGCTTCGAATCCGTCGGCGACGTCGAGGGCGACGAATTCAGGTGGTCGGACATCGTGGCCGACCGGTTCGACACCGACCACCACCAGATCCGCATCGGCACAGACCGAATGCTGCCCGCCCTCGACGGCGCGATCGGCGCCATGAGCGAACCGATGGTCAGCCACGACTGCGTGGCTTTCTATCTGCTCAGCCAGGAAGTCGCCAAACACGTCAAGGTGGTGCAGTCAGGCCAGGGCGCCGACGAGGTGTTCGCGGGCTACCACTGGTATCCCCCGATGGGCGAGCCCACGGCCGCTTCCCTGGACGGTTCGGTGGCCGCCTACCGGGGCGCGTTCTTCGACCGCGACCCCGCGGGCGTGCGGGCACTTGCGACGGCCAACTACGTCGCCGACGAGGATCCGAGCGGCCGGTTCGTCACCGAGCACTTCGCCCGCGAAGGCGCGCAGTCCGGTGTCGACCGCGCACTGCGGCTGGACACCACCGTCATGCTGGTTGACGACCCCGTCAAAAGGGTAGACAACATGACCATGGCCTGGGGCTTAGAAGGTCGAGTGCCATTCCTCGACCACGAACTCGTCGAATTGGCCGCCACCTGCCCGCCGAACCTCAAGACGGCGCAGGGCGGCAAGGGTGTGCTCAAGGAAGCCGCCCGCAGGGTCATCCCGGCGGAGGTGATCGACCGCCCCAAGGGCTACTTCCCGGTGCCTGCGCTCACCCACCTCGAGGGCCCGTACCTCGATCTGGTGCGGGACGCGCTGTACGCACCGGTCGCCAAGGAGCGCGGTCTGTTCCGGCCGGAGGCGGTCGACGGCTTGCTGGCCGATCCCAACGGCAGGCTCACGCCGCTGCGCGGCAACGAGCTGTGGCAGATCGCGCTGCTCGAACTGTGGCTGCAGAAGCACGGGATATCGGGTTCGGCGGCATGACCGCCCAACCCGAAGATCATCCCGAGGCCATCACCCTCGGGCTGCATGACGCGTCGCCCCAGCATCTCGTCGACAAGATGGCCGACGACGTGGTCCTCGAACTCGGCTGGGGCCGATTGATTTTCGGCCAGACCTTCGCCGACGCGGAAAAGCTCGCCGAGGTGCTGCGCGGAGAAACACACGGCAGGCGAGACATCTGCATCTACGCCCGCGAGCCGCACGTCCTGGTCGCCAAGGCGCCCGCCGAATTGTTCATCGACCCCAGCCACACCTACCGGCTGCGGTTTTCCGACGACGACGAGGAACTGCCGAAGCCGACGGGTTTCACCGTGCGCGCACTGCGCGACGAAGCCGAAGCCGACGCGATCAACCACGTCTATGTCCGCTGCGGGATGGTGCCCGCACCGACCGACGTGATCTGGGAGAACCACCGCGATCGTGAACCGGTCGACTACCTCATCGCCGTGCGTGACGATGACGGCTCGGTGGTGGGCACCGTCACCGGCGTCGACCACCGACTGCTGTTCTCCGATCCGGAGAACGGCTCGAGCCTCTGGACGCTGGCTGTCGATCCGACGACCAGCCTGCCAGGCATCGGCGCGGCATTGACTCGCGCGCTCGGTGCGATCTACCGCGACCGCGGACGGGCGTACATGGACCTGTCGGTGACGCACGACAACGCGGCCGCCATCGGGTTGTACGAGAAGCTGGGGTTCCAGCGGGTTCCGGTGATGGCCGTCAAGCGCAAGAACGCGATCAACGAGCCGCTGTTCACCCATCCACCCGAGACGGTCGATGACCTGAACCCGTACGCGCGCATCCTCGCCGACGAAGCGATGCGCCGCGGCATCTGGGTCGAGGTGCTCGACGCCGGGGCCGGTGAGATGCGGATGTCCTATGGTGGCCGTTCCGTGGTGACCCGAGAATCGTTGTCGGAGTTCACATCTGCCGTGGCCATGAGCCGCTGCGATGACAAGCGGCAGACCCGGCGCATCGTCGGCGATGCGGGTATCAGGGTGCCGAAGGGCCGCCTGGCGACCTTCGACGACGGCGACCACGAATTCCTCGCCGAGGTCGGCGATGTGGTCGTCAAACCGACACGGGGCGAGCAGGGCAAGGGCATCACCGTCGGTGTCGACGGGCCCGACGAACTCGACAGCGCCCTCGCCCGAGCGCGGGAACACAATCCCGAAGTGCTCATCGAACAGCGTGCCAAGGGCGACGATCTGCGGCTTGTGGTGATCGACGGCAGGGTCGTCGCAGCCGCCGTGCGCAAGCCTGCCGAAATCGCGGGCACCGGACACCACACCGTGCGTGAGCTGATCGAGACGCAGAGCAGGCGCCGGGCGGCCGCCACCGGAGGAGAGTCACGCATCCCGATCGACGCGGTGACCGAGGCGACGGTGGCAGAGGCCGGCTGGTCGTTCGATGACGTGCTGCCCGAGGGTGAGCTTCTGAGGGTGCGGCGAACCGCGAACCTGCATCAGGGCGGCACGATTCACGATGTGACCGCCGAGGTGAATGCGGAACTGTGCCGCGTCGCGGTCAGGGCGGCCCACGCGATCGGCATTCCTGTCACCGGCATCGACCTGCTGGTACCGGATGCCACCAAGGACGAGTACGTGTTCATCGAGGCCAACGAGCGCCCGGGACTGGCCAACCATGAGCCGCAGCCGACCGCCGCCGCCTTCATCGACTACCTGTTCCCGACGACTCCGGGTCTGCCTCAGCCGTGGACGCCCGACCAGGCGCCCGACTGACTAATTGTCACCACGTGCTGGTGCGCAGCACGATCTCGGCGGCCAGCTGCGCCGTTGATTCCTGGGCGTTGCGCCGTCCGAGCAGTTCGACAAGCCGGAAGTCGCCATAGACGAAGCGCTGACTGGCCCGCGCCACCGCGCGCGCCGCAGGCGAGCTGACCAGCGCGGTCGTGTTCATCTCCACGGGCGGGCAGTGCTCGTCGCGGATGACGCCGGACTGGTCCGCAACGCGCGGATGGCCGCGGTCGATCACGACGAGGCCGATGAAGCGGTCGAGCCGGGTGGCGGCCAGTTCCCACGCCAGCTCGCCGCCGATCCGGTCCCCGACCAACAGCCCCCACTGCACATCGAGCATGTCCATGATGCCGACGACCGATTTGGCGGTCAGCCGTGGCTCAGGACTGACCACGATGGTCCGCAGCGACGCGGTGTGCAGCCGTTGGCACACGGCGTCATACGCCGACGCATTCTGCTGCGCGGCGCCGAGCAGCACCACGACGGACCCCTTGTCCGGGCCGGCGACATCGACAGGAACGGGGAAACCGTCGACGGTAACCATCGTCGAAGGCATTCGGCAACGCTACAACCCCCTACTGATCGGCGGGCGGTTTTTGCGCGGTCCTAACCAGGCATTCAGCCGGTCGGTAGCAGCCGTTCGGCTTGTTTGCCACCGATGTCCAGAAACGTCTGCGGCAGCGACGCTTTGACGGTGATCGTCGGATTCGGTGTGGGAAAAGCGATTCCGAACACCGCCATCTTGTCGACGTTTTCGAAGGAAAAGAACACGCTGCTCTTCGCGCCGTTCAGATCCATCGTCTGCTCGTAAACCAGCGCGTTTGGTCGTGATGTCTGCAGTTTGGTGGTGGTCATCGGAATGCCCTCCGACGACGGGTCGAAAAAGGTCTGGTACGCCGCGCAGCGCTCGGCCGTCGCCGCGAGCTTGTCCAGATCCAGGTTCCACGTCAGCACGGTCATCACGATGCGCGCACCGTCATAGGTGACGCTGTACTTCGCCGCGCTGCCCGCGCCCCGCTCGGCGGAAGCGGCGATCACCCTCGTCAACCCGTCGGAGCACCCCTCTGGCCGCGACAGCATCGCGGGAGGCCCGCCTTCCCCATCGGGCTGGCCCGGCTTCTCGACGATGCGGTCGTACTGCACGCCCGGTGGGAAGTCGGCAGCGGTCAGGACGGTTTGCTCCAGCTTGGCGCCCGGCCACGTCGCGGTACCTGCGACGGTGTTCGCGCAGCCGGTGAAAGCCATCGCCGCCACCAGTAAGGCCAGCGCGGAGGCTCCGAGGTACCGGCTGCTCATATGGCCAAGGCTACCGACGCAGGGTGCTGACGATCGTCGGCCTCAGCGGCGGGCCCTTCTCCAGCAGGCCGAGCATTGCGTCGATGTCGGCGTTGGCCGTCAGCAGGTCGGCCATCAAGTCCAACTGGGCGTCGCGCCGCGCCGACACGTCGACATCTGCGGCGACGGTGAACCCGTCGCGCCCGGCCGCCGCAGCGGCGTCGGCGAGCCAGTGCCGACGAGTCTCGTCGTTGTCGAGCAGCCCGTGCCAGTGCGTGCCGTACACCTCGGCGTTGCGGATTCCGACGCCGAGCCAGTCGTCTTCGGAGGAACGCACCACCTGCCCGTGGTGAATCTCGTAGCCGTGCAGCGGGGTCTCATGGCGGCGCAACGTCTTCTCCTGCGCGAACACGATGTCGGCATCGAGCAAGCCGAGCCCCTCGACAACTCCTATGCCGGATTCGACGGTGTCATCGATGCGACGGCACAGCATCTGGAAACCACCGCAGATGCCGAGCACCGGCCTGCCCGTACGGGCGTGCGCGGCGATGCCGCCGGCCAGGCCGTGATCGTGCAGCCAGCCAAGGTCGGTGACGGTCGACTTGCTGCCGGGTATCACGACGACATCGGCATCGGGCAGGTCGGCGGGATCGGTCACCCATCGAACCAGCACCCCTGGTTCGCAGGCCAACGCCTCGACATCGGTGGAATTGGAGATGCGAGGCAGCCTGATCGCCGCGACCCGCAGCCACTGCTCGCCGACCGGCTGCTGCGGCTGACCGACGACGCGGTGGGCCTGCACCGACACCGAATCCTCTGTGTCGAGCCAGAAGCCGTCGTCGTGCGGGATCACCCCGTAGGTGGGCCTGCCGGTCAGGTCCTCCAACTGGGTCAGGCCGGGTGCAAGTAGCGCCGGGTCACCGCGAAACTTGTTGACCACGAACCCCGCGATCAGGGCCTGATCCTCCGGCGAAAGCACGGCGACCGTTCCGAAGAGATGGGCGAGAAGCCCGCCGCGGTCGATGTCACCGACCACGACAACGGGCAGATTCGCGGCACGGGCCAAACCCATGTTGGCGAGATCGGTTGCACGCAGGTTGATCTCGGCTGGCGATCCGGCCCCCTCGCAGATGACCGCATCGAATTCACTTCGCAGTCCGACCAATTCGTCGTTGACCACCTCAGCGAGGTGGTTGCGGTGGGCGAAGTAGTCTCCTGCGGCGACCGTCCCTTCGACACGCCCCCGCACCACCAACTGTGACGTGCGGTCGCTTCCCGGCTTCAGCAGTACCGGGTTGAAGCGCACGCTGGGCGCCAGGCCCGCGGCGCGCGCCTGCATCGCCTGCGCCCTGCCGATCTCCCCGCCCTCGACCGTCACCGCCGAGTTGTTCGACATGTTCTGGGCCTTGAACGGCGCCACCGTGATGCCTTTGCGCGCCAGCAGCCTGCACAAGCCTGCGACAACCATGGATTTTCCGGCGTCGGAAGTTGTCCCTGCGACCAGCAGCGCGCCGCCGCTCATCAGGTCACTTCTGTTGCGCGAGCTGGGCCCACGCGCAAGCAGGGGAACGCAAAAGTCCCGAATTCCGCGGCGTGTCGGGTACTTTGCGTTCCCCGACCTGCGGTGTGGGCCCAGCTCGCGGGAACAGTCTCACAGCTGGGTCAGGATCTCGGCGCCGTCGTCGGTGACCACCAGCGTGTGCTCGAATTGCGCGGTCCACTTGCCGTCGGTGTTGACGACGGTCCAGTCGTCGTCCCAGATCTCGTAGTCGAGCGCGCCGAGGTTGATCATCGGTTCGATGGTGAACGTCATACCCGGTTCGATGATGGTCTCCACCGCAGGCTGGTCGTAGTGCAGCACGACAAGGCCGTTGTGGAACGTGGTCCCGATTCCGTGCCCGGTGAAGTCGCGAACGACGTTGTAGCCGAAGCGATTTGCATACGACTCGATGACCCGGCCGACGACCGAGAGCGCGCGCCCTGGCCGGACGGCCTTGATCGCGCGCATCGTCGCCTCGTGCGTGCGCTCGACGAGCAGCCGATGCTCCTCGGACACGTCGCCGGCAAGGAACGTGGCGTTGGTGTCGCCGTGCACCCCGTCGATGTAGGCGGTCACGTCGATGTTGACGATGTCGCCGTCCTGCACGACCGTCGAATCCGGGATGCCGTGACAGATCACCTCGTTCAGCGACGTGCAGCACGACTTCGGGTAGCCCTTGTAGCCGAGTGTCGAGGGGTAGGCGCCGTTGTCGATCATGTACTCGTGGGCGATCCGGTCGAGTTCATCGGTGGTGACCCCCGGCGCGACGGCCTTACCCGCCTCGGCGAGCGCCGCCGCTGCGATGCGGCCCGCGACCCGCATCTTCTCGATCACCTCGGGCGTCTGCACCCACGGCTCGGTACCCTCCTTCGCCGTCGCCTTGCCGACGTACTCGGGACGCTCGATCGACTTCGGCACCGCAAGGGTCGGCGAAACCACACCGGGACGAAGGGCAGTGCGAACAGGCATCACACCAGGATAGACGGGCGCCGCGGCGAGACTCGCTATCGGCGCTCGCGGCCGAAGACCGACTTGCGCGGCCCGCGGATCGACACCGAGCCGCAGACCACCTTGCCGGTCAGGATGACGTGCGGGGTGCCCTCTGCAGGCGCGCCCTTGCGGTGGTCGTGCGCGCTGCCGACGACGACCTCGACATCGTCGATGGACGCGCTGGCCCCTTCGGGCAGCCGAAGGTCCAGCCCGCCGAATTTCATGTCGAGTTCGACGACGACCATCGGGCCGGCGAAGCGGGCGCCTGTCAGGTCAAGGTCGACCGAGCCCATCCGCCGGTACAGCGCAAGCCGGGTCGGCACGGTCCACTCGCCCTGACGCTTCAGCGAGCCCATCACCCCGCGCAGCTCAACCTTGTCGGTGGCCGACGTGACGATGGCACCCGGTCCGGGTAGGTCGCCGACCAGGGTGTCCAGGTCAGAGCGCAGCCGAGCCTGCGACACCAGCGCCGAACGCTCCTCGAACTCGTCGATGTCGATAAGGCCAAGTGCGACGGCGTTGTGCAGGCGGCGCAGCGTGCCGTTGCGGTCGGCGTCCGATATGCGCATCGCGAAGGGTTGCTCGTTGATCCCGGTCATGGCCATTCCAAAATACCGCCGCGGCGCATCATGTGATTCAGCATGCCCAGGTCGGATGTTTGCGCGTTTGCGCTGATGTTTTCGGACTCTTAGCACTCGATGCTGGCTAGCATGAGCGAATCTGAGTGGACCGACCTGGTAATAGGCGGCGTCATGGGCGAGCTTCCCACCGGCACGGTGACGTTGCTGCTGGCCGACGTCGAGGGTTCGACGCGGCTCTGGCAGACCCAGCCCGACGAGATGACTGCCGCCGTCGCGCGACTCGATTCCACTCTCACCGATCTGCTCGCCGCCCACGGCGGGGTCCGGCCTGTCGAGCAGGGCGAGGGCGACAGCTTCGTCGCGGCGTTCGCCCGCGCCAGCGACGCCGTGGCGTGCGCGCTCGATCTGCAGCGGGCCCCGTTGGCGCCGATCCGGCTTCGCATCGGCGTGCACACCGGTCAGGTGCAGCTGCGCGACGAGGGCAACTACATCGGCCCGACCATCAACCGAACCGCGCGGCTGCGCGATCTCGCACACGGCGGCCAGACCGTGGTCTCGGGCGCCACCGAGCAGCTGATCGCCGACTGGCTGCCCGACGACGCCTGGCTGACCGATCTGGGCACACACGAGTTACGTGATCTGCCGCGTCCCGAACCGGTTTCGCAGCTGTGCCACCCCGATCTCCTCAATGAATTTCCACCACTGCGGATTTCCAAGCGCACTGATAACAAACGCCTTCCGGCGCAACTGACGAGCTTCGTCGGCCGCGTGGTGCAGATGGCCGAGATACGCACGCTGTTGACCGACAACAGGATCGTGACGTTGACAGGCGCAGGCGGCGCAGGCAAGACGCGGCTGGCGATCCGGATCGCGGCGGATATCGCAGCGGGCTATCGCGACGGCGTCTTCTATGTCGACCTGGCCCCTGTCACGCACGAGGCCGTGGTGCCCGTGGCGGTCGCGCGTGCGCTCGGCCTGCCCGACCAGCCGGGCCGCTCGACGATGGAAACACTCGCCAAGTTCGTGGGCGACCGGCAGATGCTGGTGGTGCTCGACAACTGCGAGCATCTGCTCGATGCGATCGCGTCGCTGGCGGCAGAGCTGCTTGCCACGTGTCCTGGCCTGCAGGTGCTGGCCACCAGTCGCGAACCCACCGGCGTGCCGGGTGAGGTGACGTACTCGGTGCCCTCGCTGTCGCTTGGCCGACGAGGCCTCGAACTCTTCGCCGACCGGACCCGTCGGGTCCGCCCGACTTCACCGTGACCGACGACAACGCCGCCACCGTGACCGAGATCTGCAAGAGGCTCGACGGCATGCCGCTGGCGATCGAACTGGCCGCAGCCCGCGTCCGCGCACTGTCGCTCGACGAGATCCTCGGCAGCCTCCATGACCGCTTCCGCCTGTTGACGGGCGGCTCGCGCACCGCGGTGCGTCGGCAGCAGACCCTGCGGGCTTCGGTGGACTGGTCGCATGCGCTGCTGACGGAGACCGAACGAATTCTGTTCCGCCGGCTCGCCGTCTTCCTCGGCGGCTTCGATCTCGACGCCGCACAGGCCGTCGCGGGCGATGCCGAAGTCGAGCGGTACCAGATCCTCGACCAGCTTGCGTTGCTCGTCGACAAATCGTTGGTGGTGGCCGACAACACCGGCGGTCGAACGCGATACCGGTTGCTCGAGACAGTGCGCCAGTACGCGCAGGAGAAGCTCGGCGAATCCGGCGAAGCCGAAGCGGTGCGGATCCGCCACCGTGACCACTACAACGCCATGGCGGCACTGCTCGATGCGCCTGCCAGCGGCGACCATCAGCTGCGAGTCGAGCAGACCGACGACGAGATGGACAATCTGCGAAGCGCGTTCGGCTGGAGTATTGAGATCGGGCGACATCGCGAAGGCGCTGGAGCTGGCGTGCTCCCTTCAGCCACTGTGGTTGTCGCGCGGCCGTATCCAGGAAGGGCTGGCCTGGTTCGATGCAGTCTCTGACGTGACGACGATGCGCTTGCGGACATGCGACGCCCGCGGTACTCGCGCGAGCTCTGGCCGACAAGGCTGTTCTCGACGCGTGGGTCAGCATATACAACTTGGCCGACGCCGAGCATGCCGCTCGGGATCGCGCGCGAACTCGACGATCCGGCGTTGCTGGTCCGAGCACTGCTCGCCTGCGGCAGCGCCTCGGTTTACGACGCCGAAGTATCCGGGCGCTACCTCGCCGAAGCGAGCGACCTCGCCAGGGCCCTCGGGGACAGGTGGCGGTTGAGCCAGATCCTCAGCCAGCAGGCTCAGGCGGCGTTCGTTGCCGGCGATCCCGGCGGCGTGCGCATCGCAGCCGAGGAAGGACGTGACATCGCCGACGCCATCGGCGACCGATTCGGTATCGCGGCAGTGCCGGTGGAGGCTCGCAGGAGTGCCACTCTCGAGGGCGATCTCGTGGAGTCGATCGCGCAACATCGCGCGGTGATCGCGGAATCCGAAGCCGATCACGACATCATCTCGCTGGCTACGGCTCTCATGGTGCTGCCGCATGCGCTGGCGTTTCACGGCGAGGCGGAAGAAGCCTTGGCCGTCGCGCGCCTGGGCATCGAATCCGCCACCGACCTCGGCGACGTCTATCGTGGGCGGGAATTACATGGCGTTGAGCATGGCGCACTTGGCCGCCGGAGACGTCGCCGCGGCGTCGGAAGCGGCGAACGCGGCTTGGTCCCATCTCGGTGACCTCTACGGAACCGCTTCGATAAACAGCGCATACATTGCCCAAACCCACCTCGCTCGCGGTGATATCGCGGAGGCGCAACGCGCAGCAGACGAAGCCGTCGCGGCGACGGCCGGGTGGTTTCAGGCGTGGTCCAAGACGGTACGTGCCCACGTCTGCGGTCGCGCAGGCGGCGCCAGAGCAGGCCGAACGCGACATACATGATGCCCTCGCACTGTGCGCGGACCTCTCGGCGCATCTCGGGGTCTCGAACATGCTCGATGTCCTCGCCGGGCTCATTTGCAACACCGACAGACACAAGGAAGCTGCCCGGATCTTCGGTGCAGCGGCGGGCATTCGACGACGCACCGGCGAGGTCGTCTTTCCGATCTATCGAGCCGGCTATGACTCATCGGTTGAAGCACTTCGAAATGCCATGGACGATGCGGACTTTGAAGTCGCATGGGCAGAAGGCGCCGCCCTATCGACCGACGAAGCGATCGCCTATGCGCAGCGCGGTCGCGGTGAGCGCAAGCGACCGTCAAGCGGCTGGGCGTCGCTGACCCCGGCCGAGCTGGACGTGGTGCGGCTGGTGAGCGACGGGCTCGGCAACAAGGACATCGCCCAGCGGCTGTTCGTGTCGCCGCGGACCGTGCAATCGCACCTCACCCGCGTCTACACGAAGCTCGGGATGTCGTCGCGCGTCCAGCTGGCCCAGGAGGCGACGCGCCGCTCGGCGGCGACAAATAGCTGATTCGGCCCTAGCGACGGCCTCGATCTTGATAGGCCTGTCTTCATGACGTCGAATGACTCGAGAGCCCCGAAGACCCTCGAGGCATGGGCCTTCGTGCAGAAGATGATCGGCGACATCACCAACATCGTGACCGCGGACGCCGAGAACGAACGCGAGCTGCTCGAGGGACTCGGCGTCGTCTCCCGCGTCGTCGCGCTGTGCTCGGAGCTGACCGTCGAGGCCGATCCCGACTGGCCGTGGTTCTTCGACATGTGCTCCCCCACCCGGCTCGTGGGCGGACCCAACCCCGACGGCAGATACCTGCTGGCGATGATCCGCGGCGACCGCGGCTACCGGGTCACCGGCACGCGCGGCACCACGGCCTATCTCGGTCTGCAGGTGCTCGCGGGCACCGGCATGACGCCGCGACGGATGGCCGCCTACGTCAGCGACACCGACCTGAAGCTCGACGACGGCGAGTTCGCCCTGGTGTTCGCCGCGACCCAGCCTGCCGACATCGACGGCGCCCAGTGGGTGCAGATCCCCGACGATGCGACGTCGATCGTCGTCCGCGAGTACATCGCCGACGCCGACACTGAACGATCGGCGACGCTGCGCATCGATCCGCTCGATGCTCCGCAGACGCCGCAGGCGACCTCCGATGACGAAGCGGCAGAGCAGTTCACGGCGATGGCGTGGACCATCATGAAGCTGACGACTCTGCACCGGACGATCAAGCCCGAACTGCTGACGCAGCCGAACACCCTCGTCACATCGGAGGCCGCCGACCTCGGTGATGCCGACACCACACCGGACAATCTGTACATGCTCGGCACCTACCGGTTGGCCGACGACGAGTGCCTGGTGCTCGAATTCGAGCCTCCTGACACCCGCTACTGGAACGTCACGCTCGAGAACATCTGGCACGAATGCCTCGAACCGCGCCGCAGGCACAGCTCCGTCACCAACAAGGGCGTGACGCCCGGAAACGACGGGGTGGTGCGGATCGCCATCGGCGCCAAGGATTTCGGACACGGACACTGGTTGGACACCGGTGGCAGGCATCGGGGCTTCGTGGTGCTCCGGTGGCTGGACAACCCAGACGCCCCGAAGGTCTCGGTCGAGGTGCGCAGCGGCGAGTCGCGGCGATGAGCGCCGCGGACCGGTTCGACCAGACTGCGCTGATCACGCAGGCCTGCGAATGGGCGGGTAGCGACGACTTCGGCGCGGAGTTCGACGAGAAGGAAACCTGGCGCGAGGGTCTTGGCCTGCTGTGTGAGGGATTTGTCTCCGAAGCCCGTCTCAACGACCTCGGTGTGGAGATCGCCGCGCTGGATATCGTGCGGGCGTTGAAGAATCGGCTGCAGGTCGTCGACTGGCGCAAGACCCATCCCGAGATCGCCGAGCAGAAGATCGAGCGGCCGATCTTCATCGTCGGGCAGCCACGCACCGGCACCACGATCCTGTTCGACCTGCTCGCTCAGGACCCGGCTTTGCGGCCACCGCTGTCGTGGGAGGTCGACGCCCCTCTGCCGGTGCCCCAGCCCGAGACGTACGAGACCGATCCGAGGATCGCCGAAACCCAGGCCACGCTCGAGATGAGCGAGCAGATCATCCCCGGCTTCATGAGTTGGCACCCGATGGGCGCGCAGGTCGGGCAGGAGTGCGTGCGGATCACCGCTTCGCAGTTCTGCAGCATGATCTTCTCGGTTCAGTACCGGCTGCCCACCTACTACAAGTGGCTGCTGTACGACGCGGACCACCGGCGTGCGTATCAATTTCACCGAATCTTCCTGCAGCACCTGCAGTCCGGTGTCGGCGGCCAGTGGCTGCTGAAGTCACCCGCGCACCTGTGGACACTCGATGGGTTGGTGGAGACATATCCCGACGCGGTGATTGTGCAGACGCACCGCGACCCGCTGAAGGTCATCTCGTCGATCAGTGCGCTGACCAATCACCTGCGCCGGATGGCCTCGGACGAGACATCCATCGGAGATTGCGCGGTGCAGTCGTGCGAGGAGATCGTGGTCGGCTTGCAGCGCGGGATGACGCTGCGCGAATCGCTGCCGCCGGGCCAGGTCATCGACGTGCAGTTCGCGGATTTCATGCGCGACCCGTTCGCGACGATCAGATCGCTGTACGGCAGGTTGGGCCGCGAGTTGACCCCGACCGCCGAACAACGGATGCGCGACTATCTGGCGGCCCACCCAGGCGATGGCGGCGGCGGGCGATACAACTGGGCCGACACCGGACTCGACGCGGAGCCGATACGCGAACAGGTAGCGGCCTACCAGGAGCGCTACGGCGTGCCGACCGAGCCGCTGACGTGACGTTCTACGCCAAGTAGTCCGGCGGCAGACCCTCGAGCATGCCGCGCAACATACGGACCGCGTACTCCGAACTGCCGCCGCCGACGATCAGGGCGGCGAACGCCATATCCCCGCGGTAGCCGGCGAACCAGGAGTGCGATCCACCCTCGAATTCGGCTTCACCGGTCTTGCCGCGCACATCGCCCATCCCGTTGAGTTCTTTGGCGGTGCCGTTCGTCACAACGAGCTGCATCATTGGTCGCAGCCCGTCCAGCATCTTGGGCGTGATCGGCGACTGGTCACCGGTCACACCTGTTTGGCGGCCTTCGATCAGTTGCGGCACAGGCGTTTTCCCCGCGGCAACCGTGGCCGCCGCCATCGCCATACCGAACGGGCTGACCAGTACCTTGCCCTGACCGAAGCCGTCCTCGGTGCGCTCGGCCAGATTGACCGTCGGAGGCACCGACCCGGTGACCGTGTTGATGCCCTCGATCTGATAGTCGGCGCCGATGCCGTACTGCGCAGCGGCCTGGGTCAGGCCACGCGGCGGCATCTGGCTGGCCAGCTCGGCGAACGTGGTGTTGCACGAACTGGCGAACGCCCGCGACATCGGGACTGTGCCGAGGTCGAAGCCGCCGTAGTTCGGGACCGTCCGGTGCCCGATGTCGACCGTGCCCGGGCAGCCGAGAAGCGTGTTGGGCGTTGCCATATCACGTTCGATGGCCGCGCCTGCGGTGATGATCTTGAAAGTCGACCCCGGCGGGTAGAGACCCGTCGTCGCGGTGGGCCCGTCGGCGTCGGCGTCGGCATTCTGCGCGACGGCCAGGATCTCGCCGGTGGACGGTTTGATTGCGACGATCATCGCCTTCTTGCCGCCGATGCCGTTGACGGCGTTCTGCGCGGCGTTCTGCACTGCGCGGTCAAGGCTGATGGTGATCGACGGCGCCGGTGCGGGCTCGACCTCATTCAGGACGTCGGAATCCATCCCGTTCTGGTTGACGCTGACCACGCGCCAACCGGTCTGCCCGTCGAGATCGTTGACCACCGCCTTCTTGACCTCGCCGATGATCGCGGGCGCGAAACCCTCGTCGGTGGGCAGCAATTCGGCCTGCGGGGTGATCACAAGGCCCGGGCGGTCACCGAGCACGGCGGCGACCTGGTCGCGGTCGGATTGGCGCAGGGTGATCAGGCTCAGCGGGTTCGGTGACGAACTCGCCTCCTCGGCGAGACGCTGCGCGTCGAGGGTGTTGTCGAACGGCCGCAGCGCATCGACCACCGCGGTCGCGGTGGTCATCAGGTATGCCCCCGCGGTCTTGGCGTCCAGCGCGAAGTGGTACAGGTTGCCAGGCACCAGCACGTCGGTGCCGCTGCGTTCGTTGACAGATGCGCGCCGCGGCGGATCGGCGCGCAACGCAAACGTCTGGTGCTCACCGAGTTTGGGATGCAGGCCGGTGGTGGTCCAGCGCACCTCCCACTGCCCTTCGTTGCGCACCATGTTGAGCTGGCCGTCGTAGGTCCATGTCCGGCTCTTCGGCAGGTGCCAGGTGTAGCGGTAGGACACCGTGCCGGTGTCCTCGGCGAACTTCGAGCCGACCACCTGTGCGTCCAGCGAGGAGGCCTGCAGGCCTTTCCACGCCTCGTTGAGCGCAGCGCGCGCGTCCTCGGGACGGTCGGTCAGTACCGACGCTTCGCCGGTGTCACCCTTGGCCAGCGCGGCGAAGAAGGCTTCGGCGGCCGGTGTTGGCCCGTTGGGCTTCGGCGTGCAGGCGTTCAGTGATGCCGACAGCACCACGACTGCGGCCAGGGTCGTCGTAATCCGCGTTGCAGATGTGAACAGTGTTGCCATTGATGCAAATGTTAAGTAATCGAGACCGCGGAGTGGCGGAGGCGCGACGTAAGAGCAGCAGCCGATCTAGTCAGGCGCCGAACGGCCCAGCGGCGGGTGCGCGCACCACCAGCGGCACCGCGGGGAAGTACGCCGCCATCTCCGAACGTGACTTCCGCAGCGCGGCAGTGCCGTACCCCTGCTTGCGGAAGGCGGGCGAAATCCAGATGCGCACGTTGACCTCGCCGCTGGCCAGCTCGCCGAACACCATGCCGACCTTGTCGGAACCGTCGATCGCCACCAGCCACACCGCCTCTTCGGCGTGCACCCGGCTGACGGCGGCGCGGATCTCATCATCGAGGTCACCCGCCGGGGCCCCCGAGCCGTCCCCGGCCGCGCGGACATCGTCGGTGCGCGCGGCGAAGATGTCGCGGTCGGCATCCGCCGAGAAGGCACGCAGCGACAGGCTCTCGCCTTGGGCCGGCTTCCGCTCCCCCATGGTGAAGCTCAGTTCGTGGTTGAGGTCTTCGAGCTCGTCGCGGATTCGGCGACGCGACACCTTTGTCAACCGGTCGAATGACAGCCGGAGCACGGCCTCGCCACCGGCGTGCGAGGTGCCGAGCATGGCGGCGATCGCCTCGACGGCCGCGTCGTAGTCCTGGGACTCCACAATCACGTCGAGCAACTCATGGCGCCGTTCGAGAGCGCGCACCAAGGTGTCGGCGATCTCTCTGCGTTCGGCCTTCTGCGCATCGTCGGTCATGGCGTGAAGCGTAACCAACCCACCTTGGCGCGCGAGTCAGTCCAACAAGACGGTGGCGAAGGTGCCGACTTCTGCGAAGCCGATCCGGCGGTAGGTCGCGCGGGCGACGGTGTTGAAGTCGTTGACGTAGAGGCTCGCGATGCGTCCGCTTCGCACCACGGCAGCGGCCAGCGTGGCGGTTCCCGCCGTACCGAGGCCGTGGCCCCGCCACTCGGGATGCACCCAGACGCCCTGGATCTGACCGACGGCGGGCGACTGCGATCCGACCTCGGCCTTGAACACCACCTGACCGCGTTCGAACCGTGCCCATGCGCGCCCGGCGGCGATCAGGCCGGCAACGCGCCGACGGTAGCCGCGGCCACCGTCGCCGATGCGGGGGTCGATGCCGACCTCACCGATGAACATGTCGACGGCGGCGACCAGATACGCGTCGAGGTCTTCCATGCGGACAGGCCGCACCGCGAGGTCGATCGGGCATTGCGGGGCGGTGGCGAGCGCCATCAGGGGCTGGCGATCGCGGACGTCGCGGGCCGGTCCCCATGTGTGCTCCAGCCTGCGCCACATCGGCAAGACCAGCTCAGCGCGTCCGACGAGCGACGAACAGCGCCGCGCGCCGCTCACCGCCTTGTCGGCGAACGCGTAGAGGTCGGCGGCGACCCCGCGCAACGGGATGAGGTTGGCGCCTGCGTAACAAAGGGATTCGGTGGCCCGCCCGCGCGTCCAGAGTTCGCCGCCGATGGCGCTGGGGTCGACGCCGTGCTCGGCGACCCTGGAGTCCACCATGCAGCTGCCGACCGGGTCGGCGTCGAGCACCTGCCGAACCGCGGCCACGTCACGCGCCACCGAGACCCGTCGCTCGTCGACGAAGCGGAATAACGGCGGAGCCGACATCGGGACTCTTTCTGCGGCCTTTAGGGCGTGGTGACTCCACTCACAGGAATCACACTCAGCTTACGGTCACCACCGGCGAACCGCTGGCAGACTCCGCTTCTCCGCGCTCTTCGGCGATTCGCATTGCCTCTTCGATCAGCGTCTCGACGATCTGATGCTCCGGGACGGTCTTGATGACCTCACCCTTGACGAAGATCTGACCCTTGCCGTTGCCAGACGCCACGCCGAGGTCGGCCTCACGTGCCTCGCCCGGTCCGTTGACGACGCACCCCATTACGGCGACGCGCAGTGGGACATCCAGTCCTTCGAGCCCCGCGGTGACTTCGTTGGCCAAGGTGTAGACGTCGACCTGGGCACGGCCGCACGACGGGCACGACACGATCTCAAGCCCGCGCGGACGCAGGTTGAGTGACTCGAGGATCTGGTTGCCGACCTTGACCTCTTCGACGGGCGGCGCGGACAACGAAACCCGGATGGTGTCGCCGATTCCCTTGGACAACAGCGCGCCGAACGCGACGGCGGACTTGATGGTGCCCTGGAACGCCGGTCCTGCCTCGGTGACGCCGAGGTGCAGCGGGTAATCGCATTGCGCGGCGAGCTGTTCGTACGCGGCGACCATGACCACCGGGTCGTTGTGCTTGACGCTGATCTTGATGTCGCCGAAGCCGTGCTCCTCGAACAGCGAGGCTTCCCACAGCGCGGACTCGACGAGCGCCTCCGGGGTGGCCTTGCCGTATTTCTTCATCAACCGCGGATCGAGTGAGCCCGCGTTGACGCCGATCCGGATCGGGATGCCCGCGTCACCGGCGGCCTTGGCGACCTCCTTGACCCGCCCGTCGAACTCCTTGATGTTGCCGGGGTTCACCCGGACGGCGGCGCAGCCTGCGTCGATCGCGGCGAAGATGTACTTGGGCTGGAAGTGGATGTCGGCGATCACCGGAATGTTCGCCTTCTTGGCGATCGCGGGCAGCGCCTCTGCGTCTTCCTGACGCGGGCAGGCCACCCGGACGATGTCGCAGCCCGACGCGGTCAGCTCGGCGATCTGCTGCAGCGTCGCATTGATGTCGTGGGTCTTGGTGGTGCACATCGACTGCACCGCGATGGGGTGATCGCTGCCGACACCGACGTCGCCGACCATGAGCTGTCGGGTCTTACGCCGCGGCGCCAACGTCGGTGCGGGTGGTGCGGGCATGCCTAGGCCGATTTGGGTGCCGGAGGTCATCGCTGTCTCCTATTGGAAAGGTCTGATCGGGTTGACGAAGTCTGCGGTCACGGTCAGCGCCATGTAGCCGATCACGAAGACCAGGATGACGTACGTCGCAGGCATCAGCTTGAGGTAGTTGACCGGCGCCGCGGCGACCATGCCGCGAGCCTTGCGAATCGCATTGCGAATCTTCTCGAACCACGCCACCGCGATGTGACCGCCGTCGAACGGCAGCAGCGGAACCAGGTTGACCGCGCCGAGCACGAAGTTCAGCTGTGCGAGGAAGAACCAGAAGGCCAGGTAGAGCCCGCGTTCGAAGGCGTCACCGCCGATGATGGATGCGCCGACGACGCTGATCGGCGTCTCCGGATCGCGCTCGCCGCCGCCGATGGAGTGCACCAGCGCGCCGATCTTGGTCGGGATCTTCGCCAGCGCCTTCCCGAGTTCGACGGCCAGGTCGCCGGTGAACGCGAACGTACCGGGAATCGCGGTCACCGGGTTGTACTGCGTGTACTCGACGGGGCCGTAGTCGGCACCTGCGACGCCGATGACCCCAACCTCGGTCGGCGTCTTCGCGTCATCTGAGGTGAAGCGCTGGGTGCGGGTGACGTCGACAACCGTGGTGATCTGCTTGCCGTCCCTGTCGATGACGAAGGGCGTCGGGCCGTTCAGCTTGCGCACCGCGTCGACCATCTCGGCGGAATTGTTCACCGCGGTGTCGCCGATCTTGACGATGATGTCGCCCGCACGGATTCCCGCTGAGGCCGCGGGCCCCTCCCCTGTGCAGTCGGCGAGCTTGTCCTTGCTGACAGCCGGTGCGACACAAGATGTTTGGCTGACATGGGCAGCCTGCTGCGGATTCAGGTTCGGGAAACCCCAGTGCAGTGCGATGCCGTAGAGAATCACCAGGCCGAGAATGAAGTTCATGCCGGGGCCCGCGAACAGCACGGCGGTGCGCTTCCATGTCTTCTGCTTGTACATGGCGTAGCGGCTGTCTTCCGGCGCGATCTCGTCGATGGACGTCATGCCCGCGATATCGCAGAAACCGCCGAGCGGGATCGCCTTGACGCCGTATTCGGTCGAGCCGAGTTTGTTCGGCCGTCTGGTGGACCACAGCGTGGGACCGAAGCCGACGAAGTAGCGGCGCACCTTCATTCCGGTGGCACGCGCTACCCACATGTGGCCGCATTCGTGCAGCGCCACCGACACCAGAATGGCCAGCGCGAAGAGCGCCACACCGATGACCCACATCATTTTGTGGTGACAACCTCCCGAGAAACCGCGCCCCTTGCCCTGTCCCGGGCCCAGCGCTGCGCGTCAAGCACTTCTTCCACGGTAGCTGGTTCCGCGGCCCACTGGTCTGCGGCGTGCAGCACGTCGGCGATGGTTCGCACGATCGCGGGGAACCGGATCCGACCGCCAAGGAAGGCCTCCGCCGCCTCCTCGTTGGCGGCGTTGTAGACCGCGGTCAGGCAGCCACCCCGCTGGCCGGCCTCGCGCGCCAGCTCGACGGCAGGGAACACTGCAGCGTCCAGCGGCTCGAAATCCCAGGTCGAGGCGGCGGAGAAGTCGCAGGCCAGCGCCGCGGCGGGCACGCGTGCCGGCCAGCCGAGGGCCAGCGCGATGGGCAGCTTCATATCCGGCGGGCTGGCCTGCGCGATCGTCGAGCCGTCGGCGAATGTCACCATTGAGTGCACGATCGACTGCGGGTGAACGACGACCTCGATGCGCTCATACGGGACCCCGAACAGCAGGTGGGTCTCGATCAGCTCGAGACCCTTGTTGACCAGCGACGCGGAGTTCAGCGTGTTCATCGGGCCCATCGACCAGGTCGGATGCGCACCGGCCTGCTCGGGCGTGACGTCGGAGAGGCGCTCGGCGGCCCAGCCGCGGAACGGGCCGCCCGACGCGGTCAGCACGATCTTGGCCACTTCGTCGGGGGTTCCGCCCCTCAGACACTGGGCGATCGCGGAGTGTTCGGAGTCGACAGGCACGATCTGACCCGGCTTGGCGGCCTTCAGCACCAGCGGCCCGCCTGCGATCAGCGATTCCTTGTTCGCCAGGGCCAGCCGGGCGCCGCTGGCCAGCGCCGCAAGCGTGGGTTTCAGCCCCAGCGCGCCCACCAGCGCGTTGAGCACGACGTCAGCCTCGGTGTTCTCCACCAGCGAGGTGGCGGCTTCCGGGCCGCTGTAGGTGACATCGCCGACCTGTTCTGCAGCACCGGGGTCGGCCACCGCGATGTTGGTGACGCCGGTTTCGCTGCGCTGACGCGCCAGCAGGTCGGGATTTCCGCCGCCCGCGGCCAGTCCGACCACCTCGAAGCGATCGGGGTTGGCGGCGATCACGTCGAGCGCCTGGGTGCCGATCGAACCGGTGCTCCCGAGGATCAGCACGCGCAGCCTGTTGCTCACTGATCCATTGTGCCGCCCGTCCCGGATTTCTCCCCGCGAGCAGGGCCCACACCGAAGGTAGGGGAACGCAAAAGTGCCCCTTTTCGGCTTATCTCGGGCACTTTTGCGTCTGCTCGCGGGAGAAAGTGACCCAAATATGACGTCGACGGCCCCGGCCCCATCCGTGATCGAACTCACGCCGAATGCCCGGTGTCATGCCAATGGGCGGCGACAGCTCGCCCGTGACTTAGGAGTCGAAGCACCAATGAGAAATGTTCACCGCAGCACACTGACGGCGGCCACCATCGCGGCGATGGCGGTCCTCGGCCTGTCGGCGTGTTCCAACGACAGCTCGACCAGCGCTTCAAGCTCATCCGAGGAGACGACATCCGCGGAAGCGACATCCTCGGCTTCTGCCACGACGTCGGCGGCGGCCGACCCGGCGGCCAACCTCATCGGTACGGGCTGCGCGGCCTACGCGGAGCAGGTGCCTGACGGCCCCGGTTCGGTGGCAGGCATGTCGCAGGACCCGGTGACGGTCGCGGCGTCGAACAACCCGATGCTCAAGACGCTGACGCAGGCGCTGTCGGGTCAGCTCAATCCACAGGTGAACCTGGTCGACACCCTCAACGGTGGCGAGTTCACCGTGTTCGCTCCGACCGACGATGCATTCGCCAAGATCGATCCCGCCACGATCGAGAAGCTCAAGACCGACAAGGATCTGCTGACCAGCATCCTCACCTACCACGTGGTGCCCGGTCAGGCCAGCCCCGCTCAGGTGGTCGGAACCCATAAGACCGTGCAGGGCGCCGAAGTCACCGTCACCGGAGAAGGCAACGGGCTCAAGGTGAATGACGCCGGGCTGGTGTGCGGCGGCGTCTCTACCGCCAACGCGCAGGTGTACATGATCGACACCGTGCTGATGCCACCTGCCGCATAACCGACCGATGCATCGACCCCCGGCACCGCACGGTGTCCGGGGGTCGCTGCTTCCGTCGCCAATCCAAATGCGTTGCCGCTCCGAATAACTGACATGCTCGCACTCGTGCTGATCGGTCTCCTCGGCGGTCTGATCACCGGCGTCTCGCCGTGCATTCTGCCGGTGCTTCCGGTGATCTTCTTCTCCGGCACACAGGGCTCCCGATCGGAACCGACTGCCGCCGAAGCCGAAACCGGCGGCGGCACCGCAGTCGCGGTCGAGACCAAGCCCGCACTGTCGGAGCGGCTTCGGCCCTACCTGGTGATCGGCGGCCTTGTGCTCAGCTTCAGCCTGGTGACCCTGATCGGGACGTCGCTGCTGTCGCTGCTGCACCTTCCGCAGGATGCGATCAGGTGGGCCGGGCTCGTCGCACTGACGGCCATCGGCCTCGGTCTCATCTTCCCGCGCATCGAGGAGCTCCTGGAGAAGCCGTTCAGCCGCATTCCGCAGCTTCAAATGGCTCAGAACAGAAGCGGTTTCGGCCTCGGCCTGGCGCTCGGGGTGCTGTACGTGCCCTGCGCGGGGCCGGTGCTGGCCGCGATCGTGGTGGCGGGTGCGACGGGCTCGATCGGAATCGACACCGTCGCACTGACGATATCCTTCGCCATCGGGGCCGCTCTCCCGCTGCTGTTCTTCGCCCTTGCCGGCCAACGGGTCGCCGAGAGGGTCGGTACCTTCCGACGCCATCAGCGCCGCATTCGCGTGATCGGCGGCATCGTCATGCTGGTCTTCGCGCTCGCCCTGGTGTTCAATGTGCCCGCCAAGCTGCAGCGCGCCATCCCGGACTACACCGCCTCACTGCAGGACAAGGTCGTCGCATCCGATGAGATCCAGGAGAAACTCGATCTCGGCGGCCTGGTAAACGACCAGAACCGCGAGCTGTCGAACTGCAGCAACGGCGCGCCGAAGCTCGAAAGCTGCGGTACTGCACCGGATATCAAGGGCATCGCCAGTTGGCAGAACACGCCCGACGGCGCACCGGTTTCCCTCGAGTCGCTACGCGGCAAGGTTGTCCTCATCGATTTCTGGGCCTACTCGTGCATCAACTGCCAGCGCGCCATTCCGCACGTCGTCGGCTGGTATGACAAATACAAGGATCTGGGTCTCGAGGTCGTCGGTGTACACAGCCCCGAGTACGCCTTCGAGAAGAACGCGGGCAACGTCGCCAGCGGTGCCCGCGAACTGGGCATCGACTACCCCGTTGCCCTCGACAACAACCTGTCGACCTGGACGAACTACCGCAACCGGTACTGGCCGGCGGAGTATCTGGTCGACGCGAACGGCACAGTGCGCCATATCAAATTCGGCGAGGGTGACTATGACGTCACCGAGAACCTGATCAGGGAACTGCTTGTCGACGCGGACCCCGACGTGCAATTGCCATCGCCGAGTGGTTCGGCGGATGAGACGCCAGAAGCGGGCCAGACGCCCGAGACGTACCTCGGCGTTGGCAAGATGGTGAATTACGGCGGCCCCGACACCTACGACGAGGGCACCGCGGAATTCACCTATCCGTCAAAGCTTGCCGACGACACCTTTGCCTATCAAGGTCGCTGGGCGCTGGACTATCAGGGCGCAACGGCGCTGTCCGATGATTCGCGAATCGCGCTGAAGTACAACGCGAAGAACGTCTACATCGTCGCGGGTGGCGAGGGCACCGTCACCGTCACGAGCAACGGACGAACCACGGAGCTGCCGATAACAGGCGTACCGACGTCACACCAGCTCGTATCGCGCGGCGAAGTCGGCCCCGGACAGCTCGAGGTGCGATTGAGCAAAGGATTGCAAGCGTTTTCGTTCACCTACGGCTAACAATTTCGACTCGAGACCAATCCGCGGGTTTGGCTGCTCCGAATCACTAGTGGAAACCCACCCAGAGGCGGCAGCCGTTGTCGTCCGCTAAACAGGAAGTGGATACCCCGAATGAAGAGCATGAAGAAGACCGTCGCAGTCGCAGGCCTGGCGGCCGCTGCGGCGATGGGAATGTCCTTGACCACCGCAGGCAGCGCGTCGGCCGAACTCGTCGGACCCTCGTGTACCGCCTACGCCGAGAAGGTACCGACGGGCCCCGGTTCGGTGGCAGGTATGGCGATGGATCCCGTTGCGGTCGCGGCGTCCAACAACCCGATGCTGACCACGCTGACGAAAGCGATTTCCGGACAGCTCAACCCGCAGGTGAACCTGGTCGACACCCTCAACGGTGGCGAGTTCACCGTGTTCGCTCCGACTGACGATGCATTCGCCAAGATCGATCCCGCCACGATCGAGAAGCTCAAGACCGACAAGGATCTGCTGACCAGCATCCTCACCTACCACGTGGTGCCCGGCCAGGCCAGCCCCGCTCAGGTTGTGGGAACCCACAAGACCGTGCAGGGCGCCGACGTCACCGTCACCAAAGTGGACATGGGCAACGACCTGAAGGTCAACGATGCGTCTGTGGTGTGCGGCGGCGTTTCGACCGCCAACGCGCAGGTGTACATGATCGACACCGTTCTTATGCCACCGATGTGAACTGACTTCCGCCACAACTGAATACGCCGGCGCAGCCCGACCGACTAGTTCGGTCGGGCTGTTGCCGTCGGATCGACGCTTGCTTCTATCTTGCGCACCAGGTTGTCGCCGATCGTCAAGACGATGACGGCGAACAGTCGTCGTTCGGCGAACGCGAGCAGCACCGGCTCGCCCACAGGTCCGCTCACAAGTGTCGCGCCCTGTCCCAGGTATCGAAGGAGGTTGCGGCCCACCTCGTCCGGGCCGTGATTGATCTGCGGTGGCTGTGCCCCTTCGGCGAGGATGGTGCCCACTCCCCATACCGCCGGGTCCAACACCGCGGTCAACGCCTGGAGATCCCCGTTCCCGCAAGCGGTGATGAATCTCTCGGTGACGAGCTGATGCTCGGCATCTGCGATGTCGGCCAATCGCGACTGTGCCGCTGCGAACTTGCCGCGCGCTCGACGCGCGAGTTGGCGGCAGGTACCGACGGGCCGACCGACCGTCTCGGCAATCTCGTCGAACGGCATCGCAAAGACGTCGTGCAACACGAACGACACCCGCTCCCCAGGAGAGAGCCGTCGCAGCACCTCCAACAGGGCACCTCGCACCTCGTCGTCGAGCGTGACGCGGTCGGCGGGGTCGAGCTCGCGTGAGTGCATATCTTCGATCGATTCGACGTCGCCGGGATGTTCATATCTCGCGCGAGCGGATCTGAGCTGATCGAGGCACAGTCGTCCGGCGACAACGGTGAGCCAGCCGCGAAGATCGTCGATCTCGTCGACGTTTTCGCGTGCCAACCGGAGAAATGCCTCCTGCGCAACGTCCTCGGCCTCGCCGACGTCAGCAAGCATCTGATAGGCCAGGTTCACCAGGTAGGGACGGTGGCTGCGCCAGGCCGCGTCCACAGACGCCGAATCGGTCATGCTCTTACGACGAGACAGGCATGCAGAAAGTTACGGATCGAAGAGACTTTCGGCCGTAACTTTTTCGGCCGCCGCGTCGTCCTTGGTTGCATGAAAACAATTCTCGTCACGGGCGCAACCGGCAACGTCGGGCGGCCTCTGGTCCACATGCTCGCAGAAGCTGGTGCGCAGGTGCGCGCAGTCACCCGCCGACCCGACACCGCGCAGTTTCCCGCGGGCGTCGAGGTGGTCGAGTCGGCGACCGCGGGCCTGCGCGGCGCGTCCGCCGTCTTTCTCAACTCGCGCGCGGTCGGCGACGAGCTGGCGACGGCGGTCGATTCAGCCCGCCGGGAGGGCGTCAGCAGGCTGGTCGCACTCTCGGCCATCAATGCAGACGACGACTTCTCCCGTCAGCCGTCACGCTTTCGCGGAGACCGCAACAAGGAGGTCGAGCAGTACGCCGTCGAATCCGGTCTGGAGTGGGTGAGCCTGCGACCGACCGTCTTCGCCACCAACTTCTTCGGCATGTGGGCACCTCAGATCAAAGCAGGCGACGTGGTCAGCGGTCCCTACGCAGCGGCGTCCACTGCACCCATCGTCGACTCCGACATCTCCGCGGTGGCGACGCACGCGCTGCTCGGCGACGAATTGGTCGGGCAGAAGGTTCCGCTGACCGGACCGCAGGCGCTGACCAACGCAGAGCTCGTCGACGTCATCGGTGGTGTTCTCGGGCGCAGGCTGCACTACCAGGAGGTGCCCGCCGACCTGGTGCGCCAACGATTCGTCGGCCTGGGGTTCTCGACTGAATTCGCCGGCGCTTACCTGGCTCTGCTCGCGGCGACGCTCACCGAACCCGCGATCGTCACCCACGATGCGGAGAAGATTCTCGGCCGCTCGCCCCAGACCTTCGGTGACGCTGTCGCCGCCAACCGCGATCTGTTCAGCAATTGACAAAGGAGACAACACATGTCGGATCTACAGCCACCCCGCTATCTGAAATCGATGAACCGATTCGTCAAAGCTCTGCAGAAACTGGGTATCCGCACAGGACCGGCGATGGTGCTCACGGTCCCCGGCAGAAAATCCGGCCGACCGCGCAGCACGCCCATGACGCCGTTCACCTTCCGGGGCGAGTTGTACACCGTGGCAGGCTATCCGCGCGCGGACTGGGCGGCGAACGCGCGGGCGGCCGGTGCGGGGACGTTGTCGCGTGGTCGTACGTCGCGGGAGGTCACGATCGTCGAATTGGACGCCGAACAGTCACGACCCGTGCTGCGCGCCTTCCCGGCGCAGGTCCCCGTCGGCGTCGGCTTCGCGAAGCGCTCCGGGCTTGTGCGTGAAGGAACGCCGGACGAGTTCGAAGCGCTCGCAGGACAATTGCCGGTGTTCCGGTTCGATCCGGCGAACTAGCCGGCAACGCCTGCCGTAGCCCGGTCGACGATGATGTCACCTGAACCCGTTTTCACATGCACGCGTAGGGTTTCGTCTCCCTCGACGGGTCCGACGGACGGTTGCAGGCTGTTCCGCACCGCACCGGAATGTGTCCTCAGGTCGAGCTTCGCAGCAGTGCCCTCCTCGACCCCGACATGGGTGTCACCGCTTCCGCTCTGCACGGACACCTCGCCAGATGCAGCCGCCGTCACGACGATGTCGCCGGATGCGGTCTGCGCGTTGACCGTGCCGTGAAGATGTTTGACCGAAAGCGCGCCGCTGGCTGCCCGGAACTTGACGTCGCCGGTGAGTTCACCGAGCGCGGCGTCACCCGATGCGGTCGAAACGCGTGCCTCACCGACCAACACGTCGACTGAAATGCCGCCGGAGGCACTGTCCGCCTTCAATTTTCCGGTTACTGATTCTATCGTCGCGTCGCCACTGGCGGTGGCATGTCTGCAGTCGCCGTACGCACCCTCGGCACGCAATTGCGCAGACGCCGACGACACATGAAGGCGAGAACGTGACGGCAAGTCGATGTCGATGCAGACGGCTCCGCCGCGACCAAGCGAGATGACGCGCCGTCCGGCGCTCACGGTGAGTGTGCCGTTCACGAACTCGACACGCGTGCTCTCCGCTACCCGGACGTCGGAGGCCCGGTTAGGGTCCCGCGGCCTAACCGTGACGACAGTGTCGTCGCGGTCGGTCGCGACGATGTGGACAGAACCGCTGACGGCCTCGACGGAGGCCGTGATCGGTTCTGGCGTAGGAAATGTCGGCATGATCTCTCCTCAGTGTGTGATGTGGGTGGTCAGCGGACCCAGCCGCTGAAGTGCTTGTCGGTGTGTCCCCGCGCCTGACGTCTGCCACCGAGAGCCGAGGCAACGGCACGGACCAGCCACGCATTCACCGACAGACCTTCGGCGCGCGCGGCCGCGTCCACCGGCGACCGAAGGCTCTCCGGCAGACGTAACGTGACCCGCCACGTGCCGCCGTCGTCGTCGGGCTCAGGCATTGCGGGTGCCGGGTCTGGCTCATCGCCGACCGCAGCGCTGACGGTGAACTCCGGATCGCGTCCCCGCAGCCGCACGTCCACAGATCGAGGTGCGATCTCGCGGGTGATCTCCTCGGCCCCATCCGACAGCGCCTCCAGCAGAGACAGCCGGATCGCCGACTCGAGCGGGGCGGTCAGCCGGTCGGCGAGCGCCTGCGCGTCCTGGCCGCCGGCCGCGGCGGCGATGCCCAGCTCGTGTCGTACCCGGTCGACATACGGCTGCAAGTCCATGGTGTCATGGTGACATCACTTTGACGTCACTGCAACGTCAGATTGACAAGTAGGCTGCTACCTGCATTTCTCCATGATCGTTTCGGCGAATCGTTCGATCGACTCGCGATACCCCTCCACCCCTGGGCCGGTCTCCTTGCCCATCCAGGGCCGGACCATCACCGCGGTGATGCCCGCGTCCTCGGCCCGCCGATAGACGTCGACCGACGGCGGCTCGAGCAGCGCCAGCAGAACCTCGAACGGCTCGTTCTCCCGCCCGTACTCTCGACGCAGTTCGGTCAGCCGCTTGGCGTAGCCGACCGCCTCGTCCCATCCGTACGCATAGCCGACCCAGCCGTCGCAGAGTCGCGCCGCCCGTCGCAATGCGGCGTCGGACTCGCCGCCCACCATGATCGGCACGGGTGTGGGCGGATGGGGCTCGATCATCATCTCGGGCACCTGGTAGTAATCGCCGCTCCACGACACCCAGCCACCACGCCACATCTCCCGCAGCGCGGGGATCATCTCGTCCAGCCGCTTGCCGCGGTTGGTGAAATCCTGGCCCATCAGTTCGTATTCCTCGCGCATCCATCCGATGCCCGCGGCCAGCGATACCCGTCCTTCGGAAACGACGGCTGCAGTCGCCACCAGTTTTGCGACTTCCAACAGGGGCCGAGCCGGTGCAACGTAAATGGCGTTGGAGAAGCGGAGCCGAGTCGTCACGGCCGCCATCGCACCGGTCATCACCCAGCAGTCCGGCCACGGGGTGTCCGGGGTCCACCCCGGCTTGCCCGACTCCGAGTCGGGATAGGTGGACGACAGGTTGCGCGGGTAGATCATGTGGTCGGAGCACAACATGCCGTCGTATCCAGCGTCGTCGAGCATCTTGGCGACCGGGACGGCCTCCAACGGGTCCGTGAACGCCGTTCCCGACCAAAACCGCATCCGTAATCCTTCCGTCAGCAAGGCCCCTTGTTTCCTTAGCCTGACATTCGGGCAGCATCAATGACATGCCCACTCTGCTGTGGTTCCGACGGGACCTGCGGCTGCGCGATCTGCCCGCGCTGCTCGATGCCGCGCAGGCCGACGGCGACGTGCTGGCCTGCTACGTCCTCGATCCGCAACTGAAGGCATCCTCCGGGCCACGGCGGCTTCAGTATCTGTACGACTCGCTGCGCGAGCTCCACGACGCACTCGACGGCAGGCTGATGGTGACGCGCGGACAGCCCGAGAAGAGAATCCCCGAACTCGCCAGCTCGGTCGGCGCCGCCTCTGTGCACGTGTCGGCCGACTTCTCGCCTTTCGGCAAGCGCCGCGACGATGCGGTCCGCGATGCGCTCGGCGACATTCCGCTCGAGGCGTCGGGTTCGCCGTACCTCGTCTCCCCCGGTCGCGTCGTCAAGGGTGACGGTGACCCCTACAAGGTGTTCACCCCGTTCTACAGCGCGTGGCAGAAACACGGCTGGCGAGCGCCCGCGAAATCGGGGCCGAAAGCGGCCAATTGGATCGACCCTGCCGACCTCAAGAGCGGCGTCGAAATCCCTGATGCCGGTGTCGAACTCGAGTTGCCCGCCGGTGAGAAGGCGGCGCTGCGCCAATGGAAGAAGTTCGTCGACGACGACCTCGCCGACTATGCCGACACCCGCAATCGACCCGATCTTCCTGGCACCAGCCGGATGTCGGCCCACCTGAAGTTCGGCACCATCCATCCGCGCACGATGGCCGCAGATCTCGGTCGGGGCAAAGGAGCGCAGGCGTACTTGCGGGAGTTGGCCTTTCGCGACTTCTACGGCGCGGTGCTCAGCGAATGGCCCGACAGTGCGTGGTGGAATTGGAACAAGTCCTTCGACTCGATGCAGCTCGAAGAAGGCGCTGATGCGAAGAAGTCGTTCGAGGCGTGGAAGGCGGGACGAACCGGTTTCCCGATCGTCGACGCGGGGATGCGGCAGCTCGCCGAGACCGGCTGGATGCACAACCGGGTGCGGATGATCGTGGCGTCGTTTCTGGTCAAGGACCTGCACCTGCCCTGGCAGTGGGGCGCGCGCTACTTCCTCGAACAGTTGGTGGACGGCGACATGGCGAGCAATCAGCACGGCTGGCAGTGGGCGGCGGGGACTGGAACCGATGCCGCGCCGTACTTCCGGGTTTTCAACCCGACGACGCAGGGCGACAAGTTCGATCCCGACGGCGTCTACGTCCGACGGTGGGTACCCGAGGTGGACGACGACGACTACCCCGACCCGATCGTCGACCACAAGGCCGAGCGCGAAGAGGCTCTGCGCCGCTACAGCGCGCTCACTTGAGCGTCAGCCCACCGTCCAACGGCAGCGCGACACCGGTGATATGCCGACCGGAATGTCCGCAGAAGTACACGATCGCGTCCGTCACCTCGGCCGGATCCATCGGCGGCATCGACAGTTTCGGCCGC
Organism: uncultured Actinomycetota bacterium; assembly: GCA_963756865.1. GTDB lineage: Bacteria > Actinomycetota > Actinomycetes > Mycobacteriales > Mycobacteriaceae > Mycobacterium. The sequence goes on along the minus strand of CAVWPQ010000029.1, from coordinate 126,664 downwards.
TGCGCTTCCCCGAACTCAGGCTGATCACCGACGAGCAGGCCCATCGCCTCGTTGATGATCATCGGTGTCGCAACGCCTCCCGGATGCACGGAGTTCACTCGAATGTTCTTCTCCGCCAACGACGTGGCGTAGTGGCGCATCACTCCGATCACACCGTGCTTGGCCGCGGTGTACCCAGCGGCGCCGTGGCTGATCGTGTCGAAGGTGGTGCTGACCGATTTGAATCCCGCCGCCGAACTCGTGATGACGATCGCACCGCCGTCGCCGTGGTCGAGCATCGCGGGCAGGGCCGCCTCGATGGAGAAGTAGACGCCCTTCAAATTGACGTCGATGGCATCGATGAAGGCGGACATGTCGAATCGCTGCTGACCGGCTGCGGGAAAGATTCCGGCGTTGGCCAACACGAAATCGACCCGGCCGAATTCGGCCACGCCCTTGGCGACGACATCCTTGAGTCGTTCGAAGTCGCGGACATCGACCTGCTCGGCGACGATCCGCCGACCGGTCTTCTCGACGAGGTTGACGGTCTCGTCGAGGTCTTCGGGTGTCGGCATCGGGTAGGCCACGCTGTCGAGCTGGTCGCACAGATCGACGGCGATGACGTCGGCGCCCTCTTCGGCGAACCGGACCGCGTGGCTGCGCCCCTGACCTCTCGCCGCGCCGGTGATGAAGACGACTTTCCCGTCGAACTGTCCTGCCATGGGGGACCACACTACGGCGGCGCGTAGTAGAGCTATCGACGAGCGCTTGCGCGTGGGGGCACCTCCCACGCGATAGCGTAGGGGGAGAGACGACAGCCATGTCAGAATGTCGGCAGCGCTAGGCCCGATCGTGAGGAGCAGCCCGTGGTGAGCACCGAGTTGGACAAGACGAACGGTGTCGACGTCGAGGACGTGCCATCGGCGGCATGGGGCTGGTCCAAGGAAAACCACAAGTGGATCCAGATCGGCGGCATCCTCTCCGCGCTCTTCATCCTGGCGATGCTGAAGGGCAACCACGTCGGCAAGGTCGAGGACATCTTCCTGGTCGTGTTCGCCATCGTGATCCTCGGCGTGGTGGCACGCGACTGGTGGCTGCGCCGTCGCGGCTGGACCAGGTAGCCGTCAGGTAGCCGCGGCCACCGGCAATGCCGAGCCGACCGGCGTCAGATCGCCGGTGATGCCCGCCGCCGCCCGGATTTCGCTGAATGCCTCGAGCATCGCGTCGGTCGCTTCGTGCGGATCGTCGAGCGTTCTGTCGTCGGTGAGCACGGAGATGGCCAGCTGGTCGACGTAGCTCCACACGGTGATGTTCATACCGCTACCGCTGACCACCGGGCCGACCGAGTAGATCTCGCTGACCGTCGCACCCTCGATCACGCCGCGCTCCCGCGGGCCGGGAACGTTGGAGATCGTCAAGTTGAAGACGCTCGCCGACTCGAGCCGCCGTGCCTGCGCGCGGAAGAACGACGGCGCAAGCGACGGCGGCAGGTAGGACATCCACGCGGGCAGCAGCGCAGGCCCGAGGAGCTGGTTGTTCTCCTTGGCGATACCGGACGCGGCCGCGGCGAGCCTCACCCGCTCCAGCGGGTCGTCGATGTGCACGGCCAGCGAGGGCGTCATGTAGGTGAACTCGTTGCCCGCCAACCGTTCCCGTGACGGGTTGGTGCTGACCGGTACACCGGCGATCAGCGGTGCGTCAGCCTTGCCGTCGTAGCGCAGCAGCAGCTTGCGCAGGGCGCCCGCCGCCATCGCCAGCACCATGTCGTTGATGGTGACGCCGAGTTGCCTGCCGGTCTCCTTGACGTCAGCCAGTGCCAGCGGTGCCGTCGCGAACCGGCGGCCGGGTGTGACCATGTGGTTGATGAAGCAGTCCGGCGGCGAGAAGTTCTTCGCCAGATCAGGTTGCTCGCCGCGCTCCTTGGACCGTCGCCTGACCCTCGACACCCCGGTCGCCGTCTCGTTCACCAACCGCGGCAGCTTGCGGACGAGCCCGACGTGGTCGCGGGCCGCCGCCTTCAGCAGCGCGGGACGGGTCCGCGCGATATCGGGCTCGGAGAACATGCCGACCACTTCGGTGGGCCCCTGTGAGCCCATCGCCATGGCCATCTGGTTGGCCGAGGCCATACCGTCGGCCAACACGTGGTGGACCTTGTGGATGATGGCGATGCGGTCGTCGGCAAGGCCCTCCGCGATGTACATCTCCCAGAGCGGCCGATTGCGGTTCAGCGGAGTGCTGGCGATCTCGCCGATCAACTGATCGAGTTCGCGGCGGCCGCCGGGCGCGGGCACCCGGGCCTGCCGGACGTGATAGTCGAAGTCGATGTGGTCGTTGAGCACCCACATCGGGTGGTGCAGCTTCATCGGGATGTCGACGAGCTGGTAGCGCAGCGGCGCCATCGCCTGAAGCCGAGGGAACGCCACCGCCCGAAACAGGTCGAAGTCGTAGCCGTCGACTCCGGAGACGTCGAGGATGCCGATTTTGAGGGTGTGCATGTGGATTTCCGGCGTCTCCGTGTAGAGCATCAACGCGTCCACACCGTTGAGTCGTTTCACATCCGCCCCTTCGTCGACGAGCCCCGACTCGTGTACCCGCCATTGCACCCTTTCTGGCGCCCGCGCAGGCGGCTTCCGGGAAAGTTCCACCCGGCCGGTGACGGTCGGCCGGTCCTTTGGTAAAGCTTTGGGAATGAGTCTCGTCACCGGACGCGGTCCCCTGAGCAAGGATCCCGCGGGCTGGTTCTCACCGCCGTTGCCTGACGACGTCGTTTTCGTCGAACCCCACCCCCGCCGAGTGCAGGCGTTGCGCGCAGGCGCCGTGGTGATCGACACCGAACGGGCGCTGCTCGTGCATCGCGCCGGACGCCCGCTGCTCTTCGCATTTCCGCCCGACGTGGTGGGCGACCTACCGCATGAACCCATCGCAGAAGCACCGGGATACGTGCATGTGCCGTGGGACGCGGTGGACACCTGGGTCGAAGAGGGCCGCACGCTCGTGCACTATCCGCCGAACCCGTATCACCGCGTCGACTGCCGCCCGGCGAGTCGCAGGCTGCGGGTCTCCGTCGGCGGCACGACTCTCGTCGACACCTCGGACACGATCATCGTCTTCGAGACGGCGCTGCCGCCCGTGCTCTACGTGGCCCCTTCGCAGGTGCGCACCGACCTGCTGAGACGCACGGAGACGAGCACGTACTGCAACTACAAGGGCTACGCCACGTACTGGTCTGCCGTGATTGGCGATTCGGTCGTCGAGGACGTCGCGTGGAGCTACGACGACCCTCTGCCCGAAACCCTGCCCATCAAGGGGTACTTCGCCTTCGACGCCAACCGCGTTGACGTCGTCGCCGAACTCCCCGGGTGATGAGCAGCTACCAGACGCGGATCCAGTCGACGAGCATCTGCACGGGATAGGTGCCCCCGCTGGGGTCGCCGCCGCCGGAACCCGCGACCGCGAGGTTCAAGATCGGATAGACCTTGTAGCCCGGGTTGTTGAACGGCCAATCCGCCAGCGAGTTCGCCGGAACGGTGAAGTACGGCGACGCCCCGTCCGAGTAGTCCTGCCAGAAGCTCATGCCCGAGTCATCCCACTTGACCCGCCACGTGTGCCACGCGCTGTCCAGCGCGACGTTCTGCGTCGCCCATTCCGAACCGTTGGCCTTGGCGTGAACGGTGGTGCCCGACGGCCACTTGCCGTTGCCGTACCACTCGATGATGTCGATCTCACCGTCGGCGTCGCTGGAGAGCCAGAAGGCCGGCCATGCGCCGGGGGTCAGGCATTCGAATTTGATCCGGGCTTCCCAGGTGTAGCCGATGCCGCCTTCCCACCTGGTGTTGATCTTGCCGCCGTAGTAGGTGTCGCCGTCCTTGAACGCCTTGATGACGAGGTTGGACTTGCCGTCCACATAGACGTTGCGGCGGTCGTCGCGGTACTGCCCGACGTTCTCGGGCAACTCCCAGAACGTCGGATCCTTCATCGTCTCGCGGGCCTTCGAAATCATCCACTTCGAGCCATCCGGCGCTGAACCCGCAGGTCCGTCGAAGTTGTCCTCGAAGACATACGACGGCGCCGCGCCGGCCTTGGGGAGCGGAAGAGCTGCTGACAACAGGCCGAGCCCCGACAAATACATCATGCTGCGGCGATCCAATTCAGGCATGACAACACATGAAAGCCGCAACGACGGACCTGACGCAAATCTGGACGGTCGCGCAGCGCTTCACGCAGAGTCGGGAAGGTCGAAACCTTCCAGGTCAGGCAGGGGTCGTCGGCAGATTTCGTGGGCTTCGTCGGCAGGCAGTCCGAAGAGCCGCAAAACGTCCTCGGTGACGGAATCCGACGCCGCCGCATCGTCGCGGTCGGGCTGATTGCGCAGCAGGTTGCCAAGACCGAGGAGCGCACCGCCGGCAACCGAAAGGGCGAGTTCGGGGTCGTCGACCGTGAAGCGGCCCGCAGCGACGCCCGCCTCGATGTCCCGCAGCGCGCGCGGCGCCAGACCGATGTCCGACGACAGCAAGGCGATGCCGTTGGCCAGCAGGATCTGACTCTCCTGCGGACGCCTGCGGAACAACCGGCCGGTGAGACGGAAGCTGCAGGCGAACATTTCGGCCGGATCCTCGATCGACGCGGTCAGATGGTCGAGCAGCGCGCCGTGCGCATCGAGCACCTCGGCGACCGCGGCTTCGAACAACTGCTCCTTGCTTTCGAAGTGGTTGTAGAACGAGCCCATCCCGACATCGGCGGCCTGCGTGATCTCCAGCACCGGGACGTTCATCTTGCCTGCGGCGATGAACGCCTGAGCGGCCTTGATCAGCGCGGCGCGGGTGCGCTGTTTGCGCCGTTCCAGCCGGTTGACGGGCGCCCCGGATACTTCGGTCACGCACCCACGGTAGCAGAATCTGTCAGTTTTGAGGATTTCGTCAGAAAGTGTTGACTGGACGCGTCGGTATATGTGACGATTTCGTCAACTTCTTGAGGAGGTCCTGATGAGCGGCACCGTAGGCGCCCACAACGAGATGCACAGTGAGCAGGGAGCACTGCCGGGCGAGCACACCGGTCGCGCGCGCAACCCGGTCATCAAGATCGCCGACATCGCGTGGCTGGAGTTCGAGAAGCCGGACCTGGATCGGGCCGAGGTGTTCGCCACGGCATTCGGCTTCACCACCGTCCTGCGCACGCCCGACGAACTGCAACTGCGCGGCACCGATGCCGGATCACCGTGTGTGCTGCTGCGCCGCGGCGCCCAGTCGCGTTTCGTCGGAACCGCGTTCAAGGCAGTCGACGAGGTCGACGTGCTGCGGCTGGCCGAAGCCACCGGTGCGCCCGCTAAAGCGCTGCCCGAATCCCTCGGGGGCATCGCCGTCGACCTCACCGACCCGAGCGGTCTGCCCGTCCGGGTTGTCGCAGGCACCCACGAGTTGGCCGAGCTCGCACCGCAGCAGCCGCTCGTCTTCAACGTCGGTCACCAACTCAACCGCACCAACGCCACCCAGCGTCCACCGCGGACGCCTGCAGGAGTCCAGCGCCTCGGCCACGTCGTGCTGCAGACCACCAAATACCGAGAGGCACTTGACTTTTACCTCGACAACCTTGGCATGGTCGTCAGCGACTTCCTGTTCTACACCGGGCAACGGGACCGCGGGCCGGTGATGAGCTTCATTCGCTGCGACCGCGGCTCCACCCCCGCCGACCACCACACGCTGGCGCTCGCCCTTGGACCAGGCACTCGATACGTGCACTCGGCCTACCAGGTGTGCGACCTCGACGCTCTCGCCGCCGGCGGTGAATACCTCAGGGACGAAGGCTATTTCCGATCCTGGGGCATCGGCCGCCACATCCAGGGCAGCCAGCTGTTCGACTACTGGCGCGACCCGGACGGCTTCCTCGTCGAGCACTTCGCCGACGGCGACATGTTCGACAACACCCTGGAGCCGGGCTGGGCACCGTTCACGGCCTCCGGGCTCGCCCAGTGGGGACCTCCGGTCACCAAGGACTTCCTCGGCATCAACCCCGGCGCCCTGCCCCATGAGGCGCGCTCCGTCGTCAACGCATTACGCAACAACAACGAATTCACCCTCACCCGCCTGCGCGGCCTACTGAAAGTAGCCAACTCATGACCACTTCCATTCTCCGCACCGCCGACGCCTGGTGGGTCCAAACCGATACCGGCGCAGCCAAAATCGGGACGACGGCCACCACCACCCGGGAACTGCTCGCCGACCGGGTCGCCATCGACGCGGCAGCACACAGCCGGGACACGGTGCCCGTCGACGGCCTACAGCTTCTTTCGCCGGTCACCGCGCCGTGCCGCGTCGTGGCGCAGATGACGAACTACGCTTCGCACGTCACCGATGCCGGAATGGACCCGAAGTCGATCCCGTTGACGTTCTTCCGCAAGTCGTCAGGGTCGGTCAGCGGGCCGCACGACGACATCGTCAAGCCATCGCACGTCAAGTTTCTGGACTACGAGGTCGAGATCGGTCTTGTGATGGCGCGCGAGCTTCCCGTCGGCGCGGATGTCACCGAAGAGAATCTGCCCGACTACATCGCAGGCCTCGTCATCACCAACGACGTCTCCGCTCGGGACATCCAGCTCCCCCAGACCCAGTTCTACGAAGCCAAGTCCTACCCCACCTTCACACCCGCCGGTCCCGCCCTCGTTCTGCTGGATGCCGACGAGCTCAAGCGGTTCGGCGATCTGCGGCTGCAGCTGCGGGTGAACGGCGAGGTCCGGCAGAACATGGTCGTCGAAGGCGACATGATCTACCGCCCGCTGCAGGCACTGCAGGCACTGACCCGCTTTCAGCGGCTGGACGCGGGCGATCTGCTGATGACAGGAACCCCGGCGGGCACCGCGCTGAGCGCGCCGGCGAAGCCGATCGAGATCATCGGCAATCTGCTGCCACCCGCAGTGAAGTGGAAGGCGTTCTTCAAGCGACAGGCAGGTAACACCAAGTACCTGCACGACGGAGATGTCGTGGAACTCGGTATCGCAACCGACGACGGCGCCATCGATCTGGGCTCGCAGCGCACCGCCGTGAGGTACGGGTGACGCTCACCCGAGTCCCAGTCGTGATCGTCGGCGCGGGTCCAACCGGCATCGCGGCCGCGACCCTGCTGGCCCAGTACGGCGTCGAGAGCCTCCTGCTTGACCGCTGGCCCGACGTCTACCCCCAGCCGCGGGCCGTGCACCTCGACGACGAGATCTACCGAATCGTCGCGCGGCTCGGCGTCGCCGACGAATTCGCGGCGATTTCGCGACCCGCACACGGACTTCGACTGCTGGACAACACGATGCGGGTGCTCGCCGAGTTCCGGCGCGACACGTCGAGAAGTGTCAACGGGTACCCGCAGGCGAACATGTTCGACCAACCCGAGTTCGAGGTGCTGCTTCGCAACAACCTCAAACGGTATTCGCATGCAACTCTCCGCGCCGACGCGGAGGTCACCGGAATCGTCGATCAGGGCGAAGGGCGGGTGCGGGTCACCTTCGTCGACCGCGTCGACGGTCACGAGCACGCTGTCGATGCCGACTACGTGCTCGGCTGCGACGGGGCGAACAGTGTCGTGCGCCCCGGAATCGGCTCCTGCATGGAGGATCTCAAGTTCGAGCAACGCTGGCTGGTCGTTGACGTCGCCACCGACGCCCAACTCGACCAGTGGGAAGGCGTGCATCAGGTGTGCGACCCGGTCCGCGCGGGAACGTACATGCGGATCGGCGACACCCGGTACCGCTGGGAGTTCCGACTGTTGCCGGGCGAAACCGTCGAGGACTATGCAAGCCTTGCCAGCCTCACGCCGCTGATCGCACCGTGGACGGCACACGCCTCGGAAGACGAACTCGAACTGATCCGCGTCACCGAGTACACATTCCGCGCCCAGATCGCCGACAGATGGCGACGCGGCAACGTATTCCTGCTCGGTGACGCCGCCCACCTCACGCCGCCGTTCGTCGGACAGGGAATGGGGGCGGGCCTTCGCGATGCGATGAACCTGTCATGGAAGCTGGCGGGTGTCCTGGCAGGCGACCTCCCCAAGGCCGCCCTGGAAAGCTACGAGCAGGAGCGGAAACCGCACACCCGTGCGATGATTCGGCTCGCACTCACCGTCGGGCGGTCGATGACGTCCGGTGGCGAGTTCGGCAATCTGATTCGGCGCGTGGCCGTTCCGCAGTTGCACCACATTCCCGGTCTGCGGGAAAAGGTCGTCGACAGTAGGACGCCCGCACTGCACCGGTCGGCGTTGGTCCACCGATCACGCGGGCGGCGGTCACTGACCGGCAGCCTCTGCCCCAACCCGGTGCTGCCCGGCGGCCGTCGACTCGACGAGAGCATCGGCGCAGGCTTCGCATTCATCTCGTCGGCTCCGCTGAGCGCCGACCACTGTGCGCAGCTCGAAGGGCGCGGCACCGCAATTCATCTCGCGGTGGCGGGTACGGACCTCGCCGACTGGTTGCGCCGCGGTAATTCGACGGCGGCGATCGTCCGGCCCGACCGAACCGTGATGCGGGCGGGCAGAAACATCAACGAGCTGTGCGATGCGGTACCGACCTTCACCACCGACCAAGGACGACGATGATGCGCATCAAGGCGCCAACCGATGTGCCTGTGTACGAGGAGAACATCTACACCACCGCTGCGATCGTCGATCCATACCCCCATTACGCGCGGCTGCGCGAACATGGACCCGTGGTGTGGCTGTCCCGGCACCGCCTCTATGCGCTTCCGCGATTCGCCGAATGCAAGGCCGTTCTCCGCGACGACAAATCGTTCGTGTCGGGAAACGGGGTGGCGCTCAACCCGTTCACCAATAGGCTGTCGCGGGGCACCACGCTCACCAGCGACGGCGCCGAACACGATCAGCGACGCAAGCTGGTCGCACACCGGATGCTCCCCCGCGCACTGCGGGCGATCAGCGACAACGTCGACCAGCTCGCCGCCGACGTCGTCACCGCAGCCATCGAGCGAGGCGAAGTCGACGGAGTCCAGGACCTGGCGTCCGCGCTGCCACATGCGGTGGTGCCGGATCTGGTCGGCTGGCCACGGGATCAGCGGGATCGTCTGCTGCGCTGGGGCGCAGCCACTTTCGACGTCCTCGGTCCGCTGAACAACCGGGCTGTGAAGTCGACCCACGCCTCCCTGCAGATGCTGCGGTTCGCCAAACGCGTGGTCCGCGAGCGCAGCGTGATCGAGGGCAGCATGGCCCACGAGCTGCTGATCGCCGCGGATGCGGGCAAGCTGTCCCACGCCGAATGCGCGCCCTTGATGATCGATTACATCGCGCCGTCGCTCGACACCACCATCAGCGCGATCTCCAGCGCGCTGTATCTGTTCGCACGACACCCAAAGCAGTGGCGGATCCTCAAGGACGACTCATCGCTGATCAACAACGCGATCAACGAGGTGCTTCGATTCGAGGCGCCACTGCGCGCCTTCGCCCGGCACGCACGCGGTGAAACGCAGATCGCCGGGGTTCGAATTCCTACGGGCGCAAGGGTGCTGGTGATCTACGCATCCGCCAATCGCGACGAACGCGAATGGGACGACCCCGACACCTTCGACATCCGCCGTGACGCCAACGGCCATCTCGGTTTCGGGCAGGGTGCGCATGCGTGCGCCGGTCAGGGGCTCGCGCGGTTGGAGACGTCGGCGATGCTGCGCGCATTGCTCGATCGCGTCGACCGGATCGAACTGACGGCAGAACCGACATGGGCGCTCAACAACATCATCCGGCGCCACGAACGCATGCCGCTCACGCTCGTACCTGCTTGAGCCGCGGAGACAGCGCGAGCGGCACACTGAGTCTGCGGGGAGACAGGATTCGGACTGAATCGCGCCCTCCCCGCAGACTCAACTATCTGCGATACCCGCGCCCGCGAGCGCAGGAACGTTGTCCTCGCGATGCAACAGCGATCGAGCACCGACCTTGAACTGGGCCAGTTTGTCGACGATGGTTTGCCCCTCCGGCGTGTGGCCCCAGATGCTGATGCCCTGGTATGTGGTTGGCTCCCAGGTGGTTTCGTCGACGACGATGGGATTCCAGCCCACCTCCCATTCGAAGCCCGAAGGCGTCACCGCGTAGTAGGACAGCTCCTTGTCGTTGGTGTGCTGTCCGACGCCGAGCGCCATCTCGAAGCCGAGTTCCTTCACTCGTTGATACGAGGCGGTCATGTCGTCGAGGTCGGCGACCTGAATTTGAGGTGCTGTACGCGTGTGCGGATCGGGTTGAGCGGCACCCGGTTGACGGCGGCGATCGCGACGGAATGATGACGCTCGTTGACGCGCAGGAACCGGATTTTGAACTTGAGACCGCAGATCGTCTCGTCGATGTAGTCCGTGAGCCGCGCGTCGAACACGGTGCTGTAGTAGCCGCGTACCTGGTGCGGCTTCTTGGTGGTCACCGCGACGTGCCCGAGCCCGGCTTCGCCGGTGACGAAGCCGCCCCGCGCCGCAATCTGGAGTGGCGCAGCGGCTGGACGCGCCCGTGTGAAGACCTCCTGCGCAAGACCGTTGGGCCCCGGGAACCGCGCCATGCGTTCGACACCGCGCAGCTCGCAGTCCTCGGCGGAGCCCTCGGTGACGGGCGCGCCGTGCTCGATGACGCGGGCAAGGATCTCGTCGAACGTTTCGTGGTCGTCGAGCTGCCAGCCGAGCGCGGTGACGTCCTCGCCGGGGCCGCGTCGCAGCAGGAATCGGCACTCGTTGTCGTCGAGGCGGAAACGCACGGCGTCGGTCAGGCTCTCGTCGAGATGCATCCCGATGGCGTCGCGGCCGAATCGTCGCCAATCCGCGAACTTCTCGGTCTCGACGACGATGTAGCCGAGGTACACACTGCCGAACACGTCAATCATGGGCCAGACTCGATTCCGCACTCAGGAACTCGGCGACGAGTTGGTTGAACAAATCGGCACGCTCCCACTGCATCCAATGGCCTGTGTGCGACGTCATCACCAACTCCGCGTTCGGCATCATGGTCAGCAGCATCGGCCCGCCGGACGGGCGGTTGACCTTGTCGTCGCGACCCCACAGCACCAGTGTCGGGATAGGCAGGTGCGCCAACCGGCGGTCGCGGGTGAGGTCCATCCGCCATAACGCACGTGGGCCTGACGGCCTGCGCAGCGGCGGGTCGGCGATCACGTCGGGATCGATGGACGCCCGATAGCGGATGTCGATCAGGTCATCGGGTACCGAAGCGCCGTCGTAGACCAGGTATTTCCGGATGAACGTCTCGAGCTTGTCGCGGCTCGGCCCGTCGCCGCCGTAGTACGACAGCAGACTTTTCAGCCCGGCCGTTGGCAGTCCTCTCGTGGTACCGATGCCGCCGGGCCCCATCAGCACCAGCTTGTTCACCCGTTTCGGGGTGTCGAGCGCCAGGCGCAGCGCGGCCGCCCCGCCATAGGAGTTGCCGACAATGTGTGCGGAGTCGATGTCGAGTTCGTCGAGCAGCCCACGGACGCGTCCGCGAGGTAGCCGAACGGGTCGTCGTGGTCGACTCCTTTGGCGGAGCGTCCGTAGCCGGGCATGTCCGGCACGATGAATCGGAAACGCTCGGCGAGCGCGTCGATGTTGCGCGAGTAGTTGGACACTCCCGAAGCGCCCGGCCCTCCCCCGTGCAGCATGACCACGGCGGGTCCGCTGCCGGCCTCCACCGCGAAGATCGGCTTGCCTGCGACGGTCACGGTGCGTTCGGTCAGGTTCGTGGTGGTCATGCGGGAACTCCGGTTTCGATTAGACGTGATGGTGGCGGGCTTGCGGGCAGTGGCTGCCCGGATCGGCTTGCGGCATAGATGAATCCGTCGGGGCGCAGCACGACGGCAGTCGCCTTCTTGCGCCGCAGCCAGCGCACCAGTGTGGGTTCGTCGACGTGGATCAACGGTGCGCCGAGGTCGGCCCACGCTTGCGCTCCGACGGGTGGCGAATCCGTGTACAGAACCGCCCACCGTCGCTTGAGGACATCATCGAAGCGCACCTTTGTGCCGTCGGCGTCGCACACCCACGGTTGCGGAATCTGCCAACCGACCGCCGGGTGGCCGCCGTCGGCGAGGAAACCCTCTTTGAAGCGCGCGTCAGGAACCCATGAAATCCTCTGCAGAACCCGGTCCGCGCCGGGGACTCGCATCAGCGCCCGGAACACGTGGTCGCGCACAGCAGCGAGGCCGCGATTGCGTTCGGTGATGATCCTTCCGGTCATGCACTGCGCGTCGAGTGACCTCGGTGACGTGCGGCTTGCGTTCGGCCTCATAGGAGTCGAGCAGCGACTCGTGTGCCTGCCCGCGCAGCACCGCGGCGAGTTTCCAGCACAGGTTGGCCGCGTCACGCACGCCGGCCGACATGCCCTGGCCGATCCACGGCGGCATCGCGTGGGCGGCGTCGCCCGCCAGGAAGATCCGACCGACCCGCCACCTTTCGGCGACCCGCACGTGGTGGCTGTAGATCACGGCTCGCAGGACCTTCACGTGATCGGGTGTGATGCCCTGGTCACCGAGTACCGTCCAGATCGCCTCGTCGCTCAGCAGCGTGTGCTGATCTTCATCGGTGCGTGCCGGATACTCCCAGCGGTGGTGACCCAGCGGGGTCGGGCAGTCGACAGTCGGACGCGATGGGTTGCAGTGGAACCGGAGTCGGTCGTGGCCGTCCCACTCGTGGAGGACCTCGGTGTCGATGACGACCCAGCGCTCGGTGTAGGTCCGGCCGGCATAACCGATCCCCAACTGGCCACGGGTCGGTGACGAACCACCCTCGGCCGCAATCACATAGCAGGCATGAACCCGCTTGAAGGTGTCGGTGCGCAGATCGGCGAGCATGAGCTCGACACTGTCGCCATTGGCCAGCACTCGTAGGCATTCGTGTTCGAGTAGGACCTCCACATTCGGGAAGCGGGCCACCCCTTCGCGCAGCACACCGTCGACAGCCGGTTGATACAGGAACTGCTGAGGCGGATGCCCGGTACCGCGCGGAGTGATCTTCAGATCGATGAACGGCACCCCGTCGGCGTCGACGAAGTTCAGCGGGCGGTCAGGCAGCATGTCCCGCTGGAGTCGGTCGGCCAGCCCAACCGATTGCCAGATCCGCATCACCTCCTCGTCGGTCGAGATTGCCCTGGCCCGGCTGTACACGTCGGGGTCACGCTCGATGACCAACACGCTCAGCCCCATCTGACCCAACAGATTCGCCGCGGTGGCGCCGGTGGGGCCGTAACCGATGACCGCTACGTCGTACGTGTCTGCAGTGCTCATGTGATGCTCTCTCGATCGACTTGTTCTGTAGTGATCGATACGGTAATGTAGTGATCACTACAGAATCAAGACCCAAAGGAATTCAGCGTTGGCCGACAAAGCCAGGCCCCGACAACGGCGCGCAGATGGCGAGCTGTCGCGTAACCGCATCCTCGATGCGGCAAGTGAGATCGCAGCCGAGCGCGGATATGAAGGCACCAGCATCGGCCTGGTCAGCAAGAAGTGCGGGCTGCCCGCGAGCTCGATCTACTGGCATTTCAAGGACAAGGACGATCTGATCGCCGCAGTGATCGAGCGCAGCTTCGCCAAGCGGCGGACCCTGTGGGAACTCCCGGAGGAGGGCGATGCGGCAGGCAGGTTGACGGGGATGGTTGCGCAGATCGCGAAGGCGCTGCTCGATTCGCCGGACTTCATCCGGTTGGGTTTGATGCTGGCGCTCGAGCGGCGGCCGGAAGAGCCGCGGGCGCGGACGATGTTCCTGCAGGCCCGCGCCGATGCGTACGGCCAGATGATCGATGTCATCGGTGAGCTCATGCCCGACCTCACCGACGTCCAGATGCATCAGCTTGCGACGTATGCGGTGGCCGGCGCCGACGGCCTGTTCATCGCCAAGGAGATCGGCGGCGATTCGGTGGACCTGATCTCGCTGTTCGAACTCCATGCCAATGCCATCTACGCTCACCGCTGTCGCGCAGGAGGCCTCATGACGCCGTGCCCGTCGCCATCGTCGGATCGGGCAACATCGGCACGGATCTGATGATCAAGATCCTGCGCAGCGACGGTCCGCTGCGATGGCCGCGATGGCCGGCATCGACCATGGCTCCGACGGACTGGCCAGGGCCGCGCGGATGGGTGTACCCACCACCGCCGACGGTGTCGACGGCTTGATGGCGATGCCAGGCTTCGGCGACATCAGGCTGGTTTTCGACGCAACCTCTGCGAGCGCTCACCGCGCCAACTGGAACACGCTGCAGCATAAGGGTGTCCGTGTCCTCGACCTGACGCCCGCCTCCGTCGGACCCTTCTGCGTGCCCGTGGTCAACGTCGACGAACACCTGGACGCTCCCAACCTCAATATGGTGACGTGCGGCGGGCAGGCGACCGTGCCCGTCGTTGCCGCGATCGCGAAGAACGGCATCGTCTCCTCGCCGAGATCGTGTCGTCGATATCGGCGAGGTCCGCAGGCCCCGGCACACGGACCAGCATCGACGAGTTCATCGAAACCACCTCGACGGCAATACAAGTCATCGGGGGCGCACAGCGTGCTCAAGACGGTGATGACATCAACCCCTCCGACCCACCGGTGATGTGCGCAACACCGTCTACTGCCTCGTCGACGGGGACGCCGATCATCACGCGATCGAGGAATCCGTTGCCGAGATGGTCGAGCGGGTCAACGGCTATGTGCCCGGATATCGACTGAGGCAACGCCTTCGTCGAAACGTTCAGCGCGCAGACCCGCTCCACATCCCCGAGACCGGGGTTCGCGGGCACCAGGGTCCCGCTCTACTCGAAGTCACGGGCGAGCCCATACCTTCCCGCCTACGCGGGCAACCTCGACATCAGACGTCGGCAGCGAAGGCGACCGCGGAGCGCATCGCCCTGCACAGCACCGAAACGCCGGAGCTCGCCGATGAACCACGATCTGTACATCAGCGATGTCACGCTGCGCGACGGTATGCACGCCGTGCGCCACCAGTACAGCCTGACCCAGGCCACCACGATCGCCGCGGCGCTCGACGCGGCTGGCGTCGACTCGATCGAGGTCGCCCATGGCGACGGCCTCGCCGGCTCCAGCTGCATTTATGATTGGCGCGCATACCGATCTCGAGTGGATCGAGGCCGTCGCGGCAGCGGTGGGGCGCGCCGTGGCAACGCTGTGTTGCCGGGGATCGGCACTGTGGCCAACCTCAGGGACGCAAACCGTGCCGGCGCAACGGTTGTGCGCGTGGCCACGCACTGCACCGAAGCCGACATCTCCGGAACACATCGCCGCGGCACGCGATCTGGACATGGACACCGTGGATTCTGATGATGAGCCATCTAACGCCCCGCCGCGCTGGCCGGTCAGGCGAAACTGTGGAGAACTACGGTGCGACGTGTGTCTACGTCGTCGACTCCGGCGGCGCTATGACGATGCGAACGCACGCTGCGGATGACCGCCGAGAAGAGCCGAAAGCGAAGTCCGGCACGTTGATTCTGCGGTGAGGTCGCGAAATGGACGTCGATCGCGCCCTGCTCGCAGACTCGATCGCCTAGCTTTACAATCTTCGAGCAAACTGTCACTCTCAGCTGATGGACGACGCCACCGCCCTGCTGGAGATCGAGGCGATCAAGCAGCTCAAGGCCCGTTACTGCCGACTTCTGGACACCAAGGACTGGCGGGCGTGGCGCGCGCTGTTCGCCGACGACTTCCTCAGCGACACGTCGAAGGCGGGCGGCAAGGTCATCCGGGGTGCCGACGAGTTCGTGGCGTTCACCCGCAAGGGCCTGCGCTCCCAGCCCACCGTGCATCAGGTGCACGCACCCGAAATCGAGCTGACCTCCCCTACCACCGCCCGCGGGGTGTGGGCGTTGGAGGATGTGGTCCGCTTCGGGCCAGGGGTGAACCTGCGCGGTTACGGCCACTACACCGAGACGTACGAGAAGGTCGACGGCCAGTGGGTGTTCACCAGCTCCGCGCTGACCCGACTGCGCGAAGACATCTTCAATATGTTTGTCTCCGTCTACATCTCGAGTCGGCTCCGGCGGGTGATCGGCAAGGCGGCCGGCAGGGTGATGAAGTGACCGAAGCGCCGCTGCTGTACGGGTCCAACACCGCGCTTGGCCGCTTCGGCATCGCGAATCTGGTGGACAGCCCCGATCCGTTCGTCAGCTCGATGCCTGCGGCCGGTCTGCTCAACCCGGTGACCGGCACGCCGACCGCGGGACCGCTCGCGGTGCTTGTCGACCACGCGGCGGGTCTGGTCAACCACTACCGCCGCGCTGACGACGAGTGGACGGTGTCCAGCGAGCTCTCGCTCGAACTGACCCCGACGGCGCTGGCGGTCATCGCGGCCAAACCGGACGTTCCCGTCGTCGCGACCGGACACCCCGTCGGCAACCGGGGATCATCAGCGTTCGGCATGTGCGAGCTCACGATCGACGATGATGTGATCGGCATCGGCACAGTCCGGTCCGTCTACGTCACCCATCCCGGGGAGTTCCCGCAGGAATGGCCTGAGCCCGTCGACGGACCGAGACCGACCGACCTGGCCGAGATCATGGCGCTGCGACTCGGAGACGAGAACGGATCCACGGTGATCCATCAGCAGCCGAATCCGATCCTCAACAACAGCCTTGCCATCATGCACGGCGGCGTTGCGGCCGCGGGCCTCGAGCTCGCGGCGTGTGCCGCGCTTAATGCCGATCGCCCCGAGAAACCGTTGAACACCGCGTCATTGCGGGTGAACTTCCTGCGCCAGTTCTCCAGCGGCGACCAATCGCGTTATGCGGGAACGGCTCTGCGTGTCGGCAGGCGCAGCGGTGTCGCCGAGGCGCAGGCCATCGGTGCCGACGGTCAGGTCGCACTCGTCGGGCGCGTCACCGCGTACCGGTGAGTGTCACGCAGAAGCTATGACCGAGGTGCCGAACGTCCCGATCGCGTCCACGGCGTGTTGCAGGCTGTCGCCCGGCACCTGAACCTGAACCCAGGTGACGCCAACCGCCGCAAGCTTTTCCAGCCCCGACAGGTAGGCATCGGCATTGAAGTCGTCGTCACCGGGTGACCCACCGCCGAGATTGCTGAAGGTGACGTCGATACCGGACCAGTCGCGGTCGGCCGCGTCGCAGCGCCTGCGCAGATCGGCGATGCCGTCGATCAGGCCTTCGACCGAATCCAGTGCCGCCGTGCGGGCCGTCTGCGCAAGAACGGCCGGTGCGGGAAAAGGGCACCACCCGTTACCGAACGTCGCCACGCGTTGTCTGGCGGCCGAGGTGTTGCCGCCGATCCAGATCGGCGGATGCGGCTGGCTCACAGGACGGGGGTGTGCGGTGATGCCCTTGGCGGAGAAGTGTCTTCCCTCGAATGAGTAGTCGTCGGTCGTCCAGATGCCGCGGATCACTTCGAGTGCTTCCTCGACCAGTGCGGCGCGCTCGTCGAACTCGACGCCGAGCGCGGTGAACTCCCGTTTCAGGTATCCGACACCGATCGCAAGGGTGAACCGGCCGTCGGACAGCAGGTCAAGCGTCGCGCCCGCCTTCGCCACCACGAACGGGTTGCGGTACGGCAGCACCACGATGTTGGGGATCAAGCGCAGGGTCGTGGTGCGCGCGGCGGCGTAGCCCATCGCCACGAACGGGTCGACGGCGTCGTGGCCGCCCGACTCCAACCACCGCTGCGACGGGGCTGGGTGGTCGGTGAAGCCGACGCCGTGGAAGCCCGCCGCCTCGGCCGCCGCCGCGACCGTCGCGATGCCCGCGCCGGTCACCAGTTCCGGGTTGTAGGGGTGGCTGTGCATGGGGTGGGTGAACGTGAACCTCATCAACCGCCGCCTTTACGTGAATTGTCTTCTCCAAAGTTGAGAATGTCGTTACCATGCCACTCATATGACGGTCAACCCCGCGCGACACGGCCTGGCCGCTGGAAGGCGTTCACCACGATCACCAACGGAAGGCGGGAACCGAGGACATGACACGGGCCGAGATCGGTGTCTACCTGCCTCAGATGGGCTTCAGCTACGACGACGTCCTGCACCGCGCACTGCGGTGTGAGGAATTGGGCATCGACTCGCTATGGCTCTACGACCACCTCTACGGCCCCGGTGCCCCCGACTATCCCTCGCTGGAGGCGTGGACCCTGGCCACCGCCCTGCTCAGCCGCACCGAACGCATCCAGGTTGGACACATGGTGTTGTGCAACCAGTTTCGCCATCCCGCGGTGCTCGCGAAGATGGCCACCACGCTCGACCAGATTTCGGCAGGCCGTCTTCAGCTCGGTCTTGGCAGCGGATCCATCGAGGACGAGCACGCGCGCGTCGGCATGGAGTGGGGCACGTTCGCGCAGCGCTCGGAGCGGCTCGGCGAGACGTTGGAGATCCTGCGGCAGGCGTTCGCCGACGAGCGAATCGACTTCGCGGGCAAGCACTTCACGGTGAAAGACATGCCGATCAAACCGGGGCCGGTGCAGCAGCCGCGACCGCCCATCGTGGTCGGCGGTGTCGGCGAGAAGTACACCCTGCCGCTGGTGGCCCGCTACGCCGACGTCTGGAACGTGCCCACGTACGCACTCGGCGAACTCGACCACAAGATCTCCGTGCTGCGAGCACTCTGCGACGACGTCGGGCGCGATCCGTCCACCATCGTGCTGTCGATCGAGGCGGTGATGGCGCTGGCGCCCGACGATGCGTCGCTGCCAAGCGTGCAGCAACTCGCCGAAAAGCGATTCGGGATACCCGCTTTCGGACTTCACGAAGGCGGTCTGATCGGGACGCCGCCAGCCATCGTCGACCGCCTGCACGAATTGCAGGACATGGGATTCGGCCAGATCGTGTTGTTCACCCACGACCGCGGCTCCGACGAAACGCTCGAACTGTTGGCGTCCGCGGTGATCGCTCGGCTCTAGGACTACTTCTTGGTGGGCGGCGAGTAGTTCGGCCTGCCGAGGCCCAGCGCGTGCTGGGCGATCATGTTGCGGAACACCTCGAGCGTGCCGCCGTAGATCCCGGTCGGCCCGGCCAACCGGAACACGTACTCGGCGCCGCCGTCCCCGACGGCCCCCTTCTCGTCGACCGACAGTGTCGATGCCGCACCGAGGATGTCCATCAAATCCGGTGAGACATCGCGCATGGTCTGTGCATTCGCGACGCGGCCGAACATGTCGGGTGTGCTCATGGCCGCCTCCATGCGGGCGACGCTGCGGCCGAGTCGGTACTTCACTGAATCCTCGTCGGCAGTCAACGCAGCGACCTTGTCGAGCGCCTCGGCGAGCTGCAGGACGTGTTCGGACATCACCGCTACCTTCTGCAGACCGTCGTCGCCGCGTTCGACGGTGCCGTGCTCGTCGTTGAGCGCTTCGCGCAGCACCGTCCAGCCGCCGTTGACCTCGCCGATCCGGTATTTGTCGTCGATGCGGACGTCGCTGTAGTAGGTGATGTTGGTGCGGTCGCCATCCACGGTGCGCAGTGCCTGGATCTCCACGCCGGGCGAGTCCAGCGGGACCAGGAACATGGTCAGGCTCTGATGCTTCGGCGCATCGGGATCGGTGTTGGTGACCAGGAAGACGTACGACGCGTTGTGGGCGTTCGACGTGAACATCTTGGAGCCATTGATAATCCAGCCGATCCATCCGCTTCGCGCACCGCCCGTGTCTTGCAGGTCGCGACGTCGGAGCCGCCTTCTGGTTCGGTGTAGCCGAGGCAGAGCCGGAAGTGCCCGGCGAGCGTGCTGTCGAGGATTTCCTCTTTGAGTTCGGGTGAGCCGAACTGCTCGACCGCGCGCGCCACCATCGCCGTCGTCCCCCAGTGGAACCACGGTGTGTGGGCGCGACCGATCTCCAGATCCCAGATGCGCTTGCGGACCCGGCTGAAACCGCCGTCGGCCTCGGCGGTGAAGTCGGCTGCCAGGTAACCCGCTTCGCCGAGCGCCAGATGCACGCCTTCGTCGAAGTTCTCGCCGGTCTCGCGGTCGCGCCGGATGACCTCGTCGGTAACGAGATCGTTCAGGAACGACCGGAGGTCGTCCCTGAACGATTCATCGTCTTTCGACAGCTCGACGCGGGAGAAGTCCATCCCCGCTAGCGTGACAGTTACACGCCTATCTGTAAAGCCGTGCTAGTTCCCGAACTGCGTGCCGAAGAAGTTGAAGCAGGCAGGGCCGGTGCAGTTCTGGCCTGCGTTCGGGAAGATCGCGAAGTTGAACCCGCCGGTGTTGTTGCCCGCGCCTTGAACGTTGCTTCCGACGAGGGCGAAGTTGAAGATGCCCGAGTTGTTGCCGGATCCGTCAGCACCACTGCCGATCAGAGCGATGTTCTGGGCGAACCCCGAGAACGCCGAAACATTGGAGTTGTTGCCCGACCCGTCGGCGCCGTCGCCGACCAGCACGAAGTTCTGGGCGAACCCGCCGAACGGCGACACGTTGCGGTTGATTCCCGACGCCGAGGCTGCGCTACCGATGAGGCCGATGTTGTTGGCGAACCCAAAGGCGCCGACATTCTGGTTGTTGCCGGAAGCACCGCTGCGGTCTCCGATGATCGACATGTTGTTGCCCAAGCTGCCGATGCCGGTGACGATGTTGTTCCCGGCGAAGTCGGCATTGTCTCCGATGAAGTGCATGTTGTTACCGAAGTTGCCCGCGCCGAGCTGGATGTTGTTACCCGTGCCCTGGTTGTCGTCGCCCATGATGAAGGTGTTGTTGCCGTAGCTGAAGGCACTCCCGACCAGGTTGGTGCCCGACGGCCCCAACGCCAGGATGTTGAGCGGGTTCAGGTTCTGCAGATCGCCCAAGTCGTCCAAGTCGGTGGGCAGGTTCAGACCCAGGTCGCCGTTGTCGTTACCCATCCACCCGAAGTTGGAGCCGAAGCTGCTCGGCAGGATCACCTGATTGCCTGCCAGCGTGTTGTCGTCGCCAGCGATGATGCCCTGCAGGCCGGTGCCGATGTTGTTGGCGACCCCCAGATTGTCGTCACCGATATTGAAGAAGTTGAGGCCGAACAGGTTGTTGCCGTTGGTCAGTGCAGTAAGGGGTCCAGCCGGCAAGCGGGTGTTACTGCCCTGCGAGCCAAAGCCGGGCGGGATCCCGGGACTCGGGGTGGGCAGGGCGAACCTCGGTCCGTCCGGCAGACCCGGCAGAGTGACGTCCACAATCGGGATCGTCACGGAGCCCGTGGGAGTGTCGTTTGAGGCAGGAGGCGTCGGCGAAACCAGAGCCGGCGAAACCAGCGCATTGCGTTGCGTACCGCCGGTGGTTTGCTGTGCCGAAACCTTCGACGCCGGGCTGGTGGACTTGGGCCGCAGCAAGCTGCCCGCACCGCCGGAGCCGACCTGAAGCCCGTCCTGCGCCGCCTTTTGGAATGACCCTGCCGCACCGGTAACGGCCTTCCGCACACCGTCGACGGTGCTCTTGACCGCGTCGGCCGTCTTGCTGATCGGATTGGACGGCTTGTCATTGGTGGTGCTGGCCCCGTCGTCGGCGTAGGCAACCGGTGCTGCCCATCCGCCGATGACCGATGCTGCGGCCGCCGCGACGATGATTTGTCCGCCGCGCACACTGCGACGCGGCTTATTGTGCTTTCCCATTAAAGAACCCCTCAGTAGCGTGCAGAATGAAGTCACCCCCCGGCTGAGCAAAGCTTCTCACATGAATTGCCATTCGCGTAGAAAAACTTTTTTTGGTAATAATTGACTCCGGCGTCAAGCGTCGCAACACCTTTCGCCGTCGATCAGGCCACTACCATTTGATCTTGAATGGTCGAGCAATTGATCATGAATGGCGCAGCGAATTGATCATGAATGGCTATCCATTAAACGCACGCATTACCGCTGCCCCTTGCAGCGCGGACAGCCGCTGGGTGACATCCCAACGCGGTGAGAGGCTTAGTTGTATGGCCACCTTCGACGACTGCGTCGAGAAGCTGCGAGCTGGCAACGTGAGCGCGGTCGAGGCCGCCGAGCTCCTGATCGACCAGCTCGACGATCGCGAGCTGCTCTGGCTCCTCGACGGCGACGTGCCCGTCCGCGACTTGCCTCGGCTGGCGTCGATGATGAAAAGCGGTCCGATTTCCGGCGGTGCGATTCGACGGCTCGGCATTCCGGGCATCAGGTTCAGCGACGGCCCGCGCGGTGTGGTCATCGGACGATCCACCGCTTTCCCGGTGACCATCATGCGTGCGGCGACGTGGGACCCGGAGTTGGAGGAGCGCGTCGGCCTCGCGATGGGGCGAGAGGCCCGCGTTCGAGGCGCGAACTACTCGGGAGGGGTGTGTGTCAACCTCCTGCGGCACCCGGCGTGGGGCCGGGCGCAGGAGTGTTACGGCGAGGACCCGGTGCTGACGGGCCAGATGGGCGCGGCTTTGACCCGGGGTTTGCGCCGCAACGTGATGGCCTGCGTAAAACACTTCGCGCTCAACTCGATTGAGGACTCCCGCTTCGTCGTCGACGTCCGCGTTGACGACCACGCGCTGCACGAGGTGTACCTTCCGCACTTCAAGAATGTCGTCGAAGCCGGAGTGGACTCCGTCATGAGCTCGTACAACTCCGTCAACGGTGCCTTCGCAGCGGAGAACAGGGTGCTACTCACCGATGTCCTTCGGACCGAATGGGGCTTCACCGGTTTCGTCACGAGCGACTGGGTCGCGGGAACCCACGATGCGATCACAAGCCTCGAGGCCGGCCTGGACATCGAGATGCCCTTGCGACTACTCCGCGCCCGCGAATTGCCGTCGGCGTTGCGTGACGGCCGGGTGTCCCGCGAGACCGTCCTCCGTTCGGCACGCCGGATTCTGGCGACATGCCTTGCGCATTACGCCGGCCGCGACGACGACGATCCCGAGCCTGCGCTCGTCGCAGGACCCGACCATCGGGCGCTGGCCCGCGACGTCGCGGTGGCCGGCAGCGTTCTGCTCAAGAACGAACCCGTCGATGACGTGCCGGTGCTGCCCCTGCCTGTGTCGATACGGCGCCTCGCCGTTATCGGCAGACTCGCTGATCGGTCGAACACCGGCGATCGGGGGTCGTCGCTCGTGCGTCCGCCATCGACGGTGTCCGTCCTGCAGGGGCTGCGCGATGCGTTGCCCTCCGTCGAGGTCGTTCATCTGGACACAGATGACTGCCGCGCTGCCGTCGACGCGGACGCGGTCGTTGTCGTGGCAGGGTTGGGCCCCGACGACGAAGGCGAGCGCTTGTTCGCCGAAGGTGGCCCGGGCCCTCACCTGCTTGGCTTTCCGTTCACGCTGCGTCCCGTCCGCTATGTGCTTGACAAAATCACCGCGACAGCGGCAAAACTGTTCGGCCAGTTCGGCAATGGCGGCGACCGAACGTCGTTGACTCTGCACGCCGAGGACGAGTCCATGATCCAAGCGGTCGCCGCCACGAATCCACGCACTGTGGTCGTGGTGATCGGCGGAAGCGCCATCTTGATGGAGGCGTGGCGCCACGAAGTTCCGGCAATCGTGATCGGTTGGTATCCGGGCATGGAAGGCGGCCGCGCATTGGCCGACGTTCTGACGGGAGCCGCCGAGCCGGGCGGGCGCTTACCCGTGGCGATCCCGCGGCGTGCAGAAGACCTTCCACCGTTCGACCCACACGCTTCCACCGTCACCTACGACGCCTGGTGGGGCCAGCGCAAGCTCGACCGGGACAGCAAGCAAGCGGCATTCCCATTCGGATTCGGTCTCGGATACACGACTTTCGAGATGGCGCTGGTCGAGCACCACCTCGGCGAGACGGACGGATCGGCAACCGTCGCCGTCACGAATACCGGGTCACGCTCAGGTTCGACGGTCGTGCAGATATACGCGGTGAACTCCGACGCGAGCCGGCCCGTTCCGCAGCTGGTCGGTTTCCGCCGCGTCGAACTCGCTGCGGATCAAAGTGATACCGTCCGCGTCCGGCTCGACCTCACGCCAATTCGCCAGCGTGACACCACTACCGGCGTGTGGTCACGACGACCTGGAACATGGCGGATACTCGCCGCACCGCACAGCCCTCAGGTGTGAAACTCCCGGCGCAGCGCGCTCCCCTGCAGCTGGTACAGCTGCTGGGTGACCTCCCACTCCGGCACGAACGCGTCGAAGCCGTGGCAGGTACCGGGAAACACGTGCAAGTCGGTGGCGACGCCTGCCCGCATCAGGCGCACCGCGTAGTCGATCGCCTCGTCGCGCAGCGGGTCCAGCTCCGAACAGGTGATGAATGTGCTCGGCGCACCGGCAAGCTCTGGGTTTCGCGCGGGTGTCGACTCGACCGAGCCCTCGCCGCCCGAAAGGTAGTGGCGCCACATCTGTGCGACCGCAGGCCCGTCGAATCCCGGCGTCGCGTCGAACTCCTCCGTCGACGGCGTCGGTCGGTCGTCGAGCACGGGCTGGTGCAGCAACTGGAGCACGAGTCGCGTGCCTTCCCGCTGCGCGAGTCCGGCGGCCAGCGCTCCCCCCGCACTGCTGCCCGCCGCCGCCAGCCGATCGGTGTCGATCTGCAGTCGGGTCGCGTTGTCAACGGCCCAGTCGAGAACCGCCGTCGCATCCTCGAGCGCCGCGGGGAACGGATGTTCCGGCGCCAACCGATAGTCGACAGAGATGACCGTGCACTGTCCGCGCCTGGCGAGTTCGACGCACTGCCGGTGATCGGTGTCGAGGTTGCCCAGCACGAAAGCGCCCGAGTGGCAGTAGATGACCGCGGGCGCGGGTGACGGGCCGCCGCGATAGATGCGCACCGGTACGGCGCCTGCCGTCGTCTCCTCGATGTCGACGCCGGTGGTATCGACCGTGCGTGCTTCGTCCCGCCGACGCTGGTTGAGCGACTCACGAAACGTGGGCAGCACCTCGGCCGCGATGGTGGTGCGGGCCTCGGCAAGGTGACGGAGCGCGGGATCCAGCCTGTTCGCGATGCCCACGGCGGTCACCGGTGTGCCGCGGACTGCGGTTCGACCTTGAGCGCGGGCACTGGTGCAGGCGCCGCGAAGGTGTAGTCGGCGGCTTTGAACCGTCGTGTCATCCCCCAGAACGCGCGGGCGCTTCGCGGCCATTGCGTCACCACGCGTCCGTTGGCGGCGCGGAAGTAGTTGTGGCAGCGCGTCAGCCACACCGTTCCCTGCATCCAGCCGTCGATCTTCTCGATGAAGTCCGCCATGGCGTCCCGCCGCACCGCTACGTAGGTCTTGCGTCTGCGGCGCATGTGCTTCAGTGCGCGCACGATGTAGCGGGCCTGCGCCTCCAGCATGAAGATGACGCTGTTGGAGCCGACGTTGGTGTTCGGTCCGTACAACATGAAGAAGTTCGGGTAGCCGGGGACGGCCATCCCGAGGTACGCGTACGCCCCGTCGGCCCACGTCTCCCGCAGCGATGCGCCACCCTCACCGATGACGTCGATCTGCCCCAGATAGTCGGCCGCGGCATACCCGGTGGCGCACAACACCACATCGACATCGAGTTCCGAACCGTCCTCTGTCACCAGCGATCTGGACTTGAGATGCCGCGCCGGACTGGACACCACCTCGACGTGCGGTTGCGTCAAGGTCTGCAGGTAGTCGGTCGCGAATACCAGGCGCTTGCAGCCGAAGGGGTGTTCAGGCGTCAACCTGTCACGCAACTCGTCGTCGGCGACGATCGAATCGAGTTGACGCAGTGCGATGCCCTTGAACTCGTGCGTCTTGTCGCTGCCGTTCTCGATCACCCCGATGTTGGACTCGCTGCGCAGCCACAGCCTGGTTCGGTAGATCTTCTTGGCGAACGGCACGTGGGCGAACAGCCACTTCTCCCGCTCGGTGTAGGCGCGGTCCGGTTTGGGCAGGATCCACGTCGGCGAGCGCTGGACGGAGTACACCTTCTTGGCGACCTTGGCCACCTCGGGAATCAACTGCGACGCAGTCGATCCCGTGCCAAGAACGGCGACACGGGCATCGCGAAGGTCGACCGACTTGTCCCATCGGGCGGTGTGCATCACTGTTCCGGTGAATGGTTCCAGCTCGACGAGGTCGGGCAGGACGGGTTGGGTGAACAGTCCGACGGCCGATACCACGATGTCGAACGTGTACCGCTCCCCCGTACTCGTCGTCAGCGTCCAGCTGTCGGAGTCGGCGTCCCAGTTCGCGGCGACGATCTCGGTGGCGAGTTTCAGGTTCGGGCCGAGGCGATAACGCTGCGCGCACTGTTCGAAGTAGGCCAGGATCTCGGGCTGTTCGGACCACAGCCGCGACCAGTTCGCGTTGAGATCGAACGAGTACGAGTACAGGTGTGACTTGACGTCGCAGGCCAGTCCCGGATAGGTGTTGATCCGCCAGGTGCCGCCGACGCCGTCTTCCCGGTCGAAGATGGTGAAATCGCGAAAGCCGGCCTTTCGCAGAAAGATTCCGAGCGCGAGGCCTCCTGGCCCGGCACCGATGATTCCGACGGACAGCGACTTGGCCACCTGGGTCATCCGATCTGGAGAATCTTGGCCGCCGTCGATGACGAGCTCGGATCCGGTGATGAACGACGCCTGCTCGGAGACCAGGAACGCGACGGCGTCGGCGACCTCGCTCGGTTCGCCGATCCTCCCGAATGGTGCCGCCTCTGCGAGGCGCGTCTGCGTCGCCTCATCGAGCATGGGTGTCGCGATCGGTCCGGGGAACACGGCGTTGACCCGGATGCCCGACGGTGCGAGTTCCGCGGCAGCGGCCTGGGTGAGGCCCCGCAGCGCCCATTTCGACGATCCGTACGCGGCGTGATTGGGGAACGGCCGGATCGCGCCGGTGCTGCAGGTGTTGACGATCGCGGCCCCGTGCGCGGCGCGGAGATGCTCTAGCGTGGAACGGATTCCGAGGAACGGCCCAAGGCAGTTGAATCGCCAGCTTCCCTCGAAGCCTTCGGGGGTCTCGTCGGTGAGCGATGCCCGGTGCAGAACACCGGCGTTGTTGACCAACGTCGTCAGGGAGCCGAATCGTTCGACGACCTCGCGTACCGCGGAGTTCCACTGGTCCTCGGACGTGACATCGAGCGAGACTGCGATCACGCCGCCGAGGCCGTCGATTGACGCGTTGAGCTCGTCGGCCCGCACATCGCACGCGGCGACGGAGTAGCCGTCCTTGTGCAGTCGCTTGACGATTGCCGCACCCTGTCCGCGCGCGGCACCGGTCACAAGGGCAACTCGGTCGGTCACTGCGCCTCCTTGAGATGCTCGGCCGCGCCGCGCCGCAGGGCCTGCGATTCCGAGGCGAGGGTGATCATCCGAAAGCCCAATTCCGCCATGGCCTTTCCCGGCTTCCCTGCATTGGCGTGAATGCCTGCCACCAGGCCGGCATTCGATGCGACGGACTGGATATGCGTAACGGCATCAAGTACCGCAGGCGTGGCGAGGGCCGTGATCGGGTTCTGCCCCAGGCTGATCGCCAGATCCGCAGGTCCGACGTACACACCGGTCAGCCCGGGAACCGCGCATATCTCCGCAACGGAGGAAAGCCCTTTCGCGGTTTCGATCATCGCGAAAACGTCTGCCCGCGATTCATGCCCGGCCGGGTCGAGGCCGATGTCCGCGCGTAGTGGCCCGAAACTGCGCACCCCTGCGGGTGCGTAGCGGGTGGCGGCGACCGCGGCGGCAGCTTGTTCTGCCGACTCGACCATGGCGATGATGACGGCGTCGGCGCCCGCGTCGAGGACGCGGCCGATCGGCGCGGGGTCCGCCGACGGCAGACGCACCGCGGTGGCGATGGGCACATGTTCGAGCCTGCGCAGCAGCAGCGCGACGTCGGCGTCGTCGAGATAGCCGTGCTGGAGGTCGAATCCGACGTAGTCGTACCCGGCCTGCGCGAACTCCTCGGGGCCGATGACGGTGGGACCGACCACCCAGCCACCGAAGACCCGATCCTTACCGGCGAGAGCTTCCTGCAGTCGGCTTCGCGTCATCGGACGAGCGCGATCTTGATACGGTCCGGCGTCGGTCTGCACGCCAGCTCGAAGGCGTCCTGCACGTCGTCGACGTCGAAGGTGTGGGTGACGTACGCAGGAAGCAGCTCGGGATGTTCACGGGCGAAATCGTTGGCGGCACACAACATGCGGCGACGGTCCAGTGTCACGCCCGATTTCAGCGTCAGGTTGTTGCGCAACATGGTGCGCATGCTGATCGGGTAGCTGTCGTCGTCGGCGACACCGAAGTAGAAAACCGTGCCCCCGAACGCAGCCGCTTCGACCGCGTGGCCGAGCGTGGCCACCTGGTGCCCGACGGCCTCGACCACGATGTCCGGTTTGTCATGTGGATCAAGGTGACTCACCCATCGATCACTGGTGGCGCGAACGACGGCATCGACGCCGAACTCCTTGGCGACGCCGTCGCGATCGATCGGGTCAACGCCGGTGACACGGCGGGCGCCCGCAGCCTTGGCCGCATAGGAGAACAGCAGGCCGATCGAGCCCTGCCCGATGACGGCGACATGGCGCCCCTTCAGCTTCGGAAGTTGCTCGATCGCGTACAGCACACACGCCAAGGGTTGCAGCGCCACCGCATGCTGCGGAGACAACGACTGGTCGAACGGCGCCAACCCGTCGCCGTCGGCCACGACGTATTCCATCAATCCGTCGAAGCCGGATGCCCAGCCGACGACGCGGTCGCCGATGCCGTGGCTGCGGTTCCTGCTGGCTACCACTTCCCCGACGATCTCGTGGATCGGAAAGCCGTCCATCTCGGCCGCGCTCGTGCCTGTGTCTCCGGGAAGCCGGCCCTTCGAACCGCGGAAGCCGGGCAGGTCGCTGCCACATACTCCCGCCGCGACGAAGCGCACCAGCACCTGGCGGTCGCCGAGCGACTCCGCCGTCTTCTCCGGAATGTCAATCCGCTCAAAGGTGTACGGGGCCACCAGCCGATACGACCACACGTCAGACGCCCTCCGCCTGGACCTCGACGGGAACATTGTTCCAGCCCCACTGAAAACTCGACGGTGGCCGTGATGCCGACTCACTGACGATCCGGTAGTCGCGCACACGTTTCAGCCACTCCGACACCATGATCGTGATCTCCAAGCGGGCCAGGTGCACGCCGAGGCAGAAGTGCTGTCCGCGACCGAACGCCAGCAGACGCTGGATTGGTCGGTCCCAGACGAATTCGTCGGGATCGCGGTATTCGCGCTCGTCGCGGTTTGCCGAGGCCAGCAGCGTGATGATCCGCTGGCCCGGTTCGATGGTGGTGTCGTGAATCGTGAACGGTCGACGCACGGTGCGGGCGAACCACTGAGCGGGGGCGCAGTAGCGGATCATCTCCTCCCGCGCCTTCGGAACTCCTGCATCGATATCGGCGCGAACGGCGGCCATCTGGTCGGACCGCAGGCCCAACTCCCACAGGCCGTGCGCGACGATCTTCGGCACGGTTTCAGTGCCACCGATGAAGACGCCCAGCATCTGGGTCGCCGCTTCGATATCGGTGAACGGCGATCCGTCCGGCAACCGGTAGCCGACGAGGTTGTCTGCGATCGGAAGGTCGTCACCGGCACCGCTGCGGCTGCGCTGCACGATCGGCACCAGATACTCGAGATATCCGGGTCGGGCGTTGGCCACTTCGACTCCGCTACCGGGTTGGGCGAGGCTTCCCGCGTTGACGGTGGCCAGCACATCTGAAGCCAAATCAACCGGTAGACCCAACAATTCGCACACCACCGATGCGGCGACGATCCCGCCGTATTCCTGGGTGAGGTCGAAGGTTCCGCGCGGCAGCAGTTCGTCGAGGCGTTCGTTGGCAATCACCCGAATGCGGTCAGCGAGCGTGGCGACCGATCTCGGCCGGAACGGTCCCGAGGTGCACCGGCGGACGCCGTCGTAGATCGGGCTGTCGAAGTTCGCATGGAACGGCATGGGGTGCAGCGGCGGGTCGGGCACCGGTCCGTCGTTGTGCCCGGCCAGAACCGTTGCAGCGGGAAGGGTTCCCTCCGAGGCGACGAAAGTCCCGTCGTTGATCTCCAGCACCTGCCATATGTCGGAGAACCGGGACAGCGCGTAGGTATCCCATTTATCGACGTAGTACACAGGGTGTTCGTCGCGAAGAACGCGGTAATACGGCAGCGGGTCGGCCATCACCGCCGGGTCGAACGGATCGTATGAGAAGTGCTGGAGCCCTTGAAGCACTGAAGAGTTCATTGCAGCGGCGACGGGGGTAGCGCCTGCAGTATCGAGTCTTCCCAGCCGTCGCGCAGTGCGGGTGCGACGCTCATCCAGGTGACGATCTCGGCGGGCGGGCTGTCTTTCCATGACGGGTAATGGTTTTCGAAGCAGTCCCAACCACCCTCGAGCGCCCAGTAGTGGATCACCTCGTTGAACCGGAAGGTGGTGATGAACGAACCCAACCACATCTTGCCGGTGCTCTCCGACCACGGGACATAGAGCCGCTCAAGCTCGCGGATGTAGTCGTCCTGGCGGCCCGGCTTGCTCTGCATGATCTCCTGGATCACCAGGCCCGCGCTGAAGTTCGCCTCCTTGAGCTGCGCGAGCGTCTTGTTACTCCTGCCGGCATACATGATGCGGCCCTCACCGCGCGCTCCGATCTCCGACAGGAAGGCACTCCACTTGCCGAACGCCGCCTCGTGACTGCCGCCGCGCGACTGCGCCCGACCGATCCCCGCGTAGACGGCGAAGGCGTCGATCTCCCATATCACGGTGACCTGCGGCCAGTGCCCGTTGAACGGCGTCGTCTCCCAGATCGCGAACAGTCGCGCGCCGAGTTCTTCCATCATCGGCTGATACACGGCGCTGAAGGCTTCTGTGAAACCGTCACTTCCGCCGGACCCGAGATCGATGGTCTCGTGCAGGTAGAGAAGCGTGTGGCTGTGATACTTCTTCATATTCACGCTCGATCACCGCAGGCAGTTGACAGTGGCACGTAGCGAGCGTGACACTTATGGCGTGTTTTGTAAAGGTGCCGGATGGGCCTGACGCCGCTTGCGAACGGTTTCTGCTTCGGGGAGGGCCCCCGGTGGTTCGAGGGTCTGCTGTGGTTTTCCGACATGCTCGGCGAAGCGCTGCACACGGTGGACCTGCAGGGCGATACGACCACGCTTGCGCTCGCCGGACATGCCCCGTCGGGGCTGGGCTTTCGACCCGACGGATCGCTGCTCATCGCCTCGACCGAGCGCAGAACGCTGTTGAGCTACGACGGTGAGTCCGTCGATACCGTCGCCGACCTGTCCGACATCGTCCCGGCGAGCATCGGCGACATGGTGGTCGACGGGCACGGCCGCGCGTACGTCGGCTCCCAGGCATTCGAGGGCGGCGTCATCGTGCGTGTCGACCCTGACCACGCGGTGACCGTCGTCGCCGAGGACCTCGACTTCCCGAACGGGATGGTCATCAGCCCGGACGGGTCGACGCTCATCGTCGCCGAGTCGGTCGGCAGACGGTTGACATCCTTCACAATCGCCCCCGACGGGTCGCTGTCGGATCGCCGGATCTTCGCCGACGGGCTCGACGGCCCGCCCGACGGCATCGCCCTCGATGCGGATGGCGGCGTGTGGGCGGCGATGACGTTGGCCCATCAGTTCGAGCGAATTGTCGAGGGCGGCAACGTCACCGACCGGATCGACATCGGTGACCGCACCGCGATCGCCTGCACTCTCGGCGGCCCGGAGCGACGCACGCTGTTCCTGCTGACGAGTACGGACGCCTATCCCCAGCGCGTTGTCGGGACGAAACTGTCGCGACTCGACACCACCACCGTCGACATCCCAGGAGCGGGCCTGCCATGAGTGACTCGTACTACGAGCTTGTCGACGAAAACGATCCGCAGGGCGAGAGATTCGTCGCGACCGATCTGGTGCGCAGCACGTGGTCGGCGGCCATCCAGCACGGCGCACCGGTGTCGGCGCTGCTGACCCGCGCGCTGGAGCGATGCGAGGCGCGCGATGACACCCGGCTGAGCCGGGTGATGGTCGACCTGTTGGGGCCGGTGCCCGCAGAAGGTGACATCTGGGTCCGCGCGCGAAGGGAACGCTCCGGCAAGCAGATCGAGTTGATCAGCGCCGAGATGCTTGGGCTCGGGCCCGACGGTGCGCGTCCCGTCGCGAGGGCCAGCGGGTGGCGTCTGCAGAAGCTCGACACCGCCGATGTCGTGCACGCATCTGCCTCGGCGCTGCGCCCGCTCGCCGAGGCGCGGAGCCGCGACCTGAAGAAGGACTGGGACCGCAACTACGTGCACAGCCTCGATTGGCGCTGGCTCACCGAGCCTATGAGCGACGGGCCGGGCGAGTCATGGATCAAGCCGGAGGTCGATCTGGTCAAGGGCGAGAGCATGACTGCGCTGGAGCGGCTGTTTGCGGTCGCCGATGACGCCAACGGCATCGGCACCAAGCTCGACATCCGGAAATGGATGTTCATGAACACCGATCTGGTCGTGCACGTGCACCGGATCCCAGAAGGTGAGTGGATCGGAATCCGCGCCGAAACCAACTACGGACCCGACGGCATCGGCACCACCCTCGGCACGCTGTTCGACGAGGCGGGTGCGGTCGGAGCGATCCAGCAGTCGGTGCTGGTGCGCCCGATGCCAGGCCGCTAGTCCACCAGTCGGAGAGCCGCTGCGGGGCACTGCGTTACGGCCTGCTGCATGCGGTCGCGATCGGAGTCCGGCTGCTCGTCGCCTGCGATGTGCACGGTGCCGTCGTCCTGCACCTCGAACACATCCTCGGCGATCGATTCGCAGATGCCGTGTCCTGTGCACCTGCCGAGGTCAACTTCGACGCGCATGGTCACTCCTACCGAACGTTGGCTTTGACGCGTTTGACGCCGTGAACGAAGTTGCTGTACAGCAGGTCGGGCTCGCCGAAGTCCTCGACCGTGAGCCGAGTGAGCAGTTCACGGAAGAGGTTTCGCAGTTCGGCCTTCGCCAGCTGGCTGCCGAGGCAGAAGTGCGGGCCGCCGCCGCCGAACCCCAGGTGCGGGTTGGATGACCTCTGCAGGTCGAACGCACCCGGGTTGTCGAAGACGGCTTCGTCGCGGTTGGCCGAGCAGTAGAAGAGCCCGACCTTGTCGCCTGCAGCCACGGGCTGGCCGTTGATCTCGGTGTCCTCGGTTGCAAACCGCGCGAATTGGATCACCGGTGAGGCCCAACGAACGAATTCCTCCATGGCCGGACCGATTCGGCCGTCGAAGTCCTCGATCAGCCAGTCACGTTGTGCGGGTTGCTCGACCAGCGCCATCATCGCGTGCGTGGTGGCCTGCTTGGTGGTGTCGTTGCCCGCCGACGCCAGCAGGATGAGAAATGCCCCGATCTCTTCGTCGGTCAGCTTGTGCCCGTCGACCTCGGCGTTGACCATGCTCGTCATCAGATCGTCGCCAGGGTTGGCCCGGCGGAACTTCGCGAGTTCCACCCCGGTGTTGGAGAGCAGGGCGATCTGCGCGACAGGATCCTGCGCGCGCTCGTCGGCGGTGGCGTACTCCTCGTCGCTCATGCCGAAGAGCTTCTCGGCGGCATACGCCACCTCTGGCTGATCGGCGGTCGGCACCCCGAGCATGTCCATGATCGTGCGCATCGGCAGCTTCGACGAGCACGCGGAGACGAATTCCACCTCGCCGGCGCCCACGAGGTCGTCGACGATGGCGACGGCGTTCTTGTGGATCTGGTCGGTGATCTGGCGGACGTTTCGCGGGGTGAACGCCGAGCTGATCAGACGCCGGTACACCGTGTGCTGCGGCGGATCCATGCTCAAGAAGAACGACGCGAACCGCTGAATCTCGGCCGGCATCGGGCTGAGCGCCACGCCTTGGGCCGAACTGAACAGCTCGGGGTGCTGGCTGACGAAGGCGATGTCCGCGCGTCGCGTCAGCGCCCAGAAACCCGGCTCGTCCATCGGGAACATCGACTCGAAAGGATGGTGCCAGGTGAGGCCGTCACCAGCACGGAGCTGCGCGAATGTCTCGTCGCGAACCGCGAAGGGCCGGCTCCAGAAGTCCTGCGACGTGAGGTCGACCGGACTGTATTCGCGTGCCTGCACCGGGGCTGCTGTCACAGATTTAGCGTGACATTTCGACGGAATTTTGTAAAGCTATGCCTATGGCGGATGCGGCTGTCGATGACGACAACTCGACGCGTCAGCGCATCCTGGCCGCGACGGCCGAGGTGCTGGGCCGCAACGGCATGACGAAGCTGAGCCTGTCCGAGGTCGCATCGCAGGCAGGCGTTTCACGGCCGACGCTCTACCGGTGGTTCGCCTCCAAACGGGATCTGCTCGACGATTTCGTGGTCTGGGAACGGAAGTACTACGAGCGCGCCGTCACGGAGGCGACTGCCGGACTACCTGCGGGCGAAAAACTCGACGCGGCGCTCCGCGTCATCGTCGAATACCAACAGTCCTACCCCGGGCTGCGCATGATCGACATCGAACCGGCACAGGTCATCCGGCGGCTGGCACGCGTGATCCCGCTGATGCGCGATCGGCTCGAACGTCTCGCGCAGGGACCAGACGCGGCGCTCGCGGTTGCCACCGCCGTGCGAGTTGCGGTGTCGCACTACCTGGTTCGCAGCGACGACGACGACCAATTCCTTGCCCAACTCCGGCATGCGGCTGGCGTCAAACACGCCGCGACCTGAGTTCGGCGAGAACCTCGTCGGTGTGCTCGCCGATTCCGGGCGCCGTCGAGCGAGCCTGCCACGGGGTGCCGTGGAAGTCGGCGGGCGTCGCGATCATCGGCACGCTGGAGTCGCCGTCAGGCACGTAGACCACACCGCCTGCAGCATGGAACTGCTCGTCGGCAATGACATCCTCGATGGAGTTGATCGGCGACCAGAAGAAATCAGGTTCTGCCGCAAACTGTTCCGCCCATTCGTCGAGCGGCTTGGTCGCGAAGATCTCGTCAAGAGCGCTGATGATCTCCACTGAGTTGGCCGCCCGGTCGCGGGGTCTCGGATAGACGGTCAGCCAATCGCTGCGGCCGACGACCCGACACAGCGGACCCCAGTGACGATCGACCTCGAGTCCGACGATCCAAAACCGCTTACCGTCGCCCGCCGTGTAGTTGTTCATACATGGGTTGCCCATCGAATCGCGCTGCCCGATCGCGATGGCGTGGCCGGTCATCAGAAACGTGTTCAGGTCGAAGCTGACCGTGTATGCGCCCTGCCGGTACAACGAGGTCGACACCAATTGGCCTGCGCCGGTGCGCGACCGCGCGACCAATGCGGCGGACACTGCGGCCACCAACGTCATGCCCGCGGTGTGGTCACCCATGCCGCCGCGCTGAAACGGCGGCGTGTCACCGGGGCGGGTCAGCAGGTGCGCCAGCCCGGCGCGGGCCCAGAACGCGGCGACGTCATAGGCCGCTCGGTCTGCATCCGGCCCCGCCTCCCCGTAACCGGTGATCAACCC
Source organism: uncultured Actinomycetota bacterium (assembly GCA_963756865.1). GTDB lineage: Bacteria > Actinomycetota > Actinomycetes > Mycobacteriales > Mycobacteriaceae > Mycobacterium. The sequence goes on along the minus strand of CAVWPQ010000029.1, from coordinate 91,455 downwards.
GTACACCAGACGCGGGTTGAGTTCGGCGACGGTCTCGAAGTCCAGGCCGATGCGCCGGAGTGCACCCGGACGCACATTGGTGATGAAAACGTCTGCAGCGCTGACTAACTCGAGGGCGTGACCCTGACCTTCCTCGGTCGTGAGATCCAGTGCGACACTTCGCTTGCCGCGGTTGTCCATCTCGAACGGCGGACTTCCGCCGTCCTCGAGGCCCAGCATTCTGCCGAACATCCGAGCCGGATCGCCGGTTGGCGGCTCGATCTTGACGACGTCGGCGCCCCAGTCGGCCAGGATTCCGCCCGCCGCGGGGGCCGCCACCCACACGCCGAGTTCGACGACCCTGACGCCCTCCATCGGTCCGGTCATGACCATCCCTTCCCGCAGCTTTACAATTCAGCTTCTCTTTGTAAAGCTTGCCTGGCTACAGGCCAAGACTAGGAGGTCGTCGGGTGTCGCAGGCAGCGAGCCGGGTCGGACCCGTCATCGGGTTGGCCTCCCACCTCGGCCGCGGACTGCAACGTGTCGCCACCGATCTGGTCGTCGGACGCGTGCGATCACTACCCCGGACGATCGCCGACCTCGACCCCGAAGTCCTGTCGCAGATCATGGGAGCCAGCGTGACGTCGGTGTCGGTCATCGGCGGTGACGCGGGCACATCGTCACGAGCCAGGCTCGCGCTGACCGGCGACGGCGTGCCGGATTCGGTGTTTGTCAAGATGCCCGCCGAAACCGCCGCGACCCGCCTCATGGGCGAGGTGGGCCGACTCGCCCAGACCGAGACCCGGTTCTACCGGGAGCTCGCACCCCAACTTGCCGGCGTGCCCATGTCATACGGCTCCGCCTTCGATTCGGTCACCGGCCGCTTCGTACTGGTACTCGAGGACCTCGCAATCGACCGATGCGAGTTCCCCGACACGCTGCACCCACTCAGCTCGGACCAGGCGAGCCAGGTGGTCGAACTACTGGCCCGGCTGCACGCGACCTTCTGGGAGCGGGTGCCCGACTGGGCGTACAGCATGTCGGCCGACACCGCGGCCCTCGTGACGGGACCCTTGTTGAAGACATCGATCCGCCGGCTCTCCGAGAAGACCGAGATCCCCGTCGAGCGAGGCCGTTTCATCGCCGAGAACTACCGCGCGGTCGCCGCCGTCATCGACGAGCGGCCCAACACCGTCACGCACGGCGACGCCCACCCGGGCAACGTCTACTTCCGCAACGCCGAGGCGGGCCTGCTGGACTGGCAGTTCGTCCGGCGCGGTCACCCCGGTCGGGAGCTCGCTTACACGCTGATCACCAGCATGAACCCGGCCGACCGGCAGGCCCATCAGCGCGACCTGCTCGATCACTACCGGCAGGCGCTGGCCGGCGCGGGCGGCCCGGACCTGGATCGCGACCAGCTGTGGAACCGCTACCGCACAGGCGCGCTCTACGCCTACGTCGCATCGTCGATCACCGCGGGGATGGGCGGGATGCAGGCCGAGGAGATCGCCATCGAGGGCGTGCGGCGGGCCGTCACCGCCCTCGATGACCTCGACACGGTCGCACTCCTGACGAAGGCGCTGTGATGGAAAGCTCTACGATCACTAGAGACCCGACGATTGAGGCCTGACGTGAACGAACCAGTGCGCGCCACAACGGACGACGCCGAGGACACCTCGACGCGACACCGGATCCTGGTGGCGACAGCGGAGGTGCTCGGCCGCAGCGGGCAGACCAAGCTCAGTCTCTCCGAGGTGGCGCTGCAGGCAGGCGTGTCCCGCCCGACGCTGTACCGCTGGTTCGCCGACAAGAGCGAACTGCTCCTTGCGTTCGGTGTCTACGAGCGCGAGATGTTCGACACCGGTATCGGCAAGGCGACAGCCGGCCTGCGCGGGACCGAAAAGCTGGACGCGGCACTGCGATTCATCGTCGAATACCAGCACTCCTATTCCGGGGTCCGGCTCGTCGACATCGAACCAGAGGTCGTCATCACGCAGCTGTCGAAGATCATTCCGACCATGCGCGCTCGGCTGCTGAAGCTGCTCTCGGGGTCCAACAGTGACATCAAGGCCGCAACAGCCATCCGAGTCGCGGTGTCGCACTACATCGTTCGCAGCGACGACGACGACCAGTTCCTGGCGCAGCTGCGGCACGCCGTCGGCATCAAACCGGCCATGTGATGGATCCGCAACGGGTCAGCGACGAACTCGAGATCGCTGCGCTGTTGAACGCGTACGCGCGCGCCGTCGACACCAAGGACTGGCAGCTGTACCGGTCGGTGTTCACCGACGACGCCCACATCGACTACTCGGCGGCCGTGTTCCAGGGCTCGCTCGACGAGGCGATCGGATTCTTCTCCGGCGACTTCTCGGCGTTGATCGCAATGAGCATGCACTACATCACGAACATCGAGGCTGACATCGACGGCGACACCGCGAAGGTGCGCGCGATGTTCTACAACCCGACGCAGATCAAGGGCGTCGCCGAACTGAGCATGTTCGGTGGCTACTACTTCCACGACCTGGTTCGAACACCGGACGGCTGGCGCAGCAGGGATCTGCGCGAAGAGATGGTATGGACGGCCAACTCTGCGCGGAGCAGTCAGGACTGAGCCGCCAATTGCCCGCAGGCGGCAGCTATTTCACGACCACGGGTATCTCGTACGGTGCACGAGACGCCGCGCTCGCGTACCCGCCTGACGAACTCGCGCTCGGCCGCTTTGGGGCTGGCGTCCCACTCGCTGCCCGGCGTCGGGTTCAGCGGAATCAGGTTGACGTGTACCAGCGGACCCAGCGCTCCGTGTAGCCGCTTGCCGAGGAGGTCGGCGCGCCACGGCTGATCGTTGACGTCGCGGATCAACGCGTATTCGATCGATACCCGTCTACCCGTCACGTCGGCGTAGTAGCGGGCGGCGTCGAGGGCCTCGGAGACCTTCCACCGGTTGTTCACCGGTACAAGGGTGTCGCGGAGCTCGTCGTCGGGAGCGTGCAGAGACAGTGCCAGCGTGACACCGAGTCGCTCGTCGGCCAGCTTGCGGATCGCGGGGGCGAGACCGACCGTCGACACCGTCACCGAACGCGCCGAGATGCCGAAGCCGTTCGGCGGCGCCGCGGTGATCCGGCGAACCGCCGCGAGCACCCGGTTGTAGTTGGCCAGCGGCTCGCCCATACCCATGAACACGACGTTCGACAATCTTCCGTGATCTCGGTCCCGCAACTCCGCAGCGGCAGAGCGGATCTGCTCGAGAATCTCGGCCGTCGACAGGTTTCGCTTCAATCCGCCCTGGCCGGTTGCACAGAATGGGCACGCCATCCCGCAGCCCGCCTGTGACGAGATGCACACCGTATTGCGTTGCGGATAGCGCATCAACACCGATTCGAACGTCGTGCCGTCGACGGCACGCCACAGCATCTTCCGCGTCTCCCCCGCGTCGCACTCGATCTCCTGGGCGGCCTCGAGCAGCCGTGGGAACATCGCCTCAGCCACCTGATCGCGCACTGCCGTGGGCAGGTCTGTCATGTCCCGAGGGTCGGCGATCAACCGGCCGTAGTACTGGTTGGCCAGCTGTTTGCCGCGGAATTTGGGCAGGCCGAGCTCCGCGACGGCGTCGGCGCGGCCGGCCTCATCGAGGTCGGCGAAGTGGCGCGGGGGCATCGCGCGTCGAGGGGGGTCGAAGACCAGGGGCAATGAAGTGGGCATGGGCTTTCATCAGTATCCCACCGGTCAGGGCGCTGAACTTCTCAGCGGGCGTCGGTGGGTGTCCGCAGCTGCGGGAGTTCGGTGGTGTTCGCGAACAGGGCGGGCACGCCGCCGGTATGCCAGAACACGATCGGGCCGCCGGCTGCCGGTGCGCGGTCGACGACCGCGTGCAGCGCCTTGGCGCTGTAGACGAAATCGGTGACTACGGCTTCCGTGGAGGCCAGCGCGGCGAAGGCCGCCTCGCAGCCGGGTGTCGGCAATGCGTACGCCTCCCCCAGATACCCGTCGAGCACGGTTGCCTCTGCGGGCCCGGGATCGGTGTTCAGCAGTTCACCGATCTGCTTCTTGAGGCCGATGACCTCGGACGTCAGGTCGGCGTTTGTCTTCGCCACCCCAACCCCGACGATGTCGGGCCCGACGCCGAGAACGTTGTGCGCGAAATCCAGTCCGGCCTGAGTGCCTCCGGTCGACGTGGCATGAAAAACCGCCGACGGCGCGACGCCGAGCTCATCGAGCTGGACAAGCAGTTCGAGGTAGGCGCCCACGAACCCAAGAGCGCCGACGGCAGTCGAGCCGCCCATCGGGATCACCAACGGATGTCGACCAGATGCGCGCAACTCGGCGGCGAGCTCATCGGCGGCCGATTGCAAGTCGTCCCACGAGTCGGAGCCGACGAAATGCATCGTGGCACCGAGGGCGATATCGAGAACCAGGTTTCCAGTCGGCCGGGACGGCTGTTCCCCACCGAGGACGAGATGGCAGTCCCAGCCGGCGATCCGCGCCGCCGCCGCGACCGTACGGGCGTGATTCGACTGGGCCGCTCCGACGGTGACGACGGTGTCGACATCACCTTGCTGACGGGCGTCCCCCAATAGGTATTCGATCTTTCTGGCCTTGTTGCCGCCGAGTGCCAAACCGGTCAGATCGTCACGCTTGAGCCACACCTCGCCGCCCACCATCGCCGAGAACCTCGGCGCCAATGTCAACGGAGTGGGCAGGTTCGCCATCGCGATCCTGGGTTGAGCACGCAGTGCGTCAGCGAGTTCTTCGCGGGTGCACGTCACGGTGCAAGCCCCTCTCATTCGAGATTTCCCGGCACCGCAGGACCGAGCACCCGCGCAACGCGTACCAGCAGCGCCCGATCCTTGGCACTGCAGCAGCGAGGCGTCCGCACCAACTCCCGTAGCTGTTCTTTGAGTACAGGAACGGTCTTGCCGAACAGGGGTAGGCATTCCTCTTCGGGAGGGTCGCCATACGGCGCCCACGACAAGAGGAACTGGATCATCGCGCATTCGAATGCGTCGAGATCGCGTACCACGAACTCATCCGCCGACGCTGCAGACCGAACGCCTGGCGCTCGAGCATTCATCGCCGTACCTCCGTCGCGCGAACGTGACCGGAAATGTTGTCGCTTGTCGCTTGTCGACAATCATCAAGTAAGTTATCGTGATATCACCACAGGGTCAACGGTCGCGCCGTCCGCGTCGTTGCCAATCGCAGAGGACACCGATGACGACAAAGCTCAGCGGCATATTGGCCGCAGTCTCCACCCCGTTCACTGCAGACGACGAGGTGGATGAGGGCCGCCTGCGCGACCATGTCGACTTTCTGATCGACAACGGTCTGCACGGCTTGGTCCCCGGCGGAAGTACCGGCGAGTTCGCCGCCATGTCCCTCGATGAGCGCAAGCGAGTGAACGAGATCGTCATCGACCAGACCGCGGGCCGGGTCCCTGTCGTGCCGCAAACAGGATCGACTCGCACATCCGAGGCCATCGAGTTGTCCCGACACGCGGCCGACTCGGGGGCCACCGCGGTCCTGGTGGTCCAGCCCTACTACGAAGCACCTACCCGACGCGAGGTCATCGAGTACTTCACTGCCGTCGGCGAAGGCGCGGGCGTCCCGGTCATGGCCTACAACCTGCCCGCCGTGACAGGCATGAACCTCGATCGGCAGTTCTATCACGAGCTGCTCGAGCGCACCGATACCGTCCGGTTCATCAAGGACACTTCCGGATCGATAGAGCAGGCCTACGACCTGATCTTCAACCTCGGAGACGTCGTCGGCACCTTCGTGGGCTGGGACACCATCGTGCTGGCGGGGTTCATCGCGGGCGCAGCGGGATCAGTTTGGGGCGCACCGAATTTTGCGCCAAAGGAATGCGTCGCAGTCTACGAGCTGGCCAAGGCAGGCAAGACCGCCGAAGCACTCGAGATCTTCCAGCGACTGTGGAACGTACTCGACTTCCTCGCCAAGGAGGGCTACGCCTCCTCGGTGAAGGCCGCCGCCAAGGCGGTCGGCGTCGACCTGGGGTCTGCTCGCGCGCCGTTCGGTGACCTGGAGCCAGACAAGCTCGACGACTTGCGGAAGCAGATCGCCGACACCGGCCTCAAGTACTGACCTCTGCACGTCGCCTGGTTGCTGGCACGAAGAGCGCACTGACGACGAGGCCGGCAAGCACGGCTGTCAAGGCCGCAAGCAGACCGAACCGATGGCTGAGAAGTCCGATCAACGGTGGGCCGCAGAGGAATCCGAAATATCCGATTGCCGCGACGAAGCTGACGCTTGCTGCCGCAACCCGCGAATCGTCACCAGCTGCAGAAAGTCCGACCGGGAAGCCCAACGACGCTCCGACCGCCCACATGACAACACCGACCCATGCGACAAGCACGTTGATCTGGGCGATGACCAACGCCAGCCCAACGACTCCAAGGATGGCGGTGGCCATCAGGGTGGCGACCCGGCCGAACCGGTCAACGAAAATTCCGCCCGTCGCGCGGGCGACCGTCATGGCGGTGACGAAGACCGCGAAAGTGGAGGCAGCCGTCGCGGGCGAGACGCTGTAGCCGTCCACCATCGCCAGCGGCAGCCAGTCACTGGCCGAGCCTTCGGCAAATGCCATGCCGAGGACCACGAGCCCAATGAAGATGAGGCGCAACTGCATCCATGCCGGCCTGCCCCGGCGAGCCTGCCTCTCCCCGTCATTCTCTGCGTGGTGCGCAGATCGCCCTCCACCTGCGGGAAGGAATCGCACGCAGCCCACGGCTGCGGCCGCGCACACCACGGCGACCAGAACGAAATGGATGGTTGGCGACATCCCGAGGGCAATGGCTCCCGCGCCGAGTCCCGCGCCGAGTAGCGTTCCGCCGCTGAAGGAGGCGTGAAGCGCAGGTAGCAACGAGCGCTCCGTCGCGTGCTCCAACATGGTGCCCTCGACGTTGAGTCCTACTTCGGCGATGCCGTTGCCGCAGCCGAGGACGGCCAGCCCGGCGAGCACCCATCCCTGCGTCTGCAAAGCCGAGCCCGCACCCGCGACCGCCAAGCCTCCAGCGGCCGTGAGAGCCGCCGCCAGGATGACGGCCTTCGCACCGAATCGTCCTATCAGCGCACTGGCGCCGAGCAGGCCGGTGATGGCGCCAAGGGCCAGCGCCAGAAGCACCACACCCATCCATGCGGTGGAAATGCCCAGGATGTCGCGGATCGCCGGTGTCCGGGTCACCCAGGACGCGAAGCCCAATCCGTTCAACGCGAAGAGCACGAACAGCGACCACTTCCACAGCGCAGTCGCCTGTGCGCGGTTTGTCACCCCGGCAGGGCCGCCTCGGCAGTTGCCGGGACGTTCTGCCAACTTGTCAGCGTGTGATGGAGACTGGGCGCGGCGTTCAACAGCTTCTTGGTGTAGTCATGCCGGGGAGCCGCCAATAGCTGCTTCGACGGGCCCGACTCGCAGATGAGGCCCTTCTCCAGCACGAGAACCTCAGATGCGATGGTCGCCACCACCCCGAGGTCGTGGGTGACGAACAGCAGTGAGACGCCGCGGTCCTTCTGGAGCTCCCGAAGCAACTCCAGAATTCGGGCTTGCACGGAAACGTCTAGTGCAGAGGTGATTTCGTCGCACACGATGACATCGGGATCGGCGGCCAACGCCCGCGCGATTCCGATGCGTTGGCGCTGGCCGCCAGACAGCTCGCGAGGGTATCGGTCGGCGAACCGTGCCGGCACATGCACTGCGTCGAGAAGCGCCTTGACCTCGGCGTCGGCTTCACGCCGGGAAAGGCCTCGCAGCATACGCACGGGGCGGATCAACGTCTGTCCCACGGTGTGTCGGGGATTGAGGGTGTCGGTAGGGCTTTGAAAGACGATCTGGATGCTGCGTCGCTGCTCGCGGGAACGGTGTCGGGCCTCGGCCTTCAGAGGGACACCTGCCAGGCGGACCGATCCGCTCCAGGTCGGGTGCAACCCGGCGATCACTCGGGCGATCGTCGTCTTCCCACTGCCCGATTCGCCCACCAGGGCGACACACTCACCACGGTGCAGGTCAAAAGAGATGCCCGCGGCGGCGGTGACTGTGTCGCGCCGAGTCTTGTGTTCGGCGCGCAGATCCGCGACTTGGAGAACAGGCTCGGGTTCACTGCTCCCCGACGTGAGCGTCGACGATGCCGATGCCGCCCAGTCGATCGCCGGTGTGTGGCGCCACTCCGGACATCGCACCGCGTGGTGATCACCTGCCGATTCGATCTGCGGCAGGACCGACTCGCAGACATCGGTTTTCTGGTCACAGCGTGGACTGAAGGGACAACCCGGCGGGCGGTCGCCGACGTCGACGGGTACCCCCGGCATCACGGTCAGTGCGCGCATCACAGCGTGATCCGGTGTGGCGCGCAACAATCCGCGGGTATACGGGTGGGCCGGTCGGCGGAGCACCTGCTCGGCAGGGCCTTCCTCGACGATGTAGCCGCCGTAAACCACGACGATGCGGTCGGCGATCTGTGCCGCGACGGCCAGATCGTGGGTGACGTAGAGCATCGAGACCTGCTGCTCGTCACGCAGCCTGAGCAATTCGGTGAGAATTCGGTCCTGGGTGACGACGTCGAGGCCGGTGGTCGGTTCGTCGAGCACAACGACTTTGGGGTCCGACGCCAACGCCGCAGCGATGCAGACGCGCTGCTGTTGGCCGCCGGAGAGCTGGTGGGGGTACCGCCGCCCGAATTCATCCGTCGAGGGCAGACCGACACGTTCCAGCATCTCCAACGCGGTCGCACGCTTCGTTGACCGGTCTGCGCCGGGTACCCGCACCATGTCGGCCACCGCATCGACCACGCGCATCGACGGGTTCAGCGCTCCCCCGGGATTCTGTGGCACGTAGGCGATCTCACGCCCACGAATCGTCTCCAAAGACGTGGACTCGACGTCCTGGTCGCCGACCACGATACGACCATCGCTGATTCGCAGATTCGGCGCGCAATAGCCGAACGCAGTCAGCGCGGTGGTGGTCTTACCCGACCCGGATTCCCCTACCAGGCAGACGATCTCACCAGCGGTGAGGGTCAGCGAGATATCGTCGACCATCACCGCACCGTCGGGTATACGGACCTGCACACCCTCGAGGCGAAGCACGGGCGCGGTGTTGTTCACTGAGTATCACCTGACCGATCGAGTTGGCGGATGTAGGCATCGCCCACCAGATTGACGGCAACGACGAGCAGCGCCAAGGCCAGACATGGGCCGACCACTGCCATCGGGTTGGTGGCGAGTGAGACCCGGTTCTCCGAGGCCATCACGCCCCAGTCCGGGGTTGGCGGCTGGATACCGATGCCGAGGAAGTTCACGCTCGCGATCAGGATGATCGCCCAGCTGAAGCGCAGACCAAGGTCTGCGGTCACGACTCCACCGATGTTGGGCAGGATCTCACGGGTCAAGATCGCGCGCGTCGATTCACCGCGTGCCACGGCGGCCTCGATGTATCCACGCGTTGACACCTCGAGGGTCGCCGACCGGACGATGCGGGCCACCCCCGGCATCAGCACCAGCGAGGTGGCCAGCACCAGCACCGGAAAGCTGTTGTTCAGCGCGGTGATCAGCAGCAGCATCACCAGCAGTGCGGGCATCGACAGCAGGATGTCGATGATCCTCATCAACACCGGGTCGAGCACCGATCGGCTGAATCCGGCGATCAGCCCGATTGCACCACCGACGGCATAGGTGACGAGCGTGGCGAGCACGGCCAGCACGAGCGTGGACCGTCCGCCGTAGAGCACACGGCTCCACACGTCACGGCCGATGAAGTCCAGCCCCATGAAGTAGCCGTTGCCGGGTGGCTGACCGGGAACGCCAAGGGTGGCGGTCGGGTCATAGGGCGCGAAGAAGGCGCCGAAAACCGCGAACGCCACCGCTGCCACCAGCAGCACGATTCCGATCTTGCCCGTCGTGGTGCGCAGCACCGGGCCAACGATGCGTCGCGGCACATGCAGCGCCGAAGTTACTGCGCTCATATCAGCTCAGTCCTCAACTTGGGCACAAGGAACACGACGATGAGATCGGCGACGATATTCAGAAGGGTGTAGAACGCAGCCAGAATGATCGAGGCGGCCAGCACCTTCGGCGTGTCACGGGCGAGCACCGCCTGAACCAGGTAGACGCCGATGCCGGGATAAGTGAAAACCGCTTCCACGACGATGATTCCGCCGACGAGGTACTGCAGGTTCTGAGCTATCGTCTGGATGCTGTTGGCGATCGCGTTCCGGATGCCGTAGCGCATCAGCACCCGTCCCTCCGCGACACCGTTGAGGCGCGCGAACTGGATGAAGTCCGTTTGCAGGACGTCGATCATGCCGAGTCGCACCTGCCGCACGCCGGAGCCGACCGCGACAAGAAGCAGGGTGGCCACCGGCAAGATGAGAATCTTGGGATCGCCAAGCGGCGAGGCGCCAGGGGCCACCAGCGACACCGGCGGAAGCACATGGAGTGTGGTGAAGAACAACCAGATCAGCAGTGCGCCGCTGACGAACTCCGGCAGGCCGGCCAGGATCAGCGATGGTAGCGAGATGACATGGTCGGCGGCCTTGCTGGCCTTGATGCCCGCAACGGCGCCGAGGACCACGGTGAGGGGAACCAGCAGCACCGCCGCGGTAGTGCCGAGGATGAAGGAGTTGATCAGCGGGTCGTGCAATGTGCGCGCGATCGACGGATCCGGCTGTTGCTGAACAAGGGCAACGGCCGAGTCTCCGAAGTCTCCGCGGAACAGCCCCGTCACCCAGTCCCAATACTGCTGGAGCAGCGAATGATCCAGGCCCATCCTGGCTTTGATCGCGGCGATTACCTCCGGTGTCCCGCTCTTGCCGAGAACCACCGTCACTGCGTCGCCTGGTAGGACGCTGCAGCACAGGAATATCAGAACCGACACGACCCACAGCGTCACGATGCCTGCGCCGACTCGCCTGGCGAGGAACCACAGGACGGGATAACGCATGTCCCGTCTCGCCGCAACCGCCACCGGCAGTGACGGCGTCAACGTCGTCGACCCGGTCGGGATGGTTGGCGCGCCCATCAGGTGGCTCCGCTCAGTCGCAGGAGAGGCGCCGACCGACAGGCGAGCCGATTACGACTCGATCCAGCCATCTTGAAATCGGAAGTTGTTGAACGGCAACGCACTTGATGCTTTCAAGCCTCGCACATTGTTGGCCGCGAAGTCGATGTAGGGGAAGGAGGCCCATACGACGTAACCGCCGTTGTCGAACTGCTGCTGTTGCACCTGCCGCCACAGATCCTTGGCCTTCGCGGGATCCTTCGTCGCTTCGGCCTGCAGGATCAGATCGGTGGCCGCTTTCCCGCCGTCCTTCTGAGCGCCCCAGTGGGTGTCCCAGTACGGGGCGCCGTCCTGGACGAGGCTGCGGTACTGGCCGGTGAGAGACGCCAGCGGTTGAGCGACCTGGATGCCGATCGGGCGAACGTACGCGCCGCCCGCCGAGGTCCAGTAGTCGCCGGGCTGAAGGGTTTTCAGCTTGATGTGGATACCGGCTTTCTCGGCCTGCTGCGCCCAGATCGTCGACGACTCGACCATGCCGGGCAGCACCTTGGCCACCGGCAGTTCGTAGGTCTGCCCGGCAACCCCGGCCTGTTGGAACAGCGACTTTGCCTTGTCGGGATCGAATTCCGACTTCATGTCGCTGGCGAAGAACTCGGTGTTGGGTCCCTGTAGGTCGTTGCCGATCGTGCCAAGCCCGCCGAGCGCGCCGTTGTTCAGAGCCGCCCGGTCCGTCATGAGCTTGAAGGCCTGTCGAACCCGCGGATCGGCATACGGCCCCTCATCGACGCGCATGCCGAAGGCATAGGTGGTCGATGCGCTGGCCGATTGCAGGATCTGGACCTGTTTCGCTTGCATCTGCTGGGTCACCTGCTGGGCCTCTGGGCTGATCAGCAGGTTGATCTGGTTGCCGAGAAGCGCGTTCAGCATGGCGTTGCTGTCGGTGAACGATGAGTCGATCACCAGCCTGTCAACGTAGGGTTTGCCTTCCTCCCAATAGTTTTCGTTGCGCACGAAGACGCTCTGCTTGCCAGGGGTGAATGATTCGAACTTGAACGGACCCGTGCCGATCGGGGGGCTTTGGGGCGTCGCACCCACTGGCAACAGGGAGAAGTTGAACCACGCGAAGATGCTCGGGAACTCCGCGATCGGCACCAACAACGGGATCTGAACCGTCAGCTTGTCGACGGCTTTGACGTTCGCGAAATCGACGACACCCTTCAAGAAGGATGCCGAGTAGTTCTGTTGGTCGTTGCTCCACAGCTGAGTGATGTTGTACACCACGTCATCTGCGCCGAAGGGCTTGCCGTTGTGCCATGTCACGCCATCGCGAAGCTTGAACGTCCATAAGGTCGCATCCGCGTTGGACTCCGACGACTCCGCAAGGCCTGGTTTGAGAGGATAGAGGTTCTCTTCGTCGTTCGGATAGAACAACAGGTTGTAGAGCGAGTACCCGCGTGCCACGTCTGGCATGGGTACCGCGGTGCCGGGAAAGAGATTTTCGGCGGCGCCGAGCGTCAACACCCCGACAGTGAACGTTCCGCCACGTACCGGGTCGCCCCCTTGCAGAGCGCTGACCCCAGCGGCACCACCTGTCCCGCCATTGGTGTCGCCGCCGTTACCTCCACATGCGCTCAACAGAGCGGCGCCGCCGAGCGCAACCGCACCCGTGCCGATGAGGAATCCGCGCCGTGAAACCTGCGCGCGCAGGCCCCGGTCAGGCTGGCTTGAGAGGTGTATGCGTCCGGTCATCGCCATCTCCTGCTAGTCCGCGGCGCCTCTATCAGCACCGTGCCAACGGATCACACCATATCGCCTGTCGATTGTCGACACAAGACAACAGAACGCTCGGCGTTGCGGCGATCCCATGTGGTCGGAGCACCAGGAACGTTGCATGCATGTCATTCAGTTCGCGCCGTCTGGCCACTGCCGCATCCAATAGCATATGGTCGACAATGTACGGGCCGTGACAATTTCGCCCGACCGGAAACGCCTGCGTCTGCGCCCACCAGCGCTACAACCGAATCGCTGACAGGAGTGCTCGTGAAACTCACCGGAGCTGACGTCTTCGACTACCGGCTCAACTACGCCCACGGCGAATACGTCATGTCAGGTAACCGGGCCGCGGTCTATCAGGTCGGCACACTGGTCAGGCTGCATACCGACGACGGCATCGACGGATGGGGCGAGATCACGCCGCTGGGAAGTACCTACTTGCCGACGTCGCCGGATCTGGTCCGCGCGGGCCTTGCCGAGATCCTCCCCCAGCTCATCGGGCTGGATCCCACCAATATCTCGGCGATGAACCGGGCCATGGACAGCTGCGTCATGGGCCAGGGCTACAGCAAGAGCGCCATCGACATCGCCTGCTGGGATCTGTTCGGCAAGTCCGCCGGGCTACCCATCTCAGCGCTGTTGGGTGGCGTGCTGCAGGACGACTTCCCGATCTACGAAGCCGTCCCACTGGCCAGCCCGCAGGAGATGGCGGATTTCATCACCGCCCGCCGCAAGGAGGGAATCGGGCGGTTCCAACTCAAGGTCGGCAATCGGCCCGAAGACGACATCGCCCGTGCCACCGCCTGCGCAGAGGCCGGTGAGGGACAGACGATCATCATCGCCGACTCCAACGGCGGCTGGAACATCCTCGATGCCCAGCGCGCCATGAAGGGTATGGAGGATCTGCCGATCTACATCGAACAGCCCTGTCGTACAACGCAGGACAGCGTGATCGCCCATCGGCACTCCCGGTTACCGCTCGTGCTCGACGAGTCGGTGACGAACTCCACCGAGCTCTTCGAAGCCAAGAACGTCGCAGGGGCGATGTCAGTGAACATCAAGATCAGCCGCGTCGGCGGACTGACGAAGGCGGCGCAGATGCGCGACCTCATGCAGCATCTGAACATGATGGTGTCGGTGGAGGACATGTGGGGCGGTGACGTGATCACCGCGGCGGTAAGCCATATCGCCGCCAGCACACGGCCCGAAAATCTTCTCAACGTCTCGTTTTTCAACGACTGGACCGACGGGCATGTTGCCGGACACACTCCGCGCTCACACAATGGGCGGGGGTCCGCGCCCACGGAGCCTGGTCTGGGCATCACGGTCGACGCCGCGGCGCTCGGTGAGCCCATCTTCACCACCGCGTGATGTCGACAAGGAGGCCGAATGTCTGATTCCACCGCCGCCGCTTCTGACGCCCATCGGTGGCAGAACTGGGGCGGAAATCAGACGTTCACCTATGCCGAAGCCGTGGTTGCCGCCGACGAGAGTGACGTGGTCGGCGCGGTCCGCGAGGCTGCCAAGCACCGCCGTGGTCTGCGGGTGCAGGGCAGCGGGCACTCGTTCACACCGATCGTCCAAACCGATCACACGCTCGTCGATATCTCGGCGTTGTCCGGTGTGGACGCGGCGGATTCGGTCACGGGTCGAGCCACGATTCGCGCGGGCACCCCCCTTTCCGAGGTCGGCGCACCCCTGTGGCAACACGGCTTGTCGCTCGCCAATCAGGGTGACGTCGACACCCAGACAATCTCGGGTGCGATCGCGACGGGCACCAAGGGCTCGGGACCGCGTTTCGGCAGCCTGTCCTCGACGGTGCGTGGCTTTCGGCTCGTCAACGGTCTCGGCGATACGGTCGCGATCACCAAAGACGAACCCGATTTACTGCACGCCGCGCAGGTGTCGGTCGGCATGTTGGGCGTCGTCCTCGACATCGACGTGCAGTGCGTACCCGCCTACAAGTTGCGTGAGCACAACACGGTGCTCCCGTACAGCGAGGTCGTCGCGCGGTGGGACGAGTTCCTCAACGGCTATCGGCACTTCTCCTTCTGGTACCTGCCCACCGACGAATCCTCGATGATGTACGACCTCGGCAGGCTCCCCCGCGACCATTGCGTCGTCAAGCTGCTTACAGAAGAGTCGACATCCGCTGAGGACGTCGCGGCCGACCCTGGTTCTCGTACAGGTCCGGCGTATCAGGTCTATCCCGATGCCACCACCGACTTGCGCTTCCACGAACTGGAGTACATGGTCCCCGCCGAGCACGGTCTGGAAGCGCTAGAGACGGTGCGCGATCTGATGAACACCCGTCATTCCGATCAGAACAGCCCGGTTCAGATTCGTTGGCAGCATGCAGATGAGGGGTTTCTGTCCGCTCAGTACCACCGAGACACCGTTTCGGTGTCGGTGTCGGGCGAGATCGGCACGACCTATGAGCCGTTTCTGCGCGAGCTCGATCACGCACTGCAACGCTTTGATGCCCGGCCCCATTGGGGCAAGGTCCATTTCCTGACCCGTGACCGCGTGGAAGCCCTGTATCCGCGGTATGAGGACTTTCAACGCATCCGAAGGGAATTCGATCCGTCGGGCATCTTCCTCAACCCTCACTTGCGGGACCTTTTCGGGTAGAACTGCCGTGCCGATACTGCGAACCGCCGCTTTTGCGGCGGGCTTCATCGCCGTCGGCCTGAGCCAACGGTCACTTCTCGTCGCGCCTGCACCGCTGACTCCTGCGCTACGCGCGGATTTGGACCTCACCGCAGGCATGACCAGCGTGCTGACCGTTCTGCCGCTGTTGTGCTTCGGGGTATTCGCCACTGCCGCACCGAAAGTTGCGCAGCAGTGGGGCCTCGACCGCTGCATCCTTGCCTCGGCCGCCCTGGCCTGCGCGGGAGTCGCGATCCGCTCCGCCCCGAGCGTGATGGCTCTGTTCGCCGGCTCAGCGCTCATCGGCGCAGGCGTCGCGGTCAACAACGTCTTGCTGCCCGCAATGATCAAGCGCGACTTCGCTACCCGCACCGGGCTGGCGTTGGGTTGCTACACCATTCTGCTCAACGGTGGCGCTGCGCTGGCTTCGGCGACAAGCGTTCCGCTTGCCACCGACCTTCACCTCGGGTGGCGGATGACGTTGGTGCTGTGGGGCGTGCTGCCCGTGCTCGGCGTGCTCCTGTGGGCACCCCGCCTTGCCGCTTCCCCCGCCCACGTGCGGACGCAGGACAGACCAGTGCGCGCTCGCCTTCGGTGTTCGCGGTTGGCTTGGGCCGTTTCGCTTTTCATGGCTTTGCAGTCCCTGCTGTACTACTCGCTGGTCGCATGGCTGCCCAGCATCCTTGTCGACGCGGGCATGACATCGCGCAGCGCGGGAGCTACCGCAGCAGTCATGAGCATCGCAGGCATGGGCATGTCGTTCATCATCCCGATAGCTGCGATGCGCATGCGTTCGCAGCGATCACTCGTCGCCCTCTCGACCGTCTCATTCGTCGTCGGCCTGATCGGACTGATCGTCGCGCCGACGCCGGCTGCGGTGTGGTGGATGCTGGCACTTGGCGTCGGGCAGGGCACCGGGATCGCTCTGGCCCTGAGCTTTCTGGTCTTGCGGACCAGAACCGCCACCGAGGCGGCGCGGCTGTCGGGCATGGCCCAGACGCTGGGCTACCTCGTCGCGGCCAGTGGACCGCTGATGTTCGGAATCGTCCACGACGGCACCGGGCGATGGACGGTTGCCTTGGTCGCATCCCTGGCGATCGCCGCCGTGATGCTGGCAGCGGGATGGGTCGCAGGCTCGCCGAGCTTCGTCGAGGACAAGGTGTCACCGACGCCGACCCTCGTCAGGCCACGGCGTCCCGACGAGGCCACTTGACGTTCCGGCTGGAAAAGGCCTAAATTACCGGTATATTGTCGACAACATCCTAGGCGTCAGCATCGAGGAGTTTCCATGACCAAGCAGCCGTGGCACGGGGTGGTCGTCGCCAGTGCGCTCCCGTTCAACGACGACGGCTCGGTGGACTTCGACAGCTTCGCCGAACACGTTCGGTGGCTTGCCGACAACGGGTGCGACGGCATCACCCCCAACGGCTCGCTCGGCGAGTACCAGTGCTTGAGCCCGTCCGAGCGCGCCGAGGTCGTGACCGTCGCCGTCGAGAACGCGCCGCAGGGTTTCAGCGTCGTGCCGGGCACCGGCGCCTACGGATCGGCCGAAGCGCTCTCGTGGGCGCAGCAGGCCAAGGACGCCGGAGCAGATGCAGTGCTGTCCCTGCCGCCCAACGCTTATCGGGCAGGCGACGACATTGTCTACGCGCACTACCAGGAGATCGCCAAGGCGGGAATCCCGGTCGTCGCCTACAACAACCCACTCGACACCAAGGTCGACCTGACTCCGACCATGTTGGCCAGGCTGCACGCCGACGGTCTGATCGTCGCGGTGAAGGAGTTCAGCGGGGACGTCCGTCGACTTTACGAGATCAACGAGCTCGCACCGGAACTCGACGTGCTCGTCGGCACCGACGACTGCCTGCTCGAACTCGCCATCGGCGGAGCCAAGGGCTGGATCGCCGGGTACCCCAACGCCCTGCCCGCGGCGTCGGTGGAACTGTGGAAACAGTCGTCGGCAGGAAACCTCGAGGCTGCCCTTCCCATGTACCGCGACCTGCACTCGCTCTTGCGCTGGGACTCCAAACCGGCATTCGTGCAGGCGATCAAGCTGTCGATGGATGTCGCCGGACGCAAAGGCGGGTCCTGCCGCGCCCCCCGATTGCCGTTGCACGACGACATCGCCGCGGTGGTGCGCAAGGACACCGAGAAGGCGCTTGCGCAGGGCTACCGCTGACGTCGTCGTCCCGAAAATCGTTACCTACCAAGGAGAGATGGCTTGACATGCGGATGACTCAGATGGTCGATGTCGTCGGCTGTCACGCCGAGGGTGAGATCGGCAACGTGGTGGTCGGCGGCATCGGTGACGTGCCAGGCGCGACCATGCTCGAGAAGCGCAACTACTTGCAGGACCACCGAGACGAACTACGCCAGCGGCTGCTGAAGGAACCGCGCGGCAACGTCGTGCGGTCGGTCAACGTCGTGCTGCCCGCCACCGACCCTGCCGCCGCAATGGGATACGTGGTGATGGAATCGACCGAGTATCCGGTCATGTCGGGAAGTAACACGATCTGCGTGGCCACCGTGCTGCTGGAGACCGGAATGCTGCCGATGAGCGAACCGGTGACCAACCTGACCCTGGAGTCCCCCGCCGGCCTGATAACGCTGGAATGCCAATGCCACGACGGCAAGGTGACCAGTGTGCGGCTGGTCAACCAGCCTGCGTTTGTCTACCACCTCGACGCCCAGATCGACGTACCGGGACTCGGCACGGTGACGGTGGACGTGGCCTGGGGCGGGATGGCCTACGTCCTCGTCGATGCGGCCAGCGTCGGCTTCGATCTCGTCCCCTCCGAAGCGCGTGAACTGGCGGTGATGGGCCAACGCATCAAAACCGCTGCGGCCGAACAACTCGACGCGGTTCATCCGGTGCACCCGGAGTACCCCGGTATCACCCAAACAGAGTTCACGACCCCGGTCCAACGCGAGGGCGGCGTTCTCACCGGCCGCAACGCGGTGATCGTTTCACCGGGACGGATCGATCGCAGCCCCTGCGGCACAGGCAGTTCGGCGCGGCTCGCCATCCTGCACGCCCGGGGGCAGATCGACGTGAACGAGACGTTCCTGCACCGATCCATCATCGATACCACCTTCGACACCCGCATCGAAGAACTGACCCGCGTAGGTGATGTCGATGCGGTCGTTCCCAGCGTCGCGGGACAGGCGTGGATCACCGACTTCAGCAAGGTCGGCGTCGATCCGAGCGATCCGTTCCCTCAGGGCGTCACGCTCGGGGACACCTGGATGGAGTCGGAAGTGTCACACGCCGCGCCATAGGGCAACGGCCTGGGCCCGAATTTTCACGGGCACACGATATATTGTCGACCAGGTCCCATAGAAGGGGGAACACCGTGGCGACCTTTGCACCGCTTGAGCATCAGAAGGCGCCAACTGCGGTGCTGCAGCAGATCCGTCAAGCGATCCTCGCCGGAGAACTCAAGCCAGGTTCACAGTTGCGCGAGGCGCATATTGCCGAGGAGATGGGTATCAGCCGCTCCCCGGTACGCGAGGCTCTCAGCCGCCTTGAAGAGGAAGGGCTGGTCGAAAAGGTGCCCTTCAAAGGCGCTTTCGTGGCTTCGGTCTCGCCGACGACCATCGCGGAGATCGCCGGGATACGCACACAGCTCGAACCCTACGCCGTTGCGCTGGCCCTGCCACGTATGACCGATGCGGACTGGAAGGCGTTGCACCGCACGCTAGATCAATTCAATCGGGCGGCAGGCCGCGACGTGGGAAGCGAGATCGAAAGACATCTCGCTTTCCATCGGTTCTTCTACGAGCGCGCCGACAATCAGACGCTGCTCGATATGTGGCACGACTGGGAGTCCAAGCTGCGGCTGTTCTTCATCATGGATCATGAGGCGTTCGAGGGTTCCCGCGATGTGGCAGGTGTGCACGAAGAGCTGATCGACATCATCAAAGCGGGCGATCCAGACGAGATCCGGATGGCGTTCACCCACCACGTCCACAACGCGCCGGGCGTCGAGGCAGGCGATCCGCTGCACTAGCGCCCGGTGGTTGCGGTCTCCGCGATTCGGGCATATTGTCGACAAGACACAATTATTATCCTCTCGCCCCATCGGCCGAACAGACGCCTGCGCGTGCCGCACCGGCGTCGACCGTCCATGCCGACGCGCAAAGGAGAAACCACCCATGGGTATCGCGTCACCCACCCTGCCTCGTATCGCCAACCTGATCGGCGGCCGGTGGGCCGATGGCACAGGCGACGAGAACCTCGATGTGCACAATCCCGCCACCGGTGATGTCATCGCGCAGTTCACGTCCGCCAGTCCCGGCGACGTCGACGCCGCGGTAGCCGCGGCGCGCGCCGCGCAACCCGAGTGGGCGGCCACCTCGGCGCGACAACGCTCCGAGGCGCTGCATGCGATCACAGCCGAGTTCGTCGCGCGCATTGACGAATTCATTGCGTTGGAAGTCCTCGACGCAGGTAAGCCGGTGACCGTGACGAGTGCAGAGGAGATCCCCGACGTCGCCGACTCGATGCGGCACTTCGCCGGCGCCGCCCGTGTGCTCAGTGGTCAGGCTGCGGGCGAGTACGTCTCTGGCACCACGACGATGGTGCGCCGCGAGCCGCTCGGCGTGGTGGCAGGCATCACCCCGTGGAACTACCCGCTGTGGCAGGCGGTGTGGAAGATCATGCCCGCGCTCGCCACCGGCAACACCGTGGTGATCAAGCCGGCCGAGATCACGCCGTTGTCCACCACTGCGTTCGCCGACCTTGCGAACAAACATCTTCCGGCCGGTGTCTTGAACGTCGTCAACGGACTCGGGCGAACCGTGGGCGCTGCCCTTGCCGCCCACCCCGGCGTCAACCTGGTGTCGTTCACCGGGTCGACGGCGACCGGACGCGGCATCGCAACTGCCGCCGCCCGACAACCGAATCGGGCCATCCTCGAGCTCGGCGGAAACGCGCCCGTCATCGTGTTCGACGATGTCGACATCGACTCCGCCGCCGAGAGCATCGTCGGGGCAGCACTTTTCAACGCGGGGCAGGAGTGCATGGCCGCGACCCGGTTGCTCATCGCCGAAAGCATCTCCGAGGTGTTCCTGGACGCCGTCGTCGCGCAGATGCACAAGGTCGTCCTCGGCGATCCCGACGATGCGGCCACCACTCTGGGCCCGCTGATCTCCGCGGACCAACTCGACCGGGTCGAGAAACTGATCGCCAACCGACCCTCGTCCGCCCAGATCCGTTACGGTGGACGACGTTCCGACCGACCGGGATACTTCCTGGAGCCCACCCTGATCACCGGCGTCTCTCAGGACGACGACCTCGTCCAGCAGGAGATTTTCGCTCCGGTGATGACCGCCCAGACGTTCGGCGACGAGTCCGAGGCGATCACCTTGGCCAACGGCGTGGACTTCGGTCTGGCCGGCTCGGTGTGGACGCGTGACGTCGCACGGGGACTGCGTGTGGTCAATGCGCTGAACTTCGGCAACGTCTGGATCAACAACCACCTGGTGGTGGCGCCGGACCTGCCTATTGGCGGCCTCAATCAATCGGGCTACGGCAAGGAGGGCGGACTGCTCGGCATCGAGGAGTTCACCCGCGTCAAGCAGATCGGCATCAGCCTTACCTAGCGCAAACCGGAGGAGACTTCATGACCGCAGTCGCAGGTGTCAATCCCCGCACCGCCGCGCCGTTACCGGCCGTCACCGAGGAAAGCTCCCCGGCCGACGTGGACGCCACCGTAAGCGCTGCGGCGCAGTCAGCCACCGCGTTGGTCGGGCTGGGCCGAGCGGGGCGGGCACGGCTGTTGGAGGCGATCGCCGACGCGGTCGAGTCCAGTCGCGCCGATCTGGTCGGCATCGCTGCCACCGAAACCGGCTTCACCACAACCAAACTCGACGGTGAGCTGACCAGGGCAGTGTTTCAGTTCCGGTTCTTCGCCGAGGTCATCCGCGAGGGCGGCTACCTCGAAGCGATGATCGACACAGCTGGTGACACACCGATGGGGCCGCGCCCGGATCTCCGGCGGATCCTTGTGCCGCTCGGGCCCGTTGCCGTTTTCGGCGCAAGCAACTTCCCGTTCGCGTTCTCGGTGCTCGGCGGCGACACCGCCTCCGCGCTCGCCGCAGGATGCCCGGTGATCGCCAAGGCCCACGAGTCACACCCCGCGACTTCGAAACTCTCGTTCGAGATCCTCGCGCAGGTCGCCCGCGATCACGACATCCCCGACACCGTGGTCGGCATTGTTTTCGGCCGCAGCGCGGGCGCGGTTCTTGTCGCGCACCCCGCCGTGCGCGCAGTGGGGTTCACCGGCTCGCTGGCCGGTGGTCGCGCGCTGCTCGGCATCATCGACGGCCGAGAAGACCCCATCCCCTTCTACGGCGAACTGTCCAGCCTCAACCCGGTGATCGTCACTCCGCGGGCAGCCGCCGAACGTGCCGACGAGATCGGCGCAGCGGTGGTGGCGTCCTTCACCCTCGGCGCCGGACAACTGTGCACCAAACCGGGTTTGGTGCTCGTACCCGACAATTCCGACGGTGACCGTCTGGTGAGCGCTGTCCGTAGCGCGGTTGCCGAGGTCGCCCCTGCACCTCTGCTCAACGAAGGCATCCTGCGGTCCTACCAGCAGGAAGCACGTGCGGTGGCGGAGGCCGATCTCGTCACCACTGTGGGTCTGCCCGCCGACGAACCCGGCTTCTGGGCGCAGGCACTCGTCGTCGAGACCGATGCTGCCAAGCTGACCAAGGATCTGGTACACGAGACCTTCGCGCCGGTGACGGTGGTTGCGCGTTACCAAGCGCCCGATCCACTGTCGGCGATCACTTCGCTCATCGCGGTGGCCCCACCGTCGTTGACAGCCACCATTCACCACGGGCATTCCGAGGACGACTTGACCGCTGATCTGGTCCGGCTGTTGACCCCGACCGCGGGACGGATCATCTTCAACGGATTCCCGACCGGAGTCGCGGTGGCGTGGAGCCAACACCACGGCGGCCCGTGGCCTTCGACCAATACGTTGCATACGTCGGTGGGCGCCACGGCGATTCGGCGATTTCTGCGGCCCGTGACGTACCAGAACGCCCCGCAGGCCGTGCTGCCCGCCGAACTGCGCGACGGGTACGACGAGATCCCGCTTCGTCGCGACGGTGTCCTCAACCCGTCGGTGCCGAAATGACCGCGAATCCACTGACCGTCGTGACAGGCGCCGGCTCGGGGATCGGCGCGGCGACGGCGAGACTGCTGGCCCAGCGCGATCACCGCGTCGTCGCCCTCGGCCGAAACCGGGCGACGTTGACCGCCGTCGTCGACGCGCTCGACCCAGAAGGTGAACACCTCGCGCTCGCGTGCGACGTCACGCAGCCGTCATCGATCGCCGCTGCGTTCGCGACGATCCGCGAACGTGCTGGCACCCCAACCGGATTGGTCAACGCCGCAGGCATCTGTGTGCCCGCTCCCCTGCCGACGATCACCATCGACGACTGGAGCGCCACCATCACCACAAATCTCACCGGCAGCTTCCTCATGGCCCAGGCCGTCGCCGTTGGTATCTGCGAGGCGGGATTGACCGGCAGCATCGTCAACATCGCGTCGGAGGCGGCCAGCATCGGCATGCCGCATTACGTGGCGTACTGCGCGAGCAAGGCGGGCGTCCTGGGTTTGACCCGCGCGTTGGCCGCTGAACTGGCGCCGACTATTCGGGTGAATGCCCTGTGCCCCGGTCCCGTCGACACGCCCATGCTGCATGCGGAGATGGCGCTGTCCGGCGATCCGTCAAAGGCGTGGAACGAGGAAATCGCCCGGGTGCCGTTGCGTGCCGTGGCGACCGCCGACGACGTCGCCGACGCCGCGGTGTGGCTGTTGAACGCGCCGGGGGCCACCGCCACGGTTCTACCCATCGACGGCGGAACCACCGCAGCGTTCTACGGGGCCAAAGCCTAACTGCGGCAAAGGTTGCGCGAGCTATTCTCCGGCAGCCGAGACGTAGATGTGCCCGCGCTCCAACACCGGCTCGAGAATGCCGGTGGCAAGCTCGTCGGCTGCCTCCTCCAGCGGAGCGGGGTCACGATGCTGGCCGGGATAGCCGATCAACTCCATGATCTGCGGGGTCATGAAGTACGCCCCGGCCAGAACCGCCGACAGTGGGTCGAAAGTGGTCTTGTCATCGGCCCACATCTTTTTGAGGGCCTGCCACAGCTCGGACTCGGGAACGTCTGCCAGCTGCTCCACACCGGAGATCACGGTGTCGAAGGCATCTGAGCGCGCACCAAGAGCGAGTTGCAGATACGACGTGTAGTCAGCGGCGTCACTGGCCTTGGGGTTGGGCCCTTCCGCGGGGATCAAGCAGTCGGCGATTCGCAGCAGCGTAGCGAGCTCGGAATCAGTGAGCTCTCGCGGCGGCTTGGTGTGCCGTGCTGGAACGGACAGACGATGCGAATTCGATGTCACTGCGCAACCTTTCGTGCTGCGAAGTCTTCGACGAGACCCTTGCCCACCCTCAGCGCAAGTGCCGAGATTGTGCACGTGGGATTCGCCGATCCGGAGGTGACGAAGAGACTGCCGTCCGCGATATAGAGGTTGTCCACGTCGTGGGCCCTGCCGTAGGAGTTGACCACCGACGTGCGCGGGTCGTCTCCCATGCGGGCAGTTCCCATGAGGTGGCCTGGTTGGTCCACCCAGATTTCCTGGCTGACTATTTTGGTTGCCCCTGCGACCTTGTGCAGCTCCTCCATCCGCTGCACTGTCCACTTCAGGAGCGTGCGGGTGTTGTCGCTGATGCGATAGCGCACCTTCGGTGCGGGAAGGCCGTCGGCGTCGACGAGATCGGGCGACAATGTCACGCGGTTGTGCTCCTCGGGCAGGTCCTCGGTGTTGGCCGCCCACAGGATGCCGTTCTGTGCTCGGCGTGCCGCAGCGTGAACTGCCTTGCCCCACAGGTCTTCAAAGCTGTCGCCTCGAAACGCCTCGATCGCGTTCAACGGTCCAGGGGTTGGCAGCACGTGCATCTTGGCGCCGCGGACGAATCCGCGCGACTTGTCGGTCTCATAGAACTGCAGGGAGTGGATCAACTGGCCGGCAGGTCCGCGCCAGCTGTCAAGGCCGTCCTCGTAAAAGCCAAGGGAACTGCAGTTCGGATGCAGCATCAAGTTGCGGCCAACCAGGTCCGACGAGTTGGCCAGGCCTTGGGGGTGGCGCTCGGAGGCCGACAGCAGCAACAGTCGTGGCGTTCCGATCCCGTTGGCGCACAGGACCACTGCGCGCGCCGGCTGGAATCGCACCACACCGTCGCGGCCGACGTATTCCGCTCCGGTAGCGCGGCCGTTCTCGTCGGTGACGACGCGCCTGACCCGGGCGCCGGTGATGACCTGGGCACCCATCTGAACAGCCTGCGGCATGTAGATGAGATCGAACGATGCCTTGGCGCCCTGCGGACACCCCCACTCGCAGGTCCCCCAGCGGCCGCACTGCTCGAGGGTTTTGAACTTCTGGCTGGCGATCGCATTGGTGCCGGGCCACCAGTGCCAACCCAGCTCATTGGCCGCCGCCGCAGCCTTCATCCCGGCTTTGCCAATGGGGTTGGGAGGCAACGGATAGGTCAACCCCTCCGGATAGGCGGTGTCGCCATCCACTCCCGCAACCCCGATGAACGCATCGACTTCGTCGTGGTAGGGCTTGAGGTCGTTGTAGCTGATCGGCCAGTCGTCGGCGACCCCGTCGAGCGTCTTGACCCTGAAGTCCGACGGCAGCAGGCGGGGCCACTCCGCGCCGTAGTAGATCGAACTGCCGCCGACGGCATTGAACATCACCGGCCACATATCCGAATCGGAGACATCCACCGGATAGTCCGACGGCAGCTGACGCACATTCGGGTCGTGGGCCCAGTCGTGCTGGATGAGCAGTTCCCACTCGGGATGGTTGGCCGGGAAATCGCTCGGGTTGACCCAGTCCCCCTGCTCGAGCACCATCACCTTGAGCCCGGCGGCCGCGGCGGTGTGGGTGACGACCGCGCCCGATGGGCCTGCGCCGATCACGAGAACGTCCACCGGTGTCGCGTCGGCTACGTCGTTTTGGTTGGTCATCGGTGGCCTCTCACGTCAACGACA
This sequence comes from uncultured Actinomycetota bacterium, assembly GCA_963756865.1. Classification (GTDB taxonomy): domain Bacteria; phylum Actinomycetota; class Actinomycetes; order Mycobacteriales; family Mycobacteriaceae; genus Mycobacterium. The sequence goes on along the minus strand of CAVWPQ010000029.1, from coordinate 65,975 downwards.
TGGCTGTTTCGAATGCCGACTACGACCGTGTCGGTGGGCTCGCGCAGCTGGATTGCGCCCGACACTACTTGTACATTGTCGACATTAGCCCTCAGTCTGCACGGAGCTTCCGGCCACGTCAACTCACCGGTCAAGGCGAGGTGGCGAGCGACCGGCCGCCTTTCCTCTGCCCGCATTGCCTGCTATCGTTCTTTGTCGACAATCGTCATTAATCGTGCGGTAGAAAACGTGGAGGCCATCAGATGGATCGCTTGGAGAATTTCGTCGACGGCAAGGCGTGCGCACCGCTGAGTGGTAAGTACATGCCCGTGGTCAACCCCGCCAACGGAGAGACCTATATCGAAGCGCCACTTTCTGGTCCAGAGGATGTCGATGCCGCCTGCCAGGCCGCCGCGCGGGCGTTCAAGTCTTGGCGCAAGGTGACACCTGCCGAACGCAGCATCCTGCTTTTCCGGATCTCCGACGCGCTGGAAGCCCATGCCGACGAACTCGTCGATGCAGAGGTGAACAACACCGGCAAGCCGCGAAACGGTGTGCGCGACGGCGAGATTCCTGGAATTCTCGACAACCTGCGGTTCTTCGCCGCCGCGGCGCGGGAGCTGCGTGGCCTGGCGTCCGGAACCTACGTCGCAGGTCATGACTCGTCTGTTCGTCGCGAACCGATCGGGGTGTGCGGTCAGGTCGCTCCGTGGAATTACCCGCTCGCGATGGGTGTGTGGAAGTTCGGACCCGCTATCGCCGCGGGCAACACCGTCGTCCTCAAACCCTCCGACACCACTCCGGTCAGTACCCTTCTGGCCGCCAAGATCATCGGCGACATCCTGCCGCCAGGGGTGTTGAACGTGATCTCGGGCGACCGGGACACCGGCCGTGCGATCGTGGCGCATCCGATTCCTCAGCTGGTGTCGGTCACCGGAAGTGAACGCGCAGGCATCGAGGTGTCGGGCTCGGCGGCCACCGACCTCAAGCAGGTCAGCCTCGAATTGGGCGGCAAGGCACCGATATTGGTCTTCGACGACGTCGACGTGGACAAGGCGGCCGCGGGCATCGCCGAAGCGGGTCTGCTCAACGCCGGGCAGGATTGCGAGGCCGCCACGCGGATCCTGGTCGCCGACACGATCTACGACGAGTTCGTCGCGGCCCTGACCAAACACGCTCAGTCCGCCAAATACGGCACCGACCCGGACGCGCTGTACGGACCGCTCAACAGCGCGGCGCACCTGCAGAAGGTGGAGGGGTTCATCGAGCGACTGCCCGCACACGCCGAGGTGGTCACCGGCGGTAAGGCCGACCGCACGGGTGGTGGGTTCTTCTTCGAACCGACGGTCGTCACAGGTGTGCAGCAGCGCGATGAGATCGTGCAGGAGGAGGTTTTCGGGCCCGTGATGACGGTGCAGAGCTTCAGCGACGAAGCCGAGGCGGTCGAACTCGCCAACGACGTCCGGTTCGGGTTGGCGGCCGGCCTGTGGACCCAGAATCACGACAGGGTGATCAGGGTCAGCGATGCGCTGGACTTCGGCAAGGTATGGGTGAACTGCCACCTCGTCGTCGCGTCGGAGATGCCCAACAACGGATACAAGCACTCCGGCCACGGCAACGACATGTCGGTGCTGGCGATCGAGGAGTACACGCGCGTCAAGCACGTGATGAGTGCTGTGCAGGACGCCTGACCTACGTCAGCACGCGACCTCGCCAACTGCGTCCATCACGCGGGCCAACTCGCCGGCGAGGTCGGGGCCTGCCGGCTGATAGACCAGCTCGGTTACTCCGCCCGCTTCGTATTCGGCGACGCGGCTCCTCAACTGCTCCGCGGTACCGCTGAACGTGAACTGCGGAAGCAGGTCGGCCGCCAGCGCGACCGCTTCGGCGTCCACGGCGGTCAGCCGCACGAGATGTCCTTCATGGGTGACGAGGTGACGCTCGGCGGGCGGGATGGCCTCGATCGCCGTCACCCACTCCGCGCCGCCAGGTAGCCCGCGCACGGCGTCGGGACCGTTGCGCTCGTACAGCGCGTGAAACACGACCGCAAGGCCGTGCCCGGCTCGTTCGAGGACGCGTTCGCTGCGCAGATCCTCGCCGTCCTCGAGAACGGTGCCGAACTGCAGCAATGAGTAGGGCCGCCCAGCTGCCGCCGGGTTCGGCACGCCAGCGGCGAACACCCCGTCGCCCACCCGACCGGCGACGGCGGTGCCCTTCGGGCCGTCGGCTCCGATGAGCACTTCGACGTCGACGGGCCGGTCCGCGACAAACCCATCCGTGTGCAGCATGCGGATCGGGGCGCCTTCCCACTCGACGGTTTCGCCCCGAAGCAGTGCCCGTAGCGCCGCCACGTACTCCTCGACGAATGTCCAACGCAGAGGGCGCTTTCCGAGGGTGTACCGGCCGGTGAACCCCGACCCGATGGCCACAGCGACCCGGCCGGGCGCAAGCGCGGCAAGCGTGGCGATGGCCGCTGCGTTGGTCATAGGGTGACGCAGGCTCGGCACGAGCACGCCGGGCCCGAGACCGATCGTCGAGGTCCGCTCGGCGGCCAGTGCAAGCGCCACCCACACGTCGGATGTGATCGCAGGCGAGTCGTACAGCCACGCGCGTTGGTAGCCAAGGCGTTCCGCCTCGGCGACGAGTTCCGGCGAGTCGACGTTGGTGACCAGTGCACACGACAGCTTCATGCGCGCAAACGCTACCGCCCCCATGAACTCCGGCTGTTTGTCGGTGTTCGCACGTATGTTCGAGGCATGTCGGTGGTTGTGGTGCGGGAGGCGATGGCGAACCTTGCCGCGGCCTATGACGCTGTCGCCGCCTGCGACTTCGATGCGTTGACCCGCGCCGAGGTGGTGTCGGTGCTCGATGACTACGAAACACTGATGTGTCGGATGCCGACCCAAACCCATCGGCTGTTGGCCCGGTTGCAGGCCGAGACCACCCCGCGGGAGATGGGCGCCAAAACCTGGAACCAGGTGCTGCGGATCCGCTGGCGGCTGTCCACCGGCGACGCGTCGCGGCGGCTGGGCGAGGCCGCCGACCTCGCCGCCCGCACCACCCTGACCGGGCAGCCGCTGGCCCCGGTGCTGCCCGCGGTGGCCGCCGCCCAGTCGGCGGGGTTGATCACCGGCGAACACATCAGCGTGATCCGCGACGCCCTCAAACGCCTGCCGTCCTGGGTGGACACCCTCACCCGGTCACAATTCGAGGTGGATTTGGTGCGCGTCGCGGTCGGCGTCGGCCCCAAAGAGTTGCGGGAGACCGCCGACCTGCGGCTGTTCCTGCTCGATCAGGACGGCCCCGAACCCGACGACACCGAACGCGAACGCACACGCGACTTCACCACCAAAGCCCAGGGCCGCGACGCGATGACCGCGGCGACGGCGAACTTCACCCCCGACACCTGGGCGGTGTGGGAAGTGATCTTCGCCAAATACGCCGCCCCCGGCATGTGCAACCCCGCCGACGACGAACCCTGCACCTCGGGCACCCCCAGCCAGGCCCAGATCGACAACGACACCCGCACCCTGGCCCAACGCCAACACGACGCGATGCTCGTCATCGGACGCATCGCGTTGATGAGCGGCGACCTCGGCCACCTCAACGGGCTCCCGGTGTCGGTGATCATCCGCACCACCCTGCAGGACCTGGAAAGCCGCGCCGGGGTCGGGGTCACCGGCGGCGGCACCAAAATCCCGATCGCCGACGTCATCCGGATGGGCGCCCACGCCAACCATCATCTCGCCATCTTCGACAAGGCCACCGGGCACGCGTTGGCGCTGTACCGCGCCCGCCGGGTCGCCTCACCCGCCCAGCGGATCATGCTGATCGCCCGCGACGGCGGCTGCACCAAACCGTGCTGCACCGTCGGCGCCTACGGCTGCCAAGCCCACCACGCCACCAAAGACTGGAAAAACGGCGGCAACACCAACGTCGACGACATGACCCTGGCGTGTGGACCCGACAACCGCGACGTCGACGACGACGGCTGGCACACCGCCATCAACACCCGCGGCGAATGCGAATGGACACCCCCACCCGCCCTCGACCACGGCCAAACCCGAACCAACTACTACCACCGCCCCGAAGCACTCCTACAACCACCCGAAGACGACGCAAAAGCACCCGAACCGACACCGCTAAACCCCAAGCGGCACAACAATAACGACATCAAACCAGAAGGACTCGAACCCACCGAAACACCCGGCGGACCCGAACCACCCGACAACCAAGCCGCCTAGCGTTGTCAGTACACCTAGGCCAGCAGTGTCAACACGATCCAGCCGGCGACCGCCGAAGGCAGCATCGCGTCGATGCGGTCCATGATGCCGCCGTGGCCGGGAAGCACCGTGCCCATGTCCTTGATGCCCAGATCGCGTTTGACCTGAGACTCGACCAGGTCGCCGAGCACGCCGGTGACGACGAGCATCAGCCCGAGCGGCACGCCGACCCATGCCGGCCTGTCCATCAGGAATGCCACCGAAAGCACGGCCGCGGTGACACCGAAAAGCAGTGAACCGCCCAAACCCTCCCACGACTTCTTCGGGCTGATCGCAGGCACCATCAGATGCTTGCCGAACAACACCCCTGCGATATATCCGCCGATATCGGCGAACACCACGGTCACGATCACGGTGAACGTCCGAACGCCGCCGTGGTCTTGGAAGATCAGCAGCGCGCTGAAGCTCGCGAACAGCGGCACCCACGTCGCCAGCAGCACCGTGGCCGAGATATCGCGCAGGTAGTTGACCGGCGCCTCGCGGATGCCCTGCCCCACCAGCCGCCAGACCATGGCCACCACGATCGTTCCGCCGTAGGCACCCACCAGCCCTGTCGGACCGTAGTACGTCAGCCAGATCATCGCCTGGCCGCCGAGCAACAGCGGAATGGCCGGGAGGTTGTAACCGGCTTCCCGCAGCCGGCGGATGACCTCGTGGGTGGCGATGGGAATGAAGATCGCCAGGATGGGCAGCCAGGCAATCGGCCAGAAGAGCAGGGCGCCGATCGCCATCGCGCCGAGCACGACGCCGACGCCGATGGCCGCGGGGAGGTTTCGGCCGGCGCGCGACTTCTTGGGCGGCTCGTCGACCGGGGTGTCAGACACGGGATCTGCTTGCTGCTCGGCCATCAGACCTCGAGCAGTTCGCCTTCTTTGTGCTTGACCAGGTCGTCGATCTGGCTGGAATAGGTCTGCGTGGTCTTGTCGAGTTCCTTCTCGGCGTGCTTGACCTCATCTTCGCCCGCCTCGCCGTCCTTCTTGATGCGGTGCAGTTCCTCCATCGCCTTACGGCGGATGTTGCGCACCGACACCTTGGCGTCCTCGCCCTTGCCCTTGGCCTGCTTGACCAGCTCGCGGCGGCGTTCCTCGGTCAGCTGCGGGATCGCGACACGAATGACGTTGCCATCGTTGGACGGGTTGACCCCCAGGTCGGAGTTGCGGATCGAGTCCTCGATCGCCTTCAACTGCGACTGCTCGTAGGGCTTGATGACGACGAGCCGGGCCTCGGGCACGTTGATGCTCGACAGCTGGGTGATCGGGGTCGACGAACCGTAATAGTCGATCGAGAGGCGAGAGAACATGCCGGGGTTGGCGCGGCCGGTGCGGATGGCCGACAGGTCATCGCGCGCGACGGATACCGCCTTTTCCATCTTCTCTTCTGCATCGAAGAGGGTTTCGTCGATCACGGGTGCTTCCTCACGTGGTGGTGACCAGTGTTCCGATCTTCTCACCTGCGACCGCTCGCGCGATATTGCCGTCGACAAGAAGGTTGAACACAAGGATGGGCATGCGGTTGTCCATGCAGAGGCTGAACGCCGTGGCGTCGGCGACCCGCAGACCCCTGTCGATGACCTCACGGTGGGTGATCGTGGTGAGCAACTCGGCGTCGGGGTTCGACCTGGGGTCGTCGGTGAAGACTCCGTCGACCGCCTTGGCCATCAGTACGACCTCGGCGCCGATCTCCAACGCGCGCTGCGCGGCGGTGGTGTCGGTGGAGAAGTACGGAAGACCCATGCCTGCCCCGAAGATGACGACGCGGCCCTTCTCCAGGTGGCGGACGGCGCGAAGCGGGATGTAGGGCTCGGCGACCTGGCCCATGGTGATGGCGGTTTGCACCCGGGTCGCGATGCCTTCGCGCTCCAGGAAGTCCTGCAGCGCAAGGCTGTTCATCACGGTGCCGAGCATGCCCATATAGTCCGAGCGGGTGCGCTCCATACCGCGCTGTTGCAGCTGGGCGCCGCGGAAGAAGTTGCCGCCGCCGATGACGACGGCGACCTGTGCACCGCTGCGGACCACCTCGGCGATCTGGCGGGCCACCTGGGCCACCACGTCGGGGTCGAGGCCCACTTCCCCACCACCGAACATCTCACCGCCGAGCTTGAGAAGCACGCGGGAGTACATCGGCTGGATCGGGGCTGCGGTGGCGCCGTTGGTGGTGGTGGGGTCCGCCATCCGACTCCTTCGGGGTCCTCGCATGAGATCGCCATCCCGGAGCACGCCCGGGACGGCTACCCCCAATCCTGCCTCATAGCGGCCTCGCAGCCACTATGGGGTCGGCCCCGGAGCGGTTAGCGGAGGTGCGCCGAGAGCAGCCAAGCACCCACCGACTTACGGCCGCCTGCCTCGTCGCGGACGTCGGTGCCGCCGAAGGCCTGTAGGAAACCCGCGGCCTCCTCGGGCATATGCGCGTGAATGCGGGCCGGCCTGATCTCGTCGATCTCCCAGTACTTGGACACGACGTCACGCAGCTCTTCCTCGGTCACGGCGTTGACGGGCGAATCCGCAGGCATCCCCGCGGCGTCGAACACCAGCACGAAGTATGACGCGCCTGGCGCCGCCGCCCGCACGATGGAGTGCTGGTAGCCCTCACGCAGCTCGACAGGCATCGAGTGAAAGAGAGTTGAATCGATGATCGTCCCGAACCGACCGTCGTAGCCGGTGAAGTCGCTGATGTCGGCGACGTCGAAGGTTGCCGTGGTCAGCCCGCGCCTGGCGGCCTCCGCCTTGGCGAGCTTTATCGCGGTCTCCGCCGCGTCGAGGCCGACAGTGGTGAAGCCCTTCTCGGCAAGGTGCAGAGCCGTCGCGGCCTCGCCGCAGCCTGCGTCGAGCACGTCGCCATGGACCTTGCCCGCATCGATGAGCGCTTGAATTTCCGGCTGAGGCGCGCCAATGCTCCACGGCGGACGAAAGCCCTTGAAATCCTCGGCTTCGCCGCGGTAGGCCGACTCGAACATCGCTTGTTCTGGCTGCGTGGTCATACCCCAGGTCTATCAACTAACTTGATATATGTCAACATACTTGATATGAGTGAGTTTCTCGAGGACCAGCCGCTCGGCTACCTGCTGTTCCGGGTGGCCAACGCGCTGCGCTCCGAGGTCACCGCGACGGTGCTCGAACCCCTGGGTTTGGCCTTCCCGCAATACATCTGCATGCGGATACTCGACCGTTTCCCCGACCGGTCGAATGCCGAACTCGCGCGCGACACCCACGTCTCCCCACAGGCGATGAACATGGTGCTGCGCGGGCTGGAGGACCGTGGGCTGGCGGTCAGACCGGCCAGCGTGTCATCGGGCAGGTCGCTGCCCGCTGCGCTCACCCGCGAGGGACGCGCCCTGCTCGAAAAGACCGACGCCGGCGTGAAGGCCGCCGAACACAAGTTGATGGCCGGCCTCACCAACGAGCAGCGCCGTGAGTTCAGACAGATGCTGGTGACCCTGGGCTCCGACCCGTCCTAGTGGTGGTGGCACGCCTTCGGAGGTGACGGCGGCAGGTCAAGTGCCGGATTCCCGTCGAAGAACCCCAACGGCTTGAGGTGAAAGCCGGTGTAGGCGCACGGCATCACCGGCCAGTCCTCCGGCCGCACCACGTGATGAGCACCCAGCGTGTACCAGAGCACGACATCGGTGTTCTCCAGCTGCGCGTCGTCGGCGATGAACTGCGGTAGACCCTGAACGTCTGCCGACTGGTACATGTAATCGCCTGCGGCGAACTTCTCGGCCGGGTCGTACTTGGTCACCCACAGGTTGTGCTGGACGAAGCGAGCCCGGTCGTAGATGTAGGAGCCCTCCTGCACCATCACCGGCACGATCTCCTTCGGCACCAGCTTGTAGGCCACCGGGCTGCCGAGCTCGTTGCATTTCGACGGGTTGGCGACCTTCCAGTACCGCCCCGTCGACCAGTTCCAATCACGCGCGGACTCCGCCTCCGACGCGACCAGCGTGTCCTGTGTGATCCACGCGTTGCGGTGCGGATTGCGCGCCGGGTCCGGCTCGGGAATCGAATCCACCTCGTACACACTGTTTCCCGCACCGTCGATGCTCATGTCGAGGCGGAAGTTGAAGAAGTGCTGGTGATTCGGGCCATAGATGTTGGGGGCGACCATCTTGCCCCACCGCGGTGACTCGCCGTCTGCCACCGCGCCTGTGGTCAGCACACCGGACAGCTTTACCTCGACTTCCATCGACGCGTCGTTGTAGAAGTACCAGAAGAACCCGTACTCGTAGTTGCCGACGGTGCAGATCATCGAGATCACCAGCCGCCGCGAGCGACGCACCTCGACCTCCTCGGTGCGGAAGTCGGTGTGCTTCCAGGAGATTCCGAAGTCCTCCTCGTGCATGCAGATCGCATTGGGGATGGTGACCGCACCGCCGGAGGAATCATTGAGCGTGGCATCGAAGTAGTGGATCTCGCCAAGGCAGTCGCAGCCCAACGTCAACGGATTCGCCGAGAAGCCCATCCCGACCTCGCCCATGTCGAAGACATTCTTGTTCCAGTGCGTCGGCTCCGAATCCCCGTACGGGACGACCATTTCCGACAGCGATGCGCGGTACACGATCGGTCGGACCTGGCCGCGGTCGGTATAGCTGATCTCGTTGAGCACAATGCCTTCGCGCGGGTTGAATCCGATCCGCATGGACCACTTCTGCCACTGGACCTTCCAACCGTCGACGGTGAAACTCGGCCCGTCGGGCTGGGTGATCTCGATCGGCTTGACGTCGTCGCGGAACTGCTCGAACGCGGGCCGGTTGTTCGGGCCGAACATGAACTCTTCGGAATAATTTCCTGCCGTCGGCGGCAGCGGGACCACGCCGTGGTCCTCGATGTCGATGACTTCCATTTTGTCGAGATCGAACGTGACGATCAGTCCCTCGACCGGCCGCGCGTATCCGTGCTCCGACGGTGCCGCCCGCATGAAGGTCAGCGGGCGACAGACCAGAGCGGAGTTGTCGTAGTGATCCTGTGCGCCGTAATACCCTGCGGGCCAGGGGTCGATCATCGCGAGGCTGAAGTCGGTGACGCCACGCTTGCGCATTGCGTCCTGCCAGCGCGGATCCTCCCTGACCTTCTCCTCGACCCCTGTCATGTGCTCGACAAGGTAGGACGGGAAACGTCCGGGGATCGGCTTCCACGAGTCGACCACCCTGGCGCGCAGGTCGACGACGGCCTCATAGATCATCTTCACCGCGGCGTCGTACATCGTGACGAATGCCCGCCGCGGGATATCAGTCATCCCCTCGAAGGTGAGGTCGGGATTCTTGTCCGGCTCGGCGAGCTGAATCATCACGAACTTCGTTGACGGCGTGGAATATTCGGAGTCCATGATGATCGCCGCAGCGGATTCGATCTCCGCGCCGGTCAGCGGATCCAGCGGATACGGCGTGCCGTCGCCCGTTTCACCGTCACGCAGCTCAGTGCTTTCCATGGTCATCCGATCACACCGCCTCATTCTTGAGATCCAGCACGGCCAGATGCGCCAACGCGTCCTCTTGGGATGTCTTGTGCGCAGACCGCCGGCCGAAGATGTAGACGACGACGCCGAGGGCGACCATGCCGAGGCTGATGCTGCCGACCCACATCATCCACTCGCGATCCCCGACCCCTGAACTCGCCAGCCAAGTCTTCGCGAACGAGTAGTAGATACCGCCGATCGTGCCGATCGTGCCCACGATCACGGTGATCCAGACGCCGATCATGCCACCGGGGATACGCCAGAATGTTTCGCTCGCATAGCGATCCGCGTACTTCTTGCGGGCGACGATCACCGGGAACAGGAAGAAGAAGCCCGAAATCAACCACACCGTGGACAGACCGCCCTGCAGGAAGATCGTCGTGTTGACCAAGCTGCTCTGCGAATACAGCCCGACCAGGATCAGTGACGAGATGACACCCTGAATCAGAATGGCGGACACCGGGTTACGGGTACGCGGGTTCAAGTGGGTGAAGATCCTCGGCAGGTGGCGTTCCAGGCCGGAAACGAAGATCAGCCGAGAGTAAGCGACCTGATAGGTCATCAACGCGACAACGATGATCAGGGCCAACACGATGGCGCAGATCTCCATCAGACCCGGGAAGCCTGCGACATCCAGCATGCCGATCACGCCGGTCACGGCGTCGATCTCGTCGCTGGGTAGCGCCATCATCGTGCCAAGAGTGGTCAGCAGATAGATCGCCACCAGCGCGGCCGAACCCCAGAGGATCATCCGCGGACCGCTTTTGCGCACCGACAGGAACTCCGCACCCATGTTGTACGGCGTCTCGACTCCGAGCAGGTAGAGCAGCACCGTGCCGTACAAGAAGCCGGCCACCGCGAAGTTCGGGACCGTCGCCTCATGCCAGCTGAACGGCGTCGCAGAGCCGTTCTTCATCGCGAACGTCAGGCCGGCGATGAAGATCGTCAACGCGAGGATGCCGAACACGACGAAGACGACGTTCATGATCCGTTGGTTGGCAGCCAGTTTCGCCAGTGCGAGCCCGACGACGGTCCACAGGATCACCAGCTGCAGAATGACGCTCGTCATCACACCCAACTCGGCGTGGAAGGCCAGCAGCAGGAACGAGAGCACCACAGCGGGCGAGGACGCGGCATTGAGGATCACCGGCACCCACGACAGGTAACCGCCGATGAAGCCCCACGTCTCCCCCATCGTCCTGGTGGCCCAGATGTACACCCCGCCCTGGCCGGGCCACAGGTTGCCGAGTTCGACCACGGCCATTCCCGCGGGGACGAGGAACGTGAGGACCCCGAGCACCCACATAGGGATGGCGGTCCATCCACCGGTGGCCATCACCGAAGAGCCGGTGATCCAGCAGATGATGAACACGTAAGCGGCCGTCAGGCCGAATGTGCTCATCACCCTGGGCAGCACCTGCTCGGGGATCAGCTCGGTGGTCAGGAGCTTGTCGCGGTCGGATGACCGTTCGAGTTCTTGTGTCATGTGACTCCCAACAGACGTGGTTAGTTGACGATCTGTCCGTCTTTCATGCGGACAACACGGCTCGCTTCGTCGGCCACCGTGGGGTCATGGGTGCTGGCGACGACCGTGACGCCGAGCGTCGAACACAGGTCGCGCAGCATGCGCACCACCGTCTCCCCCGTGCGGTGGTCGAGGTTGGCTGTCGGCTCGTCGGCGAGCACGAGTGTCGGGCTGCTGATCAGAGACCTGGCGATGGCCGTGCGCTGCTGTTCGCCGCCGGACATCTTGGTCGGCTGGTGATGTACGCGATGGCTGAGACCGACCAGCTCGAGAAGCTCCAACGCCCTGGCGCGCAACGATTTCCGGTCGTAGGGCTCGAATATCAGCGGCAGCTCGACGTTCTCCACGGCTGACAGGAACGGAATCAGGTTGTAGCTCTGGAAGATGAACCCGATGGTGTCGTGGCGCAGCGCGGCGAATTGGCTCTCGGTCAGTGCCGCGGTGTCCTTGCCGGCGACCTTGATTGTGCCCTTGGTGGGACGGTCCAGCCCGCCGATCATGTTCAACAGCGTGGACTTGCCGCTGCCACTGGGGCCCATCAGGCAGACGAATTCGCCGGGCATCACAGTCAGATCCGCGGCGACGAGTGCTTTGACCACCTCGTCGCCCAGCTTGTGCAGCTTCCAGACTCCTGCGATGTCGATAACAGGCGCGACGGGCGCGGGATCGTCCTCACCGACAGGGAGGCCGGTCGTGTCGGTTCTGTCTTCGATGGCGGTCACGTCAGCCTCCCGCAGTCAGGGATCGGATTGGTGGCCGCGACGCCGCGTTCCACGTGGGCACGATGCTGGTCAGAACGGCCGCGACAATGCTGACGCCGAGCGCCGTCGCGACGCCGAGCAGCAGGCCGGAGGGTGCCACGCCGGTCGCCACCACGCCGCTCACAGACAGCGTCAGGCCGGTCAGCACCGCCAGTCCCGCGCCCACACACGCACCCGCCACCGCCGCGATCGCGGGTTCGACAAGCAACGCAGCCACGACAGGCCTTCGGGGAATGCCGTTGGCCGCGAGCACGCCGAGTTCGCGCGTGCGATGCGCGACGGTGCGCGTGGTGGCGATCGCGACCTCGACAACGCCGACGAGAAGCACTGTCACCGCGATCAGGACGACGGCACGACCGATCTCGTCGGCGTGTCCCAAAGTCGCGGATTGGGCGCGAATTCCGTCGGACATACCGAACACGGTCACGACGAGAAATGCCCCCGTCGCAGTGGTGACGACCGGCAGGACCATCTCGCCGATCCTGCGTCGAGCGGACAACCAACCGTAGGCAAGGCCTTTTCGCATCATCTGTCCCCCAGGAGGTCGACGGGCCGTTGTTGGAGCAGACGATGCACAGGCACGAGCGCGCCGACGATGGCCATCGCAGGCAGGAACGCGGCGACCATACCCGCGGCCTGCAGCCATGCCGTCGGCGTCGCGATGCCCGGAATCACCAGCGCGACAGCCACACCCGCACCCAGCACCCCCACCAGATATGCGGCGATGAACACGATCGCGGATTCGACGAGGAAGAAGTACAGCACCTCGTCGGCCAGCCCGATGCTGGACATTATGCCGAACTCGCGGCGCCGCTCCTGCACGGCGGCAAGGAACGACGACACGGCGATGACGAAGCCGAGGCCGAGCCCGATCATCGAGATCAGCCCGAGGGTTGAACCGGTCACCTTGCCCGAGAACAGCGCCGAGAAGTTCTGTTCGAAGGTCAGCGGGCCGGAGCCGCCAACGGTGTCGTAGATCAGCCCCCGCCCGTTGTGGTCCGGCGTCACCGACGGATCCGGAGTCGACGCGAGACCGACCGACTCACCGAAGCTTCGGCCGAGATCACGCCGGTTCTCCTCACCCCGCGGCGCAAAGATCAACCACCATCCGTTGCTCCCGACGACCGTCTGCGCCAGCGAGGAAGAGACGGTCACGGACTGGCTGTCGCCGGATACGTCGACGACGAGGCTCTGTCCTCCGACGGTCACTCGATCACCCGACGTCAGGCCGAGCCGCTCGGCGATCGGGGTTCCCAATAGCGCTTGTCCACTGGGTATTTCGTCGGTGCCGCGCAACGACACCTTGTGGCCGTCGATCTCGGTGAGGCCCGACAGCGTGCGGGTCGCGGTCCAGCCGTCCGGGGCCGCAAACGCCGGCGCCGGACCGTTCGCGACCAACGCCTGCGCGTCGGCGTCGTACATCACCCCCGCCGCCGGAACCGCCCACAGTTGCGCGCCATCGAGGACATCGGTGACGGAGTCGGCACCGGTGATGGCGAAACTGGCTGAGATCGTGCGAACGACCGTCACGCAGGCGATCGCGAGCGCGATGCCCAGTACCGACAGCGTGAACCGCTCAGGTCGCCTGCGAATATTGGCCAGCGCGAACCGGACAAGGCACATGAATGTGTTGCCCGAGGTGGTGGCGATCGCCGGTGACCGAAGCGTGGTGGTGGAAGCAGAGGTCTCCACAAGCAAGGATGTTCGGCCCGAAAAGTTTCGACGGTGGCCGCGCCGAATGTCGGCGTTGTTAACTCGGTCGAGTTCGAGTTACGGCATTGTGTCGAAGCCGCAACGGATTTCGTCGTGACAGCCGGTGGTCGTCGATCAGCATCCAGGTAGTGCTGGCTCATGGAGATGATGGTTCAGGTTCTGCCCTGAGGGTCGACGAGTGCCTCCAAGCGTTCGAACACGGCGTCCCAGGGGATGTCGCCGCCGATGACGCCGTGCCAGGCACCGAGCGAGAACCGTTCGCTGCGAACAATGTGGGTGAACAGACTGCGGATATCTTCCATGGTGGCGCTGGAAAGGTTGTCGAGGATCGCCTGCGACCGCGTGTGGTCGTACTGCAGACCGCCCCAGGGTTCGCGGCCGAGTGCGCCCATCAGGTCGTTGATCTCGCGTGGGTAGACGGGTCCGCCGCCGACCCATTGCGTCTGGCCAACGGCAGCGGTCGCGAGAGCGTGCCGTTCACGCAATCGATGAAGATCGTCAACCGTCGGGTTGTGTGACACGGATATTCAGTCCTGAATACGGGCCCATGGTCGCGCCTCTTCGAGCTCGTAGGCCAGCTCCAACAGACGCGCCTCCCTGCCCCTGACCGCCGAGAACATCATGCCGACCGGCAGACCGGATGCGGATTCGGCCAGCGGCAGCGAGATCGCCGGGTCGCCGGTGGCGTTCTGATACGGCGTGAATGTGACCCAGTTGATCAGTCGGTCCATCACCTGGTCATAGGGAGCCATCGGATCGAGGAAACCGATGGGCGGTGTTTCGTCGGCCATCGTCGGGGTCAACACCGCATCGTAGGTCTGCCCAAGTCGGGCAGTGATCCGCCACGACCTGGCCAGCCGCGTGATGGCCCGGGGCACCTTGTGCAGGTTCCGTGCCGCACTGCGATCGAGTCCAAGCGTCAGGTTGTCCAACTTGGTCCTGTCGAAGCTCGGACCGATCATCCGGCGACCGCCTCGCACGATCGCGAAAGAAAGGAACTGCCAGTACACGAGAAAGTCATCGCGGAGATGGTCAGGGACCGGGTTGCTGATCTCGGTGACCTTGTGCCCCAATTCTTCGAGCAGTGCAGCGGTCTTGAGGGTCAGCTCGCGGACCTCCGGGCTGGCTTCTCGGACAACGGATTCGGTGCACACCGCAATGCGCAGCCGCTGCTTGCCTGCGTGGGCGACATCGCCGATCGGCGGCAGCTTTGGATTGCGGTAGGCACGTTCAGCCTCTCGGAAGAATGCCGCGGTATCGCGGACGGACCTGCTGACAACTCCGTTGGCGACGAGATGCACCGGCATCTGGGCGGTTTCCTTGTCCAGTGGCAGCCGGCCCCTTGTGGGCTTGAGGCCCACCAGGCCGTTGCACGAGGCCGGGATTCGAATCGACCCAGCGCCGTCGTTGGCGTGTGCGATGGGCACCACCCCTGCGGCGACGAATGCGCCGGAACCCGACGAGGACGCACCAGCGGTGTAATCCGGGTTCCACGGGTTGCGGACGGCACCGATCCTTTGGTGCTCCGCAGATGCGCTGAAGCCGAACTCCGACATCTGCGTCTTGCCGAGCGGTACCAACCCGGTGGACAAGAAAACCCGTGCGAAGGCGCCGTCGGCGGGCATCGGCCGCGGATCCCACGCGTCGGTGCCCTGCATCGTCGGCCAGCCTTCGACGGCCACGTTGTCCTTGATGAAGGACGGAACGCCGTCGAAGTAGCCGCCGTACGAGCTCGGCGAGTTCGCGCGTTGACGCGCGCGGTCGAAAGCCTCGTAGGCGAGGCCGTTCAACTGCGGGCCGACCGCTTCGGTTCTCGCGATGGCTGCCTCGACGAGTTCAGCCGCGGACACCTCGCCTGCGCGCAATGCGTCGACGAGGCCTACTGCGTCATGGTCGCCGAGGGCGTCGTCGCCGAAGGCCGAACACCGGTTGTCTGTCCCCCTACCCTTCGGGCGGGAGGTACCCCCACTTCGCCCGAGGGGCTCATCGCCAGTCATCCACTGACGGTACCAAGTCGTACCGCTGCGCTGTCACGCCGAGTTTCAGGCCTGGCCGACCTCGAAGCGCGCGAACCGGGTGACGGTCACGCCTGCCTCGTCGAGCAGCGCCTTGACCGTCTTCTTGCTGTCGGACACCGACGGCTGATCGAGAAGCACGACGTCCTTGAAGAAGCCGTTGAGGCGGCCCTCGACGATCTTGGGCAGCGCCTGCTCGGGCTTGCCCTCTTCCTTCGCGGTCTCCTCGGCGACACGCCGCTCATTGGTGACGAGGTCTTCTGGCACCTCGTCACGCGTGAGGTACTTGGCCTTCAACGCGGCGATCTGCAGGGCGACCGCGTGCGCGGCCTCTGTGCCCGTTCCGTCGGAACTCGATTCGTACTCGACGAGCACACCGACCGCGGGCGGCAGGTCAGCAGCCCGCTTGTGCAGATACGTCTCGACGGTCCCGTCGAAGTAGACGGCGCGACGCAACTCGAGCTTCTCGCCGATCTTCGCCGACAGGTCGGCAATGGTCTGCTCGACCGTCGTGTCACCGATCTTGGCGGCCTTGAGCGCGTCGACATCGGCTGCCTTGGATGACGCAGCAGCGGCAACGATTTCATCCGCGACCGTCTGGAACTCGGCGTTCTTGGCGACGAAGTCGGTCTCGGAGTTCAGCTCGATGAGCGCACCGTCCTTGGCGGCGACGAGGCCCTCGGCGGTGGCACGCTCTGCGCGCTTGCCGACGTCCTTGGCACCCTTGATGCGCAGCAGCTCGACGGCCCGGTCGAAATCGCCTTCGGCCTCGACGAGCGCATTCTTGCTGTCGAGCATGCCTGCGCCGGTCAGGTCCCGAAGTCGCTTGACGTCGGCAGCGGTGTAGTTCGCCATCTCAGCCTTTCTAAGGGTTCGTCTCGGGCTTGGGTTCGGTCTGAACCTCGGCCTCGGGGGTGCCCGGCGCGGCGCCTTCGGCGGAACTGGAGGACGCGGTCACTGAGCTTGTTGCGGTGGCAAGCAGCTCCTGCTCCCACTCGGCGAGCGGCTCGGCAGCCTGGGCCTCCGGCTTGTCGCCATTGCCACCAGCACCCGCGCGGGCCTGCAGACCCTCGGCGACCGCGGAGGCGACCACCCTGGTGAGCAATGCGGCAGAGCGGATCGCGTCGTCGTTGCCCGGGATCGGGTAGTCGACGAGGTCGGGATCGCAGTTGGTGTCGAGAATCGCGATGATCGGGATGTTCAGCTTGCGCGCCTCCGCGACGGCGAGGTGCTCTTTATTGGTGTCGACGACCCAGATCGCCGACGGCACCTTGGCCATGTCGCGGATACCGCCGAGGCTGCGCTCGAGCTTGTTCTTCTCGCGCGTCAGCATCAGGATTTCCTTCTTGGTGCGACCCTCGAAGCCACCGGTCTGCTCCATGGTCTCCAGCTCCTTGAGGCGCTGAAGGCGCTTGTGCACGGTGGAGAAGTTGGTGAGCATGCCGCCCAGCCAGCGCTGGTTCACATACGGCATGCCGACGCGGGTCGCCTCTTCGGCGATGGACTCCTGCGCCTGCTTCTTGGTGCCGACGAACATGATGCTGCCGCCATGGGCGACGGTCTCTTTGACGAACTCGTACGCCTTGTCGATGTAGGTCAGCGTCTGCTGCAGGTCGATGATGTAGATGCCGTTGCGGTCGGTGAAGATGAACCGCTTCATCTTGGGATTCCAACGACGGGTCTGATGCCCGAAGTGGGTGCCGCTGTCAAGCAGCTGCTTCATGGTTACGACAGCCATAGTGATTTAGCTGGCCTTTTCTTTTGTCGGTTGCCGCCCGGCATCGGGTGATGCCAGGCCCTAGCGTCTGCTGCATGCCGGACCCGGTGTGGATTTCTCTACAGTCGGGACCGCCCGGCATGCTGATGCAACCCTGGTGGAACGGGGCTGCGCGCAGGCGCGCGAAGTCAATCCGCTGGTGCGAATTGCGGATTTGAGTTTACACGGTGCCAACAGGTGCTTTGTCCACACCGCAGCGTTGATCCCCAGGTGGGCACTTCACACCTGCCGGGGCGTTCGTCGAGACGCTGAGCTGGGCGTATGCGACTTCTTGCGCTGATGATGCTCCTCGCGGTCATGTGCGCGGCGCCGGTGATGGCAGACAACGGCCGCCTGGCCTGGCCGTTGCAGCCACGACCAGCGGTTTTGCGGGAGTTCGACGCGCCGTCGCCGAACTGGCAGCGCGGCCATCGCGGGGTCGACCTGGCCGGAGTGCCTGGTCAGCCGGTGTACGCCGCCCGTCAGGGCACGGTGGTGTTTGCCGGCGAGCTTGCCGGACGGCCGGTGGTGTCGGTGGCCCATCCGGGCGGCCTGCGTACGAGCTACGAGCCGGTGATCGCGGCCGTGCGGCCGGGTCGGTTGGTGGCGACGGGATCGCCGCTCGGCGAGCTGGCGGCCGGACACGAGGGCTGCCCGGCAGCCGCCTGCCTGCATTGGGGTGCGATGTGGGGTCGCGCCGCGAACGCCGATTACGTCGACCCGCTCGGGCTGCTGGCCGCCACCCCGATTCGGCTCAAACCCCTACACGGCTGACATTCCCTGCGAAGGGACGTCCGTACGCTGGAATTGATGAGCGTCGCGCCAGAAACCACCGTCACCCTCGGCAACCGGTTCGCAACAGAGCTGCCGGAGCTTTCGGTGCGTTGGAAGGCGGAAGCCACTCCTGCGCCGCGGCTCCTCGTGCTCAACGAGGCGCTGGCCGCCGATCTCGGACTCGACGCGCACTGGCTGCGAACCCCCGCCGGGCTCGGCCTGCTCACCGGAACGTCGGTACCGACAGGCGCCGATCCGGTCGCCCAGGGCTATGCCGGGCATCAGTTCGGCGGTTGGGTGCCGCGTCTCGGCGACGGTCGTGCCCTGCTCCTCGGTGAACTCGTCGATACCAGAGGCCGGCTGCGCGACCTCCACCTCAAAGGTTCCGGCCGCACGCCGTTCGCCCGCGGCGGTGACGGTTTGGCCGCCGTCGGCCCGATGATTCGCGAGTACATCGTCAGCGAAGCGATGCACGCCCTCGGCATCCCGACAACGCGCGCGTTGTCCGTCGTCGCCACCGGACGCCCGGTGCAACGCGAGACGCAGCTCGAAGGGGCCGTCCTCGCCAGGGTCGCGGCCAGCCACCTACGCGTCGGCAGCTTTCAATACGTTTCGGCGGCAGGCGAACTCGACGTCCTACGACGGCTCGCCGACCACGCCGTCGCCCGGCACTACCCCACCGCCGCTGACACCGACAACCCGTACCTCGCATTGCTCGAAGCTGTCATCGGCGCTCAGGCCGCGCTCGTCGCACAGTGGATGCTGGTCGGATTCATCCATGGGGTGATGAACACCGACAACATGACGATCTCGGGTCAGACGATCGACTACGGACCGTGTGCCTTCATGGACACCTTCGACCCCAAGACGGTGTTCAGCTCGATCGACTCGTACGGCCGCTACGCCTACGGCAACCAACCGTCGGTCGCCGGGTGGAACCTCGCCCGGTTCGCCGAAGCGCTGGTCCCGCTGATCGACGACGATCAAGATCGCGGGATCGAACTCGCCACAGCGTCATTGCAGGACTTCGCGCCGCAGTACGCCGCCGCGTGGACGGCGGGAATGCGGAGCAAGCTCGGCCTGCCCGACGACGTCGACGCCACGCGTGCCGCTGAGCTCACCGACGATCTACTGGAGCGACTCGAGCGGGACCGCGTGGACTACACGTCGTTCTTCCGCGCGCTGAGCGGAGCGGCCCGCGGAGATGCGGTACCCGCGGGCTTCGATGACTGGGTGGACCGCTGGCGAGCCCTGAACCCCGACGCCGATGCCATGGATCGCGTCAACCCCGTCTACATCCCGCGCAACTACCTCGTCGAGGAGGCTCTCGCGGCGGCGACCGCAGGAGATCTCGACCCACTGGAAGTACTGCTCACGGCAGTGACGTCGCCGTACGTTCGACGACCGGGATTCGAGCGCTACGCCGACCCGGCGCCAGAGGATTTCGGCGGCTGTTACCAAACCTTCTGCGGCACTTAGCGTTCGCGCTATGCGCGCGGGTGCGCCTGGTCGTGCACCGCGCGCAGGCGCGCAACCGTGACGTGGGTGTAGAGCTGTGTGGTCGCCAACGTCGAGTGACCGAGCAGCTCCTGCACGATGCGAAGATCCGCGCCGCCCTCGAGCAGGTGGGTGGCCGCGCTGTGGCGCAGACCGTGCGGACCGATGTCGGGCGCTCCGTCGACGGCGGCGACAGTCTGATGCACGACGGTGCGGGCCTGCCGTTGATCGAGCCTGCGACCGCGTGCGCCGAGCAGCAACGCCGCTCCCGAATCACCGTTGGCCATGGCGGGCCTGCCATCGGTCAGCCACGAGGTCAGTGCGGCCTGCGCAGGCTCGCCGAACGGCACGGTGCGCTGCTTGTTGCCCTTGCCGAGCACCCGCAGCAGCCGTCTGGACATGTCGATGTCGTCGACGTCGAGACCGCATAACTCGCTGACCCTGATGCCGGTGGCGTAGAGCATCTCGACGATGAGGCGATCCCGCAGTGCCATCGGATCACCCTGTTCCGCACCGGAATTGGCAGCCGCCATGGCGTCGAGCGCCTGATCCTGGCGCAACACCGCTGGCAGCGTTCGCCGCGCCTTGGGAACCTGCAGCCGAGTCGCCGGATCGCTGGAGAGCAGGCCCTTGCGCGTCGCCCATGCGGTGAAGGTCTTCACCGCCGAGGTGCGGCGCGCCAGCGTGGTGCGGGCGACACCCGCGCCGGACTGAGCCGACAGCCAGGACCGCAGCACGGGCAGGCTCAGACTGCTCAGCTGGGCGTCGGGTGCGCGCTGCGCCAGGAACTCGAACAATGACCGCAGATCGCCAAGGTAGGCGCGACGGGTGTGGTCGGAGCGGCCGCGCTCGAGCGCGAGATGCTCGTCGAACTCCTCGAGGATGGCCTCCACTCATCCACCGTGGCAGACGGCGCCGCAGCGGTTCAGGTGACGCGCCGAAGCGTGTCCGGGGTGAGATCTTTCAACGAGCGATAGCCGTCGACGGCCATGGTCACGTCGGCCTCCGCAAGTAGCGACCGCAACACATGGACGATGCCGTCGACCCCGCCAAGGGCGAGCCCGTAGGCGTAGGGCCTGCCGATCGCAACGGCCGCCGCACCAAGGGCGATCGCCTTGACGATGTCGACGCCGCTTCTGATGCCCGAGTCGAACAGCACCGGCAGCCCATCTGCTGCGGCGACCACATCAGATAGGCAGTCGATGGCCGGGATGCCGCCGTTGGCCTGCCGCCCGCCGTGGTTGCTGCAGTAGATGGCGTCTACGCCGCCGTCCTTGGCGCGGCGCGCGTCGTCGGGGTGGCAGATGCCCTTCATGATCAGCGGCAGATCCGTCAGCGACCGTAGCCACGGCAGGTCCTCCCACGTCAACGCGTTACCGAACATCTGTATCCACTGCATCACCGCGCCCTGCGGATTCTCCTCGGGTGTCTGTGGCAGCTTGTCGCGGAAGACGGGGTCGCTGGTGTAGTTCGCCAAGCACTGTCCGCGCAGGAACGGGAAGTTCGATGTGCTGAGGTCGCGCGGTCGCCAGCCGGGAATCCAGGTGTCGAGTGTGACAACGATGCCCTTGAATCCCGCGGCCTGCGCGCGGTGCACGAGGCTGGCGGCGACGTCGCGATCGGTCGGCGTGTAGAGCTGGAAAAACCCTGGTGTGTCACCTAATTCGGCGGCCACCTGCTCCATCGGATCCGCCGACATCGTCGAGGCGATCATCGGCACCCCTGTTCGGGCGGCGGCCTTGGCCGTGGCCAGGTCGCCGTGTCCGTCCTGGGCGCACAGCGCGATGACGCCGACCGGCGCCATCATCGCCGGAGACGGCAGCGTCATGCCGAACAGCTCGACAGTCAAGTCCCGTTCCTTGGCGCCGACGAACATCCGCGGCATCAGACCCCAGTGCTCGAACGCGGTGACGTTCGCCCGTTGGGTGCCTTCATCGCCAGAGCCACCTGCGACGTATGACCACATGCCGGGCGACATCGCGGCACGCGCCTTATCCTCCAACTCCGCGAACGACATCGGCAGCGACGGCAGCACGCCGGACAGCCCCTGGAGGTAGATCTCGAGTTGGTAGTCGCTGTACGCCATGGCCCCAGCGTGCCATCTCCTCGGTGCGGCCCGCAGCCGATGATTGGCCCGTTCGGTGTCAATCAGCGGCCGCGTAGAGCCTCGGGCTCGAGGTCGATGCCGTGGCCAGGGAAATACTTGTCGAGCCGCACGTCTGCTGAGCGCGCATGCCCTTCCATCCCCTCCAGCCGGGAGACACGGGCCACCACCTGCCCCACGTCGCGGCTGGCTTCACGCGTCATCGACTGAAACGAAAGGGTTTTGAGGAACTTGCCGACCCACAGTCCACCGGTATAGCGGGCGGCACCCCTGGTAGGGAGTATGTGGTTCGGTCCGGTGGATTTGTCACCGTAGGGCACCGACGTCTCCTCGCCGAGGA
Source organism: uncultured Actinomycetota bacterium (assembly GCA_963756865.1). Classification (GTDB taxonomy): domain Bacteria; phylum Actinomycetota; class Actinomycetes; order Mycobacteriales; family Mycobacteriaceae; genus Mycobacterium. The sequence continues at coordinate 43,780 of CAVWPQ010000029.1, read as the reverse complement.
ACAACGTGCCGTAGTTGCGTAGGTTGTCGTGCCACCAGGGCAGGTCGGCGGCGTGTACCTCCACATGCTCCGAGGCGTACTGATCGGCGAGTGCGGCGGCCTCTTCGCGGCTGTCGACAACGGCAACCTCGCCGCAGTTCGTCCATGCGGTCGAGGCCGTTGCCTCGGTGGGCAGCCCGCTCAGCGCCTCGGGAATCAGCCGCAGGACGGCCTCGCCGAGCGCTTGCGAGGTGGTGATCAGGACAGTCGGCGAGTCTGGGCCGTGCTCCGCCTGGCCGATGAGGTCGACAGCAACAAGCCACGGGTCGGCGCTCTCGTCGGCGATCACCAGCGTCTCGGTCGGTCCGGCGAAGACGTCGATGCCAACGCGCCCGAAAAGCAGTCGTTTGGCTTCAGCGACGAAACGGTTGCCTGGTCCAGCAAGGACGTCTGCCGCCCGCCCGGTGAACAGGCCGAACGCCATCGCCGCGATGGCCTGGACTCCCCCTAGACACAGGATTGCGTCGGCGCCTGCGCGATGCATCGCATAGACCGTCGCCGGGTGGATGCCCGCCGAACCATCGGCATCGGGTCCCCCACCGACGGCCGCCCGTGGCGGTGAGCAGGCGACGACGAAGTCCACCCCGGCGGTCTTGGCGGTGCCGATGCTCATGGCGGCTGACGCGACATGGCTGTAGCGCCCGCCGGGGACGTAGCATCCCGCCACCTCGACAGGGATGTTGCGGTGGCCGGCGATCACTCCCGGAGACAGCTCCACCTCCAGATCGGCAATGCTGGCGCGCTGTGCGGTCGCGAACGCCCGCACCTGATCGAGGGAGAAGTCGATGTCGGCCCGGATCCCCGCGGGGACGGTGTCGGCTGCGTTCTCAATGTCGTTGCGGCTCAGCACGAACGAATCGGGCGACCACCGGTCGAGGGAGGCGGAGTAGCGGCGCACCGCGTCTTCGCCCCCGGCCTCGATATCGGCCAACATATCGCTGACGGTCTTCGCTGTACTCGCGTCATGGACGGCCGCCGCCTGGGGTGCGCTCTTGAGATAATGGGCCGTCATCAGAAAGTTCCTCCTGCGCGATGGACTTGTGCGGGGGCCGATTGCTGCTCGCTGTCCGAATGCTCAGCGGCAGCCGCCGCCAGTGCATAGGCCACGATCGCGACGACGTCTGCGCAGCGGTCCACGGGCAGGGCGAGAGGAACCCGGATGTCGAAAAGCCTTGCAAGAACAGCATTCGTTCGCGGCAGCGCTGGTCGCTCGGCGTAGGCCCAACTGCGGTAGTCGCTTGTAAATCCAGTCGGAACCGCAGCACCGAACCACTTGATGTGAACGCCGAGGGCGTCCGCCAACGCGCAGAACGTGGTTGCGCGCTCTGCCGAGAGGTCATCGACGAAGAATTGCAGCGAGCTGCCGACAAAACGCTCCTCGGTGGGCCGATGCGGCAACCGGACACCTGGCACACCTCGTAGACCACGGGCCAACCGGTCGTAGCGCTCGTTCCAGCCCTTGATGCGGGCTGGAAGCGACTTCAATTGCGGCCGGAGCAGAGCGGCGGTGAGGTTCGTCATCCGCATGCTGTGATTGGGCTCCACGGCGGCGAAGCGGTCGACGTACTCGACAGGCGGGCGGGAAGCATGCTGCGCATAGAGCATGTAGCTGCCGGATGCGAGGACCGCGCGGGCAGCGACGGCGTCGTCATCGGTGACCAGAAATCCGCCTTCACCTGAGTTGAGGTGTTTGTAACCCTGCGTGCTGAAGCAGCCGACGACACCGAAGGTGCCGGTCAGCCGGGAACCCCAGCCCCCACCCAGCGAGTGGGCACAGTCCTCGATCACGCGAACCCCGTGGGCATCGCAGATGCGCATCAGCGCCGGGAGGTCGACGATGTGGCCGCGCATGTGCGACAGCAGCAGCACACTGCCCGGATGCCGGCCCGCCACCGCGGCCAGGTCGTCGAGGTCGACCGTGAGGTCGTCGTTGGTTTCCACCAAGACCGCACGCGCACCGGCATGGGCAACAGCCCCCGCCACCGGGGCAAGGGTCCAAGAATTCATCAGCACGACGTCACCGACTCCGACGCCCATGCTGTGCAACGCCAGATACATGGCCGACCCGCAGGAGTTGACGCCGACGGCGTATCGCCGGCCGGTCGCCCGAGCGAATTCGACCTCAAGCTCCGTCGCGGCAGATTCGCCTGCGCCGGCCTCTGCGTAGCGGAAGATCGCGCCCGAGCGCATGATCTTCACGGCTTCGTCAATCGCCTCCTCGGGCACCGGGTCCGGGGTTGCCAGGTCCACATCGAGCGGAGGCGGAGGACGCCGTTCGACGTCCATCACCGCGCGACACCGGCGTCTGCCGGATCGGACGGCGTCAGGCGCTCATCCCGGGTCATCACCGGCAGGTCGACGTCGAACATCCCGGGGTATTTGATGCCGGCACCGGTATTGAGGATCACCACGCGCTCGCTGCTATCGATCCACCCCTCTGCCGCCAGCCGGCGTACGGCGACAGCGGTCGCGGCGCCCTCGGGACACAGGAACAGACCTTCCGCTGCGCCGACCGCACGGAGTTCGTCGAGAAGGTCATCGTCGGACACCCCGACGGCACATCCGCGAGTTCGGTAGAGCACGTCCAGAACGATGAAGTCGCCGAGCGCCTTTGGCACGTTGATGCCGAATGCCATCGTCTGGGACTCGGGCCAGAATTCACTCTCAGAACGGCCGGCTTCGAATGCCGACACGATCGGTGCGCACCCCGTGGACTGCACCGCGACGAACCGCGGCATCGTGCCGGTGACCCATCCAAGAGCTTGCATCTCGGTAATGGCCTTGTGAATACCGATGAGGCCGACGCCGCCGCCGGTGGGGTACGCGATGACGTCAGGCAGTTCCCAGCCCAGCTGCTCGACGATCTCAAAGCCCATCGTCTTCTTGCCCTCGATCCGGTATGGCTCCTTCAGGGTGCCGACGTCGACCCATCCATCGCGGGCTGCCGCGTCGGCGACTATCGCGCCTGCGTCGCTGATGACACCGTCGACAAGGTGAAGCCGCGCCCCCGCGTTCAGGCATTCAGCCCGCGTGATCGCCGGGGCGTCCTCGGGCATGACGATCAACGACGAAATCTGGCCGCGCGCGGCATAGGAAGCCCACGCCGCGCCGGCGTTTCCGTTAGTCGGCATCGCTATGCGCTCGATCCCGAACTCTTTGATACGCGACACCCCGACCGCTGCGCCTCGCGCTTTGAAAGTGGAAGTCGGCGTAGCACTTTCGTCCTTGACGTACAGGTGCTGCAGGCCTATCGACCGACCGTAGCGCTCCACCTCCAACAGCGGTGTCACAACTTCGCCCAGGGTCAGCTGATGCGACGGGCTCGAGCTGGGGAGTAGCTCGTGATACCGCCACAGCTCCCACGGCCGCTCCCGCAATGCGTCACGGTTCAGTTCCGCGGCCAGAGCCCCGAGGTCGTACCGCGCCAACAGAGGTGACTGACACCTGGTGCACAAGCCGTTGTAGACGGTTGCGTCATGCACCAAACCGCAGCGCGCACATTCCAGGTGCGAGAGATAGCTGTAACGTGCCACGTCTTTCCTCACTGAGCCAGGACCGAGGTTGCGGCTCGTCGTCATTTACCGACCGACTCGGCCGGACCGGCATTCACGGCATCGGCATAGACAGCAGGCGCGCTCTCAGCGTCGATCGCGCCTTGGCTGAGGAGGAATTTCGCGGTGGCGGCCAGGTCGTTCCCGAGCTTTCCGCCGAGCCACTGTTGACCCGCCTGATCGGAGGCGGAGAGGTACTCATAACCCGTGAGCTGTCCGCTGGCCTGATCCGGGGAAATCCCCAGGGCTATCGCCATACTCTGTGACGCCGCAGCCGGGTCGTCGTGGATCTTCGTGACCGCCCAGTTCTGAGCCTTCGTCCACTGGTCGATGAACTCAGGGTTCTTGGTGATGAAATCAGTCGTCCCGATGGCCAGGTCGAAGGTGGGGCTCCCGGCTTTCGCCGTATCGGCGCTGGAGAACACCCGCTTGCCGCCCGCCTTTTCCAGCTCGCCAAGAACGGGATTCCACACCCACGCGGCATCGATCTGTTCGCTCTGCCAGGCCGCAGGGATCGCATCGGGCGCCAGGTTTATCAGTTTGACGTCGGTGCCGGCCTGCAGACCTGCACCGGCGAGCGCCGACAACAGCGAATAGTGCGCCGTCGACCCGAACGGCACAGCGACCGTTTTGTCTCTTAGATCGGCAGGGCCCTTGATGTCGGGGTCGCGCGCCACCAGCGACTCGGCTTCACCGATCACGTCATAGATCCAGATGACCTGCACGGGCAGATTCAACGGGGCGGAGACGGCCTTGGCGGCGGGTGAGGAACCGACCAGGCCGAGGTCGGCGCTGTTGGCGCCGAAGGCTTGCACGACGTCACCTCCCGAGGCGAACTGGGACCAACTGATATTCGCGTTCGGCATACATGCCTCCAGCACACCGTTGTCCTTGACGACCAGGTCGCCGGTGGGGCTGGCCTGCCAGGCCAGCCGCGCGGTCGTGGTGATGCTTTCGTCAGGTGTCCACGGGCATCCGACCTCGCTGCCTGCGTTGGAGGAAGGGCGATCGCTGTCAACACATCCCGAGAGAGCGAGAAGGACGGCCGCGGAGACGCTGACGACGGGTAGAGCGGAGCAGATCTTCATGATGGCCTTCCGGTCAGGGTTGTTGTTGACCGCCTGGCGGAGTGCCATCGGCGGTACGCATGAAGGCCGAGATCCGCCGCTGGAGCAACGGATCGTTTTCGGTCGCGACTGCGAAGTTGTTCACGACGGAAGCCAGGTGTTCGCGACTCGCCATGCGAGCGCGCTCAGGGTCGCCCGCCGCGATGGCGTCACAAACCGCGAGATGCTGATCGGCCCAGCACAGCGGAAGCTCCGGCGAGGCCCATGCCTGGGTCCGGGTTTCCAACAGCATTGGGTCCAGCGACAACTCGAGCACCTCTACGGTGCTCTGCCTCAGCCTCGTGTTGGGACACACTTCGAGGAGTGCGCGATGCACACGGACGTCGGAGCTGACCCGAAGCCCCGGCTCCTCGACGGCGACGCGCATTCCGTCGACCAGGGAGCGTGCGATAGCCAGTTTCTCCACATCCGGGTCGACGGCGGCACTGGCCATCGCGGATGGTTCCAGCAGCAGTCGCACTTCGAGCAGGTCGACCGCTTCATCAAGACTGGACAGGCCTTCGTGAGGACGCGACGCGGCCGCCCCGACGCGGCCGGCTGAGGGCTCCTTGCTGACCACCACGGTTCCGAACCCGCGCCGCGACTCCACGTGGCCTGCGAACGCGAGCGCCGCGAGAGCTTCGCGGATCGACGGACGGCTCACCTGAAAATCGCGGGCGAGGTCGACCTCGCTGGGCAGCCGTTCCCCCACGGCAAAAGTGCCGTCGGAGATAAGTCCCACCAGTTGTTCTGCAACCGAGGCGCTGACAAGCGGTGCGCGCTGCAGGGGGCGAATCCCGGTCGCTACCTCGCTCGTCCCCATGTGAGGAGCATCGCATTTGCCTAGTTGCCTGTCAACATGGCAACTGAAAGAGCCTGGCGTGCCAGGCTCAGCCTCAGGCGTTGGCGCCTTGCTCCGCTTCGGCGAGGTCACGCTTCCACTGGCGGAATGTCTCCTCGGTGCGGCCTCGCCGCCAGTAACCGGAGATCGAGTTCGCCCATTTGGCGTCCACGCCGCGCTCCTTGCGGATGTAGGGCCGCAGATTGTGCATGACCGCCTGCGCCTCCCCGTGAATGAAGACCTGCACCTGCCCGGGAAGCCAGTTCGCCTCCTTGACCGCGGCGATGAGCGGGGCATGATCGCCTGCCAGGTCCTCGCCGACCAGGTCGGCGCGTCCGCCGCGGTAGATCCAGTTCACCCCGACACCGGCGGGCGCCTTGAGGGGAATCTCATCCTCGGGTCCGGCAACTTCGATGAACACCTTGCCAATCGCATTGTCGGGCAACGCTTCCAGCGCCACGCTGATCGCAGGCAGCGCGGCCTCGTCGCCGGCGATCAGATGCCAGTCGGCCGCGGGATCCGGCGCGTAGGCGCCGCTGGGTCCCATCAGATAAGCGGGCTGTCCCGGCTTCGCCGCCATGGCCCACGGCCCTGCGACGCCGTGTTCGCCGTGCACGACGAAGTCGATGGCAAGTTCACGTTTCTCGGTGTCGGCGCTGCGCACGGTGTAGGTGCGGACGGTCGGTCGATGTTCGACCGGTAGTTCGTTGAAGCTGTCCAGCGTCAGCGGCTGCGGCAGTTCGGTCACGTCGATGTCGCTGCGAACGAACACGACCTTCACGTAGGCGTCGGTGTAATCGTTGGGCGTGAACGTGTCGAAGCCTTTGCCGCCGAGCACGACACGAACGATGTGCGGTGTCAACTGCTCGGTGCGCAGCACCTCGAAGGTGTGCACGGGACGTCCTGCCACTTTCCCTCCAAACCCGGCTCTTGTTCGTTAGCCGGTCTCAACAATGATACGAGCGCGAGCTATTCCATGGTCGCCTACGTCTTCGGCTTGCTGAGCTTCCAGTAACCGTCGGCCCGGTGGATCAAGCCGCACACTTCCAGCATCGACAGCGGACCCAGCACCTGCGTGGGCGCCAGCCCGGAGGCCACCGCGATCTGGTCGGACGTGCGGCGACCGCGGGCCGGTAGCGCCTCGTACACTCGCTGCTCTGCCTCGCCGAGACCGTCGAGGAGCGATTGCGGCCGCTCCTCGTCCGGTGCGAGCTCACCCACGCGGCCGATCAGCTCGACAACATCGGCGGCGCGGGTGACGAGGTTCGCCTCGGCACGCAACAACGCGTGACACCCCACCGATGCCGCCGACGTGACGGGCCCCGGCACCGCACAGACCGCACGCCCCAAGGCCCGCGCCCACGCCGCGGTGTTCGCCGCGCCACTGCGGGCGCCGGCCTCGACGACCACCGTCGCCCCCGATAGCGCGGCGACCAGCCGGTTACGGGTCAGGAATCGGTGCCTGGCGGGGCGCACACCTGGTGGATACTCACTGACCACCAGCCCGTCCTGACCGACTCGGTGCAGCAGCCCGGCGTGACCGGAGGGGTAGGGGACGTCGATGCCCCCTGCGAGGACCGCGACGGTGAACCCGTCGGTGGCCAGCGTCGCGCGATGCGCGGCGCCGTCGATGCCGTATGCGCCGCCAGACACGACCGTCACGTCGCGCTCGACCAGACCCGCGGCGAGTTCTGCCGCAACGTGCTCGCCGTAGGCGGTGCACGCCCTCGTCCCGACGATCGAGACGGCACGCTGCGCCATGTCGTCGAGGCGGGCCGAGCCGACGACCCACAGCGCCAACGGCGGATGAGCTTGCGGCCGTTGGCGTTGGTCCACCCCGGCGAAGCCAGTGAAGGACAACAGTGGCCACTCCTCGTCGTCAGCGACGACCAGACGTCCGCCGCGGCGCGCAAGAAGCTCCAAATCCTCTGCCGCACTGTCGATGTCGCGACGGGCCTCGGTGCGACGGGCGAGGTCTGCGTCGACATCGCCCGACTTGATTCGCGCGGCGGCTTCGACGGTCCCGACCCGCCTCACCAGGCCCGCGAGTTCCGGACACGGCGGTTCGGCCACCCGGGACAGATACGCCACCGCGAGTCGTTCGTCGTCGCTCATTGCACACCACCGGGATCACGGAAGCTCAGTGCGGTCTTGACGTCGTCGACACCGGGCATCGTCCGGCCTGCCAAATCGGCGAGCGTCCACGCGACCCGCAGAGTCCTGTCCGCGCCTCGAAGGCTGAGCACACCCCTGTCTGTCGCTGATTGCAAGGGCGCCAGAGCGTCTCGCCCCAGCCGAAAGCGGCGCCTCAGCAACGTGCCACTGACTTCGGCGTTGGTTCGGATGCCGTAAGGCTGCCATCGCGCGACAGCCGCCTCGCGCGCGGATCTGACCCGTTCCCGAACTGCCGCGGTCGATTCTCCCGGATCTGGTGCGTAGGCCCCAGCTTTCTCGCGGTGCATGAAGACGCGTAGGTCGACACGGTCGAGCAGCGGTCCAGACAGCTTGCTCAGGTACCTGCGCTTTGCCGGCGAGGTGCACATGCAGTCCTGCGGTTCCGGTGCCGCGCACGGGCACGGGTTGGCCGCAAGCACGAGTTGGAAACGGGCCGGATACTTGGCAACGCCCTCGCGGCGTGCCAGCCGAATTTCGCCGTCCTCCAGTGGCGTTCGCAGCGCTTCCAGCGCGCTGTTGCCGATTTCGGCGTATTCATCGAGGAAGAGAACACCGCGATGGGCCCGGCTGACGGCGCCAGGTCGAGCCATTCCCGATCCGCCTCCGACCAGTGAGGCCACGCTGGACGTGTGGTGCGGCGCCACGAATGGCGGGCGGGTCATCAGCGGCGTATCTGCCGACAGGAGACCGGCCACCGAGTGTATCGCCGTCACCTCGAGGGATTCATCGGCTGAAAGCTCCGGCAAGAGTCCGGGAAGCCGTTGTGCCAGCATGGTTTTCCCGACTCCGGGCGGCCCGGTCAGTGTCAGGTGGTGAGCGCCTGCCGCCGCGATCTCCACGGCATACCTTGCGTGGGTCTGCCCGATGACGTCCGACAGATCCGCAGTGGACTCGGGCGTGACGGTCTGCGTTTCGATCCGCTCCTCGAGGTCGATCTTGCCTGCCAGCCATGCCTGCAGGCCTCTCAGTGTTCGCGCGCCGAGTACTTCGATTCCGTCGACGAGACTTGCCTCAGGCAGGTTGTCGACAGGTACCACCACGGTGGGCCAGCCCGCTCGCTTCGCGGTCACCACCGCGGGCAGCACGCCCTTGACCGGCCGAACCCGGCCATCGAGCGAGAGTTCACCGAGCAGCAGTGTTTTCTCGAGCAGCGGCCACTGGTTCTTGCTGTTGGCCGACAACACAGCGGCGGACAGCGCCAGGTCGTAAACCGAACCCATCTTCGGCAACGTCGCAGGCGAGAGCGCCAAGGTGATCTTCGACTGGGGCCAGTCGCCACCGCAGTTGGTGATCGCCGCCCGGACGCGGTCGCGCGACTCCTGTAACGCCGTGTCGGGCAGTCCCACCAGGACCACCCCGGGCAGACCTGAGCTGATGTCGGCTTCGATCTCGACGATCTCGCCCTCCAACCCGCGCACCGCTACCGAGAACGCTCTGCCGAGGGCCATCAGCCGACCGCCTGCAGATGCATGATCTCGGGGGTGCGTTGCCTTCCGATGCGCACTCCGACGACATCGATCCGCACGGCCGCCCAGCTGCCGCCGTTGTCAGCGAGCCACAACCCTGCGAGCCTGCGGATTCGACGCATCTTGTCGGGTGTGACCGCTTGCTGCACGCCTCCGAACCGGTCACTTGTGCGGGTCTTGACTTCGACGAAAATCACAGTGCGTGTTGACCTGTCGGCTGCGATCACGTCGAGTTCCCCGTAGCGGCACCGCCAGTTGCGGTCGAGCACTTCCAGCCCGAGAGCGGTCAGGTGTTCGACCGCCAGTTGCTCACCCAGCGCACCGATCTCGGCGCGACTCCATGTCTTCATGACGTCACTGTGCGAGCGATGGCAGACAACGCCGCACACGCGAGCCGCGGTTATCCACAGTGCGATCTCTATTCACAGAAGCGCCCAGAGAAAAGGAGTATCGAACTACTCATCCGACAGCGAAGAATTGCGAGTACGGTCCCGCAGATGACGACCTTGAGAGCCGCCGTCTAGTGCGCTGAGGAGTTCTTCATGGACCGGATAGCAGTGAGAAGAATCGCCGGCTGGCTGACCGGAATCGCCGGGATCTTCGCCCTCGCGTTGGGCAGCGTCGGAACCGCTGCGGCTGACTTCTACCCTCCGTTCAACATTCAGGCAACTGGGCACTACGGAGCCTGTTTCAGTGTGACCTGGCAGGCTGAGCCGACCGGAGTCACCAGTTTCTCGGTCGAGCGCAAGGAACCGTTTCAGCGCTGGGAAGTGTCCGCCGACCAGCGCGACGTCTGGGCCTGCGGCATGGAGCCGGGCAATTCTTACGACTTCGAAGTCTGCTCCTATTTCGGCACCGAAGAAGGCGACACCGCCTGTGCCCCTGCGCGACTGCAGCTCGTCAAGGTGGGAAACATGGAGCCCAGCGGACGCCCACCGCAACCACGCATCGTCGAGACCCACTTCGGTGAGACGTTCATCGGAGTCAAGTGGGACGCCGCTGGATTCGATTACGACTCCTACTTCGTCAACTACACCCCCAAGGGGGGCGGGGTGAAGACCATCCATCACGACGACGACGGCACCTGGGGCTACCAGAGGATCGAGGGTCTGCTGCCGAGCCGGACCTACATTCTGCAGGTGCAGGGCTGCACCGAAGTCTGGTTCGGCATCGCTTCGGACAACTGCTGGGACTGGTCTCCGCCCGTTGAGGTGACCACGGCGGCATATCCGCTACATTCCGGGCCCGACACCTGCGCGCCGGGCTTTGTCTGGCGGGAGGCGTTCCCCGAGGACCACGTATGCGTATCGCCTCAACGCCGCGACGCCGTAAAGGCCGACAACGCACAAGGCCCCGGCCGCCGCGCAGGCGTCTGCACGGAGGAGATGTTGAAAACCCAGTCGTGCCCGTTCGTGATACCGGACACCTGCAAACAGGGCTTCGTCTGGCGGGAAGTCCGGCCGGAAGACCATGTCTGCGTGTCGCCGAAGGAACGCGACGTCGTCCGTCAAGAGAACGCCACGGCGGGCGAGCGCCTCGCACAACCGCGATGACTGTCGCCGGAATGCCCGAGCTATCCATAGTCGCGTCAACATTCAATTAGTGGGGTTTTTGCTCGTTACTCACGCACCGCCTATCCTCAGATGATCATGACCACGGGAGACGAGGGTTCTGAGTCCCTCGCCGAGGCGCTGGCAAAGGCTCAGATCCCATCGGAGAATCACGAGTTCATCCGCCTGCTCACAAACGCGGTCGGCATCGCCGAGTACCGCACGGTGGTGACCGCAGGCAAGTCGTACATCAAAGCTGTGAGGCGTGACGGGCAGAAGAATCTGCACATCAGCTACGGGTATACGAACGGTTTCTCCGAGGAAGAACTCATCCGCATCGCCGCAGGCGCGACGCGGGGCGCCAGCTCCCGAAAAGGGACCTGGTACGTCGAGCACCCGCTGACCAACGTGCGTCCCAGTTCTCCCCGTTCTCTCGACAAGCGTCGCGAGGGCGCTTTTTGCGCGTGCGGCATGCAGTTGTCGTTGACCGGAGCCTGCTCGAACTGCGACTGATTCGCGGTCGAGATCGATATCGTCAGCCTCGATGGCGACTTTCGTTCTCGTTCACGGCGGCGCGCACGGCGGATGGTGTTTCCAGCCGCTGGCGAGTGTTCTGCGAAGCATTGGACACGAGGTCTACTCCCCGACACTGACCGGCCTGGGAGAGCGGGCCCATCTGTTCCGGGCCGATGTCGACCTCGACTGCCACGTCGACGACGTCGTCGCCGTGTTGCACTACGAAGATCTGCGCGACGCCATCCTGGTCGGACACAGCTATGGCGGTGCGGTGATCACCGGGGTCGCCGACCGTGCGCGCGATCGCGTCGGCCACCGGGTGTATCTGGACTCGATGGAACCGAAGGACGGACAGTCGATGATGGATATCGCAGGCCCGTTCATGGCGGCCGCGCAGCTGGACACCCGGGTCATCGACGGCGTGGCGATGTGTCTATTCCCCAGCGACGACACGCTGCCTTACTACGGCGTCGTCGACCCAGAAACGCAGAATTGGATGCGCGAGCGGCTGACTCCTCACCCCGTGCGTTGCTTCGAGCAGTCCCTTACCCTCACCGATCCGGATGCACTGCAGTCGATTCCGCAGTCCCACATCAGCACGACGACGTTCATGGCGTTGCGCAACGTCGATCGTCTGCGCGAACTGTCGGAGGGGCGGGTGTGGGATATCGACACCGGACACGACCTGATGATCACCGAGCCACACAAGGTGGCCGAACTGCTCGGCCGCATCGCCGCTCTCACGGCAGGCTGATCAGCACGACCCCGGCGAGCACCACCCCTGCAGCGATCGCGCGGCGAGCACCGAGCCGCTCACCGAGGAAGACCGCCCCGATCAACGCCGCGAAAACGATGCTGGTCTCGCGCAATGCGGCGATGGGCGCCAGCGCGCCGCTGGTCTGCGCCCACAGCACGATCGTGTACGCCACGATCGAGATGACGCCGCCGACGAACCCGGGAACGAACGTCGCTCGCACGGCAGCGGGCAGCGTGCGGCCGCGTCGGATCACCGCGAGCATCGCGATCGGCGGGCCCTGCAGCAGGAACATCCACCCGGTGTAGGCGAACAGCGGCGCCTCCATCACGCCGAGCCCGTCGACAACGGTGTACGACGCGATCGCCAATCCGGTGAGCACCGCCGCCGCAATCGCGGGCAGATCCTTGACGCCGGGCCTGCCACCGATGAAAACCAGCGCGATGAGACCCGCTGAGACGGCCAGCACCCCGGCTAGTTCGGTGATCGGCAGGTCGCGGCCCAGCACCACAACCGAGACCAGCGCGACGACCCACGGCGACGTGCCCCGTGCGAGTGGGTACATCTGACTGAACTCGCCCAGCTGATAGCTGGCGAGCAGGAAGAGGTTGTACACCACGTGCAGCGACGCCGAGCCGATGATGAACGGCCATGCGTCGGCTGGCGGCAGACCTGCGAACGCCACCATCAAGCCGCCGCCGAGCGCGTCGGCCAGCCCGATCAGCGCGAAGCCAACCAACCGGTCAGAAACGGCGTGCGCCAACGAGTTCCATGTCGCGTGCAGAAACGCCGAGAAGAGCACGGCGAACACGATCGACAACGACACTGCGCAGGCTCCTCGAATCGAACCTTACGCGCACCCCATTCATTCGCCGGAGAAGCATGCTCGACCGGATGTACAGTCACGCAGCATGACCTAGGCGAAGCCGGAGGGGCCGTTCGAACGAGTTCTATCTGGCTCTCGCCGGGATTGCGGCGACCGTGATCGAACGCGGCGACCCGCCCAACGTCATCGACGAGCTGCGCGCCAAGGTTGGCACCGGCGCCCCAGAGCTCGACGAACGCTTCATCGAGGCCGCCAAGAAGGACCTCGGCGTCACCGAGTGATACACCGCCCTCACCTCCTGGTTTCGTGGCCGTCAAAAACGGGGACTCGGCTCCGCAAGGAGGTCGAAATGAGCGACACGTCAGTACACGGTGCGGTCGACAGGGCAACCGACAGCAAGGCGGTTGAGTACACGGCTCGAGCCGGCTTCGCGGCAAGCGGTGTGCTTCATCTCATCTTTGGTTACATCATTCTGCGGCTGGCCTTCGGGGACGGCGGGAACGCCGACAAATCCGGCGCGCTCGCCACTCTCGCCGCCCAGCCCGGCGGGGCCGTCATGCTCTGGATCGCTGCGGTGGGACTCTTCGTGCTGGGTCTGTGGTACGTCGCCGAAGCGATCATCGGCTCGAAGCCATCGGAGAGTTCGGGGCAAGGCCAGGATGACTCGCCCGCGTACAAGCGCGTCAAGTCTGCTGCCTTGGCCGTCGTCAACTTCTCGATCGCCATCTCGGCGGCGCGCTTCGCAATGGGTGGCGGGAAGGCCGACAGCCAGCAGAACTCGGGGATGTCCGCGCAGCTCATGCAGTCGGGATGGGGCAAGGCGCTTTTGATCGTCATCGGTGTCGGCGTGATAGCCGTCGGCGGATACCACATCTACAAGGGCGCAACGAAGAAATTCCTGAAGGAACTTCAGGTGTCCGGCGGAACCGGGATCACTGCCGTGGGCGTCACCGGTTACATCGCCAAGGGCCTCGTCTTCGCGGGCGCCGGAATACTCGTCATCGTTGCGACGCTGCAAGCCGATCCGTCGAAGTCCTCGGGTCTCGATGCGGCGGTCAAGACACTCGGGCAGGCGCCGTTCGGCAAGTTCTTGTTGATCTTGGCCGCACTCGGTATTGCCTCGTTCGGCGCGTACAGCTTCGTGCGAAGCCGCTATCGCCGGATGTAGCGCCCGGTTTACTGGAACGATTCGACCAGCGCGGCCAGCTGGCCCGGTGACACCGCGACGCCGCACTGGGCCCGCAGATCGGTCAGCGGCTGGGCGATGCGCTTCAGGTCCAGGAACTCGCCCGGATGACCCATGAAGTAGGACTGGACGGCCGCCTTGGCGTCGCCGGTCGACTGCGTACCCGCATCGGTGAGCACCTTGTCGGCATCCGGATGCGCGGCCAGGTACGCCCCGGCATCCGACATCACCCCGCTGGCAGTCGACGCGAGGCCGCTCGCTGTGCAGGGCGCGGCGCTTGCTGTCGGGAGCGCGATGGTCGTGGCCACCACGCCAGACAATGCGGACGCGGTGAAGACGTAGACCACTCCGCGGCGCATCACAGTTGCAGACCTTTTCATTGATTCGTACCCCTTGTGTCGTTGCAGGCCAGGCCGCCCAAAAGTCTTTCATGTCGGTGCAGCCCGCGTGCCAGCGGATTCACAGTTTTCCCATAGATCGACGTTTCCGAAGGGCCGGCAGTCTGAGAGCGCGACAAAGGGTATCTTCATTTAGGTAAACCTCAGCTAAAACGCCGGGAGGCGTGGGAAGGACGCCTGGATGCGCCTCCGTTGGAGCCGGATCGCCGCACTCGTGTCGACCGTTGCCGTAGCGCTGTCGATGACCGCCTGCTCGGGTTCGGGGGAAAGCGACGAACTGCTGATCTACAACGCCCAGCACGAATCTCTGACCAAGGAATGGATCGACGCCTTCACCAAGGAGACCGGCATCAAGGTCACCTACCGGCAGGGCGGCGACACCGAGTTGGGCAATCAGCTGGTCGCGGAGGGCGATGCTTCGCCCGCCGACGTCTTCCTCACCGAGAACTCCCCCGCGATGGCCGCTGTGGAGAAGGCGGGGCTGTTCGCCGACCTGAATGCCGACACGCTCGATCAGGTTCCCGCGCAGTACCGTCCGGCCACCGGCAAGTGGACGGGTGTCGCGGCGCGCAGCACGGTGTTCGTCTACAACACGACCAAGCTTGCGCCCGATCAGCTGCCGAAATCGATGACCGATCTCGAGCAGCCCGCATGGAAGGGCCGCTGGGGTGGCGCTCCGGCAAAGGCCGACTTCCAGGCGATCGTGTCGGCCTACCTCCAACTCAAGGGCGAGGAGGCTACCGCGCAGTGGCTGGCGGGCATGAAGGCCAACGCGAAGATCTACAACGACAACATCGCCACCATGAAGGCCGTCAACGCCGGTGAGGTCGACGGCGGCATCATCTATCACTATTACTGGTTCCGCGATCAGGCCAACACCAAAGAGGGCAGCGGCAATACGGCGTTGCACTACTTCAAGAACTCCGACCCTGGCGCATTCGTCAGCCTGTCCGGCGGCGGAGTGCTGAAGTCGAGCAAGAAGGCCGAGCAGGCGCAGCAGTTCATCAAGTTCGTCACGGGTAAGGCCGGCCAGGAGGTGCTGGAGAAAGGCACCTCGTTCGAGTACCCGGTGGCCAGTGGTGTGCCCGCGAATCCGGCACTGCCGCCGCTTGATTCGCTGCAGGCTCCCAAGGTCGACCCGTCGACTCTGGATGCACAGAAGGTAGCCGATCTGATGACGAAGGCTGGCCTGCTGTAGGTGGTCGCTCCCCCAGTCCTGCGCCCCGCGGCACCCGTTCCGCGGTTGGAGTCGGCCGCCCGTCCCGGTCCGCTGGTCTCGACCACGGTCGCGCTACTGGTCGCCGCCACGTGCATCCCGCTCGGTTACGTGGTGTGGGGCGCGGCGTCCGTCGGCTGGACCCGCGCCTACGAACTGGTGGTCCGCCCGAGGGTCGGCGAGCTGCTGTTCAACACGGTCGCCCTCGTCGCGGTCACCGTGCCGCTGTGTGTGGTGATCGGCGTCGGGGTCGCTTGGCTGGTTGAACGAACCGATCTACCCGGCCGGTCCTTCTGGCGCCCGTTGTTCGTTGCGCCGCTTGCCGTTCCGGCCTTCGTCAACAGCTATGCCTGGGTGGGCGCGATTCCGTCCCTGAACGGGTTGTGGGCCGGCGTCTTGATCACGACGCTGTCGTACTTCCCTTTCATGTATCTGCCCGTCGCCGCGACCCTTCGCAGGCTCGACCCTGCCGTCGAGGAATCGGCCGGTGCGCTCGGGTCCGACTCCGCCGGTGTGTTTTTCCGCGTGGTGCTGCCGCAACTGCGGTTGGCGATCCTGGGCGGCGCGCTGTTGATCGGCGTTCATCTGCTCGCCGAGTACGGCGCGTTCGCGATGGTGCGGTTCGACACCTTCACCGTAGCGATCTTCCAGCAGTTCCAGGTGACCTTCGACGGGGCGGCGGGCAGCATGCTGGCGGGCGTCCTCGTCCTGCTGTGCATGGTGTTGCTGTTGGCCGAGGGTGCCGCCCGCGGCCGGGCCAGATACTCGAGAATCGGCTCCGGCGTGCCACGTGCTGCGGTGCCGGTTCGTCTTGGCCGCAACGCATTTCCCGCGGGCGCTGGCCTGTTGGTGCTTGCGGTGCTCGCCATGGGTGTGCCGGTGTGGACGATCATGCGCTGGCTGTGGATCGGCGGCGCCAGAGTGTGGGACTTCGGCGAGATCGCCACCGCGCTCGGGCAGACCATTGCGCTGGCGGCCGCCGCGGCGGCGCTGACGACGGTGCTGGCGTTCCCCGTGGCCTGGGTGGCGGTCCGGTCGAACGGACTGCTGGCCCGCACGGTGGAAGGCGCCAACTACGTCACCAGTTCGCTTCCCGGCATCGTCACCGCTCTCGCGCTGGTGACCGTTGCGATCCATTTCGTCCGCCCGCTCTACCAGTCCGTGCCGCTCATCGTGTTCGCGTACGTGCTGATGTTCATGCCCCGCGCCCTTGTCAATGTGCGCGCGGGACTTGCGCAGGTCCCCCCCGGTCTCGAGGAGGCCTCGCGGTCGCTTGGCCGATCGCCGGGCGCCACCTTCCTCCTGGTCACGCTTCGGCTGACGGCGCCCGCAGCGGCAGCCGCCGCATCGCTGGTATTCGTCGCCGTGGCAACCGAATTGACGGCCACGCTGCTATTGGCCCCCACCGGCACCAGAACGTTGTCGATGTTGTTCTGGTCCTTCAGCAGCGAGCTGGACTACGCGTCCGCTGCACCGTACGCGTTCGCGCTTGTCGTGCTCGCCATTCCGCTGACGCTGATCCTGTTCCGGCAGTCGACGAAGGCGGCCGCGCTGTGACCATCATGCTCGACATCCGCGGACTGGGAAAGTCGTTCAACGGCCACTCGGTGCTCGACCACATCGACCTGCGCGTGCGTGCGGGAAGCACGACCGCCGTCGTAGGATCGTCGGGCTGCGGCAAGACCACGCTGCTGCGGCTCGTGGCCGGATTCGAGACGCCCGACGCGGGAACTGTCACCATCTCCGATCGGGAGGTGGCCAGCCCAGCGCGGTCGGTCCCATCCCACCGGCGCAGCGTCGGCTATGTCGCCCAGGACGGCGCGCTGTTCCCCCACCTGACCGTCGGTCAGAACATCGCATACGGTCTGCCGGGATCGGCTCGCAGTCGCGAAGTCCGCAACAGGGTGACCGAGTTGCTCGAAACCGTCTCTCTGGACGCGTCATACGCGTCGCGCAGGCCGCATGAGCTGTCCGGTGGTCAGCAGCAGCGCGTCGCGCTCGCCCGCGCGCTGGCACGCAAGCCGGTCATGATGCTCCTCGACGAACCGTTCAGCGCGCTGGACACCGGGCTGCGGGCATCGACCCGCAAGGCGGTCGCCCAACTGCTCGCCGAATCCGGGGTGACAACGCTGCTGGTGACCCATGACCAGGAGGAGGCGCTGTCGATCGCCGACCAGATCGCGGTGATGCGTGACGGGCGCTTCACCCAGGTCGGCGCCCCGCAGGACGTCTACCGTCAACCCAACGACCGCTTCACCGCCGAGTTCCTCGGGGACTGCATCGCCCTTCCGTGCACCGTGGCCTCCGGTGTCGCCGAGTGCGCGCTGGGCCGGGTGCCCGTGCAGACGTCGGTCGGCGACGGACCGGCGACGCTTGCACTTCGACCCGAACAACTTGTCGCGACGGTGATTTCCGACAGCGAGGGCACCAACGGCATCGGCACCGTGATCGCCACCGAATTCCTCGGTCACGACGTGCTTCTGACGATCGACCCCGCCGGCGACATCGAACCGATCATCGTTCGGCAGCACAGCCTCGACCCGCCGCCGATCGACGCCAAGGTTCGGATCGCCGTGATAGGCAACGGGGTCGCCCTGCGATGAGCGGGCTCGTCGACCATTTGTGCCATCACGGTGAGCGGGTCGCGGTGCTGACCGACGCCACCTCGCTTACCTACCGCGAACTCGCCGACCGGGTGGCAGACGTCGCCGCGGAGCTCGGCGAAACCCGCAGGCTGGTACTGATCGAGACGCACAACGACTTGTCCACGCTCGTGCACTACCTCGGCGCGCTTGCAGGCGATCACGTCGTGCTGCCGATATCCCCCGGCCGTGGTCACTCTCCCGTGCTGCTGGCCTATGACCCCGATGTCGTCATCGACGGCGACGGCATCCATGAACGACGCCATGGCAGTGCGCACCGGCTGCACCCCGACCTCGCACTGCTGCTCTCCACGTCCGGCAGCACCGGTTCGCCGAAGTTGGTCCGGCTGTCACGCCGCAATCTCATCGCCAACGCCGATGCGATTGCCGAATATCTGGACATCCGGCAAACCGACAGGGCCGCAACCACTCTGCCGATGTCCTACTGCTACGGACTGTCGGTGATCCACAGTCATCTGCTCCGAGGCGCGGGACTCATCCTGACCGATCGCTCGGTCGTCGACGACGAGTTCTGGGCATTGTTCCGTGAGCACCGCGGCACATCGTTCGCCGGCGTGCCCTACACCTTCGAGATGCTCGACCGGATCGGCTTCGACACGATCGACCTGCCCGATCTGCGCCACGTCACGCAGGCGGGCGGCCGGCTGTCACCGGACCGCGTGCGTAGCGTCGGGGCGCTCGGCCGCCGCAAGGGCTGGGCGCTGTTCGTCATGTACGGCGCGACCGAGGCCACCGCCAGGATGGCGTATCTGCCGCCGGAGCTCGCCGAGTCGCAACCCGCCTCGATCGGGCGCTCGATCCCCGGCGGCTCCTTCACACTCGAGCCCGTGGAAGGGTGCTCGGAGCCCGACGTCGGCGAATTGGTTTACCGGGGGCCGAACGTGATGATGGGCTACGCGCACGCCCCGGCTGATCTTGCGCTCGGCAAGACCGTCGACACACTGCACACCGGCGACATCGCGCGACGCACATCCGACGGGCTGTACGAGGTGATCGGCCGAAGCAGCCGCTTCGTCAAGCTCTACGGGCTGCGTATCGACCTGCATCGGGTGGAGGCCGCGCTAAGCGCAGAGGGTGTGACGGCCTTCTGCATCGACGATGACGAACGGCTCGTGGTCGCGGCGGTGGCGTGCGACAGCGTTGCCGTACAACGTATTACCGTCGCGGCGTCCGGCCTGCCAGCGGCCGCCGTCCGGCCGATCAACATGGCCGAGCTGCCGCTGCTGCCGTCGGGTAAGCCGGACTATCAGACCATCCGTGAGCTCGCGCGCCGGACCGACGACCCGGCGAATACCTCCGGTGACCTCCGCACATTGTTCGCCGATGTACTTCAGATCGATGCCAGGACGATTTGCCCCGAGCAGAGCTTTGTCGACCTCGGCGGCAACTCGCTGTCGTATGTGGCGATGTCGGTCCGGCTGGAGCGAGCGCTTGGCCGACTCCCGTCGGACTGGCAGAGTCGACCGCTGGCCGAACTCGAGCGCACGACACCGCCTGGCCGCCGCTCCTGGACTTGGCTCGACGCAACGTTGGAGACCAGCGTCGCACTGCGCGCGGTAGCCATCGTGTTGATCATCGGATCGCACGCCATGCTCTACGAGATGTGGGGCGGCGCGCACCTTCTTCTTGGTATCGCGGGCTACAACTTCGGCCGGTTCTGCCTGACGCCCGTGCCGCGTGCGGATCGCGTTCGTCACCTACACAAGACGATCACCTGGATCGTCGTGCCCTCGGTGATCTGGATAGCGCTGGCGTTGCTGATCACCACCGACTATCACTGGACGAATCTGTTCCTCGTCGAGAAGTTCTTCGGACCCGACCACAGCATGACCGCTGGGCGCCTCTGGTTCATCGAGGTGCTGGTCTGGATTCTGGTCGCCCTGACCCTGGTCGTCTGGCTACCCGCCGCCGACAGGATGGAGCGCCGACGGCCGTTCGCGTTCGCGGCGGCGTTCCTCGTCTTCGGGCTGGCCGTGCGCTACGACCTGTTGGGGCTGCACTTCGGTCGCGAGGCGTGGTTCACGATTCTCGCGTTCTGGTTCTTCGCGGTGGGCTGGGCGGCGGCGAAATCCTCGACGGTTTTCCAGCGGCTGCTGGTGACCCTGGTGTTGATCGTCAGCGTGCACGGCTACTTCGAGAACACTCATCGCGAGATGCTGGTGCTGGCCGGCTTCCTGTTGCTGATCTGGCTGCCCGCGATCCGATGCCCGGCCTGGTGCACCGTCTTCGCCGGAACCGTCGCTGAGGCATCGCTTTACACCTACCTGACGCACTATCAGATCTATCCGCTGTTCGACGCCCATCCGCTGCTCGGCGTGGCCGGGGCGATCGTCGTCGGCGTGGCGATCACCCGACTGGTCAACGGGACGCGGACGTGGATTCGCGAGCGCCGAGGGCGACCACGAGTGAGGATCGCTGGGCCCACGCCCGAAGGGCAGGGGACGAGGCACGAGCGAGGACCGGTGGGCCCACGCCCGAAGGGCAGGGGACGACTGGGAGCCGAGGCATGAGAGAGCGAGCGGGCCACTACGACGGCTTCGGTTCCCGCTCTGCGATGAGCCCCTCCTGGACGAGGGTCGCGGCGATGACACCGTCGGCGCGAACAAGGCTGCCCGTCACGACACCGCGGCCCCGCGCGCCGGCAGGCGACCGCGTTTCCAGCAGGTTCCATTCGTCCGCGCGAACCGGCCGGTGAAACCAGATCGAAGAATCGGTGGTACCGCTGCGGTGCGTGCGCGCCTGCATCGAGTGCCCGTGCACCTGCAGGGCGGGATCGATCATGTACACGTCGGTGACGTAGACGGCGACGAGAGTGTGGATCAGTGGCTCGTCGGGGATCGGAACCGTTGCCCGCCACCAGAATCGGCGCACGAACTCGCTGCCGGTATTCGCGTCGTCGATCCTGATGTCGAGTTCGTCGAGCGGCATCGACGGGGCAGGCCCGGCAGGCCCGGTCTGCGGCAACGTGTCCGGGTCACCCACGCGGGGGTGGTCGCCGTGTTCTGGCCCCGGCAGATCCACCGCGAAGGACACCGACGACGTCGTCAGCAGACGGCCGTCCTGGCGGGCGTCGATCCGGCGAGCCGCAGCGGTTCTGCCGTCGAACACCGGTGTGACCGTGTACTCGACGGGATCGCCCGCCTGGCCTCCGCGCAGAAACTGCAGATGCATATTCGTGGGCAGTCGGTCCGGTTCGACGGTCCGGCATGCCGCAGCGAGGCTCTGCGCGACGAACTGACCGCCGTAGGAGCGCTTGCCCTCCGGACCGCTGGCCGGTCCGGTCCAGATGTTGTCGTCGGAACCGGGTTGGAGCTCCAGCAGTTTCAGCAGCCGGCTCATCGAACCGTGCCCGACTCGTTGAGCGCCTCGACGTCGCCCCCGCTGAGCCCAAGCCATTCGGTGAGTACCCCCGCGGTGTCGTCGCCGAGCGTCGGCGCGGCGACCGCGGGCACGTAGTCGCCGTTGATCGCGACGGGCAGACCCGGCGCCAGATATTCGCCGATGCGAGGCTGGTCCAGCAGGGTGAACATCGGATTGGCCGTCACCCGCTCGTCGTCGGCCACTTCGGCGAAGGTGCGGTAGCGCTCCCACAGAACCGAAGAAGCCGAAAGCGCATCGGCGACGTCTGATGCCGGGTGCTTCGAGAACCACTCGGCGAACAGACCGGTCAGCGCGTCGCGGTGCCGGTATCGGTCACCCTCGTCGGTGAAGTCGGCGTCGAGCGTTTCAGCAAGTGCGGCAACGGCGTTGGTCGTTCCGGTCAGGTCGGTTAGATCGCGGAAGTGGCGCCGGGTGAGTGCGACGATCATGAACGACACTCCGTCGCTGCTGGTGAACTCCTGGCCGTACTGCCCGTAGATCGAGTTTCCGATCCGTTCCCTCGTCGAACCGTTCACCATCACCTCGGTGAGGAAGCTGAGATTGCCCGCCGTCGCCAGCGCGACGTTCTCCAGCGGGATGGAGATCCGCTGGCCGCCTCCGGCGCTGTCCCGGTGGCGCAGCGCGCTGACGACCGACAGCGCCGCGTAGATGCCGCACGAGACATCCCACGCAGGCAGCACGTGGTTGACCGGCGTTGCGAGGTCGGGGGGTCCCGTCACCAACGGGAACCCGAGACCGGCGTTGACGGTGTAGTCCACGCCGGTACCGCCGTCGGCGCGGCCGGACACCTCGACATGGATCAGATCGGGCCGCAGTCTCGTCAACGTGTCATAGGAATGCCATTCGCGCCCGACGACATTCGTGATCAACACGCCGGCATCGGCGATCAACCGCTGCACGAGGTCCTGGCCGTCCGGTGAGCGGAAGTCGGCGGCCACCGACCGCTTGCCCTTGTTCAGCCCGGCCCAGTAGATGCTCGCGCCATCGTCGGTGATCGGCCAGCGAAGGTAGTCGGCGGCACCGTCGATCGGATCGACCCGCACCACCTCGGCGCCGAGCTGAGCCAGCGTCATCCCGGCCAACGGCACCGCGACGAAGCTGGAGATCTCGACGATCCGCACACCGGCCAAGGGTCGCGTCGGGTCTGAAATGTCTATGCTCCTCGCGTCCGCGGTCATCGCGGCCAAGTGTAAGCAGTGCCCCTAGCCGGCCATTTTGATGGCCGCGGACTCGATCGTCTCCTCCGACAGCAGCACCTCGAGCGCCGCGTCTCCGAGCGGGATGAAGCTGTCCGCACTGGCCACTCTGTCGACCTCGCCGGTGTAGCCGTGTTCGAGCAGGGCGGCGAGGATGCCTTCGCCGACTCCGCCGGTGTGCCGCGTCTCGTCGACAATGAGTGTCTTACCGCTGGCGTTGGCCTCTCGCAGCACGTCATCGACGGGCAGCGGCGCCAGCCACCGCAGGTCGACGACGCGTGCGGATATGCCGCGGGCCTCGAGCCGTCGAGCGACGCGCAGGCTCATCCGTACCCCGTTGGCGAAGGTGAGGATCGTCAGATCCGTTCCCTCCCCGTAGGTTCGAGCCTTGCCGACGGGCACCCCTTCGGTGGGATAGGCCGCGAGCCACTGCTCGTCGCCATCCTCGTGTAGGTCGCGTGTGTGGTAGAGCGCGATCGGCTCCAGGAAGATGCATACCGCGCCAGACGTCTTTGCCGCAGCGGCGCAGGTGTGCAACATCGCCGCAGCGTCGTCGGGACGCGCGGGCGAGGCGATGACGAGTCCAGGAATGTCCCGGATGGCGGTGATCGAATTGTCGTTGTGGAAGTGGCCGCCGAAACCCTTCTGGTAGCCGTATCCCGCGATCCGCACGACCATCGGATTGCGGTACTGCCGGTCGGAGAAGAACTGCAACGTCGCGCCCTCGCCGCGAATCTGGTCGGCGGCGTTGTGCAGGTAAGCGAGGTACTGGATCTCGGGTATCGGCAGCAACCCGGACACACCGGCGCCCAACGCCAGCCCGAGGATCGACTGTTCGTCCAACAACGTGTCGAACACGCGCGCCGAACTCGTCCGGTTCATCAGCCCGCGGGTGACGCCGTAAACACCGCCTTTGCGCGCGACGTCCTCGCCGAAGACGATCGCCTCGGGATAGCGGTCCAGGATGTCGTGGAGCGCGCGATTGATGCCGATCGCCACGGTCATCGGCGCGTCGGGATCGCCTGCACGGACCGACGCGGCCAGCGACGCAGGCGCAGCGGCGATCGCATCTTCCATCGCGACCGCGAGGGGGCGCATCACCGCCTCAGCGCTGTCGAGCTGGGCGGAGTCGGCGACCTCGGCCGCCAGCTTCATCACCTCATCGCGCTTGGCCTCGTAGCGGTCGAGCACCTCGGACGGCGTCAACACACCTTCGGTCACCAACAGTTCTGCGGTGCGCACCAACGGATCTCGTTGGTAGTCTCCCGCGATCTCGTCAGGCCGACGATAGGACGGTTCGTAGTCGGAGCCTGCGTGGGCCATCAGCCGAACCGTCTTCAGATGCAGGAACGCCGGGCGCCGACGAGTTCGCACCCAGGCGGCGGCCGCGGTGGCCGCATCGAACGTCGCGGGCAGATCACAACCGTCAGCGCCGAAGTACGCCAAACCCTCACGGTTGCGGTAGCTCTGCTCGATCCAGCCGCGGGGGGTCTTCACGCTGATGCCGATGCCGTTGTCCTCGCACACGAACAACAGTGGCATCGGCACGCCCTGATAGGCCGAGTGCAGCGCGGCGTTGATCGCACCGACGGCCGTGGAGTGGTTCGCCGACGCGTCGCCGAAGCTGCAGACCGTGACGGCATCGTCCGGCCATGCACAAGTCACCCCGAGCTTCTTGGCCCGCGCGATAGCGAACGCGACCCCGAGCGCGCGCGGCAGATGCGAGGCGATCGTCGAGGTCTGCGGAATGATGTGCAGGTCGTGGCGGCCGAACACCTTGTGCCTGCCGCCTGCGATCGGCTCATCCGTCGCCGCGACAAGGCCGAGCAGCACGTCGCGAAGCGGTTCGCGCCCGTCGACGGCTGCGGCGCGGGCCAGGAAGAAGGCGCCCGACCGGTAGTGCAGCAGCGCCGGGTCGGTGGGGCGCAGCGCTGCGGCGACGGCGGCGTTGCCCTCGTGTCCTGACGACCCGATGGTGTAGTAACCCCTGCCCTGCGAGCGCAGCCACCGTGCCACGAGGTCCAGATGTCTGCTGCCAAGCTGAACATCGAACAGCGCCAAGCACACCCGCGCGGTCAACGTCGAGCCGTGGCGCACCGGTTCGTCGTCGGTGCGTCGGCGCGTCGAGGCGGTCATCGCCGCGATGGTGGCGGTGAAGTTCTCGTCGATGGGTTCTGCCACGGGTCTCCTGGTTCAGCGACTGATCGTGGGACGGGCCACCACGTTACGGATGAAGGCGACGATCCGTGCCGCCCCGCTGCGGTCCGGATCCTGATCGGGGTCATAGATCGCGATGCTGCCCCCGATGCATGACGCCGACGTGGTGAACAGCGCCATCACCATGTCGGTCAGCTGATCCCAGGTCAGCCCACCGGGCTCGTCGGGGAAGTCGGGCAGTCCCTGCGCAGGGAACTCGTTCGGATCGAGCACGTCGAGGTCGATGTGCAGCCACCATCTGTCCACTCCCGCGGCGAGCTGCTCGATGGCGCGGCGTCCCGCTCCGGCTGGGTCGTCGGCGACCTCGGCGAGCGGCGCCACCCACACCCCGTTGTCGGCGAGGGTGCCGACGTTGAACTGTCGTCGCCATGCGTCGTCGCGCGGGCCGAGTACGACGATCCGGTCACGTCGCAGCGCCGGAAGCCGAGAGCCGAGTTCGCCGCCGAGTGTTCGTCCGGTCAGCCCGAGCAGCAACCCGAGCTCGGTGTTGGCGGCTTCGCCGTCCTCGGACACGTCGAGCGGCATGGTGTCCTCGTGCCCATCGATGAACACCAGGCCGACGTCGCCGACGTGATCGCGCAGTCCCGTGACGATCCCGAGCAGCGTGGAGCAGTCGCCGCCGAAGACGATCGGGAGCCTGCCCGACGTCACCGCCGTCCCGACTCGCTCGTTGAGCGCGCGGGTCATCGCCAGCAATGCGCGCTCGTTGATCAGGCTTGTCGGACCGCGCGTGGGGTCCCCGCCGGGCAGGTCGAGCTCACAGTGTGTCGCGACGTGGTGGTGTTCGAACGCATCGAGCAGTCCGGCATCGACAAGCGCGTTCGACGCCCGCGCTTGGTTGCCCGGTCGCCCATAGCCGTCGAACGGAACACCGATCAGCTCGATCTCGGCGACTTTCAGCCTCCTCGCGGGTCGATGATCACTCCCTGAACATAGGCGTATCAGTGGCCAGCTCGACGCCGATCACACCAGGTCGATGGCTTCGGCGATGCTCGGCAGGATGCGACTCGGCCGGAACGGGTAGCGCTCCACGTCGTCGCGGGTGGTCGACCCGGTCAAGACGAGGATCGTCTCGAGACCCGCCTCGATGCCCGCGACGACATCCGTGTCCATCCGGTCGCCCACCATGTAGGTGTCCTCGGAATGCGCCTCGATGCGGTTGAGCGCGCTGCGGAACATCATCGGGTTGGGCTTGCCGACGAAGTACGGGTCCCGCCCCGTGGCTTTTGTGATCATCGCCGCGACCGATCCGGTGGCTGGCGTCGGCCCTTCGGCCGACGGTCCGGTGACGTCGGGGTTGGTCGCGATGAACCGTGCGCCGGCCAGGATGAGCCGAATCGCCTTGGTGATCGCCTCGAACGAGTAGGTGCGCGTCTCGCCGAGCACGACGAAGTCCGGCTCGACATCGGTGAGCGTGTAACCGACCTCGTGCAGCGCGGTGGTCAGCCCGGCCTCGCCGATGACGTAGGCCGATCCGCCGGGCAGCTGACCGCCGAGAAAGTCCGCCGTCGCCAGCGCCGACGTCCAGATCGCCGATTCCGGCACCGACAGGCCCGACCGGGCCAACCGCGCCGAAAGGTCGCGCGGGGTGAAGATCGAGTTGTTGGTCAGCACGAGGAAGGGTCGCTTCTTCTCGACGAGGCGTTGGAGAAACTCCGCGGCCCCTGGCAGGGCACGCTCCTCGTGGACAAGAACACCGTCCATATCTGTCAGCCAGCAGTGGCGTGTGGTTTGCACCTGCCCAGTCTCCCAATTTCGTTCGGCCGGTTGTCCCCTTCGCGACAATCAAGGCGCGGAGGTGCGATTTGTCAGCTGACCAGCCCACGGTGACGGCGATGGTCTACGGCTTCAACAACTAGACCTTCCGCAGCGAGGGTGGACATATTGCATACTCTTGGTATGTTATTACCTACCTAGAGTATGTTTCTTACGCGATCGGAGCCGCCATGTCCCCCACCACCGCCACCGCCATCGACCTCAGAGCGATCTCGGAGAACTATTTCGCCGCATGGGCGCAGCGTGATCCGGACGCCATCGTCGCCCTTCACACCGATGACACCCGGTTCTGGACTCACACCGGCGGCGAGCCGGTCGACGGCCGCGATGCCGTTCGCACCACGTTCTGCCAGCTGTTCGAATTGTTCCCGGACTTCTCGTTCGAGACGTACCGGGTGTTCTACGGAGAAGACCACTGGGTGCTCGACTGGGCGCTGATATCCGGCGACATCCGGTTCGACTGCCTGGACATCGTCGTCGTCTCGCCCGACGGGCTCGTCGCCCGTAAAGACACGTTCATCGACACGGTCCAACTCCAGGCCGCGATGGAGACGGTGACCCGATGACCGCCGTCGCCACCGAGAGCGGTACGCCCGCAGACCAGCTGCCGCTGCTCGACCGGCTGCCCGCCGAGCACCTCTTCGACATGCACGTCGAACTTCAACCGGCACAGCTGATTTCCACCACGGCGGGAACCAGGCTGACGTTCATCACGAATGGCGGCGTCATCGAGGGGCCACGGTTGCAGGGCGAGCTGCTGCCCGGCGGCGGGGACTGGCTGTTGGTCGGCACCGACCAGATCGGCCGGATCGACGTCCGCGCGACGCTCCGAACACACGACGGTGCGCTCATCCACTACGAGACCAGAGGCGTGATCAGGATTCCCGCCGACGGTCTCGACCGGCTCGCCGCCGGCGAAGTGTTGCCGTTCGACCAGACCTACGTGCGCACGACACCGAAATTCGAGACGGCCGACGACCGCTATTCGTGGCTGAACGAGATCGTCGCCGTCGGCTACAACATTCTGTCGCCGGATCACATCGACTACCGGGTCTATCGGATCTTGTAGCGACGACGCGGCGGGGCAGTTCGTTGCTGGGTAGCCGTTATCGTGGGTCCGTGCCGGCGAAGCAGGCGAGACGAACCCAGGCGGAACGCACCGAGTCGACGGTCACCGCTCTCGTCGACGCCGCTCGCGAACTCTTCGCCAAGGACGGCTACGCCGCAACGTCCCTCGACGCGGTGGCAGCCAAGGCCCGCGTCACCAAAGGTGCCGTCTACCACCACTTCCAGGGCAAGCAACAGCTCTTCGAGGCGGTCTTCGCGCGTGAGGTCGACCGGTTGTGCACGGCTCTGCCAGCCGTGTACGCATCCAAGCGCGATCCATGGGATGCGTTCGGCGCCTGCTGTCGGGCGTTTCTGGAGGAGTGCCTCGAGCCGGGGCTGCAGCGGATCATGCTCCTCGACGCGCTCGCGGCCATCGGATGGCAGGGCGTGCGGCGCATGGAGGCTCCGATGATGGAACTGATGGAGATCGCCATCGCCAGGGCGGTCGATGCCGGCCGAATAGCTCCACGACCCGCCGCTCCCCTTGCCGTCTTTCTGTACGGCGCCCTCTGCGAGACAGCGATGACCGTCGCGCGCGCCGACGACAACAAGGCTGCCCACCGCAAGGCACTCACCGAATTGAGCCACGTGCTCAACGGTCTGCGAATCGACTGATCTGTCCGAAGGTAACTGAACTCACCTTGCGCGGCGCGGTTGCGAATTAGGGTGAGGCATCCGCGACGAGCAGCGAGGTGCACACCATGAGTGACCGGCCGGTTCGATCAAGGCGGGCGACCAAGTCCGTGGCCAAGAAGACGGCCAAGAAGACGGCGAAGAAGGCCGCTCCCGCCAAACGCGCGACGCGTCCCACCAAGACCGCCGCCGCGAAGAAGACCCCCGCGAAGCGGGCCGCACCGGTCGAGCGACCAACCAAGAGCGCAGCGAAGACCGCGGCAAAGAAGGTGGCGAAGAAGACCGCGAAGAAGGCGGCACCCGCCAAACGCGCGACGCGCCCCACCAAGACCGCCGCCGCGAAGGCCGCCGCCTCGAGGATCGACGCCGCAGCGCGCGCCACCGCCACGGCAGACGCACCGGCCAAGCGCCCCATCAGAAAAGCCGTCGGCCTGAAATCAGGAGCCACCACACCCGCCACCGATACGTCCCCGTCGGCCAAGCCGATCGAGGTCAGCGTCGGCACGGACGCCGCCTTCGCATCGGGTTCGGGGCAGTCGCGACGCAAGTTGAAGAACATCTCCGAGGTGCGCCACTTCTTTCGGACCAACGACGTACCGATCCTGTTCTTCGGCGCCACCCCGTTCAATCTGCTCGGCCTTGATCGCTGGGTCCGCAACTTCACTTACATCACGTACTACGACGCATGGGATGGCGCCCATCCACGGGTGTTCACACCGACCGACAAGCCGTATCAGGAGTTCGAGAGCGGCGAAGAGATCAACAACTGGCTACTCACCAACCACGAGGTGCGGGCGCACATCGACTCGGTGACCCCGCGCGGCATCCGGCCCAAGGTGGCAATGGTCTTCTTCGACAGCGAGACCGAGGAGATCTGCAAGGAACTCGGCTACGACCTGATCCTTCCCGCCGCGAGCCTGCGCACGCACCTGGACTCCAAAATCGTCACGACGCAGCTGGGTAATGAGGCGGGCGCCCCCAGCGTTCCGAACGTGCTGACCCGCGTCGACGACTGGGCCGGGCTTCAGAAGGCGGCCGAAAAGGCCGGTCTCGGTGACGAACTCGTCGTCCAGACGCCATACGGGGACTCCGGCAAGACGACCTTCTTCATCTCGTCGGAGGCCGACTGGAAGAAGCACAGCAAGGACATCGTCGGCGAAGATATCAAGGTGATGCGCCGCATCAACAATCGCCCGGTCGCGGTGGAAGCGGTGCTGACCCGGTGCGGCACCGTCGTCGGACCGTTCATGTCTGAGCTGATCGGTTACAAGCGGCTCACGCCGTCGCGCGGCGGATGGTGCGGCAACGAGATGTTCCCCGAGGTGCTGACGGGCGAAAGCAGGCGCACCGCAACAGAGTTGGTGCGGCGCCTCGGCGACCGGCTGGCCAAGGAGGGCTACCGCGGCTTCTTCGAGGTGGATGTGCTCGTGGACACCGACACCGGCGAGATCTACCTCGGTGAGCTCAACCCGCGCATCAGCGGGGCGTCGTCGATCACCAACGTCACCGCGGGCGCCTACGCCGACGTGCCGCTGTTCCTGTTCCACATCCTCGAGTACATGAACGTCGACTTCGAACTGGACATCGACGAAATCAACGAGAGGTGGGAGGAGCTGGCGTCGGGCGATCTGTGGAGCCAGATGGTGATGAAGGAGACCGACGACATCGTCCAACGCCTTACCGCCACGCCGCAGACCGGCCAGTACTCGCTCGACAGCAGCGGCGCGCTGGTGTTCCGACGGCGCGCACTGGACTGGCACCAACTCCAGAACGAGGCCGAGGCGTTCTTCATGAGGATCTACGCCCCCGGCGACTATCGCTGGAAGGGCGCCGACCTCGGGGTGCTCGTCACGAAGGGCAGGCTGCAGATCGACTCGGCCGCGGGCAAGTCGACATTGACCATTCGCGCCCGTCATCTCATCGACTCGATCCGCGCCGAATACGCAGGTACACCGATCGCGAAGCCCGCAACGCCGATCACGAACGCGGGCGTGAAGTCGGGCTGAGATAGGGGGCCACTACAGTCATCGCCATGGCTCTGGGAGGCGACACCGGACGCGTGCCGTCGGACGTGACACTGGACAACTGGCAGTCGGCCGGCCAACTCCACTGGACGTTTCAGCACATCGCCGAGTTCCTGCCCACCGCGGTGATATCCCGCGGCACAGGACCGGTCGCCGAGCTACCGCAGGCGTCGGTCGACCTATCCGACATCCCGCTTTACGACCGGACGAACGGCAAGCGCACCACCGTCGGCGACGTGATGGCGGCCACCGTCACAGACGGCTGGATGGTCACCCAGCACGGCAAGGTGCTCGAGGAGCACTACTACGGCGGCATGGGTGGCGACTCCGCGCACCTGCTGATGTCGGTGAGCAAGTCACTGGTCGGGATGGTCGTCGGTGCGCTCGTCAGCAGCGGCACGGTGAATCCGGACGCGGAGCTGACCCATTATGTGCCCGCGCTCGCCAACTCCGGCTATGCGGGTGCGACGGTGCGCAACCTGCTCGATATGCGTTCGGGCATCAAGTTTTCCGAGAACTACCTCGACCCGATGGCCGAGGTGCGGTTGATCGAACAGGCCATCGGATGGGCGCCGCGCACCGTGCCGGACCTGCCCACCACGATGTACGACTTCCTGACCACCCTTGCGCAGAAGTCGCCGCACGGCGGGCCGTTCGAGTACCGGTCCTGCGAGACCGATGTGCTCGGCTGGATCTGCGAGGCGGCGAGCGGACTGCGGATGCCCGAGCTGATGTCGCAGCTGATGTGGTCAAAGCTGGGGGCGCGGGCCGACGCGTCGATCGGCGTCGACTCCGTGGGCACCGGCATGTTCGACGGCGGCATCAACACTTGCCTGTCCGATCTGGTCAGGTTCGGCTCGCTGTTCACCAACGGCGGCACGTCGCAGACGGGCGAACGTGTGGTCTCGCTGTCGTGGATCGCCGACACCTTCACGGGCGGGCTCGACTCGCGGTCCGCATTCGCCGCCAGCCCCGGCGACAACCGCATGCCCGGCGGGATGTACCGCAACCAGTGCTGGTTCCCCTATCCGGGCAACAACGTGCTGCTGTGCCTCGGGATTCACGGCCAGATGGTCTACGTCAACCGCGCCGCGAACATGGTCGCCGCCAAGCTGTCGAGCTGGCCGCTTCCGCAGGACGCCACCATGCTGTTCCCCACCATCGCCGCCTTCGACGAAATCGCCGCCCAGTTGTCGTGACCCTCGTCGCACGCGGCAGTTAGGTTGATCGCGTGCAGACCATCACGATCGCTGCTCCCGCCGGCCCGATCGACGCGCTTCTCAGCGTTCCGGACGGCCCTGGGCCGTGGCCAGGCATCGTGCTGGTGCACGACGTGGTCGGCTACGGACCGGACAACGAACGAATCGCGCGAAAGGTCGCCGCGGCGGGCTACATCGCAATCACGCCGAACATGTTCGCCCGCGGCGGGCGGGCCCGCTGCGTCACCCGCGTCTTTCGTGAGTTGCTGACCCAGCGCGGCCGGGCGCTCGACGACATCCTTGCCGCAAGGGATCATCTGCTCGCCATGCCTCAGGCCTCCGGCGCCGTCGGCATCGCAGGCTTCTGCATGGGCGGCCAGTTCGCTCTGGTGCTGTCCCCCAAAGGCTTTGGCGCGTCAGCCCCGTTCTACGGCACGCCGCTGCCCCGCAACCTGCGCGAGACGCTGGAAGGCTCGTGTCCCATCGTGGCCAGCTTCGGCCGTCGCGACCCCATCGGTGTCGGTGCGGCCGACAAGCTGCAGAAGGTCGTCGACGAGCTGGACATCCCGTCCGACATCAAGGCCTACCCCGGCGCCGGGCACAGTTTCGCCAATCAACTTCCGGCTCAACCGCTGGTCCGCATCACGGGATTCGGCTACAACGAGGCCGCGGAAACCGATGCGTGGTCACGGGTTTTCGCCTTCTTCGGCGAGCACCTGCGCGAACCCAGAAGCTAGCTGCCTATTCGGGTAGCCGCAGTTCGGGCTTCTCCACCTCTTCGATGTTCACATCTTTGAACGTGATGACCCGCACCTGCTTGACGAACCGGGCAGGGCGATACATATCCCACACCCAGGCGTCGGCAAGCCGCAGTTCGAAGTACACCTCACCATCGGCGTTCCTGGGCACCAGCTCCACACTGTTTGCCAGATAGAACCGCCGCTCGGTTTCCACCACGTAGCTGAACTGCCCGACGATGTCCTTGTATTCGCGGTACAGCGAGAGCTCCATCTCGGTTTCGTACTTCTCGAGATCTTCGGCACTCATCGCTTCAACAGTCCTTCGTGTTCGTGTAGAAACATCTTCCCCTACCCGACTTCGCCACGCTGCTCCGGTAGGCAGTCGTCCGCGAGCTCCGTGATCACTGTGGTGCCCGTGGGTGTGGCCACCCGGCGGACATTGATGAACGAGTATCGGTGCTGGCTGCACGGCCCGAGGCGGGCCAGCGCGGCCCCGTGCGCGGGCGTGCTGTAGCCCTTGTGCTCGGCGAACCCGTAACCGGGGTGGTCGGTCTCCATCTTCACCATCAGGCGATCCCGGCTGACCTTGGCCAGCACGCTGGCAGCGGCGATGCATGCCGCAGCGGCGTCGCCGCCGACGACCGGCAGCGACGGCACCGCAAGGCCCGGCACCCGGAATCCGTCGCTCAGCACGTAACCCGGCTTCAACGACAAGCCCGCGATGGCCCTGCGCATCCCCTCGATGTTGGCCACATGCACCCCGCGACGGTCCACCTCGACCGACGGGATGAACACCACGTGATACGCCAGCGCGTACCGGCGGATCAGGGGAAACAGCCGTTCGCGTTCCTTCTCGTTGAGCTTCTTGGAGTCGTCGAGCGCGGCCAGGCTCTCCAACCGGTTCGGCCCGAGCACGCATGATGCGACGACCAGCGGTCCTGCGCAGGCGCCTCGCCCGACCTCGTCAACGCCTGCGACCGGCCCGAGACCGGAGCGGTACAGCGCCGACTCGAGGGTGCGCAGCCCGGAGGACTTGCGGATCACCGTTCGCGGCGGCCAGGTCGCAGCCACTATTGAGTCTGCGGATCCACCGAGTTAACCCCACCCCATCGCGATGGCGGCCAGGCGATGAACCGCGCCTTTCCGATGACATTGTCCAGCGGGACGGTTCCCGCGTTCGGATCGCCGGTGCACTTGATCCCGCTCTGGAAATCGGCGGGATTGTCGGCGCAGTGCACCCGCGAATCGGCCGAATGCGTGCGGTTGTCCCCCATCACCCAGACCCGGTCGTCGGGCACCTTGACGGGGCCGAACTCGAAGCCGAAACAGCGGTACTTGTCGGGATCGGGCACGTTCATGGTCTGGAGGTCGAGATAGGGCTCGTCGAGTTTCTTGCCGTCGACGGTCAACCCTGTGCTCTGGCGGCATTCGACGGTCTGGCCGCCGGTTGCGATGACCCTCTTGACGAGGTCGTTCTCATCCGGCGGGACGAAACCGATGAACGAAAGGGCGTTCTGCACCCAACGCAACGCGGGGTTGTCGGACCGGATGGACTTGTAGCCGGCATTCCAGTTCGGCGGCCCCTTGAACACGACCACGTCACCCGGCCTCGGCTCGGTGAACCGGTAGCTGATCTTGTCGACCATGATGCGGTCGCCGACGCAGCCTGAGCAGCCGTGCAAGGTGGGCTCCATCGACTCCGACGGAATGAGATACGGCCGGGCGACGAAGGTCAGCATCAGGTAGTACAGACCGACCGCGATCACCACGAGAATGGCGGCTTCGCGAAGTGCGCCGCCCTTACGCTTCTTCTTGTCAGCGGCCTCGTCGGCCTGCTCGTCGGCGTCGTGGTCGAGCGTGCGCTCGGATGAGGAGTCTGGGGCGTCCGGGGTTCCGCTCACGGGATCAGCGTAGCCACGACGAAGCGGAACACCGCGAGCGACGTCAGCGCTTCTCCTTGATCTTCGCCTTCTTGCCGCGGAGTTCGCGCAGGTAGTAGAGCTTGGCGCGCCGAACGTCACCGCGGGTGACGACGTCGATGTGGTCGATGTTCGGCGAGTGCACGGGGAACGTCCGCTCGACGCCGACTCCGTAACTCTCCTTGCGGACCGTGAAGGTCTCGCGGATGCCACCGCCCTGGCGGCGGAGTACGACGCCCTTGAACACCTGGATGCGCTCCTTGGCACCCTCGATGACCTTGACGTGCACGTTGACGGTGTCCCCGGCGCCGAAGTCCGGAATGTCGTCGCGCAACGACGACTGATCGACGAAGTCCAGCGTGTTCATCGGTGACTCTTCCTTGCTGTTCGCGGCTATCGGCGGCCCGCGATCTCACGCGTCGCCGCGCCGATCGGTTCGGGCGTATCTTGTGCATCTCGCGGTTCACGGCCTCGCCGGCCCGCGTCTCGCACAGACAACTGGTCAATTGTGCCAGACGGGGCCGCATGCAGTGAAATCGCGCGCCTGACTGGGGTCCCGCAGTCACCGGCGAACGGTTACGCTCACTGCTACGGGCGGGCGGCAGTCAGCCACGTCCGTTCCCCGCGTCAGCGTTTGTTGGAGGATGCGTATGCGTCGGCGGCCATCGAGGCTGGTCGCGGTGACCGCGGTGGTGCTCGCCCTTGCCGCCTGCGAAGCCCGGTCCTACGGCACGCCGCCGGCCGCCGACCCCGCCCCACCTGCGCTGACGGTCGTCGCGCCGCAAGGGCCGCTGGCTCCGCTGCCAGAAGCCGCGCCCGACGAGCCCGCCTCGTCCTTCGACGGGCTGGACGAACGGACCGAGCAGGCCACGGCGGACGCCACCGCCAAGGGCGCCGACATCACCACCGTCGTGCTGGACCGGTCGACC
Organism: uncultured Actinomycetota bacterium; assembly: GCA_963756865.1. Taxonomy (GTDB): domain Bacteria; phylum Actinomycetota; class Actinomycetes; order Mycobacteriales; family Mycobacteriaceae; genus Mycobacterium. Next base: position 8,372 of record CAVWPQ010000029.1, on the reverse strand, counting down.
GGCGAACGTGTCACCAACGGCAACAACAGGGGCGTCGCCATCGCATCGGTGGTCAAACTGTTCATCGCCGACGACATGCTGCTGCGCGGGCCGCCCCTGTCGCCCGCCGACATGAAGATGTTCCAGTCGATGCTGCGGTCCTCGGACGACAGCGCGGCGCAGGTGTTCTGGGACCGCAACGGCGGTAGCGCGATCGTCACGCGGGTCGCCGACCGCTACGGGCTGTCGGGTACTCGGCCCAACGGCCTGTGGTTCAACACCATCAGCACTGCTGCTGACCTGGTGCGCTACTACGACATGATGCTGTCGGGCGAGGGTGGTCTGCCCAGGGAGAAGGCCGACATGATCGTCGACAACCTCGCCCAATCCACTCCGACGGGAATCGACGGCATGATGCCCGGCGGCGTTTACCCGCAGCGGTTCGGCATCCCCGAGGGCCTCTACGCCGAACCGGTCGCGGTCAAACAGGGCTGGATGTGCTGCATCGGCTCGGACTGGATGCATCTGTCGACGGGCATCATCGGATCCGACCACCGCTACGTCATGGCGATCGCGTCAGACCAGCCTGCGACTGCGGATGCGGCACGCGCGACCATCACCCAAGCCGTCAAGACGATGTTCCCTGGCGGGCGGATCTAGCTCGCCGGGTACTAAGCTGGGACCGCTGGCGACGGCAGGTGCCGCGGTGCGGTTAGACCAGCGGCGCCCCGGGTAATGATCTGATTCATCGTTCCTAAGAGGAGAGCTATGCGCGGGCGGCCGTCGAGTCGGGCGACGGCGATCGCAGCCATCATGTGTGCGGTGCTGGTCGTTGCGGGATGTGAGGCGCAAAGCAACGGATCACCGCCGGCTTCGGATACGCCACAACTAACGGTCGTCGCGCCGCAGAACAACACCCTCCCCATGCCCGAGGCCCCGCCGGACGCGCCGTCTGCTGCGTTCGACGGCCTCGACGCCCGCACCAAGCAAGCGATCGCCGACGCGGCGAACGCGGGTGCCGACATCTCAGTCATGGTGATGGATCGCAACACCGGCCAGACCGTCTCGGGCGGCGACGGCTCATCGTTTCCGATCGCATCGGTGGTGAAGCTGTTCATCGCCGATGATCTGCTGTTGAAGGAGTCCAAGGGCGAGACGACGCTCTCTCCTGCCGACCGCAAATCCCTTGACGTGATGCTGCGGTCCTCCGACGACAGCGCGGCCCAGAACTTCTGGGACCGCCTCGGCGGCAACGCTGTCATCGCCCGCGTCAAGGCGCGGTACGGGTTGGGGGGCACGACGGCGCCCTGGAACGGGCACTGGGACGTCACCACCAGTACCGCAAGCGATCTCGTCCGCTACTACGACATGCTGCTCGACGGCAGCGGCGGTCTGCCTGCCGAGCAGACCAACGTCATCATGGGCAACCTCGCTCAGTCGACGCCGACCGGACTCGACGGCTATCCACAGCGTTTCGGTATCCCAGAAGGGCTCTATGCCGAGCCGGTCGCAGTCAAGCAGGGTTGGTTCTGCTGCTGGAACGGCGGCAACCAGTTGCACGTCTCCACGGGTGCAATCGGCCCCGACCGCCGCTATGTGCTCGCGATGGGATCGCTGGACCCGACCGGTGCCGCGGCGGCCCGAGACCGGATGACGCAGGTCGTCAAGACGATGTTCCCCGGCGGCAAGATCTGATCGTCCGCGAGCGCGAGTGAGGATCGCAGCGAGGGACGAGCGAGGACCGGAGCGAGCGCGGAGCGGCGCAGTCTAGTTGTCGCCGAGCAGGTCGGGCCGGCGTTCACGGGTTCGGTCCAGGCTCTGCTGCCGCCGCCAAGCCGCCTGCTTCGCATGGTCACCCGAGAGCAGCACATCGGGGACATCAAGGCCGCGCCAACTCGGCGGCCTGGTGTAGCTCGGGCCCTCGAGCAGACCCAGGTTCTTCACCGAATGCGAATCCTCTTGATGCGATGCGGGATTGCCCAACACGTCGGGAAGTAGGCGCACGACGGCCTCGATCATCACCAGCGCGGCCGACTCGCCGCCGGGCAGCACGTAGTCGCCGATGGAAACCTCTTCGACGCGCATCCGCTGTGCGGCGTCCTCCATCACGCGCTGATCGATACCCTCGTAGCGCCCGCACGCGAAGACCAGATGCGCCTCGTCGCCCCAGCGTTGCGCCGTCTCCTGGGTGAACAACCGTCCCGCAGGCGTTGGAACGACGAGAAGTGTTTCCGGCGAACAGATCTCGTCGAGCGCCTCTCCCCAGACCGGCGCCTTCATCACCATGCCGGGGCCGCCGCCATAGGGTGAGTCGTCGACGGAGCGATGAACGTCGTGCGTCCACCGGCGCAGGTCGTGCACAGCCAGATCGACGATCCCCGCCTCGATAGCCTTGCCCGGCAACGCTTGCCGCAACGGATCCAGATAGTCGGGGAAGATCGTCACCACGTCAATGCGCACGCTCACGCATCCTCACTGGATATCCAGAAGACCGTCGGGTGGGTCGATCTCGATGGTCTGATTCTGCAGCGACACCTCGGTGACGATCGCGCTGACGAACGGCACAAGCACTTCGGCGCCGGTCTCCGACGTCACCGACAGCAACTCGCCCGCCGCAGTGTGCAGCACTTCGTTGACGTTGCCGACAAGGTGGCCGTCGGTCGTCACCACCCGCAGCCCCTCGAGCTGGTGGTCGTAGAACTCGTCGGGATCCTCGATCGGGGGCAGATCTTCTGAATCGACGAGAAACAGGTTGCCCCGCAGGCCATCCGCTGCGTTTCGGTCCGTGACACCGGTCAACCGCACCAGTAGCCGTCCGCTGTGCTCACGCGCTGACTCGACGACATAGGTGCGCTCCGGCCCGTTCTTCAGCCGGGCCCGCAATCGGGTTCCCGGCGCGAATCGCGTGTCCGGGTCGTCGGTGCGGACGTCGACGACGAGCTCACCGGTGATGCCGTGCGCCCTGACGACCCGCCCGACTACCAGGTCCATACGTCAGTCAGCTACTGGTCGGTGTCCACCACGTCGACGCGAATGCCGCGGCCGCCGATGCCGGCGACCAACGTGCGCAGCGCCGTCGCGGTCCGGCCGCCACGGCCGATGACCTTGCCGAGGTCCTCGGGGTGCACGTGCACCTCGACGGTGCGGCCGCGCCGTGACGTCACCATGTCGACTCGGACGTCGTCGGGGTTGTCCACGATGCCGCGGACCAGGTGCTCGACGGCGTCGACGACGACCGAGCTCACGATTCCTCGGTCTGCGCGGCTGGCGCGGCGTCGGCACCTTCCGCGGCAGGCTCTGACTCGTCCTTGACGGGCGCGGCAGCTGCCTCGGCAGGTGCGGCCTCGGCCGTCTCGGCGGATTCTGAGGTCGCCGACGCATCGGCTCCGTCGCCCTTGGCGGTCTTCTTGGCGGGCGCCTTCTTCTTCTTGGCCGTGGTGGCCTCGGTGCTCGGGCCGCCGTCGGCCTCGGCGAGCGCCGCGTTGAACAGGTCCAGCTTGCTCGTCTTGGGCTCCTTGACCTTCAGTGTGCCCTCGGCGCCGGGCAGACCCTTGAACTTCTGCCAGTCGCCGGTGATCTTGAGCAGGGCCAGAACGGGTTCGGTGGGCTGGGCGCCGACGCCGAGCCAGTACTGGGCGCGCTCCGAGTCGATCTCGATGAGGCTCGGATCTTCCTTCGGGTGGTACCGGCCGATGACCTCGATGGAGCGCCCGTCACGACGGGTGCGCGCGTCGGCGACGGCGATGCGGTACTGGGGATTGCGGATCTTGCCGAACCGGGTGAGCTTGATCTTGACAGCCATGGTTGAAGCGACTTCTCCTGATGATTGCCACGCTGCAATTCAGCGATCGCGGGCCGAATGCCCGGATCCGGTTTTGCCTTACGTGTGTGACCATCGCGGGGCCGTAGTCCCGCGGCAGACAGCCGCCCATTGTGCCAGAGCAGCCCCTACCGGGCGAAATCGCGCCCGGTACGGCATCACAGGATCTTGTCGTAGCACTTGATCTCGACGCGACGGGAGAACCTCCAGCCGTCGGCGGTGCGGACGAACTCGTCGTCGTACCAGACGCCGACCTGCATCACCTTGGGCTTCTCACCCTTGAGAATCATCGGGTTGAAACAGAAGGTGCGCGCGGTGGCGGTGTCACCGGCGAGCTTGATCGCGGGCAGGCCGAGCATGTGGGCGTTGCGCTCGAAGAATGCGGGCAGTGTCTCGGCCAGCCAGGCCTTGATCTGCGGGTACTGGCCGTCGATGCCGCCGGTGTCGCGGTAGTCGATGTAGGCGTCTTCGGTGAAGAGCGCGTCCAGCTCGTCGAACTCCCGGCGGTCGATGGCCTCGGAGTAGCTGATCAGCAGGTGTTGGAGTTCGAGGCGGTCGGAGATCTCTTCGAGGCTCAGCATTCGTCCATCTTGCACGCGCGGCCGGGTGTCATTCAGCGATGCGGGCTATGGTGCTAGACCCATGGGGAGGTTTATCGCTGTCGTCGCCGCATGCCTGGGCCTGGTCTTCACCTCGGTCGCACCGTTGTCCGACGTTCCGCCCGCCGAGGCCGAGCCGCCTGTCATCCAGCCGGTCGGCAACGTCGCGCCACCTGAGGGACCCGCTCCGGCCTGGATCGTCGCGGACATGGACTCCGGGGCTGTGCTGGCCGAGCGTGAGATGAACGTCCCGCATCCGCCCGCGAGCACGATCAAGACGCTGCTCGTGGTCACCGTGCTCGACGAGGTGACCAACCTGGACGCGACGGTCGTCGGCACCGAGGCGGATACCCAGGTCGAGTGCACCTGCGCCGGTGTCGAGCCGGGTCGCACCTACACCGCGCGTCAGCTCCTCGAAGCGGTCCTGTTGATGTCGGGGAACGACGCGGCCAACGCGCTGGCCGACATGATCGGCGGTTACGACGTCGCGGTGGCCAAGATGAACGCCAAGGCCGCATCGCTCGGTGCGCTCGGCACGCACGCGACCACGCCGTCCGGGCTGGACGGACCCGCAGGTGACGGCTCCACCACTCCTCGCGATCTCGCGGTCATCTTCCGCGCCGCGATGGCCAACCCGGTGTTCGCGCAGATCATCGCGCAGCCTGCGGCGACGTTCCCGACGGAGACCGGCGACGTGCCGATCGTCAACGACGACGAACTGCTGCACCGCTATCCCGGAACGCTCGGCGGCAAGACCGGGTTCACCGACGCGGCGAAGAAGACATTCGTCGCCGCCGCCGACCGCGACGGGCGCCGGCTGGTGATCGCCATGATGTACGGGTTGATCAAAGAGGGCGGGCCGACGTACTGGGATCAGGCGATGGGCCTCTTCGACTGGGGATTCGCCCAGGACAGGCAGCGCAGCGTCGGATCGCTGTAGTCGCGTCGTCATCAAAAGTTGTTGATCCGCAATGGATCCGAGACCTCCGCGCGGCTAAAACCAGTGTTTGCACAGGATACGCTCGGCCTTCGTGCGAAAGATGTTGGCTGCGTTGATAACCGCGCTCGCGATGACGAGCTCTGCGGTGGGCTCACCGACCGCGTCGGCTGAGCCCGGAGTCCAGCCGCCCGGCGCCATCGCCCTTCCAGACGGCCCGGCCGAGGCATGGCTGCTCGCCGATCTCGACTCCGGGCGCATCCTCGCGTCGCACGATCCGTACGGCCGGCATGCACCGGCCAGCACGATCAAGCCGCTGCTCGCGATGGTCGTCCTCGACAACCTTCGGCCCGACAACTTCGCACGCGCCAACCAGTCCCACACCGAGGTCGAATGCTCCTGTGTCGGGCTGGAACCGGGGCAGGCCTACACCACCCGTCAGCTTGTCGAAGCGCTGTTGATGGTGTCGGGCAACGATGCGGCGAACATGTTGGCCGACATGCTCGGCGGGCAGGCCGTCGCGGTCGCGGCGATGAACCGCAAGGCGGCCGCCCTCGGCGCAAGAAGCACACGGGCGTCGTCGCCGTCCGGTCTGGACGGGCCGGGCTGGGAGTCGATCACCACTCCCCACGATCTGGCGGTGATCTACCGCGCGGCACTGACCTATCCGCTGATCGCCCAGATCTTCGGCGAGCGCTCCGCGCAGTTCCCCGGAAAGACGATCACCGCCCAGAACGAGCTGCTGTCGCGCTATCCCGGCACCATCGCGGGTAAGACGGGTTTCACCAACCTCGCCCGCCATACCTTCGTGGCCGCAGCCCAGCGCGGTAATCGCAGGCTGATCGTCGTGGAGATGTATGGCCAGGGCGACCTCTACGGCCAGGCGATCGGCCTGTTCGACTGGGGCTTCGCACAAGCCTGAGACCTTCCAAAGGGAGGCCCGGCAAACGCGCTGTGTACTAGGGATGCCTACTTGCCGATCGCCTCGGCGGGCGGCGGGCATGCGTCGTGATCCTGAAGATCCTCACCGTGGCCGCTGCCGGGACTCGCGGCATCGGCGCTGCCCGCAAGCAGAACGAACCCGGGTTGCCCGTCGGCGTCGGTGCTGCCGACCGCGACCAGCGTCTGCGCGCCCATGGATGCGCCGCCAGCAAGACCGTCTGCCAGCAGCCGGAACGGGTTCAGGACACCGAGCTCGTCGCCCGGCACCGCCATGGCGCGGTACGACTGCCCGGCCAACGGCACGGATAGTGGCGCCCAGGTCGGCCCGATGTCTCCTGCGTGCGTGGCCAGCGCCTGACGGACGTCGGCGCGGATGCAGTCGATGTGGATGTGCAGCTGGTTCTGAGATCGTGCCGCCGAGGAGTTGATGGCCAGGCTCATCCAATCGCGCGGCAGCCCGCGGCCCGCGCGCTGTTCGACATACGACCGGGCGCGCCACGCATCGCCGAAGTAGTTCGGCGCATCCGCGGCGAGGATCTCAGGGCTTTCGATCCCGGCGACCCGCTCGGTGGGAATCAACAGGAACTGCGTCGCGCCGACGAGATCCTTCAACACCGCGTAACCGCGCGACTCGCCGCCCGCGACATCGACGAACGCGCAGGGCGCCGGGTTGTCGGCGGCGCGCTGGTCGGGAACGCACTGCCCGTTCACGATGTCCCACAAAGCGTTTGGATCTGCCGCCGCCTGCGGCGTACCCGCCAACGCGAGCACCGCCAGCAGACATGCCGTGGCGCGCAGCAGCCGCGCGCTAGTAGACGCGGCCACGCAGGATGACCACGTCCGGAGCATTGATGACCGCCGCACCCGTTCGCGGGTCGTCGGCGTAGCAGACCAGATCCGCGGGCGCGCCGTGCTCGAGCGACGGCCTGCCCAGCCAGCTGCGGGCGGTCCAGCTCGCTGCGCCGAGCGCCTCTGTCGGTGTCATCCCGACCCGTTTCAGCGCGTCGATCTCATCGCCGATGCGGCCGTGCGCGACCATGCTTCCCGCGTCGGTACCCGCGAAGATCGGCACCCCCGCCTCGTGTGCGGCGGCGACGCGGGGTCCACTGCGCGCATACAGATCCCGCATGTGGCTGGCGTACGCCGGATACTTCGCCGCGCCGTCGGCGATGCCGGGAAAGTTCTCGACGTTGATCAACGTGGGCACCAGTGCCGTCCCGTGCTCGACCATCAGCGCGACGGTGTCGTCGGTCAGCCCCGTGCCGTGTTCGATGCAGTCGATGCCTGCCTTGATCAGACCCGGCAGCGCGTCCTCGCTGAATACGTGGGCCGTGACGCGCGCGCCCTCGGCGTGCGCAGCCTCCATCGCCGCTTTGAGCACATCGTCGGACCACAGCGGGGCCAGGTCGCCGACCTCCCTGTCGATCCAGTCACCGACCAGCTTGACCCACCCGTCTCCCCAGCGGGCCTGCTCGGCGACCGCCTCCGGCAGCTGCGACTCGTCTTCCAACTCGATGGCGAAATCGCGCTGATAGCGCTTCGGCCGGGCCAGATGACGGCCGTGCCGGATGATGCGCGGCAGGTCGTCGCGGTGCTCGAGAGAGCGGGTGTCGATCGGCGACCCGCAGTCGCGCAGCAGCAGCGCGCCGACTTCGCGTTCGGTTATCGCCTGTTCGATGCATTCGTCGACGTCGTCGAGCGGGCCGTGTTCACCGAGGCCGACGTGGCAGTGCGCGTCGACGAGACCGGGCACGATCCAGCCGCCGTCGAAGACGGTCTGCGCGTCGGCGACCGGTTCGGCACTCAGCGCGCCGTCGACGATCCACCACTCCACCGGCTCCTCGTCGGGCAATCCCCGACCTTTGACGTGAAGGCGCCGCGGCGACGTCATGCTAGTTCTTGGGGAACTTCAGCTTCGACAGATCGATGTCGGCAAGACCGGGCGGCAGCTCGTCGAGACCCTTCGGCATGTTCGACAGGTCGGGGAAGCCTTCTGGTACTCCCGCACCTGGACCGAACGGACTGCGGGTCTTCGGCGGCGTCGGCCCCCGCCCGCCCTTCTTCTTTCCGGCCTGCTTGTTCTTGCCCTTGCCCG
>CAVWPQ010000028.1:0-71309 GCA_963756865.1 uncultured Actinomycetota bacterium | reverse complement strand
TGTGCTCGCCGCCGCGATCGGGCGCAGTCGGACCCGGCTCGCGGTGTGCGATCTCGCAGGCGAGATCCTCGCCGCAAGTGACATCGACCAGGAGACCGGCATCGGTCCCGATGAGCTGATGCCCGACGTGGTCAAGAGGCTCGACGTGCTACTACGGGCACCGCGATGCGCGCATTCACGGCGTCGGGCTGTGCTTGCCGGGGACTGTCGACCAACAACGCGGCTGCAGCCTCGACTCGCCGATCATCAGCGGTTGGGACGGGGTTCCGCTGTCGCCCTATTCGCTGAATTGACCGATGCGCCCGTCATCCTCGACAACGACGTCAACGTCATTGCGCTGGCAGAGCGTCGCGGAGAACGCCACGCCGTCGACGACGTTCTCGTCATCAAGGCCTCGACAGGTCTTGGCGCAGGCATCATCGCGGGCGGCTGGCCGCAGCGCGGCGCGGTGCAGGCGGCGGGGGAGTTCGGTCACAACAAGACGCCTGCCGCCGACGGGTTGCCGTGCCGATGCGGCGACATCGGCTGCCTGGAAGCGGTCGCGGGCGGTTGGGCCCTGGTGAAGGCGCTGACGCAACAAGGCCGTGCCGTCGGACACATTCGCGACGTCGTGGAGTTGGCCAACGGCGGGACGAAGAAGCGCGCAGGCTGATCAGGGACAGCGGGCGACACGTCGGCGAGGTGATCGCAGGCGCGGTGAACCTGCTCAACCCGGCCTTGCTGGTGGTCGCGGGCGATATGGCAAGGGCGTACGACATCTTCGTCGCCGGACTGCGGGAAACGTTGTACGGCAACGCGACTGCACTCGCGACTCGGGTGCACCAAGTCGTGCCGACCACCTACGCGGACCAATCCGGCGTCATCGGCAGCGCAACGATGGTGCTCGACAACGTGCTGAGTCCTCGCCGGATCGACGAGACACTCGGCGCGAGCAGTCAAAAATGAGAGGTCATACCCGCGTCCATTGTTGCGTCAGCCGGAAGAGGTAAGTCAACGCCGGCAACACGACGACGCCGGCGATGCCCACCACGATCAACAGGCCGACCAAGGTGGCATCGGCGCCCCCGCGTCGTCGATGGTGACCTGATCCACCAGTAGCCACGGATACTGGCCTACACCCCAGCCGGTCACCACCGATCCGACGGCCGCGACGGCGGGAATGCGCGCCACCGAATAACGCCTGCGATACAGAAGGACGAGCGTCGCCACCCCGGCGACGGCGGCGATCGCCAACAACGGCGCCGCGGCCGTCCGCAGTCCATGGCTCAAGGTCGGAGCGTCATGGGCGACGGGATAGAGCCCCGCGAAAACCACCACGCCCGCGGTGATTCCGACCGCGAGGGTCCGTGCGCGGAGCCGGTCGGCCAGCACCGCATCACCGGCGCGGGCAGCGTCGGCGGTCAGGAAAACGCCTGCGAGGAAGATGCACGTCACGACGGCCAGGCACCCTCCCACCAATGACGTCGGGGTGACCCAGGACCCGATGAGGTCTCCGTAACCGTTAGCGGGCACGCGTCCCGATGCGATCGCACCTGCCGTCGCGCCAAGGAAGAACGGAGTGATGACCGATGACATCGCGAAGATGGCGCCGAACAATCGGGCTTGGGCGAAGGTCTCGGAGTACTTGCGAAACGCAAAACTGGCACCGCGCAACCGATTCCAGCCAGCGCGAGGCTCAGTGGAATGAACAACGTTGTCGTCGCCGCCGCGAATGTGCTGGGGAAACCCGTCCACCACATGACGAGGATGTAGATCAGCCACACGTGATTTGCTTCCCACACCGGTCCGATGCTGGTGTCGACGAGCGTACGAAGCTCGCTGCCTTTCTCATCGAACCCTGCGGTGAGATCGTAGAAGCCGGATCCGAAGTCGGCGCCGGCGAACAGCGCGTACACGACGACGCCGAGGAACAGCGCCATCGCCACCACCGTCGCAAGCGTCACGGCACCGGCTCCTCACGGGGCGGTCCGTACGGGCTCGGCAAGTCCGCCTCACCAGCGCGCCATCGCTTCGCCATGGACCGCAACACAATCCACGCCCCTGCGGTCATACCGGCGTACACAACGAGCACGATGCCGTAACTCCACCACAGCCCGGTTGCCATGCTGGCGGCATCGCTGGTGCGAAGAACCTGCCAGACCGTCCACGGTTGACGGCCCACCTCGGTGGCGACCCAACCGAGTTCGACAGCAAGAATCGCCAGCGGACCCGCGATCACCGAGAACCGCAGGAACCAGCGGTTTTCCAGTAGATCCCTGCGGCGCCACCGAAATAGCCAGAAGAGGACGGCGGCCCCCGCGAGGAGGGTGCCGATGACAACCATCGACTGGAAGGACAGGTGCGTGATGTTGACCGGCGGCCAGTCCGACTTGGGCACTGTATCCAGTCCTGGCACAGGCGCATCCAGCGAATTGCGGGAGATGATCGAACCTAGCCGGGGAATCTCGAGTGCCCCGTGCACCTCTCCGTCGATGAGAACTCCACCGAGCCGGAACGGGGCCGGTGACTCGGTGGTCTCTGCGAGTTCGAATGCGGCCAGTTTCGCCGGTTGCGTGTCGTGGATGCGCATGCCGAGAATGTGGCCGACGATCGGCTGCGCGACGGCGGCCACTGTCGCGAAGACGAACGGAACGGTGAAGCCCAGCCGGTGATGTGCGTCGGTACGGCCTCGGAGCAGCCCGGCGGCGTACACACCCGAGACGACGAACCCGACGACCATGAACGCGGCGATCCACATGTGCAGGAACTGCATCCAGACGCCGTCGTTGAACATCGCCCGCCACGGGTTCACGTCGGTGACGGCACCGTCTCGAATCGCGAACCCGGTGGGGTTGTTCATCCACGCGTTGACCGACACCACACAGAAGGTGCCGACGATGCCCGCGATGCCCATCGGGATGAGCATCAGCAGATGGCGCCGCGGCGGCATGCGGCCCCACCCGTACAGGTAGATGCCCAGGAAGATCGCCTCGACGAAGAACGACAGGCCCTCGAATGCGAACGGCAGGCCGAGGACGTCACCGAACCGCCCCATCAGCCCCGGCCACAGCAGGCCCATTTCGAAACTGAGGACCGTGCCGGACACGGCGCCGATGGCGAAGAGCACAGCCGAGACCTTCGCCCAGCGCTTCGCAAGGCCGAGCGCCACCGGGTCGTCACGGACGATGCCGCGCCGGTGCATTACGAAGATGATCGTCGGGAACGCCACGCCGAAACACGCAAGGACGATGTGCCACCCCAGCGACACCGCCATCTGCTGCCGCGCCGGCATCAGTCCGGGTGGCTCCATGGCCAAGAGCAGCGTCGCGTCGCTGAAACCCATCGCCATCAGCCTAGCGGCAGCCCGCGATCACACCTTCGCGATGACCTGCTCGGCGAACGTCTCGAGGTTGCGGATCTTGGTGTCGAGCGGCTCATCGTCCGTACCCATGATGTAGGGGTTGCGGAAGCCGACGATCGCGTCGGTGACGCCCTTGTCCTCGAGTCGTTTGATGCCGTCGGGAGTGTAGGCGTCGACGGACATCACGTGAATCTCGAACGGCCCGGTGCGGCCCTCTTCCTTGCGGATCTCGTCGAGCCGGTTGATGAGCCGATCGAGTTCCTTGCGGCCACTGCCACCGTGCATCCAGCCGTCGCACCTGGCGGCGCGGCGCAGCGCAGCTTCGGCGTGTCCGCCGATCAGGATCGGGATCGGCTCGGTAGGGGCGGGCGTCATCTTGGTCTTCGGGATGTCGTAGAACTCGCCGTGATACTCGAAGTAGTCACCGGACGTCAGGCCCTTGATGATGTCGATGCATTCATCCATTCGCTTGCCCCGCTTGGCGAACGGAACACCCAGCAGTTCGTAGTCCTCCGGCCACGGGCTTGTGCCGACCCCGAGGCCGAGTCGGTTGCCGAAGATCGCCGCCAGCGAGCCTGCCTGCTTGGCCACCAGCGCGGGTGGACGGATCGGCAGCTTGAGCACGAAGAAGTTGAACTTCAGCCTTGTGGTCACCGCGCACAGCGCGCCCGCGAGGACGAACGCCTCGACGAACGCCTTGCCGTCGAGAAACTCCCGGTTGCCGTCGGGGGTGTAGGGATACTTCGAGTCCGACTCGAAGGGGTAGGCGATGCTGTCGGCGACCGTCATCGCGTGGTAGCCGGCGTCCTCGGCGGCCTTGGCCAGGGGCAGGTAGTACGCAGGGTCTGTCATCGCCTCCGCATAGGTGAACCGCATTCCCAGATACTAGAACGCGTTCTATTTCGCCCCGCGATGGCGTTTCGGTGTCGCACGGTCGGGTACGCGATGGCCATGAGTGCGTCGAATGCCATCTTCAAGCCCCTCTCGATCGCTACGAGCGTCGCGGGCGGCGTCATCGCGGGCAAGATCTTCACCGAGATCTGGCAGCGGGTCAACCCCGACGACCAGGAGCCGCCCGAGCCGCATGACCTCTCGCGATCCACCCGGGAGATGTTCATCGCCGCGGCTATCCAAGGACTGATCGTGGGGCTGGTACGCGCGGGTCTCGCGCGAAGTCAGGCGCGCGGGTACCGCGCTCTGACCAACCACGACCCGTCGTAGCGCGCATCATGTAGCACGTGCCCAGCTGGCTGACTCGCAATGTGCGGGTGCTGTCGGCCGTCTCTTTCCTCCAGGACACTGCAAGCGAGCTGCTCTACCCGCTGCTGCCGATCTACTTGACCACGGTCCTCGGCGCGCCCGCAGCCGTCGTCGGCGCCGTCGAGGGGGTAGCCGAAGGGGCCGCGTCGCTGACGAAACTCGCGGCGGGCCCGCTGGGCGACCGCTATTCGCGACGGCCGCTGATCGCGACCGGCTACGGCATGGCGGCCCTCGGCAAGGTGATCGTCGCGGCCGCGACCGGATGGCCCGGAGTTATGGCCGGACGCGTGGTGGACCGCCTCGGGAAGGGCGTTCGCGGGGCGCCGCGCGACGCTCTTCTCGTCGACGGCATCGACGCCGCCGCCCGCGGCAGGGTGTTCGGATTCCACCGGGCGATGGACACCTTCGGTGCCGTGGTCGGCCCGCTGCTCGGACTGGCCGGCTACGAACTGCTGGACCATCAGATCGCGCCGCTGCTGTGGGTGGCCGTCGTCCCTGCGGTGCTGAGTGTCGCCTTGGTCTTCCTGTCGCGGGAGGTACGGCGGGTGGCGCCCGTACAGCGCAGAGCGGTCTTCGCCCGGGTGAAGGATCTGCCGCGCCGGTACTGGCGGGTGACGACGATGCTCGTCGCATTCGGCATCGTCAACTTTCCCGACGCCCTGCTGTTGTTGCGGCTCAATGAGATCGGCTTCTCCGTCGTCGAGGTGATCCTGGCCTACGTCTGCTACAACCTGGTGTACGCGTTGTCGAGCTATCCGGCCGGTCTGCTCGCCGACCGCATCCCCCGGCCCGCGGTGTTCGGCATCGGGCTGGTGTTCTTCGCGGTCGGCTACATCGGCCTCGGGCTGACCACCGACACCGCCACCGCCTGGATCCTGATCGCGGTCTACGGCCTGTTCACCGGATGCACCGATGGCGTTGGCAAGGCGTGGATCTCATCGCTTGTCGGATCTGATCTTCAGGGCAGCGCGCAAGGTGTGTTCCAGGGCGCAAGCGGCTTCGCGATCCTGATTGCGGGGGTGTGGGCCGGACTGTTGTGGGGGGCGGACGGCAGCCTGCCGCTGCTGGTGTCTGGGATCGCCGGCGGAGCATTCGCTACCATAATGATCGCGATTTCGCTCCGCCGGCGCTAACCGGTTGTCTCAGAACGACATATCGCCTGTCACCCGAACGGCCGTCACCTGTTGGCCGCCCATGTCGGTCTTCATGGTTTTCGTGTCGAGCTGCGGGGCCTGCTGCATCTGCCGGCCCAGCCGCATCTCGCGAACGCTGTCTTTGAACGCCTGTTCGTTCCGCATGATCTCGTCCGTCACCTTGTGGTCACCCGGCGCGCTGTTGTCCATGACGCCAGCCGCTGTGCCATTCGAACGCACCACATAAGTTGCACGGGCCGTCCCAACGTTCGCCGTGTACATGCCCGCCGGTGCCTCGACACGTAACGCCGCGAACTTGAGCGGCTTGGCATCGGGCTCGTTCATGGTGAACTCACCGTCGATCTCCTTGCCGTCGAAGGACGCCGTCAACTCGTCGCCGTACATCGACATCAGGCGCATCTGACCGTCACGCTGCGTGCCGAAGAAGTAGGCATCGTCGTCGATGCCGTTAGTCGCATAGGCCACGATCTTCTCATTCTCAGCGGTGATGGCCATCGTCATTGTTTCACCGGCCTGGGCAGGCACGTCGGCGATGAAGGTCGCCGAGGCGGGCATTGCGGGTGCCGTGTCGGTCGGCGTGGCCGACGCCTCCGACGGGCCACTCGAACACGCGGTGATCACTCCGATGGCGGCGACCACGGCTGCGGCCGCCGTACGTCCGCGGGTGGATTTCATCATGTTGATTTCCTGCCTCCTTGACGACCGGGCGGCCACGGTGACAGCCCTTCTGGTCTGGACTTTGGTGTCCGCGGGGCACGGAGGCGTTACCGGGAAAGTCTTAACAGAATGTGACAGCGGGGGTTTCGTCGAGCGCATAGGGCGGCATCCCGACACCGGCCACCGAGTAGCCGCCCTGCTGCGTGCGTTCGGTGATCCGGGCCTCTGCGGTCTGCTCGCCGATCGTCAAGGTCACCGGGCGCGGCCCTGTCCCGTCGGGCAGCGCGTCGAGAATAGTTCCCTGCCAGTGGTATCGGCCGTCGATGGGGTCGAGGCGTCCGGAGAGCCGCACTCGAACCAGGTGCTCGTCATCGCCGAGGCCGATGGTGGCGGGCCCGTCGTACACCTCGTCGACGACACCGATGTGCGAGCTGAGATCGAATGCCGTCCGCGCCGCCTTCGCCATCCGCTGCCAGTAGGACGCGTCGGTGCGGTCCGGCTTGTCGGCTCCGCGCATGTGAAACGTCCGCTGCGAGCTGTACAGCACCTCGATGCGGGTGCTGCGGGACCGGCGCATCAAGGCGAGACACTCCCCGATGTAGCCCAGCCGCGCGGCGGCGACCGATTCGTCGCCGGTGACCATGAAGTAGTTGGGCGCACCGTGCACCGCCACGCCGAGATACGGCGCGAGATACTCTCGGCCGGAACGGGTTTGGTCGGTGACGACAATCCGGGCGTGACACGTCGGGAGTGCCCAGGTGTGGGTGCTCTCGTCGAACACGGACTCGCTGAGATCGACACCGTTGAGTACCGCGATGTCGGTGATTCCGGCCTTGGCGAGCCGTTGTTCGGCGCCGTCCACGCCGACGACGGCGAGGTCATGGAGGCCTGCGCTCATCGCGGCAGGAAACCGGTGCGACGCCACATCCGGCGCGACACCCGCCCCATCAGACCGACCTCTTCGAGGAATGCGGCCAGCGGGGCGAAGCCGGTGATCTGGACCTCGCGGCGGTGTTCGCTTGTGCGCGCGAGCCTGCGCGCACGGTCGGCGTCCAGGCCGACGCGGTAATAAGGCACCCGGTTGGTGAACAGGAACCGGAAGAAGTATCCGCCGAGGCCGTTGATGGTGCGCACGTAGA
Source organism: uncultured Actinomycetota bacterium (assembly GCA_963756865.1). Lineage (GTDB taxonomy): Bacteria > Actinomycetota > Actinomycetes > Mycobacteriales > Mycobacteriaceae > Mycobacterium. The sequence goes on along the minus strand of CAVWPQ010000028.1, from coordinate 63,759 downwards.
GCCTGGGGATGCGGCCCATCGTCGGTGTCCGCTTCCGAAGCCCGTCGCGCGCGAACTGAATGTGCCGCGCCTCTTCGGTCACGTGAATTCGCATGAGCCGCTGCACCATTGGCTGCAGATCGTCGTCATCCATCATCTGCCGCTGCAGCGAGTCGAAGATCTCCTCGCCGATCAGCGCCGCCACCCAGAGCACGGAGCCGACGAAGGCGAACGGCAGTGTGTTGATGATCATCCGGTGCCACCGGCGCGGCTGCACAGGCTTGGCGCCGACGTGTTCGATCGCCTTGCCGAACATCACCATGTGCCGGGTCTCGTCGCCGAGTTCGGTGAGCTCATAGTGCGTCGACCGGGCCGTCGGGTCCTGATGCATCATCTTGCGCAGCAACGCCTGGTTCAGGATGTTCTCGAACCAGATACCGGCCGACAAGGTGTTGACGAGTTCCTGGCGGGACAGCTCGACCTGCTTTTCGCGCGTCATCTCGTCCCACATCGGGGTGCCGTAAAGCGACACGCACCGCGGCGGCAGGAAGAACTTGTCCGGGTCCAGTGGCGCATCCCAGTCGATGTCGACCACAGGCGCGTAGGACTTCTTCACCGACCCCTTGAGCAATCGCTCTGCGAACTCCTGGCGGGTGGGTGCTGGCTGCTGCCTCATTGAGGCGGTCATCCGCGACTCCCTCTGCGTAGACGCTGTGTCTCAAAGTAAAGGAGGCCGACGCAAAGATGTCAATACCCGCGGTACCGCATACTTTGAGTCACGACTGTTTGACAGGGTCGTCAACGGGTAACGGCGGGGCATGGCCGTCGCCCACTCTGAGCAGCCGCGTCCCGATCCCGACGACCCGCGCAAGCCGGAGTCGCCCACCGATCTCACCAAGCCGTCGCTGTTGTTCGTGCTGCGCAAGACGGTGCGCGAATTTCAGCAGGATCAGTGCACTGACCTCGCGGCGGCCCTGACCTATTACGCGGTGCTGTCACTGTTTCCGGCCCTGCTGGTAATGGTGTCGCTGCTCGGCGTCTTCGGGCGGGGCCGCCAGACCGTCGACGCGGTATTGAACACTGCCGCAGGAGTCGTGCCCGACGATGCGATGAACCTGCTCCGCCAGCCTCTCGAGCAGCTGGTGGAATCGCCGTCGGCCGGTGTCGCGCTGATCACCGGCCTACTCGGTGCGGTGTGGTCAGCGTCGGGATACATCGGCGCGTTCGGGCGCGCGATGAATCGGATCTACGAGATCGACGAGGGCCGCCCGGTGTGGAAGCTGCGCCCGCTGCAGCTGGTTCTCACCCTCGTCGGCTTGCTGCTGGCCGCGGCAACGGCGGTCATGCTCGCCGTCAGCGGCCCGGTCGCCGAAGCCGTCGGCGGCGTGATCGGTGCGGGATCGGTGGCCGTGACGGTGTGGAGCATCGCGAAGTGGCCGGTGATTCTCGTGTTCGTCGTGCTGGCCGTCGCGGTGCTGTACTACGCCACGCCGAACGTGAAACAACCGAAGTTCAGATGGATCAGCATCGGAGCGGGATTCGCGATCCTCGCGTGGCTTGTGGCGTCAGTGCTGTTCGGCTTCTATGTCGCGAATTTCGGCAGCTACAACAAGACCTACGGCGCGCTCGCCGGGGTGATCGTGTTCCTGCTGTGGTTGTGGATCACCAACTTGGCGCTGCTGTTCGGCGCCGAACTGGACGCCGAACTCGAGCGGGGCAGACAGCTTCAGGCCGGGATGAGGGCCGAGCGTGACCTACAGTTGCCGCCGCGCGACACCCGCGTCCTCGACAAGAACGAGGCGGCCGACGCGAAGGACATCGAGCGCGCTGAGGAACTCCGCCGCACTCGGGGTGCGGAGGGGTAGCGCATACTCACGGGCGTGACTCGGCGGATTCACGTCATCGGTATCGGGGCGGGCGACCCCGATTACGTGACGGCGGAAGCGGTCCGGGCGCTCAACGCCACGCAGGTCTTCTTCGCGATGGACAAGGGCGAGGCGAAAAGCGACCTGGTGGAACTGCGCAGGCACATCTGCGAGCGGTACATCCGAGAGCCCGGTTACCGGTTCGTCGAGCTGCCGGATCCGCCCCGCGCCACCGACACCGAGTACCGGCAGGCCGTCACCGATTGGCATTCCGCGCGCGCCGCCGTCTGGGCGGACGCCTTCGAACGCGAACTGGGTCCCGACGGCGTCGGCGCCTTCCTCGCATGGGGAGACCCCTCCCTCTATGACAGCACGCTGCGCATCCTCGACGCGGTGGCCGAGCGCGTCGAGTTCTCCTACGACGTCATCCCGGGGATCACCGCGATTCAGGCGTTGACGGCGCGACATCGCATACCGCTCAACGACATCGGCGAACCGGTGCTGATCACCACCGGCAGGCGGTTGGCCGCCGACGGGTTGACAGGCAGCGCCGTGGTGATGCTCGACGGCGACTGCGCCTTCCGATCCTGCCCGCAGGAGACCCGCATCTGGTGGGGCGCCTACCTCGGCACCCCCGACGAGCTTCTGGTGTCGGGCACCGTGGCCGAGGTCGGCGAGCAGATCGTGACACTACGGGCCGAGGCGCGGGCGCGACACGGCTGGATCATGGACACCTATCTGCTGCGACCGGCATAAACTTCTGCCTATGGCATTTCTGCTGCGTGTGGCCCTGACCGGATTCGCTTTATGGATAGTCACCCTGGTCGTTTCCGGCATCGACTTCGTCGGCGGCGACACGACACTTCAAAGGGTCGGGATCATCCTGGTCGTCGCGCTGATCTTCGGGTTGGTCAACGCGATCATCAAGCCGATCGTGCAGATCATCTCGATCCCGCTGTACGTCCTGACGCTCGGCCTGATCCACATCGTCATCAACGCATTGATGCTCTGGATCACGTCGTGGATCACCGAACACACCACGCACTGGGGTCTGTACATCAACGACTTCTGGTGGACGGCGATCTGGGCGGCGATCGTGCTGTCGATCGTCAGCTGGGCCCTCTCGCTGATCGTGGGGAACCCCGAACGCGTCACACGCGCCTGACGGCTCCGATGGCTGCGATGGCGTTTATCGCGCTATCGATCTCTTCTTCGGTGTTGTAGTAATGCGGCGAAAGCCGCACCAACGGATGCACGTCGCGAACCTCGCTGTCGAACTGGTTGTGCTCGGCAACGGTCGTGCTGACGTTGATCGCCTGCGCGGCAAGGGCTTCGGCGACGTCGGTGCTGTCGACGCCCGCGACGCGTGCCGTCACGATCGCGCACCGCTCACGACCGAGATCGTGCACCGTGACCCCGTCCAAGGCGGCTAGGCCGTCTCGCAACCTCGCGCCGAGCGCGCCACTGCGCGCATAGATGTCGGCCAGCCCGAGATCGAGAGCCTGGCGCACCGCCACGCCGAGCCCGACGATGTTGACGTAGCTGTTCTCCCACGTCTCGAACCGGCGAGCCCCGTCGGCCCAGGTGAACGAGCGATCGCCGGCCCAAGTGGCTGAGCGGATCTCGGCGACGAACGGTTCGAGCCGCTCGATCGCGCGCGGCCCCGCGTAGAGGAACCCGGTGCCGCGCGGTCCGCGCAGGAATTTGCGGCCGGTGCCGGTGAGCATGTCGCATCCGATCGCCTGCACGTCGATCGGGAACTGTCCGACCGCCTGGGTGCCGTCGAGCAGAAACAGTGCGTCGGCGGCGCGGGCGATACGGCCGACCTCGGCGGCCGGATTCACCAGACCGCCCGCCGTCGGCACCCACGTCAGACCGATCAGCTTGGTGCGCTCGTCGACGAGTCCGGTCAGCGCATCGAGATCGATCTGGCCGCTTTCGTCGTTGGGCACGACGACCACCTCGGCCCCAGTGCGGTTCGAAACCTGGAGGTACGCAAGCACGTTGCTGCCGTACTCGTTGCGGCCCGTCAGGATGCGGTCGCCTGCCGTGAGCGGCACCGAGTAGAACGCGGCGTTCCACGCGTGCGTCGAATTGTCGAAAAGCGCGATCTCCGCCGCTGAGGCGCCGACCAACTCGCCGAGTGCCCGATAGGTGTCGTCGATCTGGTCGGCGGCCGCTTCTGCGGCTTCGTACCCGCCGATCTGCGCCTCGAGCTGCAACTGATGCGTCATCGCCGCGATCGTCGGCGCGCTGAGCAGCGCGGCACCCGCATTGTTGAGGTGGTTGCGGTGCTGACAGCCCGGCGTGATGGCGCGCAGGTCAGCGATGTTCATGCTGTCGGGCATCATCTGGCTGAGGTTAGGGCAGACTGGATTCATGCCGGAACTGCCCGAGGTCGAGGCGCTGGCCGACCACCTCCGTCGGCATGCGGTCGGCCTGCCCGTCGGACGCGTCGACGTATCCGCCCTCTCGGTGCTCAAGACCTTCGACCCGCCGACCACCGCGCTGCACGGGCGCGAGGTCACCGGCGCCAACCGGTGGGGCAAGTACCTGGGCCTGCAGGCAGGCGATCTGCACCTCATCACCCACCTGTCGCGGGCGGGATGGCTGCGCTGGTCCGACCAATTGGCGGCCGCCCCGCTGAAGCCGGGCAAGGGCCCGATCGCGTTGCGCGTGCACCTCGGAACCCCGGGCGAGGCACCGGGATCAAATGTCGCCGGCGGACCGGCTCCGGGTTTCGACCTCACCGAGGCCGGCACCCAGAAGCGGCTGGCGGTCTGGCTGGTCGACGATCCCACGAAAGTGCCACAGATCGTGTCGCTGGGTCCCGATGCGCTCGAGTTGACGGCCGACGGCCTCGCGGAGGTGCTCGCCAAACAGACCGGGCGGATCAAGACCGTCATCACCGACCAGAAGGTGATTGCGGGCATCGGCAACGCCTACAGCGACGAGATCCTGCACGTGGCCAAACTGTCGCCGTTCGCGACGGCGGGCAAGCTGACCGCCGCCCAGTTGGCCGACCTGTACGACGCGATGACCTCGGTGCTCACCGACGCGGTGTCGCGGTCGGTCGGTCAGCAGGCGGCAACGCTGAAGGGGGAGAAGCGGTCGGGCCTGCGGGTGCATGCCAGAACGGGGCTGCCGTGTCCGGTGTGCGGCGACACGGTCCGTGAAGTGTCGTTCGCGGACAAGTCCTTTCAGTACTGCGCGACCTGTCAGACAGGCGGCAAGGTGCTCGCCGACCGCCGGATGTCGCGGCTGCTCAAGTGAGTGCGCAGTAGGACTTCGTCGCCGACGACAGCGCCTGCCGGTACAGCGGGTCGAGCCCGCTGGCAGTTGCCACCGCGTCCGTCGCATCGTGCAGTTCGGCCGAGCAGCCCGGGCTGTGCAGCGAGTTCCATTGCAGGGCAATCTCGTCGACCATCGTCTTGTTGAACCCGTCGATCGCGGCCCGTGAGTTCGCCAGATCGGGAGCGGTGGACGGCGCGGTCGTCGGCGCGAACTTCCACTGGCCGAACAGCGTGTACTCGACGCCCTCGGTGGCGGCGATCTGGTCGGCGAAGATCGTTCGCACGTAACCGGCGTCGACACCGTGGGCGCTCGCGTCGGCCCCGACGGCGTCGAGTACCTGATCGGCGCGCTGGCTGTCGGTGATGGGGCCGCCGTTGATCCACTTCGTCGCAGCGACCGGGTCAGCGGTCGCCAGCCGCTGGGCGGCGGTGTCCACCAGCTTGTACAGCGAGTTCGCGGGTTCGGCGGCTGCGGTGGCGGGCAACGCGCCGACCAGCAGCGACCCGGCCACCAGCAGGGCAGCAGTTCGATTACGGCTCATCACCCCATCATGCTTAGTCTGTCGGGGTGACTCGGCAGAAGATCTTGATCACAGGTGCCAGCTCAGGCCTCGGCGCGGGCATGGCCAGGGCGTTCGCCGCCAAGGGCCGCGACCTCGCACTGTGCGCCCGGCGTGTCGACCGCCTCGACGAGCTCAAGGCGGAGCTGACCGAGCGACACCCCGGCATCACCGTTGCGGTCGCGGCGCTCGACGTCAACGACCACGAGCAGGTGCCCAAGGTGTTCGCCGAGCTCGAGGACCAGCTGGGCGGCATCGACCGCGTCATCGTCAACGCGGGCATCGGCAAGGGCGCGCCGCTGGGGTCCGGCAAGTTGTGGGCCAACAAGCAGACGATCGAGACGAACCTGGTGGCCGCGCTCGTGCAGATCGAGACCGCCATCGAGATGTTCAAGAACTCCGGCGGCGGGCATCTGGTGCTGATCTCGTCGGTGCTGGGCAACAAGGGCGTGCCCGGCGTGAAGGCCGCCTACGCCGCCAGCAAGGCGGGGGTGTCGTCACTGGGCGAATCCCTGCGCGCCGAGTACCCGAGCGGCCCCATCAGGATCACGGTGCTCGAGCCCGGGTACATCGAGTCGGAGATGACCGCCAAGTCGGGGTCGACGATGTTGATGGTCGACAACGAGAGCGGCACCGAGGCGATGGTGAACGCGATCGAGAAGGAAACCGGCCGTGCGGCGGTGCCGTTCTGGCCGTGGGCACCACTGGTGCAGTTGATGAAAGTGTTACCACCGAGACTCACAAAACCTTTTGCTTAGGCACTCTTCAGGTTTAAGCGTCGTGTACAGGCGGGTAGCCCTTTTGCATGAACGCGAAAATGAAAACCCTGACGCCACTGCTCTTTGCGGGTGCATCGGCTGCTGCCATCGCGCTCGCCCCTATCGCCGCCGCTGAGCCGGGACCGCCGCCGCCGTGTGTCAATCCCGACGGAACGGCCTGTGAGGTCGTGACGCCTGACGGCGCCTCGGGCGAAATCCCAGGCCCAGTCCAGGGCGGGGCTGATGGGAACGCCGGCACCGTCGGAGGCAGCGTGCCCGGCGGTGTCTGGGGCGAGGCCGGTCCTGACGGCGCCCAGGGATGTGTCCCCGTCTACGGATGCCGCTCGGTGGGCTGATTCTGGCTAACCCGTAGCCCAACAATCGAATACGTAGTAGACGAGCGCGGCAGTGGCGTCGATGAGACGCTGCTGCCGCGCTCGTCGTTTTGGTGGTAAACCAAGATCATGAAGGCGAAGTCTGCGCGATTGACACCCCTGCTGTTCGCCGGTGCTGCTGTGGTTGCGATGGCAGGCGCCCCCGCTGCTCATGCTGAGCCGCCGCCGTTGCCGCCATGCGAAATGGCAGACGGCTCAGCCTGTTCGACGATCGACGCGGGCGGGGCTGACATCAACATTCCCTATGGTCCGAGCGGCAACATCGACCGCGGTGGTGCCGACGGGGCGATTCCGTACGGTCCGTCGGGTTCGGCAAACGGCGGCGGGGCCAGTGGCAGCATTCCCTACGGCCCGAGCGGTTCGGCCGATCGCGGGGGTGCCAGCGGGTGCTGGTTCAACCTCGGCTGCATCAGCATCCCCGCTCCCTGATCTTCTCCGCGGTTCGCGTGTTCGTTGCCGTCAAACTTGACAGATCGTTGGGTTTTCCCAACAATCGATTGTATGAGCCCGGTGAGACGAGGTGAAACCCTCTCCATCCACAATCGGATCGGTGTGCTTCGCGCCGAACGGCGGATGACCAGGGCCGCGCTGGCTGCATTGATCAACGTCAATCCGCAGACGGTCGGCGCGCTGGAGCGAGGCGATCACTATCCGAGCCTGGATCTGGCGTTTCGCATCTGCGATGTGTTCGGGCTGCCCGTAGAGGCGGTCTTCTCCCGCACCGCTTTCGCGCCGCTGTCCACCGAGCTCTACGGCCGAACCGAACGAGCGCAAGGAGGCGACTCCCATGACTGAACCCACGATCATCGACCGGTACCAGGACTTCCGCACCAGGCGGTTCCTCAAACGCGAAAGCGCCTACGCCAACAAGCTTCCCGGCTGGCGTACCCAGCACCGGCGCCGCGTGCTCGTCGTCGCCCTGGCGTCCACGTTCGCCTTCATGGCGGTGGTCAGTGTGTTGTGCGCCTTCGGGTTGTGGTGGGCCCCACTGCTGTGGTTCCCGGCGTGCCTGGTGTTCTTCCCGTTGTGGATAGTGCTGCAGGTCGTGTCCGGTCGTCAGGGTGATGCGCCGTTCGCGGCGCTCGACGAGTTCGAACTCCAGCAGCGAAACAGCGCGCGGTCGATCGGGCTGACCGTCACGCAGTACCTGATGCTGCTGCCGATCTTCTACCTGATCATCGGATCGACGCTGTTTCGGGACATCGACGCGGATTCCGCGCTGGACATGGCGTACGCAGGCGGCCTGATGGCGACGACCGTGCTGGTGATCGGTGGCTGCACGCCCGCGATGATCCTGGGCTGGACCAACCGTGATCCCGAGGCGGTCGACGCCTAGGCGCTGCGACCGCGCTCCGCCCGGTAGTGACGCACCAGGGCGTCCGTCGAGCTGTCGGACTGCTTCGGCGGCGACGCATCGCCGGTCAGCACCGGCAGCAGCGCCTTGGCCTGCGTCTTACCCAGCTCGACGCCCCACTGGTCGAACGAGTCGATGCCCCAGATGACGCCCTCGGTGAACACCTGGTGCTCGTAGAGTGCGATCAGCTGGCCAATCGTCGACGGTGTCAGCTGGGTCCCGAGGATCGACGTCGAGGGCCGGTTGCCCGGCATCACCTTGTGCGGCACCACCTCTGGCGGGGTGCCCTCGGCGGCGATCTCCTCGGCGGTCTTGCCGAACGCCAGCACCTGCGTCTGCGCGAAGAAGTTGCTCATCAACAGGTCGTGCATGCTGCCGGTGCCGTCGGCGGTCGGCAGGTCGTCGGTGGGCTGGCTGAACCCGATGAAGTCGGCGGGGATCAACCGCGTGCCCTGGTGCAGCAACTGGTAGAACGCGTGCTGTCCGTTGGTCCCCGGCTCGCCCCAGAAGATCTCACCGGTGTCGGTGGTCACCGGTGAGCCGTCGGCGTGGACGGATTTGCCGTTGGACTCCATCGTCAGCTGCTGCAGATAGGCCGCGAACCGCGACATGTCGTTCGAGTACGGCAGCACCGCACGCGATTGCGCGCCGAAGAAATTGTTGTACCAGAGGCCGATGAGTCCAAGCAGCGCAGGAGCATTCGCCTCGAGCGGTGCGGTCTTGAAGTGTTCGTCGATGATGTGGAAGCCCGCGAGGAACTCCGCGAACCGCTCCTTGCCGATGGCCGCCATCACCGAGAGGCCGATCGCCGAGTCCACCGAGTAGCGGCCGCCGACCCAGTCCCAGAAGCCGAACATGTTGTCGGTGTTGATGCCGAAGTCGTCGACAAGCTTCATGTTGGTCGACACGGCGACGAAGTGCTTGGCCACCGCAGCATCGCCGAGCACATCGGTCAGCCAGCGCCGTGCCGCTGTCGCGTTCGTCAACGTCTCCAGCGTCGAGAACGTCTTCGACGCCACGATGAAAAGCGTTGTGGCCGGGTCGAGTCCGTCGAGCTTGGCCACCAGGTCGGCGGGGTCGACGTTGGAGACGAACCGGCACGAGATGCCCGCGTCGGCGTAGTGGCGCAGCGCGTTGTAGACCATCACAGGGCCGAGGTCGGAGCCGCCGATACCGATGTTGACGACGCATGCGATCCGCTTCCCGGTCGCGCCGGTCCACTCGCCGCTGCGCAGCCGGTCGGTGAACTCGCCCATCCGGTCGAGCACCTCGTGCACGTCGGTCACGACGTCCTGGCCGTCGACGGTGAGCTCGACGCCCCGCGGCGCCCGCAGCGCAGTGTGCAGGACCGCGCGATCCTCCGACGTGTTGATGTGCACGCCGGAATACATGGCGTCGCGGCGCTGTTCCAGATTTGCGGCTCGCGCCAGGTCGACCAGCAGTTTCAGCGTTTCGCGGGTGATCCGGTGCTTGCTGTAGTCGATGTACATGTCGCCGACCGTGAGCGCCAGCTCGGTGCCCCTGGCCGGGTCCTCGTCGAAGAGTTCGCGGATGTGTTTATCGCGGATCTGATCATGATGTCGCTCCAGCGCCTGCCATGCTGGGGTGGCTGAGATGTCGGGGATCTGTTGCGATACTGCGGTCGTCTGCTCCTCGCGCGAGCGCTCGTCGGCGGTCATACTTCGACACTAGTGCGGCCATTTGAACAAAGGTGTAAGAGAGAACCATGGATACCTCCGCTCTGCTGAAGTCAGTTCCCACCGGCATCTGGATCGGCGGTGAGGAGCGCAAGGGCTCGTCGACGTTCGACGTCCTCGACCCGTCCGACGATTCGGTGCTGATCTCGATCGCCAACGCCACCGCTGAGGACGCCATCGCCGCGCTCGACGCTGCGGCAGGCGTGCAGGCCGAGTGGGCGGCCACCGCGCCGCGTAAACGCGGTGAGGTGCTGCGTGCGGTCTTCGAGCTGATCACCGAACGCGCCGAGGACCTGGCCACGTTGATGACCCTGGAAATGGGCAAGGTGCTGCGCGAGAGCATGGGCGAGGTCACCTACGGCGCGGAGTTCTTCCGCTGGTTCGCCGAGGAGGCCGTCCGCATCCACGGTAGGTACACCCCGAGCCCCGCGGGCACCGGCCGCATCATCGTCACCAAGCAGCCTGTCGGCCCGTGTTACGCGATCACGCCGTGGAACTTCCCGCTGGCGATGGGCACCCGCAAGATCGGCCCCGCGGTGGCCGCAGGCTGCACGATGATCGTCAAGCCCGCCCAGGAGACGCCGCTGACGATGCTGATGCTGGCCAAGCTGATGGATGAGGCGGGTCTGCCCAAGGGCGTGCTCTCTGTGCTGCCGACCAACAACCCCCGCGAGGTCACCACCGCGCTGATCGACGACGGGCGGCTGCGCAAGCTGACGTTCACCGGCTCCACCGGAGTCGGTAAGGCGCTGGTCAAGCAGTCATCGGACGCGCTGCTGCGGACGTCGATGGAGCTGGGCGGCAACGCCCCGTTCATCGTGTTCGACGACGCCGACGTCGACGCAGCCGTCGAGGGCGCGATCCTGGCCAAGATGCGCAACGGCGGCGAGGCCTGCACGGCTGCCAACCGCTTCCACGTCGCGAACTCCGTGCGTGAGGAGTTCACCGAGAAGATGGTCAAGCGGATGAGCGAGTTCCAGCTGGGCAAGGGCATCGACGAGTCGTCGACGCTCGGCCCGCTGATCAACGCCAAGCAGGTGGCCACCGTCGCGGATCTGGTGTCCGATGCCGTCTCGCGCGGCGCGAAGGTGGCCGTCGGCGGAGTCGCGCCCGGCGGCCCCGGCAACTTCTACCCGGCCACCGTGCTGGCTGACGTGCCCGCCGACGCCCGCATCCTCAAGGAGGAGGTGTTCGGGCCCGTCGCCCCGATCACCGGCTTCGACACCGAGGAGGAGGGCGTAGCGGCCGCCAACGACACCGAGTTCGGGCTTGCCGCCTACATCTACACCCGCGACCTCGACCGCGCGCTGCGAGCCGCTGAGGGCGTCGAATCCGGCATGGTCGGCGTCAACCGCGGGGTGATCTCCGATGCGGCCGCGCCGTTCGGCGGCATCAAGGAATCCGGCTTCGGCAGGGAAGGCGGATCCGAGGGCATCGAGGAGTACCTCGACACGAAGTACATCGCCCTGACCAAGTAGCCCTCACCTTCTCTGCGCGAGCTGGGCCCACCCGCGTGCTGGGGATCGCAAAAGGTCCCCGACGCACGGCGTGTCGGGGACTTTTGCGTCTGCTCGCGCGGGAAAGATTCCATCGGTGAGTGGCCACCGCTGGGTCGCGGCGCCCGAGCGCGCCGTCAACAGGGGTGCGCCGAGGGCACGTGATCGACCCAGGCGCGGTAATGGCATCCCTGCGCTGGACGGTGTCCGCGCGGTGGCCGTCGGGCTTGTGCTGGCCGATCACGGCGGCGTCCCCGGCGTCTCCGGCGGCTTCATCGGCGTCGACGTGTTCTTCGTGCTGAGCGGATTCCTGATCACCTCGCTGCTGATCGAGGAACTAGGCCGCACCGGTGCGATCGACCTTCCCGGGTTCTGGGTGCGCCGCGCCCGACGGCTGCTGCCCGCGTTGATCGTGATGGTGCTGGCCGTCGTCGTGCTGCGGGAGCTGTTTTCGTCCAACGCGGTCGCGGCCGTGCGCGACGACGCCGTCGGCGCCTTCTTTTGGGTTGCCAACTGGGTGTTCGTCTTCCGCGACACCGACTACTTCACCCAGGGCGACCCGCCGTCGCCGCTGCAGCACACCTGGTCGCTCGCGGTGGAGGAGCAGTACTACGTCATATGGCCGCTGGTTCTGGTGGCCGCCGCCGTCGCGCTCGCGCTGCTCACCAGGCGCCGCGACACCAAGCCGAAGCTGCGCACGGTCCGCATGGTCGTCGCAGGGATCGCGCTGGCCGGTGCGGCGGCATCGGCGGTCGCCTCATGCCTGATGGTGTCTGGGACCTCGCCGGCCTCGCTGAACCGCGTCTACTTCGGCACCGACACCCGCGTGCAGGCGCTGCTCGTCGGCGCCGCGGCGGCCGCGCTGCTGGTGGCCGACTGGCCGGCGCTGGCGCGCTACGGCTCGCAGATCCGGCCGCGCTGGGGCCGCTGGATCGCGCAGATACTTCCGGTGATCGGGTTGATGATGCTTGGCGTCGTCGCGCATTTCGCGACGGGCAGCGCGCCCGAGTTCCGTCGCGGCCTGCTGATCGTGGTCGCGGTGGCGGCCGTCTTCATCGTCGCGCCGGTGGCCCTCGAGCAGCGCGGGCTGGTGGCGCGTGTGCTGGCATTCCCGCCGCTGGTGTGGCTCGGCATGATCTCCTACGGCGTCTACCTCTGGCACTGGCCTATCTTCCTCGCGCTCAACGGTGAGCGCACCGGCCTGACCGGGATGTCGCTGTTCGCGATCCGCGCGGTCGCGACGGTGACCGTCGCCGCGATGTCGTGGTGGCTGATCGAGCAGCCGATCAAACGCTGGCGGCCCGTGCACGTTCCGCAGTTGCGGCTCGCGGCCGCGACGCTGGCGACCGCGGCGGTCGCGACGATGCTCGTCGTGCCGGTCGGCATCAGACAGGGCGACGAGCGTCCTGCTGGTCCCGACGTGCTGGCCGCGGCCACCCATCCTGAGGTGCCGGTCGAGATCGGCGGGACCGCCAGGGTGGCGCCCGGCACCCGCACCGTCGCGGTCTTCGGGGACTCGATGGCGTGGACGATGATGCGCTATCTGCCGCCGACGCCCGGGTTCAAGTTCATCGACTTCACCACCATCGGCTGTGGCATCGCGCGTGGTGGGCCGTACCGGTCGACAGGCGAGACCCTCACCCAGAAGCCCGAGTGCGAGACCTGGCCCCAGCGCTGGGCCCAGCGGATCAGCCACGCCAAGCCCGATGTCGCGCTGCTGATCGTCGGCCGCTGGGAGACCGTCGACCGGGTGAACGAGGGAATCTGGACGCACGTCGGTGATCCGGCGTTCGACGCGTACGTCGCCGGTGAGCTACGTCGCTCCATCGACATTCTCGGCTCGACCGGTGCCCGCGTGGTGGTGACGACGGCGCCGTACAACCGGCGCGGCGAACAACCCGACGGGTCGCTGTACCCGGAGGACGAGCCCGATCGCATCGACGAGTGGAACGCGCTGTTGCGCCGCGTCGTGGGCGGTCGCAAGAACGTGAGCGTGCTCGACCTCAACGAGAAGCTGTGTCCCGACGGCTATTACACGAACAGGGTCGACGGCATCAAGATGCGCATGGACGGTCTGCACCCCACCCCGGAAGCGGTGAAGTGGCTGACGCCCTGGCTCGAGGACGCCTTGCGCAAATAGCGATTTCGGCGTGGTTGGTTGCGCTCATCGCAACTGCGCACGCCGAAATCGCTGGGGGTGGGCGGTCTCAGTGCCCGAGGCGGCCGCGGCCGAGGCGCAGCAGCAGCATCGCGAGGTCTTTGCCTTCCGGGCCGAGTTCGCTGTAGCGCTCGATGACCTTCATCTCGCGGCTGTGCACCAGCCGGGTGCCGCCGGACGCCATCCGGGCCTTACCGATCAGCTTGGACACCTCGGTGCGGCGCGCGACTGCGGCCAGGATCTCGGCGTCGAGTCGGTCGATCTCCTGGCGAAGATCGTCGATGTCGGCCACGGGTTCCGTTTCGATAGACATTTTGGGGACTCCTCATTGTGTGGGGTTTGTGGTCCCATCCGTTTTCGGGCCTCACACAAGAGACGAGCCCCGGATCCGGAAGCGGACCGCGGGGCTCTGGGAAGCAGCTAGACCACGGGCACCGCTGGCCGGTACCCGTAGAAAAATCGACGCTGCTTGATGAGCACGAAATAAGTGTGCCATCCAGGTCGCCGCCAGCGCAAAGAATGTCTCATCTCAGCGGTAAGTTGGGACAGACATGAGTGTGCACGTAACTGATTCGCCCGCCGACCAGCTTCTCGAAGGGCTCAACCCCCAGCAGCGCCAGGCCGTGCTGCACGAAGGGTCGCCCCTGCTCATTGTCGCCGGGGCTGGGTCGGGCAAGACGGCCGTGCTCACTCGCCGGATCGCCTACCTGCTGGCCGCTCGCGACGTCGGCGTCGGCCAGGTGCTGGCCATCACGTTCACCAACAAGGCCGCCGCCGAGATGCGGGAACGGGTGGTGGGGCTGATCGGGCCGCGGGCCCGCGCGATGTGGGTCTCGACGTTCCACTCCACCTGTGTGCGGATCCTGCGCAACCAGGCGTCGTTGCTGCCTGGCCTCAACTCGAACTTCTCGATCTATGACGCCGACGATTCGCGGCGATTGCTGCTGATGATCGGCAAGGACATGGGGCTGGACACCAAGCGGCACTCGCCGCGGCTGCTGGCCAACGGCATCTCCAACCTGAAGAACGAGCTGATCGGTCCCGAGCAGGCCGCCGCGGAGGCGTCGGAGGCCGAGGACGATCTGGCGCGCATCATCGCCGAGGTATACGGCGAATACCAGCGCAGGCTGCGGGCGGCCAACGCGCTGGACTTCGACGACCTCATCGGTGAGACAGTCGCTGTGCTGCAAGCGTTTCCACAGATCGCCCAGTACTACCGGCGGCGGTTCCGGCACATCATGGTCGACGAGTACCAGGACACCAACCATGCGCAGTACGTGCTGGTGCGCGAGCTCGTCGGAACGGAGACGACCGTCGACGGGATTGCGCCCGCCGAACTGTGTGTGGTGGGTGACGCGGACCAGTCGATCTACGCGTTCCGCGGCGCCACCATCCGCAACATCGAGGACTTTGAGCGCGACTTCCCCAATGCCACAACGATTCTGCTCGAGCAGAACTATCGCTCGACGCAGAACATCCTGTCGGCGGCGAACTCCGTCATCTCCCGCAACACCGGACGCCGCGAGAAGCGGCTGTGGACCGACGAGGGGGACGGTGAGCTCATCGTCGGCTATGTCGCCGACAACGAGCACGACGAAGCGCGGTTCGTCGCAGAAGAGATCGACGCGCTGGCCGACCGCAAGGAGATCACGTACAACGACGTGGCGGTGTTCTACCGCACCAACAACTCGTCGCGCGCGCTGGAAGAGGTGTTCATCCGCGCGGGTATACCGTACAAAGTCGTTGGCGGCGTTCGCTTTTACGAACGCAGGGAGATCCGCGACATCGTCGCCTACCTTAGGGTGCTCGACAACCCCGGTGACTCCGTCAGCATGCGGCGCATCCTGAACACCCCGCGACGGGGGATCGGCGACCGTGCCGAGGCGTGCGTCGCGGTCTACGCCGAGAATACCGGCGGCAGCTTCAACGACGCGCTGCAGGCGGCTGCCGATGGCAAGGTGCCGATGCTGAACACCCGCGCCGAGAAGTGCATCTCGGGCTTCGTTGAGCTTCTCGACGATCTGCGTGGACGTCTGGACGGCGAGCTCGGTGAGCTGGTCGACGCGGTGCTCGACCGCACCGGGTACCGCGCGGAGCTGGAGGCATCCAGTGACCCGCAGGACCTGGCCCGGCTTGACAACCTGAACGAATTGGTCAGCGTCGCACACGAATTCAGCATCGACCTGGCCAACGCCGAGGCACTCGGCACGGATCTCGACGACGAGGACATCCCCGACACCGGTGTGCTGGCGCAGTTCCTCGAGCGGGTGTCGCTGGTCGCCGACGCCGACGACTTGCCTGAGCACGGTGCGGGCGTGGTGACGATGATGACCCTGCACACCGCCAAGGGCCTCGAGTTTCCCGTCGTGTTCGTGACCGGCTGGGAGGACGGCATGTTCCCGCACATGCGGGCGCTCGGCGATCCCACCGAATTGTCCGAGGAACGCCGGCTGGCCTACGTCGGGATAACCCGCGCGCGTCAACGGCTTTACCTGAGCCGGGCGAAGGTCCGGTCGTCGTGGGGTCAGCCGATGCTCAACCCGGAGTCGCGCTTCCTGCGCGAGATCCCGCAGGAGCTCATCGACTGGCGGCGCACCGACACCACGCCGTCATTGTCGGCACCGGTCAGCGGAGCGGGTCGCTTCGGCACACCGCGGCCGTCGCCCGCGCGCTCGTCGGCCGGTAAGCGCCCGTTGATCGTGCTGGAACCCGGCGATCGCGTCACCCACGACAAGTACGGCCTCGGCCGCGTCGAGGAGGTCTCCGGTATGGGTGAGTCCGCCATGTCGCTGATCGACTTCGGCAGTGCCGGGCGGGTGAAGCTGATGCACAACCACGCGCCGATATCGAAGCTCTAGTCCCGCTGAGCTCAGGGTGCCAGGGCGCCCGTCTTCAATGGGCGCCGAATCCGATCGGCCGTCGGCGTCTTACCACTGATCGCCCGGGTGATCGCTCGGGCGTCACCCTCTAAATACGGCAATAGCGCGAACAGTCCGAAGCGGAATCCTGCGAAGAAGAGGCCGGGCGCGCCGGGAAGCTGCTCGCCGCCGGCGACCTTTGGCTCGCCCTTGTCGTCGACAACTCCGAGATCGCCGACCATATCTTCGAGGCCTGGCCGAAACCCGGTCGCGGCGATGACGACGTCATAGGCGCGACGTTCTTCCCCGTCCAGAAGGACGGACTCATCGCCGAATCCGTCGACAGCGGAGACGATCTCGATATCGCCGCGCTGGACGGCCGCTGCGAATCCGTTGTCGAGAGGTGGGGAGTAGTACGTATGCCTCATCATCGACAGGCGTTTCGAAGTTACGCCAAGTCCGAACGGAGTCAGATCGGACCATAGCCGGCGATGCACGGTTTGACCGCACCAATCGATCAGCCTGTCGGGCAACAGCCGACCGAGTTCAGCCAGCAGGGTTATCGGTACGGATCCGAGTTCTCGCTTCAACATCAGCGGGACGGTCCGGACACTGATCGACGTTCGGATCGAGGGGTCGGCACTCAGCAAGGTCGCGATCTCGATCCCGGAATTGCCCGTTCCGACCACAAGTACCGATTTGCCTCTGAGCTCTTCGACGGCTCGGAACTGCGCCGAGTGTATGAGTTGGCCAGTGAACTCCTCCGCGCCATCCCACTTCGGGATCACCGGGACCCGATCGTGTCCCGTTGCCACAACCACGTACGGCGCATGCCAGGTTCCGGCGGCTGTGTGGACGCACCAACCCCCACCGGTTTGTTCCACTCTGACAACCGAGGTGCCCAGTACGACTTCGCGTAGCTGCGCTGCGTAACGGTCGAGGTAGGAGGCCCATTGCTCCCGATCCGGCCACCGCCCGAACTGCGCAGCCATTCGTAAGAACGGAAGGTCCGAGAGCCAGCGGACCGTGTTCAACCGCAATCCTTCGTAGCGTTGCCACCAACTTGTCGCCACCCGATGCGATTGTTCGAGGACGCACACGCGCATGCCCGCATCTTCGAGGGAGCGTGCGACAGCGAGGCCGGCGGCGCCGGCGCCGATGATGATGGCATCGCGACGCTCGCTCATGCCCACACCTCCGATTCGTCAAGGCCGCGACGGCGGACTGAAGACGAGACAAGTGAAGTGAACCGCTGTGAACATGTTGTGGAGCAGAACCGGTAAGTGGTGCCTACATGACTTCGCGTAATCGCCGAGGCTCCTGAGGGCAAACGCATTCGGCATACCGGATCGATCTGGCCGCAATGACAGTCTGAGTCCAGGTCGATCGCGAAGATGGTCAGCGGCTGCGACATGTTGCGCAATGTGGTCTGCCCAAGACTGGTGGCAGCAACGCCATGCTGTGTCGCGGCGAGTGCAACTGCCCTGGTGGCAATCGTCTGCCCCGGCGCTGCCTCGGCTGCCAGTCGTGCGGCGATGTTGACGGTACGTCCGTAGATGTCACCTCGGCTCAGCAGCACTGGCCCATAGGCAACGCCGCCGCGCAGCACTGGATATGGACCCTCGTCATGAGTTGCCCGGACAATCCTGTTGAGCGACCTGAGCGCGCCACGAGCAGTCGGCGAAGTGAACAGCACTGCGTCACCGATCGATTTGACCAAGCGATCTTCGGCTGCAATGAGGCTGGCCGTCAATGCCGAAAAATCCTCGGCCAGCGCAGCGGCTACGTAGTCGCCGTGCGCTTCTGTCAAAGCGGTGTAACCCGACATATCGAGGAATACGACGGCCAGCTCTTCTGTGGCAATCGGTTCGCCACGATTGATGTGCATCGACAACACCTCCTCTAGGCCCGTTGCTCGATGGTGCGCTTCAAATAGCGCAGTTCCGTGCGCGCATGCTCGCGGTCCTTGGCTATTCCGTCGAGCAGGCGGGTGAATACGAAAGCGACCACCTTGCCGAAGATTCCCGGCGGAAACGTTGCCCATACGTGAGCGCTGACGACAGTTGAGGACGGTGCCTCGGGTCGTATCCGCCATGTGACACCCTCGCCGATGTCGACGCCGATTCCGAGCAAACGATAAGCCGCTTCGGCGTCCCAGGTCACTGCCGTGCCCTGTTCGACGGCGGTTATCGTGCCGACGGCGTCGGCGGGAATTCCGGCGACCTTCTCGCGGATGCGCAGTCTCGCACCGACTTCGGTTGCGGGCCGATCGTCGAGGTGCTCGAGGCTGATGTGCTCGGGGTTGGAGGGCAGCCACCACTTATCGACATCGCGCATCACCTCCCACACCCGCGCTGGCGGTGCATCGATGACGATTGATTCGGTGAATTCGAACATCACTCTTCCCCTTTCATTACGGTGTTCATTGCCGCGTCCGCGGCACTGCGGCCGGAGCTCTCGGCACCCTCCATAGAGTTCGGCCTGTGATCGCGGTGGGTCCATTCGGTGATGGTCACATCGGTGAGGGAGTCACGCTCAACGTCGAAAGCTTCCGCGAGATCGTCGACCAATTCCTCGGGTGCGCTGTCCTGTGATGCGATCACGGTCGCCTTGGCCGGCTGGCTGACGATGCCGGGCCCCACCACTACGACATCGGTGGTTCTGACTTCGGCCTGCATGGCTCCTTAGGGGTCGTTGGTGTCGGTAACCCCGACGATACACATGCGCATATATGCATGCTATCCGTTTAGCGCGCGATCGGGGCGGGATCAAACTGTGGTGACGCGACGCGCCGAAATCGACGAAATGGCGCGGTCCAGTGGCACTTTCGCGCCCAAACTTTGGTTTGGGCGTGGTTACGGCCTGGCCCAGCGCGCGGTCGCGGGCAGCAGCGCGAGCGCGATCGTGATCACCGGCAGCGCGGGGATCGCATAGACAACCGGCGGCAGCTTCGCGCCGGCCACGAACAGGCTCGCGAAGATCAGCAACCCGATCACCGAACCAACGATGACGAGGACCCGCGCCATCCGCCGCCGAAGCAGCAGCGCGATCAACCCGCCGATCAAGGCCCCAGCGGAGACCAGCGTCAGGAATCCGACCGCCACGCAGAACAGCCGGTCCGACGCCCACCATCCGGTGATCAGGTCGGTGGCGATCACGCCGGTGGCCCATCCGCTGAGGATCGCGAACACCGCGGTCGCCGACGCCGCCTTCGGGCGGACGGCGGTGCGGCCGCGAATCGACGTCGGCTTGGCCCGCGGAATGTATGTGGTCTGCGATTCGGGATGGATGTCCGTCCCGATGTGAGTGGTCTGCGGGTCTTCGAGCGCAGGCATCGACCCCGTCGGCGCGCGGCGGATTATTCCGGTCTTGGGCGCGGACAACCCATCGGAAGGTGGGTCTTCACTCACACTTACGGAGAGTAGTTGCCGAGGCTGATGCCTCGTTTGGCCAGCCATCCGGCCGGGTCGACCCGGTCGGTGCCGTTCAGCAGAACCTCGAAGTGGCAGTGCGGGCCCGTCGAGTTACCGCGGTTACCCATCTGGGCGATCTGGTCACCCGCCCACACGCGCTGGCCGATGGACACGTTCCAGCTGTTGATGTGGCCGTACAGGGTCACCGTGCCGTCGGCGTGCCGCAGCTTGACCCATGCGCCGTAGCCTGCGGTCGGACCCGCGTCGATGACGACACCATCGGCGGCGGCGTAGATCGGCGTGCCGATCGCGTTGGCGATGTCGATGCCGCCGTGCAGGACACCCCAGCGGTAGCCGAAGCCGGAGGTGTACACGCCCTTCGTCGGCATCACGAACAGCGGGCGCTGCAGACGTGCCTCGCGCTCGGCGCGCTCCTGGGCGAATGCGGAGGCCTTGACGATCTCCTCGGCGTGCACCGTCGCGTCGACCGGGGCCGCGACCGTGATCACCTGCATGCCGTCGCTGGAGCCGGAGATCGCGCCGCCTGCGATGGCGGTCTGATCGGCGGCGAGCACGGTGTCGGTGGCCGCGGTGTCGGAGTTGTTCATCACCGAATGCGCGGCGGCCGCCGTGGCGCCCGCAGCCATCGCGGCGATCATCAGCCTGCCCTTGACCGCGCTGGCGGTTTCCTTGCGATGCTGGGCGGCCCTGCGGGCGCTCAGGTCGAAGATGTCGGTGGCCGCGACGCCGTCGCTGACATCGGTATTGCTGTCGCGGTATGCGTGCGCGGAGCGCCGCTCGTCGCGGGCATCCGGACGGAACTGGGAGGGCACGACGAGCCGCATCGGGGTCAGATCGTCGGTGTCGTGCATATCGTCGAGCTCGGGCGCGTGGACTACCTGGCTCTCGCGGTCGAACGCGGAACTGTGATGAAACTCCAGGTCAGCGAGCTTGCCGAACTCATTGAAAGGAATGATGTCGGTGATTTCAGCGGCTTCGGGATCAACCCACCTGGTACGGGCGTTCGTCGAACCTCCGACTGGAGACTGGACCGAACGGTTCCCCGTCAACCTGAAATATCCTTTGAGTCGTGATCAGTTCGTTATCTAGACCGCTAGACGTTAACCAAATCCCAATGTTCTCGGCAACCCGAGACACTATTCCATGTCTGAATGTGACCTGTATCACCCTCAGGATGCGGTGAGATCTGCCACACGAGAGGTGGGCGGTGCCGGTGGACTCGACCCGTGTCGATAAAGTTCCCCCGAGCCCGTCGGGTGCATAAGTCAACGCCAAACAGACAGTGTTTTCTCAACAGACAGTGAGCTGATGGATCTTTTCGAGTACCAGGCCAAAGAGCTGTTCGCCAAGCACAACGTTCCCACCACGCCCGGCCGGGTGACCACATCCGCCGACGACGCCAAGGCGATCGCCGAGGAAATCGGCAAGCCGGTGATGGTGAAGGCGCAGGTCAAGGTGGGCGGTCGCGGTAAGGCCGGCGGCGTCAAATACGCGGCCAACCCCGACGAAGCGTTCACCCACGCACAGAACATCCTCGGCCTGGACATCAAGGGCCACATCGTGAAGAAGCTGCTCGTCGCCGAGGCCAGCGACATCGCCGAGGAGTACTACATCTCCTTCCTGCTCGACCGCGCCAACCGCACCTATCTGGCGATGTGCTCGGTCGAGGGCGGTGTGGAGATCGAGGAGGTCGCGGCCACCAAGCCCGAGCGGCTGGCCAGGGTGCCCGTCAACGCCGTCAAGGGCGTCGACCTCGCCACCGCGCGCTCGATCGCCGAGCAGGGCCATCTGCCCGCCGAGGTGCTCGACGCGGCCGCGGTGACGATCCAGAAGCTGTGGGAGGTGTTCGTCGCGGAGGACGCCACGCTGGTGGAGGTCAACCCGCTGGTGCGCACTCCCGACGATCAGATCCTCGCGTTGGACGGCAAGGTCACGCTGGACGCCAACGCCGATTTCCGGCAGCCCGGTCACGCGGAGTTCGAGGACCGCGATGCCACAGATCCGTTGGAGCTCAAGGCAAAAGAGCACGACCTCAACTACGTCAAGCTCGACGGTGAGGTCGGCATCATCGGCAACGGCGCGGGTCTGGTCATGTCCACGCTCGACGTCACCGCCTACGCGGGTGAGAAGCACGGCGGCGTGAAGCCTGCCAACTTCCTCGACATCGGCGGCGGCGCCTCGGCCGAGGTGATGGCAGCGGGCCTCGACGTCATCCTCAACGACGCTCAGGTCAAGAGCGTGTTCGTCAATGTGTTTGGCGGCATCACCTCATGCGACGCTGTCGCCACCGGCATCGTCAACGCGCTGAAGATCCTCGGCGACGAGGCCAACAAGCCGCTCGTGGTTCGACTCGACGGAAACAACGTCGAAGAAGGTCGTCGCATTCTGGCCGACGCCAACCACCCGCTGGTGATCCAGGCCGACACCATGGACGCCGGTGCCGACAAAGCCGCCGAGCTGGCGAACAAGTAAGGGACACTTGATATGTCGATCTTTTTGAACAAGGACAGCAAGGTCATCGTCCAGGGCATCACCGGCGGCGAGGGCACCAAGCACACCGCGCTGATGCTCAAGGCGGGCACGCAGGTGGTCGGCGGCGTCAACGCCCGTAAAGCGGGAACCACGGTGTCGCACGTCGATAAGGAAGGCAAAGACGTCGAGCTGCCGGTGTTCGGCACCGTCGCAGAGGCGATGAAGGAGACCGGCGCCAACGTGTCCGTCGTCTTCGTGCCGCCGAAGTTCGCCAAGGACGCGATCATCGAGGCCATCGACGCCGAGATCCCGCTGCTTGTCGTCATCACCGAGGGAATCCCGGTGCAGGACAGCGCATATGCGTGGGCCTACAACCTTGAAAAAGGGGGAGCCAAGGGTCCGGCTATTCGCATCATCGGCCCCAACTGCCCGGGCATCATCACGCCGGGCGAGGCGCTGGCGGGCATCACTCCGGCCAACATCACCGACTCCGGCCCGGTCGGCCTGGTGTCGAAGTCCGGCACACTGACCTACCAGATGATGTTCGAGCTGCGTGACTTCGGATTCTCGACGGCCATCGGCATCGGCGGCGACCCGGTCATCGGCACCACCCACATCGACGCCATCGAGGCGTTCGAGAAGGATCCCGAGACCAAGGTCATCGTGATGATCGGCGAGATCGGTGGCGACGCCGAGGAGCGCGCGGCCGACTACATCAAGGCCAACGTCTCCAAGCCGGTCGTCGGCTACGTCGCGGGCTTCACCGCGCCGGAAGGCAAGACGATGGGCCATGCGGGTGCGATCGTGTCCGGCTCGTCGGGAACCGCGGCCGCCAAGAAGGAAGCGCTCGAGGCCGCAGGCGTCAAGGTCGGCAAGACCCCCTCGGAGACCGCGGAGCTTGCGCGCGAGATCCTGCAGAGCATGTAACCCGCGAACAGACGCAAAAGGCCCCGCACGAACGGCGTGTCGGGGCCTTTTGCGTCTGCTCGGCGAATTTGGTTAGTCTCTCGAAGTAACAGTCGCCAGGAGGTCTGTAATGGTCGATCCGCGCACCCCCGTGATCGTCGGCGTCGGCCAGTTCACCGAGAACATCGACGACCCGAGCTATCGGGGCATGTCGGCGGTCGAGCTCGCCACCGAGGCCGCCAGGGCCGCGGTGACAGACACCGGCGTCGACGCCGACGCAGTCGCCAAGGCCGTCGACGTGGTCGTCGGGCTGCGGCAGTTCGAGATCTCGGCGGGTATGCCCGTGCCGCTCGGCAAGTCCAACAACTATCCGCGGTCGGTCATGCAACGACTTGGTGCGCAGCCCGCACGGTCGGTGATCGAACCGGTCGGCGGACAGGGCCCGCAGAAGCTGGTCACCGAGTTCGGCAATGCGATCGCGGCGGGCGAGGCCGACGTCGTGATGATCATCGGCTCGGAGAACGGCTCGACCCTTCGCACCTTCGCCAAGCGCGACGACAAGCCCGACTTCTCCGAGCACATCGACGGCCAGATGGAAGATCGCGGCCACCAGATCTACAACTACGTCAGCGAGTACACCATCAAGCACGGGCTGACCGGTGCGCCCGTGCAGTACGGGCTGCTCGACAATGCGCGTCGCGGCAGGCTCGGTACGAGCGTCGCCGAGTACCGGCAGTCGATGGCGGAGCTGTTCGCGCCGTTCTCCAAAGTCGCTGCCAAGAACCCGTATTCGTCGTCACCGGTGGAGCGTTCGGTCGCCGAGGTCGCGACTGTCACCGATGACAACCGGATGATCGCCGACCCGTATCCGCGGTTGCTCGTCGCGCGCGATCAGGTCAACCAGGGCGTGGCCGCGGTGATGATGTCGGTGGACGCCGCGCGCCGTCTCGGCGTTCCCGAGGAGAAGTGGGTGTACGTCCACGGCCACTCCGACATGATCGAGCAGGGTCTTCTCGACCGCGTCGATCTCGGCGCCAGTCCCGCGACGGTGCACGCCGTCGAGGAGGCGCTGCGCGTCGCCCAGGTCGGCGTCGACGACATCGCCACCTTCGATCTGTACAGCTGCTTCCCGTTCCCGGTGTTCGTCGCGTGCGAGGCGCTCGGGATCGACGGCGACGACCCGCGTGGGCTCACGCTCACCGGCGGGCTGCCCTACTTCGGCGGGCCGGGCAACAGCTATTCGCTGCACGCGATCGCGGAGACGGTGGCCGAGATGCGCGACAAGCCAGGCCGATTCGGCCTCGTCGGCGCCAACGGCGGAACGATGAGCAAGTATTCGGTTGGCATCTACTCGACCCTGCCTGTCGACTGGCGGACCGATCGCAGCAAGGCGCTCAACGACGAGGTCGCTTCTCTGCCAACTGTTTTGGTGACGGAGATGGTTGACGGCCCCGCGACGATCGAGACTTACTCTGTGCGCTACGACTGGCCGGTGCGTACCGGGGTCATCATCGGCAGGCTCGATGCCGATGATGCCCGGTTCATGGCTCTCACGGAAGACGACGATCTCGTCGGGCTGATGTCCGATGGAGATCCGCTCGGTGCGCACATCGTCGTGACGTCAACCGAGCACGGCAACCGCGCGCGCCTGGCGTAGGCCCCGGACCGCACTCCTCAACGCGGCTCGTACCTCGCCGCTTGATCGTCGTGCGCCCAGTCCCGTGCAAGCAGTCGAAGGTCAATCGACCGTCGCGGAGCCCGCGTCACCGTGATCGGCGTTTGGCCACCCGGCCCCTGGATTCGCCACGGACTCGGGTTGGCCGACGGTCGGGTCGAGAGTTCGCGTGAGGATCGTCGAAGACGCGGGCGATGTGTGGAGGTATCGAATGCATGAGATTTCCTCTCCTAGTGGTCGTGCAAAGGTCTCGTGCCTACGACTGTCGTTGCCCAGGTCATCGACGGCACGAGTAGTCGACTACGCCATGATTGATGTACCATCTGGTACATGATTACCGACTGTGCCATCGACATCGACGCGCCTGCGGACCTCGTATGGGGCGTCTTCTCCGATGTCGAGCGCTGGCCGGAGTGGACGGCATCGGTTTCCACCCTGACGGCGCTCGACGGGCCCGGCCTCGCGGTAGGGAAGCGGTTCGAGATCAAGCAGCCGCGGCTACCCAAGCTGGTGTGGGAGGTGACTGCGCTCGATGAAGGCAGATCGTGGACGTGGGAGCAGCGCTCACCGGGCGGTAGAACCATCGCCGTCCACGAGGTCCATCCCGCCGGTGACCGCACACAGGTCAAACAGCGCCTCGACCAACAGGGCCCGGTCGGCTCGCTCGTCGGCCGGATGATGCGCGGAACCACCGAGCGCTATCTGGACCTCGAGGCCAAGGGCCTCAAGGCGCGCAGTGAGCACCTGAGTGGCTCGACCTCCTGACCTCGAGCGGCGACGGCAGCTGCTTGAAGCACTCATCGAGGCATTCGCAGGCGGCGGCATCGGTGACCGCTCGCTCCGCGATATCGCCGAAGCCGTCGGCACCAGTCATCGAATGTTGTTGCATCACTTCGGATCACGAGAAGAGCTGCTGCTGACCATCGTCGACGAGGTCGAGCGCAGGCAGATGTCGACCCTGTCGGAAGCCGGCGCCGAGCCCGCTGACGCGATGGCCGCGATGTGGGCCGACGTCCGCAGGCCCGAGCTACGACCCTTCGAGCGGCTCTTCTTCGAGTGCTACGCCCGTGGTGCTCAAGGCGAGCAGCCGTTCGCCCGTATGGTGCCCGGCGCCGTCGACTCCTGGCTGACGGAGGTCGACGAGAAGGCCGACGGCTCGGCCGACCCCGCGTTCGTCCGACTCGGGCTCGCGGTCATCCGCGGACTGCTGCTCGACCTGGTCGCCACCGACGACGAAGAGGGCGTCGACGCCGCCGCCCAGGCGTTCGTCGACTTGTTGCGCGCGGCTCAGACCAGCGCGGCGAGCTTGCCTGCGAGCCGTTCGACGTAGGCCGCGACCTCGTCTTCGGTCTTGTCGGGCAGGCCGAAGAGCACCTCGGTGACGCCGAGTTCCCGCCAGTGCGCGAGCTTTTCGGGGTCGGGCTTGAAATCGAGCGCGACGATCTGGGGTGCGCCGTCGCGGTCCGCTGCCGCCCAGGTGTCTTGAAGCAGTTTGACCGGCTCGTCGATGTCGAAGTCACGCGGCGTGGTGATCCAGCCGTCGGCCGACCGCGCGATCCACTTGAAGTTCTTCTCGGTGCCCGCGGCGCCGACCAACACCGGGATGTGCGACTGGATCGGCTTGGGCCACGCCCACGACGGCCCGAATTTCACGAACTCACCGTCGAATTCGGCTTCCTCCTGAGTCCACAACGCGCGCATGGCCTCGATGTACTCGCGCAACATCGTGCGCCGCCGACCGGGAGGCACGTTGTGGTCGGTCAGTTCGTCGGTGTTCCAGCCGAATCCGACGCCGAGGCTGACGCGTCCGCCGGAGAGGTGGTCGAGCGTGGCGATGGATTTGGCGAGCGTGATGGGGTCGTGCTCGACGGGCAGCGCGACCGCCGTCGACAGCCGCACCCGTGACGTCACCGCGCAGGCGGTGCCGAGCGACACCCACGGATCGAGGGTGCGCATGTAGCGGTCGTCTGGCAGGGACTCGTCGCCGGTGGTCGGGTGCGCGGCTTCGCGCTTGATCGGGATATGGGTGTGCTCGGGGACGTAGAACGTGGTGAAGCCGTGATCGTCGGCAAGCTTGGCGGCCGCGGCGGGAGCGATCCCACGGTCGCTGGTGAAGAGTACGAGCCCATAGTCCATACCCAGAATTAGAACGTGTTCCAGTCTGAGGGGCAAGGGCGGGGTGTCCCGTGCCCTGTAAAGTTTTTGCTGTGGACGATGATTGCGGTGGTGGCAACGATGTCGCCACGTCGCCAGATGGTCTGCGACGGTCGATCGAGTCAGCCGTGTCGACACTGGCCGCCAGTGCTCCCGCGGACTGGGTGAGCCTGCACGCGGAGTTCGGGCTCGTGCACGTGTCCGCCACCGTCGTCACTGAATCCGAACTCGAGCCGGCTCCGCTGCCGGTGCCGCCAGAGGCGTTGGGAGACATTGCCTCTCATCAACGGCAGGCTACCGATCGCGGGAGTCCCTGGCAGCGATTGATCATCGATTGCGACCGCGCAGGCCGCTGGTCGATGCGCGCGGTGCCTGTCCAGGGAACGCGTGTCGATGACGGCCGAGGGAATGAGCGGGTGTGGCGGGTGGCCACGCTGTCCGGCCCGATCGTCATTCAATTCGTCTTCGGCGTACTGCTGATCGCGATATGGCTGCTGGGGAAGTCTTCTGGAGCGCTGGAAACCCGTGGCAGCGAAAGCGCGATAGTCGCGACCGCGATCGGGATCACCTGCATCCTCTCGCTCGCCACTGTCGGCGTGCTCGCGACAAGAGCCTCGTCGATCGCACGCGGTATCGGCCTCAGCGTGGCGGCGTCGGCGCTGATCGTGCTGATCGGAGGAGTCGGGGTTGCCTTCCTACTCTTCTGACACTTCTTCTGCCCTTTCTGAGCCGAGATACGGCCCGGCGGGATTCGTGGCGATGGCTGCCAACATGTTCGTGCTCGAATTCATGACCTGGGTTCTCATACCTGCGTGGTACCTGCTGCCCGTCATCGTGTTGCCGGTCGTGATCGTCAACACCCTGGTTGCATACGGAATGACGAAGGTGCGCAGCGCCACCGCTCAGGTCGGACGCGGCATGCTCATCGCGTGCGCCTCGGCGCCGCTCACCGCGATCGTCTTCTTTCTCGCCGTTGTCGTCACGAACGCAATCGGACCGCTGTAGAGATTGAGGTAGTGCGCTACGCGCGACCTACTTGCGGTGAGCCCGAAGACTCCCCTGGTATGGAGGCCAAGCGCACCACCAGGCAGAAACTCATGGAGTGGGTTCGCCGCTACCTCCCGTGCGAGATCGTGGGCACGATCGGCGAGCTCGGCGGCGCCGCGGTTGCCTACCTGCTGACGGGTTCGATGGCGGCCGCGGCGATCACCGCGACCATCGGCGCATCGGCGGGCTACTACGCGGCCGCCTACACGAGTGCCGTTCGGCTGGCGTACCGCGAGTGCGACGGTCGGCCGGGGGCGACACGTCTTGTGGCCGCCAACCTGTTCGCGTTCCGCAGCGTCGCGATCGAGTTCGGTCCCGCCGAGCTGATCGACAGCATCGTGATCCGGCCGCTGGCCTACTACGTCGGCCCGATGCTCTTCGACAACCTGGTAGCCGGCTGGGTCTTCGGAAAGTTCTTCTCCGACATCGGTTTCTACGCTCTTGCCATCTGCAGTTACGAGCGGTTCAAGGGGTTGTTGGCGGTACGCAGCCAGGTCAGCGAGGAGGTGGACGGTGGACCCGTTCCTACGGTCGCAGCTGCGTGACAGCCTGCGAAACCGGTGTGACACCGAGGGCTGGCGCGCGCTCGTCGCGCAGTACGGCACCCCGCTGTTGGTACTCGACCCGTACCGCGTCGTCGAACAGTGCCGACTGCTGGCATCGCAGTTGCGAGGCTTTCGGCTGCACTACGCGGTGAAAACATCGTCCCATCCGGCGGTGCTGCGCGCGGTCGCCGCCGCCGGATGCGGACTAGACGTGGCGACGCGCGCCGAGATCGATCTCGTTGGTGCGCTTGGCCTTCCCATCGGCCGATGCATCAACACCAACCCGATCAAGAAGCCGGCCGACATCGACCACGCCTACATCGCGGGCATCCGAACCTTCACCGTCGACAATCCCACCGAAGCCCAGAAGTTCACCGGACTGCCCGCCGACATCGAAGTCCTTGTCCGCCTGGCATTCCGCAACCCGACAGCGAAATCTGATCTGTCGACGAAGTTCGGTGTCCATCCCGCCGACGCGGAACTGGTCGTCAAACATGTGCTGGCGACGGGAGTGCGGTTCGGTGGCTTCAGCTTCCACGTCGGCAGTCAGGGCACATCCGTCGAGCCGTTCCGGAATGCGCTTCGCGATACGTTGGACCTCACCACCAAGATCGGTGAAACGCTCGGTGCACCAACGCGGATCATCGACATCGGCGGCGGGTTCCCGGTGACCTATCGCGAGACGATGCCGACGATCGACGCCGTCGCCGCCGTGGTCGACGAGGTACTCGGCGACCGCCGAGACGAGTTCACCTTGCTGGCCGAGCCCGGTCGCTTCCTGGCCGCCGACAGCATGACGCTACTGGCCAGTGTGGTCGGCAGCGCCGTGCGCGACGGCTGCCAGTGGCACTACCTGGACGACGGAATCTACGGCAGCTATTCGAATGTGATGACCGAGGACGTGCATCCACCGATTCTCGCGCTACGCGAGATCGTCGACGGCGTGAGCGGTGATGAGCCGGTGACATTGGCAGGGCCGACATGCGACAGCGCCGACGTCGTCGCGCGCGACTATCCGATGCCCGCGCTGAACGTGGGCGACGTGGTGGTCAGCCCGATGATGGGTGCCTACACGTCGGTGACGGCCTCACGATTCAACGGCATACCGGCGACCCCGATCATCGAAGTCTGAGGTTCGGCGCCGCGATCACGCTCGCGAGGCCAACCGCCCGGCTGTGGAAGGGTTCAAAGCCGCCGTACAACAAGCTGGCAACTCGACTGGCGACAAACGCGGAATGTGGGCCGATTCCACGTTCGACGACTTGGTGCAGTACAACGACGGGTTCCGCACGCAATTGATCGGAACGCCAGAGCAGATCGCGGAAGGCATTGCGGCGTATCGCAAACGGGCGTCGACTTGATCCTCGGCGGCTTCCTGCACTTCCAGGAGGAGGTCGAGTACTTCGGTTCGCGTGTGCTTCCGCTTGTCCGCGAAATGGAGAACGCGGAGGAGAAGTGGGCCGACGCCGCCGTGCTGGTGTCCGCTTAACGCAGCGTGCGTAGGGTGGTGTCGAATCGCAATCAAAAGCAGGAGAGGTCATGACCTACCCGTCCAATTCGGGATATCCGCCCAGTCAGCAGCCGACGACACAGTTCAGTGCCCCGACCCAGGGGTTCGGCAAAGTCGAGCAGTCGTCGACGCCCGGGGGGTCGCATACGCCTGCGGCGACCACCGCCGCGGCAGGCCCGAGCAAGCTGCCCTTCTTCCTGCTCGCGGGCGTCGCCGTGCTCGGCCTGATGGTGTACCTGTTCAGCTTCGGTGACGTGTTCACGATCGAGAGCACCGACTTCCCGCAGATGGGCAGCGCAAGCGGTACCTCGCAGGGCGTCGTGATGGCCGTGGTCGCGGCGCTGGTCGCCGGGCTGATCGCCGCTGCCAGCCTGCTGCCCAAGCAGAAGGCTCCGATCGGCGTCATCGCCGCCGTCTCCGTGCTGTCGTTCCTGCTCACGCTCGCCGAGATCATTCAGAAGCCCGAAGGCGTCAGCATCGGCTGGGCCCTCTACGCCCTCATCGTGCTGACCTTCCTGCAGTCCGCGGTGTCGGTCGGCGCCCTGCTGTTCGACGCGGACATCGTCAAGGCACCGGTGCCGAAGCCGAAGTACGAGCAGCAGCAGCAGCCGAACTACGGCCCCTACGGCCAGCCGAGCCAGTACTACGGCCAGCACACGGGCCAGCAGGCACCGCACCAGGGCGCAGGCCAGCAGCGCCCGCAGTACCCGGGCCAGGGCCAGTACGGCGGCGGCTACTCCGGCGGCTCCTCTGCAGGTGGGGGCTTCGCCCCGATCGGTCAGCAGGGCGGCCCGCCGACTCCTCCGACCGGCTTTCCGACCTACAGCCAGCCGCAGGCGTCGCAGTCGGCCCCGAGCGGACAGTCGCAGCCTGCGCCGCAGTCGTCGGGTTCGTCGTCTTCGTCGTCGAACCAGTCCGGCAACTCGTCCCAGTCCGGCAACTCGTCGTCGTAATCTTTCGAGCCTCGCGAGCGTGAATCCCGCGCTCGCGAGCAAAGAACTGCTATACCGCTAGTGGTGGAGAACAGGTCGGTCGGCAGTCGCCAAGCACGCGACCTGTTCCGCGTTGCGTTCGGCCCGTCGGCGGTGGCGCTGGTCGTCATCGCCGCGGTGGTGCTGCTGCAGCTGCTGATCGCGAACAGCGACATGCTCGGCGCGTCGGGTGCCATCGCCAGCATGTGGCTGGGCGTGCATCAGGTGCCCGTCTCGATCGGTGGCCGCGAGCTGGGCGTGATGCCGCTGCTGCCGGTGCTGGCGATGGTGTGGGGGACCGCGCGCACCACTGCGGCCGCCACGCCACCGCGGGGATCCTGGTTCGTGATCCGGTGGATCGTCGCGTCCGCGCTGGGCGGCCCGCTGCTGATCGCCGCCATCGCGTTGGCCGTCATCCACGACGCCTCGTCGGTGCTTACCGAGCTGCAGACCCCCAACGCGCTTCGGGCGTTCACCGGCGTGCTGGCCGTGCATGCGATCGGTGCCGCGATCGGGGTCGGGTCACGTGCGGGCAGGCGCCTGATCGCTGCGTCGGGGCTGCCGCGCTGGGTGGCCGACGCGGGACGGCCCGCAGTCGCCGGGGTGCTTGCGCTGACGGGGCTCTCCGGCGCGGTCACGGCGTTGTCGTTGGTCGTCCACTGGTCGACGATGCACGACCTGTATGCGATCACCGACTCGGTGTTCGGCCAGTTCAGCCTGACGTTGTTGTCGGCGCTGTATGCGCCGAACATCATCGTGGGCGCATCCGCCGTGGCCGTCGGCTCGAGTGCTCACGTCGGGCTGGCGACCTTCAGCTCGTTCACGGTGTTCGGGGGTGACATCCCTGCGCTGCCGGTGCTTGCGGCGGTCCCGACGCCGCCGCTCGGGCCGATCTGGGTCGTGCTGCTGATCATCGGCGCCGCGGCAGGCGTGGTGGTCGGTCAGCAGTGTGGCCGGCGTCCGCTGCCGCTGCTTCCCGCGTTGGGGAAGCTGACGTTGGCGTCCGCGCTGGCCGCGGTGGCGATGGCGCTGCTCGGCCACGCGGGCGGTGGCGAGCTGGGCAACTTCGGCCACGTCGGCGTCGACCAGGCGACGTTCGGGCCCGCGGTGTTTCTGTGGTTCGTCGCGATCGGCGGGCTGACCCTGGCGATGGCCGGCGGTATCGCCCGTACGCCCAAACCAACACTTGGGCGCGAAAGTGCGAGTAGTTCCGACCACAACGTCGGGTTCGGCGACGACGACGAGCGCGAACCGGAGCCGGTCTTCGACGACGAGCCAGAGGCGGGGTTCGAGCCCGCTTTCGAGCCGGAACCTGAGCCGGAGCGAGCCGGAACCTGAGCCGGAACCAGAGGCCGAACCCGCGCCAGAGCCGGAGCCGGTGTTCAAGCGCGAGCAAGAGCCCGCATTCGACCCCCATTTCGACGACGAACTGCCTGATCCCGAGGACTTCGAATACACCGACGACGGCGTCGACGACGGCACCGAGCACGACGTCGCCGACGATGACGGCACGCCGGGGCCGATCGGCGACAAGAGCCGCCAGGGCGACGACTAGGCTCGTCGCGTGCAGCAACCCCTCCGCGTGCCCCCGAGCGCACCGGCGCGGGTCGTGGTGCTGGCATCCGGCACCGGTTCGCTGCTGGAATGCCTGCTCGAGTCGGCGGTCGGCGACTACCCGGCGCGCATCGTCGCCGTCGGCGTGGACCGCGACTGCCGGGCCGTCGATGTCTCCGCAGCCGCGGGACTGTCCAGCTACAAGGTCCGGTTGGGCGACCACCCCGACCGAAACGCGTGGGACACGGCGATCACCGACGCCACCGCGGCGCACGAGCCGGACCTCATCGTGTCGGCGGGCTTCATGAAAATCCTTGGGCCGAAATTTCTTTCGCGCTTCATGGGCCGGATCCTGAACACCCATCCGGCGCTGCTGCCGTCGTTCCCCGGCGCGCACGCCGTGCCCGATGCGCTGGCCTACGGCGTGAAGGTCACCGGCTGCAGCGTGCATCTGGTGGACGCGGGTACCGACACCGGGCCGATCCTGGCGCAACAGCCGGTCCCGGTGCTCGACGACGACGACGAGGCCACCCTGCACGAGCGGATCAAGGTCGTCGAACGCAGACTCTTGGTGGATGTCCTGGCGGCCCTGGCCACGGGCGGCGTGACATGGACTGGACGAAAGGCGGTAATCGGATGACGGACAGCAACGGGCGCAAGCCGGTCCGACGGGCGCTGGTCAGCGTCTACGACAAGACCGGGCTGCCCGAGCTCGCCAAGGGTCTGCACGATGCGGGCGTCGCGATCGTGTCGACCGGATCCACCGCGAAAACCATTGCGGGCGCTGGTGTCCCGGTGACTTCGGTCGAAGAACTGACCGGGTTCCCCGAGGTGCTCGACGGCCGCGTCAAGACGCTGCACCCACGCGTGCACGCAGGGCTGCTCGCCGATCTGCGGAAACCCGAACACGCTGCGGCGCTGGAGGAACTCGGTATCGAGGCCTTCGACCTCGTCGTGGTGAACCTGTATCCGTTCAGCCAGACGGTGGCGTCGGGCGCCAGTGAGGACGAGTGCGTCGAGCAGATCGACATCGGCGGTCCGTCGATGGTGCGCGCGGCCGCGAAGAACCATCCCAGCGTGGCGGTGGTGGTCGATCCGCTCGGCTACGACGGGGTGCTCGCAGCGGTACGCGAGGGCGGTTTCACGCTCGCTGAGCGGAAGATCCTGGCCTCGTTGGCGTTTCGGCACACCGCGGAGTACGACGTGGCGGTGGCGAGCTGGATGGGGGAGACGCTTGCCCCCAGCGACGAATCGGCGCCCGCGTCCTCATTACCCGCCTGGTTCGGCAGGACGTGGCGACGCTCCGGTGTGCTGAGGTACGGCGAGAACCCGCATCAGCAGGCAGCGCTCTACAGCGACGACTCCGCGTGGCCGGGCCTCGCGCAGGCTGAGCAGCTGCACGGAAAAGAGATGTCCTACAACAACTTCACCGATGCCGACGCCGCATGGCGGGCCGCCTTCGATCACGAAGACACGTGTGTGGCGATCATCAAGCACGCCAACCCGTGCGGCATCGCCGTCTCGTCGGAGTCCGTCGCCGATGCGCACCGCAAGGCCCACGAATGCGATCCGCTGAGCGCGTTCGGCGGCGTCATCGCGGCCAACACCACAGTCAGCGTCGAGATGGCCGAGACGGTCGCCGACATTTTCACCGAGGTCATCATCGCGCCCGCCTACGAAGACGGTGCCGTGGAAGTGCTTGCGCGCAAGAAGAACATCCGCGTGCTGGTGGCGTCCGAACCATTGGTCGGCGGCATCGAGATGCGGCCGATCAGCGGTGGCATGCTGCTGCAGCAGCGCGACGCCCTCGACGCGGGCGGCGACGACCCGCTGAACTGGACGCTGGCCACCGGTGAGCCCGCCGACCCCGCAACACTGGCCGACCTCGTGTTCGCGTGGCGGTCGTGCCGCGCGGTGAAGTCGAACGCGATCGTGGTCGCCGCCGACGGCGCCACCGTCGGCGTCGGCATGGGCCAGGTGAACCGCGTCGACGCGGCACGGCTGGCGGTTGAGCGCGGCGGCGACCGGGTGCGCGGCGCCGTGGCCGCCTCCGACGCGTTCTTCCCGTTCCCCGACGGCCTGGAGACGCTGACGAACGCGGGCGTGAAGGCAATCGTGCATCCCGGCGGGTCGATGCGTGACGAGCTCGTCACCGAGGCGGCCACCAAGGCGGGTGTGACGCTCTACGTGACAGGAGCACGTCACTTCGCGCACTGATAGGTTCCCGTCCATGGCGAGGGCGGCGCGTACGACGGCGGTGATCGCCGGCGCCTGCGCGATGCTGCTGGCCGCGGCGTGCACCCGCGTCATCGACGACGCCCGTGTGGTCGCCGCATCCGATATGGGCAAGGCCCCTGCGACGGCGTCGGACTGCACGAAGGTGGATGCGCCGATGGTGTCGATCCCCGACCACAACGACGAAGAGCCCGTCATGAAGATCCCGCAGCCGGACGGCTGGGAGCGGGTGACGATGATGGATTCCGAGCTGATCCGGTTCACGATGCGTAACCAGGGTCTGGCCCGCAACGGCTTCGCGCCGACGGCGGTCGTCACGCTGGAAAGCCATCGCGGTATCGCCGAACCGCGCGAAGTCTTCGACGCGCAGCAGGACGCGCTCGAGAGCGCCCTCGGCGCGACGAACGTCCAGACGACCGAAACCACGCTGTGCGAGCTGCCGGCAGAGACCCTCGAGTACACAACGCCGCAGCTCGGACTCCTGCCGCCGCATCCGGCGAAGGTGGTCACCGCCGTCATGCACACCGACGACGTGACGTATGCGATGACGATGACGGTGCAGAGCGCCGACCCCGACAATCCGACGTATCAGCGCGACGCGGAGATGATCCTGACCGGCTTTCAGATGCTCCCGCCGTCGGACGCATAGCGCTCCTTGTCAGGGCCGCGAGCAGACGCAAAAGTACCGCAACACGCCGCGCGTCGGGTACTTTCGCGCCTGCTCGCGCAGGCCGACGAAGCCGTCAGTGAGCCGCCGATCTGCGACCGAACCAATCCCGCCAGCTGCGTTGCCGGGCAGGATGGGGCTCGGCGCCGATCGTCGAGCCGTCGGCCTGAATAGTGGCGTCTTCCCGCTCCGCATCAACGGACACCGATTCGGCGTATTTGATGTCACGCTGGCTGCGAACTGACAAGCGACCCAACGCCATTGCGGCAATCAGAACGATGAGCGTACCGAGTCCGCTGAAGTACGCGAGTTCCAACGCCGCACGGGTACCTTCCGATTCTGCGATCGGCCCGCCCATCGTCTGGATGGACAACGGCCCGGCAAGCGTGCGGCCGACGACGAACCAGGCGCCTGCGGCGATCGCCAACCACCCGCCGAACATCGCGGTTGCCCGATTCCTCGACACGAGCAAAAGCACGCCACCTGCAACGGCAGCCAACCCGGGCAGCACCTGGAGCCACGCGTGCGCGGCGGTCCAGGTGCCTGTGCTGCCATCGCCGTAGCTGAATCCGAGGTCTGCGCCGAAGAACGGAATGAGCGCACCCCACAGACCCAAAAGCAGTAGCAGCAACCCGCTGGTTGCTCCGCGGCTGCGGGGTATCCGCATCCTTGCCTTGGCCCCGGGAGCAGTGGAGTTGTCCATGATGCCTTCCTCCTCGACGGTGTGTCCCCGAACTCGCTACCGGGATATTCCCCGCTCGCCGGGTGCCTATACGCGCCGTCGTAACGATCCGGTCACAGACCGTTGGCAGATCCGTTAGAGACGTCGTCCGGTAGTGCCGCGGGCACGCCGAAGGGGTAGGCAGGAAGGCAGGAGAGGCCACATGACTACGAGCGCAGCAGGACATCGCCGCGACCAGTGGGCAAACAGTGACGTCTACGAACACGTTGAGGAACAGTGCCGGGATTTGCTGGCAAGCGACAACGCCGACGAGATGCGCCGTCTCCGCGAGCAGATCATCGCGACGTGTCTGCCGCTGGCCGACAACATCGCTCACCGGTACGCCGGGCGCGGGGAGTCGACCGAAGATCTCACCCAGGTCGCGCGCCTCGCACTGGTCAAGGTGGTCAACCGCTACGACCCGGACAAGGGCCGGTTCCTCGGCTACGCCGTGCGTACGATCATCGGCGAGGTGCGGCGACATTTCCGCGACAACACCTGGGGGATGCGCGTCCCGCGACGCGTCAAGGACACGCGTCTTCGCATGCGGGGCGCCACCGAAGAGCTGACCCAGCGACTCGGCCGGGCGCCGACCGCGCACGAATTGGCGGCCGAACTCGACATCCGATACGAGGACGTCATCCAGGCTGTGGAGGCCGCATACGCATATCGGCCACTGTCGCTGGACGCGACGGTCGCATCCAGCGGTTCAGCGGCTAGATCCGTCGCTCGCCGACAAGGGGCCAGAGACCCCCGCTACGAGACCATCGAAGATGTCATGGCAGTGGCGGGCGCCGTTCCCGAACTGTCGCATCGTCAGCGGGCGATCTTGCGAATGAGATTCTGCGACTGCAGGACTCAGACCGAGATCGGAAGGGCGCTTGGGATATCGCAAGTCCACGTCTCGAGACTGTTGAGCGCTGCCCTCGAACGATTGCGGGTTCGGTTGGTCAGCGATATGCCCATGGTTCTTCCTGTGGTGATGGCGTTACCGCTCATTGCGTGACGCGTGGGGGCGCGCCGTTATCGAAAGGTGATGTATACGGCGAGTCGATCAGGGAAATCCATGGATATGACTGGGACAGTGGCAATATCGGCTGGCGCGCTGGCGGTGACCGCCGGTGTGGCCGGGTGTGCGACGCCGCCGCCGGCGCTCGGCACCCATACCGCAGAGGTGACGATCAACGGACGCGATACAGGGTCGAGATTTCCCGTGTCGTGCAGTCAGTTCGGATGGGATTGGAAAGTCGAGACGCTGGACAAGACGCCGGGATTCATCGCGATGTTCGAAACCGGACATGCCCCTGAGCCCAAAGCGGTGCAGATTCGCGATGTCGGTGGCTTCACCGGCAGCTACTGGAAGTACACCACCGGTGATGCGCAATTCCGCATCGACAACGGCGATTTCGTCCTCGACGGAACTGCGGTCGGGTACACCTCTGAGCGGCCCAACAAGACAAGCTCCGCCACATTCGCGATCACGACCGATTGCTGATGGACGGAATCGAACTCTTGCGCCAGGACCACCGCGCGCTGGAGGCGTTGATCCGGGACTACGAGGATGCCGCATCCGATGCTCAGCGTCGGGCGCTGGCGAGCACCGTGGTGAAAGCCCTGTCAAGACATGCGTCGCTCGACGAACTCATTGTGTACCCGTTGGCGAGCGGTGTTCTCGCGCAAGGTGATCAGGCAGTTGCTGATCGTCTGCGGGCTTTGTCGAACATCTCCCACACTCTGTCAGCCGTGAACGTCGCCCTGACCGGCGCCACGCCGTCGCGGGAGGCAGTGGACAGGCTGATGGCGACGGTGCGGGAGCAGATACGCCAGCATGTGTACGCCGACGAAAGCGAGCTGTTTCCCAGAATCGGTGACCAGTTGGATCACGAAGCGCTGGCAGGGCTGGCTCTGGTGCTCGAACAGGGCAAGCACTACGCGGCGACGCGTCCGCGGCCCGCAGCGGCACATGTGCGGTCTTCGCGGGATCTGGCGCCCCCTGTTGCGGCGGCCTTCGACCGGTTGTGTGACCGCCTCAATGCGTGAGGTGCCCAGAACTCGTAAGGTCCGCGCCGAGGTGCGCGAAATCTGAACAATGTGCGGCGTGTCACCCGCTGACACGCACGCTCGCGGAGTGCGACGTAGCGTGGAGTAGTGACATCACCTAATGATCTGCCCCGGACCGTCGGCGAGCTGCGTGCCTCCGGCCATCGCGAGCGGGGCGTCAAGGACGAGATCCGGGAGAATCTGCTGGCCGCGCTGGCCGAGGGCCGCGAGGTATGGCCCGGGATCCTGGGGTTCGAGGACACCGTGCTTCCCCAGCTAGAGCGTGCGCTGATCGCAGGCCACGACGTGGTGCTGCTCGGCGAACGCGGTCAGGGCAAGACGCGACTGCTGCGGGCGCTGTCCGGTCTGCTCGATGAGTGGACGCCCGTCATCGCCGGTTCGGAACTCGGCGAGCACCCGTTCACGCCGATCACGCCGGAGTGGATCCGGCGGGCTGCCGAGTCGGGCGATGACCTGCCCATCGAGTGGCAGCACCGCAGCGAGCGCTACTTCGAGAAGCTGGCCACCCCCGACACCAGCGTGGCCGACCTCGTCGGTGACATCGACCCGATCAAGGTGGCCGAGGGCCGCAGCCTCGGTGATCCGGAGACCATCGCCTTCGGGCTGATCCCGCGGGCGCACCGCGGCATCGTCGCGATCAACGAGCTGCCCGACCTCGCCGAGCGCATCCAGGTGTCGATGCTCAACGTGATGGAGGAGCGCGACATCCAGGTGCGCGGCTACACGTTGCGGCTGCCGCTGGACGTGGTCGTCGTGGCGAGCGCCAATCCCGAGGACTACACCAACCGCGGTCGCATCATCACCCCGCTCAAGGACCGCTTCGGCGCCGAGATCCGCACGCACTACCCGCTGGAACTGGATGCCGAAGTCGGCGTGATCAGCCAGGAGGCGCAGCTGGCCGCCGAGGTGCCCGAGTATCTGCTGCAGATCCTCGCCCGCTTCGCCCGCTATCTGCGTGAGTCGAGCTCGATCGATCAGCGCTCGGGTGTGTCGGCGCGGTTCGCGATCGCGGCGGCGGAAACCGTTGCGGCGGCTGCGCGGCACCGCTCGGCGATTCTCGGCGAAGAGGATCCGGTGGCCCGCGTCGTCGACCTCGGCACCGTGATCGACGTGCTGCGCGGCAAGCTCGAGTTCGAGTCCGGTGAGGAGGGTCGCGAGCAGGCGGTGCTGGAGCATCTGCTGCGGCGCGCGACCGCCGACACCGCGCAGCGGCTGCTCGGCGGCATCGACGTCGGGCCGCTTGTGGTCGCGATCGAGGGCGGCACTGCGGTGACGACGGGTGAGCGGGTGTCGGCGCGCGACGTGCTGGCGGTGGTGCCCGAGGTGCCTGCGATCGCCAAGGTGCAGGAGCGGCTCGGCGCGAAGTCGGACGGCCAGCGCGCCGCCGCTGTCGAATTGGCGCTGGAGGCTTTGTATCTGGCGAAGCGGATCGACAAGGTGTCCGGCGAAGGTGAAACCGTCTATGGCTAGAGGGCACGGGCGCTCCTCCCGTTATTCCGGCTACACCGGCGGTCCCGATCCGCTGGCGCCGCCGGTTGACCTGCGCGACGCGCTTGAGGCGATCGGGCAGGACGTGATGGAGGGCTCGTCGCCGCGCCGTGCTCTACAGGAGCTGCTGCGACGTGGCACGCAGAACATGCGCGGTGCCGACAAGCTGGCCGCCGAGGCGAACCGCCGCCGCCGGGAGCTGTTGCAGCGCAACAACCTTGACGGCACCCTGCAGGAGATCAAGAAGCTGCTCGACGAGGCGGTGCTGTCCGAACGCAAGGAACTGGCGCGCGCACTCGACGACGACGCGCGCTTCCAGGAGATGCGGATCGAGTCGCTGCCGCCGTCGCCGGCCAAGGCCGTGCAGGAGCTGTCCGACTACGAGTGGCGCAGCGAAGAGGCCCGCGAGAAGTACGACCAGATCAAGGACCTGCTGGGTCGCGAGATGCTCGATCAGCGCTTCGCCGGGATGAAGGATGCGCTGGAGAACGCGACCGACGAGGATCGCCAGCGCGTCAACGACATGCTCGATGATCTCAATGATCTGCTGGACAAGCACTCCCGCGGCGAGGACACCCAGCAGGACTTCGACGACTTCATGAAGAAGCACGGCGAGTTCTTCCCGGAGAACCCGCAGAATGTCGACGAGCTGCTCGACTCGCTGGCGCAGCGCGCGGCGGCCGCGCAGCGGTTCCGCAACAGCCTGTCGCCCGATCAGCGCGCGGAGCTGGATGCGTTGGCGCAGCAGGCGTTCGGCTCGCCGTCGCTGATGAACGCGCTCAACAGGCTCGACGGGCACCTGCAGGCGGCGCGGCCGGGTGAAGACTGGAGTGGCTCGTCACGCTTCTCTGGCGACAACCCGATGGGGATGGGCGAGGGCGCGCAGGCCATGCAGGACATCGCCGAACTCGAACAGCTCGCCGAGGCGCTGTCGCAGAGCTATGCGGGCGCGACGATGGAGGACATCGACCTCGAGATGCTGGCCCGCCAACTCGGCGACGAGGCGGCGGTCGACGCCCGCACGCTGTCCGACCTGGAGAAGGCGTTGATGGACCAGGGCTTCCTGGACCGCGGCGCCGACGGGCAGTGGCGGCTGTCGCCGAAGGCGATGCGACAGCTCGGGCAGACCGCGTTGCGCGATGTGGCGCAGCAGCTTTCGGGACGTCACGGTGAGCGCGAGACGCGACGGGCAGGCGCGGCAGGTGAGCTGACGGGTGCGACGCGGGCGTGGCAGTTCGGCGACACCGAGCCGTGGAACGTCACCCGCACCCTGACCAATGCCGTGCTGCGGCAAGCGGGTACGGGTGTCGCGGAGATGCCGATCCGCATGATGGTCGAAGACGTCGAGGTGTCGGAGACCGAGACCCGTCAGCAGTCCGCGGTGGCTCTGCTGGTCGATACCTCGTTCTCGATGGTGATGGAGAACCGCTGGTTGCCGATGAAGCGCACCGCGCTGGCGCTCAGCCATTTGATCAGCACCCGGTTCCGGTCGGATGCGTTGCAGATCATCGCCTTTGGCCGCTATGCGCGGACGGTGTCCGCGGCGGAGCTGACGGGTTTGGAAGGCGTTTACGAGCAGGGCACCAACCTGCACCACGCCCTTGCGTTGGCGGGGCGGCACCTGCGCCGTCATCCGAATGCGCAGCCGGTGGTGCTGGTGGTCACCGATGGCGAGCCGACCGCCCACCTCGAGAACTTCGGTGAGCGCGATGGAACGTCGGTGTTCTTCGACTATCCCCCGCATCCGCGGACGATCGCGCACACAGTTAAGGGCTTCGACGAGATCGCCCGGCTCGGTGCGCAGGTGACGATCTTCCGGCTCGGCGACGACCCCGGCCTGGCCAGGTTCATCGACCAGGTGGCGCGACGGGTCGAGGGACGTGTTGTGGTGCCCGATCTCGACGGGCTCGGCGCTGCGGTCGTCGGCGACTACCTGAGGTCCCGCCGCCGCCGTTAGGGGTCGAGCTACGTCACGGTGGCAGGCAACCCGCTCTTGTTGAGGAAGCTGTGCCCGTCGACGGTCGAGATGCCGGTGGGGGTCACCCAGCGGGTGCCGTCGAAGTGGAACTGCTCGCGAGCCGAATCATCGCCCATCGTGAAGCAGTCCGGACCGCAGTCGTAGGCGACGGTCACCGCACTCTGCCCGCCGTCGGACCAGTAGAACGTGTGCGGTCCCTCCGTAATAGGTGCTTGCTCCGCGGAGGCCAACGGAGCCAGGGCCAGCGCGGCGATGGAGGCGGCCGCCACTGTGGTTGCAATCTTTTTCATCGTTCTCTTCTCTCTCTCCGGTCATTCGCCAGCGTCAAAATCTGCTGATCACCAGCAACCTATTAGGTGATCATCAGGTTTTCTCGGCAAATTCAACGCCAGATTGCACACTGCTTGCGTTGGGAATGAATTTTGACCCGCTGACGTGCGTCGACGGATAGCGGAGGCGTTGATAATTGAAGATCAAGATCAAGTGGAACGACGCTGTGGCTAAAGATTCTTTTTAGCGGATCTCGACGTTCTCGGCGCAGCGGTCTTCGGCGACTACCGGAGGTCGCGCCGCTGCCACTAGTCCTATATCGCGCCGGGTGTGCCGGGAGGACTGAGCGAGCCGTCGACGTTCGGCACCATCGCGGGCGCTCGGAATTCCGCCTTCGGCCGCGTTGTCGCCCGGTATCCCGTCGTCCCACCGGCGCGTCGAATGCGCCGCCGGCACAGGCCGGATGCGCCCACCCTAGCCACCCGCATGCCGGATCCTCCTGAGCGAACGTACCGAGAGGCGCGGCCGGCGAGGACACACCCATCACTGTCGCTCCGGCGATTGCGGCTGCAGCTGCGAACCCGGCCAATCGCGAAACGCGTCGCATGGTTTCCTCCCAGATGAGCGGCAAGCGATTTGCCCTCGATGCCAGCACGGACCCGAATTTGCTTTCGCAGCGGTGTTTTGGGAGCAACGTATAGATTTACGCTGGCGTCGATAACTGTTGCAGCGCAAAGGACTTGACGCAGCTATGGATCCTCGCCGCGTTCGCCGTCATCGTCTTCGAAGAGTTCCTTCAAGAGTTCTTCGGGGTGGTGTGCGAGGTTGACTTCGAACGGGCCGGTGCCGTCGCTGTACGACAGTCGGCCGGTGTCGGTGACTTTGGTCTGGAGTAGGCCCTTGGTGATGAGGGCGTGGTCGGGTTCGCAGTCGAAGAACAGGCAGTCGGCGTCGGTGGGCCCGCCCGCGGCCCAGGCAGGGTCGTGATTGACCTCGCAGTGGTAGCCGGGTTCGGTGCACCCTGGGCGCGTGCAGCCGCGGTCCCGGGCGTAGCAGATGATCCGTTGGTCGGCGGTGGCGATACGTTTGGTGCGGCCGAGGTACAGCGGCCGTTCGCTGTGATTGTCAAAGACCACCAGATAGTGAATTGCGTTGGCGGCCATGCGAAGCAGGTCCCGCATCGGCAGTCTCGACCCGCCGCCTGTGCGTGCCGGTGGTGGCATCGGAATGGCTGGGTTGTTGATCGCGTGGACGGCCTGGTCGAGTTCGGCCAGTGTCGTCGTCGCGATGACGGCGACCGGCAGCCCGCGGTGCTGGCCGTAGACGCCTGAGGCGATGCCCGCTCGCATGCCGAGTTTGAGCGCGTCATGCAGCCGTTGCGCGGCGTTACGGCAGTCGGGCTGTACCGCGACGTGCCCGGCGGCATCGAGTTCCCTGTCGGTGTCGGCGCTGTCGGTGTCGGCGCTCTCGACATCGGAGTCGGTCTCTGTGGGAATCTCCAGCTGATCACCGGTTTCGGCGACGGGTGTGTCGGGCTGGTGGCGGCCAGGTCGGACGGCGGCGTTGCCTGCTTCGAGGTAGGCGCGGGCTTCGGGGTCGACCCAGCCGCGCAGGTAGCTCAACCCGTCGGCGCGTTGCGGGCCCAGCGTCAATCCGCTGCGGCGCCTGCGGTCCTGCTCGTCGAACACCGTGTCCGGGTTGAGTTCCTCGGCGATCTTGTCGGCCAGGCCTTTGACAAAGTTCGCGTCTTGTTCTGTTGCGTGGCCAACCAGGATGCGCTCGGCGATGTCCTTCTTGTGAGCCAGGGAGGACGGTAGTCCGTCGACGCCCTTGCAGACCGCCTCGATGTGGCGCTCATCGACGACACCCTCCTCGACAGCCGCGGCCAAGAGAGGGAGTTCGGGCGGCAATTGCGGTCCGGTGAGTGTGCGGCGCGGCCGGATACGGGCAGCGACGGCTACGCGGCGCTTGACCTCGGCGGTGGTGATGCGGAGCCGCTGCCACAAAAGCTTCGAGATGACGGTGCCTGCGGGCAGGTCGGGGTCATCGGGTCCGTCGGGAGGTTCGATGAGCTCGCCGAAGAACCGGTACATCAGGCCGCGGTTGAGGCGGTGCTGGCGTTCGAGCCGTTCGGCGACGTCGACGCGGAACGCGTTGCCGACCGAGTCCGAGCAGGCGGCGCGCAGCCGCGCGTATCCCGCGTCGACCGCATCCAGTGCGTCGCGGACTTCGTCCTGCTGCAAGCTCATGCCTCAAAGCTATTCGAACATATGTGCGAGAAGCTACTGCCAGAAAGCAATCTGTGGATAAAACGGCGACTGTGGATAACTTGGGGCGCGAGCGCCGGGGATGTCTTGATCGGGCCGCTTAGAACCTGCCGAATTCCACTGCGGAGATATGCATTTTGAGTCGGACAACTTTGGATGCATGCGCTACATTTCGCTGGACGAGCCGCCTGAGGGGGCGGCTGCTTTCCTGAAGGGGACTCCATAAATGGCGAAGCATCGGCGCATGTCCGAAACATCTCGTCGCACGCGGACGGTCATCGGCGGCCTGGCCGCCGGCGGTGCGCTCGCGGCGTTCGCGCCGGCCGGCATGGCGGCGGCGGCGGACAATCCGGCGCCGGGAACCGAGGCGGACGCCGATTCCCCGGCATACAGCGTCGGGCGGGACAACCTTCACAATCCGGCGCCCGGCTTACGCGCGGCGCAGACCTTCGGCGATCAGGTGTTCAACGACAGCACGGACATCAACAAGGCGTTGAACGGCTCGCCGCTCGGCCAGGGGTATCACAGCGCGTTCGGCACTCGTGGCACGTTC
The DNA here is from genome assembly GCA_963756865.1 of uncultured Actinomycetota bacterium. Taxonomy (GTDB): domain Bacteria; phylum Actinomycetota; class Actinomycetes; order Mycobacteriales; family Mycobacteriaceae; genus Mycobacterium. Next base: position 18,838 of record CAVWPQ010000028.1, on the reverse strand, counting down.
GTGCCCAAGGACGTCGACGGTGACGGTGTGTTTGAGACTCAGAAGTACAAGGTCGGCTCCGGTACCGAAGGTTCATTCAAGGGAATTCTCAACACCGCCCCCGCCGACCAATTGGGCAACGTGATCCCCGTTCGCGAATGCAATATCAAGCGAGACACCGCGACGGGCGCGCCGGTGTTCGGCGTGCGTCAGTGCACCTAGACCAGAACTAGATCAAGTCGCGCAGGGTCAGCGCTAGCCGGCCTTGCGCTTCTTGCGTTTAACGGCGACCTTGCCCCACAGCGAGAAGCCGCGGACTTTCACCACCGGTGCGCCGGGCAGGCCTCGTTCGGTATCGAGATGGTCGAAGGTGCCCATCACGCCGTGACCGCGCAGTTCGACGTTCACCTCCGGCGGTACCAGGATCGTCTGGCCGCCCATGATCGAGTAGGTCCGGATCTCGACCTCGGGTGAGGTGAAGTCGGCATAGCGCAGGTCGACCACGCCGCCGCCCCATAGCGCAAATGTCGTCAGCTTCCTCGGCACGTTCCACCGGCCGCGGCGCTCGAACCCGCTCATGATCGCCAGCAGAAGAGTCGACGGAGCTGGGTGGCACGGCCCACCGCGGGGTCCCGAGGTGATGGCGCCGGGGAGGTCGGAGCTGACGCGCGAAACCTCGTCGTAGGTGGTGGCGGCATAGACCTTCGCCAGCCGGGCCTCGTACTCGGTCATCTGAAGTTGACCCGCTGCGGCAGCATCAGCGAGGAGCTGCGCCGCCTGAATACGATCGGTGTCCGCTGCGGGCTCCGACCTGTTTCGCGACGCTGGAGTGCTCATCACTGTCGAGCGTACGGCGAAGCTACGAAACTGCACAGAAGATCACGTAGTTCGCGCCAGGTACTCGGCGAAGCCGATCGTCCCGATCGGGTTTGCCGGTACGAGGTTGGCGCCGGACTTCAGACCCGCGACGATGCCACCAGGCACTGGCAGCGAAAGTACTCGTCGGCGGCTGCCCTGCGAAGTCAGGTACATGCGCCCGAGTTCGTCGTGGCCGTAGACCGCCGGGCCCCCGATGTCATCGACGCGACCAGCGGGACCTTTGTCGACGAGGGATACCAGGTGGGCTGCCACGTCGCGGGTGTCGATGGGCTGGAACCGCACGCCCTTGACCGCGATCAGCACGGGTGAGAACCGCTGGGCACGTGAACGTCTTTTCGATGAGGTCGTGGAACTGCGTGGCGCGGACGATCGTATGGCCGAGTCCGGACGCCGTTAGAGCCTCTTCGACGCGGAGTTTGGTCGTGTAATAGGGGAGCGGGATGCGGTCGATTCCGACGATCGACACATAGATGATGTTGGCGGTCTTGGCGCGGCGCGCGGCGGAGATCAGAGTGGTCGGCGGAGACGAGGTCTTTGGCGCGGGTGCCCTGGGTCGCGCAATGGATGACGGTGTCGATGCCGTCCAAGGCGGTGTCGATGCCCTCGCCGCTGAGAAGATCGCCCTGCGCCCAGTGCACGCCGGTATAGCCGACGTGAGACTTGCGGCTCAGCGCGCGGACCTTATGACCGGCCTCGGTGGCCTCGCCGACCACCCGGTGCCCGAGTGTGCCGGTCGCGCCGGTAATGAGAACTTCGCGAGCCATCGGTGAGCGAGCCTACGCGCAGACAAAGAAAACGGGCACCTGCGCGAAGCAGATGCCCGTTGACTTAGTTAGATCAGGGAGCCGACGGATCCTGAGACGAGATCGGTCCGCCGAGGAAACCAGCTACGCCCGGGTCGTCGGGCGGCCGGGTCCGGGGGATGCCCACGATGCTGTTCCGGAACGTGTTGAGCTGTTGGGTCAGGCCGAGGCTGCCGTAGGAGGTGTCGTCGTCGTCTGCCGTTGAGGAGCGTGTCCGCGGCGACGAACGGGTCGGTGCTTGCAGCGAAGGCACCGAGCGTCATGCGTTGGTGAAGCACTGACGCGCTCCAGCGGTGGGGTCGGTGGCCTCACCACAAGCGGCCGATGCCGTGCCGGTGCCGCCGATGAAGCTGGCGAGACCCAACCCGGCGCCCATGGCGCCAACGGCTGCGATTGACTTGATCTTCATGGTTCTCCTCGGTTCGAAGTTTTGATCGGTCCGCCGTTGCTCGCCGTTCAGTTAACACAATATAGCCCATGATCTGCCACATTGCGCAAGAGCTTTCTTATTATCATCGGCGTCAGAAACTTCTGGCCACTCGAAAGCCTTCTGAAACGATCCAGCAAACATTGTTTGCTAGGGCTTGCCAAACCGAAATTTAGGGCAAAAGCGCAGGTGACGGCCAACTTCATCGGTGTGGTTACGCCACCGGACACTGGCATCCGACAACCTTTCGATCCGGACGCCTCCGCTGGTACCGCGCGGGCGTGTCGGCGGCACGCGTAGGCGACTACGCCAGTTTTCTCAGCTTGTGGCGCAGCGAACTCAGCAAACATTGTTTGCTCCCGGGGCCGCGAAGGGCCTCCCAGGTATGAGTCAGCTGACCCAGTTCGGCGGACGCTTTTGCAGAAAAGAAAGCATTCCCTCGCGGGCCTCGTCCGAGACGAAAAGCTCGGCCGACTGCCTGGTCAGAGCCTCGGCGTGCTCGTCAAATGCATCCAAAATCGGCCTGGTGGTCAGCGCCTTCGATGCGGCCAGGCCCTGCGGCGAGCCCTTCGCGATCTCGGCTGCCAGCCCGGCCACGGCCGCATTGACGTCGTCGACAGCGACCGTCACCAAGCCGATCTCAGCGGCCTCGTCGGCGCCGAACTTCTCACCGGTCACGAAATACCTGCCCGCGGCCCGCGCGGACATCTTCGGCAGCAGGGTGAGCGAGATGATCGACGGCGCCACGCCGATCCGCGCCTCGGTCAGCGCGAAGGTGCTGTTTCGACCCGCGACGACGATGTCGCACGCCCCGACGAGCCCAAGCCCGCCCGCGCGGACATGGCCGTCGATGGCTCCGATGACCGGCTGGGGCATCTCGAGGATCGACCGCAGCACCGACGTCAGCTGGCGCGCATTGTCGGCGACCGTCTCAGCGGGGTCGCCTCCGCTGGCCTCCGACAGGTCGGCGCCCGCGCAGAACGTCCCCCCGGTGTGGCTCAGCACCACCGCCCGCACCGCGGGGTCGTCGGACGCGTCGCACAGCCCCTGGCGCAGCTGGCTGACCAACGCCTTGGACAGCGCGTTGCGGTTATCTGGCGAGTCCAGCGTGAGCCGCGCTACCGGACCTTCGACGGAGTAGTGGACGACCGTTTTCATCAGTACGAGCGTGGCAGACCAAGCGATGTCTGCGCCACGAAGTTGAGCACCATCTCACGGCTGACCGGCGCGATGCGCGCCAGCTTCGAGGCTGTCACCGCGGCGGCGATGCCGTACTCCTTGGTCAGCCCGTTGCCGCCGAGCGACTGCACGGCCTGGTCGACCGCGCGCACAGACGCCTCGCCCGCCGCGTACTTGGCCATGTTCGCCGCCTCGGCCGCGCCGACGTCGTCGCCGCTGTCGTACAGCGTCGCCGCCTTCTGCATCATCAGCTTGGCGAGCTCGACCTCGATGTGGTTCTGCGCCAACGGATGTGACAGGCCCTGGTGCGCGCCGATCGGCGTCTTCCATACCTGGCGGGTCTTGACGTAGTCGACGGCCTTGTTGATCGCGAACCTGCCCATGCCCACCGCGCTGGCCGCGCCCATGATCCGCTCGGGGTTCAGCCCGGCGAACAGCTGGGCGATCGCGGCGTCCTCGGAGCCCACCAGTGCGTCGGACGGCAGCCGGACATCGTCGAGGAAGACCTGGAACTGGTTCTCCGGGCTGACGATCTCCATGTCGATCTTCGTCCAGGTGAACCCGGGGGTGTCGGTCGGCACGATGAACAGCGCGGGCCGCAGGTTGCCGGTCTTGGCCTCTTCCGTGCGACCGACGACGAGCACGGCCTGCGCCTGGTCGACGCCGGAGATGTAGACCTTCTGACCGTTGAGGATCCAGTCGTTGCCGTCGCGGCGGGCGGTGGTGGTGATGCGGTGGCTGTTGCTGCCCGCATCGGGCTCGGTGATCGCGAACGCCATCGTGATCGAGCCGTCGGCGATACCGGGCAGCCACCGCTTCTTCTGGTCGTCGGTGCCGAATTTGGCGATGATCGTGCCGTTGATCGCGGGGGAGACCACCATCAGGAGAAGCGGACAGCCGCCTGCCGACATCTCCTCCATCACGATGGCCAGCTCGTACATGCCCGCGCCGCCGCCGCCGTACTCCTCGGGCAGGTTGACGCCGATGAAGCCGAGTTTGCCTGCCTCGTTCCACAATTCGTCGGTGTGCTCGTCGGCGCGCGCCTTCTCCAGGTAGTAGTCCTGGCCGTAGTTGGCGCACATCGCGGCCACCGACTTGCGCAGCGCCTGGCGCTCTTCGCTCTCGATGAAGCCGTTGTCCATTACTGGTCTCCTCTTGGGTCGTCCACACGGGCGAGTACTGCGCCGACGTCGACCTGCTGGCCCGGTTCGACGTTGAGTTCAACGAGCACGCCGTCACCCGGCGCGGCCACGGTGTGCTCCATCTTCATGGCTTCCAGCCAGATCAGCGGCTGGCCCGCGGTGACGGTGTCGCCGACCGCGGCGCCGATGCGCAGCACCGAACCCGGCATCGGCGCCAGCAGCGATCCGTGTGCGAGTGCGGCCGTCGGGTCCGGGAACCGCGGCAGCGCAACGAGTTGCACGGGACCAAGCGGTGAGTCGACGAATACGCTTTGAAGATCCGAGCCGTACCGCGCGACGTCGAACGGGCGGTCCACACCGTCGACCGCGAGCACGACCTGAGTCGGTGACGCCGACACCAGGGTCACCGCGTCGTGGTCGGGCAGTTCGAGCCCGCCGCGGCCCAGGCGGTAGCGCACCTCGTGCGTGTCACCCGCGCTGTCGCTGAAGCGCTTGGTCTGGAACCCGGACGTGACGTTGCGCCAGCCGCTTGGCGCGGCGGCGAATACCGTTGCGGTCTGGCGGTTCTCGGCGGCGTCGGCCAGCGCGGCAGCCAACGCCGACAGTTCGACGGCACGTTGATCGGCCAGCGGCGAGGCGAGTTCGGCGAGGCCGTGGGTGTCGAAGAACGCGGTGTCGGTTGCTCCGTCGAGGAACGCCGGATGGCGAAGCACGTTGACCAGAAGGTCGCGGTTGGTGCGGACGCCGTGGATGCGGGTGCGGGCCAGTGCGTCGGCCAGCAGGCCTGCGGCCTGACGACGGATCGGCGCGTACGAGATGACCTTCGCCAGCATCGGGTCGTAGAACACCGATACCTCGGACCCGTCGACGATGCCGGTGTCGACGCGGACACCGAGTCCGTCCAGCACGCCGAATTCGGTTGTGGTGTTGGGTACTTCGAACCGGTGCACCGATCCTGCCTGCGGCTGCCAGCCCTTGGCGGGGTCCTCGGCATACAGCCTGGCCTCGATGGAGTAGCCCCGCGCCGGTGGCGGTTCGGGGTCGAGGCGGCCGCCGTCGGCGACGAACAGTTGCAGGCCGACGAGGTCGAGGCCGGTGGTGGCCTCGGTGACGGGGTGCTCGACCTGCAGCCGGGTGTTCATCTCGAGGAAGAAGAAGTCCCCGTTCTCGTCAGCCATGAACTCGACCGTGCCCGCGCCGGTGTAGCCGATCGCGGTGGCGGCGAGCCGTGCCGCGTCGAACAGCTTGTCCCGCATGCCCGGAGTGCGTTCGACGAGCGGTGACGGCGCCTCTTCGATGATCTTCTGGTGCCGCCGCTGGATGGAGCATTCGCGTTCGCCGACGGACCAGACGGTGCCGTGCTCGTCGGAGAGCACCTGCACCTCGACGTGGTGACCGGTGGCGAGATAGCGCTCGCAGAAGACGGTCGAGTCGCCGAACGCCGACTGCGCCTCGCGGCGTGCGGCCTCCACTTGCGCGGGCAGCTCGGACAGCTCGCGAACCACCCGCATGCCGCGACCGCCGCCGCCCGCCGATGCCTTGATCAGGACCGGAAGTTGGTCAGCCGTCACGGTCTCGGGATCGAGTTCGTCGAGCACCGGCACGCCCGCCGCCGACATCATCTTCTTGGCTTCGATCTTGGAGCCCATCGCGGCCACCGCGGCGACCGGAGGGCCGATCCACGTCAGCCCGGCGTCCAGCACCGCGGCGGCGAAATCCGCGTTCTCGGAGAGGAACCCGTAACCGGGGTGCACGGCGTCGGCGCCGGACGCCCGCGCGGCCGCGATCAGTTGCGCACTGTCCAGATACCCGTTGCGGCCGTCCAGCCGGACCCGCGCATCGGCCTCGGCGACATGCGGCGAGCCGGCGTCCGGATCGGTGTAGACGGCGACGGTGCCGATGCCGAGACGACGGCAGGTGGCGAACACGCGGCGGGCGATCTCCCCGCGATTGGCGACCAGAACTCGTGTCGTCATGCTGCTCACATCCGGAAGACGCCGAAGTTCGACGTCCCCTCGATCGGGCCATTGGCGATGGCGGACAGACACATTCCCAGCACCGTGCGGGTATCGCGGGGGTCGATGACGCCGTCGTCGTACAGCATCCCCGACAGCACCATCGGCAGCGATTCCGCCTCGATCTGCCCCTCGACCGCGGCGCGCATGGCGGCGTCGGCGTCCTCGTCGACCTGTTGCCCGCGGGCCTCGGTGGCCGCCCTGCTGACGATCGACAGCACGCCGGCGAGCTGCGCGCCGCCCATGACGGCGGATTTAGCGCTCGGCCATGCGAACAGGAAGCGTGGGTCGTAGGCGCGTCCGCACATGCCGTAATGCCCCGCCCCGTATGAGGCGCCGATCAGCAGTGAGATGTGCGGGACTTTCGAGTTCGAGACGGCGTTGATCATCATCGAGCCGTGCTTGATCATCCCGCCTTCCTCGTACTTCTTACCGACCATGTAGCCGGTTGTGTTGTGCAGGAACAGCAGTGGCGTGTTCGAGCGGTTGGCCAGCTGGATGAACTGCGTGGCCTTCTGAGACTCCTCGCTGAACAGCACGCCGCGGTGGTTGGCAAGGATGCCGATCGGATAGCCGTACAGGTTGGCCCAGCCGGTCACCAGCGACGACCCGTAGAGCGGCTTGAACTCGTCGAACTGCGAGCCGTCGACGATGCGTGCGATCACGTCGCGCGGGTCGAACGGGATGCGCAGATCGGATGGCACGATGCCGAGCAGTTCGTCGGCGTCGAACAGTGGCTCGGACACCGGGCCAGGTGTCGGCCCCTGCTTGCGCCAGTTCAGCCGCGCGACGATGCGGCGGCCGATACGCAGTGCGTCCAGCTCGTCGACGGCGAAATAGTCCGCCAGACCCGAAACCCTTGCGTGCATCTCGGCGCCGCCGAGCGACTCGTCGTCGGACTCCTCGCCGGTGGCCATCTTCACAAGCGGCGGGCCGGCCAGGAACACCTTCGAGCGCTCCTTGATCATCACGACGTGGTCGGACATGCCGGGGATGTAGGCGCCGCCCGCGGTCGAGTTGCCGAACACCAGCGCGATGGTCGGGATCCCCGCCGCGGACAGCCGGGTCAGGTCGCGGAAGCCCTGTCCCCCGGGGATGAAGATCAGCTTCTGCGTGGGCAGATCGGCGCCGCCGGACTCGACCAGCGAGATCACCGGCAGTCGGTTCTCCAGCGCAATCTGGTTGGCCCGCAACATCTTCTTCAATGTCCACGGATTGGTGGTGCCGCCCTTGACCGTCGGGTCGTGGGCAACCAGCATGCATTCGACGCCCTCGACCACGCCGATGCCGGTCACCACGCTCGCGCCGATCTGGAAGTCGCTGCCGTAGGCGGCGAGCGCACTCAACTCGAGGAACGGCGAATCGGGGTCGACCAACATCTCGATGCGTTCGCGCGCGGTCATCTTGCCGCGGTCGTGGTGACGTTTGACGTACTTCTCGCCGCCGCCTGCCAGCGCCTTGGCGTGTTCGGCGTCGAGTTCGGCGAGCTTGGCCGTCATCGCCTCGGCGGCCTCCGCGTAGGCGGGCGAACGCGGGTCGAGCGTCGATGCCAGTGCCGTCATGACTGGTATCCCAACGTCTTGGCGGCCAGCGAGGTGAGGATTTCGGTTGTGCCGCCGCCGATCCCGAGGATCCGCATATCGCGGTACTGCCGTTCGATCTCGGATTCGGCCATGTAGCCCATCCCGCCGAAGAGCTGCACCGCCTGGTTGGCGACCCACTCACCGGCCTCGACGGCGGTGTTCTTGGCGAAGCACACCTCGGTGATCAGATCTGTTTCGCCCGCCAACTGCCGCTCGACGATATTGCGGGTGTATACACGGGCCACATCGGTGCGGCGCGCCATCTCCGACAGCGTGTTCTGCACGGACTGCCTTGAGATCAACGGTTTTCCGAATGTCTCCCGGTTGCGGCACCATTCGACGGTGAGGTCGAGGCAGCGCTGGGCGCTGGCATAAGCCTGCGCGGCCAGGCCCACGCGCTCGGAGACGAAGGCGCCGGCGATCTGAATGAAGCCGGAGTTCTCCGCCCCGATCAAATTCGCGGCGGGCACCCGCACGTCGGTGTAGGACAGCTCGGCGGTATCGGATGACCGCCAGCCCATCTTGTCGAGCTTGCGGGTGACCTCGAAGCCCGGCGTGCCCTTGTCGACGACGATCAACGAAACACCCGCAGCGCCAGGCCCGCCCGTGCGAGCCGCCGTCACGACGAAGTCCGCACGGACGGCGGAGGTGATGTAGGTCTTGGCGCCGTTGATGATCCAGTCATCGCCGTCGCGGGTCGCTTTGGTGGTCAGGTGGCCGACGTCGGAGCCGCCGCCGGGTTCGGTGATCGCCAGCGAGCCGATCTTCTCGCCGCGCAACGTGGGCCGCACGTAGGTGTCGATCAACCGCTGATCACCGGAGGCGATCATGTGCGGCACCGCGATGCCGCAGGTGAACAACGACGCGAACACGCCGCCAGGCGCACCGGATTGGTGCATCTCCTCGCAGATGACCACCGCGTCGGCGCCGTCGCCGCCGCCACCGCCGACTGCTTCGGGTAGCCCCGCGCCCAGCAGGCCCGCCTCGCCGGCCTTCAGATGCAGGTCGCGCGGCAGCATGCCGGACTGCTCCCACTCGTCGACGTTCGGAAGCACCTCGCGTTCGACGAACGCGCGCACCGTCTTTCGCAACTGTTCCCGCTCGGGGCTGTGCCAGATACTCACTGTGCTCATATGAGAAGACTCTCCGGGATGTCGATGTGTCGGCTGCGCAGCCACTCGCCGAGGCCCTTGGCCTGCGGATCGAAGCGTGCCTGGTAGGCCACCCCCTCGCCGAGGATGCCTTCGATGACGAAGTTGACCGCGCGCAGGTTGGGCAGCAGGTGACGAGTGACCTTCAAATCGGCGGTCTCGGGAAGCAGTTCGCGAAGTTTGTCGACGGTGAGCGCATTGGCGAGCCACCGCCACTGATCTGTGGTGCGCACCCACACTCCGACGTTGGCGTTGCCGCCCTTGTCGCCACTGCGGGCGCCTGCGATGCGGCCCAGCGGAACGCGTTGCGTCTCACCGAACGGCAGCGGTTCGGGAAGTGCGAACGGTGCGACGGGCTCCAGGACCTTGGTCTCGCTCGCGGCAGGGATGTCGACGCGGGTGTCGTCGGCGTGCACCGCGACGTGCGGCACCTCGGCCGCATCGACATAGCCCGGCGTGAACACGCCGTACACCTGGCCATCGCCCGGTGGGGCGGTGGTGGTGAAGCCTGGATAGCTCGCCAGCGCCAATTCGACAGCGGCAGAGGAGAACTTGCGGCCGACATTGGCTGGCTCGGGGTCACGCACGACGCAGTGCAGCAGCGCGCTCGCCGCCTCCTCGGTGTCGGCGTCGGCGTGGTCGGTGCGGGCCAGCGTCCAATCCAGCTCGGCCGGTTTGACGGTCAGGCCTGCCTCCAGCTGCCTGCGCACAAGATCAGCCTTTGCGTCGATGTCGAGCCCCGTCAGCACGAACGTCATCGCGTTACGGAAGCCGCCGATGCTGTTGAGCGACACCTTCAGGGTCGGCGGAGGCGGCTCACCGCGAACGCCGTCGATGCGCACCCGGTCGGCGCCGTCGGGCGACAGCTCGAAGCTGTCCATCCGCACCGTCACATCGGGATTCGCATACCGGGCACCGGTGATCTCGTACAGCAGCTGGGCGGTGACGGTGTCGACGCTGACCAGGCCGCCGGTCCCTGCGTGTTTGGTGATCACCGATGCGCCGCTGTCGTAGATCTCGGCCAGCGGAAAGCCCGGATGCAAAAGGTCAGTTACCGCCCCGGCTTCCACAAAGAACGCGAAGTTGCCCCCGGTCGCCTGAACCCCGCACTCGATGACGTGGCCCGCAGCCACCGCCCCGGCGAGCTGGTCGTAATCGTCACGGGCCCAATCGAAGTGGGCGGCCGCAGGGCCGACGATGACCGACGCGTCGGTGACCCGGCCGGTGACGACGACGTCGGCGCCGCCCTTGAGGCAGTCCACGATGCCCCAGGCGCCGAGGTAGGCGTTGGCCGCCAACGGTGCGCCCCCGCCGGATGTCGCCGCCGGGGCGGCTCCGAAACCAAGCTCGTCTGCGCGCGCCACGAGGTCGTCGCCCTCGACGTAGGCGACCTTGGCCTGCAGGCCGAGGCGTTCGGCCAGTGACCGCACGGCGGTGGCGAGGCCCGCCGGGTTCAGCCCGCCCGCGTTGGCGACGATCTTCACGCCCTTATCGAGCGCGATGCCGAGGCACTCCTCGAGCTGGCTTACGAAGGTCTTGGCGTAGCCGCGATCGGCGGACTTGGCCCGGTCGCGGGCCAGGATCAGCATGGTCAGCTCGGCGAGATAGTCACCGGTGATGTAGTCCAGGTCGCCGCCGGTCAGCATCTCGCGCATGGCCGCATGCCGATCGCCGTAGAACCCCGAGCAGTTTCCGATGCGCACCGGTCCTGACGTCACGCATCCTCCTCATCGATCAGCGTGCCAACCAACCGGTAGGTTAGCCGGTACCTCCGGTCCGCCGTCAAGGCGCCCCCGATTGCGACTGCGGCCGAATAAAGCGCGCTCAACGTGGGTATTCAGCCTCAATTCGCGCAGTTCAAAGGCTACGCTCGGCTAAAGGAGTGGCGTATGAGCTGGCTTGCATGGGTCGTCCTGGCCGTTTTGGCGGCGGCCACGGTGGTCTGGCTCGTGCGCCGATTCCGCACCGAGGGCCATCGGATCGACGAGATGGTGCGCGACTTCGACCGCGCCAACCCACGCCAAGAACCCGGTTCGCCGGCACCCGCGCGAAGGCTCGCAGGTCTGCGTCGGCGCCGATAACCAGCATTTTGCTGCGAGCGGCCACCGCTGCGGCAACAATTTGCATTCATGACAATTCGCGCTTCGATCGCGGGTCTTGGCGCGGCAGGCGCGCTGTCGCTCGCACTCGCCGCCCCCGCCGCCGCCTATGAGCCCGGGTACTTCGGTTACTACGGCCTGTCCTCCGAATATCCGCCCGGTACCTGCATCGACGTCCCGCAGATCGACATCGATGTCGATCAGCTGCGGAATCTGCGCCCGATCCCGTGTGACAGCGGGTTTCGCGACGAGCGCGTAGTGCAGTGGGCGTCGAGCGAGGCCGAATGCATCCAGCCGATCGACGGCACCATCTGGACTGTCGACGGGGTCCTGTTGTGCACGGTTTGGGACTACACCTGATCTGCAGCTATCCTGGTACGCAATTGCCGCAGGAGCTTTCGCGGCAGCACCCCTCAAGAGGAGCTTTTACCAATGGCTGTGCCCAAGCGCCGGATGTCGCGCTCGAACACCCGTAGCCGCCGCTCGCAGTGGAAGGCCAAGCGCACCGAACTCGTCGGAGTCACGGTCGCAGGCCAGGAGCACAAGGTGCCGCGTCGTCTGCTCAAGGCTGCGCGCCTCGGGCTGATCGATCTCGACCGCCGTTAACCGACGCGCCGCTGCGGCGTCCAATGTCGCCGGCAGCCCGGCTCCGGCGCGCCTCTCAGGTCACTCTCAGGCGATGGGTTAACACTGGTGGCCGTGCGAATTCTTGTCGTTGACGACGACCGTGCCGTGCGCGAATCCCTTCGTCGCTCGCTCTCCTTCAACGGCTATTCCGTCGCCCTCGCGCAGGACGGTCTCGAAGCGCTCGACCTGATCTCGAGCGACCGGCCCGATGCATTGGTGCTGGACGTGATGATGCCGAAGCTCGACGGCCTCGAGGTGTGCCGCCAGCTTCGCAGCACCGGCGACGATCTGCCCATCCTGGTGCTCACCGCCCGCGACTCGGTGTCCGAGCGTGTCGCGGGGCTGGACGCAGGCGCCGACGACTATCTGCCCAAGCCGTTCGCGCTCGAAGAACTGCTTGCCCGCATGCGTGCGTTGCTGCGGCGCACCACCCTCGACGACAACGGCGAATCGCCCGCGATGACGTTCGCCGACCTGAGCCTTGATCCGGTGACCCGCGAGGTCACCCGCGGAACACGCCAGATCAGCCTGACCCGCACAGAGTTCGCGCTGCTGGAAATGCTGATCGCCAATCCTCGGCGCGTGCTCACCCGCAGTCGCATCCTCGAGGAAGTGTGGGGATTCGACTTTCCGACCTCGGGCAACGCGCTCGAGGTGTATGTCGGCTATCTACGTCGCAAGACGGAAGCAGAGGGTGAGTCGCGGCTGATCCACACCGTTCGCGGAGTGGGTTACGTGCTGCGTGAGACACCTCCGTAATGGCTGCATTTCGACCGCTTCCGCTCCGGCCCAGTTCGATTCCGGAACCCAGCTCTCTGTCATTGCGCTGGCGGGTGATGCTGCTCGCGATGTCGATGGTCGCGATGGTCGTGGTGCTGATGGCCCTCGCCGTCTACGTCGTGGTCTCGAGAGCGCTCTACGACGACATCGACAACCAGCTGCACAGCCGGGCCCGCCTGCTGATCGAAAGCGGTTCGCTGGCAGCCGATCCCGGTAAGGCCATCGAGGGCACCGCGTACTCCGACGTCAACGCGATGCTGGTGAACCCGGGCCGCTCCATCTACACCGCCAACCAGGAAGGCCAGACGCTGCCGATCGGCAAGCCGGAGAAGGACGTGATGTCCGGTCAGCTGCTGCTGTCGCTGCGCACGGCCAACCATCAGCGCGTGCTGGCCGTACACCTGAACAACGGCAGTTCGTTGTTGATCTCCAAGAGCCTGGCGCCAACCAGCAAGGTGCTCAAACGGCTCGGCACGGTGTTGCTCATCGTCGGCGGTATCGGGGTGGCGATCGCGGCATTCGCGGGCGGCATGGTGGCCCGCGCGGGCCTGAGACCCGTGGCCCGATTAACCGAGGCCGCCGAACGGGTGGCCCGCACCGACGATCTGCGCCCGATACCAGTGCTGGGCAGCGACGAACTCGCCCGTCTCACACAGGCTTTCAACATGATGCTGCGAGGGCTTGCCGAATCCCGCGAACGCCAGGCCCGCCTCGTCACCGACGCAGGCCACGAGCTGCGCACGCCGCTGACGTCGTTGCGCACCAACGTGGAGCTCCTGATGGCTTCCCAGGAACCCGGCGCGCCGCGGATACCCGAGGATGAGATGGCCGATCTGCGGGCCGACGTCATCGCCCAGATCGAGGAATTGTCAACGCTCGTAGGCGATTTGGTGGACCTCACCCGCGACGAGGCGGGCGGTGTCGTGCACGAGCCCGTGGACATGTCGGAGGTCATCGACCGAAGCCTCGAGCGCGTGAGACGCCGGCGCAACGACATCGAGTTCGACGTCAACGTGATCCCGTGGCAGGTGTACGGCGACGCGGCAGGGCTGTCGAGGGCGGTGCTCAACCTGCTCGACAACGCCGCGAAGTGGAGTCCGCCCAACGGCCGGGTCGGCGTGCGGCTGACGCAGACCGATCCCGTCCACGCCGAACTCGTCGTCTCCGACCGCGGCCCCGGCATCCCGCCCCACGAACGCCAACTGGTCTTCGAGCGGTTCTTCCGCTCGACGGCGGCCAGGGCCATGCCGGGCTCGGGCCTCGGGCTGGCCATCGTCAAACAGGTCGTGCTCAAACATGGCGGGGCGCTGCGGGTGGAGGACACCGTGCGCGGGGGCCAGCCGCCGGGCACCTCGTTCTACGTCCTGCTGCCAGGACGGGTGATTTCGGCGACACGGCCCACTGAGGTCGCGACACAACCGGTGGCCAGCGCCGACAATGGGTAGACCGCCCGGACGACCGTCGGAGAAATCTGGGGATGTGCCGAACAATCTCTAAGTGGATTCTCAGCCCATCCGGGCACCGTGAAGGCGCGGTACTTCGTTGTTGAGGTGTCGGAGCTGCCCGAACCGAAAGAAATGAGCCCGTAGGGACATGACGAACCACCCGAGGTACTCCCCGCCTCCGCCGCCCCCGGGCCGCAGGCCAGGCGATGACCGCACGGCGGTATACCCAGGTCAGCAAGGGCAAGCCGGCTATCAGCAGCCCTACGACTGGCGCTACGCGACCCAACAGCAACAGCACGCGCAGCAGCAGCGCGCCCAGCAGCAACAGCAGGCCTACCGGCAGCAGCCCTACGACCCGTACCGCGGCGTCCCCCAACAGCCGCTTCAGCAGCGCCCCCCGCAGCCTGCGCGCCCGCAGAAGCGTTCGCGTGCAGGCGCAATGACCGTCGGCGCGCTGACGATCGCCGTCGTCTCGGCGGGCATCGGCGGCGGCGTCGCCCTGATGGCCAAGCCCGACAACGTCTCCAGCGGAACGCAGATCACCGCGGCGCCGAGCGTGCCCGCGGCCAGCCTGCCCGCCGGATCCGTCGAACAGGTCGCGGCCAAGGTGGTGCCGAGCGTCGTGAAGCTGGAGACCGATATGGGCCGGGCCTCCGAAGAGGGCTCGGGCATCATCCTGTCCTCTGACGGGCTCATCCTGACCAACAACCACGTCGTGGCAGGCGGCAAGGGTGGTGACACCACGATCACGTTCGCCGACGGCAGGACGACCAAGTTCACGATCGTCGGCACCGATCCGAGCAGCGATATCGCGGTCGTGAAGGCCGACGGCATCTCCGACCTCACCCCGATCACCATCGGCAGGTCGGCCGACCTCAAGGTCGGTCAGGACGTGGTGGCGATCGGTTCGCCCCTCGGTCTGGAAGGCACCGTCACCACCGGCATCATCAGCGCGCTGAACCGGCCGGTCGCCGCGGGCGGGGACATCCGCAACCAGAACACCGTGCTCGACGCGATCCAGACCGACGCCGCGATCAACCCGGGCAACTCGGGCGGCGCGCTGGTGAACATGAACGGCGAGCTGGTCGGCGTGAACTCGGCGATCGCCACCCTCGGCGGCGACTCCGCCGCCGCGCAGAGCGGGTCGATCGGGCTCGGTTTCGCGATCCCGATCGACCAGGCCAAGCGCATCGCAGACGAGCTGATCCAGAACGGCAACGCCTCGCACGCCTCACTGGGTGTCCAGGTTGGTAACGACTCGTCCGGGCCCGGCGCCAAGATCGTGGAGGTCACCGGCGGGGGAGCCGCCGCCGCAGCCGGCCTGCCGAGCGGAGTCGTGGTGACCAAGGTCAACGATCGGGTCATCGGCAGCGCCGACGCCCTCGTCGCCGCCGTCAGATCGAAGGCACCGGGCGAGAAGGTCACGCTGACCTACCTCGACCCCTCGGGTAAACCGCAGACCGTGCAGGTGACTCTGGGTAAGGCCCAGCAGTGATCGAGGTGGTGACGGAGGGGCTGGGCACGCCGACGTTGAGAGTGGCCGCGCCGGTGTCCGGCGCCGGATATACGGTGACACTCATGGAACAGCCAGCGGAGTTGGTCGGCCGGGCACTCGTCGTCGTCGTCGACGACCGGACAGCGCACGGCGAGGAGGACCACAGCGGTCCGTTGGTCACCGAACTCCTGCACGAGGCGAACTTCGTCGTCGACGGTGTCGTGGTGGTGTCCTCGGACGAGGTCGAGATCCGCAATGCGCTGAACACTGCCGTCATCGGCGGCGTCGACCTGGTGGTGTCGGTCGGTGGAACCGGCGTTACGCCGCGGGATGTGACGCCAGAGGCCACCGTGGACATCCTGGACCGCGAACTTCTCGGCATCGCCGAGGCGCTTCGCTCGTCCGGTCTGGCCGCAGGGATTGTCGACGCTGCGATGTCGCGCGGCCTCGCGGGGATCTCCGGAAGCACGCTCGTCGTCAACATCGCAGGCTCGCGCGCAGCGGTCCGCGACGGCATGGCGACACTGAACCCGTTGGCCACTCAGATCATCGGCCAGCTATCCAGCTTGGAGATCTAGATAAGTCCGGTTCCTGCTGGAACAGCGTCTGCGGTTACCAGGCGCAGCATTTCCATGGCAATGCCCGCTGTGTTAAGCGAGGGTGAACAGATGCCTCTCTTAGAATGTGATCTTCGTCACAGCGGAGGGTCCTTGTGACTTCCTCCGCTCCGCCCCCTCGCGACGCAGTTAACAAGATTTTCGGCGAGGAACTGCCGCAGGCATCAACCGATGAGCGGGAAACCGATTCGCGGGGTGTGGAGTCCGAACATGAGAACTGGTTGCGGAACAATGTTCCGCCTCACCATGAATGACCGTTCAAATCACGTTAACCTCACGTAATCGCAGGTGAGAGGGTCCGGTGACAGGACCTGTCAGGTGTGTGCGAGGGTCGCCGGGCCTGGGCTGGACACTGTTGACGGACCTGTATGACGTGGGCGTGTCTGAGACAGGGCACCCTTAGGTCCAGCAAACTCGCGCCAGTTATCAACCGGCACTGACACACGTACCCCTACGCGTTGCCGGGGTGATGCGGTCCCGTTATGTTCCTCCTGTCAACGATGAGCAAAACGTAAGAAGAACATGTGGACTTTCTCATTTGTCACACGTGTGACGCTTGCGTCGTGTGTGGTGTAGGCGTACTAACCAGCACGGAAAACAACTCGGTGAACCACCAGGGTCACCGCCGACAGAGCTAGGGAGAACATGAAGGCAATCAGTCGGGTGCTGATCGCGATGGTCGCCGCCATCGCGGCTCTTTTCGTAAGCACCGGTACCTCACACGCAGGGCTGGACAACGAGCTGAGCCTTGTTGACGGTCAGGATCGGACGTTGACGATCCAGCAGTGGGACACCTTCCTCAACGGCGTCTTTCCTCTGGACCGCAACCGCCTGACCCGCGAGTGGTTCCACTCGGGTCGCGCCAAGTACAACGTCGCCGGCCCCGGTGCCGACGAGTTCGAGGGCACGCTCGAGCTGGGCTACCAGATCGGCTTCCCGTGGTCGCTGGGCGTTGGCATCAACTTCAGCTACACCACCCCGAACATCCTGCTCGACGACGCTTCGCTGTTCCCGGTCTTCAACCCGCTGGGCTCGGTCATTACGCCGAACCTGTTCCCCGGCGTGTCGATCAGCGCTGACCTGGGTAACGGCCCCGGCATCCAGGAGGTTGCGACCTTCTCGGTTGACGTGGCAGGCCCGCAGGGTGGCGTTGCAGTCTCCAACGCACACGGCACCGTGACCGGTGCGGCCGGTGGCGTGCTGCTGCGTCCGTTCGCCCGCCTGATCTCGTCGTCCGGTGACAGCGTCACCACCTACGGCGAGCCCTGGGATATGCAGTAACTCCCTGCTGGTCATACAAAACAGCCCCCGGCCGAAAAGCCGGGGGCTGTTTTTGTGCGTTGTGCAGCTCTACGAGTCCGATTTCCTCGCCTCGGCGGCGTCGGCTTCCAGCGCCGCTGGTGTCGCACCGTGCTTGCCGGAGCCGTTCCCGTTCTGCGCCACCAGAAGATCGCGGATCTCGGTGAGAACCGTCAGCTCGGTCGCTGCTTCCTCGACCTTCCTGTCGCGTTCCTTGAGCTTCTTGTACGGGACGATGATCACGAAGTAGACCACCGCCGCGACGATGAGGAAGTTGATCGCCGACGACAGCACTGCGTTGAAATCGAGGAACTGATCTCCGCCGAGCGGGATCTTCAAAATGCCGTACTCCCGGTCGCCCCCCGCGCCGACGCGGTCGACCAGAGGTTGGACGACGTTGTCGGTGAACGAGGTGACGAGTCCTGTGAACGCGGCACCGATGACCACCGCAGTCGCGAGGTCGATCACGTTCCCTCGGGCAATGAACTCCTTGAAGCCCTTCAACATGCGTGGGAATCCTTCCTGCGGTCGTTGTGCGATCTGATCAAGAGAACTGCCACGTTAGTCCCACAGGGCCGTCAACAGCTCAGTGAAACGTGAGGGTCACCGCCTGCATCAGCGTGGCGCCCGCGACGTCATTGGCGGCGTGCGCGGGCAGTGCGACGAGGACGACCCGGTCGCCGGCCGCGCCAGGCCCCTTCTGCTTCTCCGACACCAACACCACGACCGCGTCGGTGGCCACCACCCGCGGTTCGACGTCGTCGTCGGCAGCCGCGAGGACGTCCACCACGTCGCCGGGCCGCACGAGGTCCAACAAGGCGGTGTCGGAGAGATGCAGGGGCACGATGCGGGCGTCAGGGCCCGCGGCCAGCGCAGCCAGCCGGGGGCCGAGCAGCCGAACATCGGTCAGCACCTCGCCGCGGCGGGCGGGGCCGGCCAAGGTCGAGCCGACCACCTTGTCCACGGCTGTCGAAGCCCCATCGGGAACCGTTGCCGTCAAACGCTTTTCGAGCTTGAGATCCGCCGCAGTCAGCTCGATGCCGGGGGACAGGTCACGTGCGGCCACCACGATGTCGGCCTCGTCTCCGTGCGGATCGGATCGCACTGCGGCGATCGCGGAGAGCACGACAAGACCGGCTGCCGCCGCTCGGCGGGCGGCCATGGTGCGCGTCCAGTCCGGCCGCCAGTCATGAATGAGCCGGCTCAACACCGACGGATTGAGTGATTCCCCCATGCGTTTCTACGCTAGGCAGCAGAACAGTCCGGCGGGCGAGCCGTCACGACGGCTGTGGATAACTTCAGCCGGGTCAGCTGGAGG
>CAVWPQ010000027.1:0-91376 GCA_963756865.1 uncultured Actinomycetota bacterium | reverse complement strand
CGTCGACGCCCGACTGCTGCCCGCGGGCCGACGGCGACGAACGGATGTCCAGCTCGGTCGCCGACTCGTCGCTGAGCTGGCTGAGTGTCCACCACGGATGCCCGGCACTGCGAGCCCCTGCGACCACTTCGTCGAGATCCAGATAGCCCGATGCGCCGAGTGACTCGAGGTCGATGGGCGCATCGCCGCCGACGGCCGCCGTCGACCAGGACGCCTCGAGGAACTCGCGCCCGGTCTTGATCAGGTCGGCCGCGCGGGTGCGGATCTTCTCGGGATCGCAGATCAGCAGCGGCGTGTGCGCGGGCAGTTGGTCGCTGAGCAGGGTGAGGTGGGTGGGTCGCAGCAGCGGCAGCAGCGCCTCCATGCCGTCGACGGGGATGCCCTCGCCGAGCTTGGCCAGCATGTCGGCCACGCTGCCGGGCACGTCGTTGTCGGTCCGTGGGTGCTCGGCGGCCAGCTCGAAGGCGCGGACCCGGACGTCGTCGGTCAGCAGCAGCTCGCGGCAGGGCACGGCGATCATCACGTCGACGTCGATATCGGGAATCGACCGCTGGTCGGCGACCGAGAACATCCGCATCTCGGAGATCTCGTCGCCCCAGAACTCGATTCGCACCGGATGCTCGGCGGTGGGTGGGAAGACGTCGAGGATGCCGCCGCGAACCGCGAACTCGCCTCGCTTGCCGACCATGTCAACGCGGGTGTAGGCCAGCTCGACCAGCCGGTGGATGACGGCATCGAAGTCGGCCTCGCCGCCGAGCGTCAGCGTGACGGGTTCGATGTCGACGAGGTCCGGCGCCATCGGCTGGACCAGGGAACGCACGGTGGTGACCACCACCCGCAGCGGCGGGCCGAGTCGCTCGTCGTCGGGATTGGCCAGCCTGCGCAGCACCATCATCCGCGCGCCGACGGTGTCCACCCCGGGCGAAAGACGTTCGTGCGGCAGCGTCTCCCACGACGGGAACAGCGTCGCCGAATCACCGAAAACGCCACGAAGCTCGGCGGTCAGGTCATCGGCCTCCCTGCCGGTGGCGGTGACCACGAGCAGCGGCCCGGCCTGGGCAAGCGCGCAGGCGGCGTACACCCTCGCGCTGGCCGGACCGACGAGCGCGAGTTCGGCAGGCCTGTCCGCGGCACGGCTGACGACGTCTTGCAGGCAGGGATCGCGGAGGGCCAGGTCGACTAGGCCGGCGATCGGGGTAAGGACATCAACGGTCCCCGATGCGGTCATGATGCAATCCATCCTAGTTACTTGCGAATTGGGCGTGTTTGGTCGCGGTGGGCACAACGAAGCACGCCGAAATCGCTATTCCTCGAGCAGCGGCGGATCGTCCTCGAGGTGCATCAGCCCGTTCCAGCACAGGTTGACCAGATGCGCGGCCACGACTTCTTTCTTCGGCTCGCGCACATCGAGCCACCACTGCGCCGTCATCGACACCGAGCCGACCAGCGCCTGGGCATAGAGCGGCGCCATATCGGGGTCGAGGCCGCGGCGGGAGAAATCACCGGCAAGGATCGACGACACCTGGTTGACGGCGTCGTTCAACAGCGTCGAGTAGGTGCCCGAGGTGATTGCCGCCGGTGAGTCGCGAATGAGGATGCGGAAGCCGTCGGTTCGCTCGTCGACGTACGTCAGCAGCGCAAGGGTGACCCGCTCGATGCGCAGCCGGGAGCGGTTGTTGGTCGTCCTCGTCAGCGACGACGTGATGCCGTCGAGCAGCGCCGACATCTCCCGGTCGACGACGACGGCGTAGAGGCCCTCCTTGCCGCCGAAATGCTCGTAGACGACGGGCTTGGACACATTGGCCCGCTGCGCGATCTCCTCGATCGAGGTGCCCTCGTAACCGCGTTCGGCGAACAACGATCTCGCGATGTGGATGAGCTGGTGACGCCGCTCGGCACCGGTCATCCGGGCGCGGGGTGCACGCAGATCCTTGTCCGGTACTGCCACACCTGTCAGCCTAGTTGCTTGGACTAACATCACGGGTTGATCAGTCCGTCGTGGTGTAATCGGCAGCACCTCTGATTTTGGTTCAGAAAGTTCAGGTTCGAGTCCTGGCGACGGAGCTTCCGAGGAGCTTCCAATGAGGACAGGCAGATGACTTCCCACGAATCCGCGGTCCTGGTGATGGCCGCAGGCGCAGGCACCCGGATGCGGTCGGACACCCCGAAGGTGCTTCACACCCTCGGCGGCCGCAGCATGCTGTCGCACGTCCTGTACTCGGCCACCAAGGTCGCCCCGCAACACCTCGTCGTCGTACTCGGTCACGACCGCGATCGCATCACCCCTGCCGTGACCGAGTTGGCCGAGACGCTCGGCCGTCGGATCGACATCGCAGTGCAGTCAGAGCAGCACGGCACCGGGCACGCCGTCGCCTGCGGGCTGACCGCGCTGCCCCCCGACTTCGCGGGCACCGTGGTGGTGACGTCCGGTGACGTCCCACTGATGGACGCCGACACCCTTGCCGACCTGATCGCCGCCCACAGCTCCGAAACCGCGGCGGCGACGGTGGTGACGACGACGCTGCCCGACCCGACGGGCTACGGCCGTGTCCTGCGCACCCAGGACCGCGAGGTCATCGGCATCGTCGAGGAGGTCGACGCGACCCGCTCGCAGCAGGCCATCAGCGAGGTCAACGCGGGCGTCTACGCCTTCGACATCGAAGTGCTGCGCTCGGCGCTTGACCGGCTGCAGCCACACAATGCCCAGCAGGAGCTGTACCTCACCGATGTCATCTCGATCATCCGGCAGGACGGCCGGATCGTGCGCGCCAAGCATGTCGACGACGCCGCGCTCGTGGCGGGGATCAACGACCGCGTCCAGCTGTCCGAGCTGGCCGCCGAGCTGAACCGGCGCATCGTGGCCGCCCACCAACGGGCAGGCGTCACGGTCGTCGACCCGGCGAGCACCTGGATCGACGTCGACGTGAGCGTCGGCCGCGACACCGTCATCCAGCCCGGCACCCAGCTGCTCGGCGCCACCCGCATCGGCGGCGCCTGCATCATCGGTCCGGACACGACTTTGGCCGACGTCACGGTGGGTGACGCCGCCTCGGTGGTGCGCACCCATGGCGGTCAGTCGACGATCGGCGACGGCGCAGTGGTCGGTCCGTTCACCTTCCTGCGACCCGGCACCGAACTGGGTGCCGACGGCAAGCTCGGCGCTTTCGTCGAGACGAAGAACGCCGTCATCGGCACCGGCACCAAGGTGCCGCATCTGACCTACGTCGGCGACGCCGACATCGGCGAGCACAGCAATATCGGCGCCTCGAGCGTGTTCGTCAACTACGACGGCCAGACCAAACGCCGCACCACGATCGGGTCGCATGTGCGGACCGGCTCGGACACCATGTTCGTCGCGCCGGTGAACGTCGGCGACGGCGCCTACACCGGAGCGGGCACCGTGGTGCGCGACGACGTGCCGCCAGGTGCGCTGGCAGTGTCGGCGGGCCCGCAGCGCAATATCGAGGGCTGGGTCGAGCGCAAGCGGCCGGGTTCGGCGGCGGCGGCGGCCGCGGAGGCGGCCCGGCAAGCCGGCGAAGGCGCGCACCCAGGCGACGACCCGATGACGTGAGCCGGTAGGTTTCCGTTCTCGTTGTGGCAACCCGGCCACGCGCGTCCAGCTGTGATACGTACGATGAGGCCGACATCGATCCCCGACCGGCGAGGGCACACAGTGGGCACCGAGTGGACCGACAACCGCAAGAATTTGATGCTGTTCTCCGGCCGCGCGCACCCGGAACTCGCTGAACAGGTCGCCAAGGAGCTCGACGTCCCGGTCACCGCGCAAACCGCCCGCGACTTCGCCAACGGCGAGATCTTCGTCCGGTTCGACGAATCGGTCCGCGGCTGCGACGCGTTCGTGCTGCAGAGCCATCCGGCACCGCTGAACCAGTGGCTGATGGAACAGCTGATCATGATCGACGCGCTCAAGCGCGGCAGCGCCAAGCGGATCACCGCCATCCTGCCGTTCTATCCGTACGCGCGTCAGGACAAGAAGCACCGCGGCCGCGAGCCGATCTCCGCGCGGCTCGTCGCCGACCTGCTCAAGACCGCGGGCGCGAACCGGATCCTCACCGTCGATCTGCACACCGATCAGATCCAGGGCTTCTTCGACGGCCCGGTCGACCACATGCGGGCGCAGAACCTGCTGACCGGCCACATCGCCGCGAACTACGCCGACCACGACATGGTCGTGGTGTCGCCGGACTCCGGCCGGGTGCGCGTCGCCGAGAAGTGGGCCGACGCCCTCGGTGGTGTACCGCTGGCCTTCATCCACAAGACCCGCGACCCGCTGGTGCCCAACCAGGTGAAGTCGAACCGCGTTGTCGGCGATGTCCGGGGCAAGACCTGCATCCTGACCGACGACATGATCGACACCGGCGGCACGATTGCGGGAGCGGTCAAGCTGCTGCACCAAGACGGCGCCAAGGACGTCATCATCGCGGCCACGCATGGCGTGCTGTCCGATCCCGCGCCTGAGCGGCTGGCCGAGTGTGGCGCCCGCGAGGTGATCGTCACCAACACCCTGCCGATCGGCGAGGAGAAGCAGTTCCCGCAGCTGACCGTGCTGTCCATCGCGCCGCTGCTGGCCGACACCATTCGCGCGGTATTCGAGAACGGCTCGGTGACAGGGCTTTTCGACGGGTCAGCATAAGTTGACCGACTCCGTCATTTATCACAATCCTCGCTGCACCACCTCACGTAAGGCACTGGAGTTGTTGCGGGACAACGGTATCGAGCCGAACATCATCCAGTATCTGAAGACTCCGCCGTCACGGGACGAGCTCGTCAAGCTCATCGGCGACGCCGGCATCGACGTGCGGACCGCCGTGCGCAAGCGTGAAGCGCTCTACGCCGAACTGAACCTCGACGACGCCGACGACGACGCACTGCTCGACGCCATGGCCACCCATCCGATCCTGATCGAGCGGCCGTTCGTCGTCACCCCGCGAGGCACCCGGCTGGCCAGGCCGCTCGACTCGGTTCGCGAGATTCTGTGACTCGTCACCGCATTGCAGCCGCGGTCGCGGTGCTGGCCGTCGCGGCTGCGGGCTGCGGCGCGCAGGCTCCCGACTACACCTCGGTGTTGACCGCGACGACGAGCGCCAAGCCGACCGAGACCACCACGCCGGTGCCGATCTCGCAGTACCTGGAGTCCGCGGGCGTGGTCGGGCAGCCCGTCGCCCCCGACAAGCTGACCGACCTCACGGTGAGCATGCCGACGCCGAAAGGCTGGTCGCAGTACAGCAATCCGAGGTTCGCTCCCGGCACCCGCGTCATCGCCAAGGGCGACACCTACCCCACCGCCATGTTGATGGTGTTCCAGCTCAGCGGCGGAGACTTCGACGCGAAGAAGGCCATCGAACACGGCAACGCCGACGCCCAGCTGTCGGAGAATTTCAAGGAGCTCAACGCGTCGCTCAACGACTTCAAGGGTTTCCCGTCGTCGATGATCGAGGGCAGCTACGACCTCAACGGCAAGCGGATGCACTCCTACAACCGGGTCGTCGTCGCGACCGGGGCGCCGCCGGCCAACCAGCGCTACCTGGTCCAGTTCACCGTGACCGGTTACGCGGACAAGGCCCAGGCGGAGGGGCCCGATATCGAGTCCGTCATCGCCGGGTTCAACGTCGCCGCCAAGAAGTCATAGTTTCCTCGCAGCTAGGGTGGCGGCCATGAGCGAAGCTTGCGAGCGAATCATCGGCACAGAATGCGGCGAACCCGCTTGCGGGGACGTCGCATGAGTGGATGGACCGCGGCCGACCTGCCCTCCTACGCCGGACGCACCGTCATCGTCACGGGCGCCAACAGCGGACTGGGCGAAGTCACCGCGCGCGAACTGGCCCGGGTCGGGGCCAGGGTGATTCTGGCCGTCCGCAACATCGATAAGGGCGCCGCGGCCGCCTCGGGTATGACCGGCGACGTCGAGGTGCGCAAGCTCGACCTGCAGGACCTCGCCTCGGTGCGGGCGTTCGCCGACGGTGTCGACGCCGTCGATGTGCTCGTCAACAACGCGGGCATCATGGCCGTGCCGTATGCGCAGACAGTCGACGGCTTCGAGAGCCAGATCGGCACCAACCACCTCGGCCACTTCGCGCTGACCAACCTGCTGCTGGCCAAGATCACCGACCGCGTTGTCACGGTGTCGTCGGACATGCACTTCATCGGCTACATCAGCCTCAAGGATCTGAACTGGAAATCGCGGCCGTACCTGGCATGGCCCGCGTACGGCCAGTCGAAGCTGGCCAACCTGCTGTTCACCAGCGAGCTGCAGCGTCGGCTCGTCGCCGCCGGGTCGGGCCTGAAGGCGCACTCCGCACACCCCGGGTACTCGGCGACGAACCTGCAGGGACAGACGGGCAATGCGATCGGTTCCCGGCTGATGAAGCTGGCCAACAAGCTCGCCACCGACGCCGACTTCGGCGCCCGCCAGACGCTGTATGCCGTATCGCAGGATCTGCCCGGCGACAGCTTCATCGGTCCGCGGTTCGCGATGGGCGGGCCGAGCGGGCCGACGTTCCGCAGCCCGCTGGCCCGCGACGTGAAGAAGGCCGCCGCGCTCTGGGAGCTGTCAGAGCAGCTCACGGACACCAAATTCGCACTTTGAGGGCCTGATCGGATAATCTGTGCGGGCGTCACGGCGAGGGTGGCTGACATCTCGAGGTCACCGTTATCGACGGGTACACGCTTCTAGTAGTTGCGACCCTGGCCGTGCTGATGGATCACCGGCATTAGAGGAGCAACACCCATGGCCAAGGAAGCCGCCCGCAAAGAGAACAAACTGACCGCCTCGGTTCGGACCGAGACCGGCAAGGGTGCATCGCGTCGCGCCCGCCGCAACGGCAGGGTGCCCGCGGTGATGTACGGCCACGGCGAGGCCCCCCGACACCTCGAACTCGACGCCCACGACTTCTCCGCGGTGCTGCGTCACACCGGCACCAACGCCGTGCTGACGCTCGACATCGACGGCGAAGAGGCGCTCGCGCTGACCAAGTCCCTCGAGATCCACCCGATCCGGCGCAACATCCAACACGCCGACCTGCTGGTCGTCCGTCGCGGCGAGAAGGTGACCGTCGAGGTCAACGTGATCCTCGAGGGCGACACGATTCCGGGCACGCTGGTCACCCAGGACACCAACACCATCGAGATCGAGGCCGACGCGATGTCGATCCCGCAGCAGTTCGTGCTCTCCATCGAGGGCGCCGACATCGGCACCCAGTTCACCGCGGGCTCGATCACGCTGCCCGACGGCGTCTCGCTGATTTCTGATCCCGAGATGCTCGTCGTCAACGTCGTCGCCGCCCCGACCGAAGAGGATCTCGACGCCGAGGGTGCCGGCGATGCGGAAGAGGGCGCCGCGGGCGAGGGCGCCGAAGGCGAAGAGGGCGAAGGCGCCGAGGGCGAAGAGGGCGGTGGCGAGGAATCATCCGCCTCCGACGATTCCTCCGACTAACTCCGGAGCCTTTCCCCGACATGGCCGAGCCACTTCTGGTGGTGGGCCTGGGCAACCCCGGGCCCAACTACGCCACGACGCGGCACAACCTCGGCTTCATGGTCGCCGACGTGCTGGCCGACCGGATGGGCGAGAAGTTCAAGGTGCACAAACGCTCTGGCGCGGAGGTCGTCACCGGCAGGCTCGCGGGCCGGCCGATCGTGCTGGCCAAGCCGCGGGTGTACATGAACGAGTCGGGCCGCCAGGTCGGGCCGCTGGCCAAGTTCTACTCGGTGCCTGCCGCCGATGTGGTGATCCTGCACGACGAGCTCGACATCGACTTCGGCAAGATCCGGCTGAAGTCCGGTGGCGGCGTCGCGGGCCACAACGGCCTGCGATCGGTGGCTTCTGCGTTGGGCACCAACGACTTCCAGCGGGTGCGCATCGGCATTGGCCGCCCGCCCGGCCGTAAGTCGGGTGCCTCGTTCGTGCTGGAGAACTTCGCGTCAGCCGAACGACCCGAGGTGCCGGTGATCTGCGAACAGGCCGCCGATGCAACCGAGCTGCTGATCGCCCAAGGCATCGAACCGGCTCAGAACACCGTGCACGCCTGGGACTAGGTCCCCCTCAGCGGCCGCTGATTCCGCTGTCGACCACCTTGACCTGCTTGTGGGGGTATCGCCGCTCGGCATGGTCCTTCGCGGCCGAGTTCGGCAGCACGTAAAGCGTCTCCACTTTCTGCTGCAGTGGTTTGAGGACAAGATCCATGAAACCCTTGCGGTCGTCCAGGTAGGGCTCGATGACATCCTCGCCCGCGGGACACACCGCGAGGCAGTAAGCCGCTTTGTAGTTCGCCTTGAAGGACAGACTCTGCCACATCGAGGCATTCTCGGAATCGCTGACGCGCGAACGGAAATCGGCAGCATCCTGGCTGTCGGCGATGGTCTGCGCCCAGTCGGTGAAGCCGCCCATGAACTCGCGATAGTTGTGCACCGAGCAGGCGACGAAATCGAAGTCGCCGTTCTTCTTGATGGCGCCGACGGGACACGCGGCCACACAGAGCTTGCACTCCAGACACGGCGAATAGTCCAGCGGCTCACCATAACTGCTGACCGGAGCGTCGACGAGCACAGTGCCGAGCAGGATGAAGTTGCCGAACTTGGGATGAATCACGTTGCGGTGGATCCCCATCACACCGAGACCCGACGCGACGGCGACAGGCTTGTGCGCGACAACCCAGATGCGGCCGGGAAAGCGGTCCATCTCCATCGGGAAGGACATCGACGGGTTGATTGCGCGATGTCCGGCGTCTTCCAGCGCCCTGGTGATGCGGTGAGCCGCCTCGTTCATGATCTCGCCGCTGCGGTGGAACTCCTGGTTCGCGACGCTGCGCGCGGTCGACCGGACGTTGTCGCGATTCATCTTGACCACCAACGAGATGAAGCTGCGCGTTCCGGGCAGCGCCGCGTCGACGTGTTCGCGCTCGGACGCCAGGTCGGGGTTGTCGACGCTGGCGAACGCGACGTCGTCGGCGCCCGCGTCCAGACACACCTGCCGCAGCCAGTCCGCGTCGATGACACCGGGCTTCCGCCTCACGCGGCCGCGCACCTTACGGACCGTCGGGTGATCGGCGAGCCGCGGCGGCAGATGTTCGATCGTCATTCTGAGTATAGTACACAATACCCAGCATGTCGCCGAAACGATATTCCAGCACCGAAAGTGCAAGGCAGATTCATACGGTCAATGCAACATCCAGTGATTTGGGAGTTGCGGTGACCAGTGGACGGGCGTTCGGGCGCGGTGTGCGGCGTGAGTTTTTCGATCAGGTGTGTACCGGGTCTCCGGTGAAGCATGCTGCGCGGGCGGTTGGCGTGTCGCATCAGGCTGCTGTCGCGTGGTGGCGCAACGCTGGAGCGATGACACTTGTCAGAGGTTTAGGGGCTTGCGGTTTGGCCCGTCCAGGTGATTTGTTGGCCCCAGGCGGTGTGGGGCATCGGCTTAGCTTCGATGAGCGTGTCGAGATCATGCGGGGCCGTGACGCTGGCCTCACCGCATGCCGAGATCGGGCGGCGGATCCGACGTCACCGGTCGGTGATCTGCGCGTGAAGTTGCACGCAACAGCAATCCCGACGGTGACTATCACGCTCGGTTGGCTCACGCTCGGGCCAGCTCAAAGGGCCTGTCGGCCGAAGGCATCCAAGCTCGACAACCGGCGGCTGTGCTCAGCGATTGAAACCTGGATGGATGACGGGTGGAGCCCCAATCTGATCGCTGATGTGTTGGCCCGCGATCACGGCGATGACAAGCTGATCAGGGTGAGCCACGAAACCATCTACCAATGCCTGTATGTGCAGACCCGTGGCAGTCTGCGCGCTGATTTGCACAAATGCCTATCCACGAAACGCTCGACACGCAAGGCCCCCGGACGGACCGCAGCGACGGGCGCACGTTCGCCGAGGCGTGATCAAAATCAGCCAGATGACCCGCAGAGATCGCCGACCGGGCGGTGCCCGGGCACTGGGAAGGTGATCTGATCATCGGTGCGGCGCAGGCAGCGCGATCGGAACCTTGGTCGAACGCAGCACCCGGTTCACCATCTTGCTGTACCTGCCAGCCGATCACACTGCTGAAAGCGTCGCTGCAGCGATGCTCGAGGCGATGGCCGAGCTTCCCGATCATCTGCGCCGCTCGATTACCTGGGACCGGGGCAGCGAGATGGCCGGCTGGCAAGACATCTCGCTGCAGCTGCAGGCGCCGGTGTATTTCTGCGATCCGCACTCGCCGTGGCAACGGGGCACCAACGAGAACACCAACCGGCTGCTCCGGCACTGGTTCGAAAAGGGCGCCGATCTGAGCAGCTACACCAAAAACGACCTCAACACCATCGCTGCGAAACTCAACAGCCGCCCCAGACCGACACTGGACCTCGACACCCCCACCCAACGCCTCGCAGCTCTGATTAGCCAAGCCGCCTAAATGTTGCACTAACCACTTGACATTGCCCAAGAGGAGTGGTGCTGGAATATCGTTTCGCGGAGTACTAGTCCAACCCCACCCGGTGGGCGTAAAGAAAGCGTTTGGAAATCACCATGAACGGGTTGGTGAGCGTACACCCGAAGGTATGCACGAAACGACACAGAGCAGCCCCGGTCGGCTGCACCGCTGGTGCGCCGAATTGCTCGACGGCGAGAACCGGTGGGGCTTCGTTAGCATCCAGGCCGACCGTTTCGGCGTGACGCGCTACCGCCTGGTGGTCTACCCGCCGGGCATCAGCCACGCCGAACGCCGTCAGCTCCGAATCTGGCGCGGCTCGCCGATCTGGGGAGCGGCGTTGTGGGTGGTGCTGGAGATCCTCCTGCAGCGGTTGATCGGCCCGTCGCCCGCGCTCGTGGTGTCGACGGGAACCGTTTTGGCATTGGCTGTTGTTGCGTTGGCAAAGACCGGCGATTCCCGGACGAAGGTCAGGGCGATGACCGTGGTAACCATGGCAGGCCACACCGATGCAGCCACCGTGGTCGCTCGCGAGAACCTGCTGAAGTTGGCGACGACGTTGACGGACGCCGACGAGCGATTCAACGAGGGCGGCATGTCGCCACTCGACCACGAGGCGCTCTGGTGGTCGGTCTATGACGAGTTGGCGCCGTCGGCGGCGGCCGCGAGTGTGCGCAGAATGCCGCATTAGGTCGGCGTGTCGCGTGCAGACCCGCACGCTCGCGAGGCAGGGTCCGCGCCCAGGGTCTAGGTGACCAGCGAGACGGAGTTGGCGCGGCGCAGCTTGCCCGACGACGTCTTGGGGATGCTGCCCGGTCCGAGCACGACGACGTTGCGCGGCCGCACGTCCACTTCGGTGACGACCTCGTGCGCCACCTGATGCTCGATGCGGCGCACCTCGACCGGATCCTCCCAGTTGTTGGACTCGACCGCGACGGCGAAGGTCTCCCTGGAATGTCCGGCGTCAAGACGCACGGCCACGGCACACCCGGTGCGCACGCCCTCGACGCGGCCCGCGGCCCGTTCGATATCGGTCGGGTAGATGTTGCGGCCGGCCATGATGATGACGTCCTTGACGCGACCGCAGACGACGACGTGGCCGTTCTCCATCTGGTAGCCGAGGTCGCCGGTGTCATACCAGCCGTGCTCGTCCTGAGCCGGAATGAAGCCGCCCATCGTCACGTAGCCGGGCGTCACGCATTCGCCACGCAGCTCGATGATGCCGACTCCGCGGGCAGGCATGACGTTGCCGTGCTCGTCGATGACGCGCGCCTCGAGGTCCTGCAGCAGCGGGCCGAGGGACGCCAGCCTGCGGGTGTTGCCCTTCGTCGAGGGCACCGCACGCCGCAGCGCGGCCATCAGGTCGGTATCGACCTCGTCGACCACCAACCCGGCATTGCACTCGGAGAATGACACCGCCAGCGTCGTCTCGGCCATGCCGTAGGCGGGCAGGATCGCCTCGGGCGCCAGCCCGAACGGCTTGCCCGCCTCGAGAAGGTCTTCCACATCGGCGGGCTCGACGGGCTCAGCCCCTGAGAGCGCGAACCGCAGCGTGGACAGGTCGAACTGGCCGGGCTCTGCCTGATTTCGTAACCGCTTGGCGAACAGCGCATACGCGAAGTTGGGCGCCGCGGTCATGGTGCCCTTGTACTTGTGGATGAGCTTGGCCCAGAGCAGCGTGTCCCGCAGGAAGTCCATCGGAGTGACCTTGACCAGCTCGGCGCCGAAGTACATCGGGATGGTCAGGAAGCCGACCATGCCCATGTCGTGGAAGCAGGGCAGCCAGCTGACCATGACGTCCTTGTCGACGTCGTACTCGGCGCCGATGAACATCGCCTCGGCGTTGGAGTGGATGTTGCGGTGCGTGATCTGCACGGCCTTCGGGGAGCCCGTCGAGCCGGAGGTCAGCTGCATCAGAGCCAGGTCGTCCTCACCGACCTCGATCGGGTCGACCGGCTCCGCGGCGAGCAGATCCGTCGCGGTCAAGACCGTGATGCCCTGCTCCTCCAGCACCGGTATCGCAACCATGAACGGCTCGGACACGATGACGGCCTTGGCCTCGATCATGCTGATGACGTTCATGGTGTCTTCGGCCCAGACGACAAGGTCGGTGCGAGGGGTGGGCTGGTGGAGCATGGTCAGGCTGGCGCCACGCATCCAGAGGCCCTGGGCGGTCGGGGCGATCTCGACGGGCAGTCCGGCGAGCACGCCGACCGCATCTCCATGACCGATGCCAGCGGCAGCGAGGCCGCCGGCGACGCGGCGGGCGCGCTCGTGCACCTCAGCCCAGGTGTGACGGACGGGTTCTTGCGGTTCACCGGTGACCATGCCCCTGTTCGAGTTCTGGGCACTGAAGTACATCTTGTCGGTGAATCTGCTCACGACAGCCTCCTCGGGGTCCCCGCAAATGCCAAGGTGTAATGCTCCGCCTGCTCATAGGCGGTTTCACGCAGACGCGCACACATTTGGAGCGCGGTTATGTCTCGATTCGGTGATGCGATACGACGGAACTCCCGCCCGCCGGATCGTCCGGCGGCGGCAGTATTCGCGTCCATTGCTCGACCGCTGTTTTTCACCGTCCATCATCTTAAGCAACTCTTAAGTAACCGCCAAACTTATGCAGTAATTGAGGTTCGTGTCACACCTGTGGCGTCGGCGCGGGAACCACCCGCGCGCCCTGAACGGGGCCGCTGGCCACCCGCACCGTGCGGCACACCCCCGCACCGGCAAGTTCGGCCCCGATGTCGACGGCGGCCGTGGCCGAGGGACAAAGGAATGCGCAGGTAGGACCTGATCCGGAGACGACGCCCGCCAGGGCGCCCGCCTCGACACCGGCCCTCAGCGTGCGGCGCAGGCCCGGGTTGAGGCTCAGCGCGGCCGGCTGCAGATCGTTGCCGAGCAGCGGGGCCAGGGCCGCCGGATCTCCCGAGGCCAGCGCGGCCAGCACGGGCTCGGGATCATCGAGAGCGGGCGGCAGGTTGCGGTCAGCCGAATCGCGCAGCCGGTCGATCTCGGCGAATACGGCCGGGGTGGACATGCCGCCGTCGGCGAACGCCAGCACCCAGTGGAAGGTGTTCCTGGCCAGCACGGTGGCCAGTTCCTCGCCACGGCCGGTGCCCAGCGCCGTGCCGCCGTGCAGGGCGAATGGCACGTCGCTGCCCAGCCGGGCGGCCAGGGTGTGCAGGTCACGGCGCGGCACGCCGAGTTCCCACAGGGAGTTGATCGCGACAAGCACTGCCGCGGCGTCGGCGCTGCCGCCCGCCATTCCACCTGCGACGGGGATGGTCTTCTCGACGGTGATCGCCACATCGGGAGTGCGGCCGACGTGGTCGGCCATCAGTTCGGCGGCCCGCCACGCCAGGTTGCGCTCGTCGGTGGGCAGCGAGTCAGCGCCCTCCCCGACCATTTCGACCGACAGCATGTCGGCGTTGCGGACGGTGACCTCGTCGAGCAGTGAAACCGCGTGGAAAACGGTCGTCAGCTCGTGATATCCGTCGTCGCGGCGGTCACCGACCGCCAGGTAGAGGTTGACCTTGCCCGGCACCCGCACGCTGACCGACCCGGTGGGAACCCACTCAGATGCGATGCTGCCGCCTGCCACGGCACGACACTATCGCCGCGACCCGGCGGACAAGTAGTCATGCGGGGAGAAAGGCAGACCGGGTCGGCCGTCCTAGGCTGGAAACGTGCTTGCCGTCGGCGCGACCTTCGAGGGCTATGTCGTCGACACCACCCTTGGGCGTGGTGGATACGCCGCCGTGTACCGGGCGCACCCCGCCGTCGACCCCAATCACGCTGTGGCGCTGAAAGTTCTCGATGAGGATCACCGCGGTGAGGACCAGATCACCAGGCTTGGCAGAGAATTCGAGTTCGCACACCAACTCGATCATCCGCACGTCATCACCGTCTATCAGCAGGGCCACGGCTGGTTCACCATGGAGTTGGTTGAGGGCGGCACCGCGACCGCGCTGACCGCGCAGACAGACAAGCTACGCGCGCTGGCCCAGATCGCAGACGCCCTGGACTACATCCACCAGCAGGGCATCGTGCACTGCGACGTCAAACCGACGAACGTCCTTGTGACGCAGACTTTTTCCCGCGCCGTGCTGATCGACTTCGGCATCGCGTTCGCGGTCGCCGAGACCGCAGGGTGGCACGCAACGCGAATCGAGACCTCGCTGCCGTACGCGGCGCCGGAGCTGCTGCGCGGAAGGCCGCCGTCGGCGCTGACCGATCAGTACGCACTGGCGTGCACGGCCGTCGAACTGTTGATCGGCAAGCCGCCGTTCTCGGCCGAGACGTGGATGGAAATGGTCGACGCCCATCTCAGCAGACCGGTACCCAGCTACTCGACCAAGATCGCCTGGGTGCCACGCCTTTTCGACACGTGGCTGCACAGGGCGTTGGCCAAGATCCCGGAGAGCCGGTACGACTCGTGCACAGAGCTGATCGAACAGCTCAGTCGCGCGCTGAACTAGCCGCTACGACGATTCGACGGCCTCGATCACTCTTTTCGTCTGGGGGTCCCAGACACCCGAGCGCTCGAGAAGCCTCACGAAGTCCGCGATCGATAACGTCTCACCCCGTCGCGACGGGTCGATGCTGGCGGCCAGTAGCCGTCGCGCCGATTCGTTGCCGCTGCCCGCCCATTCTGCGAAGGCATTGCGAGACGTCTTGCGGCGCTGCGCGAATGCGATGTCGATCAGGTTGAACACCTGCTGACGGAAGCCTGCGTCGGTCGGCCACGGCGACGTCTCGTACCGGTCGATGCGGACCAGCCCCGAGTACACACGCGGGATCGGCCAGAACACCGTCGGCGACACCATGCCGTGCCTGCGCACCTTGCCGTAGAACCGGATCTTGGCACTTGGCACGCCGTAGTCCTTGCCGCCCGGCTCCGCGGCCAGCCGCTCTGCCACTTCCGCCTGCACCATCACCATGATGGTGCGGATCGTCGGGAAGTCGGCGAGCAGGTGAAGCAGGGCAGGAACGGCGACGTTGTAGGGCAGGTTCGCGACCAGCGCGGTCGGCTGCTCCGGCAGGTCACCGGGCTGGAGGTCGAGCACATCGTGGTGCAGCACCGAAAGCCGGTTGATCTCGCTGTGCGAATGCTCGGCGACGGTGTGGGGCAGTTGGCCCGCCAGCACCGGGTCGATCTCGACGGCGGTGACCCGACAGCCGCGATCCAGCAGCGCCAGCGTCAGCGAGCCGAGACCTGGCCCGACCTCGAGAACGTGATCTTGACGGTTGATTCCGGACGCCGAAACCACACGTCGCACCGTGTTGGCGTCGTGGACGAAATTCTGGCCGAAGGACTTACGCGGCCTGAAATCGAGCTCTTTGGCTAGGTGCCGAATTTCGGTACGGCCCAGCAATCTGATAGTCAGGACGCCCCCACTCTCCCGCTACATACGGGCCACGCACCCCAACCTTGACGGGCCCGAGTGACCTCAGCAATCGCGATCTGTTCTTCACGTGTTGCCAAATCGGCCCTCGCAGCATACCTCAGACCACCCTGTCGCTCCCAGGTGTTTTGATCAAATTGCACTCCGCCGAAAAATCCGTTGCCGGTATTGATGGCCCAGTTGCCACCCGCCTCACACTGCGAGAGTGCATCCCAGACGGCGCCGTTGCTCACAGGCGGCACTTCCGTACCTGGTTTAGTGCCTATCCGAAGCACCCCGTCGACCGACGGAGTGACGATGACATTGGCTACTGGCAATCTGCCGGTCTCTGTCCCGTTGACCTTGGCGATGGCAAACGTTACGTCCTGAACTCCGGGTGTCCCGGGATTCTCGACGACCTGACGGCTCATGTTCATCGTCGGGTCTTCGACACGCTGGTTGTTAGGCGGCAACGGTACCCGCTGGGTGACCTTTTCGATCCGGACACGCGTGACCTGAATCTGCATGCCTTCCGACACCGGCGAGGAAGCCGCGGGGACCACCGAGTCGCTCTGGTCGAGAGGAGCGCCTGCGGCGGCCAGCAGACCGGCGACGTTGGGGGCGGCCAGCCGCACGTTCCGCACCGTGCCGCCGTCGTTGATCTGCACGTTCTTGGGGCTCACCACCGGCAATGACATACCGCCGAGAGGCACCCGGCTGCCGCGCGACGCCGCAGCGGGGGCCTTGTCGGTCATGGACAGCTGAGCAAGCGCCTCGTCGACGGTCGAGGCCGTCGTCCACACCTCTTGGCTGCTCTGTCCGTCCAGCGAGATCCGCAACGGGCGACTGCGCCGCAGCACGATCGCATCGGACTGGTGGACGGCCTGATCCCCCGCCGGATAGAGATCGTCACGGTCGCCGACCTCATAACCGTTCTCGGTGACCACGTCGATGACCCGCGACTTCATCGTCGCGACCGCCATCTCGGTGCCGTCGACGGTGAGCGTGACGGTCTTGTGCGCGGCCACCGCGAAACCGCCGGCGAACGTGAGCGCCAGCAAAGTCACGAAGACCAGCGCGCGCAGGTGCGGCGAGCGCGACTCGTGGAGCTTGTTCAATGCATTCAAATCAGTGCTAATCCCAGACTCGGACCCCGGTTGGTTGGTCTCCCCCGGACATCGATCACAAGACGGTAACGAACGGACCTAGCAACCGGCAACTCCACCCCGTTCACCGTCCGCTGCGGCCTAAGCCGTAGATCCGGGCCGCCGTCGCCGACGTCTCCCCGGCGAGGTCATTCGCGGGTCGGTCCACGATGTTCGCCAGCGCCCGCACGGTGTAGGGCAGGCAGTAGGGCTCGTTCGGGGCGCCGCGGTACGGATGCGGGGTCAGGAACGGCGCGTCGGTCTCCACGAGCAGCTGCCCGGGCGGGATGAGCCTGGCGGCCTCATGAAGGGCCCGGGCGTTGCGGAAGCTGACGGTGCCCGACAGGCTCAGCACCCATCCCGCGTCGACACACGTCCGCGCCATCTCGGCGTCCGACGAGAAGCAGTGGAAGATCACCGTCGGCGGGGCACCCTCGGCCCGCAGCACATCGAGCACGTCGGCGTCGGCGTCACGGTTGTGGATCATCAGCGGCTTACCGGTGCGCTTGGCCAGGTCGATGTGCCAGGCGAACGCGTCGCGCTGCTCGCCTGCGGTTGCGCAGCCGTCGAGCCTGCCGGGCCAGTAGTTGTCCATGCCGGTCTCGCCGATCGCCACCACGCGGGGATGGCCCGCAAGCCGCTCGATGACCGTCTTCGCCTCATCGGTGAGCGCATTGGCCCGCGTCGGGTGCAGCGCGACGGCCGCGTAGACCCGCGGATCCCAGTCGGCGGCCTCGGTGGCCCACCTGGCCGAGTCGAGGTCGTCGGCGATCGTGACGACGGCTTGCACGCCGACGTCCGCGGCGCGGTCCACGATCGCGCGCACATCCTCGGCGCTCGCGGCGCCGCACGCGTCGAGGTGGGTGTGCGCGTCGACCAGCGGGGCCAACGGCTCGGGAGGCGGTGGCGCAGGACGGCGTCGGGTGGTGGGCGGGGAATTATCACTGCTCACCGCCACACAATAAGGTGGTGAGGAAATGAGCGAGCCGTACTACATAACGACAGCGATCACCTACCCGAACGGTGCGCCGCACATCGGGCACGCATACGAGTACATCGCGACCGATTCGGTCGCCCGGTTCAAGCGACTCGACGGATACGACGTGCGATATCTGACGGGCACCGACGAGCACGGCCTGAAGATGGCCGAGACGGCTGCCGCGGAGGGCATTCCCACCGCCGAGCTGGCGCGGCGCAACTCCGATGTGTTCCAGCGCCTGCAGGACAAGCTGAACATCTCCTACGACCGCTTCATCCGCACCACCGACGCCGACCACATCGACGCGTCCATCGACATCTGGAATCGGATGAACGCCAGCGGCGACATCTACCTCGACGCGTACAAGGGTTGGTACTCCATCCGCGACGAGCGCTTCTTCACCGAGGCCGAGACCGCGCTTGGCGCCGACGGTGTGCGCATCGCGACGGAGACCGGCGCGCCGGTGACGTGGACCGAGGAACAGACCTACTTCTTCAAGCTTTCCGGCTACGCCGAGCGGCTGCTCGCCCACTACGAAGCCCACCCGGAGTTCATCGGGCCAGACGTCCGTCGCAACGAGGTGGTCAGCTTCGTCAGAGGTGGGCTGCGCGACCTGTCGATCTCCCGCACCACGTTCGACTGGGGTGTTCCCGTCCCCGATCACCCCGATCACGTGATGTACGTCTGGGTCGACGCGCTGACCAACTATCTGACAGGCGTCGGATTCCCTGACACGTCGTCGGAGTTGTTCGGCCGGTTCTGGCCAGCCGATGTGCACATGATCGGCAAGGACATCATCCGGTTCCACACCGTGTACTGGCCCGCATTCCTGATGTCGGCGGGAATCGAGTTGCCGCGCAGGGTCTTCGCGCACGGCTTCGTGCTCAACAGCGGCGAGAAGATGAGCAAGTCGGTCGGCAACGTCGTCGACCCGGTGAACCTCGTCGACACGTTCGGCGTCGACCAGGTGCGCTACTTCTTCCTTCGCGAGGTGCCGTTCGGACAGGACGGCAGCTACAGCGAGGACGCGATCATCAACCGCATCAACGCCGACCTCGCCAACGAGCTTGGCAATCTGGCGCAGCGGTCGCTGTCAATGGTGGCCAAGAACCTCGACGGGATCGTGCCGGAGCCGGGCGAATTCACCGATGACGACCGTGCGCTGCTCGACCGCGCGGGCGAGGACCTGCTGTCGACGGTGCGCGCGCATTTCGACGTGCCTGCGATGCACCTTGCGCTCGAGGCCATCTGGCAGGTGCTCGGTGAGGCCAACCGGTATTTCTCGGCGCAAGAGCCGTGGGTGCTTCGCAAGTCGGAGTCCGAAGCCGACCAGCAGCGGTTCCGCACTGTGCTCTATACGACCATGGAGGCGGTTCGCGTCGCCGCGCTGCTTTCTCAGCCGGTGATGCCGGAGTCGGCGGGCAAGCTGCTCGACCTGCTCGGTCAGCCCGAGGACCTGCGGACTTTCGCCGCGCTCGGCACCCGGCTGGCCCCGGGTACGCACCTGCCAGCCCCGGTCGGAGTGTTCCCGCGCTATCAAGTGGAGTGACGCGCGTCACTTCGTGTCACGTCTCGCGGCTCGGCGGTGTCTAGAGGGCATCACCGAGAGAAGAGGAGACATCATGACCGGCAAGCGCACACACGTCGTAGTGATCGGCGGCGGATACGCGGGCACCCTGGCGGCCAACCATCTGCGGTTGCGTGACGACATCGACATCACCCTCGTCAACCCGCGCCCCAAGTTCGTCGAACGGATCCGGCTGCACCAGCTCGTCGCGGGCGACTACGACGCGACCGCCGACTACGGTTCACTGCTCGGCAAGGGTATTGCGCTGGTCGTCGACAGCGCCAGCAAGATCGACACAGCCACTGCGACCGTGCAATTCACGTCGGGTCGCAAGGCATTGCCCTACGACTACGTCATCTATGCGGTCGGAAGCACGGGCACGGCACCCGCTTCCATTCCTGGCGCGCAGCAATATGCTTATCCCATAGGGGAATTGGAGTACGCACAGGTGCTACGGGACACGCTCGACGAGCTGCACCCTGACGCGCCGATCACCGTCGTCGGCGGCGGACTGACTGGCGTCGAGACTGCTTCGGAGCTTGTCGAGCAGGGCCGAAAGGTCACGCTGGTCTGCGGCGGGCAGTTGGCTCCTTCGCTGTCCGATGGCGGCAGGCGCTCGACCGCGAAGTGGTTCGCCAAGCACGGCGTGACGGTGCTCGAGAAGGACGTGGTGGCCGAGGTCCGCAAGGATGCGGTCGTGTTCGCCGACGGCGCGGTGCGCCCGAGTGCGCTGACCATCTGGACCGCCGGATTCGGCGTGCCGGAGTTGGCTGCCGCCAGCGGGCTGCGGACGGACGCCATGGGCCGTCTGCTCACCGATGAAACGCTGACCAGCGTCGACGACGGCAGCATCGTGGCCGCCGGTGACTGCGCGGCACCATCCGGCCAGCCGCTGCGAATGAGCTGCCAGGCGGCGGGACCGCTGGGTACGCAGGCGGCGGACACCGTGCTGAGTCGCATCGCAGGCGAGGAGCCCGGTGTCATCCAGCCCAGGTTCGTCGGCACGTGCACCAGCATCGGGCGACACAGCGGGATGATTCAGGTCGCCCGCAAGGACGACACACCGATCAGCGTCTTCGTCAGCGGTCGACTGGCCGCAAAGGTGAAGGAAGCCGTCTGCAAGGGCACGCTGTGGGGCCTGCGCAAGGAGGCGAAGAAACCGGGCTCGAGTCCCGTATTCAAGGGCGACGCGCGTTCCGTGAAGCCCGCTGCCGCTCCCCAGGTGGTCACGAACCCGTGACCACCTCGGGCAGCGAACACGCCGAGCGGTTCACCCTGCTGCGGCCGCTCCTGTTCACGATCGTCTACGAAATCCTCGGTTCCGCAACGGAATCCGACGACGTGCTACAGGACAGCTATCTGCGGTGGGCCGAGGTGGACCTCGCGACGGTGCGCGACACCAAGTCGTATCTCGCGCAACTGGTGACCAGCCAGGCGCTCAACACGCTGCGGGCCCGCGCCCGCCGTCGCGAGGAATACGTCGGCCCATGGCTGCCCGAGCCGGTGCTGCTCGAGGAGGGCGATGCTTCGTCCGATGTCGTTCTCGCGGAGTCGGTATCGATGGCCATGCTCGTGCTCCTGGAGACGCTCACGCCCGATGAGCGGGCGGTGTTCGTGCTGCGCGAGGTGTTCGGCTTCGACTACGACGAAATCGCAGGGGCGGTCGGCAAATCCGCGGCGACGGCGCGGCAGATGGCGCACCGCGCCCGCGAGCATGTGCACGCCCGGCGCAATCGGTTCGGGCCTGTCGACTCGAAGCGCAACGCGCAGATCACCGAGGAATTCCTGACCGCGGCCAGTACCGGCGATATGGACGGGCTGATGACGCTGCTGGCACCGGGAGCCACCTGGACCGCCGACCACGGCGGCAAGGCGAGCGCGCTGCCCAAGCCGCTGGTCGGCGCGAGGAAGGTGGCCATAGTGATGATGGCGCTCTTCCGGGCGTCACAGCGGATGGACATCCGATTCGAGATGGCGGTCTACAACAGCGCGCCCGCGATGGTCGTCTACAGCGACGGCGATCACCTCGAGGGCGTCTTCGTCTTCGAGATCATCGACGGCCAGATCACCAACCTCTACGCAATGCGCAACCCGGACAAGCTGGCAGGCGTCACGATCCCGCGAGCGATCAGCCGACGATGAGTACCACGCCGGGTGACGAACACGCCGAGCGGTTCACGCTTCTGCGTCCGCTGCTGTTCACGATCGCCTACGAGATCCTGGGCAGTGCAACCGAATCCGACGACGTGCTGCAGGAGAGCTATCTGCGGTGGGCCGCGGTAGACCTCGACGGTGTCAACGACACAAAGGCCTATCTCGGCCAGCTAGTCACCCGGCAATCGCTCAACGCGCTTCGGGCGCAGTCCCGCAGGCGCGAGGACTACATCGGCCCGTGGCTACCAGAGCCGCTGCTGCTCGATCCGAAGGATGCCTCGGCCGATGTGGTGCTCGCCGAGTCGGTTTCGATGGCGATGCTTGTTGTGCTGGAGACGTTGAGCCCCGACGAGCGCGCGGTTTTCGTGCTGCGCGAGGTGTTCGGTTTCAGCCACGACGAGATCGCGTCGACGATCGAGAAGTCGCCTGCCGCGGTGCGTCAGCTGGCGCACCGCGCGCGTGAGCATGTGCAGGCCCGCCGCAAGCGGTTCGAGCCCGTCGACCCCAAGATGTCGATGGAGATCACCGCGCGCTTCTTCGCCGCGGCGTCCACAGGCGATGTGGACGGGCTGCTGGAGATGCTGGCGCCCGACGTCGTGTGGACCGCCGACAGCGACGGCAAGGTCAGCGCCGCGCGCAGGCCGGTGACGGGTGCCGACAAGGTCGCCAAGCTGGTGGTCGGCCTGGTCAGGGTGGCCGGCGAGTCGGGCCGCGTCGAGCCCGCCATGTACAACAACGCACCCGCGCTGAAGCTCTACATGGGTGAGCACTTCGAGGGCATCATCACCGTCGAGATCACCGACGGGCTGATCAGCCATTTCTACGCGATGCGCAATCCGGAGAAACTGTCCGGCATTGAGATCTCACGGGAGATCAGCCGCGACGTCTGACAAGCTGAGGCGATGCGGATCGACCGGCTCGGCGACCTCGGCAGCGCGCCGAGGGTGCTGCGGGCCGTCGCCGCCGCCGCGCAGCGCCGCGGACTGGCGCCGCCTGCCGCGTTGATCGGCGAATGGTTCGGCTCGGGGGCGGTGATCGCGCCGTCGTTGGCGGTGTCGGCGGTCAGCAGCGCGGTCTTCGACGTCCCGCCCGGAGTCACCGGCTCCGACGCTGTGGGCGGCGGCTGGTTCGGGTATCTGTCGTACCCAGATGCGGGCGCCGACGGACGGCCCGCGCGTATCCCCGAGGCCGCAGGCGGCTGGACCGACTGCGTGCTGCGGCAGGACGGCGACGGGCACTGGTGGTACGAAAGCCTTTCCGGAGCGGCCATTTCGGGATGGATCGAGGAGGCGCTGCGAAACCCGTTGCCTGCAAGCGGCTTCAGCATCGCCTGGGGTGACGCCGACCGCGACTCACACCGGCGGGGCGTGCTCGACTGCCTGGAAGCGATCGCCGCGGGCGAGATCTACCAGGCGTGCGTGTGCACGCAGTTCGCAGGCACGCTCGACGGCGCACCGATCGACTTCTTCGTCGACGCCGTTGCGCGCACCTCCCCCGCGCGGGCGGCGTATCTGGCCGGCGACTGGGGCGCGGTGGCGTCGTTGAGCCCTGAGCTGTTCCTGCGCCGCGCAGGCGATGCGGTGACGTCAAGCCCGATCAAGGGCACGCTGCCGCGGTCGGCTGATCCCGCGGCGCTGCGGGCGTCGGTCAAGGACGTCGCGGAGAACATCATGATCGTCGACCTTGTCCGCAACGATCTGAGCCGCGTCGCGGTGACGGGATCGGTGACCGTACCGGAACTCCTTGCGGTGCGGCCTGCTCCCGGCGTGTGGCATCTGGTGTCGACGGTGTCGGCGCGCGTGCCGGTCGAGGTGCCGATGGCCGCGCTGCTCGACGCGGCGTTCCCACCCGCGTCGGTCACGGGTACGCCGAAGACCAGGGCCCGCCAGCTGTTGAGGGTTTGGGAGTCCCAGCGACGCGGGGTTTACTGCGGCACAGTCGGTTTGGCGTCACCGGTGGCAGGCTGTGAACTCAACGTGGCAATCAGGACGGTGGAGTTCGGCGCCGACGGTTCGGCGGTGCTTGGCGTCGGGGGTGGCATCACGGCGGATTCCGACCCCGACCGCGAATGGGACGAATGCCTGCACAAGGCGGCACCGATCATCGGCGCTAGGCATACCGCCGACAGCACTCGACGAGGAGTTCGGCCAGCAGTTTCGGCTCGCTGATCATCAGGTTGTGGCAGGTGTCCATCGGCAGCATGGTGTGCACCCCACCGAGGGCGGCAATGGACCGGCGCTGGGAAGCCCGCGAGAGCGCACGGTCACGCAGCGTCAGGATCCAGGTGCGCGGCACGTCGTCGGCCAGCCCGGATCGATCGACTTTGTCGAAGATGATCGACGGCGACTCGGCGTGGAACCGGACGCGGTTGAACTGACGCTGGTCGCGCGTCATCCCGTTGCAGAACACGAACTCCGCCAACGAGTTCGGCATGGTGCCTGCCCTACCCGTTTCGGCCGTGCGGCGGGTGTACCAACCGACCACGCCGGGCAGGGTGTCCACCACCGACGAGCCA
The DNA here is from genome assembly GCA_963756865.1 of uncultured Actinomycetota bacterium. GTDB lineage: Bacteria > Actinomycetota > Actinomycetes > Mycobacteriales > Mycobacteriaceae > Mycobacterium. The sequence continues at coordinate 67,209 of CAVWPQ010000027.1, read as the reverse complement.
TGAGGCGGGACGAACGCGGCCGCGAGCACCATCTCCTTGACGCGCGACGGGCCGAGCTTGGTCACGACACCGGGCACGGTCAGCCCTGCCAGCGAGTGGCCGACGATGACGAATTCGCCGATACCCGAGTCCTCGATGTCGGTCAGCAGTGAGTCCACCCAGTAGTCGATGTGCGCATCGAGAAGGTCGCCGGGCTTATCGCGCCGCCCGGGAAGGTCGAGTGCGAGCACAGCGAGACCCGGTGCCAGGCGGTGGATTTCGTCGACGGTCAGGTCCCAGCAGTCTGCGGCGTGTTGGCCGCCGTGCACCAGCACCAAGCCGGGCAGTGCCATGGCGCCTCCGTGTCAGTCGCGTGACCGCAGAACCGCATCGTAGAGTTCGCGCCGCGACGGTGACCCGGGATTCGCGGCGACGACCTGCGCGCACGCGTCCTTGACCCGCAAACCGTCGTCGACGAGCGCGGTCACCTCAGCCACCAGGGTCTCCAGATCCGCCCGCGGCTCGGCGCCCGCGAGCACCACGGTGACCTCCCCGAGCACACCGTCGGCCGCCCATTCGGCGAGTTCGGCCAGTGAGCCTCGGACGGTCTCCTCGTGGGTCTTGGTCAGCTCGCGACACACCACCGCGCGGCGCTGCGGCCCCAGTACCTCGACGGCGTCCTGCAGGCAGGCCGCGAGCCTGCGCGGCGACTCGAAGAACACCGCTGTGCGCTGCTCGGCGGCCAGGCCCGTCAGCCACGTCTTGCGCGCCGATTGCTTGCGCGGCGAGAAGCCCTCGAAGCAGAACCGGTCGGCGGGTAGCCCGGAGATCGCCAACGCCGTCGTCACCGCCGAAGGACCCGGCAGGCAACTCACCGTCAGCCCGGCCTCCACGCAGGCCGAGACCAGTCGATAGCCGGGATCGTTGATCACGGGCATCCCGGCGTCGCTGACCACCAGCACCGTCGCACCGGCCTTGATCGCGTCGACCAGCGCGGGCACCCGGGTCGCCTCGTTCTGGTCGAACAGGCTCATGACCTTGCCCGTAATCCGGACCTCGAGGGCTGCCGCCAGCGTCCTGACCCGGCGGGTGTCCTCGGCAGCCACCACGTCGGCGCTGCTCAGGCCGCTGATCAGCCGCGCGGAGGCGTCGGTGGGCAACCCGAGCGGCGTGGCCGCCAGCAGCAATCGACCGGGGCTCATTCCCCACAGCCTACGATCGCTTCCGTGACCGCCACCGCCACCGAATCGCAGTCGGCCGCGCGCTCGGTCCCGGTGATCAGTCCAGGGCCGCTCGTGCCCGTCGCCGATTTCGGGCCCGTCGACCGCCTCAACGGCTGGGCGATGACGGCGGTCATCATGGCGCTGGCGGCCATGACGCGGTTCCTCAACCTGCGCTCACCGACCGATGCGGGCACGCCGATCTTCGACGAGAAGCACTACGCACCGCAGGCCTGGCAGATGCTGCACAACCACGGCCTCGAGGACAACCCCGGCTACGGGTTGGTCGTGCACCCGCCGGTCGGAAAGCAACTGATCGCGTTGGGCGAGGCGATCTTCGGCTACAACGGGCTGGGCTGGCGGTTCACCGGCGCGGTGCTCGGCGTCATCGGGATCGCACTGGTGGCTCGCATCGTGCGGCGGATGACCCGCTCGACGATGGTCGGCGCGATCGCGGGTCTGCTGCTGATCGCCGACGGGGTCAACTTCGTCGCGTCGAGGACCGCGTTGCTCGACGGCTTCCTGGCGTTCTTCGTGGTCGCGGCGTTCGGCGCGCTGATCGTCGACCGCGACCAGGTGCGGGAACGCATGCACATCGCGCTGCTCGACGGCCGCATCGGCGAAACACCGTGGGGGCCGCGGCTTGGCGTCCGGTGGTGGCGCTTCGGTGCGGGCGTGTTGCTCGGATTGGCCTGTGCGACAAAGTGGTCCGGGCTGTACTTCATCGTGTTCTTCGGGTTGATGACGCTGGCATTCGATGTGGCCGCCCGCAGGCAGTATCGGGTTCCGCGGCCGTGGGTGGGCACGCTGCGTCGCGACCTCGGCCCAGCCGTCTACGCGTTCGGGCTGATCCCGTTCGGCGTGTACCTGGCGTCGTATGCGCCGTGGTTCGCGTCGGAGACGGGCGTGAACCGACACGAGGTCGGCCAGTCGATCGGGCCGGGAGGCTTTCTGCCCGATGCGATTCGGTCGCTGTGGCATTACACGCACGCGGCATACACGTTTCACGCAGGCCTGACCAACGCCGACGGGAACCACCACCCGTGGGAGTCCAAGCCGTGGACGTGGCCGATGTCGTTGCGCCCCGTGCTGTATGCGATCGACCAGGAGAACGTTCCCGGATGCGGCGTGCAGTCGTGTGTGAAGGCCGTGTTGCTGGTGGGCACCCCCGTGATGTGGTTCGTGGCATTGCCGGTACTCGGCTGGGCACTGTGGCGGGCGTTCGTCAAGAAGGATTGGCGTTACGCGGCCGTCCTGGTGGGCTACAGCGCGGGCTTCCTGCCGTGGTTCGCCGACATCGACCGGCAGATGTACTTCTTCTACGCCGCGACCATGTCGCCGTTCCTCGTCATGGCGATCGCCCTGATCTGCGGTGACATCCTGCACCAACCGAATCAGAACGCCGAGCGAAGAACGATGGGGCTGCTGGCGGTCAGTTGCTATGTGGCCCTTGTGATCACGAACTTCGCATGGATGTACCCGATCCTCACGGGCATCCCGATCTCGCAGGCGACATGGAACCTGCAGATCTGGCTGCCCAGCTGGCGGTAAGGATGTCCACACCCACGCCCTAGCACCTATTTCTACAACGCGGTCGTCGATACGGGCGTCTGCCTCAGTTTCCACAGCCCTCAGGTCGACTTGGGCGATAGGACGCTGGCGTGTCAGTCGGTCGGAAGATCATCGCGGCATGACGAAGCCCTTCATCGGCTCCGAAGCGCTGGCCGCCGGCGTGATGTCGCGCGGTGCGCTGCGATGGAACCACACTGCTCTGCATCCGGACGTCTATCTTGAAAACGGCGCTCGCAGGGACATCGACGTCAACGCATACGCCGCGTGGTTGTGGACCAAGCGCGCCGGGATCATCACCGGCAGGGCTGCCGCCGCGTTGCACGGCGTTCGCTGGATAGATGACGCCACACCAATCGAGTTGGTCGCACGGCACGGCCGGCGAAGACCGGGCATCATCGTGTACGAAGAGCGGATCGGCCCTGATGAAGTCAGCCTGAGGTGCGATCTCCCGGTTGCGACGGTCGCGCGCACCGCCCTGGATCTCGCGAGGCATCTGCCGCGCGATGAAGCCGTCGTGCACCTCGACGCGCTGGCAGCGAAGACTGGCATCACCGCTGAGGAGATCGACGAGCTGGCGACCCGTTACGCACCGTCTCGGGGTATCAGATCGGCACGCACGGCAATCGCCTTGATGGACGGCGGCGCGACCTCGCATCATCAAACCAGACTGCGCTTGATGGTCTTGGACGCCGGTCTTCCTCGGCCGCGAACGAGCATCCTCCTGCACGACAACCTCTGGGAGACGGTCGTCTCCATCGGTTGGGAAGGCCCGAAGGTTTGCCTCGAACACCAGGACGACCTCGCCAATCAGACCGCAGCGCAGCGAATCGCGCGGGACGAGCTGCTTCAGCGACTCGGGTGGCACCAGATTCGCGCTCTTCGCGAACACACCAGGAGGTCGGTTGTGCTTCGGACCCGCGCGGCCATACGGCGCCGTCAGTGAGCTGCGGCCGAAACTACAGGGGGTCGCGGGCTGCGGGGCACGACATACAGCGCGGTCCGCCGCGGCCGGTGCCGAGCTCGCTGGCCTGGATCGGCAACACCTCGATGCCCGAATCCCGTAGCCGCGTGTTGGTCTCGATGTTGCGCTCGTAGGCGACGACGACGCCCGGCGCCACCGCGAGCGTGTTGTTGCCGTCGTCCCACTGCTCACGCTCTGCAGTGACGGGGTCGAGGCCCGTCGCGATCACCCGCAGCTTCTCGATCCCCATCGCGTTCGCGGCCGCTTCGACGAACGGCAGCGCGTCGTCGATCTTCACCCCGCCGTCCCCGTTGCGGTGAATGGTGAACGCCGACAACGAGTCGACGATGGCCGGGTACATGACAGCGGCATCGGTGTCGACCATCGTGCACACGGTGTCGAGGTGCATCTGCGCGCGCTCCTGGGCAATCGGCACCGCCAAGACGGTATGGGCAAGCCCGTCGTCGAACAGGCTGCGCGCCAATGCCTCTGCGCCGGCAGGTGTTGTCCGCTCCCCCACGCCGACAGCGACCACCCCTGGCGACAGCAGCAGCACGTCACCGCCTTCCACCGGCGCCGACCTCGACTCGTATGCCCGCCGGACACCGAGGAATCGCGGATGGTGCGCGTAGATGATGTCGGTCAGCGACGTCTCGCGGATGCGCGCGGGCAGCGCCAGCGAGGTGATCGCCACCCGCGGGCCGATCCAGAACGACGAGTCGCGGGTGAACAACAGGTTGGGCAGCGGCTCGATGACGAAGTCGCCGCCGTGGTGCATGCGACGGACAAGCGACACCTCGCCACCTGCGATCGGCAGCTCGGTGAACGTCATACCCGCCATCAGGACGTGCGCCAACCCGGCCGGCTCCAACGTTCGCAGATACGCGGAAAGCTGCTGCGCCAGCGGCAGTCCGAGCCGTCGCGAGTCCACCGCGGCCGAGATACCGTGCATGCGCGCCGCACCGCTGGCCAGCGCCTCCGTCAGCAGATCCGACACGAGCAGCACCTCGACGCCGCGTGACCGCAGGAGGTCGGCGAAGACGTCGTGCTCCTGTTGGGCGCGGGTGACCCATGGCAGTCCGTCGAACAGCAACGCGTCGTTGTTGCGGGGCGTGAGGCGCTGCAACTCGGCGCCGGGACGGTGCAGGATGACCACCCGCAGCGTCCCCACCTCAGAATTCACCCCGAGCGCTGGACCGGACACACTAAGCACCGTATCGCGATAACCCACCTCAACTATGGTTTAGGTGTGGACATGCACGAGCTGACGCCCGGCGAGATGGCCGACCGCAGTGGTGTGGCCGTCTCGGCACTGCACTTCTACGAACGCCAGGGACTGATCGCCAGCAGGCGCACGTCCGGTAACCAGCGCCGCTACGCGCGCGAATGTCTGCGGCGCGTCGCGTTCATCCGGATGTCGCAGCGGCTCGGCATCCCGCTCGGCCGGATCCGGGAAGCGCTGGCGACGCTGCCCAACGACCGCGTTCCGACCAGCAAGGACTGGGCCCGTCTCTCGGCAGGCTGGCGCCAGGATCTCGACGACCGCATCCTGCATCTGCAGCGACTGCGCGACAACCTCACCGGTTGCATCGGCTGCGGCTGCCTGAGCCTGAAGACCTGCATTCTCACCAACCCCGGCGACGTCCTCGCCGAGCAGGGACCGGGCGCGGTGCGGCTCTAGCTCACTCGATCGGGTCGCTCGGCGGTTCGACCACTGGCGGCGATCCTGGGATCGGGCTGACCGTCATCGTCCCGGGCACGCTCGGCGCGCTGGACGGCGCGCTGGTCCGCGTCACGGGCCTGGCGACAGTCGGGGAGATCCGGCTCGGAGCGAAGGACCTGGTCGGAGTGGCGCGCGACGTCGCGGTCTGCTCGGGTGCGGGCTGCGCGGTGGTGACGGTGGGCGTCGGGGCCACCTGGACCGGGCTCGGCGCCGGACTGGCCGTCGTGACGACCGGTGGCGCCGATGTCGTCGTGGTCATGGTTGCCGCGGACGCCGGCAACCCGGCGATGCCGAACACCTGCGCCGACGTCGACGTGCTCGTCGACTTGTCGACGGACGTGCCGACTTGCCTCGCCGGCGGGGTCGGCGATGCAATCACCTGCGCCACGGCCGCGATGCCGAGCAGTGCAAGCGCTGCGCCAAGCGCTGCACGCAGCAGATGTCTGTGTGTCGTTGATGTGCCTGTCGCAGGGCGCTTTTCGACTGAGTCCGGAGACGGTAGCGCGGCGGTGGCCTCGACGAGCACCTCATCTCGCAGCCACGCGGGCGCGGGCAACGCCACAGGCACAGCGCCGAGCAGGGCGGCCGGATTGACCATGCGGCGCCGCTCGGACTCGCAGGCCGCACAGTCGTCGATATGGCGTGCGACGCGTTTGCGCATCAGCACGGTGAACACGCCGTCCCACGCCGCGAGCAACTCCCAAAGCCCGGGGCACGCGGCGGGTTCGAACTTCGCACGGCGACAGACCAGTAGCGCGCCCAGTGACCGCTCGATCCCGTCGCGCACCCGGCCGAGCAGAGTGCGCGCATTCGTATGGCTCACGCCGAGGGCGTCGGCCAGTTCCTGACCGTCGAGCCCGTGTCGGTAGGCCAGCTCGTAGACGGTGCGATCGCGGTCGGACAGCCCGCCGAAGGCCTCCTCGATCAGGTCGGCCAACTCGTGGCGGGCCACGATGGTGGCGAGATCGGGTTCTGCGCTGACGATGTCGGGCAGTTCATCGCTCGGCCGTTCGCGGCGCCGTTTCTTCAGACACGCCAGCGCCTCGTGTCGGGCGATGGCGTAGAGCCACGCGCGCAACCGATCCGGGTCTTCGAGCGCGGCCAGCTTGCCTGCGGCGATGACGAAGACGTCCTGAACGCAGTCGGCGGCCGCATCGCGGTCACGCAGCATGCCGGCGCAGAAGTCGTGCAGCCGATCCGCGTACCGGTCGTAGATCGCGGTGAACGCACGTCGGTCGCCGCGGGCAGCGGCCTTGGCGAGGTTCGCGTCGTCGAGCGCATCGGCGGGTTCGAGTGAAGCAAGCGTCATCGATCACTTCCAGGGGTAGGGGACACGGGGTGGCCCATGACGTCGGCCCACCATCTGAGAGGACGATGGGCCGACGCATTCGGTTCAATGTCACGCAGCGTTCACTTCACGCAGCCCGACCAGACCATCCATGAGCCGGGGGCGCTGCGCTGAAAGGTGGCCTGCTGTGCGTCGCGGAGGGTCGGGCCGTACCAGCCGTTGTACTGACGGCTCTGGTTCACGGCCAGCGCGACGCAGCCGTTCTTGGACCAGCTCGCGACGGCGCAGTGGCCGCCGCACTGGTTGAGTGAGCCGGCGATGGCCGCGTCCAGGTTGCCGGCCTGCGCCCTGCCCCACTGGCCGGTGGCCTGCGAGTACGACACAGCGAGGTACTTGGTGGCCGCGCTCGCAGGGGCTGCGGTGGCGACTGCGCTGCTGACCGCCGCGGCGGCGAGCATGGTGGCGGCGATCATCTTGCGGTTGGTGCTCATGGTTCTCTCCTCTGGGTGGTCGCAACCCCGGATGGGCTGCGTTCGGGGGCTAGGAGGAGCGAGCTGCCCCGAATGGCACATTTTTTCGCGGGAATTTTTCGCTCACCCGAATTCGAACGCCTGTGCGATAAACTCGGGTGCATGGAGGTGGCCCTTCAGAGCTCCCTGTTCGACCCCGCCGAGCGGCAGCACCTGGGCAGCGGCGCATGGGTCGAGGTGCGGTCGGGCTGGTTGACGGACGCCGACGAGTTGTTCGACGAGCTCACCGACGCCATCCCGTGGCGCGCGGAACGCAGGCAGATGTATGACCGTGTGCTCGACGTGCCGCGCCTGGTCAGCTTTCACCACCTGATCGACGAGCCGGTTCCGCATCCCGTCCTCAAACAGATGCGTAGACGGCTGAACGACACCTACGGCGGCGAGCTCGGTGAACCCTTCACCACCGCGGGGTTGTGCCTTTATCGCAACGGTGACGACAGCGTGGCGTGGCACGGCGACAACATCGGCAGGAGCAGCACCGAGGACACCATGGTGGCGATCGTATGCCTGGGCGCTACAAGGGTTTTCGCGTTACGTCCGCGCGGTGGCGGTAAATCGTTGCGGCTGCAGCACCGGCACGGTGACCTGCTGGTGATGGGCGGTTCGTGTCAGCGCACGTGGGAACACGCCATACCGAAGACGGTGAAGCCGGTCGGGCCTCGGATCAGCATCCAGTTCCGGCCGCACGACGTGCGTTGAGCCTCAGGCCTTCACGGCCGACACACCCGCGGTGAGCAACTCGCCCGCACGTTTGGTGTCGACGGGGGCGACGGGTTTGTCCGGGATGACGAGCGGGTTGGCGGTGACGATCACGAGCAGCGGACCCAAGCGGGCGACATAGTTGAAAAGCTCACCGGTACGGGTCTTTCCGCCAACCGCCGTCTGGATGACCCGGTGGGACCCCTGCGTCTCGACGCCGTCGATCTTCGGTGCGTCGACAGTCTCGATGAGGCCGCGCATTCCCGGACCGGTGAAGCCGACCTTCTTGCAGTCTTCCGGCGGTCCGTTCACCGGCACCTTCTCCGACGTCTCGACCGCTATCACGATGAACCTGTTGCCCTCACCTTCGGCGGTGAGCGCCGCCATGTTGCCCTTCACGCCGGCGGGCAGAACCTGTTGGTTCGCGAACTTCGCGCAGTCCGCAGGCTCGAATTTGATTTGCGCAGGTAGCTTTTGGGGTTCGACGATGCGGGGGTCTATTGCCGTCGGCGCGATGTCGGTGACCTTGAACGGCGCGGGGAAACTCGACCGCAGGTTCTTGATATTGGCGATGTCGGCATGCGACAGGTCGGGCTGCGCCGATTCGGCGGAGCCGCACGCGGCGAGCGCGCCGACGCATGCGATGCCGAGCACCGCCCTCAGGTTCAACATCGCCGTCAATGTACCCGTCGGGACAGCCTCAGCCGCGCAACGCCGACACCGTTTTGACCAACAGATCGGCGGCGAATTCTTGGCTGAGTGCAGGATTCGGCGACCCCGGATCCGTCACCACGGTGATGAACGCCAGGTAGTCCCCGAAATACGCGCTGAATGTGTACGCAGCGGACGCGGTCTCCGTGCCGCCTTCGACGACGGTCCTGGCCTGGGTGTCCATGCCGACTGTGGTGGCGCCGTCGATGGCGGGGGCGTCGATGAGGTTGACGGTGCCGGTGGTGTTCCCCGACGTCACCGTCCACTGCCCGCATTCGGCCAGTACGACGGGGTCGAAGGCGACCGGTGACGACGGCGATCCGGTCACCGCGGCGTGCACGATGCCACCCGGTCCCGAGCCCGACCATCCCTTGGTCGTCGCGTCGTCGGTGACCGCGCCTGCCAGCACCCCGCACTGCGGAGGTTCGGTCACCCAGCCGGGTTTGAAACCCCAGAAGCCCGCCGGGGACGCCGGGCCGCCGATGTCTGCCACCTCGTAGCCTGCGGGCAAATCGCCGCGGATCCGGCTGATCCTCGCGGGGTTGACCTGGGACTCTGCCGTCGGCGACGCGGTCGGCGAGGGTGCCGGAGGCGATCCGGACTGGCTGCAGCCTCCGACGACGCACGTCGCCACCACGACTATCGCGACCCCGCACCGGCGCACGCCCGTTGATACCACAGAGATGACTTTGAACCGGTTGGCAACGTTTTGCGTGTCTAGAGCGATCAACTAATGGGTCGGGCCTATTAGAAGCACGGAGAAAACTGTCATGCGAGCAGTACTGGCTATGACAGGGGGGCTTTTGGCGGCGGGCATGGTGCTCGCCCCGGCAATCACGGCATCGGCTGAGCCGATCCAACCGGGCGGCGCGTACGCGACGATCGGGCAACTCGAGGCGTCGGGGTACGACGTCAACATCGACCGGGTGGGCAGCGCCCCGCTCGATCAGTGCATCGTCACCAGCGTGCGGAATCCGCAGGACATCACCCGGACCATCCGGGTGGACAACGGTCGCAAGGGCGAAAAGCGGGACTTCGACTACATCGAGGTCATCGTCCGCCGGACGATCACCGTCTCACTCAACTGCGACGCACGCACCTAGGCGGCAGCGTCCTGCTGCTGTTGTTGTTCAGCGGGCTGAGCCTCGGCGGGCTCAGGCCGCTGACCCGTGAGCACGTTGACGATTCGCCTCAGCGGCCCATCGCCGTTGAGGCGTATCGTCGACCGCGCCTTCTTCGGACTGAAGTCGAGCGAATCGCGTATTACGTGAAGCGGACGCGGCCGCGTAGCCGCCTGCTTCGAGGTCGGTTGCGGCTGCCCGGATTTCGATTGCACTGACGTGTTGGTCCGAAGTGGCGCAACCGGCGGAAGATTGGCCGCGCTCACGGCAGCGTCGACACCGTCTGCGATCGCTTTGGGGAGCTCGCTCGCCGCGGTGATCGGATTGAACGTCGGCGCCAGCGTGAACGGCGTTGGCACGTTGGCGGGTGTGGTCCGGTCGTAGCCCAGGTCGACGCCCCAGCGCAGGACGGGGTCGAGCCCCGCGAGGATCGGCTCGGGCACCACGCCGTCGAGGGCCATCAGGATCGGCAGCCTCGGCGTGGGCATCAGGATGTAGACGCTGTTGGGATCGGTGCTCGGCAGCGTGATGTTGGCCGGATCTGCGGGGTCGACGCTTCGGTAGTCGGGGTGCAGGACGGCCGCGCCGACGAGGGCGTTCCCCAGGGCCAGAAGATTGAGCGGATTGTCGGGCAGGTCGGCAAGGCCCTCGTACTCACGGACATAACTGGTGGTCAGGTATTGGTCGTTCGGCATCGCAGGCTCGAAGGTCACACCAAGCCCGGGGATCACGAAGCCGGGTAGCCGGGTGAAGATGCCGCCGTCGGGATTACTGAGGCTGCCTACGACGACGAACTCCAGCTGTGACGCCGGAGGTGCAGACATCGGGTTGGCGGCGAGCCGCTGCTTCTCGCGGGCGATGATGACGGCACTCTGCGAATAGCCGAAGACAATCGCCTTGTCGCCGGCTCCATAATTCACCGAGTTGATGGCCAAGTGCAGCTTGTCGACGCCTTGGGCCACCGAGTCGTCGAACATCAGGTCGTCGTTGCCGGTGCTCGGCCAGAACTCCTCGGGCGTCTCGACCGCCGTCAAAGTGCCCTTCGGCACGAAGAACCCGTTGAGCATCGTGGACATGTAGCTGTTGTTCTCGGCCGGCGTACTCGGCGCCAGCGGCGTGCCTGTGCCGCCCATCACCAGCACCGTGGTCGCCAACAGCTGAACGGCGGTGGTGATGGTCTGCGTCAACGCCAACGCCGGGACGGCGATCAGCGCTACGAGAATGACGACCAGTGAACGCGCGAGGGCCAACATGTCCTAGCCTTCCCTCGGCTCAGCTCGTGCTGCGCCGAGTGTCCTTATTCTGCTGGCGTCACGCGGCTGGTTTGGCACTTTCGGGCGCGTCATCATTCGCCTCGGGTTCAGCGGACTTCGGCCGCTGGCCGGTCAGCGCGTTGACGATCCGCTTCAGCGGACCCTCACCGTTCGGACGAAGGACAGACGGCCGGTCGCCCGGCGTGAAATTCAGCGATTCGCGCCACTTCTCGAACGGCAAGGACGGCTTGATGGCGTCCGGAGTGGTGGGCTTCGATGTACCCGTGTCGTTGCCGAGCGTGTCGACATCCACCTCGTCCTTGGCCACCTTGTTGTCGCCGGGTGTGGGCGTCTGCTCGTCCTGGACGAGGGCGAGCGGGGCGACGGCCGGAGGTGAGCCCTCCGGCAGGATCGTCGCGGGGGGCCCGCCAACACCGAAGGGGCCTGCCGGCTGCGTTCCCAGTGGACGATTGCCGGGTGTGGTGAACCCTGCCACCGTGTCGTCGATGCCGACGGGGATGGCGCCAAGGGTGTTGCCGATCAGGCTGATCGGGTTGCCGATCGGGATGTAGTTGAACTTCACGTGCTCGCCGGGACTCGAGGTGCGGTCGTAGGCGTCTTCGATCCACACGCGAAGGATCGCGTCGGGGATCGCCAGCGCGGGCGCGGGCACACCTGCCGTGACGAGCGGCTGCAGGATCGGAAGGGTGTTGGCCGCAATCATGTAGTAGTGGGTGTCTCCGTACGTCCCTTGATCGATGATTCCGCCCTCGTCGAGGGTGTGGTTTTGCACGTTCCCGTGCAGCAGGGCATACGCCATGATCGAGTTCGTCATCGCCAGCCCGTTGAGCGGCCGCATAGGCGCCTCGCCGCCAAGGAAGTCGTACTGCTGCGCGAAGTCGATGGTTGGGGTGACGAAGGTGTCGTCGCCCCCCGGCGAGCAGGGAGCTGCGCTGGCGCAGCTGTTCTGCGTCGGGCCGTAGAAGGTGATCCCGATGATCGGGATGGTGAAGCCCTTGAGGTCCCTGGCGAGGATTCCGCCGTTGGGCCGCATCGGGTTCGAAGTCACGAAGAACTGCGTGCCGTCGAGTCCAGTGTCGTTCGCATCGATAAGGTCATTTTTGACCAGCGAGGCGACTATCGCGCTCAGCGAGTAGCCATAGACGCTGAACTTGTCTTCCGCTGGATCTGGGGCTTCGGCACCAGTAGTCAGGTTGTAGGTGCAGCCCCCCAAGCGCGCACCTAGGCAGTTCTTGACGTTGTCACGCCCCGCCGCGACGGACCCGTCCATCGTCGCGGTGCCGAATGCGGGGAAGAACTCGGCCGGGTAGACCACGGCGACGCTGTTGATCGGGTTAGGGGCGGGCTGCGGTGTATATCCCGGAACGATGAAGCCGTTGGTCGCCCAGTCCAGATAGTTGTCGACGTACGTCGGGTCGTCGTTCGGCCCGAGCGAGTGCTGGGTGCCGCCCAAGATCAAGGCAGTTGCGGCCAGTAGCTGTACGGCCGACGTGATCGCCGTCGTCACGACCAGGGCGGGTACCGCGATGAGCGCCACCATGATCACGACCAGCGAACGCGCAATCGCCTTCATATTCTGACCTTCCCCTAGCCTCGCCACCCCACGGCGACGCAAAACCTAAAGACCGCTGCCGTAAAGCTCAACACGCAGCACAGGAGCATCTTGCACCACAAATGAATGAATTGGCAGCGAAACGGTCCAGGTTCGCGCTTCGCAGGATTCACCTGTCCAAATGCCCACTGGGCCGTCCAGCAGGGCAAACCGTTGTCCGACCCGGCCGGATCCCGGTAACGAACAGCTGAAGATCGCGGCGATTTTCCTACCATCAGCGGTTTGCCGACCGTAAAGTCATGCGCGCAGATTCAACTGATACGGGAGAACCAATGACAAAACTGAGGGCCGGCGGCATCGCGATTCTGGCCGTCGTAGTCAGCCTCGGGCTGGCCGGCTGTGGATCCAATGACAAAAAGGAAGAGGCGAGCAGCACCTCGGAAAAGGCTTCTTCGTCGACAAGTGCAGCGCCGAGCACCACCAAGGCTCCCTACGCCCAGACGATTCCGGAGTACATCAAGCAGAACGGAATCACCGAGACACCGGTGAAACGCGGTGATCCCGGGTCCCCCGACATAATTCTTCCGTTCCCGCCCGGTTGGGAAGACCTCGGTCCCCAGACGCCCGAGTGGGCTTGGGGAGGAATCAAGTTCACCGGTGACCCGGCGATGGCGCAAAATCCGCCGACGATCATCGCTCTGCTCTCGAAGCTGACGGGGGACGTCGATCCGGCCAAGATTCTCGAGTTCGCGCCAGGTGAGATGAAGAACCTGCCCGGCTACGAGGGCGACGGCGTCGGCTCGGCAAGCCAGCTCGGCGGATTCGACGCTTGGCAGATCGGCGGCACCTACATGAAGGCAGGCACCAAGCACGCCGTAGCGCAGAAAACAGTGATCATCCCGGCCCCTGACGGAGTGTTCGTCCTGCAGCTCAACGCTGACGGCACCGAGGATCAGATGGGGGTTCTGATGGACGCGACCAACATCATCGACGAGCAGACGACTATCACGCCTGCGCCATGACCGCAGTTCAACCGTCCGCTCCGAACGAGCCGCCGCCACCTCAGCGCGGTCAGACCCGGGAGGAGCGCGGCCGCGACATCAGCGAGGCACAAGCCGAAGCTGAAGCGGAGACGTCGAAGGTCAGCCAGTACTTGAAGATAATGAGCCCTCGGTACCTGTTCTCGATGGCCGAGGGGTACCCGGTGGTGCTCAAGCAATTCATCCAGTTCTGCTTGATCATCATTTATCCGGCGTGGATCTTCTTCCTGATCGTCGGGGCCGCCCTGCACGCGCTGTTCTATGTCACGGTGTATCCCGTTCTGTGGCTGTTGTTCTGGCCGCTGCGCGCGTATCAGAAGAAGAATCACCCCGAGGAGTACGCCGAGTCGCAGCGGAAGAAGTAGCGGGCCGCAGTGGGACTCTTCGACCGGGCGGCAGGCGTCCGGGTGATCGTGACGCCTGCCGTGGCGAGGCCGCGCCAGCCGGTGACCGCCACGATCACCACCGACAAGCCGATCGACAAAGTCACGGCCGCGCGGCTCGAATGGGGCTACGACAACTTCTACCGGTACCACTGGGCCGGACGTCCGGACTCCGCACTCGCAGCGGGCAACGACTCACTCTGGATGGCCGGTCAGGTGGGCACCAACTACGGCGGTGAAAAAGACACCGACGACTGGGTGTGCGTGACGCAGGTCGATATACCCATTGCGACAGGCGAATTCGTCGGCACATCGGATCGTGATCGGTGCCGGTGACGTCGAAGCCGTCGAGGAACACGATGGAACGTTATATGGGTGACGGCGCAACCAAGCTCGACATCAGGATGCCGTCACCGATATGGCGGGCAGGTGAACCCATCACCGGCCACCTTGTGGTTTGTGCACAGCAGGACCTGCCGACCGCCGACATCGCCGTCTACTGGCAGCGCCACCGCGAGCACCATCCGATCGAGAAGTACCCGGCCCAGGGCGGAGTGCTGGACGGCCCTGCGCTGCACCTGGGAAAGAAGATCCCTATGCACGGGGGCTCCGAGTTCGGTATGCCGTTCGCGTTGGAGTTGCCCGCCGACGCCGCACCGACGGCCACCGCCGTGCACTCGTCGCTGTCGTGGTTCATCGGCGCCAGGGTCTTCTACTCGGGATTCACCAGCCATCAGGTGGAGCGGGTACGCAGGCCGATCGTCGTCGTCAACGCGTAGTTCGTCGCGGCGGACTCCTCAACGCGGCTCGTTCCTCGCCGCTTGATCGTCTTCCGCCGGGTCAGGCGCGCGAAACCGCGGACGCGTCGGCGACCTGCTCGGCCGTCGGCCGCACGCCCGTATAGCGCTCGAACTGTTCGGCGGCCTGCAGGGCGATCACCTCGCCTCCGGTGATGACCTTCACCCCTGCTTCGCGGGCTGCGAGAATCAGCGGTGTCTCCGACGGCAGCGCGACCACGTCGAACACGTTGTGCGCCTTGGTGATTGTCGATGCATCGAATGGGCTCGACCCCGCCTCGGGTCCGCCTGCCATCCCGACCGGCGTCACGTTGACGATGACGTCCGCCGTCCGCGCTCCGACCTCGGTCGCGTAGTCGTAGTCGAGGTGACGCGCCAGCGCGGCACCCGCCTCCTCATTGCGGGCGACCACAAGCCCGTTGTGGAAACCGCTGTCCCGGAACGCAGCACCGACTGCGCTGGCCATCCCCCCGCTGCCGTGGATGAGCACCGACTGTGAGCCGTCGAGCCCGTGCTCGTCGATGAGCCGCTGCACCGCGATGTAGTCGGTGTTCGACGCGGTCAGGTGTCCGTCGTCGTTGACGATCGTGTTGACGGCGTTGATCGCCCGCGCGGAGTCCTCGACACGGTCGACGAGCACGATGACGTCCTGCTTGAACGGCATCGACACCGAGCAGCCGCGCAATCCGAGCGCGCGCACCCCACCGATCGCTGCGACGATATCGGTGGTGGTGAACGCCTTGTAGATGAAGTCGAGCCCAAGCAGGTCGTAGAGATAGTTGTGGAACCGCGTGCCGATGTTGCTCGGCCTGGCCGCCAGTGAGATGCACAGCTGAGTGTCCTTGCTCAAAGGTGGACGCATCAGCTGACTGCTCCCATCACTTGTCTTGCCACCCCGTGAATTTCGCGGTACAGATCCTTCGAGATCGAGATCTCCCGCAACGACGGCACGTCGATGACGGTCGTCACCACGCCGAGATCCTCTCGGTGCCACTGTGCGCCGAACCGGTCGAGGATCTTGCGCATCGCGAGGTTGTCCGAGAGCACCCGCGCGGTGAACCGCCGAACACCCTCACCTCGCGCCGCAACAGCCAACGCCGCCATCAGAAATGAGCCGATACCGCGACCCTGATAGTCGTCGCCGACGAGGAACGCCACCTCCGCGAGGGTCGGATCGGTTTCGTCGCGTACGAACCGGGCGTCGGCCACCACCGGACCTTCGGCGCCCTCCGTCATCACCCAGACGAAGTGGTCCTTGTAGTCGACCTCGAACAGATAGGTCATCAACGACTTGCTCGGCGTGCGCGGTGTCTGGAATCTGCGGTAGAGGGTCTCGCTGGAGAACTCGATCGGGCCGTCAGTTGTGCGTTCGCTGTCGCCGGGCAGCACGGGCCGCAGATAAAGCCATGAGTCGTCGCGCATCCGAATCGGAATCGGGGTGATGAACGCCGCGAGGCGCTGGCGCGCCGTGCGCACCATCGTGTCCATCACACCGGGCACGTCGAGCATGGCGCCAAAGGCGCCGTGGCCGCCGACCCATCCCGTCAGCGGTTCGGTCGCGACCACTGTCGCCGTGCGCGGCGTCTCCCGCAGCAGCGCGATCTCACCGACGATCAGCGGCGGCGCAAGCTCCAGAACGGTCGGAACCCCGTCGCCATCGACGTGCGAGATCTCCGCTTTTCCAGAGTTGATCAGCAGAAAGGACTCCGCGCGCTCTCCTTGGCGCATCAAAACCTTGCCCGCCGCCGCATTCAGCGGGCGCAGCTGCGACGCCAGCGTCACAAGAGCATCCGGGCGGCAGCCCTTGAAGATCTCGAGGGCGGCGAGTTCGTCGGCGCTGACGGCCGTCGGTCCGGCCACGTGACGAGGCTACCGCCCCATCGCTTCGGGTGCGGAGATCTCCGTCGCCTCGGATCGCCCGCGCAACACCTCGCTGCCCTGAGCGACCCACTGCCCGCGTTCGGCATCATCGGCCCGCTCGATCGCCGCAGCCGAGCACAGAATCCGTCGATCCGACGTCTTCGCGAGATCGGCAAGCCGCGCGGCTTCGTTGACCGGATCGCCGATGACCGTGTACTCGTAGCGGTTCTCGGCGCCGATGTTGCCTGCGAACACCGAGCCCGCCGAAACGCCGATCCCGAAGTCGACCAGCGGCAGCTCACGCAACTGCTCGCCGAGGGTGCGCGCGGTCGCCAGCGCCGCCGACGCTGCGCCGTCGGTGTGAAAGGGTGCGCCGAACACGGCGAGTGCGGCGTCACCCTGGAACTTGTTGATCATCCCGTCGCGGGCGTCGACGGCGTTGACGACGATCCGGAAGAAGTCGTTGAGTACCTCGGCTACCTTCTGCGGCGGATAGCTGGCAGCCAACTCTGTCGACCCGGTCAGGTCGATGAAGAGGATCGCCACCTCTTCGACGTCCCCCGACATGTTGGCGCCCTCTTTGATGGCCCGACGGGCGACGTCGGCGCCGACGTGACGGCCGAACAGGTCGCGGACTCGCTCGCGCTCGGCCAGCCCGGCCACCATTGCATTGAATCCGCTTTGCAGCCTCCCGATTTCGGAACGCTCGAAGACGGGGATCTCGGTGTCGAACTCACCCTTCTCGACTTCGGCCATGGCATCGACGACCTCACCGATCGGGTCGGAGATCGACCTCGACGTCAGAATCATGGTCGGCAGTCCGAGCACCACCGCGGCGAGAGCGATCACCAACACGGCTATCTCGACCGACGCGGTCTTCGGGATGAGCCAGCCGTTCGACCGCACTATCACAAGGGCCACGATGACCAGGCAGGGCAGCGCGCTGCAGAGCAGCCACAGCAGGATGAGTCTGGCCCATACACCGGGCGCCGCGACCAGCCGCTCGGAAGCGTGGGTGGCCGCCGCCAGCATGGGTCGGATGATGTCCATCGTCAGCAGTAGCCCGATGCCCGTCGCGGCGGATCCGCCGAGCATCACCCCGAAGGCGGTTGCGACCACGACACCGATCCCGCCGCCGAAGTTGAGCAGAATCGAAATTGCGCCGCTGACAATCCACGTACCGGCGAGCAGCACCGACTGACGAGCGAGCAGTCGCGTCAGTCCTTTTCGCTGCCGATCGTTTGGTTCGAGGCCGTGGTTGAACCATTTCAGCGTCGGCGAGATGTTCAGCACGGCGCCGATCCAGATCACGAGCGTGCCGACGACGACAAGCACCGCCGAGCCGATGATGTTCGACTTGGTGAAGTAGTTCTGCGCTCCGGTGAGCGCCTCGCCGCCGAGCGGGATCAGGATGGCGACGGCGGCGGTGATCGACAGCAGGTATGCACCTGCGAGCCGGCTCGCATAGTCGGCCGCCAACCTGCTCATCTGAACAACGTAGCGATAAGCCCCCGATTACGGGATCGGCTTGAACTCCAGATGTAGCTCGGCGAGTCCCCGCATGATGAACGTCGGCTCGTAAGCGTATTTCCGGGCCTCCGGCGGACCGTGGTGTTCCTCGGAGATCCGGAAGTCGGTCATCCGGTCGAGGATCCTGTTCACCGAGATGCGGCCCTCCGACCGAGCCAGTGGCGCGCCAGGGCAGGAATGCACCCCGCGGATGAACGCGATCTGCTCGCGAACATTGCGGCGGTCGGGACGGAACGTGTCGGGATCGTCGAATTTTCGCGCATCCCGGTTGCATGCGCCGGGCAGCACCATCACCGTGGTGCCCGCCGGTATCTCGGTATCCCCGACGGTCGTCGACGTGCGCGCCATCCGGAAATGCGATTTGACCGGGCTCTCCATCCGCAGTGTCTCTTCGAGGAACGCCGGGATGCGGCCGCGGTCCTCGCGCAGAAGCCTTTCGTACTCCTGGTTCTCGGCGATGATGCGCATCGCGGAACTGACCAGCTTCGTGGTGGTTTCGGTGCCTGCGGCGAACAGGAACGTCGACAGGTTCATCACGTCGTCGATGTCGGGTGTCGACCCGTCTTCATACTTGGCCTGCGCCAGCTCGGTCAGCACGTCGCCCTGCGGCTCGCGCCGCCGGTTCTCGATGTAGGCGTGGAACTTGTCGTTGAGCCACTGCAGTGGGTTGTGCGCGGTGGGCGCTTCCCCACCGAGTTCGCCGACCAGTTCGCCTGCGAAGACCGCACGGAACTCGTCGTGGTCCTCGGCGGGCACGCCGAGCAGATCCGCAATGACCAAGAGCGAGAACGGCTTCGCATAGTCCTCGAGGAATTCGCATGAGCCTCGGTCGACGAATGTGTCGAGCTGCTCATCGGCCAGCCGCCACATGAAGTCCTCGTTCTCCTTGAGCCGCTTCGGGGTGATGAGCTTGTTCATCAGCCCCCTGGTCCTGGTGTGCAGCGGCGGGTCCTGGGTGGTGATGTGCTCACTCATCGGCACCGCTGCGCGGTGTTCCTCGATCAGGTCGGAGACGTCGTCACCGCCGGGCCCGAACGGCAGTCCCGAGAACGGTCCGGCCACCGAGATGCACGACGAGAACGCCGGATCCTTGTAGACGGCCAGCGCCTCCTCGTATCCGGTGACCGCGAGCACGTTGAACGGCGTCGCCTGTGTGACAGGACATTTCGATCGCAGATGGTCGAAGTACGGGTACGGATCGGGGACCAGTGATTCATCGGTGAAGAAATCGACTGTTTCGAAGTCGGTCACGCAACACTCCTATTCACGGCGAGCAGGCACGGGGGTCGAAGAGCACCGGCAGCGACGTCGGCGAGCGGAACACCATGCCGCGGATGTGCGGATCGTCGCCGTCGGGGTCGAGCCGCAGGTTGGGCAGCCGATCCAACAGCAGGTTCACCGCGGTACGCATCTCGAGCCGCGCCAGGTGCATGCCGAGGCAGACATGGACCCCGTGTCCCCAGCTGATGGGAACCTTCGCCTGCCGGAAGATGTCGAAGCGATCCGGGTCGGGGTATCGGTCCTCCTGCCGGTTGGCGGCGCCGAGCATCGGCATCACCGAACACCCCTGCGGGATCGGCACCCCGCCGAGTTCGGTGTCGCGGGTCGTCACCCTGGTGATGTTCAGCAGCGGCGCATCCCAGCGCACCGCTTCCTCGATCGCCTGAGGTAACAATGTGCGGTCTTCCCGGACCGCATCGAGCTGGTCGGGGTTCGTCAGCAGGCCGAACAACAGGTTTCCCAGCGACCGGTAGGTCGTCTCCACGCCCGCGGGCAGCAGCAGCCGGATGAAGGAGTAGATGTCCTCGTCGTCGAGCTTGTGCCCGTCGATTTCGGCCGCCGCGAGGCTGCTGATCAGGTCATCGCGCGGCTGCGCGCGACGTTCCGCCAGGATCGGCTTGAAGTAGTCGACAAGCGCCTGCGACGCCGCGAGGCCGCGTTCCGGATTGACGGTGAAGCTGAGCATCGAGATCGACCAGCGCTGGAACTGCGGGAAGTCCTTCTCCGGCAGGCCGAGCAGCGCAGCGATGATGCGGGTGGGGTACGGGAACGTGAACGACTTGACCAGGTCGGTCCTGCCGTCCTGGGCGAACCCGTCGACCAGCTCATTGCCGATGCGCCCGACGATCTCATCTTCCCAACGCACAAGCGACTTCTGGGTGAACGCCTTGGTCACCAGGGACCGGAGCCTGCCGTGCACGGGTTCGTCCATGCCGAGCATCACGCCGTGGCCGAGGACATCTCCGAAGATCTGGATGACGGCGTTCGACGAGAACGTCTCGTTGTCGCGCAGCATCTGCTGGATGTCTTCGTGCCGATAGACGATGAAGACGGGCTTGCCCTCCTCGCCGGGCATCGCGGACATGTCGATGCGCTGGATCGGCGTCTCGCGGCGCTGTTTGGCCAGTTCGGGGTACGGGTCCCGGACGTTGCCCGAGACGACGTCGTCGAACGCCCCGAAATCCTCGAGGTCCCCGAGTTCCGAGTACAGATCTGACACTGGTTCCCCCTTCGGGTGCACCGCTATTGGGCCGGGTAGGCCATGGATTTCACTTCCGTGTACTGGTCGAATCCGCAGGTGCCGTTCTGCCTGCCGACACCGCTGTCCTTGTATCCGCCGAAGGGTGTGTCGGCGCCGTAGCCCACCGTGCCGTTGAGGCCGATGAAGCCGGCGCGCAGCCGCTTGCCCACCGAGATGGCACGCTCGAGCGTCCCCGCCATCACGTTGCCTGCGAGCCCGTACGGGCTGTCGTTGGCGATCCGCACCGCGTCGTCCTCGTCCTCATACGGGATCACCACGAGGACCGGCCCGAATATCTCCTCCTGGGCGATGGTCATCGAATTGTCGACATCGGTGAAAAGCGTTGGCCTGACGAAGAATCCTTTGTCGAAACCGGTTGGCGCGTCGGGGCCACCGACGAGGGCGGTCGCACCCTCGTCGACGCCCTTGCGGATGTAGCCGAGCACGCGTTGCCGCTGCCTGTCCGAGATGACAGGACCGCACAACGTGCCCGGATCCTGTGGGTCGCCGGGCATCTGGCTTTCGTAGATCCCCCTCAAGATCTCGACGCCCTCGTCGTAACGGGACCGCGGCAGAAGCATCCGCGTGGGGTTGGCGCACCCCTGCCCCGCATGCATGCACGGCGCGATGCCCATCATGCAGCCGAGCGCGAAATCGGCGTCCTCGAGCACGATGGTCGCCGACTTGCCGCCGAGCTCGAGGAAGAGCCGCTTCATCGTGGCCGCGCCCTTCTCCATGATGCGTTTGCCGACGACGGTGGATCCGGTGAACGAGATCAGGTCGACCTTCGGTGACAGCGTGAGCTCTTCACCGACGAAATGGTCCGACGCGGTGACGACGTTGACGACTCCCGCTGGGATATCGGTCTTCTCGGCGATGAGCCTGCCAAGGCGCGTGGCGTTGAAGGGCGTGTTCGGCGCAGGTTTCAACACGATGGTGTTGCCCGTTGCCATTGCCTGGCCGAGCTTGCCGATGGTGACCTCGAACGGGAAGTTCCACGGCACGATCGCGCCGACCACGCCGACGGGTTCGCGCCACACCACCCGGGTGGTGTTGACGCCGGTGAGTGAGATCAGGGCATCGCCAAGCGATGTCTCCCAGGGATATTCGTCGATCAGCTTGGCCGGGTATCGCAGTCCGTCGGCTAGCGGGGCGTCCAGTTGCGGCCCGTAGGTGATGGCCCTCGGGCACCCGACTTCTCTGATGAGCTCTTCTCGAAGCTCTTCCTGCTCCGACTCGATCGCGTCCTGAAGTTGCAGAAGGCACTTCTGCCGGAATGCGTGATCGGTGGACCAGTTCGTCTCGTCGAACGCTCGCCTTGCCGCGTCGATGGCGCGGTGCATATCGTCTTTCGACGCGTCGGCGACCTCGCCGATGACCTCTTCGGTGGCGGGGTTGATATTGGTGAACGTTCCCGCTTCGCCGTCGACGAGCTTGCCGTCGATCATCATCTTCGATTCGAAACGGACAGTTGGGGTCTCAGTCATGCTTCTCACTTTCGGGGGACGTCAAGGCGCCGTAGCGCGGAATTCCCATCATCACGCGGATCATCTGATGCAGACCCGCGGTCGGTAGAACCCGGCTCATGATCAGGAGCATCCGCGCGTCGAGACCCACCGGGCGGCGGGCGAATGGCTTGGTGCTTTCGAGCGCCTTGGCAAGTCCGATGGCGAACCGGTCGGGCGACTTTGCGCCGTAGCGCATCGCGAGCCTGCCACGCGAATCCATGGTGGCGTGGTGGCGGCCGTAAGGCCCGTCGAAGTCGCGGGTATCGGTCGTCCCGGCGTCGGTGATGATGTCGGTGTCGTAGGTGCCGGTGACCAGGACCGTGACACCCACGCCGAATGGCGCGATCTCGCCCGCCAAGGATTCCGCCCACCGTTCCGACGCGCCCTTCGCCGCGGAATACGGCGCGGTCGCAGGCATTCCGCGCACGCCTCCGGCGCTCGACACAACGATGATGCGCCCTCGGCCCGCTTCGCGCATCAGCGGCAACAGCGCGTTGGTCAGCGCAACGGGTCCGAACACCATCGTCGCGAACATCTTCTCCCACAGGATCATCGGAGTTTCCTCGGCCATTCCCGCCGCGGAGATGCCTGCGTTGTGCACGAGGGCATATGGGGCGCCGACGGCTTCTTCGATCGACTTCGCAGCCATTTCCACCGACGCGGCGTCGGTCAGGTCGAGCGCGACACCGATCAGCCGCGGGTCATCCTCTGCCGCACCGGTCGCCGCGCGCAGCCTCTCCATGCCCGCGTCGACCGAACGCATCGCACCGACGACCTGCCAGCCGCGCTGGTACAGCAGCGCCGCAGAAGCCAACCCGAGTCCTCGTGAGGCTCCGGTGATGACGACGCTGCGGGGTTCACTCATCGTCTGTTCTTCGCGCGAACGCTCATCACCCATCTGGGCTTTCGGTCGCACACCGCATGCTCTTGCTGCCCAGTTCGACGTCGGGCCGACCGTCCGGCAGGCCCTGTTGCCACGTGGACCACTTGCCGACCGAATACGGGCCTTTGGCGCCGTTCTCCTCGTAGTACCCTTGCGGGTCATAGACTTTGGCCTCCGGGTACGGCCACGGGCAGGCGACAGATGTGGCCAAGCCGCTGGCCTTGATCGTCCAGAACCACCCGCCGTAGGCGAAGTACGACACGTTGATGATCGCGAACATCACCAGGAACGTGCCGAGTACGGGCTTGGTGGGAAACAGCTTGGCCTTCGCGGCGAGCTTCTCCGCCACCGACTTTCCCGTGTCGTCGCGGTAGACCAGGATGGCCGCCGGGATCATCACGAACGTCACCGACAGCGACTCCCAGATCAGTGGGAACTGGAAAGTGCTGCCACCGAACATCGTTCCGAACGGGATCGCCTGCGAGTAGATGTACAGCCCGGTGCGCACCAGGCTGATCTCCAGAATGGCGTCGAAGATGAAGCCGATCACCAATACCAACGCACCCAGGCTGATCAACGGATGCCGCGCGACGAACGCCTCGGGACCGCGGTTGGCCTGCATCTTGCGAAGGATCCAGATCGCCGGGAAGTACGGTCCGAAGTAGAACGTCACGTAGCCGAACACGATGAACGGTTCGACGGTCGGCGACATCATGATCAGGTACCAGGATTCCGGCCAGTGCATCAACGCCGGGTTGTACACCGCGTATGGCGACCAGTTCATGATCGGGTCCTGCCACACGATCAGCGTCGTCACCAGGACCATCAGCAGCACCGGGCTGCCGGGGTTCTTACGCCAACCACGGATGAAGACGATGGTCAGCACCACGACCATGATCAGGGCGCCGGCCTGCGGGATGACCTGCCAGTGATCGAACCCCGTCAGGAACTCGACCGGACGCGGGCGACCCTCGACATTCGGGTTGGCCACGCGCGGGTCGACGGCCACCCGCCCGACGGCGAGAAACAGGCCGAGGAACCCGAGCCATGCGAGCAGGGCGATGACTCGACCCCAGTTCCGGCCTTTGCGCTCCGGGCCAGGCGAATCGACGTGCGACTCGAGTGGTGTGGACTCCTGAGTTGTCATGTCATTCCTCCCCGAAACGGTCGACCAGGTGTGAGTTGGTGCCGTCGGGATCAAGCGTCCTTGCCACCAGGTAGCCAGACCCCATCCATGCCCGCCTGGTCCACTTGCCAAGCGACACACGGGTTCCGGGCGCACCGGAGGCGGCGGGCACCATCTTGACCCGCTCGAGAGCTTCCTTGACGCCGCGCGGGCTCAGCGGGTGGGCGTCGGAGAAGGCGCGCACCAGCGTGGTCGCGACATCGTGGTTGACCACCGAGACGCAGTACTCGGGACGGCTGCCGTCGTATCTCGCTGCATACCGGTCGAGCCAGGCCTGTCCGATGGCGTTGTTCTCGTCGTACTGGTCGACCCCGACCCAGCCGAGGAACGCATTCCACATGATCGGGTTGACCCACGCGTTCTGGAACGCCGTTGTGGTGAAACGCGGTGGGTCCCAACCGACGGCCTCGAGCGCGGGGTTGATGAAGACGATCCCGAATCCGAACCCGAGGTGCACGATCGCCTGGGCCTTGGCCTCGTACAGCGTATTGACCGCTTCGTTGATGTCCTGCGCCGTCTGCGCGATCGCCGCCTCTGCGACGATGCGGACACCTTTGCGGGAACATGCGCTACGCAGATTCTTGAGGTAGCTCTCGCCGATCAGGCTCTGCTCGACGAGCACCCCGATCTCGGTCAGTCCCCGCTTGGCCACGAGGTCGGTCAGGAAGATCGGCTCGTCGGTCATCGATCCCTGGGGGAAGGCAAACGTCCATTCGCCGAGCCAGTCGTCGGTGCCCGTCACGCTGATCGCGGGCACCTTGAAACGCTCCTCGATGGCCTCGCGCACCGGGACGCAGTTGTCGGTGATGTTCGGACCGAACACCACGAGACAGCCTTCGTCGACCAGGTCTGCGTACGCGTCGATCACCGCCTTGACCGAACCCTTCGGCAGCCCCTCCACCTCGCGGTAGATCATCTGCACGGGCCGGTCGATCAGGCCTTGTTCGACGGCCTCTTCGAAGATCAGGTCGAAGGTCTGCGTGAACGAGGCCAGCAGTTCCTCGGGGAAACCGGGTGGCAGCGTGAAGTCCATCAGGTAACCCACCTTGATGGGTTCGGCTGTGCTCTCGTAGGACATCCGACCTCCGATAAAACCTAATATTTGTTCAGACAGTAACGGTGGCGCCGAGCAGCGTCAATCGCCGCCGGCGAGATAGACGTCGATCAACTCGGCCAGGCCGCGGCCGACCGACGGATCGTCGGTCAGCGGTCCTGCGATCGCGGCTCGTGCCGCCTCGGGGACGGTCAGCCCTTCTGCGATGAGGCGGCCCGCCGCGATGAGTACTCGCGTGGAGGCCACTTCGCGCAGACCTCCCGTCTCCAGGCGCCGGATCGCCTGCCCGAACCGGACCAGTTCGGCCGCGGTCGACTTCCCGACGCCTGCTTCGCGCTCGACGATCCCCTCCTCCACTTCGGGTGGGGGGAAGCCGAACTGGATGGCCACCATCCGCTGCCTGGTCGAGTCCTTGAGGTCCTTCAGGACGCTCTGGTACCCGGGGTTGTACGACACCACGAGGCCGAATCCCTGCGCCGCGTCCAGCGTGATGCCGAGGCGCTCGATGGGCAGCTGACGACGGTAATCCGCGAGGGGGTGCAGCACCACCGTGGTGTCCTGCCGCGCTTCGACGACCTCGTCGAGGTAACAGATCGCCCCCTCGCGCACCGCGCGGGTCAACGGACCGTCGACCCACACCGTCTCGTCCCCGCGTAGCAGGTACCGGCCGACCAGATCGGCGGTCGTCAGGTCGTCGTGGCACGCGACGGTGATCAGCGGCCTGCCGAGGTCGTGCGCCATGGCTTCGACGAAACGGGTCTTGCCGCACCCCGTCGGCCCCTTCAGGACCAGCGAAAGGCCTTGCCGGTACGCCGCCTTGAAGACGGCTTCCTCATTTCCCGTCGCCTGGTAGTAGGGGCGCGCGCCGCCGGCCGTCGGCAGCGCGCCGTTCTGGTGTACGAGCCCTGGCTCGTTGCCCATCTCGCCCCTTCCGCCTGTCGCTTCGTTGCGCCCACGCAGCCTAACGTGGACCAGATGTTTGTTTCAATCCAATGTCGTCATGAAACTCGACGCCGCACCTCCGCGGAACGCAAGGCCGAACGGAACATCGGACCGATCACCGCGCCGAGCTGCTCCGGCCTGCCGATCGTCGCGTGCGCGGCACTGCCGAACACCTTCCGCAGCACTGTGGCGTCAGTCCCCGCCCCGACCGTGAGGCAAACGCATCCGATCCCTCGACGCCGCGCCTCTGTCAGTGCACGGCGTGCGTCGGCCGCACCGTAGGCACGCTCGTATCCGTGGTCGTAGGCAAGCCCGTCGGAAAGGACGACGAGCAGACGACGCGACGTCCCCCCGCGCCTCTCGAGGACCGACGAGCCATGCCGGATTGCCGCACCGAGCCGTGAATATGCCCCTGGCTCAAGGCTGTTGAGCCGCCGCATGACCCGCGCATCCAGATGGTCGTCGAACTGCTTCACGGGCATCATCGTGACCGCTGCCCGGCCCTGTGAGTAGTAGGCGTAGAGCGCGACGCGGTCGCCGAGATCGTGCAGTGCCACCGTCAGGTCGGCGACCGCGGCGCGCTGTTGTTGATGCACGGTGCGGCCGACCGTTCCGGGCTCGGCCGTCGAGCCGGAGACGTCGAGCAGCAGCAGTACCGACAGGTCGCGTCGGCGCCGCAGACTGTCGAGGTACACCGCTTCGTCCGGGGCCGACCCGGCCATCACCTCGACGCGCGCCTCGACGGCTGCGTCGATGTCGATGTCGTCGCCTTGCGGCTGCCGGTGCCGCCGATGCAGACCCATGCCGAGCCTGGCCAACGGCCGCCGCACGCCGATGGCGCCGTCGATGGCCTGCGGTGCCGACGCCTTGACCTTCGGATCGACTTCGCGCACGGTGCACCAGTCGGGGCGATACCTGCCGCGCTCGGCATCCCACTCCGGGTACTTGACGCCGTCGGTCTTGATGTCGGGGACGTCGTTGGATGCGACGGTTGCCGTGGAAACCATCGAAAAGCCGCCTCGGTTGCCGGAATTCGTGCGGTGCGTCGGCGAATCGGCACCGGGAGGCCCATCCCCGCTACCCGATTGGCGCGCCGACGACAGCAACTTCTTGAGCCACTTGCCGATGAAGCCACCGCCGCCGACGGGGCTGGAGAAAAGATCCGGATCATCGCTGTCGTCGATGTTGTCGTCGAGTTCCTCCAGCGCGTCGGCGGTGTCGCGGCGTGGAACGTGGCCCGCAGCTTCGCCATCGGACTGGGCGGTCGCCTGCGCGCCGACTGCCGATACCTTTTTCGCCCGGATCACGCCGAAGCACGCGGGCGGGTCGTCGATCGCACCCTTGCCCGATGCCAACGACAGCGACGCCTGGGGTGCATCGGTGCGCGAGGCCGAATCGGGATTGATCAGGTGCGCTACTGCGCGGGGCACCAGTCCGGCGTTGGCCGCGAGAGCGCGCCCGCCTTCGACGGACAGGTAGCGGTTGGCGATTCGCGGGCGTCGAACCAGCGAGCCCATCACCTCCGTGTCGAGGCTTCCCGCGGCGATCATCGATGCGTGCACGGCCACCGACTCGATATTGGCGCGATGTCCCTCCGCCGGATCGACGTGGACCGTCTGGCCGTCTGTCCACGACGGCTCACCCCTGTCGAGCGGCGCGACGGCGACGGCCCGGCCGGCAAGCGCAGAGGCCAGCATGCCCAAGGCCTGCAGGCGCTCGTCGTCTGCGAGCTTCGCCACCAGCACCTCCACCGCGAACCACCGTTGACCAAATATCTGTTCCGTATTATGGTCGGGCCGAGCGGCCAATACAAGGCGGTGGTCGGGTGGGCCAACTAGAACGCGCCGAGCCTGCCGACAGCTCGTGAAACCCCACGATTTCGCGATCTCCCCGCAGTTTTGCGCGGTTGATGCTGGTAACGTCAACCAAACATTGGGTCAGTCAGGCAAACCCGCGACGGGAGTCAGAAGCCGTGGAGGTGTTGTGGGGCGTGCACCGGTGACGCCGAAAAGCGCCGGACACGCCTACGACGACGGCAGCAGACGGACCGAGATCCTGCAAACCGCAGCGTCATTGATCGCCAGCTCGGGTCTGCGCACCTCGCTTCAGGAGATCGCGGACGCAGCGGGGATCCTCCCCGGCAGCCTCTATCACCATTTCGAGTCCAAAGAAGCGATCCTCGTCGAGCTACTCAATCGGTACCACACCGACCTGGACCGCATCGCCGCGAACGCCCAGGGCAAGCTCGACGACCCGTCGGCGCGACCGGCCTTCGATCAGATCGTCGATCTCAGCGCGGCCATCGCCCAGTGCGCGGTGACGCACGGTGCGGCGTTGCAGATGACGTTCTACGAGGCGCACGGCCCGAACAAGGAACTCACCGCGCTGGCCCAGCAGCGGCCGACGGCGATCATGGAAGCGATGGTGCAGACGCTGCGGGCAGCCCGCTGGAGCGGTTATCTGCGATCCGATGTCGACCTGCCCGTCCTCGCCGACCGCATCGTCCAGGACATGCTGCGGGTCGGACTCGAGGTCATCCGCTACAACGCAAGCGCCGACAAGCTGGCCGACCTGCTGTGCCGAATCCTGTTGGAGGGGTTGGCCACCGGTTCCCCCACCGACGCACAGCTCGACCGGTCGGCGGCATTCATCGCCGCCGACGAGGTGGTGAAGTCGTGGAGCGACGACGCCGACGCCGAACCGGGCGACAAGGCCGCCCACGTCCGTGCCGTCGCCCGTGCGGAGTTCGGCAGAAAGGGCTATGAGGTCACCACCATCAGGGATATCGCATCGGCCGCGCAGCTCGGCACCGGCACGGTGTACCGGCTGATCGGCTCGAAGGATCAGCTGCTGGCGTCGATCATGCAGTCGTTCGGCGAAAAGGTCGCCGAAGGGTGGACCCGCGTTCTGCGCTCGAACTCAACGGCGATCGAAAAGCTCGACGCGTTGAGCTGGGTCAACACCAACGTCCTCGACCGCTTCGGGGACGAGTTCCGCATTCAGCTGGCGTGGATGCGACAGACTCCCCCGGACGCACCGAACATCGGCTGGCTTTTCGCCAAACGCGTGCGGCAGATGAAAACCCTTCTGGCCGAAGGCATTCGCTCCGGCGAGATATCGATCGACAGCCCCGCAAACGAGGCGCTGGCCCGCTCGGTGATCGGGGTCGGCTGGATCCCCGAGAACATCCTTCACGACCTTGGCACCCGCGCCTCGCTCATCCATCAGCGCGACACGACGCTGCGTGGCGTGACCGCTAGCCGAGCGTGACGGAGCTGACCACCTCGCCGACCCGCTTCAGGTACGGCCACGCGAGATCGGGCGGCACGCCGCCGCACAGCGGCGACAGGTTGAGCACCTCGCCAGCCCGGACCCGCGCCTTGGCTTCCTCGACGCTGTAGATCCGGTGCGACGTCGGGTTGGCCCGCAGTTCCTCGACGGTCTTCACATCGGAGAACCCTGCGGAGTAGTCGTTGCCGGGATTCCAGTCGGCATACGCGCGGACATCGTGGAGCAGATAACGGCCGATCTCCTCCCACGCCCTATCGACGTCGTCGGCGACGAAGCAGACCGACGGCGTCTCGCGGTCCGGCAGAAATATCGGCCCTGGTTCGTGTCCGTGCTGGCGGCACGCCTCCTGGTAGGCCTCGTGCATGCCCTCGACGTTCGCGTTGCCGAGCATGCCCAGCCCGTAGCGGCCCGCCCGCCGCGCCGCCGCAATCGACCCTCCGCCCCACATCAGCATCGGCCCTCCCGAGGTGTGCGGCGCAGGCGTGGCGTTGATGCGGCGGCCGTCGAATATCGCCTCGCCAGAGAGAAGTTCGCGTAACAGGGCGAGCTTCTCGTCGGCGATGCGCCCGCGGGTCCTGATGTCGACGCCGAAGTGTTCGAACTCCTCCGGCCGGTATCCCAGCGCCAGGATGTAGGAGGCCCGGCCCTTGCTGATGATGTCGAGCACCGCCATGTCCTCGGCCAGCCGGACCGGGTCGTAGAACGGCAGCAGAAGGATCAGGCTCAGCGGAAGGCTACGGGTGCGGCCCGCGATCGCGGAGGCGAGGATGAGCGGCGACGGCAGGTAGCCGTCCTGCGAGCCGTGATGTTCGCAGAGGACCGCGGCCAGGGCTCCGTGGCTCTCGGCCCATTCGCACATATCCGTTGCGGCGGAATACAACTCCACCGTTGGCGCACCGATCTCTGGTGCGCGCATATCGAAGCGGAGCATGTACATGATGCCTCCCGCACCTTCAGATTAGTCCCGTTACGCTACGACCGGTCGCGAAAGACTGTCAACGACTCCCCCGATCCCTGAGGATCGACAAACCCGGTCCGTCGAGTTGACCCAACAATGCGCCACGACCGCACACCGCCATCATCAACGCCGCTGCCGGGCCGTGCAGTTCTGCGCCCCTTCCCCAAGTTCGGCCGACGTCGTCGGCCCGCAGACTGATGCCACGGAGCCGGCCGAACGGTACGAAGGCCATCGCACGGAATCCAGTGAGGAAATCGAGTGCGAGGGACACCAGGTCCGGGTCCGGTTCGAAGGTCAGGCCGAGCGGAATCCGGATGTCCCCCCCGTGGACGAGGACGTCGGTCAGACCCGAGACAGGACCGGAGACCGGCGGGCTCAACCTGTGGTCGGCGCCATCCCGCAATTCTGCGGCGATGTCAGAGGCGGGCAGTTGCGCGCGGCGTCGCGCCAGCGCGTCGATGCCACGGTTGATACCGAAGTGGCGGACGGCCGCGGCCTGAAACCCCCAGAAACCGTCTGCGAAATCGCTGATGAGATGGGCAGCAACGGTCTTGACGTCCCAGCCGGCGCACAGGCTCTGGGTCGCCAGCTGCGCGTCATCGAGACCGTCGATCAACGCCGCGATTTCCCGTCGCTCGTCCGCGACAGCGGCGAACACGAACTCCTTGTCTACAGCCATGCTTCCATTGTCAGTCGAACGCGTGCCGAGGCAATGTGTTGGGCATGTCCAGCGAGCTGAGCAGCCCCGCAGGCGCGTCGATCACATAGGGAATGGCGTTGACGACGCGCATGGCGGTGGCGGTCATCGCGGCCCGGCCCGCACCGTGCCCCTCCGCCTCGCCGAGGTTCATCGCACAGTGGATGTCGGGTTCCCCCTCGATGTCGACGCGGTAGGTGGCGTCGAACTCCGATGCCAACCAGTCGGGTGCGACGTCGCGCGCCATCCGGATGATGTGCTCGATCACTATCGCCTCTCGGCCGTTGACCATCCCCGCTGCCCTGGTGAGGACCGCCCCGCACGTTCCTGCCTTGATGGTTCCGAACGCCACTTCGATATCGCGGTCGGCCAGCCGCCGGTCGAGCGACCCGCGAACCTCGGAGACCTCGACGCCGAGGCCGTCCGCCATCAGGTGAATTGGTGCCTTCCAAGCCATTTCGATGAAGCCGGGAGTCTTCAGCATCGGTTCGAAGTCGAGTGGGTGGCCGAACCCCATACCGTTCATCATGATGTCGGCGACCGGGTAGTGGTCGTTGAGCGCGATCTCGGTGGCCGTGATGCACGTGATCTTCTTCGACTGTGTCGCGAGCAGAAGTGCCAGCTGGTCCGAGCCGAATCCGGGGAAGATGCCCGACGCGTAGAACGACGCGTTACCCGACTTCGCCGCGGTCTCCAGTTGTTCGCGCCATTCCGGTGAGTAGAAGGCCGGCGGATACACCAGGCTGGTCGATGTCGTTGACACCACATTGATTCCGGCTTCCAGCAGGCGCAGATAGTCGGGGACGGCGCCCGCGTCGCGTTCGGGACCGCTGGCCGCGTAGACGACGGCATCCGGCCGCAGCGCGATCAGCGCGTCCGCATCGTTGGTCGCCGCCAGACCGATCGCCTCGCCGCCTGCGAGCTCGCCAGCGTCGCGGCCGACCTTGTCCTGCGAGTGCACCCACACCCCGACGAGGTCGAGATCGGGGCGGCGGTGCACGGCGTCGACGGCGACGGCGCCGACACCGCCCGTCGACCAGACGACAACGCGACTCGAATCTGCGTCCATGGTTCTCCTTCGGTCAGCCGATGCGGGCCGCGGCCTCGGCGGCGCGTTCCAGATACGGCCACGCCACATCCGGTGACACGCCGCCGCAGAGCGGTGCGAGCGGCAGGGCCTGGCCCGCGCGCATGTAGTCGGCCGCCTCGTCGACGGTGAAGACCCGATACGGTCCGTCGGCGGCTCGCAGCCCGTCGACATCGGTGGCGCGGGAAATGCTGGCCACCCCATCGAGACCGTGCCGGTACGCGGCGGCAGTCACCGCGTCGTGCAGCAGGTGCGGACCCAGCTCGTGCCACGCCCTTTCGACGTCGTCGGCGACGAACACCGCGGTGGGCGCGTTGTCGGCGGGCAGCGCAACGATGCCGGGTTCGTGGCCGTGCGCCCGACATTCGTTCTCGTACCACTCCTTGAGTCCACCCTGATTCGTCTGCAGGACGACACCGAGGCCGTGTCGCGCCGCGCGTTTCACCGCGGCTCGGCTGCCACCGGCCACCATGATGAGCGGACCACCGGCCGACGTGCACGCGGGCGTGACGTGGATGCGCCTGCCGTCGACGACGACCGGTTCGCCCTTCAGCAGCTGCCGCAGGACGTCCAGCTTCTCGTCGGCCAGCCTGCCTCGCCGACCAAAGTCGACGCCGAAATGCTCGTACTCCTCCGCGCGGTGTCCGACACCGAACGCGTAGGACACCCGCCCGTTGCTGATGATGTCGAGTACGGCCATGTCTTCGGCCAGTCGCACCGGATCCCAGAACGGCAACACCACCGCCGCCAGAATGATCGCCAGCCGCTCGGTTCTGGCCGCGATCGCCGACGCCAGCACGATCGGCGACGGCAGGTGGTTGTCCTCGGCGCCGTGATGCTCGGACAGCACGGCCACGATCGCTCCGCGGGATTCCGCCCACGCGCACATGTCGATCGCGGCCGGGTAGAGATCCGTCGTCGGCGCTCCCGAGGCGGGCGCACGCATGTCGAACCGGACCGTGAACATTGACTGATAATAGTACTCACTGTTAATTTCGGAACAGATGTTAGGTCGAAACCCACGGATGCTGGAGGAACGATGGCAGAACGTCGGAATCGCGTCGTGGTGTGGTCGACTGGCGGCATCGGATCCATCGCGATTCGCGCCATCCATGAGAGGCCCGACCTCGACCTTGTCGGGGTCTGGGTGCATTCCGAGGACAAGGTCGGCCGCGACGCCGGGGAACTCGCCAACGGCGACCCGATCGGTATGGCCACAACCAATGACGCCGACGCACTGATCGCGCTGCGGCCCGACTGCGTCATCTATGCGGCCAGCGGGGCCGAGCGCGACGCGCTCGCCGTCCCCGACTACGTCAAGCTGCTCAGCGCGGGGATCAACGTGGTGACGACGAGCACCACCCGGTTGGTCAACCCGCATGCCTACGAGCCGGCCGAGTGGCGCGACCAACTCGTCGCCGCCGCCGAGGAAGGCCAGGTGTCGCTGTACGCATCGGGCATCGAGCCGGGATTTGCGGCCGACTATCTACCGCTCGTCCTGAGCACGGTTTCGTCGCAGATCGAGAAGATTCACGCCTATGAGATCGGCCTGTACGACGACTACGGCGTGCCCGACATCATGAGCGACGCACTGGGATTCGGCCGACCCCTCGATTACCAGCCGTGGATCAGCTTCCCCGGTGCGATCGGGGGCGAGTGGCAGGGCCAGATGCGGATGGTCGCCGACGCGCTCGGAGTCGAGATCTCCGAGATCCGCGAGACGTTCGACCGGGCGGTGACGGAGCGGACGCTGGAAGTCGCGATGGGAACCGTCGAAGCGGGCACCTGCGGCGCGCTGCGGATGCAGGCGATCGGTGTCGTCGACGGCAAGGAAGCGATCGTCATCGAACACGTCACCCGACTGGCTCCCGACGTGGCACCGCACTGGCCGACGCTGCCCAACGCGCTTGGCTACCGCGTGGTGATCACCGGCACTCCCGACATCGACTGCTCGTTCGACGTCACCCTGCGCGACCGCCGCAAGGCGGGCATCGAAAGCATGACGTCCGGCGCGGGCGCGATGGTCGCCACGGCGATGCGGGTCGTCAACGCCGTGCCGTATGTCGTTGCGGCGCAGCCGGGTCTGGTGAGCTCCGTCGATCTCCCACTGACCATCCCGCGAGGCGCCTTCTCGTGAATTCGGCGTGCGCAGTTGCGCTACGCGCAACCAGCCACGCCGAAATCGCTAACCGACGGGCGTCAGCGTGAACGGCATCTCGACACCGAGTCGCTTGTTGTATCCGCACGCACCGCTTAGGCCCCTCGTCGTATCCCAGCCCTTGAGCGGGAAGGCCTCCGGGTAGCCCTTCCAGAACGTGAAGGTCTGCTCCCCCGGCGTCGCGGTGCCGTCGATGCACGGTTCCCAGTTGTCCACGGCGCGGCGAACTCTCCAACTGCCGCTCATGAAAAGCATGTCAGCGCTCCAGCCCTGGTCACTGGTTACGTGTCCGGTGCAGTCCTGAAAGGTGGTGCATGACGAGGTGATCGTCCACGTCTGCGTCACGCTGCGCTCGTCGTGATACGAGTCGTTCGTCTTGGCCCACACGCCGTCCGAGAACGCCGTGTAGGTGCCGTTCAACGCAATGCCGTCGCCGGGATCTGCCTGGGTCTGCGGCGCACCGAGCATCGTCGACGCCATGACTGCGGAGCCGAATATCAAGCGCGCGAGCCTCATCCGTCCGCCTTGTAGATCAGGTCCCGCCACGACATGGCCGGCTCGACCAGATCCTGCTGACGGAATACCTCACCGTCCGGTGCGGCGTACTGGCCGGTCTGCGGATCGTAGTGGGCGACAGCGACCGAAGGCCCTGGCGCCGGTGCATTCGCGCCGAACGAACTCGGTGTCGCGGCTACCGCTCCCCCGGAATCCATCGGCGGGAACACCTCGGCCGGCGGCGCAGGTGGCCCCGGCGGTGCAGGCGGTGGTGGGGGCGCACCCGGCGGCGCGGCGTCAGGCGGCGCGCCGGGCGGTACCGCGGCGGGCGGCATCGGGGTGCCCTCAACCGGCGCGTAGATCCGTTCGTTGGCGTCGACGCGATCGTCCAGCGGAATGCCTTGTGCGATCAGATTCGGGTCAAACGGATACGGCCCGAGCGAATGCTGGCGGACCGCGATCGGCATATAGGGCTTGTCGCTGTAGCACTCCTGCACCGTCGGCGCGCGCTTGCCCGGCACACCCATGCAGGGTGAGTTACGTGCGCCGCGCACCACGATCGGCGCGTCCTGCGGAAGCTTGCAGTACAGGCCGTCCGGCGTGTCGATCGTCGTCAGGTCGGCAGGCGAGCGCCACTGCGACGGCGGCAGAAATCCGACTGTGCACGGCGGCCCATCGCCGATCTGAATCCTGAAGTCGCCCAACGGGATGCCGGTCGGATTGTTCTCGGGAGCCGAGGACAGAACATCACCGACGAACGGCGGAAGCAACACCAGAACCTGCTCGAGTGACGGGTGGTACGTCACCGCGACCGCGCCAAGCGTGGTGAGGTTCGCCAACAACACCGGTAAGGTCGGCTTCACCTGGTCGAGCAGTCGCGTCACCTCGTCCGCCGCGGGTGGTCCTTCCTGCAGCAGCGTGCGCACCTGCGGATCGTTCGCCACCACCTGACCGGTGATCCCTGCCAGGCTTCTCGCCCAGGTCCGCAGCGAATCGGCGGTCTGGGCTTGTGAATCGAGAAGCGGCCCACCGTCTTGAATCAGCGCGGTCGTCTGGTCGGACACCTTGTTCAGATCGCTGGAGATCTTCGCCGAGGAGTCGAAAAGTGAGCCGAGGTCGTAGCCCGCCCCGTTGAATGCGTTGAACGACTCGTTGACCAACCCGCTCAACTTATCCTTGGGCACGCTGTCGATCAACGTATTCACCTGGTCCAGCATCGGGCCGACGGGCTGCGGAATCTTGGTGTCCGCCATGGCGATCACCGAGCCGTCCTGAAGGTACGGCGGCGAATCCGTGCGCGGCATCAGTTCCACGTACTGCTCGCCGACGGCCGACACGCTGCGCACCTCGGCGACGAGGTCGGCCGGAATCTTTGGCGACGTATCCAGTTTGAGGGTTGCGGTCGCCTGCGTGCGGGACACGTCCATGCCCGTCACCTTGCCGACCTCGACGCCGCGGTACGTCACGTTGGAGAACCGGTACAGGCCGCCCGACGCGGGCAGTTCCAGCTTCACGGTGATGCGGCCGATCCCCAGATAGGTCGGCACCTGCATGTAGGCGAAGGCCATCACCAGCACGCCGACCACCGACGCGATCGTGAAGACGACGAGCTGGATTCGAACGAACCGCGTCAGCATCAGCCACCACCCCCTGGCTCCCACGGCGCCGCGTCGGCATTCGGAATCGGTCCGAACGGTGGTGAAGTGCCGACGCCGAGAGGGAACTTGGTGTAGTAAGCGTCGTACCCGGGATCGCCCGGCGCCGGGATCATCGACGCCCGGTCCTGGCCCAGACGCGTACCGAGTAGCAGTCCGCGCTTGATCCG
The DNA here is from genome assembly GCA_963756865.1 of uncultured Actinomycetota bacterium. GTDB lineage: Bacteria > Actinomycetota > Actinomycetes > Mycobacteriales > Mycobacteriaceae > Mycobacterium. Next base: position 30,364 of record CAVWPQ010000027.1, on the reverse strand, counting down.
GGCGTTGGTGAGATCGACTGTGACGAAGAGGTTTACGTAATCTCCGCGGACGCCACGGTCGATGAGGTTCTGGGTCAGGGGGAACGTCGGGATGTACGCCAGCGCGGTGTCGATCTCGGGTCCGACGTCAGCGAGAGCCTTGAGTGTCGGTTCGAGATTCTGCAGGTTTGTGACGAGGTCGGCCTGCGTGTCGTTGACTAGTCCTGAGACGGTGTCGCTCAGAGTGCCCAGCTTCTCCAGCGCGGTGGTGAGCCTCGGCCGCTCCTTGATCAGCACGTCCAACGCGGGCGGGATCTTGTTCAGCGCACGCGTCAGCACTTCCTGTTGGCTGCCGAGCGTCGATGCGAACCGGTTCAGTTCGTCGACGGTCGCGATGATGTTGTCGCGCTGTTGATAAAGGGTTCCGACGAACGTGTCGAGGCGAGCGAGCAGATCGCGAACGACGTCCCCACGCCCGCTCAACGCGATGTTGAAGTTGTGCACGATGTCGCCGACCTGTCCCAGCCCGCCGCCGTTGACCACGGCGGCCAGTGACGACAGCGTCTGCTCGGTCGACGGGTAGGTCGACGAACTGTTCAGTCCGATCGTGGCGCCGGGCTTCAGGCGCCCGCTCGGCGCCTCACCGACCGGCGGGTCGAGCGCCACGTGCATCGACCCCAGCAGGCTGGTCTGCCCGACCGTCGCCACGGCATTTGCGGGAACGATGGCGTCGGGCTTCAGCGACAGATCCAGGTCGATGTGCCAGCCGTGCAACCGCATCCGCCCAACGCTGCCGACGACGACATCGTCGATGAGCACCGGCGAGTTCGATTCGAGGGTACCGACATTCGCGAGCTCGACGTGGTAGACGGCCGCACCGCCACCGCGTCCGACCGCGCCGGGCAGCGGCAGCGAGTTCACCCCTTGGAACGCGCACCCGGTGACGGTCACCATGACGCTGCAGCCGATCGCGAGCAACCGGCGCCCGCTCTTCGGAATCATGGCGGCGTCCCGTCAGCCGATGGCGGCGAATCAGTCGGCACGTCACCCGGCGGTGGCGGCGCCTCCGCGGGCAGCAACATGTCCTGCAGTGTCGGCGGCGGGGGCGCAGGAGGAGGCGCCACGGGCAGTTGCACCGGGGGCGGTGGGCCGGGGGGCGGCCCGTAGCCCGGCGGCGGAGGGATATCGCCCGCACCCGTGTATGCGGATACCGCGGGCGCGTCGGTGGACGGCGGAGGTGGCTGCCCTTCGTTCTCGGGCCTGAGCCTGTCCTCGGAGTATCGAAGCATGTAGTCCGGCGGATTCGACGTCAGGAACGGATTGATCGGAATCGGCAGATTGTTGAAGTTCAGTTGCCGCAGCGCCGGGCCGACGTATTGCGCGCAGAGCTTGCCGGTCTCGGGAGACGTCACGTTCTCGAGCGCGCCCATCATCGTGCAGATCGCCCACACCGGGCTCGTCAGGTTGTTCAGCACGAACACACCGCTGGCCGCCCCCGTGCGCGGGTCGAACATGTTGACGGCGTTGGCAATCGAGTGCGGCGCGATGTGCAGGACGTTCTCCAGATCCATCCGGTGGTCGACCAGGTTCTGGGTGACGCTGCCGAGCAGCCGTATCTGTTCGGCGGTCTTGTCTCGTGTGCCTTCGATGAATCGCTGCGTCTCGCCGACGACCTCGGACAGGTTCGTCAGCGCGGAGTCGAGGTCTGACCTGCTGTTGTCGACCACGCTTGTCAGCGTCGCGAACCGGTCCTGGAACTGCACTATCTGGTTGTTGCTGTCGCGCAGCGCGGTGACGAAGGTCTGCAGGTTGGTGATGGTGTCGACGATGTTCCCGCTGCCGTCGGCCAGAATCCGCCCAACGCCGGACAGCTGAGCCAGCGTCTGGCGCAGCTTGTCTCCGTTGCCGTCGAGGGCGTTGGCAGCGCTGTCGATGAACCGCCCGACCGAGCCTGTCGAAACCCCTTTGTCGGGGCCGAGTTCCATCGCCAGCCGCGTCAGTTGTTCCTTGACCTCATCCCACTCGACGGGGATCGCCGTGCGGTCGAGCGGAATCACAGCCCCGTCGCGCATCGTCGGGCCGGACTCGTAGGCGGGCGCGAGCTGGACATAGCGGGCCGAGATCAGATTCTGGGCGATGATCACCGCCTTGGCGTCGGCGGGAACCGAGATGTTGCGGTTGACCCGCAGCGTCATCTTCGCCTGGGTGCCCATCGGCTCGATCGAGTCGATGGTGCCCACCTTGACGCCGGCGATGCGGACCTCGTCGCCGGGGTAGATCGCGACAGTCTTGGTGAAGTAGGCGGTGATCGTGTTGGGCTTGAAGAACGCCTGTTGGACGACGACGGCGAGGCCGCCCACGAGCGCGATCGCAAGCACAGCCGCAAGCCCGCGCCTCAGGAGCCGATTTCGAGTCATGGCGGTGGCGGCCCCCATTGCTCTCCGGGCTGCGGAATTCCGTTGTACGGGAACGGAAGCTCCGCGCGGGGACCGGCGTTGTCGGGCGGCTGACCGGCATTGGTTCCGCGCCGGAAGCCGAACGCGTAATCGAAGAACGGCTGGAAGATCTGACTGATGAAGAGATTGGGAACGTATGCCTGGTAGTAGGGGCCGTTGCCAATCGTCTCGCCGAGCGTGGTCTGGAATTTCGCAAGACCGGGTATCGCCTTGGCGATGTTGTCGCGGTTCTTCTCCAGGATCTCCGTCACCGCGTTGAGCTTGTCCAGCGTCGGTGCCAGCTTCTCCTCGTTCTCACCGATGAGGCCGGAGAGCTGCTTGGCCAACGCCGATGTGTGAACGAGCAATTCGACGATCGCCTGGCGACGTTCGTTGAGCACGCCGACGAGATCATTGCCGTTGAGGATCAGCGTGTTCACCTGAGCGCTGCGGTCGGCCAGGATCTTGGTGACATCGGCGCCGTCTTTGAGCAGCGCGCTCAGCGAATCGTCACGCTCGTTGATGGCCTGCGACAGCTTGGTGATGCCGTCGAATGCCGGGCCCAGCTGGGGCGCAACCTGATCCAGCGTCTCCGACAGCGTGTCCAGGGACTGGTTCAGCGACGCGGTGTCGGTGCCCGCGGTGTTCGTCGTGAGCTCACCGACTGCTTCCGTCAGCGAGTAGGGCGACGCGGTCCGCGACACCGGGATGACGTCCATCGGGTGCATGGTGTCCTTACCCGCGGACTCCAACGTGAGGACTCGTTCACCGAGAAGCGTTCCGGTCCGCACGTGTGCCGTGGTGTCCGACCCCAGTTCGACCGTTCCGTCGATGGCGAAGGTCACCAGAGCGTTGGGCCCCTTGAGTGCTACGTCCGAAACGCTGCCGACCTTGATTCCGGCGATCGTCACGTCGTTACCGGGCGTCAGGCCACCCGCATCCGAGAACTGCGCCTGATAGCGCAGCGCTGTCGCCATCGACGTCAACGTCTCAGGAGACAGCCCGATGAGCACGATGAGGATCGACAGGACCACGCCGATGAACCCCGTCCGAACAAGCTTGCTTCCACGGTATTTCAGCATCAGGGCTCGGTGCACCTCCCACCGTCTTGCCTGATCCACGGGAACACTACGGTGCGGCCTTGAAGGTCGGTCGCACGGAAGACCAGTTGGCAGATGTAGTAGTTGAAGAAGCTGCCGTACGACCCGGTGCGGATCAGCTTGCGGTAGTTCTCCGGCGCCTTCTGCAGCGACGCGTCGAGCCGGTCCTTCTGGCCGTCCATGTTGGTGACCAGCCGGTTCAACTGGTCGACGGTGCCCTTGAGCGGAGGTCGGGCCTCGGTGAGCAGGTCAGCCACCGACGCGGTGCCGTTGTTCAGCGACTCGATGGCCGTGCCGATCGGATCCCTTTCCGCCGCAAGCGCAGTCACCAACGTCTCCAGCTTGGCGATCGTGGCGGAGAACTTGTCGCCCTCCTTGGTGAGGGTGGCCAGCAGCGTGCGCAGGTTGTCGATCAGCGCCTGGATGGTCTGGTTGTGTTCGGCCAGCGCAGTGGTGAACCCGGACGTGTTGGACAGCAGCGACTGCAGGGTGCCGCCCTGACCCTGGAAGATCTGGATCAGCGACGCCGACAACGCGTTCACGTCCTGCGGATTGAGGCCTCGGATAACGGGTTTGAGGCCGCCGAGAAGCAGATCGAGATCCAACGCCCCCGCAGTCCGCTCCGCCGGGATCTGCGATCCGGGCGGCAACCTGTGCTCACCTGGACCGTCGATCAGCTCCAGATACCTGTCACCGACGAGATTGAGATAGCGCACGGCCACCCGGGTGCCGTCGGTCATCTGGACGGCGGGATCGGCGTCGAATGTGATGAGGGCTGTCTTGTCCTTCTGGAGCTTGACGCCGTTGACCGTCCCGATCCGCATCCCGCCGACGCGGACCGACTGCCCGACCTTGAGCCGCGAGGCATCTTTGAAGACCGCGGAGTAGTCATTCGTCGATCCGGTCTGGTACTGCCCGAAGATGAAGAACAGGCACGCGGTCATCACCGCCATGACGACGCCGAAGACTCCGAATTTGACCAGGGTCGGCCGCAGCGACCGCCTCATCCGGGCTGGCCGATCTGATAGGTGTTCCTCGGCGGTCCGTCGATGTGGCCGAACATGATGTTCTTGATCGCTTCGGCGTTCAGCACGATGCCCGGGTAGGTGCGCCGCCACGGGTTGGTCCCGGTGTCGGCGACGACGTAAGGGGGCACACCCTCGAACGGCAGATTGGGCAGACCGGTGCACTGCGGACCGCCCGTCGCGCCCGCCTTCGGCAGGTCCATCGGGTAGCGGTAGCGCTCCTGTCCCCATAGGAAGCCCGCGAGCACCACCACACCCGGCTCCTTCAGCGGAGGGCGGCTCGACGCGTTGGCCATGCCTGACAGCGCGCACCACAGCGCCTGGTTGTACTTGTTCAGCAGGTCGGTGGTGGGTACCAGCAGGTGGAGGACGTCGGCGAGGGGCTGCCGGTTAGCGCCGATCACGTCGTTGCCGATGTCGGCAAGGCCGGTGACGCTGACGAGTGCGGCGTCGAGGTTCTGTTCCTGGTCGACGATCGTGTCGCTGATCCGCCCCGCGTTGTCGGCAACGGTCACGAGGTCGGGTGCTGCGTCGCCGTAGGCCCGCAGAACCGCGGGGGCCACCTCGAGGTCGTGGCGCAGCGCAGGCAGGCTCGGTTCGATCTTCGCGAGGTACGCGTCCAGATCGGTCAGCATCTGGCCGATCTTCTCGCCGCGTCCGTTGACCGCCTGCGCGATGCCGCCGAGGGCTTCGTTGAGCTTCGGCGGGTCGATCTTGGACAGCACCGAGGTGAGGTTCTCGAACACTGTGTTGACTTCGACCATCACGTGCTTGGCGGCGAGCACCTGCCCCGCCCGCAGCGATTCGGGCGACGGGTCGGGCGGCAGGACGAACTGCACGTACTTGGCGCCGAACACCGTCGTGGATGCGATGTCGACGAGCACGTTCGCCGGTATCGCGTTCATCCGCTCCGGATTCATCGCCAGGTGAATCGCGGCCTCACCGCTTGGCAGCTGCTCGATCGAGGCGACCTTACCGACCTGGACCCCGCGGATCTGCACCTTGGCATCGGGGTTCATCACCAGCCCGGCGCGCGGGGACACCACGGTCACGGGCACGCTTTTGGTGAACCCGCCGCGGAAAAGCGTCGCGGCGATGACGACCACCGCGACGATCGCGACGACGGTGGCGACGCCCATCAGCGGGCGAAGTGCTCGCCCCGTCACCCCGCCACCACTCGCGCGGTCACGCGACTCCCGGATGGAAGAGTTTCACCGTGCCCCCACTGACCTGATGCGGATACCCCCGGTCCGGGCGGCGACATTTCCGGCGGAACAGATATTTGGTCAACCCTGACGATGCTCGGTCTCACCCCGTGCAGGCACCGACATCGGCACCGCGGGTGAGCCTCCATCGATCCCCCTGGGGTAAGCGGCCTCTGGCTGGGATGACGGCTATTATCTAAAAATAGCAATAATTGGTCAATGCCAAAAGCGTGTTCGCTGAATCCGCGTCGCGGCGTATCGAGTTGTGTTCGTGCCGCCTTCGCGCCTCCCCTGCGGCAGCCCTGGTAATTGCACGGTAGGAGATGCGCGACATCTGCGTGCCTGAGTGGCCAGTTACACCACGCTGCAATGCATTTCGTGACCGATAACGCCGCATTCGGAACAGGTCGCGCAACCCCTGTTGCGACGATATTCATCGACGTGTCGCAGCTGTGCGACATGATCGGGCCAGATGTTCGCCAGCGTGCTGAGGTGCTAACTGGACCTTCACCGGCATCCGCGCCCAGCCGCGCACGCTGGACGTGTGCGCCATGGCGGCGTTCGGGTAATCGACGTCCCAATCGGTCCACCGCTTGAGCACCTCTTCGAACGCGATCCGTCCTTCGAGCCGGGCCAGTGCCGAGCCGAGGCAGAAGTGCAGTCCCTGCCCGAAGCTCAGGTGACCGCCCGTGCGGTGGATGTCGTAGCGGTCGGGATCGTCGAACTTCTTCTCGTCGCGATTGGCCGAGCCGTTGAGCAGCAACATGTAGGAGCCCTCCGTCACCGTGTGCCCGTAGTGCTCGACCTCAGCGGCGACGTAACGCGCCTGCACCGGTGACGGCGGCTCGTACCGCAGTGTCTCCTCCACGGCCGACGGAATGAGCGTCGGGTCGGCGGCGAGCTCGTGTCGTTGGTCGGGATGTTCACCGAGCAGTTGGCCCATGAATCCGATCAGCCGGGCGGTGGTCTCGTTGCCCGCCCCCGCGATCATCGCCGTGTAGGCGAGCACCTCGGTGCGTTCCAGGCGGCGACGGGTGCCGTCGGCCTCTTCGATCTCGGCGTTGAGCAGTTCGGTCATCAGGTCGTCGGAGGGATGCGTCGCACGCCACTCGATGTACTCGGCGAACATCGCGATCGAATCCGCGATGATCGTCTGGCTCAGATCACCCTGATCCGCCGCGATGGTGATGCTCTTGTCATTGCGGTCACGGATCTGCTGTTGGCCTTCCTCGGGAATGCCGAGCAGATACCCGATCGTCCGCATCGGCATGAAGGCGCCGAGATCGGTGACGAAGTCGAAGCCGTCGGCGTCGCGCAGGGGATCCAGTGCGCTGACACAGAATTCGCGTACCAGATCCTCGACCGCCAGCATTCGCCGCGGGGTGAAGACGCGCGACAGCAGGCGACGATGCAGATCGTGCAGGGGCGGGTCCTCGAACAGCAGGATGCCCGGCGGCACCTCGATGCCACTGAACAGGATGTCTGCCGTGGTGCCCCGCCCCGACCGGTACGTCTGCCAATCAGGAAGCGCCCGTGCCACGTCCTCGTACCGGCTCAGCGCATAGAAGTTGTACTTCTCGTTGAAGTACAGAGGCGCTTCTTCGCGCATCCGTTTCCACACCGGATACGGGTCGTCGTCGATCGCGTAGTCGAACGGGTCGTAGTACAGATCGAGAGTCATCGCGGCTGGTTTTCCACCCCGGGGAACAACTGCTCGCCCGTTCCCGAGGTCACGTAGCCCAGCTGTTTGGTGACGAGGTGGGGCGCGAAAACCGATGCGTAGAGCAGGTTTCCGATGACGATCACCGCGACGATGGAAGCGATCGCCGACTGAACACGGGTGTTGCTCACCTTGTCCGACCACATCTCGATGATGTTGCGCCCCTCTGCATCCTTGCGGCCGAGCAGGTAGGTGAAGACCATCATCTGGATGCCCATCGCGATGGCGTCGTAGACGGGGTACTGGTGCAGTGTCCCCTCGAATAGACCGAGGCCGGGGATCACGTAGGCGTAGTAGAAGACGCCGAGCCGCGCGCCGAGGCCCGCGTTGAAGATCAGCGCCCAGCAGAAGCCGACGACCAGACCGACAGTCAGGTACGTGATCGGTTGGCGCCAGCCGAACCGTGCGATGAGCCGCTTGCCGATCGCGGCGCCGATCACCGCGGGCAGGCAGAAGTAGCCGATGTAACCGATGGGCACAGACGAGGGCAGCCCGCCCCACGTCATGTTCAGCGGCCACCACGACGGCATCCGGGGTAGTGCGGGCGGGAACTGTGCGTACATCGCCCAGTCGTACGGCGCCTCGATCCACGAGAACGAGATCGCCGAGATGCACAGCAGGAGCAGCGGGTGCAGGCGGCGATTACGGACGCTCAGGTAGATGCCTGCGATGAGGAACAGGATGCCGCTTGCCCAGCCGAAGATGACAGACGCCGTCAGCAGCGGCGTCAGTTCGGTGCTCACTGCTCGCGCTCGCCACGCGAGGCGCCGCGCGCCTCGGGGTCGAAGTACAGCACAAGGCCGAAAATCGCGGCTATCAGCCCGAACAACGTGCCGAGCATGATGAGTTGACCCATGATAATAGTGGACACTATTAAACTGGGTTGGTCAAGGCCACTATCGTGAGCGCTGTGAAGTCGTCCGCCCGGGCTGTCCGCAGACCCCGCGGCGAACCCCGTCGGCTTCTGCTCGACGCGGCCCGCGAACTGTTCGCGCGCAAGGACTACCGCAGCACCACGACGCGCGAGATCGCCGAGAGCGCGGGCGTCACCGAATATCTGCTGTTCCGCCATTTCGGCTCGAAGGCCGGCCTGTTTCGTGAGGCTCTGGTCCTTCCGTTCACGAGCATCGTCGATGAGTTCGCCCAGACGTGGCAGGCCGTCATTCCCGAGGAGACCGACGAAGTCGAACTGGCCCGCCATTTCGTCGAACGGGTCTACGACGTCGTCGTCGAACATCGGGGCTTGCTGCTGACGCTTGTCGCATCGGAGGCGTTCAGCGAGGACGAGATCGCCGACGCGGGCATCGCGGACATCAGGCGGGCACTGGGCGTGCTCGGACAGATCAGCGTCGAGGGCATGCAGTTGCGCGGACTTCAATCGAGCCAACCGGCACTGCCCGCACACTCGACAATGGCGATGATCGTCGGCATGGTCGCGCTGCGGTCGAGCTTCTTCGGCACCAAACCGCCGTCACGTGATGCGATCGTCGACGAACTCGTCCAGGCGACCCTGCACGGCTTCCTGCACCGCGGCGACTGAGAGCGCTAGGGGCTGGCGAAACCCGCTGCGTTCAAGACCTTTTGCCCCGCCTCACCGGTGACGAGGTCGACGAACTTGCCTGCCAGCTCCTGATGCTTCGACTGTTCGAGCACGGCGATCGGATACGTGTTCACCGCGTCGGCGGATTCAGCGAAATTCACCGCAGTCACCTTGTCGCCCGCACCCTGTGCATCGGTGACGTAGACGAGCCCGGCGTCGGCCTCGCCCGAGGTCACCTTGCCAAGCACGTCAGTCACCTGAGATTCCTCGCTGACCGGATTCAGCTGCACGCCACTCGCTTTCTCGATCTTCTCGGCCGCCGATCCGCACGGCACCTGCGGCGCGCACACCACGACCGACAACCCCGGCTGCGCGAGGTCGGCGAACGACGCGACCTTCTTCGGATTGCCAGGAGCCGTGACGATCGTCAGCGTGTTGGAGGCGAAGTTCACCGGCTCCCCCGCCAGCAGATCCGCCTTGGCAGCCTTGTCCATGTTCTTCGTGTCGGCTGACGCGAACACATCCGCGGGCGCACCTTGGGTCAATTGGGTTACCAGATCGGAGGATCCGGCGAAGGAGAACTCGACGTCGCTGCTTGGATTGTCGGTCTTGAACTGCTCGCCGATCTCGGTGAATGTCCTCTTCAACGATGCCGCCGCGTAGACGATGAGCTTTCCGCCCGCTTCCGCGCCGCTCGTCGACGTCGGCGAGGACGCCTCGTCCGACCCGCCACACCCGGCGACCGCAATGCCGACGACGGCTGCCACCGCGGCAATGCGCGTAGCCAGTTTCACGACTGTCCTCCAGGGGTTTCCACGATCACGGTGGTGGCTTTGACGACGGCCACGGCGACGCTGCCGGGCTCGAGCTGCAGTTCGCGCGCCGCGTCGGCGCTCATCAGAGAGACCACGGCGAAGGGGCCGCACTTCATTTCCACCTGGGCCATCACGCCGTCGATGGTGACTTTGGTGACCAGCCCGGTGAAACGATTGCGCGCCGAGCTGGAGATGCCCAACGGCTCCTTCGGCGCTGCACCTGAGTTCGAGGCGGCGAATTCGGCCAGCGCCTTGCCCGGAATCACCTTGCGACCGGTGTGGTCCCGCTCGACGGGCAGCGTGCCGTCGTCGATCCAGCGGCGAACGGTGTCGTCGCTGACGCCGAGCAGATCAGCGGCGTCACGGACTCTGATCATCGTCACGCCGAGATAGTAACCGCATCTTCGGTTCGCGATGCGTCCTTCAATCCGTATTTGCGGATATATTGGTCACGGGCGCAGCCCGCGAATGAACAACGCGGTGTGCCGTCGAGCGGTCACCGGCCAGTCAGGACCCAGTGGAAGAGGGAAAGCGATGAGCGTGGCGCAGACGATGACGTCGAGGGCCGTCACATCGTCACGGATCGATCCGCCCGCCCTGCCCTCGGCGAGGAACTCGTCGATCGCCTGCCCGATGCGAGCCTTGGCATCAACCGCGGCGTCATCGGTGAGCGGCTCACCACCGCGAAGTGGTAGCGCCACCAACTGATTCGCCATGGTCAGGCACTCCAGCAGGTAGGCCTCGATGGCATCGGCGCCGACGCGGCCATCAGCCTTGATCCTGGCCAACGTCGCGAGCAGGAGTTGGTAGCCGCGCCTTTGCAATTCGTCGAGCAGGGCCGCGCGGTCGGGGAACCCGCGGTAGAACGTGCCCACCCCGACACCTGCGGCGTCGGCGATGTCGGTGAGCGGAACGCTCTCGCCGCGCGCCGCGATGAGGTCGGCCGCCGTGCGCAGAATCTTCTCCCTGTTCTCGACGGCATCCCGCCGCGTTGCGCGCGGTGGTCGTCGCGGGGCGTCACCGGCGGCCATCGAACGAGTTTCACACCTCACGACAACGCGTTGCGCTGAAACACGAACACGCGGCCGGGGTCCAGTGCGTCCCTGGTGGCGAGAAGCCTGTCGCGGTCGGTCGAAGCCATTGCATCCCCCGCATCCGGCTGTCCCTCCCGGAACGCGGGAGCCGATCGTCCGATGTCGGCAGCGCGTGCCGCGCGTTCCACTGCGCGCAGGACGTCGTCGAGATGCCCTCGTGCCTCGTCGTCGACGGCTGCACCGACGGCGTGCAGCAAGAACGGTGCAGGCACGGTTGTCATGGCGCCGCCGGGTCCAGATGCCGCAGAGTCGGTATGGCGAAACTCGATCATCTGTAGTCCGTCGGCTTGTCCGACGAGTGCGGCATCGAAAGTCGCGAGCAGGACGTCGGTGGCGGCAGTGTTCAGCCAACGACCGGTACCGCGAGCGGGCACGGCGGCGGGCGGGTCGAGATGGATCTGTGCGAGGGACTCGATGTCACCGGCGGCGGTGGTGTCGATCACGGGCGCCGCTGCGGCGCGCACGGCGTCGCGCATCAGAGCGAGATGGGCACCGCCGTCAGGCGATGCGTAGGAGAGGTGGACGACCGCGGTGTCGAGCAGCTCGTCGGGGAACGGCCCTTCCGGCGGGAGATGCAGAAGCGACAGTGAGCTCGTGACCGAGGGACTAACCGCGGCGGTGGCGGTCGTCCATGCCGACGCCACTGCCTGCAGTGCATCGGCGGGCCACAGCAGATAGCCCGTCCACAAATCGGGGACGGGAACGAGGCCGATCTCGATGGAGGTGGCAACGCCGACGGGTGCGCCGCCGCGGAACGCCCACAGTGCTTCTCGGTCGATTGCTTCCGGGGCGTCCTTCCAGGCGTGGCGGAGCCTGCCTGCCCCGTCGACGTAGTCGACCGACCGCAACTCGGCCGAGGAAAGCCCGTGCTTCCTGACGAACCAGCCCACTCCTCCGGTGAACGTGTATCCGGCCACTCCGACGCTCGGCGAAGTACCGCTCAAGCCGAGCAGACCGTGCGGGTTCGCCGCGGCCTGTACAGCGGGCCACATTGCGCCTGCACCGACGCGGGCCGTGCGCGCTGCCGCGTCCACGGTCACGTCGTGCAGCGCGGAAGTGTCGAGCAGCACCTCGTCCGCACCGATCGGCGCCCCCGAGCCGTGACCGGTCGCCTGCACGCCGACGCGGCACCCCAGCCGCGCAACCACGGCGACCGCGCGCGCCACCTCGTCCGCCGAGCGCGGCCGTAAGACCGCAGCGGGAGACTGCGCGAAGCTCGAATTGTCGGGAGCCGTCGCGCTGGAGTACTCGTCGCTTCCCGGCCCGAATGTGGCATCGGGAAGTTCGGCGAGCAGCGCATCGAGCACGTGTCCAGCCATCGGTTACGACGCGTTCTCGGTCGAGTCGGACAAGGCGGGGTAGTCGATATAGCCGCGCGCGCCGCCGGTGTAAAACGTCGCCGGATCCGGGTCATTCAACGACGCGGACAACCGCAATCGATCGATGAAGTCCGGATTGGCGAGCGCCCACTTCGCGACCGGCGCCACGTCCGCACGACCCGCTTCGACGTCGTCGCCGAGCGCATCGAGCGTGCGACCGTCTCTGATCAGCAGCAGCGGGTTCGGCCACAACTCGCGGATATCGGCGAGCAGCCCGTGGTCGTCGAACGAGTAGACGTCAAGGAATGCCAGCTCGAGCTTGGCGAGTTCACCGACGAGGTACCGGTACAGGTCGTCGCTCTCCTCGCCCTCGTCAAGTCCACCCATCCGAGCGCGCGGGGACAGCCGGATTCCGACTCGGTCTGCGCCGATGCGAGCGGCGACGCCACCGGCCACTTCCAGCATCGCACGTGCCCGGTTCTCAATGGAACCGCCATAGTCGTCGGCGCGGTGGTTCGCGTTGGGCGCCAGGAACTGGTGCAGCAGATAACCGTTGGCGCCGTGAATCTCTACGGCGTCCGCGCCCGCGGCGATAGCCTGTTCGGCCGCGTACGCGAAATCGTCAGCGGTCGTGGCAATCTCTTCGACTGTGAGTGCGCGCGGTGTCGGTGCAGGTTGCTTACCCGTCGGCGTGAACATGTCGACGCCAGGCGCAATAGCCGATGGCGCAACGGGTTTGCGGTGGTGAGGGGTGTTGTCGGGATGCGCCATCCGCCCGACGTGCATCAGCTGAATGACGAGGTGCGCCCCGCGGTCATGAACGGCGTCGGCGACGGCACGCCAGCCATCGACGTGCTCAGGCGAATAGATGCCTGGCGTATTCAGGTACCCCTGCCCGTCGGCCGACGGTTGCGTTCCTTCGCTGACGAGCATGCCGAGTCCGGCGCGTTGCCCGTAGTACTCCGCGGCCATCGGGGAAGGGCGGCCGTCGTCGAGTGCGCGGCTCCGCGTCATGGGCGACATGGTTATCCGCTGCGGAAGCCGCATGCGGCCGATCGTGATCGGGTCCCAGATGCTGGTCATGCAGAGCTCCTCGAGAATCTTTAACGGAAGAAATCCTCCGCTTACTCGAGCATCCAGGCTGCGGGCCGCGTCGTCAAGTCCGACGGGAGTTTCTCGACTGCGTCAGCAGGCGGTGTCGACGTACACCGTCATTCCGACCACCTGGCTCATCGGGTCCATCTGCGCGCCCGGATAACCGGAATCGAAACGGCTGTAGGTGTGGCCCATCCGGACCCCGGTCACTGTGCACTTCGACAGCGGCTGGATTGCTGTTACAGGCAGCTATTTGAAATCGCGGAACGTGTTGAGCAGCCGGTCGCGGAACGCCGGATCGATGGCGTCCTCGTCGATCTTGCCAAGCGTGTCGACCGTGACGCGGAACTGCTGCAAATAGTTCGCGCAGCCGTCGCACTCCAGCAGGTGCACATCGAATCGGGACCGGGCGTCGGCGTCCAGCGATCCGTCGAGGTAGGCGGTGACGAGCTCGACGAGCTCGTTGCAGTCCATGTCGCCGGTCACTTCGACTCCTTCAAATAGTCTTCGAGCACCTGTCGCACGGCCGCGCGGCCGCGGTGCAGAAGCACGCGCTGGTTGGCAACGCTGATGTCCAACAGTTCGCGTACCTCGGCGGAGTCGAGGTCCAGCATGTCGCGCATCGTGACGACCAATCTCTGCTTCTCAGGCAGCTTGTCGAGTTCGCGCCGTGCCACCGCGACCAGTTCGTTCCCGAGGACCGAGCCCTCGGGCGTATCGGGGAACAGCGAGGGCACGTCGTCGGCACGCCAGTGCCCCGGATACTGGTCGTCTGAGGGCCGAAAGCGCGCGGGATCGACGGTACCGCCGGTGAACGCCAGGATCTCGACCTCTGCGTCGCGCCGGTCGCGGATACCTCGTGTCTTGGCGACGTTGATCAGAACCGTGAAAAGCCATGTGCGAAGCGAAGATCTGCCCTCGAAGTTGCCGATGCCCTTCAGCAGCGCGATCCATGCCTCCTGCACGACTTCCTCGGCGATCTCATGGCGCCGGACGTATCCGCGGGCGACGCGCAACATCGACGGGGTATGCAGATCCACCAGTTCGGCGAAGACCACCTCGTCGCCTGCCTTCAAGGCGGCGACGAGCGCGGTTTCATCGGTGGCGGCCCTTGCCATTTCGGCCACAGCGTATCCGGTCAACCGGCCGTCTTGGCCGATCGCAGCGCATCTGCCAGGGTCCACACGGACGCACCGAGCAGCACGACGTCCTTGATGAGGAACTGACCCGAGGTCGACAGCATCGGGAAGCCGCCTTGCGACGCCTCGAAAATGCCCGGGGTGGTGAACAGGAAGCTCAGCGTCGCCACGAACAGGCCGATGGAGATCACACTGCCGACAGCGGAAAGCCGGGGCGCCCAGAGCTTGACCGCCAGCAGAACCGCCGCGGCGACCTCCACGACGCCGAGCAACGCCGAGAACGTGGTCACCGAGAAGATGTCGTAGAGCCAGCTCATGAACGGGCTGTTGGCGACCAGCGGTTCGATGCCCTGCGCCTCGAACGCGGTGAACTTCATCAGGCCGATCCACCCGATAACGATCACGAGGCCGTACCGCGTGATGTTTGCACCCAGGGTGTCGACCAATTTCGCGCGCCGAGCGGCGGTGGCGTCCTTCGCGATGGTGTCGGTCATGATTGGCTCCCTTCAAGCAGGTCAACAGTCGTTGTAGATGCTCAGTGGGTACGAAGCTGCGAAGCGTTACACGAGGTCGCCCTTCACGTGTCACGATCTCGGCGTGGGAATCGTCCGCCGCTTCTACGAGCGTCGTTGGGAGCGCATGTCGCCCGACGAGCAGCTGGCCGCGGAGATGAAGATGGCGGAGCGCCAAGCCGCCGATGCCGCCAGGCGAGAGCAGGCCTTGGCCCAGGCTGACGCCGCTCAGGCGCAGTCTCAACGCGAGACGATCGACCGCAGACAGAGCCAGGTGCTCGACGGGCCTGCGGGCGACCACATCCACGGCAAGCTCGCCGTCCCGCCATCGCCAACCGAAATAGCGGCGAACCCGCAATCGGTGGGAGACGGCTTCCGGCAGGCGTTTCGAGGCCTTGCGGATACCGCGAAGGACCTCGCCGATCCGAAGGGCCTGCTCGCTATCGGCTCCGACATGCCCGCAGGCATCGCAGACCCTGTCGAGCGTGCCGCCGTCGCCGCCAACGAACGACGTCGACGCGACGAGGCACGAGCGGCGTATCTGGCGTCGCCCGTTCCGCCCGTCGCCATCACTCGGATCGCGACGCGTGGCCGCACACAGTACGACGAAGTCGCGCAGTTCCTGGCGTCCACCGGAATCGCCGCGCGCCCCGATCTGGTGTACGGCGTATTCCGCGTGCCGGATCGCATCAGCCCGCTGATGCCGGGATCTGAAGACGGGCGCGTCGTGGAGTGGGCGGTCGTGCACCGCGCGCCGGCGGGCGCGACAACCCAAGCGCCGCAGTGGAGTTCCTTCGACGCGGATCAGCCGTTGGTCGCGCGAACCGACGGCCAGCCGTCGGTACTCGACGAGGACGTGGCGATAGCCGCTTTGGCCGCAACGGGTCTCGGACCGCAGCACTGCCTCGGCATCGCCCGCGAGATCCGGATGGAGCAGATCAGCGGCTGGGTCGGCGATTCGGGGCAGGGGGATCCGGTGTACGCGCGGGTTACCGGCGTGCGGGTGCTCACACCGCAGGCGACGCTTCCCGCAACCGGCTCGGTCGAGGTCGCGCTGGGTGGGCAGCCCGGGGTGCACGTGGAGGTGATGAACTGGTCGGCGGTCGCGCAAGCTGTCCACCCGCGACCGCAGCGCGGCCCCGAGATCCCGTCACCGTTTCCGTATCTTCCCGCCACGCCGGACGAGTTGCTCGTTGCCTATCTGCAGATCGTGGGGATCGATCCGGCCGACTGCTACACGGCCTCGACGACCATCGACGAGTTCTTCGCCATGGGCCAGCGCACCACCAAGGACATCGAACGCGTCAGCCTGGACGACTTCAAACTCAGCGACGCCGAGGAGCTTCCGTGCGCGGATGGCAAGGCGCGCAGGCGTTATCACGGAACGACACACATCGTCGTCGCGTATCTCGATCGGCCGGAGTACGCCGCGGGCCGGGATCGGTGGGCGCGCTACCAGAGCGAAGTGCTGCAGGCCCGTCTGTCGCTGCGCACCGGTGCCAGAAGACCGGTCGGCGGTGACGGCGGCCGGTTGGACAAGGTGGTGAACGCGATCGACGGCGTCGCAAGCCTGGTCAATCGGCTCACCCTTCAGCCGCAGACCGCACACGAGCGCTACGGCGACAAGCTCCGCTACATCGGCCGCTGACTGGCGACGGGACCAATAAAATCGCCCCGGCCGATGGCCGGGGCGATTTGTAACCGAGGGTGGAGCTAAGGGGATTCGAACCCCTGACCTCCTCGATGCGAACGAGGCGCGCTACCAACTGCGCCATAGCCCCTGGTCGGTAGCACAGGCTACCAGTCAATCCGCCACCGCAGAAACCGGCTGCAGCTCGTGTGCCCTACTGCCCGGCTGCCCTCGGGAGGTAGTACTCGCGGGCCGCGGGCGCATAGTCGAGATGCTCGAACATCGGGTCCTCGTCGTCGATTTCCAGCACCACCGCACCCGGTCTGCGCAGGCGCGACGGGACCAGGTCGAGGTCGCGATCCTCGGTGTTCTCCACCCCGAGGCGCGACCGCGCCATCCGCTGCACGCGCCGCCGGCGTAGCCGTTCCTCGATCCGCGTCTGGCGCCGCAGGTACCCCAGGTAGAGCAGTGTCACCGCGCCGGTGCCGCCGCATACGTACCAGCCCCACGGCGCCGCGGTGGCCGCCATGAAGTACGCGGCGGCGGCCGAACCCAGCATCACCAGCGTCATGACGGCCAGCATCCGCTTGCGGAACTTGTACTTGCGCGCGCTGATCGCCGCGGCCTTCGCCGGGTCGTAGCGCCCCCGCCGCGGGGCCGCCGCTGTGTCCGCCACTCGCACATCGGAGTCCGCCTGGTCCTCGATGCCCGACGAGTCCTCGACGTACTCGTATTCGTCGGCGGTGCCGTCGTCCTCGTCTTCGTACTCATCGGTCGCGATTTCGTAGATCGCGGTGTCGACGCTCTCCGCGACCTCTGCGACCTCTGACGACCTCTGCGGCCTCTTCGACTTTTTCTGGCTGTCCGGGGTCTTCGAAATTCAGTGTCAGCTCGTCGCCGGCGAGCTTCCCGGCCTCCGATTCACCGACCGGCAGCGCCCCTGCGGGCTCGTCGATGACCTCGACGTCGAGGTACTCGGATTCGGCGATCTCGACGACAGGCGCCGCAAGCACCACCGTCTTCTCCGACTCGTCCTCTTCTTCGGCCTCTTCGGCCTCGTAGTCGTCGTCGTACGCATCGTCGTCGAAGGTCTCGTCGAGGTCGTCCTCGGACGGCCGCCAGTCCGGATCGCTGCGGTGCCCGGATGCCGGTCCCCCGCGCTTGAGCAGGCGTGCGCTGGTCGTGGTGTTGAGGACCCGCGTCGCGAGCGCCACATCGCTCGTCCGCCTCACGGCGTCGCGCTTGCTGATCAACATCGGGACCAGCACGAAGAGCCAGAGCACGACAAGAGAGATCCAGAGGAGTGATTGGGGGATGCTTGGCATTGCGCCTGCTCCTTTCCCCATCAGGCTAGGTCCGTGACCAGCGCATCCATCGTTGGCGCGCCGAGACAATTACACACCTGTAATTCCCTGCTGACAAGCACCAACAGTCACTTATGTCACATTTGCCACAGGGTTCTTAGGCCGCGCGACCGTGCGGTGTCGTGCGCGACTCGCCGGATCTGTGGATAAATCGGCACAGTCGGCCCAGCGCTGTCGGAGGCCGAGGCCACGCTCCCGCCATGGGGGATGAATTGGAATGGCCGCTGCGCGGTTGGGACGCCGTCGCGGCCGAAGTGCTGTCCGTGCGCGAGCTGCGCCGCTTCTACATACCGGTCTATCCGGGTGTTCACATCCCGAGGGGCGCGGAGCTATCCGCAGCTCAGCGGGCAAAGGCTGGCTGGCTGTGGTCGTCTCGCCGCGGTGTCGTCGCCGGCTTGTCGGCCGCCGCTGTGCTGGGCGCGAAGTGGGTCGAGCCGGGACTGCCCGCCGAGTTGATCCACACCAACAGGCGGCCACCGCCGATGCTGGACGTCCACACCGATGCCGTCACGGCATGCGAGGTTCAGCGCGTCGACGGGATGGGTGTGACGACCGCCGCGCGCACCGCCTTCGACATCGCCAGACGTCTGGAACTCGTCGCGGGCGTTGCGCGTGTCGACGCGTTGTTGAACGCCACCGACGTCAAGGTGCAAGACATCGAGGCCGTGGCCGCAGCGCATCCTGGCGTCCGCGGTTTGACGCAGCTGCGCCGCACCCTCGATCTCGTCGACGGCGGGGCGGAATCGCCGTGGGAGTCACGGACGCGATTGCTCTTCGTGCT
Organism: uncultured Actinomycetota bacterium; assembly: GCA_963756865.1. Classification (GTDB taxonomy): domain Bacteria; phylum Actinomycetota; class Actinomycetes; order Mycobacteriales; family Mycobacteriaceae; genus Mycobacterium. The sequence goes on along the minus strand of CAVWPQ010000027.1, from coordinate 11,611 downwards.
CAACGGTTTTCCGCCCCCGCAGACCCAGATACCTGTTATCGACGAATACGGCGTCCTCGTCGCAGTCATCGACATGGGCTGGCCCGACTACCTCGTCGGCGTCGACTTCGAAGGCGCTCACCACTACACCAACCCCGGACAACGGCACTGGGACGCCGAGCGATTCACGCGGTTGCCCGAACTGGGCTGGCAGGACTTCAGGGCCACCAGCGGCATGGTGCGGCACGGTTGGCGGCTGCTCCTCAACCGCGTCGGCGCCGCACTCATCGCGCGCGGGTGCCCCAAGACGTGGTGACTGTGCGGATCTGTACGCGCCGGCGGCGTGTTGCGTTCGAAACTGCACAGTCGGCCACTGTCGGAGGCCGCGGCTAGGCCCAGTTGGCGTGGCCCTCGCGGATCAGCAGCGAGGTCACCGAGCCCTGGATCTCCTCGACGGTGACCGCCACCAGCAGATGATCGCGCCATGCGCCGTCGACTTCGAGGTAGCGCTTCAGCAGGCCCTCCTCGCGGAAGCCCGCCTTGGCCAGCACCGCGCGGCTTGCGGCGTTCTCCGGTCGCACCGTCGCCTCGAGCCGATGCAGCCGCACCGGGCCGAACGCATGGTCCATCCCGAGCGCAAGCGCCGCGGTCGCCACACCCCCGCCGATGTGCGATGTCGCCACCCAGTAGCCGATCCACGCCGATCGCAACGCGCCGTGTGTGACGTTCCCGATGGTCAGCTGGCCGCCGAACTCACCGTCGACCTCGATCACATACGGCAGCATGCGCCCCTTGCGCGCCTCCGACCGCAGTCCCGAGCACACCGACGGCCACTGCGAAATCCCATGCCGCACATCCCAATTGACTTCCGTGCTGGGCTCCCACGGCTCCAGATGCGCGCGGTCGGCCAACCTGATGCGGCTCCACACCGCGCCGTCGCGCAGCCGTACCGGCCGCAGGCTGACCACACCGCCGGGCACCCGAAGCGGTCCGACAGACGTCGGCCACCCCGGATGGGACACCGACGAACGCCACAGGGTCACCACGGGATTGTCGCTCAACCGCGCTGAGCTAGGAAGGCGACGTCGACGATCTCACCGGTGCGGACCTCCTCGGCCTCGCTGGGAACCATCACAAGACAGTTCGCTTCGGCCAGCGTCGCCAGCAGATGCGACGACGCCCCTGGCGCCCCGCCGAGCGCCTGCACGAGGTACTCGCCGGTGTCCTGATCGCGCATCAACTGGCCGCGCAGGTACCCCTTGCGGCCCGCCACCGACGTGATCGGCGACAGCGCGCGGGCCTGCACCACCCGCCGCATCGGCTGGCGCTTGCCCAGCGAGAGCCTGATCAGCGGCCGCACCATCACCTCGAACACCACCAGCGCGCTGACCGGGTTGGCAGGCAGCAGAAACACCGGCACGCCCTCGACGCCGAGCTGGCCGAACCCCTGGACCGAACCAGGGTGCATCGCGATCCGGGTCACCTCCATCTCGCCCATCTCGGCGAGCACCGTGCGGACGCTCTCGGCCGCGGCCCCGCCGACGGCCCCGGCGATCACCACCACCTCGGCGCGGTTCACCTGGCCCTCGACGACGTCGCGCAGTGTCTTCGGATCGGTGTCGACGATGCCGACGCGGTTCACCTCGGCACCGGCGTCGCGGCCCGCCGCGGCGAGCGCATACGAGTTGACGTCGTAGACCTGGCCGTTGCCGGGCGTGCGGGAGGTGTCGACCAGCTCACCGCCGACGCTCAACACCGACAGCCGCGGCCGCGGATGCACCAGCACGCGTTCACGACCAACGGCCGCAAGCAGACCGACCTGCGCCGCGCCGATGATCGTGCCCGAGCGCACCGCCACATCACCGGGCTGGACGTCGTCGCCGGTGCGGCGGACATAGGCGCCCGAGCGCACCGGCCGCAACACCCGCACCCGTGACTGCCCCCCGTCGGTCCAGCGCAACGGCAGCACCGCGTCGGCGAGCGTCGGCATCGGAGCGCCGGTCTGCACGCGGGCGGCCTGGCGCGGTTGTAGACGGCTCGGCGTGCGCTCACCCGCCGAGATCGTGCCCATCACAGGCAGGCTGACCTGCTGTTCGCCCGCGTCGTCGGCCAGATCGTCGTCGCCGCCGTCGCCTCCCCGTAGCGGCGTCAAGCCGAGCACATCGACGCTGCGTACCGCATAACCGTCGATCGCGGCCTGGTCGAAGCCGGGCAGCGGTCGCTCGGTGACGACCTCCTCGGCGCACATCAGGCCTTGGGCCTCCGCGATCGCGACGCGCACCGGCCGAGGGGCTACCGCAGCGGCCGTGACTCGTGCCTGTTGCTCCTCAACCGAACGCACAAGACGCCTTTCTCACCTAACGGGGCCGTCGTGCCGTGTCAGCAGTCGACCAGCCCCAGCCGTTCAACCAACCACCGCCGCAGGTCCGGGCCGTAGTCGTCGCGCTGCAATGCAAAGTCAACCGCAGCCTTGAGGTAGCCTCCGGGATTTCCCAGGTCGTGTCGATCACCGCGATGCACAACGACATGCACGGGATGGCCCTCGTTGATCAGCAGCGCGATCGCGTCCGTCAGCTGGATCTCACCGCCCGCACCGCGGGGCACCCGACGCAGCGCGTCGAAGATCTTGCGGTCAAGCACATACCGGCCTGCCGCGGCGTACAACGACGGCGCATCCTCGGCCTTGGGCTTCTCGAACATGCCCTTGACCCGTAAGACGTTGGGATTGTTGCTATCTGTGACGGGTTCGACGTCGAACACGCCGTAGGCGCTGATCTCTTCCCTCGGCACCTCGAAGGCGCACAGCACCGAGCCGCCGCGCTTGGCCCGCACCTTCGACATCGTCTCCAGCACCCCGGTCGGCAGCACCAGATCGTCGGGCAGCAGCACCGCGATGGCGTCCTCGTCCGGCTCGAGGGCCGGTTCCACGCAGCTGACCGCGTGGCCGAGGCCCAGCGGTTGGGCCTGCACGACCGACTCCACCTTGATCAGACCGGGCGCGCGGCGGACCTTCTCCAGCATCGACTTCTTGCCGCGCCGCTCCAGCGTGCCCTCGAGGACGAGGTCCTCCACGAAGTGGGCGACGACGCCGTCCTTGCCCTCAGACGTGACGATGATCAGCCGCTCCGCACCTGCCTCGGCCGCTTCGGCGGCCACCAACTCGATGCCAGGGGTGTCCACGACGGGCAGCAGCTCCTTGGGCACCGTCTTCGTCGCGGGCAGGAAGCGGGTCCCCAGACCGGCGGCCGGAACGACCGCCGTGCGCGGAATGGAGACCAGGGCGCGTGTCATCGCCCCACAGTATCGCCATCGCGCTAAGTGCCACCCGTGTCGGCACCATGACATCGTGGACACGTGGGATCTCAGACCAAGGCCGAGATGCGCGCACAGATCCTCGCTGCCCGACGCGCGGTGGCCCACGACGTTCACGTTGCCGAGGCGCAGGCCCTGTGCGGCCATCTCGCGAGTGTCGTCGGCGACGGCCAAATCATCTGCGCCTACGTGCCCATCAGATTCGAACCGGGCTCAATCACTTTGTTGGACAGGCTATTACGACTCGGCAACCAGGTCCTGCTTCCCGTCGCGCGTAACGACGCCGACGGCGTGCCGCTGCCGATGCAGTGGGGCGAGTACCGACCCGGCGGCCTCGTCGCCGCCCGGATGGGACTTCGGGAGCCGCAGGAGCCGTGGCTGCCCGCTGAGGCGGTGACCGGGGCAGGCGTGGTGTTCGTGCCCGCGCTGGCCGTCGACAGGGCCGGGGCGCGGCTCGGACGGGGCGCGGGTTTCTACGACAGGACGCTGCCGCTGGCGGACCCTGCGGCGCGGCTTGTCGCGGTGGTTCGCGACGACGAGCTCGTCGAGGAGCTGCCCGCCGAACCGCACGATGTCCCGATGACACACGCGCTGACACCGCACCGCGGCCTCGTCGAGCTCGGCTAGCAGCGCGCGAGCACGTCGCCCATGGCCCGCTTCTCGTTCGCCGACAGCCACAGCCCGTAGGCGGCCTTGACCTCGATCTGCCGCGCGACGAACTCGCAGCGGAACGCCTGGTTGGTCGGCAGCCATGCGGTGGCATCGCGAAATGCCTTGTTGAAGTTGGCTTGTCCGCCGACGGCCAACAGGTTGCGCGGATCATTGGCGAAGTCGCGGCGACGTTGGTCGTCCCATTCGCGTGCACCCTTGTACCAGGCGTCCGCCAGCGACACCAGATGGTCGATCTGCACGGCATCCGAGGTCGTGGGGCCGCGGGTGAACGCGATCGTCTCTCCCGTGTACGGGTCGCGCAGCACGCCGCTCTGCGCGTAGCAGGTGCCGGGGCGCACGACGAGGTCAGCCAGATCGCGGCGCAGGATGTCGTCGCGGGTGTTGCAGCCGTTGTGGCCGAACTCGACGTTGACGTCGTCGCTCCAGGCCTCACCGAACCGGTAGCGGGCGAAATCGGTGACGCGGTCCCAGCCCTTGACCGGCAGCCGGTTCAGGGTTGCGCGCGCGGCGTCGAAGGCGGGGCTGCCTGGCGGCCTGGCCGCCGGTTGCGACATCGACGGAGGTGACGAGGCGTCCGTCGGCTTGGCCGTGGGCTCGTCGGAGAAATGCAGCCAGATCGCCGCGCCGATTCCGAGCACGAAGAGACAGACCAGCACGGGAATGACAGCGGGGGGCCGGGCGGGAATGGTGGAGCCCACATAGCGGTTCTAGCACTTAAGCCGGTAGAGTGCTAAGTAGTTAGACCATCACGGAGGGTTTTTTTCGTGCCTACCTATTCCTATGCGTGCACCGAGTGCGACAACAAGTTCGACGCGGTGCAGGCCTTCAGCGACGACGCGCTGACCGAGTGCCCCCAGTGCGACGGACGTCTGCGCAAGCTGTTCGGCAAGGTCGGCGTGGTCTTCAAGGGCAGCGGCTTCTACCGCACCGACAGTCGCGAGGCGGCCAAGAGCGCGTCCAATGGCTCAGCGAAGAGCAGCTCCGAGTCCTCGAGCTCGTCGGACTCGTCGTCGGGTTCGACCGAGAAGAAGTCCGATTCGGCGAAGTCGGACAGCTCGGGCTCGAGCGCATCCAAGTCCGACAGCAGCTCGAGCTCCACGACAAAAGCTGCCGCAGCCTCCAGCTGACCCGGCTGAAGTTATCCACAGCCGTCGTGACGGCTCGCCCGCCGGACTGTTCTGCTGCCTAGCGTAGAAACGCATGGGGGAATCACTCAATCCGTCGGTGTTGAGCCGGCTCATTCATGACTGGCGGCCGGACTGGACGCGCACCATGGCCGCCCGCCGAGCGGCGGCAGCCGGTCTTGTCGTGCTCTCCGCGATCGCCGCAGTGCGATCCGATCCGCACGGAGACGAGGCCGACATCGTGGTGGCCGCACGTGACCTGTCCCCCGGCATCGAGCTGACTGCGGCGGATCTCAAGCTCGAAAAGCGTTTGACGGCAACGGTTCCCGATGGGGCTTCGACAGCCGTGGACAAGGTGGTCGGCTCGACCTTGGCCGGCCCCGCCCGCCGCGGCGAGGTGCTGACCGATGTTCGGCTGCTCGGCCCCCGGCTGGCTGCGCTGGCCGCGGGCCCTGACGCCCGCATCGTGCCCCTGCATCTCTCCGACACCGCCTTGTTGGACCTCGTGCGGCCCGGCGACGTGGTGGACGTCCTCGCGGCTGCCGACGACGACGTCGATCCGCGGGTGGTGGCCACCGACGCGGTCGTGGTGTTGGTGTCGGAGAAGCAGAAGGGGCCTGGCGCGGCCGGCGACCGGGTCGTCCTCGTCGCACTGCCCGCGCACGCCGCCAATGACGTCGCGGGCGCCACGCTGATGCAGGCGGTGACCCTCACGTTTCACTGAGCTGTTGACGGCCCTGTGGGACTAACGTGGCAGTTCTCTTGATCAGATCGCACAACGACCGCAGGAAGGATTCCCACGCATGTTGAAGGGCTTCAAGGAGTTCATTGCCCGAGGGAACGTGATCGACCTCGCGACTGCGGTGGTCATCGGTGCCGCGTTCACAGGACTCGTCACCTCGTTCACCGACAACGTCGTCCAACCTCTGGTCGACCGCGTCGGCGCGGGGGGCGACCGGGAGTACGGCATTTTGAAGATCCCGCTCGGCGGAGATCAGTTCCTCGATTTCAACGCAGTGCTGTCGTCGGCGATCAACTTCCTCATCGTCGCGGCGGTGGTCTACTTCGTGATCATCGTCCCGTACAAGAAGCTCAAGGAACGCGACAGGAAGGTCGAGGAAGCAGCGACCGAGCTGACGGTTCTCACCGAGATCCGCGATCTTCTGGTGGCGCAGAACGGGAACGGCTCCGGCAAGCACGGTGCGACACCAGCGGCGCTGGAAGCCGACGCCGCCGAGGCGAGGAAATCGGACTCGTAGACCTGCACAACGCACAAAAACAGCCCCCGGCTTTTCGGCCGGGGGCTGTTTTGTATGACTAGCAGGGAGTTACTGCATATCCCAGGGCTCGCCGTAGGTGGTGACGCTGTCACCGGACGACGAGATCAGGCGGGCGAACGGACGCAGCAGCACGCCACCGGCCGCACCGGTCACGGTGCCGTGTGCGTTGGAGACTGCAACGCCACCCTGCGGGCCTGCCACGTCAACCGAGAAGGTCGCAACCTCCTGGATGCCGGGGCCGTTACCCAGGTCAGCGCTGATCGACACGCCGGGGAACAGGTTCGGCGTAATGACCGAGCCCAGCGGGTTGAAGACCGGGAACAGCGAAGCGTCGTCGAGCAGGATGTTCGGGGTGGTGTAGCTGAAGTTGATGCCAACGCCCAGCGACCACGGGAAGCCGATCTGGTAGCCCAGCTCGAGCGTGCCCTCGAACTCGTCGGCACCGGGGCCGGCGACGTTGTACTTGGCGCGACCCGAGTGGAACCACTCGCGGGTCAGGCGGTTGCGGTCCAGAGGAAAGACGCCGTTGAGGAAGGTGTCCCACTGCTGGATCGTCAACGTCCGATCCTGACCGTCAACAAGGCTCAGCTCGTTGTCCAGCCCTGCGTGTGAGGTACCGGTGCTTACGAAAAGAGCCGCGATGGCGGCGACCATCGCGATCAGCACCCGACTGATTGCCTTCATGTTCTCCCTAGCTCTGTCGGCGGTGACCCTGGTGGTTCACCGAGTTGTTTTCCGTGCTGGTTAGTACGCCTACACCACACACGACGCAAGCGTCACACGTGTGACAAATGAGAAAGTCCACATGTTCTTCTTACGTTTTGCTCATCGTTGACAGGAGGAACATAACGGGACCGCATCACCCCGGCAACGCGTAGGGGTACGTGTGTCAGTGCCGGTTGATAACTGGCGCGAGTTTGCTGGACCTAAGGGTGCCCTGTCTCAGACACGCCCACGTCATACAGGTCCGTCAACAGTGTCCAGCCCAGGCCCGGCGACCCTCGCACACACCTGACAGGTCCTGTCACCGGACCCTCTCACCTGCGATTACGTGAGGTTAACGTGATTTGAACGGTCATTCATGGTGAGGCGGAACATTGTTCCGCAACCAGTTCTCATGTTCGGACTCCACACCCCGCGAATCGGTTTCCCGCTCATCGGTTGATGCCTGCGGCAGTTCCTCGCCGAAAATCTTGTTAACTGCGTCGCGAGGGGGCGGAGCGGAGGAAGTCACAAGGACCCTCCGCTGTGACGAAGATCACATTCTAAGAGAGGCATCTGTTCACCCTCGCTTAACACAGCGGGCATTGCCATGGAAATGCTGCGCCTGGTAACCGCAGACGCTGTTCCAGCAGGAACCGGACTTATCTAGATCTCCAAGCTGGATAGCTGGCCGATGATCTGAGTGGCCAACGGGTTCAGTGTCGCCATGCCGTCGCGGACCGCTGCGCGCGAGCCTGCGATGTTGACGACGAGCGTGCTTCCGGAGATCCCCGCGAGGCCGCGCGACATCGCAGCGTCGACGATCCCTGCGGCCAGACCGGACGAGCGAAGCGCCTCGGCGATGCCGAGAAGTTCGCGGTCCAGGATGTCCACGGTGGCCTCTGGCGTCACATCCCGCGGCGTAACGCCGGTTCCACCGACCGACACCACCAGGTCGACGCCGCCGATGACGGCAGTGTTCAGCGCATTGCGGATCTCGACCTCGTCCGAGGACACCACCACGACACCGTCGACGACGAAGTTCGCCTCGTGCAGGAGTTCGGTGACCAACGGACCGCTGTGGTCCTCCTCGCCGTGCGCTGTCCGGTCGTCGACGACGACGACGAGTGCCCGGCCGACCAACTCCGCTGGCTGTTCCATGAGTGTCACCGTATATCCGGCGCCGGACACCGGCGCGGCCACTCTCAACGTCGGCGTGCCCAGCCCCTCCGTCACCACCTCGATCACTGCTGGGCCTTACCCAGAGTCACCTGCACGGTCTGCGGTTTACCCGAGGGGTCGAGGTAGGTCAGCGTGACCTTCTCGCCCGGTGCCTTCGATCTGACGGCGGCGACGAGGGCGTCGGCGCTGCCGATGACCCGATCGTTGACCTTGGTCACCACGACTCCGCTCGGCAGGCCGGCTGCGGCGGCGGCTCCCCCGCCGGTGACCTCCACGATCTTGGCGCCGGGCCCGGACGAGTCGTTACCAACCTGGACACCCAGTGAGGCGTGCGAGGCGTTGCCGTTCTGGATCAGCTCGTCTGCGATGCGCTTGGCCTGGTCGATCGGGATCGCGAAACCGAGCCCGATCGACCCGCTCTGCGCGGCGGCGGAGTCGCCGCCGAGGGTGGCGATCGCCGAGTTCACGCCGACCAGCTCGCCGTTCATGTTCACCAGCGCGCCGCCCGAGTTGCCCGGGTTGATCGCGGCGTCGGTCTGGATCGCGTCGAGCACGGTGTTCTGGTTGCGGATGTCCCCGCCCGCGGCGACCGGCCGGTTCAGCGCGCTGATGATGCCGGTGGTGACGGTGCCTTCCAGACCGAGGGGCGAACCGATCGCCACCACGTCCTGACCGACCTTGAGGTCGGCCGACCTGCCGATGGTGATCGGGGTGAGGTCGGAGATGCCGTCGGCCTTCACGACCGCGATATCGCTGCTCGGATCGGTGCCGACGATCGTGAACTTGGTCGTCCTGCCGTCGGCGAACGTGATCGTGGTGTCACCACCCTTGCCGCCTGCCACGACGTGGTTGTTGGTCAGGATGAGCCCGTCAGAGGACAGGATGATGCCCGAGCCCTCTTCGGAGGCCCGGCCCATATCGGTCTCCAGCTTCACGACGCTCGGCACCACCTTGGCCGCGACCTGTTCGACGGATCCGGCGGGCAGGCTGGCCGCGGGCACGCTCGGCGCCGCGGTGATCTGCGTTCCGCTGGAGACGTTGTCGGGCTTGGCCATCAGGGCGACGCCGCCGCCGATGCCCGCCGAGACGACGGCGATCGTCAGCGCGCCGACGGTCATTGCGCCTGCACGCGAACGCTTCTGCGGGCGCGCAGGCTGCGGGGGGCGCTGCTGAAGCGGCTGTTGGGGGACGCCGCGGTACGGGTCGTAGGGCTGCTGCCGGTAGGCCTGCTGTTGCTGCTGGGCGCGCTGCTGCTGCGCGTGCTGTTGCTGTTGGGTCGCGTAGCGCCAGTCGTAGGGCTGCTGATAGCCGGCTTGCCCTTGCTGACCTGGGTATACCGCCGTGCGGTCATCGCCTGGCCTGCGGCCCGGGGGCGGCGGAGGCGGGGAGTACCTCGGGTGGTTCGTCATGTCCCTACGGGCTCATTTCTTTCGGTTCGGGCAGCTCCGACACCTCTACAACGAAGTACCGCGCCTTCACGGTGCCCGGATGGGCTGAGAATCCACTTAGAGATTGTTCGGCACATCCCCAGATTTCTCCGACGGTCGTCCGGGCGGTCTACCCATTGTCGGCGCTGGCCACCGGTTGTGTCGCGACCTCAGTGGGCCGTGTCGCCGAAATCACCCGTCCTGGCAGCAGGACGTAGAACGAGGTGCCCGGCGGCTGGCCCCCGCGCACGGTGTCCTCCACCCGCAGCGCCCCGCCATGTTTGAGCACGACCTGTTTGACGATGGCCAGCCCGAGGCCCGAGCCCGGCATGGCCCTGGCCGCCGTCGAGCGGAAGAACCGCTCGAAGACCAGTTGGCGTTCGTGGGGCGGGATGCCGGGGCCGCGGTCGGAGACGACGAGTTCGGCGTGGACGGGATCGGTCTGCGTCAGCCGCACGCCGACCCGGCCGTTGGGCGGACTCCACTTCGCGGCGTTGTCGAGCAGGTTGAGCACCGCCCTCGACAGCCCTGCCGCGTCGCCGTACACCTGCCACGGGATCACGTTGACGTCGAACTCGATGTCGTTGCGCCGGCGTCTCACGCGCTCGAGGCTTCGGTCGATGACCTCCGACATGTCCACGGGCTCGTGCACGACACCGCCCGCCTCGTCGCGGGTGAGGTCCACCAAATCGCCTACGAGCGTTGACAATTCCTCGATCTGGGCGATGACGTCGGCCCGCAGATCGGCCATCTCATCCTCGGGTATCCGCGGCGCGCCGGGTTCCTGGGAAGCCATCAGGAGCTCCACGTTGGTGCGCAACGACGTCAGCGGCGTGCGCAGCTCGTGGCCTGCGTCGGTGACGAGGCGGGCCTGGCGTTCGCGGGATTCGGCAAGCCCTCGCAGCATCATGTTGAAAGCCTGTGTGAGACGGGCGAGTTCGTCGCTGCCCAGCACTGGTATCGGGCGCAGATCGTCGGTGCGGGCCACCCGTTCGGCGGCCTCGGTTAATCGGGCCACGGGTCTCAGGCCCGCGCGGGCCACCATGCCGCCCGCGAATGCCGCGATCGCCACCCCGATACCGCCGACGATGAGCAACACCGTGCCGAGCCGTTTGAGCACCTTGCTGGTTGGCGCCAGGCTCTTGGAGATCAACAACGAACTGCCGTTGTTCAGGTGTACGGCCAGCACGCGCTGATGGTTGGCCGTGCGCAGCGACAGCAGCAGCTGACCGGACATCACGTCCTTCTCCGGCTTGCCGATCGGCAGCGTCTGGCCTTCCTGGTTGGCGGTGTAGATGGAGCGGCCCGGGTTCACCAGCATCGCGTTGACGTCGGAGTACGCGGTGCCCTCGATGGCCTTACCGGGATCGGCTGCCAGCGAACCGCTTTCGATCAGCAGGCGGGCCCGGCTGTGCAGCTGGTTGTCGATGTCGTCGTAGAGCGCTCTCGAGACCACGACGTAGACGGCGAGGGCCATCAGCACCACGACCATCGCGACCATCGACATCGCGAGCAGCATCACCCGCCAGCGCAATGACAGAGAGCTGGGTTCCGGAATCGAACTGGGCCGGAGCGGAAGCGGTCGAAATGCAGCCATTACGGAGGTGTCTCACGCAGCACGTAACCCACTCCGCGAACGGTGTGGATCAGCCGCGACTCACCCTCTGCTTCCGTCTTGCGACGTAGATAGCCGACATATACCTCGAGCGCGTTGCCCGAGGTCGGAAAGTCGAATCCCCACACTTCCTCGAGGATGCGACTGCGGGTGAGCACGCGCCGAGGATTGGCGATCAGCATTTCCAGCAGCGCGAACTCTGTGCGGGTCAGGCTGATCTGGCGTGTTCCGCGGGTGACCTCGCGGGTCACCGGATCAAGGCTCAGGTCGGCGAACGTCATCGCGGGCGATTCGCCGTTGTCGTCGAGGGTGGTGCGC
>CAVWPQ010000026.1:0-25619 GCA_963756865.1 uncultured Actinomycetota bacterium | reverse complement strand
CAGGTCGGAGTAGCGGATGAAAGATATCCTGATCGGCCTCGCTGTCTTCGCGATCATCTTCGGCGGCGCGTTGTTTGGGATGTTGCTCGGCAAAATCCTGCCTGATCAGCACACGGGAGACGAAACACGCGACGCCGTCAGGATCGTAATGGCCATGTTGGCAACGCTATCCGCTGTCGTGCTCGGCCTGCTCACCGGCTCCTCCATCAGCTCGCTCGCCGAGAAGGAGAGCGAATTGCGCAGTGCGGGCGTGCAATTCATCATGCTCGATCGAGCGTTGGCCGAGTACGGGCCGGAGACCGGCCAAACCCGAACTCTACTAAAGCAATTGCTTGCAGAAAGAATCGGTCAGATCTGGCCGGAGGAAGACGGTGCGGTGTCGCTCACGGCGCTCAGCAGCGGGGCCGGCATCAACTTGGTTCAGCGCGATCTATTCGCCATGTCGCCGCGGACGGAACAGCAACGGTGGCTTCGGTCCAATGCGTTGCAGATGACCAACGCGATAGCGGAGTCGCGATGGACGACCGTCGAGCAGATCGGCAGCCGGTTTCCGTGGGCATTCTTCATTGTCGTCGTGGCCTGGCAAGCGGTGATCTTCGCCAGTTTCGGGCTCTTCGCACCGCGCAATGCCAGCGTGATCGCGGCCTTGCTCGTTGCGGCGCTTGCAATTGCCGGGCCGATCTTCATGATGCTCGAAATGGATCAGCCCTATGGTGGGCTGGTCAAAATCCCCAGCACTTCGCTGCGCGTCGCCCTGGATCAACTGGGCGCAGCGTAAATGCGCCACCGGTCATTCCAGTACTGAAGGCGTAGTGCTCAGACTGCTCCAGAGCCGGGTCATCGGATGGACACCGAGTTGATTGACCACCATCGAGGCAGCCTGACTCACTCCCTCGGTGAAGGTGGGAAAGGCGAACTGAAGCTCGACGACATCCTCGATGCGCATCCCCGCCGCCATGCAGGTCGCGACCGTCTGGATCACCTCGGCCGAGTACTCACCGAACACGTGGGCGCCGACGATCTTCCGCTCTCCAGTTTCGACTATGAGCTTGCAGAACCCCTCTGGCTGCCCGTCGGCTACGGGCCGCAGCATGTCCTCGTAGCGGGCCACGGCGACGACGCAGTCGTAGCGTGCGCGGGCCTGCTCCTCGGTGAGCCCGACGCTGCCGTACTCGGGATCGGTGAAACTGCCTGCGGGAACGATCTCGTGGCCGACTCGACGGCACGGGCCGAGCACCGCGTTCTCGGCGGCGGCACGGCCTTCGATCGTCGCGCTGCTGACGAGCATGCTGTTCCCGTCGACATCGCCTGCGGCGAAGATGTGCGGGACGCTCGTTGTCATGAACGCGTCGACCGTCACGTAGCCACGCTCGGTGAGCACGCCCGCAGCGGCGGCGTCGACGAGGTCGGCGTTACCCGGCCAGCCGACGGCGAAGAACGCGGCGTCCACGTCGACCGCTCTGGAGTCGTCGCCGACTCGGTAACGCACGCGCACACCGGGGGCAAGTCCCTCGAGTTGGTGGACTGCGGCGCTGGTGATGACCTCGATGCCGCGCCCAAGGAAAGCGTGTTCGAGCGCGGCCGAGACATCGATATCCGCGCGCGGCACGATCCGCGGCCCATACTCGACGAGCGTTACGGCACAACCGAAATCGGCCAGAATTGACGTCAGTTGACAGCCCGTGTCGGCCGCCCCGATGACGCAGACCCGCTCGGGCAGGGCGGTCACGCTGCGCACGTCCTCGTAGGTCAGGCCGAGCTCGGCCCCTGGGATGGGTAGTCGCCCCGCCCTTCCGCCGACGGCGATGATCACCCGATCCGCGGTCCACGTGCGACCGTCCGCCACGGCGACCGTGTGGGCGTCGACGAACCGGGCGTCGCCGGCCTCTTCGACGAGGTCGACCCCGACGGAGCGAATGTGGTCGGCGACGCGCTTACGGTCATGGAGGTAGGCGCCCACCCGCTGGGCGTTGGCCAGGGTGGCGGCGAGGTCGACCTCGGGCCGCGGTCCGCGCAGGCCGAACGCCTGCCACGAACTCCAGTCCCTGACAAGGCGCGCGGCCCGAGCCAGGGTCCGCACCGGCGCGGGGCCGCTGTTGAAGGCGGTGCCGCCGACCCGTCCCCGCTCGATGAGCGCGACCTCTGCGCCCAACTCAGTGGCGTGCAGGGCCGCGGACACACCAGCGGGGCCGCCCCCGATAACGACAACCCGCATCTCGCCCGCTCCTCCTGGGACTGCGCGAAATCTCAGCCACCGTTGCCCAAGGTAGGACTTGGCTCCCCCCATGGTGAGCAGAATGCGCAATACCTCTATATCGCCGGTTGCGCGGCTTGTGCGCACAAGCGAGTCACGCCGTCGGCATTTACATAGCTTTGGCGGCAATCGATCGCGTCAACCCGAGACCTCACAGAAGGTGTGCCATGGAATCCATCTCGCTGCTCTCCAAGCACTCTTGGGCCGGCCATCGTCGGGGCTCCAGTGAATACCGCCGTCTGCTGGCGGCACTGTTCTGCGCGGGGATTGCCACGTTCGCCCAGCTCTACTCGCCGCAGGGCGTTCTGCCGCAGATCTCGGCCGACCTGCGTGTCGGCGCGGCCAGCGCGGCGCTCATGGTGTCGGCCTGCACGATCGGCCTGGCCGTCGGTGTCATTCCCTGGTCGATGATCGCCGACCGCATCGGCCGGGTGAAGGCGATGTCCGTGTCGGTCATCACGTCAAGCGTCCTCGGCCTGCTCACACCGTTCGCCCCGAGCTTTGACCTATTGCTCGCCGGACGGCTGCTGGAAGGACTCGTGCTCGGTGGGGTGCCCGCCATCGCGATCGCGTACCTCACGGAAGAGATCGCTTCCGAGCATGCCGCCCGCGCGGCGGGCACCTTCGTCTCAGGGACCAGCATCGGCGGCCTCCTCGGCCGGGTGGTCGCGGGCCCGATCACCGACATCGCGACGTGGCGTATCGGCATGTTCACCGTGGCCGTGCTGTGCGCCGCCGCTGCGGCGGGGTTCGTGAAACTCGCACCGCAGTCACGCGGTTTCACGCCGTCGAGCGGGCGCAGCGCCAACCCGGAGGGCAGCCTCGGCCACCGCCTCCTCGTCAACCTGCGCTCACCGCGCCAGCTGACGCTTTTCGCCCAAGGCTTTCTGCTCATGGGTGGCTTCGTGGCTGTCTACAACTACCTGGCATTCCGGCTGACTGCCGCGCCCTATCACCTGCCGGTGACAGTGGTCAGCCTGATCTTCCTGGCTTACCTTGCGGGTACCTGCGCATCGACGCTCGCAGGCGCGATGGCCACTCGGTTCGGCCGCAAGGCGGTTCTCCTGACATCGATCGCGATCATGATCACCGGAGTGTCGATCACTTTGTGCAGCAACCTCTTCCTGATATTGGTCGGCCTGGTGGTCGGTACCGTCGGCTTCTTCGGCGCCCACGCGATCGCCACCGGATGGGCCGGCCGCGCAGCCAGCGTCGGCAAGGCACAGGCCTCGTCGCTGTACAACCTGTTCTATTACGCGGGATCGAGCATCATCGGCTGGTTCGGCGGTATCGCTCTGGCCCATGCGGGTTGGACCGGCGTGGCGTTGACAGTCCTCATCCTCGCCGGTGTTGCGGCGGCCGCCGCGGCATTTGTCCTGCCCCGCAACTGATCTACCGCTATAAAAGTCCGTGCCAAGCCATGAGGGAGCCACAATGACGAGCCTTGCGTCGAATGCCCAGCGCCCGCCGACGGGTTCAGCCAAGAGGTGATGGCCGCCTACGAGAACTGGAGCTACTCGAGCCTCCCCCCTTCGGTGATCACCCGAATCAAGCTCTTCGTGCTGGACACCCTTGGCGTGATCGGCGCCGCCGCCGACGCGCCAGGCATCCCCGAGGTGAACAGTCTCCTTCTCGGCTGGGAAGGCGCGGGCCCCTCGACGATGCTCATCGGAAAGGGACGGGTAGCGCCCCCGACAGCCGCGCTCGCCAACGGCGCCGCGGCGCACGCGCTGGACTTCGACGACAATCACGATCCCGGCCGCGTGCACTCCTACGCCGTGATCCTGCCGGCGGCGTTGGCCGCAGCGGAGGCGCGGGGCGGCGTCAGCGGGCGCGAACTCATCGCGGCGCTCGCCACCGGGGTGGAGTTGCAGGCGCGCCTCGGGCTCGCCGCGCCCAACAGCATGTCCAAAGGCTGGCATCCGACGACAGTCATGGGCGCACTCGGCGCAGCGGCCGCGGCCGCCCGGGTGCTTGGCCTGCGCGGCGGGCAATTCTCCGACGCTGTCGCGCTTGCCTTTCATCAGGCTTCTGGCACGCGCCAAGCTCTGAACGACGGCGTTCTGGCGAAGCGGCTGGGAGCAGGCTTTGCTTCCCGTAACGGCACGGCCGCTGCCTTTCTCGCCGCGGCAGGGCTGACCGGCCCGACGCGGTTTCTCGAGGGCGAAGCCGGGCTGTTTCAGCTCTACGAGCGTGGCGAGGTCCTGCCCGACGCGCTGGTGCGCGATCTCGGTCAGACATGGGAACTCATGACGCACAGCATGAAGCCCTATCCGTGCTGTCGATGCACCCACAACGCGATCGCCATCGGTCGAGCTTTGCACCGAGAAGGGTTGAGCTCAAAGGACATCGAGAGCGTCGTCATCGGCATGAGCGAAGTGAACAACAAGATCGTCGGCGAGCCATACGACGTCGCTCGAGACTCGACGATCCACGCCCAGTTCAATGCCGGCTACTGCTTCGCGGCGGCACTCATCCACGGCCGTGTCGATGTGGCGACCTTCCAGCGGCCGCAGATCTCGGACCCCGCTGTCAGCGCCCTTGCGGCGCGTACGAGTGTGGTGTCAGACGACGCGATTGACGCGGGCGCCATGTCGCCGACCCGGGTGACCATCGGATGCAAGGACGGTCGGCGGATCGAACGCTTCCTCGAACACATGGAGGGCAGCCCGGAGCAGCCGATGAGCGACGACGAGGTGCTCGCCAAGTTCTCGAGTTGCCTCGAGATGGGCCTCGGCGCCACGCCTGCGGCGATCAACACCCTCGCCGATAAGGTTCTCGACCTCGAGAACTGCCCGGATGTCGCCGATATCGTCGCTCACTTCCCAACTCTGACCAGCTGACCACGACGCCCTTTCCCTTTTTTGTTGTCCGACAGGCGAACTCGGCGTTGCTGGCGCACCGATCGCGCCGATGAGCACAATGCGCAAAAGCCGGAAATCGCTTGGTTCTACAGGTTGTGCGCACAAGCGGGCCTTCTCGAGCGCACGCCCGTAATTTCGATCTCGCAAGTCCAATTCAATACCAAACACTTACTCACACAGGAGAACTCAAATGACAACCACAGTCGATCAGATCAAGACCGAAGTCCAGAATGCCCCGTCGTTGTACGGCCGGCCGATCGCGGTTCTGCACCAGGCGGTGACGCCGCCATCGTTGAACGGGGCGGTCAAGCCGTCGAATCCGTTCGGTTACCGGGATTCGTCCGCAGACATCGCAAACGCGCTGATGCAGGCCGGCTGCGACGTGCTGACTCCCGCGCGCAACCCGCGCCCCGATGTCGACGCGGATTGGACCTACCCCGACACGCTCGAGGGGATCGCCCAGGCCATCGCCGATGGAGCAGAGATCCTCTGGGCCAACACAAGCTTGTTCGACGAGCATCCGATGGCCAACTTCGGTTTCCGCGACGGGCTGTACGTCGTTGGTCAGCCACTGGACGTCGTCGAGAAGTACGAAGACAAGGACGTGTGCCAGGCCGCCATTGAAGCAATCGGCGTCCCGGTGCCCGTGCAAGCCCTCGTGAACGTGGAGAATGGACCGGCGAAAGGTCAAGTCGAGAAGGCAGTTTCGCAGAACGGTCTGACTTTTCCGGTCATCATCAAGCCGGTTCGCGGCCGCGGCAGCGCCGGTGTGAAGGTCGTCAACTCCGTCGAGGAAGCGGCCGAGCACATCGAGTCGCATGTCGGCCCGAAGTTCGGCAGCAAGTTCCTCGTCGAGGAGTACCTGTCCGGGCGAGAACTGGCCGTCACCGTGATGCCGCCGGGCACCTATGAGACGGCTGACGGAATGCGCAGCGAAGCCACCCATTGGACGCTTCCGGCGATCGAGCGCACCGGTCACCACGGCGGTGTGATGCCGTTCAGTGGAGTGGTGCCGATCCAGTCGAACAGCAAGCCCGCTGGCGACGATGCTCAGCTCCGCGAGTTCAGCAAGCATGCCGTGACAGTCGCGCAGTTCCTGAAGGCCACTGCACCGATCCGGATCGACTGCCGGGAAGACGCCAACGGTGTCATCAAGGCGATCGACATCAACATGAAGCCCAGCATGACGGGCCCGGGCCGGCCAGGCCGGGAACAGATGATCAACCTGTCGGCAATGTCTGCAGGAGAGATCGGCTGGAACTACACCGAAATGCTCGCGGGAATCGCGAACAACGCGGCTCCGATCCAGAGGATCACGCAGCCGACTACGCGCGGGCGTTTCTTCTCCGCAGGGCATGCGCTCTCCGCGAAGTGCACCGGCAAGCCGTGCGTGGCTCTCCCCCATGCCGCGTAGCTCGCGGCGAGCTCGCGGCGACGGCCGAGCAGAGGTACACGAAGAAGGAGCGCCCGCCTCGACGACGACGAGGCTAGCCAGTGGCGAGACGGCTCTCGACGTTTTCGTAGTCGTCATCGACTAGGACGACCATGCGGCCGGGCCGGTCGATCACGGAGGCCGCGATGGAAGCGCGGTAGCCGGAGCCGCAATGCACCCAGACCACCCCGAGCGGGACTTCGTTGATGCGGCCGAGCAGTTCGTGCAGCGGAATGTTGAGCGCCCCGGGTATGTGGCTCTTGTCGTACTCATTGAACTGACGAACATCGAGGACGGTGAGGGCCTCCTTGGCGAGAACTTTCGCGAGGGCGGCAAAGTCCGCGACGCGGTAGGACCGCAGCTCGGTGCCTGCGCGAAGACTGCCGATGTCACCGACTGCGGCTCCGTCGAGCTTGTCTATTCCGATTCGGACGAGTTCTCTTCGGGCCGCTGCGATTTGGTCCGTGTCCTCACCGATGAGAGTCAGCGGCTCGCCCCAGCTGTAAAGCCAGCCCAGATATGTGACGAACGAGTCGGACAACTCGAAGCCCAGTGTGCCGCTGAGATGACCGGCGGCGAACGCGGTGCGGTTGCGCAGGTCGACAACCCATTCGCCGGACTCGATGCGTCGGCGCAGTTCGTCGGGATCGACAGGCTCGGGCATCGAGAGGTCGACGGGGGTGGGGCCCGCCTTGTTGATGACGCCCATGTGGGCGTAGTAGGCGGGGTAGGCCGCCAGTCCGTTCAGCAGTTCGGTGACGTATGCCCCTTCGTCTTGCGTCAGTGCCGGATTGTTCGTCCGCTCGTCGGCGATGGTGGAGGCGTCGCCGCTGGCCGGTGTGGCGGAGCAGAAGCTGCCGAAACCGTGCGTGGGATATACGTCGGTTTCGGCGGGTAGCTCGTCGGCGAGGCGCCGCACCGAACGGTATTGCGCGTGCGTCAGCGCTTCAGTGTGTTCGGCGCCGAGGAGGTCCGTGCGCCCAGTGGTTCCGTGCAGCATCGATCCGCCCGTGAATACGGCACGGACAGCGTCGGTGGCGTCGCGCAACACGTAGCTGACGTGCTGGTGGGTGTGGCCGGGAGTGTGCATGACCTGAAGCCGAATACCACCGGCGTCGATGATATCGCCGTCAGCTGCCGGTCGGCGGTGGTATGCAACGTCATCGCCGGCCGGCACTACGTATTCGGCTCCTACGGTCCGTGACAGCTCCAGACCACCCGTGACGTAGTCGTTGTGGATATGTGTCTCCAAGACATGGGTGATCGTCACGCCACGGTCCCTGGCCAACGACAGAACTCGGTCGATATCGCGTTGGGGATCGATAACCACACCGATTCCGTTGTGGCTAACCAGATAACTGCGGTCGCCCAGGCCAGAAGTTTCGATGATCGAAACGTCCACGACGTGCGCCTCCTTCGGCTCTTTCATGGTGTTGCTAACGGATGAAGACTGTGTCAATCAGTACGTAGGCCGCTACGGCGAAGACAAGGTAGGCGAACCAGCGCTGAAGTCGGCCGGTATCCAGCTTGGTGCCGAAGTGGCCCGCGATAAGCGAGCCAAGGATCGCGGTGCCGACAAAAGCCGCGGTGGTCGACCAGTCGATGCCGGCTCCGCCGAGATGGGCGACCAGACCGGTGGCGGAGTTGGCGACGATGATGACCAGCGAGGTACCTATGGCGATCGGCATCTCGACCCCGAGTAACAACACCAACGCCGGAATGATCAGGAATCCGCCGCCGACACCAAACAGTCCTGTCAGCAGACCGACAAGAAACCCTGCGGGGATAGATCGCGGCGCACAGCGGCGCCAATTGATCCCGGAGTCACCGACGGTGCAGGCGGTTCCGGTATCTGCCTTCTCCTGGAGCATCCGAATTCCTGCTATGACCATCACCAGCGCGAAACCGATCAGAAGGATCGATTGAGACAGCTGCTTGCCGATGGCCGCGCCGAGGAAGGTGGCGGGGATACCGGCCGCGGCGAATATCCCGGCCAGTCGCCACTGCACCTGGTGCGCGCGTAACTTCGGAAGCGCACCGACCGCCGAAGCGATGCCGACCACGATCAGGGATGTCGGAATCGCCTGTTCAACACCGAGTCCCAACACGTAGACCAACGCTGGCACTGCAAGTATGGAGCCGCCGCCGCCGAGCAAGCCCAACAGCACGCCGATGACCGCGCCGAGTACGAGGGCGATTCCGAGGCTCACTTTGGTTCGACTTTCGCCCGCATCTCGCGGGACTTCGTTAGTTCGCCGGTGCGGTGTGGGATAGCGCGGCGATTGCGGCTCTGAGCTTGATGGCGGCGGCGTCGGCGACCTCGCGCAAGCCTGGTCGGTCAGCCACCTGAACCATGATCTGAGGGTCCATCGCGTCCACGATCACGATGCCATCGTCGCGGGGATCTGATCGCACTACCACGTTGCATGGCAATAGCAATCCGATCTGTCGATCCGCATTGATTGCGCGGTGCGCCAGTGCCGGGTTGCACGCGCCGAGAATGACATAGTTCTCCATGTCCTCGCCCAGCTTCGCCTTCAGCGTGGCCTTGATGTCAATCTCGGTAAGAACTCCGAAACCCTCTTCGAACAGCGCCTTTCGGGTCAATTCCACAGCATCTTCAAAAGAGGCGCGCAGCGTGGTCGATATCGCCAGTGCCATGTCCAACTCCCTTCCCAGTATTTTCCGCCCGTGGAGTCAGGGGCGGTGAAGCGGCCTATGCGTATCCGCGGACCTCGGCTGGCGCGCGGAATCCCTTTCGCAGGCGCATCTTTGCGCGAGGGGTATCGAGCGCATCACATCATCGACGTGCTGGCCGCACCCGGCCCAGCCGGTTTTGCCGCAGCGGGCACATTTCTCGGGATAGCACATTGTTCAGTCCTAGTGAGACGGGTCGAGGTTAGTTATCGAGATGCTGCGTTTTCGGCGGCGACCTTGGCGCGCACCTCGGCCATGTCGAGAGCCTTGACCCTGGTGATGAGGTCTTCGAGGGCCGCGGCAGGCATCGCGCCAGCCTGGCGGTAGACGAGAATGCCGTCTCGGAAGGCCATGATCGTCGGGATCGCTTGAATTTCCAGAGCCGCGGCAATGTGCTGCTCGGCTTCGCTGTCGACCTTGGCGTGCAAGACGTCGGGGTGTGACTGCGCGGAGCGATCGAAGACGGGAGCGAACGCGCGGCACGGTCCGCACCATGACGCCCAGAAGTCGATCAACACTATCGGGTTGTCGGTGATCGCTGCCCGGAAGTCGGCGGCGGTCAGATTCCTAATCGTCATTCGGCTGTCCTTTCCTTCTGTCGCAATCGGATTGCTGGAGCAGTCCCTCGAGCATCCGTACTTCTTGAGGACCGGGTTATGCCATCCTGACATATACCCCTATGGGTATTTTAACTACCGCCGGGGGCATTACATTCCCGTATCGTATACCGCTGGGGGTATGCCAACCCGACCATTGAACCATACCCCCGGCGGTATCCAGTGGTCTAGAGGATTTCGCCACCGCGAGGGAGAGCCAACACGCCGAAGAATGTAATTAATGCGCCGAAGCCGAACGCGAAACCAGCCCCGACACGCGTCGAACTGACCACGAACGCCGCCACGACGGCGCCGACGCCGACTGCGGTTGCGGCCCAGCTAATCCATTGTCTACCTGCTGAAGTCACAGAATCTCTCGGCATGCCCGAAGGTTAAAGCGCTGCGGTTCGCCGAACGAGAGTCAGCGGGCCAGGACCGGCACGTCTTGTCCGAAAGATGGTGGAGGCTTCGCGCCTCGCCTTCGCGGAGGTGGTCCGGGCAAGCATCTCCGCAAGGTGTACCGGCAAGCCGTGTGTGACTCTCCCCGTGCCACCTAACTCGCGACGAGCTCGCGGCGACGACCGAGCAGAGGGCGCCCCAAATTTTGTCGAAATTGGGATCGGTAGCAACTCTCACAGGTTTGGATTGCATCGCACTAGCAGGGAAATTTCCCCGCGCGTCAAAAATCAGCAAGCACGATGAGATTCGCAGCCTGGGGGCCGCGACCGACAAAGGAAACAACATGAACGTCACCAAACTGATGAGGCACATCGTCGCCGGGGCGTTGACCTCGGGCGCCATCGTTGCGGCCGGGTTGGGGTTGGGCGCAGGCTCTGCCGCCGCCGATCGTCCCGCTCCCACCGGAACGTGGTGCCCAGGACAGCCGTTACCAATGGGAGGGGCGGCGTTCGGCTGGGACATGAACGTCTGCCACGACTACTGGTTCGTCAACCCGCCTGAAGGCAACGTCCCGATAAACATGAACGGCATTCAGATGGACAGCTGGGTTTGGGCGGATTCGCCACCCCCGTGGTTGCCGGATGTCATGCCGCCTCCACCGCCCGCAGAACCCGCACCGGGTTCGTATTGCGCAACCAACCCGATTGGGTGCCACTTCTTCGGCGAGTATGGACCGGGTTCACACGGCTAGAAAGAAGAAGCGGACCAGAGACTGTGTCTCTGGCCCGCGTCTACCTGTGGAGCCGCCGGGAATCGAACCCGGGTCCAACGGCACTTCCTCGAGGCTTCTCCGTGCGCAGTCCGCTATGTCTCTACTCGGATCTCCTGATCACGCAGACAAGTCAGGATGACGATCCCAGTCGCTGTTTGGTGTCCCCGTACATCCCGCGACCGGACGTATGGGTTTGTCCCTCTAGCTGATGCCAGGGTCCGGGCCGAGGGCGCTCCCGGTCTGACAGACACGCAGTCGCTTAGGCAGCGAGTGCGTAGTCGCGCTGATTGGAATCGGCGCTTAATTGGTTGCAACGACGCTTACGGTGGTCTCTTGCCTGCACCGGCACGCTTCCCTTGATTCGATGCGCGATGTCGAAACCGTTCGGCCCCTCGCATCCCTACCGACTTTCGGCAGGACATTTCATTCTACCGTCGACTTCAACAAAGACCAGGGATTAAATAGTCCCAGCTAGATCACTGTTTCACCGCGACGGTGTTCAGGTCGAACACGCCGAAGAGCGGTGAGACGCCGGCGTTGGTCAGGTTGGCGCCGACGACCTCCGGGGTGTTGTTCAGGACTGTCGGCAACAGCGGCCAGGCCGTCGTCTGAATCTTGTTCGCGAGGTCGATCAACTTGGAGGCCACGACGGGCGGCGCTTCGGACGACGACATCAGGTCCTGCATCTCTTTCGCGGTGGCCGGGTCGTAGTAGCGGGTGATGTTGTTCGATCCATACGTCTTGCCATCGGGATCGGGGCCGAACACCGAGGGCACGACCGCGGCCGGAGTCGGCCAGTCCGCACACCACCCTTCGAACGACAGGGCAGGCGGGTTGTCGCCCTCGATGGCGGGCGTGTAGTCATCTGATGCGTATTCGTCGGCGATTACCTCGATGCCCGCGGCCTTCAGATTCGCCTTGACCACGTCGCCAACTCTCTTGTACAGCCCTGCATCGGCGTCGAGCGCCAGATGCAGTGGGGGAACGGTTTTCCCGGCCAGAAGCTTCTTCGCGGCCTCGACATCGCCTTCCGGCTTCAGGCCGAGATCTGGAGCCTGGAAGCCCGCAGCCGTCGGCGGCACGATCGAATCGGCGATCGAGCCGAAGAGATCGCCTCCGTACATGCGCTGAATCGTCTGCCGGTCGATCGCTAGCGCGATGGCATGGCGGACATCGGGATCCGTGATCGTTTCCGTGTTCATGGCCACGTAGTCGACGCATGGTCCCGGACCGTTGACGAAGCGCGGTTCGACCGACGGTTCTTCGAGCTTCGGCGCATCGAGCTCCGACATCATGAGTGTCAGCCCCGTGGCGTACCCGTCGGGGCCCTTCGACGCGAGCAGCCGCTTGTTGGTGTCAGCGGCGGTGCCGGCAGAGAACTGGAACTTGTCGGGGTATGCCGGTCGGTTGGGGTCGGTAGCGGAATCCCACTGGTCATTGCGGACAAGCACCAGCGACTCGTCGGGCGTGTATGTCTCGATCTTGTACGGCCCCGACGAGACAGGGCGGTCGGCGTACGCCTCCTTGGTATCGGCATCCTTGGGAACCGGCGCGGTGTACGCCTGCGACAGGATCCAGTCGGCATCGGGTTGCGGCCCCGTGAAGTGGAATACCAGCGTGCGGTCGTCGGGTGTCTCGACGGAGGTCAGATCTTTCTCGGGCGTTGTGTACGGTCCGGCGTATTCGGTCTTGTTTTCCAGTAGGTCGACCATGTAGGTCGCACCCTCGTCGTACACGTCCTGGGCGAACGAACGCTGTACGCCGTACTTCACGTCGGCTGCGGTGATGGGCTTGCCATCCTCGTACTTCAAACCCTCGCGCAGCTTGTACGTCCACGTCTTACCGCCGTCACTCGAGGTGCCCAACGACTCAGCCAGGTCGGGCTGCACCGACAGGTCCTCGCCAGGCGTGTCCTTGACGAACGTCAGTGTCCGGTAGATGAGGCGACCAACCTCACTGGAGTCGATGAGGTAGTTGTTCGCGGGGTCAAGCGACGTCCAGTCGACGGTGCCCAACACGTCGACCGTGCCGCCCTTGGCGGTCACGCCTTTGTCCTTGATGCGAATCATCGAATCCGCGGGTTTCGGCGGCGCGCTGCCAGCCGATTCCGGTTCGTCACTCTGTGGCCCACAGCCCGCAACGATCAGTGCTGTCGTAGCGGCCATCAATGCCCACCGCCGACTCTGAATTTTCATTTGTTCCCCCGGTCCTGCAATTTCGCCCCATGTAGCCGACGTTCAGTCAGCAAACGAAGCTAACACGGTAAGCGCCGGAAAAAAGCTCAAAGTTGGTGCAGGCGGCAAATACGCGGAAGATTGCTTGCTAGATCACATAGTTGAGGTGCTCGACGACCTGTTTCGCTACGGCCTCGTCGCCGCCGTAGGAGATCGCGTCGTGGTCGACGGCGGTCCTGCCGCCTGCCAGCCGGGTGAACAGCAGGCCGTCGACTTCGACCGTGGCCGTCGGCTCGCCGTCGAATTCTTCGACGACCTTCGCGCGCCCGTCCACGGAGACGTTGATGGTTCGCGCCAGCGGGCCGGTCAGCTCCAGCCGAACACGCGAACCGTCTGGCGCCTTGCCCAACTTCCCGACGACGAACCCCATGCTCGCCGCCATCTCGTCGAGCGCCAGCCGGGAATCAGCCTGCGTGAACTCCCTTTCCGAGTCGCCCACCGCGTCACGGACGTCGTGCTCATGCATGAAGCAGTCGAAGGTGCGCACCCGCATGAACCGGCCGTAGCTGTCGGGCCCCGCCGGGGTCGCAGTCAGCTCGTGCCACTGGTCCTCCCCCATCGCGGTCAGTGCCTCGCGTCGCCGGTTGGTCGTCGTGCGGAAGCGCTCGAGCAGTTCCGCATGCGAAAGGTCGCGCAGCTTGCGCACCCACCGCTCGTTGAGAACGCCGATGTCGTTGCGCACATGCTCGAGCGCCGAAACGTCGATGTCGGCCTCCGGCGTACCGAGACCCTGCAGCATCGACTCGGTGCCGACCACGTGCGCGACGACGTCGTGCACCGTCCAGCCCGGCAGCGACGTCGACTTAGACCACTGGGCGTCGGGCAGGTCGCCGACGACCTGGTCGATCCCATCCCAACTGGCGAAAAGGCCACCGAGCACATCGGATTTATCGAGGCGGGTCACGGGGCGTGACGGGCTGTTCACGCGCCCGACGGTACCTCCCGCGACACCCCGAGGTCCGCGATTGGCACCGCGCGCCCGAACAAGTGCCCCTGCGCGAGCCTGCAGCCCGCCGAGAACACCGTGTCGGCCTGCGCCGTCGACTCGATGCCTTCGGCGATCACCTCCACGCCGAGCGAGTCACACAGCCGGATGACCGAGCGGTACAGGGTCTCGATCCGGGCCGGTTCTGGGCCCACCGCGAGGCCACGATCGAGCTTGATGATCTGAACGGGCAAGGCGTGCAGGTATGTCAGCGAGCTGTAGCCGGCGCCGAAATCGTCGAGGGCGACCCGGATTCCGATCGCGTTGAGCCGGCTGATCTGCGCGGCCGCGTCCGCCAGGTCGACGACGGGCACGGTCTCGGTGATCTCGAGGACGAGCTGGTTCGGCGTCAGTCCACACCGGTCCAGCGTCCGCAGGATCCGCCGTTCGAACTCGACGCTGCCCAGCCGGGCCGCGCCGATGTTCACGTGCAGGACCATGTCGACGCCGGCGGCCTCGAGCTCGCTGCAGGCGAGGTCGAGCACCATGTCGTCGAGGACTGCGCCCAACCCGGCGGCCTCGGCCGCGGCGACGAATGCGTCCGGCTGGATGTCCGTCCCGTTGGGCGCGGTCCAGCGCGCCAGCGCCTCGATCGCGACCGGCGTCGCGTCGGGCAGCGTCACCACCGGCTGGTACACGAGACTGAAGCCGGCGGGAACGCCTCCGTCGGCCCGACGCAGCGCGGTCGGGAAATCCGTCGACACCCCGAGCGAGGGTCGGTAGATCACCGCGGTGTCCTTGCCTACCCGCTTGCCCGCGTACATCGAGACGTCCGCCTGCCGGAGCAGATCGTCGGATGTGGGTGTGAGCTCGCCCAGATCCGGTCGGACAAGGCCCATGCTGGCGCGGACCCGAATCGAGGAGCCGTGAACCGCGAAGGGGTCCCGAAGTGCGACGCGAATTCGGTCGGCGACCACTTCCGGCGGATCTTCTTCACCGGCGATCAGGATCGCGAACTCGTCGCCGCCGATCCTGGCCAACGTGTCGGCCTCCCCGATACACGTGGTGAGACGCTCGCCGACGGCGCTCAAAAGCTCGTCGCCGCCCGCGTGGCCGAAGCGGTCGTTGACTTCCTTGAAGTCGTCGAGGTCGACGAATATCAGGACGAATGGCCCCTTGCGAATGGCCTCGTCCAGTCGCTCGGCGAACAGCACCCTGTTCGGCAGCTCCGTCAAGGCATCGTGGTGCACCTGATGGGCGAGCCTGCGCCGCACCTCCACCAGCCCCTGCGTCAGAAGTCGCTGGGCGCGCATTGCGACGAGCTGCCGGACCGTGACGATGAAGATCATCACCAACGCGACGTAGAGCTCCAAGTTATCGAGGCGATGGCCCTTGAGAAGATGGAAGACGTAGACAGTCGCGATGCCGAGGAAGCCGACGTAGGGCAGCGCCAACTGCGCCCAGTCCATTGCCTCCCGGCTCAAGCCTTCGGCGGGTTGCGGTGGTCGCTGCAGGACGGAGTATCCGATCAGCATCGGGCCGAGGACGAACCCGAAGCCGCCCCACAGCGCGGCCCTTTCGACACCAACGGTGGTGAGGTATGCGACCAATCTGTCCGACGAGGCGAGCATGACCACGCCAGTGGACAGCAACATGTAGTTCTGCCGGAAGGGGCGGTCAGCTCGAAATCCCATGGCCATCAGCACGGCCGCGACGACCACGACCAGTTCGACGAGCGCATACGCAACCATCACGGCACGGTTGTCCGACCGCGGCACCGCGGCAGCGGTCACGCTTCCACTCCCGGCGATCACCACCAAGGTCGAAAACGACAGTGCCGCGACAAAGCCGTCGAGAATC
This sequence comes from uncultured Actinomycetota bacterium, assembly GCA_963756865.1. GTDB lineage: Bacteria > Actinomycetota > Actinomycetes > Mycobacteriales > Mycobacteriaceae > Mycobacterium. The sequence continues at coordinate 9,586 of CAVWPQ010000026.1, read as the reverse complement.
GCCAGGAGGCGCGTGTAGCGCAGCGCGCTGCGAGGGCCGCGCACACCGTCCCAGGCATGCGCAAGGATGACCATCGCGATCCCCGAGAAAATCGGCGGCAAGAAGTACGCCACGACGGCCGGCCACGGCGCGGTGGCGGCGCCCGCCGCCTGCCCCGACCCCCACAGTCGTTCGGCGATCAGCCAGCTGACGAACCCCGCCACAACCAGCAGTCGCCAGGCCCTCGCCCATCCGGTGACGCGACGGGCAACCACGAGCGCAGTCACAAGGGCGCCTGCACCCGCAATCCCCTGAAGTGCCGTGTACAGCCACTGGGCCGTCGCTTCGCCCCACACACCGAGCGCGTTCACGAACAGAAGGGCAAACGTCGCGGCAAACAACCCGAGGCGTAGCCGACCGCCCGTCACCGACACCCGACCCCTTCCTTCCACGCTGTCTGGCAACAACCTAACGCCAATGATGCCCTACAGAGCAAACTGTGAGCAGCGCCAATATCCCATGCGACCTGTACGCTCCCCGTGGTGTGGGCCGCGGTGCTTGTGATGGCACTTGCAGCGATGGTCGACCCGCTGCGAATCGGAGTCACCGTTCTGGTGATATCGCGTCCCCGACCCGTCCTCCAGCTTCTCGCATTCTGGCTCGGCAGCCTGGCAATGGGGCTTGCCGTCGGCCTCAGTGCGCTGTTCCTGCTGCGCGGCCTCGTTCTGAAACTCATGCAGGAGGTGCCGGGCGCGGGAGACGGCTCCACCGTCGCGCTCGTTCAGATCGGCGTCGGGGTGCTCGCACTGCTCATCGCTGCCCTGATCGCGATGGGGTTCCCCCGACGGACATTGGCACGGCAGCCGAAGAACACCGCGCCGTCGCGATTCACGGCACGCGCCGGTGATGCCCTTCGGGGCGGTTCGCTCTGGGTGGCGTTCCTTGCGGGCGTGGCACTGGCGACCCCTCTCCAGTATGTGGCCGCGCTGGCGGCAATCCTGGTGTCGGACGCGGATGCGGCGACGCAGATCGGCGCGCTGATCGTCTACCACCTCGTGGTGCTCGCGTTCGCAGAGATCCCCCTCGTCAGCAGCCTCATCGCACCCGCGAAGACCTACTCCGTCATGCTGCGGCTGCACGACTGGGTCATCGTCCGCCGCAGGCAGCTCATCGCCGTCATCATCGCCGTCGTGGCCATCTTTCTTGTGATCAACGGCGTCGGCAGCCTGTGAGTCGTGCCCTAGGCCAGGCGGGTGAACTGACCGCGGCGATACCGTTCGACGCAGGCGGCGCGCCTGACCTTGCCGCTCCTGGTGGTCGGAATCGAACCAGGTGCCACCACAACGAGATCCGCGACCGCGAGGCCGTGCGATGTGGATATCGCCGAGGTGACGGCATTCTCGATCGCGTCAACCGTCGCATCGAGCGACTCCAGCTCGACGATCGCGACGACCTTCTCACTCCGATCGTCAGGAACTGAGATCGCCGCCGCCCTGGCCCCGGTGACGTCCTGGATCGTCGCCTCGATGTCCTCGGGAAAGTGGTTTCGGCCGTAGACGATCAGCACGTCCTTCATGCGACCCATGATGAAGAGCTCGCCGTTGCAGATCGCTCCGAGATCGCCGGTCCTCAGCCACGGCCGCTCCGGTGTACCTTCCGACGGCGATGTCAGGCGTGCGCCGAAGGTGCGCTCGGTCTCCTCCGGCTTCTGCCAGTAACCACACGCGACGTTGTCGCCGTGCACCCAGATCTCACCGACCGTCCCCGGAACACACTCACTGCGGGAGTCAGGATCGACGATGCGAACGATCGGTGATCGAGGTGCACCGTAGCTGACCAACGCCGTGCCACCGTCGCCGCACATCTCGGCCGCACCGTCACAAAGCTTTTCGGGCTCGAACCCGACGACGTTCGGCCGAGAGCCCGGTCGTCGGGTCGCCACGTACACCGTCGCCTCGGCAAGTCCGTAGGACGGACGTATGACCGAGTCGGAGAGGTTGAACCGGGCGAACCGGTCGGTAAAGCGTCGCATCGTCGCGGCGCCCACCCGTTCACCGCCGCAGATGATGCTGAACACATCGGAGAGGTCAAGTCCCGCCATGTCCTCGTCGACGGTCGCCTTGACCGCCAGATCCAGTGCGAAATTCGGTGCGGGTGAGAAGGTTCGAGAATGCCGGGCGAGCAGTTGCATCCACCGCGCCGGACTCGCAATGAACGCCATCGGACTCATCAACACGCTGTGCAGACCGGCGAGGATCGGTGCGCACACACCGATGAACAGGCCCATGTTGTGCGACAGGGGTACCCAGGACACCACGGTGGTGTCTGGTGGTGCGACCCTCCCGTGATCCACGAAATAGGCGCTCATCACCTGTTCGAAGTTGGCGACCAGATTCCTGTGCGAGACGACGACCCCAGCCGGCTCACGCGTCGAGCCCGACGTGTACTGCAGATATGCGATGTGTGGGTGCCGATCCTGCAGGGGCCCAGCGTGTCCCGGCTCCTGTAGGCCGAGGGTATCGGCTTCGACGACGAACGGCGCCCGTCGACCGTCCCGCGGTTGCACATATGTGGCGACACTCGCGACGGCGGCGGACGTCGTCAGCACGACGGACGGCGACGAATCATGGAGTACCGCATGAATGTGCTCATCGTCGGGACCGAACGGCGCGGACAGCGGAACGGCGATAAGTCCCGCCTCCAATGCGGCCAGCAGCGAGACAACGTAGTCCAGGCCTTGCGGCGCGAGAATCGCCGCTCGATCCCCCGCCTGCGCATGCAGCCTCAGTTCGCAGGCGAGCCCACGCGACCGTCGGTAAGCCTCTGCCCACGTGAGCGATTCGGCGTGGCCCGCCGGATCCGTCTCGTAGTCCATGAAGGTGAACGCAGTGTCGGTGGACTGCAGTTGCGCACGCTCGCGCAGCACCGCCGGAATGGACGCCTCAATCACCTGCATCGTGTCGCCTTCCTGTTCGGCGGGTTTCGGCTAAGGACTGCAGGCACACGGCCAGCGCCGCACGTGTCTCGTCGCAACCGAGGATCCCGTGATGGCCGGTGCCCTCGACCGTCTCACCGACTTCGGCGCCGATGGCGGCGGCGATCTGTTGCGAATCACTGACGGGCACCGACTCGTCCGCCGGGTCGTGCAGGACCCGTACCTGGACCGAGGGGGGCAGCGCGAGAGTCCTGATGTCCCAGTGCGACACCGGGACCCCGTCGCGACGTTCCAGTTCGCGGGAGATCAACTCCGCGACCCCCGCAGGCAGCCCACGCGCTGCGACCCAACGGTCGAGTACACCCGCCAGCGAACAGGTGGGGGCGAGCATGAGGATGGTACAAACCGACGGCGCATCGGACTCGGATACCGCCGCAACCGCGGCGATGGCCGAGAGCGAGTGGGCGACGATCGTCTGGATACTCGAGAAGCGTTGCAATACTGCGGATATGGCGCTTGCGTACTCGGTGATCGTCGCTTGCCTGCCCGGTGAGACTCCGTGTCCGGGAGCATCGAAACACACCGCCGACTCTCCGCATCGAACCGCCGCATCGACGACGGCGGACATCGTCGTGCTGTCGGTTCCCCATCCGTGCAGCGCGAGAACGCGCGGTTCCGCGCTTCCCCACACGTAGACGGCCGCGACCCGCGGTACATCCCTGACGTCCACCCTGCGCGCGCCCAGCGGACACACATCGTCTGGGATGTTGCCCAGTCCGCGGGTGTCGACGAACAGCGCGGTGTGCGCGTACCCTGCCGCGCGCGGCGCGATCCGATGCACCCGAGACAGTCCGGCAGCCAGAAGCCCCCGCCCGCTCACGACGGCTGCGCCCCGACCGAATCGGCACGGCGCATCGGTCGCGTCGAATACAGACCCGACACCGGGTCGTAGAACCGGCACTTGCGCAGAATGTTCCACAGCTTGCGCACGCCCACCTTCTCGACACGCACCAGCTCCGGGTACTCGCTACGAAGCGCGACTTGAGCCTTGCCGAGATTGTAGAACGGCACAGCGGGTGCGACGTGGTGTGCGGTGTGCAGGGAGATGTTGTGCGTCAGGTACAGCAGCCATCGCGGGTAGACGTAGTCGGTCGTCACCAGTAGCTTGCTCGCGTTGCGCGTCCACAGCGATTCAGGCAGATAGGGAATGTCTTCAGCGCTGTGGTGCATCAGCGTGGTGATGCTGAACCAGGCGTGGATGGCGAACCAGGGCGCGACGAAGCACAGGAGTAGACCCTGCCATCCGGTGAAGACGGTGAGCAGCGCGAGATATCCGCCGCCGACGGCGGCAACGAACCATACCGACCGACGCACGTCGCGGCGCATCTCCCTCTTCGGGAAATACGAAGGGCGGAAACCGGATTGCACCCAGTAGTTGATCGACCCCGCCCACACCGCCCATGTGCGCATACTGACGTAGAGGATTCGGTGCCGCAGTGGCATGCGGCGGTAGGCCTCCTCGGGTATCGGCCGCCAGTCGGTGTCCATTTCCAGGCTGTTGGCGTGCGAGTGGTGCCAGTTGTGCAGGTGTCGCCAGGAGTGGAACGGATAAAGCAGCGGAAGCAGCGCCACGTGGCCGACCGCGACATTCAACCGGCGATTTCGCGAGAACGAGCCGTGGCCGCAGTCGTGGCCGACGCAGTGCAAGCCCCAGCCGCCCAGTCCGGCGATCGCGATCAGCGGTGCCACCACATACCAGCGGTCGATCACCGCGATCCCGACGATCGCACCGATGTACAGCGCAGCGCTCACCAGGATCCCGGCCATCCCGCGCAGCAACGACGGTTGCAGATACTCCCTGGGAATCGCTGCGGCGAGTCGTTCGCCTTCGATGGAGCCGCTCTTCTCCATGAAGTCGATGAATCTCGGGTCAGGATCGGTGGGGATCATCGTCTGGGCCATGGCGCGGATACTTCAGCTCTGGAGCCGAAGCTCCCGGGTCAGATAGCTGGCGAGATCGTCCACGGTTCCGTGGTCGAAGAGGATTGCCGGCGAAAGCCTGCGTTCGACAACCTTCTCCAGCGCGCCTGAAACCTGCACTGCCGCCCGCGAATCGAGACCGTAGGCGTCGAAGGGTTTGGCCGTGTCGACCTCGGCTTCGGTGCACTTGACGCGCCGCGCCAACTCGCTGACCAGCCATGTCCGCAACGACTCGTGCGTCAGCGGCCCATCGATGACCGGAGCTCTCCTACGTCCGAACATGCTGCCCAGCCTTTCTGCGCAATCGGTTGTTGATCGTGTCGCGGTCGGGCATCCGCAGATCCCAGACGACGCCGGCCTTGGCAAGCGTGGCGATCACCCAGCCGCTGACGTCTGGTTCCCACCAACGCATTCCGTGCCTGTACGCACTGGGGAACGCATGATGGTTGTTCTGCAGGCCCTCGCCGAACGTGAAGATGGCGACCGGCCAGTTGTTGGCGCTGTTGTCTTTCGTAACGAAGGGCCGCGATCCGATCATGTGGCTGATTGACCCGACGCACCAGGCCGCCTGATTGGCGACGAATATCCGTGCGAGTCCGCCGAACACGAAACCCGACATCGCCGTTGCCGAACTGCCGCCGATCACGAAGCCGAGAATCGCAGGCAGGAGTAGGCTCACCAGCGCCCAGATCGGGTAGGTCCGGGAATAACCGTACAGGCGGCGGTCGCGCAGCACGTCGGGTGCGAACACCGACGCGCGCGACTCCTGGTCGCTGAACATCCACGGAATGTGGGCGTACCACAGGCCTTTCAACGTGCCGCGCAGTCCGGCACCGCTGAGGTTCGGTGAGTGCGGGTCGCCGATGTCGTCGGCGTAGCGGTGGTGACGGCGATGCGTGCACACCCAGAACAGCAGTGGGCCTTCGAGGGCCATCGATCCGGAGATCAACAGCACACCCTCGAAGAACCGCGACGTCTTGAAGGACTTGTGCGCGAGATAGCGATGGAATCCGATGGTGATGCCGAACATCTGAACCGCATAGAACACCGCGAAGAGAGTGTAGTCGAGCGCGGTTGCCCTGCCGGTGAATACGAGGTGGCAGGCGATGGCGAAGCCGATCGCAGGCACCCCGATTGTGACCAGGGCGACGACGCGTTTGGCGCGCGCGCTCTTCGGGTTGAGCGCAACAATCGCGCGGGCCAGCGATTCCTCTCTCATGCGCCACTCCCCTGCCCCGGCGGGTCCACATAGCGCACATTTCGAGCCAGGCCGACGCGGTCGGCTAGTCGGATGAACTCACCGGCCAAGTCGAGTTGCCACCAGTGCCTGCGCGTCTGCGCGAGCGCGGGTCGGGCATGGTGGTTGTTGTGCCACGACCCGCCCAGCGTGGGCGGCGCAAGCACGCCGATGTTGCGACTTTCGTCGCGCAGCGGGAACTCGCGGTTGCCGATCGTGTGTCCCAACGAGTTCACCGCCCACGTCGCATGGTCGAGGACGAAGATTCGGGCGAACCCACCCCAGAGGATGCCCCCGATGACCCCGTGCAGGGATTGCGTTGCGAGACCGCCGATCACACCCGGGGCGACGATGCCGAGAAGGACCAGCCAGAAATACCAGCCGTTGATCTTCATCACCCGGCGGTCGACCAGCCAGTCACGGGTGTGCCTGCTCCAATCGATCTTCTCGACGTCGAAGAGCCAGCCCGCGTGGCCGTGCCACAGGCCCTTTGCGTGCCCCCACAGGCCTGGACCCCGTGGCTGCGGGGAGTGCGGATCGCGATCCGTGTCGGCGAATGCGTGGTGCAGTCGATGATTGGCAACCCAGAAGACGATCGGGCCCTGCGCAGCCATCGAACCTGCAACACCGAAGAACACCTTCAGCGACTCGGACGCGTCGAACGACCGGTGGGTGAAGTATCGGTGCAGACCGGCCTCCACACCCAGCGCGGTGATCAGGTACATCACCGAAAACGCCCATACATCGAAGGCCGTGAAACCGTCGTAGACCGCATACGCGATCGCCCCGACTGTCCCGATGGTGGGTAGCCCGACCGTGAGATAAGCCAGACGCGAGGCGAGAATGTCGCGTTCGTGAACCGTCACATCACCACTCATGCCGTGCGCTCCTGCACAGTCTGTGGATCGATGCCGACGGGACACAGCGTGTCGGCCAGGAACCTTCGCTTGGTCTCCTGACGACGAATCTTCCCGCTTGTCGTGGTGGGGATCGATCGCCTCGGGCAGATGTGGACTTCAGGTCCGACCCCGAATTCCGATGTCACACTTGACCGGATCGTCTCGACCATCGTCGCGTACATCTCGGCCGATACCTCCGCGTGTACGGCCTCGGCGACAACGATCATCCGTTCGGACCCGTCGCCGCGAACCGAGAAGGCGGCAGCGCTGCGGAACACGGGATCGGAGCGCACCACACTGGCCTCGACATCCTGCGGGTGGATGTTGCGGCCGCTGACGACGATCAGATCCTTGATTCGGCCTGTGACGAACAGTTCACCCGACCGCATGAATCCGAGATCGCCGGTGCGCAGGTAGCTGCGCGTCTCGCCGTCGAGCCTGGAACCGAACACCGTTCGCGTCAGATCGTCTCGGTTGTAATAGCCGACGGCGACGCTGCGTCCCGATACCCAGATCTCGCCGACACGTCCGTCGGGCACCGGCCGCAGGGTGGCGGTGTCGACGATGCGCACGGCGTGCTCGCCATCGACCTCACCGCAGCCAACCACCAAGCGCCCGTCTGAATCTGGATCCGGTGCGCGCTGCGTGCGGTGCCGGGACCCGGCCCGCTTGCCGGACACGAAGAGCGTCGCCTCTGCCATCCCGTAGCACGGAATCAGCGCCCTCATGTCGAATCCCAGTCTCGAAACACTGTGTTCGAACCGCGCCAATGTGTCGGCGCTGATCGGCTCGGCGCCGCAGTACAATTCCCTCACCGTGGACAGGTCGAGGTCGTCACAGTCGTCGTCCTCTGCAGCCTCGGCACACAGATCGAGCGAGAAGTTCGGCCCAACGGTGACCGTCACCTTGTAGCGGGTGATCGCCTCCAGCCAGCGGCGTGGCTGTTGGACGAAATGCATCGGCGACATTAGGACCAGCGGCCAACCGTGGAACATCGACAGGATGATCGTCCCCATCAACCCCATGTCGTGATAAGGCGGCAGCCAGGAGCACCCGACCCTGTCCGGCTGGTGGCCCATGTTGCGGCCCAGCGCTTCACAGTTGCTCACCAGGTTGTCATGGGTGAGGCAGACGCCTTTCGGGCTTCCCGTCGAGCCGGAGGTGTACTGGATCAGCGCAAGGTCATCGGGTGCACCTGGCGCAGAGGAGACATCGCCGGTCTCGCGGAGACAATGTTCGACGCAGATCACGGACTGATCGAGATCAGCCATCTGATCGCGGTACAGCTCATCGGTGACTATTCCGCGAGGTGAGCAGTCGGCCGCGATAGCGCGAAATCGTTGTAACTCCTTGGCGCGCACCGGCGGAAAACACGGGACGGGGACGGCGCCCAGATACATGGTGCCGAAGAGCGCGGCGATGTAGTCAAGGCCGGGGTTCACCGCCACCACGACACGGTCGCCTGCACGGACACCGCGGCCGGCCAGGTTCGCTGCGAACGCCCGCGAGTGTTCCGCGGTATCGGCGAACGTCCACCGCGCTTCGCTTTGGACGGTGCCGTCGGCGAGAAAAACGTACGCCGGATCCGCAGCCGAGGATCTCGCGGATAGCACATCGATGATGCTCATCGCACCACTCTCAGCTGGGTGCAACTCGCCAGGTAACGGCCTCCCTCGGACCACATATCGATGGTTTCCCGCACGAAGCCGTGCGCGTCGGCGGACGTCGTCTCAGCCAGGATGAGCACCCAGTCGAATGCCGAGTCGGCCGCACCCGCCGCCAGCTGGACCGACATCTCCACCGTTGGAACAGCTTTCAGCTCGGTCAGCAGAGCCGTATACGAGGGTGCAAGCGAGTCGACAAGGATCGCTATCCGCTCGTCTCCTGCCGGAACGTCGTCCTTGAGCCGGACCCACCCACACAAGACAGGGTGCGCGGCGCCGCTGTAGGGCAATTCGTTGCTTGCCGCCCTGATCTCCAAGCGTTGAGATATCGGCACGAACTCGGGTGGGATGACGAATACCGGTGCCTCTGAACGACCGACAATGCCGGTCGGCATGGCGGGCGCGAGGGTCGGAATGTCGCGTGACACGCCGCTGCCGAACGTGGCAGTTGCCTCGACGCTGATTCCAGCCGCCGACGACGCCGACGCGCGGGCGGTCGTCACGGTCGTCCCGTTCCGCACCACGAAAGCGTCGACATCGATGGGCCACGTCAGTGGCCTGATGAAACGCGAGGTGACGGCCACCAGATCCACATTCGCAGGGATCAGGGCCCGCATCTTGTGGATCAGCATCGCCACGGCCAGTCCGCCGTGCAATCCGCTGAAACCGTTCAGGCCGTTGTGTTCCGAGGTCTTGGCGCTGTCGCCGGCCTGCAGGAATTCAGAAATCGATACACCGATGGTGACCACCTCCGCTTCAGGGGAACAGGTCGCGCGCCTGCTTGAGGAAGCCGTCGAGGTTGGCCTGGCTGGTCGGGTCGAGAACACCGTTGATGTTGACGGGATTGGTCGGATGCACGATTCCGTCGATGTCGGCGGGGGGTGCCAGGGCC
>CAVWPQ010000025.1:0-72494 GCA_963756865.1 uncultured Actinomycetota bacterium | reverse complement strand
CAGCTTGGCCGGCTGGGGTTCTGAGTTCAGCTGCCGTCGAATTCGGCGATCGTGACTTCGAGGTCCGTTTCGTCGAACATCTCGCAGCGGGTGATGGCATCACCGTGGATGGTGAAGACGTCGATCATCCGCGACTCGAAGTCCAATCCCTGCGCCGACGTTCCATGTAAGGACTGCGTGATGACAGCGCCACGGTCGTTCAGCCGATGCACCGACTCGATACGGCTGCGGATATTCATCGTCATATCCCACGCAGCTTGTGCCGTTTCGCCGAGATCACTCGGACCGCTTCCTACCAACCGACGACGGTCGATCCATTCGAGCGTGGTCGACGGAAGTTCATGGCTGTTGAACGCGTCGAAGGAGCGAGTAATTGCCGACCACGCACGAGCGTGCGGGGCAGCTTCGCCTGCGCCGTAACGTGAGTCGAGTTCCGCGAACGCATCGTCGACGTCGTCGGTGTCGAACACCACAGCCCAATAGATCAACTGGGCTTCACCCACTTCCGTGAGTACCAAGGCCTCGACTGCGATCGGCCTCTCAGTCTCGTCAGCGTCACGGAAGGTGTAGCGGCTCAGCGCCAAGAGATGGCCACGGACGGCTACAGGCTCGATCTCTAGCCGCCAGCTCTCGGCCGAACCGAACAAGAACGCGTGAGCGTAATTCACGTCTATCGGACCTTCGCTGCGAAGGCCCTTGCGCCGATCCTCGTATCGGGCGTCCGAATCGACCGTGGCGAGATATGCGTCCACATCTCGGCGGTTGAACGCGTCGACGATCAGCACATTCTTTCGGGTTGCAGCGTTCTCGAGTTGCGGCGCCTGCTGATGATTGAGCTCGTTGAACTTCGCGACCGCGGCTTCAAGGTCGACTTCGTCGAAGATCTCGCACCGGCTGATCGCGTCGCTGTCCATCATCAACAAGACGACCTCGTGCCATTCGGCCTCGAAGCTGTCGCGCGAGGTCGCGGTTGACACTTGGGTGAGGACCGCGCCGCGACCAGTCAGGCGATGCACGGAAACCATGCGATGGCGAACGCCTGTAGCGACGTCCCATGTGGCGCGGACATAGGCAGCCATATCGCCGGGCGTGAAAGCGGTTACACGCCGGTGGTCGATGTTGACCCAGTCCGCCGTCGTCGGGAACATCTCACGCCGATTGAACGCTCGGCTTGCGCTCAGGATCGCCGACCAGTTGGGTGCATAGGGTGCCGCTTCACCGGCGAGGTACCGCGCGTCGAGTTCCTCGAACGCGGCATCGAGGTCGTCGGACTCGAACAGCGCACCCGCCGCGATCCGATTATCAACGTCAGTTTCAATCACGGTGAGCATCTCGCTGTCGAACTCGCCCAGCCGCAGATCGCTGTTCGTGGTGCGGAACCGGTTGAGGGTGAGCCGATCGCCCCGAGTCGCAACCACCTTGGTCGATATCGTGGCTCCGATGTCGGCCAGGCGTCGCAGATTCTCCAGTTGGATGTGTCGGCCGTACTCGATGCCGGCGTTGACGACCCGACGGCGATCGTCGTTTGCAATGTCTTCGATGAACATGTCAGTTACGGCGCGCCAGTCACCGGTCTCAAAGAGATGCCAAAGACGGTCGTAGGCCCGGCTTGCCGCATTCTCTAGCCGGAGCCCCGACGGGTGCAACTCGTCGAACCTTGTGAGTGCAGCGTCGAGGTCCTGCTCGTCGAACATTTCGCAGCGGTCGATCAGGGTGCCCTCGACTGTGTAGATGTGGATCATTCGCCACTCGAAACCGAAGCCCTCACGACTCGTGCCGGACGCCGTATGGGTCAGGACCGCTCCGAAGTCGGTCAAGCGATGCACCGCCTCCACATGGATGCTCAGATCCGGCGTCGCCTCCCACGCAGAATTGATGTACGCGCCTAAGTCCCTCGCCTTGGTCGATACCAGTGAGCGATGGTCAACATAGGTCCATGTGGGTGTCGTCGTCGGAAGTTCTCGCCGGTTGAAGGCTGCGTAAACCTCTACAATCGCCGACCAAGTCTGTGCGAATTCGGCGGCTTCGCCTGCTACGTAGCGAGCCTCAAGCTCTGCAAACGCGTCGTTGATTCGATCAGCGTCGAACATAATTGAGGCCGTGATTCGGCTGTTGGCATCCACCTCGCCGACGCCAAGCACCAATGACTGAAACGCCTCAGGCCGCTGATCTCGGCCGCCGAACGTTAGCCGATAGAGGCCGAGGCGCTCCCCGCGTGTGGCGACAATTGACGACCCGATGTGCTTGACCCCAACCTCAGCGACCGCGCGCCAGTCCGCCATGATGCGCTCACAGCCATGTTGTATTCCAACTCCAACGATTCGACGACGATCGTCTGTAAAGCAGTCGTCCGCCAAGCGTTCTGCCATTGCCGTCCAGTCACGGTCAGCGAATAGCGCTAGGAAGTCTTTGGACACCTGGCTTTCGGAGTTATCAAGGCGCTTGGGACGGGTGAGTTCGTCGAACCTTGCGAGTGCAGCGTCGAGGTCTGCTTCGTCGAAAATTCTCGCCACGGCAGATGCGGTCGCCGTCGACAGTGACCAGATCGATCGCCCGCCACGCTGCCTCGAATCCTGCGTTGAGGTTGCCTCGGCCGACCGCGTAGAAACCGCGCCGAGATCGGTGAGCCGATGCACAGTTTCGACGTAGAGCCTGAAGTCCTTTGCAAGGTCCCAAGACGCGCGGAAGTAGGCGATCCCGTCGTCGGGTGCCATAGGGGTCACGTGCCGATGGTCGATGTTCACCAGACCCGGTGTAGACGGTGGCAGTTCGCCTCGAGTCTTCCGGCGTAGGTCTCGCGTGATGACCTGCCATGTGCGCGCAGTGTGGCGCCGCTTCGCTGACGGCGTACCGCGCATCGAGTTCGGTGATGGCAGCTTCGATATTTTCGAGGTCGAACGCAATCGACTCGTAATCACCCCGTCCGCAGTGATCTCGGAGATCGTGAGTGTTTCGGTATGGAATGCGTCGGGCCGCATATCCCTCCCGTGATGGAGGGTTCGAACGAGTGCGAGGCGTTCCCCGCGTATCGCAATGACTTTCGGAGTCAATCTCGTAGTACCAGTGTCTGCGATCGCGTGCAGAGCCGCGACAGCGGCGGCGCGGTCGGTGCTTTCGTTGCGCAGTCCGCGCCGCCGGTCCTCGAGGCGGATGTTGTTGGCGAATAGTGCCTCCGATCTCCTGCCAGCGCTTGCCGGTAAAGAGTGTGTTGAGTCGGTCGTTTACGAGACTGGCTGTGTTCTCCAGCGGAGCTCTCGGCGGTGGCGCTGGCTCGAGCCGCGCGTGCTGCGGCGTCCAGTTCGGCGAGCGCGTCAGCGTCTTATCCTCAATGTCGAACGTCACCTGCATCTCGATGCGACCGCCTTCATCGATGCCGAAGAGGACGAGCATCTCGTCTTGTGGCGCACCCGAACTCGCATCCGCTGGCCGACGACACTTCGGCCAGAGCCAAACTCTCGCCTCGGACGGCGACAACTGCACTGCTGTGGCGCCGCATGCCCGGCTCACGCAAACTCCTTGTCTCGGCGATCCATTCGGCCGACGAGAGGTCGCTGCGGCGACGCCGACGATCTTCCTGCCGGCTCTCGACTAAACTCTGGAAGCGAACATCTTGTCGCACTCATCGCCAGTCTTCTTTTCTCCAAGCCGATTCCATGCGGCGAACGACACGCAAGCAAGAGTTCTAGGCTTCGATGGATGGCGCCGACGGCTCTTCCTGCTGGGTCGCGCGTGCTGGCGTCGAGTTCAGCCATCGCCGCGTCGATGTCCTCGGGCTCGAAAGCAACCTGCAACGTCAGTCTGCCCTGCTCGTCGAGGCCGAATAGATGGAGTGACTCGTCGCACGGTGCGCCGGGGCTCGTGTCTTCGGTGCCGAGCTTCAATCGGGCGACAGCAAGCCGCTCGCCACGTGTCGCCATGAACGATATTTGGGGAGGACCGCCGACTTCGAGTAGACGCAACGCTTCTCGTGGCCAGTTGCTCGAGGGAATGTCACTCTGGGTGAAGTTGACGATCTTCCGACGACTCTCGAAGGACACGTCCGGCGCGTACAGTTGCTCGATTGCCTTCAGGTCTTGACGGGCGAAGGCCGATCTGCGCCCGTCGTACGACCTCGTGCACAAATTGTTCGGTTCGACGTTCAGCACCTTGGGTTCTTGCTCCGAACTGCGCGTATTGAGCGTCGAGTTCAGCCAGCGCAGCGTCTAAGTCTTCGACATCGAAAACCATTTGCATCGCAACTCGACCCTGCTGGTCGAGGCCGAACAACTCGAGCATCTCCTCCTTCGGCGCGCCGGTGCTGGGATCGGGATAGTACAAATCTCCAGTCGTCCGAGTGCGAGGCGCGCGCCGCGCACGGCGACAAGCGCAACGACGCACCGTTGACCATGCCCACGTCGAAGTAGCTCCTCATCGCAAGTGACCACTGCCGCGGAGAGATATGCGCTGGGTGCGACAGCCGACGATCTTGCGGCGACTCTCGAGCAGGATCCGTGGGGCGATCATCTCCTCCACCTCGTCCCAGTTCTCGCTATTGACGGCGGAGGCCATCCTGCTGGCTACGGCGAATAAGTTGCCATCGACCTCAAGCGGTGGCGATTCGGGTCGGCCGCGGTTGATGCGGTACTTTCGCCCAAAAGGCTCGTGCTCGATCTGCAAGGGCCGTAGCACCTTTCAGCTCGTACAGGCTGCTGGCCTTCTCTGCGGCAGCCATAGCCCCCGCAGCGTCACCCGCGGCGGCCCGCACGGTCGCGAGCGCAAGACACGCGTCACCATGATCGACCAAGAGGTCTGTTCGCTCGGCAATGGTGACAGCTTCTTGAGCGATCCGCCGGGCGTCGCCGTGGTTGTCGCCGCGCGCCAAGAGTTGCGCACGAACAGTTCGCCAGGCGATCGCGGCCTTCAAATCGTGGCCGGCGAGACGTTCACTTTCCGTGCATAACTCATCGGATTCGGCCTCTTTGCCGAGGCCGAGGCACGCCTGGGCCAGCAACGCCGCCGTCTCTGCCGTATCAGCATCGAGGCGCATTCGTCGAAAACCGTTGTACGCCCGGCGAAGATGCGGCTCTGCAGCCGCGGGATCGTCAGCGACCAACTCGACGATGCCTGCGAACTGGTCGACCTCGAGCAAGGCGTGCCGCATGCCGAGTTCGGTGAGTGATCGTCTGGCGGACTCGATCAGCTGGCGCCCCGCGGACGCACGCCCGCGAAATGCGTCCAGCACACCCTGACACCTCGTCGATGTTGCCTCGACAACCGGTGAGCCGGTCGTGATGCGCAGCAGGCGAACGACATCCAGACACCGTCCGCCTGCGCGGGGGACCGGATTGGGACCCCACAGCGCGGCGAGAGGCGCCCCGGCCAGCACGGCGTTGACGCGGCGGTGTTCACGCGCCCGCCGCGCTGCCGTCAGCGCCTGATCGAGGGCGGTCTCGGCATCCCCGATTCGGCCGAGCCGGGCCAGAACCCCGGCGCGGACGGTGTGAGCCTTCGCCTCTCCTGCGGCATCTTCGAACTGCGCCAGACTCGCAGCGGCGCGCCGCCACCGCGGCCTCGATCTCGTCCAGCCGCTCCGGATCGGTGAGCATCGACAGCTGACCGTCAAAGCACGCGCCCCACGCTGCAAGCCGGCCGGAATGAGCTGTAGTCGAATGCAATTGGGCGACAGCACCCTTCGCTGCAACCACATCGCCTGCGGCCAGCAGCGCCTCACAACGAGCGACCAGCAGCTCCGCTCGCTGTTCGTCGCGGTCGGGTAGTTCGTCGTCTAAGTCCTCGAGCGCGTGAACAGCCTTGCCGTAGAGGTCGGCGGCGCCTTCGTAAGCCAGCCGGGCCATTGCCTGATCGGCCGCACGCCTGCAGTAATCGACCGCCTTGGCCGCATTTCCCGCCCACGCGCATTCGAAGTAGTGGTAGGCCAGTTCGGCCAGAAGTTCGTCGTCGGTGCCCGGTTCGGACTCCAAAGTCGTTGCGATGCGCTGATGTAGGCGCATGCGCCGGACGGAGGCGAGCTCGGCCAACAGCGACTGCCGGACGATTGCGTGGTTGAACCGGTAGCGACCGCCGGGCTCTTCGATCACGATGCCCGCCTTGGCCGATTCGTCGAACGCGTCGACGAGGTCGTGACCGACCACGCGCTCGACAAGCGTCAGCTCGAACCGGCTTCCCACGACGGCGGCGGTTGCGAGTGCTGTGTTCGTCTCCTCTGGAAGCCGAGAAAGTCTGCGACTCACGGCTTCCCGAACGCCCTGCGGTAGGGTCGTCGGATCCCAGCGGCCACCGCTCTCATCGACGTGACGGAGTGCCTCGATGAGGAAGAACGGATTGCCACCGGTGACTGAGGCCAGTGCGCGAGCAAGCTCTTCATCGTCGTAGCCGGCTTCGGCGACGTAGGCGGTGACGTCGTCTTCGTCGAGGCCGCCAAGTGTGAGGCGGCTGACCGAACCGTCGCGGTGAAGATCGGCGAGCATAGCCGCGAGCGGGTGCGAGCGATCGAGATCAGTACTGCGATATGTGCCGACGATCTGAATGCGCGCGTGCTCGCCGAAGCGAAGGAGATGTCGCAATAACAACAGTGTCGGCTTGGCCGCCCAGTGCAGGTCGTCGAGGACCAGGATCACGGGTGCACCGGCGGCGGCGGTGCCGAGCAGCGCACCGACCGCGTCGAAAAGCGCATAACGCTCGGTGTCCGGGTCGGCTCCCGGCGGCGCCGCCAGTTCCGGCAATACCTCGGTCAGCTCCGGGACCAGAGGTATCAGCGCTTCGATACCGCGAATCCCGCGCAACCGGCTGGTCCCGAAGCCCGGCACCAGTGACCGCAGCGCCTCGGAGAACGGCTGATACGGCGCGCCGAGATCCTCGTCGCAGCGCCCGTAGAGGACGATGGCGCCCTGTTCGTATGCCTGGCGGGACCATTCGCCGGCCAGTCGCGTCTTGCCCACACCCGGTTCGCCGGAGATCAGCACGGCGTGGCTACCCGTGACCTGCGTCGTCTGCCAGGCGGCCAGCAGCCGCTCGAGTTCGCGTCCGCGCCCGACGAACGGTCCGGAGCCGCCGAGCACGGCGGGCAGCGGGGGACGCTCCACCGGCGAATCGACTGCGGGCGTGCGGGACTCCTCGGCCTCGATGCGAAGTTCGAACACGTGCTCAGGGCGCGCAAGGTTCTTCAGTCTGACGCATCCCCAGATCGGCCAGCACGACATCGTCCGCGAGTGTGTCGATCACGAGTTCGGCCGTCGCGCCCGAGCACAGGATCTGACCGCCAGTGGCCAGCGACCGCAGGCGTGCGGCCCGGTTGACCGCCCTGCCGAAGTAGTCGCCGTCGCGGAACTCCACCTCGCCGGTGTGCAGAGCAACCCGGATGCGCATCGGATCGGCCAACGGCCACGGCTCCTGACGGATCGCTTCCTGAAGCTCGATGGCGGCGGCGGCCGCCCCCGACGGCCGGTCGAAGACCGAGAACGTCGCGTCGCCCTCGCCGCGAGTCTTGATGAGCCGCCCTCCGCGGAAGGTCACGACCTGTTCGACGATCTCGTCGTGACGCGCGAGCGCCGCGGCCATCGCGTCCGCATCCGCCTCCCACGCGGCCGTCGATCCTTCGATATCGGTGAGTAGGAACGTCACTGCGCGCGTAACTGCCGAAAGTTGATGCGATACAGGCAATTCCAGAGAAACGTCCTGTGCAACGATCGCGGATTCGAGCCTGCGCAGATCTGGACCTGGATCGACGCCCAGCTCCTCGGCGAGCAGCGATCGGGCCCGCTTGATAGGCGCCGAGGGCTTCGCCTTGTCTGCCTGCCCGGTAAAGGGCGAGCATCAGATGGCCCCAACGTCTTTCGCGTAGCGGGGAATCGGCGATGGCTGCCTCGAGCTCGCCGATGATCTCCGCGGCACGACCCGTCGCCAGTAGCGCGTCGGCTCGGTCCTCCACGAGCGCGGCGTGGCCCTCGGCCCAGCGGGTCTTCTCTGAACCTCCACGCCGCCCGTCCGGCAGTTCGGGGATGCCGCGCCAGAGGGCCAGCGCCTCGTCGAAGTGAGACACCGCCTGTCTCGCGTCGCCGGTGGCGATGGCGTCGCGGCCGAGCCGGGCGGCCAACTTGTAGCGGGTGGCGTCAATCTCGGCGGGCGTCAGGATCCAGCCCGTGCCCTCCGTCAACACGAAGCCGTCGCCGAGCGCGCGACGCAGGGCGGAGATGTGGGTCTGCATGGCTTTGACGGCGGTCCGCGGCGGCTCGTCGCCCCACAGGAGTTCGACGAGCGCGTCGGCCGCCACCACCGATCCGCCGTGCAGCCCGAGCATGGTGAGGATCGCGCGTGGTTTGGCGCCGGGAATCGCGACCGGCAGGCCGTACTGCCTGACCTGCACGGGCCCGAGAACGCCCAGCTCCACCTGTTGAAGCGTAGTCACGATTACATCGTCAGGAACGAGATTCAACGCATGGTCAAGGCGGAGTAAAGGCCGCCCTCAGCAGCTGGTCAATGGCGCTTTTAGGCCGGCTTGCCGTAGACGGCGACGACGACCGTGCGGTCGAGGCTGTTCGCCGACCACACGCCCATCTTGGTGTAGCCGCAGTCCGACATGATCGCCATGTAATCCGGCCGGTGGTACCACTGGTTCATGATCTCGACGCCGCTGATCGCCAACGCCGGGTTGATCGCGACCGTCTCGGCGACCGCGCCGGTGAAGCCCGCGGCCTGCGCCCGCCCCTGCGGCGTTGAGCCGTCCGACCCGATATCGGCGTCCAGAGCGCGATTGTTGAGCACATCATTCGTGTGCCACTCGGCGGCCAACTGCAGTTGCGGGCTGATCGTCACATCGTTCTCGCAACCGGCCTGGTGCTGGATTGTGTAGACGTTGGCGACCACGCCGTCGTTGAGACGCTTGTTGTCGGCCGCGGCGGACGGCATTCCGGCGATTGCCGCGCCCAGCACGGCGACCATCGGCAAAACGCCTGCGCAGCGCCGCACGATCATGATCGGTGACCCTACGCCGTCCACCAAGGCTCGGGTTGCTTGTTGACCCAACCGCTGACCGCCTCCAGCTCGGCGGCGAGAGAGATCAGCAGCGGCTCGCTGTCGGCAGGACCCATTAACTGCACGCCGATCGGAAGGCCGTCCGATGTGAAGCCGGCGGGCACGTTGATCGATGGCCAGCCGAGCAGGTTCCACGGCCAGGTCGCGGGGCAGGCTCGGATCATCGCCCGGTCGGTGGACAGGCCGCTGCGCTTGTCGAAGTGGTGGACAGTCGGTGGCGGCAGCGCGGTGGTCGGGGCGAGGATCACATCGACGATGTTGAAGATGTAGCCGACGCGGCGCTGCGTGGCGGCTTCCTTCGCCCTGGCCTTTCGCAGCACGTTCTCCGACAGCAGCCGTCCCATCCTGAGGTTTTCCATGGTGCGCCGGTCCAGTTCGACGTCGTGGCCTAGGCGATCGGCCCATTCCAGCAGCCCCGACGTCGACCGGGACAGGAAGTTCCACGACATCCCGACTCCGTAGTCGGGGTCGGCAGCGACGATGTTGTGGCCGAGTTCGGTGAGTTGCTCGCCGACGATGTGCAGTGCGTCGCGGATGTCGGGGTTCAGCTTGGGGCGGAAGAAGTTGAACGGGAACTTCGTCGACAGCGCGATCCTCAACGGGCCCGGCGCGCGGCTGACGGCCTCGGCGGCCTGTATCGGCGCGGGTCTGTGACGGTCGCCGTCGACGTTTCCCGACGCGGCGTCGAGCAGCAGGGCGGCATCGGTGACCGAGCGAGCCAGCACGCCGTTCACGGTGATGCCGTTGAAGGCCTCCGGCAGCGGGGATGTCGAGATGCGGCCACGTTGCGGCTTGATGCCGACCAGATGCGTCCAGGCTGCGGGTATGCGGACACTGCCCGCGCCGTCGGATCCGATCGCCGCGGTGACCAGTCCGGCGGCCACCGCCGCCGCGCTGCCTCCGGACGATCCGCCGGGAGTGTGGTTGCGCGACCACGGGTTTCGCGTGTGCCCGAATGCAGGTCCGCTGGTGAACGGCCACTGGCCGAGCTCGCAGGTGTTCGTCTTGCCGACGATGACGGCGCCCGCTTCGCGTAGCCGTCGCACCACTTCGGCGTCGGTCGGCGCCAAGTGCACCCGGCCCGCCGCGCCGAACATCGTCGGCACGCCGGCCACATCGACGTCGTCCTTGACTGCGATCGGTATCCCCAACAGAGGGGACTGTGCTCCTGCGGCGCGTCTGCGGTCGGCCCTGGCCGCCTCGGCGAGCGCTTGTCTGCGGAGCACCACGCGAAACGCGTTGAGCGTGGGCTGGCTGGCCTCGATGGCGTCCAGCGACTGCCGCGTCAGCTCGACTGCGGTCACGCTGCCGCTGGCGAGTCGATACAGCAGGCTGGTCAAGGTCGGCAGTGGGGTCGCAGGCGCGGTGAATGCAGAAGGCATGGTGATCTCAGCCATCATTTCGAGAATATCCCGGCGCTGCCTACCGGCACTGTCAGAACACGGTGGGAAACTGTGCGGATGCGCCTGTACCGGGATCGGGCGGTGGTGCTTCGCCAACACAAGCTCGGCGAGGCCGACCGGATCGTCACCCTGCTCACCCACGACCACGGGTTGGTCCGCGCGGTGGCCAAGGGAGTCCGGCGCACCCGCAGCAAGTTCGGGTCCCGGCTGGAGCCGTTCGCGCACATCGACGTTCAACTGCACCCCGGCCGCAATCTCGACATCGTCACCCAGGTGCAGGCCATCGACGCGTTCGCCGCCGACATCGTCAGTGACTACGGCCGCTACACCTGTGCGTGCGCGGTGCTGGAGACGGCCGAACGGCTGGCAGGCGAGGAGCGCGCGCCCGCGCCTGCGCTGCACCGGCTGACGGTCGGCGCGTTGCGGGCGGTGGCTGACGCAGGCCGCCCATGGGAACTCGTGCTGGACGCTTACCTGCTGCGAGCCATGGGGATCGCCGGATGGGCACCCGCGCTCACCGAGTGCGCCCGCTGCGCCGCTCCAGGGCCGCACAGGGCGTTCCACATCGCCGCAGGCGGCAGTGTGTGCATGCACTGCAGGCCGTCCGGATCGACCACCCCGCCGCAGGCTGTGCTCGACTTGATGTCGGCGCTCCACGACGGCAACTGGGACGTCGCGCAAGCATCGCAACAATCGCACCGCAATCAGGCCAGCGGGTTGGTGGCCGCACATCTGCAGTGGCACCTCGAGCGTCAGCTCCGGACGTTGCCGCTGGTCGAGCGTGTGTACCGAGTCGATCGCGCGGTCGCTGAGCACCGCGTGTCGCTGTTCGGGCAGGATGTCACCCGTGGCAGTGAATCGGAAAGGGCTGAGGGCGTCGAAAGCTGCCCACCCACAGCTGCCTCCGGCGCCTGACGACTATCCGACCTTTCCCGACAAGTCGAGCTGGCCGGTCGTCTTTCCGCAGTTGACCGCACACAGCAACGGCAGGTTCGCCCGTCCGCCCCAGCACACGTCGAAGGCTTCCGCACCTGAGATCCCTGCCGACCAGGTACCCAAACACGTCGCCGTCGTGATGGACGGCAACGGCCGCTGGGCCACTCAGCGCGGCCTGCACCGCACCGAGGGCCACAAGATGGGTGAGGCGGTGCTCATCGACATCACTTGCGGCGCCATCGAAATCGGCATCAAACATCTCACCGTCTACGCCTTCTCGACCGAGAACTGGAAGCGCAGCACTGAAGAGGTCCGCTTCCTGATGGGGTTCAACCGCGAGGTGGTCCGGCGCAGGCGCGAGAACCTCAACGACATGGGTGTGCGGATGCGCTGGGTGGGCTCGCGGCCGCGCATGTGGCGCAGCGTCATCAAGGAGTTCGACATCGCCGAGCAGATGACGGTCGGCAACGACGTCATCACCATCAACTACTGCGTGAACTACGGCGGCCGCACCGAGATCGTCGAGGCCGCACAGGAACTCGCGCAGGAGGCAGTGGACGGCAAGATCAAGCCGAACCGGATCAGCGAGGCGGCGTTCGCCAAGCACCTGCACCGGGCCGATATCCCCGACGTCGACCTGTTCATCAGGACGTCGGGGGAGCAGCGGGCGAGCAACTTCCTGCTCTGGCAGGCGGCCTATGCCGAATTCGTCTTCCAGGACAAGCTGTGGCCGGACTACGACCGTCGCGACCTGTGGGAGGCGTGCGAGGAGTACGTGAACCGCAACCGCAGATTCGGCCGAGCCTGATGTCGCTTGCCGACCGGTTGCGGACGGCCCTCGACGGCGTGCTGCCGTACGAGGAGGAAGACGACGGCGCGCTGACCGTCCACCGCGGCCACACGTTCGCGTCGCTGCGGGCCGTGGCGATCGCCGAAGGTCTCGAGATGGTGTCGCTGACCCAGATACTGGCGTGGGATCTACAGCTTGACAACGAGATTCGCGACAAAGTCGCCAAGCTCGCACACGACACTGTGCTGGGCACGGTGTCGCTGGCCGAGCATGTCGCAGGCGGTGATCTCGCTGACGTCACGCTGCGTTACAACTTTCCGGCAGCCGGTCTGACCGACGAGGCGCTGCAAACGCTGATCATGATGGTGCTCAGCGCCGGCGCCGATGTGCGCAGCGAACTTATCGGCGACCCCGACGCCTAGTCAGGCGCGCAGTCGCCGCACACGCCGAAGATCTCGATGGTGTGGCTGACATCGGAGAAGCCGTGTTCGCGCGCGACGTCGGCCGCCCATGTCTCCACCTGGCCGCCCTGTACCTCGACGGTGCACCCGCACACGCGGCACACCAGGTGGTGGTGATGATGATCGGAGCAGCGCCGGTACACCGATTCGCCGGTGTCGGTACGCAACATGTCCACCAAACCCGCCGTGGCCATCGACTGCAGGGTCCGGTACACGGTCGTCAACCCGATGCCCTCGCCGCGGCGGCGGAGTTCGTCGTGCAGGTCCTGCGCGGAGCGGAAGTCGTCGAGGTTCTCGAGCAGCGCCGATATCGCCGCGCGCTGCCTGGTGGCGCGAACGCCAGGAGCGCTCACTCGGTGTCCTCCGCGGCGTGCGTCACGGCCGCAACGACGATGTGCGCGAGGTGGTGATCGACGAGACGGTAGAGCACTTCGCGGCCGGAGCGCTCGCCTGCGACGACGCCCGCGGCCTTGAGGATGCGCAGGTGCTGGCTCACCAACGGTTGCGGCACGCCGAGCGCGTCGACGAGTTCGTGGACGCAGCGCGACGACTCGCGCAACTGCAGCACAATCGCGATCCGCACCGGGGCCGCGAGTGCGCGCAGCAGGTCGCCGGCAATGTCGAGGACCTCGCGCGGCGGCAGATCAGAGATCGGGGCGTCACTGTGCTGGTGGTGGTCGTCGACCGGCTGGACAAAGGTGGAAACGGTTTTCATTATGACCGCCACGATACATGCGTGATCACGCATGTCAACGGCGTCGCAAGGCGCGCTCGAGCCGTCGTTAGGCTTGGCACCCGTGGCGTCCATCATCGACACCGTTGCGAACCTGGCCAAGCGCCGTGGTCTGGTCTTCCAGTCCGGCGAAATCTATGGCGGCACGAAGTCCGCTTGGGACTACGGCCCTTTGGGCGTCGAACTCAAGGAGAACATCAAACGCCAGTGGTGGCGGTCCGTGGTCACCAGCCGCGACGACGTCGTCGGCCTCGACAGCGCGATCATCCTGCCGCGTGAGGTGTGGGTGGCCTCCGGGCACGTCGAAGTGTTCAACGACCCGCTGGTGGAATGCCTGAACTGCCACAAGCGGCATCGGCAGGACCATATGCAGGAGGCGTACGCGCTCAAGAAAGGCAAGGGCGAGACCGCCGTTGATCCAGACGCGGTCCCGATGAGCGAGATCGTCTGCCCCGACTGCGGCACCAAGGGGCAGTGGACCGAGCCGCGCGACTTCAACATGATGCTCAAGACCTACCTCGGCCCGATCGAGACCGAGGAGGGGCTGCACTATCTGCGGCCCGAGACGGCGCAGGGCATCTTCGTGAACTTCGCCAACGTCGTGACAACCGCACGGCGCAAGCCGCCGTTCGGCATCGGCCAGATCGGCAAGAGCTTCCGCAACGAGATCACGCCGGGCAACTTCATCTTCCGCACGCGTGAGTTCGAGCAGATGGAGATGGAGTTCTTCGTCGAGCCGTCGACGGCGGCCGAGTGGCATCAGTACTGGATCGACACACGCCTGCAGTGGTACGTCGATCTCGGCATCGACCGGGACAACCTGAGGCTCTACGAGCATCCCAAGGAAAAGCTGTCGCACTACAGCGACCGCACCGTCGACATCGAGTACAAGTTCGGCTTCTCCGGCAACCCGTGGGGCGAGCTCGAGGGTGTCGCCAACCGGACCGACTTCGACTTGTCAACGCACTCAAAGCATTCCGGTGTCGACCTGTCGTTCTACGACCAGGCCACCGAAACCCGGTACGTGCCCTATGTGATCGAGCCTGCAGCTGGCTTGACGCGGTCGCTGATGGCCTTTCTGGTTGACGCGTACACCGAGGACGAGGCGCCAAACGCCAAGGGCGGCGTCGACAAGCGCACGGTGCTGAAGCTCGATCCTCGGCTGTCGCCGGTCAAGGCGGCGGTGTTGCCGCTTTCGCGCAACGAGGACCTGTCGCCCAAAGCGCGTGACCTCGCAGCCGAACTCCGCAGGTCCTGGAACGTCGAATTCGACGACGCCGGTGCGATCGGCAGGCGGTATCGCCGCCAGGACGAGATCGGCACGCCGTTCTGTGTGACCGTCGACTTCGACACCCTCGACGACCACGCCGTCACGATTCGCGAACGCGATGCGATGACGCAGGAGCGCGTCGCGCTGGATGCCGTGTCCGACTACCTCGCGGTGCGACTCAAGGGCGCCTGACTTTCTCCCGCGAGCTGGGCCCACACCGAAGGTAGGGGAACGCAAAAGTACCCGTAAAGCTCTCCAAAAGGGCACTTTTACGACTGCTCGCGAGGAAAACGGACCCGAGAATCGTCGGCGGTCGCTGACGAGATCGGAACGCCGGCTGCCTGACGATCGACGTCGGGTCGCCGGCCGTGCCCGACTATTCGGCGGTGCGGCTCCGGCCCAGCTAGACAATTAAATCTGCAGCAAGCGTGAAGGTGGGTGGCGTGGTCCTCGGGGCCGGTGCCGCCGGCTCCAGAGTCTGCGTGATGTTGGGTAGCCCGGGCGGGACGGTGCGACCTTGCGCGGCGGCCGGAGCCCGACATGCGGCGTAGGCCGGCACTCCGGGAATCGAGACTCCCCCAGTTTCGGGGCAGCAATTTCGGACTCTTTCCTCGTGTACCGCGCCCGAGATTTTGCCATTGATGAGGTCGGTGTCTGCCTGGGCAACGCACTTATCGTATTCCCCGATGTCCCACTCGGGTGCGGCGCCTGCGACGCCGGGACCTCCGAATGCGGTGGCGCCGAGTACAGCTGTCGCCGCAATGAGCGCGGCGGGCAGAGCCTGGCGCCAGCGCCGGGCAATAGTGGGAGTGAGGCGTGTCATGGCGTGTCCTTAATGTGGTGTGGTTGTCATATTCCCGAGTTGCGGCCGGCTGCGTAATGGGGTCGAGCCCCTCGCCGCGTGGTTGGTCTAAGGGGTGTTTCCGCCGATTCCTTTAGGGGATTAGGGGTTGGGCCAATAGCGGTCCGGCGCTCACCTTCGGAACAAGCGATATCCGGGCCCAACCATGCACAAGGTCAACATCGGCTGGGGAATACGGAAGCCTGTTCTCGCAGAGCCCTGTTGAATTTTTTCCCCGGGATCATCTACGGGTGCAGAATCTCCTTGGGCCCAAAAGTGTTGCGCCACCACGGCTGGGCGACCGCCACGATGAGCTGGACTACAGGCGGTGGAGGTCGCCGCCCACGCTTTCCGCCCTAGAAGCGGCCGCCTCCACCGCCGAGACCGCCACTCGAACCTGAACCGCCGTACGACGTCGAACTCCAGCCGCCGCCCATGCTTCCGCCGAGGCCGCCGCGCATGGAGCCGGACAGGATGTTCCCGAGAATGATGCCGCCGAGCACCGCACCCATATTGTTTCCGCTGGTGTTGCCGTAATGCCCCGCATATGCGCGCTGCGCCGACTGGGCGTCTGCTGTCGCCATAAGCTGCGCCTGCGACGCCAGCATCGCAGCGCCGTTCGCATGGGCGATCGCCTCGTTGAGGTTGGTGCCCCTCCTGTCCTGCGCGGCCCCAAGCTGTCGCACAGCCTCGGCCAAACGTGTGCGCGCCTCCGGGCCGATGCTTCCGCGGCGCACGTCGATGAAATCTGACACCGCGCGCACCTTGGACTGCGCACTGAACAGGGCCTGGTCGAATGCGCGGCTGAGCCGCTCCGCCGCCTCGCGTTCCTCGGCGACGCTGGCCAGCAGCCGGTCCAGCTCGGCGTCGGCCTGCGTCAACTTGGTGAAGGCGCCCAGCGGGTCCGTGGTGCCGTTGCCCTGCGCGTCGGCGACGGCTTTGACCGCTCCGTCACGGGCCACGCTGAGTTCCTCCGCATGCGCCGTATTGCCCTGAGACAACAGGCTTCCCGCGATCTTGATGCCCTTCTGGATATCGGCGATCGAAGCGGGAAGTGTTGCGATGGCACGGTTGATGTCGGTCGCCGCACTCTCGACCGCGTCGAGCAGCGAGCGCGCCTGTCCGAGCGCCGATTCCGCGGCGCGGATGGCGTCGACGAGCCCGAGCTGGCGGTCCGACGGGCGCGCGAGCAGGTTCCTGGCATTGGTGATGTTCTGGTCGGCGAAGCCGAGCCGCTGTTTGGCTGTCTCGACGTTGCCGGTCACGGAAGCCAGTGCGGTATCGGCGAATTGGTTGTGCAACGCCGTGAGCGCCTGCTGCGACGGTTCCAGGCGCGCGGTCAGGTCGACCATCTGCTGGGTCATCGCGTCCAAACGGCTCGGCGCGTTGATCAGCAGATCGCGCAGCTGGGCGAAAGCCTCCCGTTGCATATCGAGTTCGCGGTCGGCCTTGGCCGCCGCCACGACCACCCTGGTCAGCAGGTCGCGACGCTGCGCAGGGGTTTCCGGGACTGCGTCGTCAAGGATCTGGCGCACGTTGAACGCCTGTGCCAGCGTCGTTTTCGCATTGCTGACCGCCTTGATGAACGGCGCTGTGTCCCTGTCGCCGAACTCCTCGACCGCCAATGTCAGCTCGTTGTCGCTGGTGCGGACGGCGTTGTCGACGTCGACGACGATCGACTTGGACAGGTCGTCGAGCGCGTCGATCGGAACGGCGGCCAGCGCGTTGGGGTCGGCGGGATCGACTCGGCGCGCCGCGGCGAATTCGGCCTCGCGTCGCTTGCGGCGCCGCCGCCTGCTCCACAGCCACAGCAGCAGCACCAGGACGGCGAGCACGGCCAGCGCGGCGACCACGGCCACCGGGGAGATTCCCGGGCCGGGAGCACTGGCGGTGTTGAGTCCCTCCGCCGCGGCGACCCCGGCTCCGGCCCAGTCGTTGGCGCGCAGCCTTGGTTCAATGGCGTTGCGACGGATGTTGTTCGAGACGGAGTCGCTGACGACGTCCGTCGGCACAAGGAAGGCGTAGGACCGGTCGCGGGTCGCGACGGCAAGGATGGCGTCGTCGGCATTCAAGTCGCTTGTTCGCCTGGTTCTTTCGGCCCAGGTCACCCCGCCCAGGGTGTCGAAGCTGTCGACGTAGACCACCCAGAGCCTGACCCGGCGGTCGCTGTAGAGCTTGTCGACGGCCTGTTCCACGTTGGCTTGCCCGGAGCCGCTGAGTGCCTGTGCCTGGTCGGTCACGTAGCCGGGCAGCCGGAACGGTGGTGTGCTGCCTGCGGTCGGCGCCAGTAGTACCCCGGCGGTCACAATCGCGAGGACCAGGCTGAGCAGGCGGGCAATGCGCATGACCGCCAATCTAATGCGCTGGCAGGCCGGGACACCCGGTACCGGCGAAGACTCCTGGCAGACTGTGCCCCGGTGGCGATGAACATGGACGCATACGACGAATTCGACCGGCAGCGCCTGGTGGTCGAGTCGCCGAAGGGTGCCGCGTTGCCGGGGACCGACTCCGAGCACCGCACTGACTTCGCCCGCGACAGGGCCAGGGTGCTGCACTGCGCGGCACTCCGGCGGCTGGCCGACAAGACACAGGTGGTCGGCCCGCGGCAGAGTGACACCCCGCGCACCCGGCTGACGCACTCCCTCGAGGTCGCCCAGATCGGCCGCGGTATGGCGATCGGGCTGGGTTGCGACCCCGATCTGGTCGATATGGCCGGCCTGGCGCACGACATCGGCCATCCGCCCTACGGACACAACGGTGAGCGGGCGCTGAATGAGATCTCCGATGACCACGGCGGCTTCGAGGGCAACGCCCAGAACTTCCGCATCCTGACCCGGCTCGAGCCCAAAGTCCTTGATCCGCAAGACCGTAGCGCCGGGCTGAACCTCACCCGCGCTGCGCTTGACGCCGTTACCAAGTACCCGTGGCAGCGGCGCCCGCAGCGCAACAAGTTCGGCTTCTACCGCGACGACATGGCGGCCGCCGGCTGGATGAGGGACGGTGCGCCGGAATTCCGCCCGTGTCTCGAGGCTCAGGTGATGGATTGGGCCGACGATGTGGCGTACTCGGTGCACGACGTCGAGGACGGTGTGGTGTCGGGCCGCATCGACATGCGGGTGCTTGCCGACGACGACGCGGCCGCCGAACTCGGCCGGCTGGGGGAGTCCCACGGAATGGGCGGTGGCCTGTCCGCCGACGACCTGGTGTCGGCGGCCGTGCGGCTGTCCGAACTGCCCGTGGTCGCAGCCGTCGGAAAGTACGACGCGACACTTGCCGCGTCGGTGGAGTTGAAGAAGCTGACCAGCGAGCTGGTGGGGCGGTTCGCATCGGCGGCGATCGCGGCCACCAGGGCGAAGGCGGGACCGGGCCCGCTGGTCCGCTACACCGTCGACCTGCGGGTACCCGCGCTGGTTCGGGCCGAGGTGGCGGTGCTGAAGGTGTTGGCGCTGCAGTTCATCATGTCCGACCCGCGCCATCTGGAACTGCAGGCCCGCCAGCGGGAACGGATCCACCGCGTGGCGGAGTGGATGGTGGCGGGCGCGCCCGCCTCACTCGATCCGATCTTCGTGCCCGCGTTCAACGCCGCCACCGACGACGGTGCTCGGCTGCGCGTGGTCGTCGACCAGATCGCGTCGTTCACCGAAGGCCGATTGGAGCGGTTGGAACCCGCTCTAGACTGATTCGGTGGCTGGCCGTATCCCTGATCGCGATATCGCGGCCATTCGTGAACGCGTGCGGATCGAAGATGTGGTCGGGGACTACGTCCAGTTGCGGCGCGCAGGGGCTGACTCGCTGAAGGGGCTGTGCCCGTTCCACGACGAGAAGTCTCCGTCCTTCCACGTGCGGCCCAACCACGGTCACTTCCACTGCTTCGGCTGCGGAGAGGGTGGCGACGTCTACGCGTTCATGCAGAAGATCGAGCACGTCAGCTTTGTCGAAGCGGTGGAACTGCTCGCCGACCGCATCGGCTACACCGTCACCTACACCGGGGCGGCGACCAGCGTGCAGCGCGACAGGGGGAGTCGCAGCCGGTTGCTCGCCGCCAACACCGCTGCCCAGGAGTTCTACGCGGAGACACTGAAGTCCGACGAGGCCGCCCCCGCGCGCCAGTACCTGCTCGACCGCAACTTCGACGCGGAGGCGGCAACGCAGTTCGGCTGTGGCTTCGCCCCGTCCGGTTGGGACACGTTGACGAAGCACCTGCTGCGCAAGGGTTTCGAATTCAAGGAGCTCGAGGCGGCCGGGCTGTCGCGCGAGGGCAAGCGCGGTCCGATGGACCGCTTTCACCGTCGGCTGCTGTGGCCGATCCGGGCGTCCAGTAACGAGGTCATCGGATTCGGCGCCCGCAGGCTGTTCGACGACGACCAGAACCAGGCGAAGTACGTCAACACGCCGGAAACCGTGCTGTACAAGAAGTCGGCGGTGCTTTTCGGCCTCGACCGCGCCAAGCGCGATATCGCCAAGGGGCACCAAGCCGTCGTCGTCGAGGGCTACACCGACGTGATGGCGATGCATCTGGCCGGGGTGACCACGGCCGTGGCCTCGTGCGGAACGGCCTTCGGTGACGAGCACCTCGCGATGCTGCGCCGACTCATGATGGACGACAACTTCTTTCGCGGTGAGCTCATCTATGTGTTCGACGGCGACGCGGCAGGCCGCGCGGCGGCCATCAAGGCGTTCGACGGTGAGCAGAACCTGGCGGGACAGTCGTTCGTCGCGGTCGCGGCCGACGGTATGGACCCGTGCGACCTGCGGCTGAAATCAGGTGACGCGGCACTACGTGACCTGGTCGCGCGCCGAACGCCGTTGTTCGAGTTCGCAATTCGCACCGCGCTTGTCGATCACGACCTCGACAACGCCGAGGGCCGGGTCGCTGCGCTTCGCCGCTGCGTACCCATGGTGTCGCGGATCAAGGACCCGTCACTGCGCGACGAGTACGCGCGCCAGCTGGCTGGCTGGGTGGGTTGGGGCGATGTGGCCCAGGTGCTCAGCAGGGTCCGCGATCAAGCCAAGGGCGGCAGGCAGGCCCCCGCGCAGGGAAACAGGGGCGCACGGCCCGTCAAGGCCGCCGACCCTGCGGTGGCGCGACCCGATCCACGGGATCCGACGCTGTGGCCGCAGCGGGAGGCGCTCAAGTCCGCGCTGCAGTACGCAGCGATCGCGGGCCCGGTCTTCGATGCACTGACCGTCGAGAGCTTCACCCATCCGGCGTACACCGCGGTGCGGGCGGCGATCACTGCCGCAGGCGGCACGACGGCGGGCGCCAAGGGTGCCGAATGGATCGAGGCGGTCCGCGCGCAGACCGGCTCGGACGCCGCCGCCAGCCTGGTCAACGAGTTGGGCGTGGAGTCGATCAAGGTGGAGGACGACGAGCGGTTGCCTCGCTACATCAGCGGTGTACTCGCCCGTCTGCAGGAAGTGGCCGTCGGGCGTCAGATCGCCGAGGTGAAATCCAAGCTGCAGCGCATGTCGCCGGTGGAGCAGGGCGACGAGTATCACGCGCTGTTCGGTGACCTGGTCGCGATGGAGGCCTATCGCCGCAGCCTGCTGGAACAGGCCAGCGGCGACGACCTTACTGCGTAACAAGCGGCCACAAGTTATGGTGTAGACGGTCTGGGACCTCTGTGAAAGGCAATTTGGTGGCTTCGAAGAAGACTCGTCGGTTGATCGCCCTCAGCGCATTCGCGGCTGCCGCGGCAGCGCCGGTCATCGCCGCGACCACGATCTCGGCCTCCGAGCCCGAGAATTTTCAGGCCGGCCCCGCCTGCCTCGCCTGGTTCGGAAACCAGGAGGACGGCCACTGCCTGAGCTACTCGAACGGCAACGGATCCAGCATCGGTACACCGTGGGGCATCTACGGGCCCAACAACTACGGGAACAACGGCCTGCTGCCAGGTCAGCGTTACACCGGCGGCGTCAACTAGCGCCTTTTCTCGGCCACCGTATCGGCCTGCGGTTTGAGCACCGCGGTCTCGCCGTCGATCGGGGTCAGCGTCACCATTTCCGGATCGGGTGATACCCGATTGGCTATTTTGCGGCGTCCCGCCGTGATCACGGCCTTGGCGGCCGGGCTCTCCGTGACGGCGCGATAGGTCCCCGCGATCTGCTCATATCGGCGTCGGCCCGCCTTCGTACCCAACACATAGCCGACAGCCAATGCGGCGACATACCCGAACACAGGGCCCCTTCCAAACGACGGTGCGACGGTGTCCATCCTGCCTCACGAACGGGGGTGCGCGCCGTGGCAGGAGAGTATTGGCGGGCCGGCCCACAGGTAGGCTAAAGTCAACCCTCGGTCCGCGGCAGTAGCCCGCGGCAAGGGCCAATCCCCTGTAGCTCAATTGGCAGAGCATTCGGCTGTTAACCGAAGGGTTGGTGGTTCGAGTCCACCCGGGGGAGCAAGGTACGCCTAAGACGTTCTTGCATGCGCAAACGCGCTGAAACTAGTAGTGCAAATTGCTCTAATTCGCGACTAATCCAGGTCGACAATTGGTATGGCGGCGAACGGTCTGACCGGCCAGGGAGCCGCGACCTTTAGCTCCCTGAACGGCCCCTTCATTCGCGGCCGCCATATCGGATGCACACGAAGGAGGTTTCACAGTGTCCGAGCAGGAAAACAAGGAACTCATCAAGAAGGGTTACGCAGCCTTCTCTGCAGGTGATGTTCAAACGGTGATGGATCTGTTCGACGACGACGTCGAGTGGGTGCAGCCTGGGGAGAGTGCCGTCAGCGGCACCTTCCACGGAAAGACCGAAGTCATGGAGTACATGGGTCGGCTGGCCGAGAGGTCGCTGAGCGTGAACCTGAAGAGGCTCATTGCTGAGGGCGACACCGTCGTGGCGATCACCGACGTAACCGTCGACGGCCAAACCGGCGAGGACGCCGATGTGTTCACCATCCGCAACGGCAAGACCATTCGTGCCGAGATGCATGGGGACACAGCGTTAATGGAAAGGGTGTTCGGGAAAAAGGAACTCGCCGCTGGCTGAATGAGCCACCCTCAGTTCGCAAGTAGGCGTCATCAGCCGATGGCGCCTGCTTCTGACCGGGTAGCCGCGCGGTCCGTAAGCTCGTGGACATGCGACTTCGCCTGCTCGCGGCCCTGCTGGCCGTTGCGCTCTTCGCCATCGGTTGTGGGTGGAGCCCGCCCGGCCCTGCTCCCACCAGCACCCAGGCCTGCGGACCTGCCGACGCGCCGAGCCCAGACACTGTCGCGCAGGCGATTGCGGATCTACCGCAGGCGCAATGGAAAGAAACTGCGCGCGGCAACACACCGGACTGCCGGCTGAACTGGGTGGTGGTGACGGCGGGTGACGCATCGGACAGCCCCATGCAGGTGCTGTTCTTCGACCGCAACAACCCGCTCGGTCCTGGCACGCCCGAGCCGCGGTCCTACATCAACGTCATCTCGATGGGCAATGACACAGCGCAGGTGCAGTACCAGTGGCGCCAAGGTCAGGACCCGGCGTGCTGTCCCACCGGCATCGCCACCGTCCGCTTCCAGGTCGGCGAGGACGGCAAGATCAAGCCGCTTGACCCGTTACCGAACCCGTAGTCACACCCCGCGGACGCTGCCGCCGTCGATCACGTACTCGGCGCCGTTGATGTAGGCGGCACGGTCGGAGACCAGGAACGCGACGAGCTCTCCGATGTCGACGGGACGTCCAGGAGCCCCCAGTGGGATTCCGCCGATCGAGTCCATGATCTGGGCGCGGGCCTCGTCGATGCTGATGTTGTTCATCTCGGCGATCTCCACCGCCATCCGGTACGCCGACTCGGTCTCGACATAGCCGGGGCACACCGCGTTGACCCGAACGCCCTTCGGCCCCAACTCGTTCGACAAAGACTTGCTGTAGTTCGCGAGCGCTGCCTTCGCCGCCGCATACGGAATCGACGTCGGAAGTGGGGCGCGTCGCTGGATCGATGTGATGTGCACGATGGACCCGCGGCCCCGATCGACCATGTGGGGGACGATCGCGCGATCCAGTCGAACGGCCGCCAACAGGTTGGCGTCGAGAGCAGACTGCCAGTCGTCATCAGTCAGGGAGGCAGCGCCGCCTTCGTACTGTCCGGAGCCGCCGACGTTGTGTACCGCGATGTCTATCCCGCCGAGTCGCTCGGATGCCTCAGCGGCCAACGCGGCGACGCCGTCTGCGGTGGACACATCGGCGACGATCACGTCGTCGTCGGGGGATGCGCCGTCGGGCAGGGACCTGGCCGCCACCAACACCCTCGCCCCCCGCGCGCGCAGGCAGTCGGTGATGCCCTTGCCGATGCCGCGTGTGCCCCCTGTGACCAGGGCGCTACGGCCGGACAGCTCGTCGCGAACAGTCATCCGACGAGTCTGTCAGCCGCCTCCGACACAAGAGCGTTTCAGGACGCCGCTGTCGACGCGGCGCCCTTCGACATCGCCCAGTTCGTTCTGGCCTCCACCAGCAACTCGTCGAACGTCGTCTGGCGCGGGTCACCCGCCGCAATTCCGACGCTGACATCCGTCGGCCACTTGCCGAGATTGATGCCGATGGATTGCATCGCCTCGCGCACTCGCCGGACGAGTTCATCGGCATTGGGCCTGCCCCCGATGCCCGCGACGAGGAACTCGCCGTCCTGCCAGCGCGCGACGAGGTCGCCCCGGCGCACCGCGGCCTGAATGGTGTTGGCCACCGCGCGGAGAACGTCGTCCGCGTACTGGGAGCCGTACTGCGCGTTCGCCTTTGCGATGTCCCGGACGCCGA
Source organism: uncultured Actinomycetota bacterium (assembly GCA_963756865.1). Taxonomy (GTDB): domain Bacteria; phylum Actinomycetota; class Actinomycetes; order Mycobacteriales; family Mycobacteriaceae; genus Mycobacterium. Next base: position 48,294 of record CAVWPQ010000025.1, on the reverse strand, counting down.
AATACATCAGACACACTTGCTCGCCGGTTCGCTCGGCGATACCGGCTATCGCCGGCATGATCGTGAGCAGCCCGCGAGGCGTCAGTGCCCCCGTCAGCACGTCGGTGGTGACTAGGGCCTGAGACCTGACCTTCTCGTTGCACCACTCGGCGATCGCCTTGAGGCGCAGCTGTAGCAGCATTGCACTGACGAGCAAGGCGCCCACCCCGGCGATGATGAGCCGGACATAGTCGCTACCGTCCCCCAGTTGAGTTGCGGCGGCGAGAGTCCCCAGCATGAGCACCCCGGCGGCGATGCTCGGACGCCAGAACAAGGTGATCGGGGCGAACGCGGTCATCACGATGTATGCGTATACCAAGGAGTATGGGCTGTCGTAATAGGTCGCACGGACGATCGAGAGCACCACTAGCAGCACGCACGCGACGGCCCATGCCCACATCACAGTCTGCGCTCGGAACGGGCGTAGAGCGAACAATTGCCCGCAGACCATCAGCAACAGCCCGCTGGACAACTCGACCAGGTGCAGCGTCATGCCGCTGGCGCCGAAGGCGATGAGACCGGCCGCCGCGACGAAGATGACGAGTATCCCTGCGATACCGAACGCCAGGGGCATGTCGCGGCGGACTATTTCGCGGCGCATCTTCTCGTAGGGGTCCAGGGTGTCCATCGACTCTGTTCTCGGGATGCGGTTCACAGCGGTGTCCTTCTCTGGATCCATGCCGAGCGCGCGCATCCAACTGCGCACTCGGTTGGGATGGGCTTGACGGGGCATGGGCACGAGCTTGGCGAGGCTGAGGCCGACGTAGATGATCGTGTTCAACGCCACCATGGTCAGCAGGAGGATGAACCAGTCGGAGGACAGGACAGCGGCGGGCAGCACGATGCCGGTGGCGGGCTCCCTCATGATTCGTGGACCGCGATTCGGTGCCGCACATGCCCCCATCTCGCGCGGCGCGCCAGGGCTATGTCGAACAGGCACTTGCAGAACACGGCTTGCAGGAAGAGGTCGTAGGCGAGTTCGGGGACCAGTAGCACAGCGAGCGCCCGGGCCTTCCATCCGCCGCTCCATACGGTGACGACCCGCTCGATGAGGAAAGTCGATCCGATGATGAACCAGAACGGGAACCAGATCCACCTGTCGACGGCCAGGAAAGTGATGACCGCCAATATCAGAGCGAGGTTGAGGGCGAGCGTTCCGTAGGCGATGCCCACCTGCTGGCCCCAGTAGCGGATGGTCGCCCGCCTGACGCCGTACGCGCTGAGGTTCTCCAGTGCCCCGCGCTGCCAGCGCTCGCGCTGGATCCACAGATGCTTCCAGGTCGGCATGAGCTCCGTGGTCACCATGCACTCCTTGGGAGACGTCATGGTGCCACCGAGCGACTTGAGTGCCAGGGTGAGCTCGTTGTCCTCGGTCAACGCCGTGTCGTAGACCGTGCCGGTCTCACCCGGGATGAACACGCCGCGCGCGGCGGCGACGTCCAGCAGCGCCTCAGCGCGAAACATCGTGGCAGTGCCGGTGAGAACGAAAACGCGCCCGTGGCGCATGCGAATCTGGGCTGAATACCGCGCGTATTCGTTGCGCTGGAATTGTCCGAGGAGGCCGTGCCCGTGCTCGCCGTAGAAGATGCCGCCCACTGCGGTCATCTCGGGGTCCGCTTCCAGACGCGCGGCCGCGACTTCGACGAACCGCGGGGCGGGGATGGTGTCGGCGTCCATCACGAGAACGACGTCGCTCTCGTCGGTTTCGCGCAGGATCGCGCCGAGCGCCTGATTGAGCGCTCCGCCCTTCTTGCCCACGTTGCCGACGGTCTCGAACACGTCCGCGCCCATGTCTCGGGCGATCTGCACGGTGCGGTCAGTGCAGTTGTCGGCGACGACGATGACACGGTCGGGAATGCGCGACTGAGTGCGCAATGCCTCCAACGTGGCGGGCAGCGACACCTCTTCGTTGTGCGCGGGTATCAGAACCGTGACGTCGACCGTGTCGTCGATGGGCGCCAAGCTCAACCCTTCGCGATAGGCAGTAAGCAGCCGGCGGCGCGGACGGGCGGAGAGTTGGGCGCCGATCACTTCGAAAGCGATCGCCGTCGCCGCGATCAGGACGATGCCCAACAGCCCGATGACGATGAGTTCTACCGTCGGAACCTCTAGCGAGACAAGGGTTGTGAACGGCCCGATCATGACTTCGGAACCGACGTCTGGACGTTGCGATCCCGCGAACACGAATCCGACGGCAGCGGCGAAAGCCGCCAAAGTCACCACTATCGCGACGACGGCGGCGACGACGAGCCTGCCGTAGATGACGGCGGGGTCCTCGGTGAAGTCCGGCACCGCGGGTACGTCGACGAATTCATGGGCTTTCGTCTTGACCGGCACTGGTCCGGTTCTCTCAGGCAACAATCGCTCCTTGTCCGCGTAGGCAACTGATCTTGCCCATTGCTGAACCCGAGGCTAGTTAGCCGAGGCGGCCGCTGGAATGGGCCGAAAGTCACTCGGTAACGGCAAAATGCCCTAACCAAGTCAACTAATGAGCGAACCGCCAAACTTATCCGCTAAGCGACTAGGTTTGCCGAACCTAATACCGTGCCGGCAGAACGAATAGAGCGAATTGCACCGACCGTCAGACATTGAGACGACATCAGTGAATGGGCTTGTCGACGACGACATCGAAAGAGTGCAGCCTGTCGGGCGCCGTCAGCCGCACGTGCCATGGCATAGCCGAGCGGGCTACTTCGGTTCGATGGTGCCGGAACTGGTCGCGTCCTTCGTTTCGTGCTCATCGGCATCGGGGATGTTCTCCGGGTGCAACATCTCTGCGTATCGGAGTTGCTCGGGGATTCCGAACCCGTCGACCAACAGCTCGGCGTACGGCCGCAGGTTGCGGCAGCGTTCGTTGATGCCGCGGGTGACCGCCTTGGCCCGCTCCGTGGACAGGAAACGGTGCTCCATGAACCACGCCCGGTCCTGTTCGATCACCGACAAGGCGTACAGATCGCAGACCAAGTTGAGGATGTGGCGGGCCTCGTCGTCCTCGCACGACTCGATGCCCGCGACGAACGCTTCCAGGACGATCCTTTCGATGTGCACCCGAGCGGTGTGCAGCACATGGTCCTGAACCGAGTTGAACGCCTCGAACGCGGTCATCTCCTTGGACTTGCCCTGCAGTCGGCGGGCCACCGAAGCCAGCATGTATTCCTCGCGGTCCTCGAACATCTTGACCTGGGTACCGCGGTTGAAGAGGCTGCCCTCCTCCTCGTTGTCTTCGCGGCTGTCCAGGATCGTCTGCATGATCGTCTGCGCCGCAGTACGTTTCAGCACTCGCTCACCGGCGAAGTTGGCGGCGAACCGGACCCACTCCACCGGGCTCATTCCCTTGATGTCGTCGGCGTAGGCGGTCAACAGTTCCTTGGCGACCAATTGCGTCAGCACATGGTTGTCGCCCTCGAACGTGGTGAAGACGTCGGTGTCGGCCTTCAGTGCGATCAGCCGGTTCTCGGCGAGGTAACCTGCGCCGCCGCAGGCCTCCCGTGCTTCCTGGATGGCGAGGGTGGCGTGCCATGTGTTGGCCGCCTTCAGCCCTGCCGCGCGTGATTCCAGCTCGCGCTGCTCCTCGGCGTCCGGGTTTTCCGATGTCTGCAGCTCGTGACACTTGGCGACGAGCTCGTTCTGTGCGAACTGCAGCGCATAGGACTGGGCGATCAGCGGGAACAGTCGGCGCTGATGCACCAGATAGTCCATGATCAGCACCTCGTGGTCATCGCCCGGCGCTTCGAACTGCCTGCGCTCCAACGCATATCGAGTCGCGATGTCCAGCGCGACCCTGGCCGCGGCGCCCGCGCTGCCGCCAACGGTGACACGGCCGCGGATCAGGGTGCCGAGCATCGTGAAGAACCGGCGGCCGGGGTTCTCGATCGGCGATGAATATGTGCCGTCCTCGGCGACGTCGGCGTACTTGTTCAACAGGTTTTCGCGCGGGACGCGGACCTGGTCGAACTGGATGCGGCCGTTGTCGACGCCGGGCAGCCCGCCCTTGTAGTGGCAGTCAGACGTGGTCACACCCGGCAGATCGTTACCTTCGTCGTCGCGGATCGGCACGACGAAGCAGTGCACTCCGTGGCCCTCGCCGTCAGGCGTGATCAACTGCGCGAAAACGGCTGCCACCCGAGCGGTTTGGGCGGCGCCGCCAATGTAGTCCTTGCGCGAGGTGCGGGTGGGGGAGTCGATGACGAACTCCTGCGTCGCCGGATCGTAGGTCGCGGTGGTTTCCAGCGCCTGCACGTCGCTGCCGTGCCCGGTCTCGGTCATTGCAAAGCAACCGAGCAACTCGAGATCGATGATCTTCTGGACGTACTCCTTGTGGTGCCGCTCGGTGCCGAGGTTCTCGATCGCCCCGCCGAACAGACCCCACTGCACGCCCGCCTTGACCATGAGCGACAGGTCGGACATCGCCAGCATCTCGATCTGGGTGACCGCAGCACCGACGTCGCCGTTACCGCCGTATTCCTTCTTGAAGCCGTCCTCCGCGGCACCCCGCTGCGCCATGATCTTCAACTGCTCCGCCACCTTCGTGCGGGCGATGACGGTGTTGGGGGTGTAGTGCGGCTTGAAGATCTCCGTGGAGAGCTCCTCGCGCACCCGGTTCTTCACGTCGCGCCAACGGCCGTCCAGCGTGTTGCGTACATGCTCCGCAGTGGTGGTCATACCTCGACCGTAGCCCGTGGCGACGCCGCTGAAACTGTGATGCCGCAAACACGCAAACGTAGGCAAACCTCGCTAGACCTGGCTGCACCTATCGCGTTGAATCTTCTGCCATGGCCAAGTCCGACGATCCGGCGCTCTCGCCGACCGGCATGCCCCATGTCGGGGGGCACCGGCATTCGGATGTGTCCGGCGGCTGGCTGCGCGCGGCCACCTTCGGCGCGATGGACGGTCTGGTCAGCAACACCGCACTGATCGCGGGGGTGGCAGCGGCAGCCGACGCGCACACGGTCGTCATCAGTGGCGTGGCGGGTCTACTTGCCGGCGCGTTCTCGATGGCCCTTGGCGAGTACACCTCGGTCACCACGGCAAACGAACAGATCGACTCCGAGGTGCGGGTGGAGCAACTGGCGTTCGAGAAGCATCCCAAGGCGGAGCGTGCCGAGCTGGTGGCGATGCTCGTCAACCTGGGTATGAGTCGCGAAACCGCGGCGCAGGCCACCGACGAGATCCATCGCGACGAGAGCCGGGCGGTCAACTTCCATCTCGTTCAAGAGCTTGGGGTCAACCCGGACGAGAAGCCGTCGCCGTGGGTCGCGGCGATCTCGTCGTTCGTCATGTTCGCGATCGGTGCCATCGTGCCGCTGATCCCGTACCTGCTAGGACACGAATCGCTGTGGGCGGGGGTGATCTGCGGAGGCGTCGGGCTCGCGATCGCGGGCGGCCTTGCCGCGAAATTCACCAGCACACCCATCTGGTGGGCGTCACTGCGACAGTTGCTTTTCGGCGGTGTAGCGATCGCCGCGACCTATGTGGTTGGCACGCTCGTCGATTCGCTTCTCTAGAGGTAACCCCGCGAAATCTGCGCCAGGGCTGTGATTTTCGTGAAGGGACAGCCCTGCTGCAGAATTCGAGGACACGATCCAGGCCGCTATTTGACGGTTGGTTGGGCCGTCGCGGCGTTGAGGATCCCGCGCATCACGCGAACGGCGTCCTCCAGCGTCTGCCGGTCGGCGTCGTCAAGCTGCTCCAGGTACGGGTCGATGGCCGCACCGCGGTCGACGCGGACCTGCCGCAACATGTCCACACCGTTAGGGGTGATGCGGATGAGCACAGCCCTGGCATCGTCGGGATCGACGGTGCGTGACACCAGCCCCGCGTCCTCCAACCTGCGCACCTGCATGGTCATCGTCGGCTGCGAACAGTGGTCGAGCGCGGCGAGATCGGAGATGCGCGCGACACCCTTGTCCTCGATCGTGGACAGCAGGCGTCCCTGCGCGAACGGCAGCGGAATCTGGGCCCGCTGCGACGCCAGGCGGTTGAGTCGAGCCACCACAGCGAGCAGGTCTGCGCCAAGGGTTCGGGTCACAATCCCATAATTACATAGTTTTTCTATGCGTATCAAACCCGAGGCCGCGTGTCGGCACTCACAGCGGTGCCGCAGGTCGGTTCAGCCGCGACTGGCAGAATCGTGAAATGACTGCGACCCGCCGCTCGAGCGCGACTCGGCGGCGAGGTTCTCTACAGCCCGTCGAGCTGGCCCATGCCTCGGTGATGGCCGCGCTGTGCGCGGCCACCGCCATCATCGCGGTCGTGGTGCCCTTCGCCGCAGGGATATCGCTGCTGGGGACGGTGCCGATGGGCCTGCTCGTCTACCGGTTCCGGGTTCGGGTGCTGGTCGCCGCGACAGTCGCGGGCGCCACGATCGCGTTTTTGATCGCAGGCATGGGCGGCTTCATGACGGTGATCAACTGCGCCTACATCGGCTTGCTCATCGGCCTCATTCTGCGACGTGGTCGCGGCACCCCCACGGTTCTCGCCGTGGGAGTCGTGGCGGGCGCGGCGTTCGGGGTCGCAGTTGTGGCGGCGCTCGCGGTTCTTGTCCGGCTGCGCCACCTGATCTTCGAATCGATGACCGCCAACGTCGAAGGCATCGCAACGTTCATGGCGGGCCTGCCGAAGTGGTGGTGGCTGCCCGATATGGAGGCCCTGGCGCAGCGTCTGAAGGACGGCTTTGCCACAGCGCTGCACTACTGGCCTTTCCTGCTCGGCGGGTGGTCCGTGGTCATCATCACCGTCGTGATGCTGGTCGGCTGGTGGGCGCTGGGGCAGGTGATCAACCGGCTGGTCGTGATACCCGATGTGCACAAGCTGGATTCAGCACCAGACACCGGTCCCGTCGCACCCGTTCCGGTGCGGCTCACCGACGTCCGCTTCCGCTACCCCGAAAGCGACCACGAAGCCCTTGGCCCGGTGACCTTGAGCATCGAACCCGGTGAACACGTCGCGGTGACGGGGCCCAACGGCTCCGGCAAGACGACGCTGATGCTGATGCTGGCAGGACGAGAGCCGTCGTCGGGCACCGTCGATCGGCCCGGCTCAGTCGGGCTCGGCCGCCTCGGCGGCACCGCGGTCATCCTGCAGCACCCGGAAAGCCAGGTGCTCGGCACGCGGGTGGCCGATGACGTGGTCTGGGGACTACCGCCGGGCACCGCTACCGACGTACATCAGCTGCTCACCGAGGTCGGCCTCGACGGCCTTGCCGAGCGCGACACCGGAGGGCTGTCCGGCGGCGAGCTTCAGCGCCTCGCTGTGGCAGCGGCTCTCGCGAGGGAACCGTCGCTGCTGATCGCCGACGAGGTGACCAGCATGGTCGATCAGGACGGCCGCGACGGGCTGCTCGCCGTGCTGTCCGGGCTGACCGATCACCACCGGATGTCGCTGGTTCACATCACCCACTACAACGACGAGGCGGACTCGGCCGACCGGACCATCGACCTGACCGGGAGCGGCGGCGCGTCGGACAACACCGAGATGGTGGAGACGACCGAGGCGCCCGCCGCGAAAGGCCCCCTCAAGCCCCGCCGGGACGCTCCAGTGCTCGAACTGATCGACGTCAACCATGAATACGGCAGCGGAACACCCTGGGCGACAACGGCATTGCGCGATATCAACTTCACCGTCCATGAGGGTGACGGCGTGCTGATTCACGGCCTCAACGGATCGGGAAAGTCCACCCTGGCGTGGATCATGGCCGGTCTGGCCGAGCCGACGAGTGGCAGTTGCCTTCTCGACGGTGAGCCCGCCAGCGACCAGGTGGGCGCCGTGGCCATCTCGTTCCAGGCGGCACGGCTGCAGTTGCTGCGCAGCCGCGTGGACCTGGAAGTCGCGTCGGCGGCGGGTTTTTCGCCGCGCGACCACGCGCGGGTGATCAAGGCGCTTGGCTCCGTCGGCCTGGACGCGGCGATAGCGGATCGCCGGATCGACCAGCTCAGCGGCGGACAGATGCGTCGTGTGGTGTTGGCCGGGCTGTTGGCGCGATCCCCGCGGGCCCTGATCCTCGATGAGCCGTTGGCCGGACTCGACGGCGCCAGTGCCCGTGGACTGCTACGCCTGCTCGAGCGCCTGCGGCGCGAGGACGGCCTGACCGTCGTCGTGATCTCACACGACTTCACCGGGCTCGAGGATCTGTGTCCACGCATCCTGCATTTGCAGGACGGCGTGTTGGCGACGGCGCCGAGAACGGCCGGGGGTGTGTCATGACTGCGCCCCGCAAGCAGCAGCGCAGGCCGGTCGTACTGTTGCGCCCCGTTCCCGGCCGCACGGTCATCCACGACCTGTGGGCTGGCACGAAACTCATTGTGGTGGCGGCGATCGGCGTATTTCTGACGTTCTATCCCGGCTGGGTGCCGATCGGGGCGGTTGCCGCGCTCATCTTCGTCGCGGCGCGACTGGCCCGCATTCGCCGCGGTGTGCTGCCGTCGATACCGCGATGGCTGTGGTTTCTGTTGCTACTCGGTGGAGTCACCGCGGCGTTGTCGGGCGGAACTCCCTTCATCGAACTCTTCGGGCTCGACCTCGGATTGGGCGGCCTGCTGAAGTTCCTGCGCATCACGGCACTGTCGTTCGTTCTGCTCGCGTTGGGTGGCATGGTCTCGTGGACCACCAACGTCGCCGAGATCGCGCCCGCCGTGGCGAAACTCGGCAGACCACTGCGCCCGTTTCGGGTACCGGTCGATGAATGGGCGGTCACGCTCGCGCTGGCGCTGCGCGCCTTCCCGATGCTGATCGACGAGTTCCGGACTCTGTACGCGGCTCGCAGCCTGCGGCCGAGAGCGGTGCTGACAACGCGGCGGGCCCGCAGGCGACGCTGGGCAGTGGAGGCGGTCGACCTGATCGCCGCGGCCGTCATCGTGGCACTGCGGCGTGCCGACGAGATGGGGGATGCGATCACCGCGCGCGGCGGCGCCGGTCAGATCTCTGCGGCGCCGTCGGGACCCAAACGGCGTGACTGGGTGGCGCTTTCGGTCGTTCTGTTGGTGTGCGGCGCAGCACTGGCGCTCGAGCTGACGATCCTCGGTACGAGCTAGCGCTGGGCTGCGGCGTTCGCTGCGGCCTGGGCATCGCCCAGCGCGGTGGCCACATCGGCTCGGCCGAGAAACATCTCGTCGAAGTAGGGCTGAAGTGCCTCGTAACCCGCGGCGAAGCCGGGGCCGCCAGGAGCGGGTATCCGCGGGCCGTCGAGGACGGAGAAGAACGGCCCGACGTCGACGCCGCGCCCAGCCCAGTAGTCGAAGTAGGCGGTTTGCGCCTGCAGGACGGCGGGGATGGCCGCACCGCGAGCGCCGAGATACCGATTGCCACGTGCGCTGCCCATCCAGGCAAGCACCTTCCGAACGGCGTCGGGATGCCTGGTCGCCGAATTGGCTGCAGCGGCAATGCCGTTGGTGACGCTGACCCGGCCGACAGGCCCGATCGGCATAGCGACGACGCCCCACCGGAAACGGCTCTGCTCGGCGATCGTCGCGAGGTTGTAGGTCCCGGATTGGAACAGCGCCATCCTGCCCTGGAGGAACTGGTTGCGGGAGAAGTCGCCGTTGCTGTTGGTGTCCGATGCGGGTGGGGAGACATGATCGTCATTGATCAGGCCCACCAGATATTCGAAGGCCGCGACCGACCCTGGGTTGTCGAAGGCGAACCGGTCCCCGTCGGAGAACACGCCCCCGGCCGATCCGACGTAGTTCAGGTAGATGCCCTGAAGATCGTTGGCGGCGTTGTATCCCCATTGCCGAATCCGCCCCGAGTCGAACCCGGGGTCGTCGGCTCGGCGGCCGTTCACGTCGACGGTCAAGCGCGACAGCAGCGGGCGAAGCGTGTCGACATCGCCGGGAGACCAGCGCATCGCGAGCAGTTGCCTGATGTCGACACCTGCTGATTCGAGAAGGTCGGCGTTGAAATACACCGCGATGCCGGCATCGGTCAGCTGCGGCACACCCCACAACACGCCGTTGCGGGTGAATTGGTCCACGACCGACGGCTCCCAGCCGCCTGCGGCGTTCGCGCCAAGGACTTTTGCGACATCCATCAGCCGGTCGCTGTCGGCGTACTGAGCGAAGTAGGCGTTCGAGAGCCAGAAGATGTCGTCTGCGCTGCCGCCCGCGGCGTCGGTGCGCAGCGTGTCGAAGTAGGTTGCGTAGGGCACCACGTTGACCCGCACGTCGATGTCGGGGTTGAGCCGGGTGAACTCGTCGAATGACTCCCGGTATGCGGCGGCCACCTGGTCGTCCCACAGACGCACCGTGACCACTGTGCGGCCTGCGGGCGCCGTCGATCGGCCGAGCAGCACCGCGGCGACGAGCAGCAGCGCCATCGTGAGGGCCACGCCGGTCGCGGCAATCGTGGAAACCTTCGGTCTGATGTCGCCGCCGAAGCGCTCCGGGGGCGCCCTCTCACTTCAGCCCCGTCACCACGATCGAGCGGACGATGTGTCTGCCGAGCGCGACGAACAACACGATCAGCGGAACGATCGCGACGGTCGTCGCGGCCATCACCAACGTCCACTGCGCGTTGTAGCGGGACTGCAGCCCCGCGGTGGCCACGGTCAGCACCTGCCACTTGTCACCGCTGGTGATCACCAGCGGCCACATGAAGCTGTTCCACTGGCTGACCACCGTGATCAGCGACAGCGTCACCAGAATCGGCTTGCTGGCCGGGACGACGACATGCACGAGGACGTCGAGGGTATTGGCTCCATCGATTCGTGCCGCCTTGATGAGATCGGCCGGGATGCCGCGGAAGTACTCGCGTAACAGGAAGATCGCGTAAGGCGAGCCGAACATGAACGGCAACACCAACGCCCAGAACGTGTTTCGCAGACCGGCCTCCGCCATCATCAGGTAGAGCGGCACCACCGTCACCGTCGCGGGCACCATCAGCGTCGCGAGATAGACCCAGAAGAGCGCATCCCGGCCCGGAAACTCCAATCGTGCGAACGCATAGGCCGCGAACACCGAGAACGTCAGCTGCCCGACGAGGATGACGGCTGTCATCAGCGCGGTCACCACCAACGCGCGCCCGAAGCCGGCATCGGCAAGGCCGGTGTAGTTCTGCAGCGTCGGCGGCTTCGGCCAGGACAGCGGTGTGCCCGTGCTGAACTGCTCGGCCGACGTGAACGACGTCAACAATCCCATGCCGAACGGCACCAGCGTGATCAGTGCACCCGCGGCAAGACCGGCATAGATCACCGGCGCGGACGCCGCCCGGCTAAATGACGTCATAGGTGATCCGCCGCCGGAAGTAGAGATGCTGGACGATCGTCACACCGACCAGCAGGGCGAAGAGCACCGCGGCCATCACCGCCGCACGCCCTACGGCCGCTGCGCTGAATGCCTCGACGTAGATGCGGTGTGCGATCAGGTCGGTGCGGCCCTGCGGCCCGCCTGCGGTGAGCGCATAAACGGTGTCGAACACCTGCGCCGCGCTGATGACACCGGTGACGAGGACGAAGAACAGGGTCGGCCGAAGCATCGGCAGCGTGATGCGGCGAAATCGCTGCCACGCGTTGGCACCGTCGGTGCGGGCCGCGTCCTGAATGTCGTCAGGGATGGCCAGGATGCCCGCGAGGAAGAACAGCGTCACGTACCCGACATTGGTCCAGATCGTCACCGCTGAGACCACCGGCAGCGCCAGGTTCGGGTCGGTTAGCCACTCGATCCGGTGGCCGAGCAACGCGCTGACCGCGCCGTCGGTCGGGGCGAGCAGCCACCGCCACAACACGGCGATCGCCAGCGGGGCGCAGATCCACGGCAGCACGTACAGCGTGCGGAAAAAGCCGCTGCCGGGCAGTCCCCTGGCCAGCATCGCCGCGGCCGCGAGGCCGAGCACAGACTGCGTGGGTACCACGATCGCGATGAACAGCGCAGTCACCAGCAGCGAGGTCGCGAATGACGGATCGGTGAGCACCGAGTACCAATTATCCAGTCCGACATACTGAATGGGCCCGAGCAGGTCCCAACGGTGCAGGCTGAGCCATGCCACCACCAGCATCGGAAGCAGCAGGAAGGTGGCGACGCCGAACAGGCTGGGTGCCAGCAGGGCGTACCCCACCGCGCCCGACCGCACCCGGCTCAGTCGATTCCCGGGTCGCTTCGCTCCAGCCCGCCGAACTGCCACTGAGCCATTAAAGCGGTCGCAGCGCGGTCGAACTACGGTGTTAGCTCATGACAGCATCCCGACAAGTCGATCCCGACTTCCTCGCGTTGCCGCGCCACGAGCTTGCCGACGCTGCGCTTTCGGCTGCCATTGCCGCCGGCGCCGACCACGCCGACCTGCGCATCCACCGCATCCTCAACGAGGAGGTGGCGCTGCGCGACGGTGAACTGGAGACCGCGGTCGTCGACCGCGACGTCGGCTTGGCGGTGCGGGTGATCGTCGGCGGGACGTGGGGCTTCGCATCGCACGCCGAACTGGATGCCGACGTCGCGGCGGAGACGGCCCGCCGAGCGGTCGCCGTCGCCCGCACGCTGGCTCCGCTCAACGCCGAGACGATCGCCTTGGCGCCGGAACCGGCGTACGTCGATGCCACCTGGGTGTCCGACTACCGGATCGATCCCTTCACGATCCCGGCAGCCGGAAAGATCGGGCTACTTGCCGAGTACTCGGGGCGGCTGCTGGCCGCCGACGGCGTCAACCATGTCTCGGCGCATGTTCATGCCGTCAAGGAGCAGACGTTCTACGCCGACACCGCGGGCTCGTCGATCACGCAGCAGCGGGTCCGGGTTCAACCGGCGCTTGAGGCCGTTGCCGTCGACTCAGCGGCGGGATCCTTCGAGACCATGCGCACGCTGGCGCCGCCGACCGGACGGGGCTGGGAGGCCGTCTCGGGCGACGACGTCTGGGACTGGTCAGCTGAGCTTGCCGAACTGCCGACGCTGCTCGCGGAGAAGGTCAAGGCGCCGAGCGTGACCCCGAGGCCGACCGACCTCGTCATCGACCCTTCGAACCTGTGGCTCACCATTCACGAATCCATCGGCCACGCAACCGAATACGACCGTGCGATCGGCTACGAGGCCGCCTACGCGGGCACGTCGTTCGCCACGCCGGACAAATTGAACACGATGCGTTACGGCTCGCCGGTGATGAACGTGACCGCCGACCGCATCGAGCAGTTCGGTCTTGCCAGTGTCGGCTGGGACGACGAGGGTGTGCAGGCGCAACGCTGGGATCTGGTGCGCGACGGCATCTTCGTCGGATACCAGTTGGACCGCGTCTTCGCGCCGCGGCTGGGGCTGGCCCGATCCAACGGCTGTTCCTACGCCGACTCACCGCACCATGTGCCGATTCAGCGGATGGCCAACGTCTCCCTGCAGCCGGGGACCGACGACTTGTCCGTCGACGACCTGATCGCACGGGTCGAGGACGGGATCTACGTCCTCGGTGACCGATCGTGGTCGATTGACATGCAGCGGTACAACTTTCAGTTCACCGGGCAGAGGTTCTTCCGGATCACCGACGGGAAGCTTGACGGGCAGCTGCGGGATGTCGCCTACCAGGCCACCACCACCGATTTCTGGGGCGCGATGGAAGCCGTAGGCGGGGCATCGACATGGCGGCTTGGGGGTGCGTTCAACTGCGGAAAGGCGCAACCCGGACAGGTCGCACCGGTCAGCCACGGCTGCCCGGCCGCGCTGTTCCGCGGCATCAACGTGCTCAACACCCGCACCGAAGGGGGGCGGTGACGATGATCGGGGCGCAGCAGGTTGTCGATCTCGCGCTGGCGGAGGCGACGCGATTGGGTAAGGCCGACGAGACGATCGTGACGGTCACCGACGCCAGCGATGCCGCGCTGCGGTGGGCCAATAATTCAATGACCACCAACGGTGTTTCGGTCCGACGCAGAATCACCGTGATCTCGGTGGTCCGTAGGGGCGATCGGGGACACGTCGGCTCGCTGACATCCACCGAGGTCGATCCCGAGGCCATCCCCGCACTGGTGGCGGCGTCGCAGGCGGCCGCGCTCGCAGCGCCGGAAGCCCGTGACAGCGCGCCGCCGCTGCCCCCGAAGGATGAGCCGATCGATTGGGACGCACCGATTCCCGGCACCGGCGTCGAGGTCTTCGGCGCGGTCGCCGAAGAATTGGCGCGCGGCTTCCCGCGCGCGGACAGACTGTTCGGATACGCACGCCACATCCTTGCGACCACGTTCGTCGCCACCTCCAATGGGCTGCGCAGGCGGTACACGCAGCCGACCGGCTCGGTCGAGATCAACGCCAAGCGCGACGGCGCCAGCGCATGGGCGGGTATCAGCACACCCGACTTCGTCGATGTGCCAACCGATTCCATGCTCGACCAGCTCTCGACGCGGCTCGGGTGGGCGCAACGCACCGTCGAGCTGCCTGCGGGTCGCTACGAGACCATCCTGCCGCCGTCGGCCGTTGCCGACCTGATGATCTACCTGTCGTGGTCGATGGACGGTCGCGCAGCGCAGGAGGGTCGAAGCGCGTTCTCGGCGCCAGGCGGAGGTACTCGTGTAGGGGAGAAGCTCACCGATCTCCCGTTGACGCTCTTTTCGGATCCGGCCGCAGTTGGCCTGGAGTGCCAGCCGTTCGTGGAAGTGGCCCGGTCCTCCGAGGAGGCCTCGGTCTTCGATAACGGCATGGACGTCGAGCGCGTCGACTGGATCCGCGACGGCACGATCAACGCGCTGGCCTACCCGCGGGCCGGCGCCGCCGAGTTCGGCGTTCCGGTGACCGTCGGAGCGGACAACCTGCTGATGACCGGCGGCAGCGACAGCTTGAACGAAATGGTTGCGGCCACCGAGCGCGGGTTGCTGCTGACCACCCTGTGGTACATCCGGGTCGTCGATCCCGGCGTTCTGCTGCTCACGGGCTTGACCCGCGACGGCGTCTACCTCGTCGACGACGGGCGCGTCACCGGTGCTGTCAACAACTTCCGCTTCAACGAGAGCCCTCTTGACCTGTTGCGCAGGGTCAGCCAGGCCGGCGTCAGCGAGGTCACCTTGCCTCGCGAATGGGGTGACTGGGCGACCCGAGCGGCCATGCCGTCACTGCGGATACCCGACTTCCACATGTCGTCGGTCAGCCAGGCGCAATAATGCGACGATGCACGATCCGCTGAACGGCCAGCTGGAACAACTGGTCGCACTCGCACCGCCCGAGTACGGCCGAATCAACGCGCTGGTACGCCAGACTTGCGCGAAAACGCTGTCCCTGCCGCCGCTGCCCACCGAGGTCGCCGTCGACGGACCGACTGACGAGGCGGAATCGGTCGCGGTGGAGTTCGCCGAGCAGTTCAGCGTCGACGTGTCATCGATCGGCGACGATCTGCGGGCTCGGTTCACATCGGCTCTCGGCCATGCGGCCTTCCCAGCGGTGATACTGACCTACTTCGCCGACTACCTCCCCAGGGTGCGTTCCGGATTCGAAGCGCTCGGCTTGGCTGCACCGTGGGAAGACGAAATCGCGTGGGACCACAAGAGCGATATGGGCGACGTGCTGTTCAACACATTTCAGCCCGGTGTCGCTCGGCTGGGCGAACTCGACCCGCTGACAACGGAAGTCGTGCGGCTGCGTGGGGCGACACAGCACAACTGTCGGCTGTGCAAGTCGCGGCGTGAGGACCGCGCGTTGGACGCGGGCGGATCGGAATCACTGTACGAGCAGATCGAGTGGTACGAGACGTCCGACTCGCTGACCGATCGGCACAAAGCGGCGCTTCGGTACGTCGACGCTCTGATCTGGACACCAGCCAGCATCGCGTCGGAGGTGGCGGCGGGCGTCCGCAGCCACTTCACCCAAGCGGAGTGCTACGAGCTCACCGTCGACGTGATGCGCAACGCAGGCAACAAGATTGCCGTCGCACTCGCAGCCGACGCGCCGAACGTGGCCAGCGGAACCGAGCGCTTCCGCATCGACGAGAACGGGCACGCGGTCGCTGGCTGACGCAGCCTAGGTGTGTCTGGCTATCCGCCCGTGGGTGGGTGTCACGCGGCTTGGGTGTCGGGTGGTTCGGGTCCGCCGGGTGTGTTGGTGGGGTCTGGGTCTGGTGGTGTGTCGGTGGGGTTGTGGGTGTCGTTGGTGTTGTCGGTATCGTTGTGCGGCTTGGGTTCTGATGACCTCGGCGCCTGGCGCTGCGGTGGTGTCTGGTCCTCGGGTCGTAGGAGCTTCTCGGGGCGGTGGTGGTAGTTGATGCGGGATTGTCCGGTGTCCAGTTGCGAGGGTGGGATCCATTCGGCTTCACCACGGGTGTTGATGGTGGTGGTCCAGCCGTACGTGTCGTTTCCGACCATTCGGTTGTCGGTTCCGCAGGCGAGGGTGAGTTCGTCGACGTTGGTGTTGCCGCCGTGGGTCCAGTCGCGGAAGGCATGGTGGCATTGGCAGCCGTAAGCGCCGACGGTGCAGCCGGGTTTAGTGCAACCACCGTCGCGGGCGATCAGCATGATCCGCTGTGCGGGTGAGGCGATGCGCCTGCTACGGAAGAGATTCAGGGCCGCACCGGTGGCTCGGTCGAACACCGCCAGGTATTGGCAAGCGTGCCCTGCGAGGCGGATCACGTCGGCGATCGGCATGACGGTGCCGCCGCCGGTGACGCCGACCCCGGCACGCGACTCGAGGTCCTGGACCGTGGTTCGGATGATGACTGTCACCGGCAGTCCGTTGAGTTGACCCAACTCCCCGCTCATCAGGGCGATCCGCCCGGCGGCCACAAGCGCGTCGTGCTGGCGTTGGGACAGGCTGCGATGGTCGTTGTCGATCTGCTCCTGCGTCGGTGTCCCCGACGTGCACGGTGTCGGATCATCGGGATTGCACATCCCTGGTGCGGCGAGTTTGGCGAATATCGGCTCCCAGGTCGCCCACGCCTCGGGGGTCAGATCTCCGCGCCAGTGGGCCATCCCGTCTCTGCCCTGCTTACCTGCCGACATTCCGCGCTTGCGGGCGCGTTCGGCGTCGTCAGGTTCGGGGCCGTCCTGGTCGAGCAGGAACAGGACCCGCTCGGCGGCGTCCTTGGTCGCTTTGGGTCCGGCGCCCATCGCGGTGCGGACCCGGTCGAGTTCGAACTGGGCCCTGGTAGTCGGATCGACGAAGCCGGGCAGAGCAGCCACCGCGTCCTGGATGACTTTGACGTGTTCGGCATTGATCGCCCCTGCGGCCTGGGCGGCTGCCGTCGCGGGCAGCACCGGCTCGAGCGGTTCACCGGTCAACGTCTGCCGCGGACCCAGCAGCGCGGCGTCGGTGAGCCGCCGATTGGCCTCGCCCCGCGAGATGCGCCACCGGACCGACAACACCTCTTTCCACGACTTGGCACCCATCTCCTTCGGCGTGCACCGCGAAGTCAGCGAGGCCAGGGTGCGGTGCCAGAGATTGGGCAGTTGACACCCAAGGGTCTGCATCTCATCCATCACTGAGACCAACTCAGCGCGCGTCGACGAGTCGAAGTCGCAATCGGCCAGCGCGACGTGCGCGGCGCGCAACGCCGCCACCGCTTCCACCACCGTCGACCCCGTCATACTTCGAACATACGTTCGACCACCGACAAAAATGTCACGAGCCGGGGATGGACCTACACTTCGATGCGCGAACCCATGATCACCGTCCGGTCGCGCGGCAAGCCGAACCGTTCAGGCGCGTCTGCAGTGATGTAGGACGTCGCGATGAAGAGCCGCTTCCGCCATTGCGCCATCGTCTTCTTGTGGCCCCTGACGAGTTCGAGCTTGGACAGGAAGTAGGACGCGTCGTCGATCACTATCTTGCCTTCGGACTGCTTCGGGGTGAGGCTGCGCAGCGCATCCAGAATATGCGTCTTCTCCATATAGCCGTAATTCGCTGTGACGAAGACGATTCCGTCCTGCTTGAAGCCGAGTGCGTCCAGCTGAATGCGATCGGTTTCCGGCGCACGCGGCATCGGAAGCGTTTCGATGGAGACGATGATCACGTGTTTGTGTAGTGCGTGGGTGTGTTCGACGCACGTCCGCAACGCAAGGGGTGCGGTGTCCTTCCCGCGATTGAGGAACACTGCAGTACCGGGGACACGGGCCAATGGCGGCTTGCAGTCGCGAATCTCATCGATGAACTCGTCGAGGGGTCCCTCGGCCTTTTCCCTTGCCAACGTGACGATGTCACGCCCGCGATGCCAGGTCATCATCACGGTGAACGCGACGATGCCGATCAGCAGCGGGAGCCATGCGCCGTGCACAAGCTTGGTCAGGTTCGCGGCGACGAACAGCAGATCGATGAGCAGCAGGATGCCGCCACCGACCGTCACCAGCCACAGCGGGGCCTTCCATCTGGTTCGCGCGTAGTAAAGGAAGAGCAACAGGGTGATGGTGATCGTTCCGGTGACCGCCATCCCGTAGGCGTACGCAAGCCGTTCGGAGCTTCGGAACACGAGGACAAGCGTGATCACCCCGACCATCAGCAGACCGTTGATCCATGGCACGTAGATCTGGCCCTCCGTTGCCGCAGATGTGTGGATCACCCGTAGCCGCGGCAGGTAGCCGATGCGGGCCGCCTGCGCCGTAACCGAGAACGCTCCGGTGATCACGGCCTGTGACGCGATCACCGTGGCTGCGGTGGCCAGTAGCACCATCGGCCACAGTGCCCAGCCGGGAATGAGCAGAAAGAAGGGTGCGCGCATGGTGGCCGGGTCACCGATCAGCAGCGCCCCCTGGCCGAGATAGTTGAGGGCAAGCGCGGGCAGCACCACGAACAACCAGGCCCGGGTGATCGCTTTTCGACCAAAATGGCCCATGTCGGCGTAGAGCGCTTCGGCGCCGGTGACGGCGAGCACGACCGCGGTCAGCGCGAAGAAGGCGATCTCGAAGTGGCCGAAGATGAATGACAGCGCGTAGGTCGGAGAGAGCGCCTTCAGGATCTCCGGATGCGCGATGATGCCGGTGACCCCGCACGCGCCGATCGCGAGAAACCACGCGACCATCACCGGCCCGAACGCCCGCCCGACGACGGCGGTGCCGTGCCGCTGAACGTAGAACAGCACCACGATGATTCCGACGGTGACCGGCACGATCCAGTCCTTGAAGCCCGGATCGATGACCTCGATGCCCTCGATCGCCGACAGCACCGAGATCGCGGGGGTGATCATGCTGTCGCCGAAGAACAGGGAGGCGCCGAAGACGCCGAGCGCGGCCAGGAGCAAGGCGGTGCGGTGGCGGGTCTCGGAACCCCAGCGGCGCAGCAGCGTGATCAGGGCCATGATGCCGCCCTCGCCGTCGTTGTCGGCCCGCATAACGAGGGACACATAGGTCAGCGTGACGATGACCATGATCGACCAGAAGATCAGCGACACGATGCCGTAAACGTTGTGCGCGTTGAGCGGTACCGGGTGGGGGTCGCGGGGGTTGAACACCGTCTGCACGGTGTAGATCGGGCTTGTCCCGATGTCGCCGAACACGACGCCGAGGGCGGCGAGGACGACGACCGGCCGGATCGACTTCCCGGTGGCACGGTGGTCCGGCGCTGCGGTCTCGGTCTTCGGTTGTGACGTCATGGCGTTTTGATGGTAAGTCGCCGCTGGTCGGCTGGGTGGCAACTCGTGGGTGACACCCCACAGCAAACAGGGCAGGATTGACCGCTGTGGACATCGCGGCGGTCGACGAGGTGCTCTCGACGACGAGGGCGGTCCGCCGCCGGCTCGATCTCACTCGTCCGGTCGAACGTGACGTCATCCTCGAATGCCTGCGCCTCGCGATACAGGCCCCTACGTCAAGCAACGGCCAGAACTGGCGGTGGATGGTCGTCACTGACGCCGACAAGCGCGCCGCCATCGCCGACATCTACCGCAGCTGTGGCGAGGCCTATCTGGCGCAGGCCGCAAAAACCAGCGAGGATCCACAGACCAAGCGGGTGTACGAGAGCGCATATGCGCTCAGCCAGACCCTGGCGCAAGTCCCCGTGCACGTGATCCCGTGCGTGGAGGGCCGACTGAACCACCCCGAGTTGGTCGTCGCGGCGTCTGAATGGGCGTCGATCATCCCCGCCGCATGGAGCTTCATGCTCGCGCTGCGCTCGCGGGGCCTCGGATCGGTGTGGACCACGTTGCACCTGATGAAGGCCGACGAGGTCGCCGAAATCCTCGGCATCCCCGACACCGTCACCCAGGCGGCATTGCTGCCGGTGGCCTACACAATCGGCACCGAGTTCAAGCCGGCAGCGCGTCCGCCGGTGGAGACGATCACCTCCTGGAACACCTGGGACGTGCACTGATGCGGTCTTTCACCGCGACATTCGCGGTCGATGCGCCGCCGCGCAAGGTCTGGCGGGTGCTGCATCCACCGCCACCGCCTGGGGCGAGCCTGCCTCGCGTCATCGAGTATCCGGCCGGAAGAATCGAGATCCTGAACGAAGGCGACGAATCGGGCCAGGGCCTGGTCAGGACGTGCGTCTTCGACGTGCCTCGGTACCTGCTCTCGGGCGGCAAGGCCAGATCCTGGGAGACGGTGACCGAGGCCCGCGTCAACGAACTGTCCCGGTACGTGGCGATCAGCAAGCCGCTGTGGTCACGTGCCGATGGGTATCACCGGCTCGACGAACAACCCGACGGCACAACGCTGCTGACGTTCCACGAGGACTATCACGCGTACGGCCCAGCGGCTCGGCTGCTGTTCGAACGCCGCGTGCACAAGAAGATCTCGACCGACAACCTGTCGACCTACGAACATGCATTGAGCTTCGCGGGCACCGCCACGAGATTGTCGTGGTCGACGACCTGAACGCGTCGTCGTGCAATGGGGCGCTAATGTCTAAGGCCGTGCAACCGGGGCGGTAGCTCAGTTGGTTAGAGCCGTGGACTCATAATCCATTGGTCGCGGGTTCGAGCCCCGCCCGCCCCACGACATCCGTGCCGCTCACGGGCCATATCCGGCGGAGTGCCTACCCGCGCCGCGTCGGCTCAGTGTCACCGAATGTCACAACCCGGCCGAAACTGTTCGACGCCGCCTTCAACGCCTCGTCCTGAGAGTGCGCATAGGTGGCCATCGTGAACGCCGCGCTGGCATGTCCCAGCCACGCCGCGATAACCGCGATCGGCGTACCCCGCAAGTGCATCAGCGTCGCGCAAGAGTGCCTGGCGTCGTGCAATCTCACGTAGTCGATCTTCAGATCAGCCAGCAGCCTCTGCCACCGGGAGGTGATGGCGTCGGGATGCAACGGATTGCCCATCTCGTCGGAGCAGACGTGCTCGCCGCCGCCGTACCCTTCACCAAACCGCATCCGTTCCTCACGCTGCCGCTGACGCGCCGCCTTCAACACCCCGACCACATCGTCGGGTAAGGGCAGCGTCCGCCGGGACGCCCGGCTCTTCGGCGTACCCGATTCGACGTGCTGCTTGCCGAGCACGACGCGGTTCTCGGCGATCGTGATGGTTGCGGCCCCCAGATTGACGTTGGCCCAACGCAATCCGGCGATCTCGCCGCGCCGCAGCCCTACAACGCCAACGCCCACAGGTGTCGGTCGCGGCAGTCGTGGTCGAGGATCCGAAACATCTCCGTGTCCGTCAGGGTGCGGTACTTCTGCGGTTCCCCGGCCACCCGGTCGACGAGGGATGCGACGTTGCGGACTACGTTTCCCTGCGCAACCTGATCGTCGAGGACGGCGGTTACGAGGTGCAGCAGGTAGTTGCACGATCGCGGCGACCACGCCTTGCGGTTCTCGACCTCGCCCCGGCGCAATTGGCCGATCAGCTTGTCGATATCGGCCTTTGACAGCTTCTGCACTTCGATGTGGCCCAGTTCGTCGCGGAGCGGCCGCAGGGTCGCTTTGTGGCCGCGCAGCGTCGACGGCTTCAGTGAGTGCTTCGATTCCAGCCACGCCTCGCAGGCCCGGTCGACGGCCAGCTTGTTGGCGTGGACGTAGGTGCCTGCTTTCACGCCGCCTTGCACCGAGGCCAGTTCGGCGCGGGCGGCGGCCTCGGTAGTGAAGCGCCGCCTGATCTGTCGACGCTTCCCCGACTCCGGGTCGATGCCAGCGTCGACGGTCAACTGGTATCGCACAACAACTTTGCCGGTGCGACGGTCCCTGATTTGAACCTTCCGAATCTGCGGAGGTAGCTGCTGCCGCTTAGTCATCTGTCACCCCTCGCCGTTCCCGTGCCGCGTTCATTGCGCCTTCTTCTTGCCCTGCTCAGTCTTGGGCAAAAGCTGGCACTCGTCGCTGCGGCACCCCTCGACGTACCAAGCGGCGGTCCGTGTTGTTACGCCGTATGTCCGTTCTATCGCCAGGCGGGGCCGTCATCAAAGTGTTCTCGATAGACGTCAGCGACCTTGGAGAGGAATTCGCGGTTCGCCTTCCGTGGTGGCCGCCGCTTCCGCGCATTCTCGACGTTTCGGACATCCTCCTTGCTCGCCGGACCCCCCTCGTATCGATCGCTCTCTTTGATTGGCGTGCCGTTAATGGGGTTCCAAAGAGCGCTCGCGCTCTGTGGATCATCGCTTCAGTTTGCGCGCACGCGACCGCAATCGACACGCAATAAGTGTCGCTCAGCGTCGAGAGGGCTCTTTGCACCAATTTTCTTGACGAGGCAAATCACGCGGGCGAGCAGAGGGGGCCGTTGCTGTGAACTGCCTGCGACGTATACCAGCGCGCCGTACTATCCGCTTATGAGGGGGCTCTATCTTGCTGTCCTGGTCGTCATGGCCCTAGTGACTGGCTGTTCGGTCGTCGACGCGATTCAGGGCAAGAGCCCCGGCGACATCGGAGAAACAGTCAAGCAGTCGATGCAACAGAGCATGGACACAGATCCCAATTTCTCGCCCTACGACTTGCGGATCGTGAAGGTCGATGTGGTGAAGGCATCCGGCAACGAATACAACGGCATCGCGACAGTGCGCACCCCGAAGGGCAGTGAGCACCCTGTCGCTGTGAAGGTGACCGCCGACGGCGAAAAGGTGCTGTGGAACACCGAACCAGGAGCATTCCTGTTTGCAGCTCAGGAGCAGCTAACCGGCTGAGCACCGGAAGCAAGCTAGCAAATCTGCGTGCACGCAGTACGCCAGCGGCTACTATGCTGTGATGCGAACTCTGGCAATGTTGTTGATAGCCGTATGGCTGTTGGCTCTGGCGCCAACAGCTATTGCCGAGCCGGGCGTCTGGCCCGATTGCGACCCTGGTGTTCAGGAGGCTATGGCGGAGTGCTCGATGCCGCCAGACGGCAACTGTGTTCAGCCCGCGATCGATGACTTCTCGGGGCTCAACGGGGGTGCGTTCGTGTGCGCGGCGTCAGGTCAATGGGCTTGGCGCACGATGACTTACCCCGAGTGGCAAGACTGCAAGCTCGCAGTATCAGAAGGTAAAGCCTGCTAGGTGATTACTTCTAGCAGGCGCGCCATCCCGCTATGACTCCGCCGCGTGGCTGGCTACCTGATCCATCGGGAGTGCCCAACCTGCAACGCTATTGGGACGGGCAGCAGTGGGGACTCCAGCGCAAGTCATGGCCTTTGCCATGGGTCATCGGAGGATCGGTCAGCCTCGCTTTGTTGGTTCTCGCACTTCTGATCGCGGCCCTCGGCGGCGGATCGTCAAACGATTCGACCCCGGTGACTGTGACCTCAACGGTTCAGGAGACGGTGACTGTGACGTCGTCGCCGCCCCCGGTTCCGGTTGCGCCTCCACCGCCGCCGCCGTCAGCACCACCGACCAGCAGCCCTCCGGTGGTGATCAATCCTGATCTTGACCGGCCACATGTTGATCTGCCGAATAGGCCAAGTTTCTGTCGGCATAAGTGGTGGTGCTGACCGCCGAGAACCAGGTTGCTGCATCCCGACCTAGCGTCGCGGTTCTGTACGGGTCTGAGGAGTCGCGACCGCACCGGGTAGGAACCTGCCTCTGACCCGGTCATCAATCGCTACGGTCGCAGGATGGTGGAGGAAACTTGGACGGGTCGCGACTTCCCAGTGCTCAAAGCAGTGGTCGAACTATATGAGGCGAATTCATCGGCCCGCACGCCGGTGTCAGCAGTGCAGCAAGCCACCGGGTTCGACGCTGGGACGGTCGAGAAAGCATTGAAGCTGTTGCATACGCAGCCCTACATCAGCGGTGGAATGAAGGCGCGCGGGGCGGGGGACTCGTGTACCGAACGGCGGGCGCGCCAACGGCAGAGGGTCTTCGCGCAGCGGGTGCTTGGCCAACGCCCGAGAGCCAGCTTGAGAGTCCAGGCCGCGCTGCTGCGAATCTGCGAGCCTTGTACGACGCGCCGAGCCGTCGCGGCACGCGCACCCGCCGATGAGGACCGTAGATGGCACAGGCAATCTCGTGGCCGACGTCCGCGCGGTCAGCGAAGCCGCAGCGGCTGACCTCAGTCGATGTAAACGATCAGAAGTGTGCCTTGGGCATTTGTGCCCACACAACGCTCGGCTTCTGGCCATATGTCTGTAGTCGCAGGAGCGCAGGTCATCAAGTACGAAACGTGTGTTACCGGGCTGTAGGCCATCACTGTGGAGCCTGGGGTGGAATACCAAGCCGCACGGACATTGTCCGCGAAGGCGCAACTGGTGTCTTCGGAGGCAGCCCCACTCAGGCCCGATGGGCAGAGCTTGAAATTCTCGACAGGGCTTGACGGTGCGGGTGGTGGTGGCGGCGGGGGCCTGACCGTCGGTGGGGGTGGAGGGGGCTCGTCGTACGCGAACGCGAACGCCCCCGGCGTTGTCTCCCACAGGAGGTTGGCATCGTCGGCGGTCACATCCACCTGCACGTCATGCAACTCCCCATCCGAGGTACGCACGGTGGCGATGCCCTTGTATTCATTCCCTGACTTGTGAACCAACGTCACCTTTGTGACTTTCAAGCTGGGCAGATCGGGGTCGGAGTCGAGATCCTTCTGCATCGAAGACTGAACTGCGTGGGAGACAACCTCGGCGGATTGCAGCGCTGACGTGGAGGGGGCTGGCTGCGTTGCTGTCGCGATCGTCGGCGGGGCGGGTGCGGTCTCCTGTCGCGGCCACAACACCACCAACGTCACAGCCGAAGCAACACCAGCGGCACCGACAGCCAGGGCTGCGGGCACCACCCAATTTCGCTTGGCCGTGGCCGGTGCTGGCTCAGGCTCGACTGCGGACGTCGGGAAGTCCTCCGCAGGCCGCTGCCAATGCGCACCCTCAATCGGCGGATACCACCCCGGATCCGACATGTTGCCCCCTGGGAAGTGTCTGTGAGGAACCGTACGCCGTTCCCGGTGGGGCTGTCGTCCAAACAACACGGCCCGAACACCGGCGAATTCAAAGCGGCTGTTGTCGACGACCAACCTATGAAACCTGGCTCGCCGAAACAGAGAATCAAGCACAGTCCGGCATTCGGGCCCGCGTACGCGCCACCAGCAAGAGCCGGGACCGCAGCCCAGACAGCGGAATCGAGCTCTAACTCAAGAGCTGCCGGCTGCAAGCCTGCGCGCCTGACCTCTTCGTTCCGGCAACCGTGACCTGGTCATATGGAACTCGGCGGCTACTGACGAGCGTTGACGGGTATCGGTGGAAAGACCCTCTGAAGTGCAGCATTTGGTGTGAAATTCATACACAACTACCAACCATCAATTGTGCACAACGCGTACCCATCTGCGTGCCGACGCCTCTTGGGGGACGGGCCTCGTATTGGCCGTCGGAGAGAGAGCGGACGCTGGCGGTACGAGGCGGAGTGAGGTCAGTCAAAGGGGCACCCCCACCCCCATGGCGCTCGCGGCGGCCAGATGGCCCGTCGCTGACGGTGCGGTCGCGATGAGGCAAGTTAGGAGGGGATCGAAAGTTGGTCGCGATTGCACCGTTGAACAGGGCTTTGTGTGACATTCTGTGCGGGTGTCCGCGGGGGACCCGCCGTCGGGTGTTGTGACGTTTCTGTTCACCGATATTGAGGGTTCGACCCGTCGGTGGGAGTCCGACGCGGTTGCCATGCGGGTGGCGCTGCTGGCCCATGACGAGGTGCTGCGTAGGGCGATCGCGGCACACGACGGTTTTTTGTTCAGCCATACGGGTGACGGCGTGGTGGCCGCGTTCGCATCGCCGAAGGCGGCGGTCGACGCGGCCATCGCCGCGCAGCGTGGGCTTGAGTTGCCGGTGCGGATGGGGATTGCGACCGGAGAGGCAGAGCTCCGCAACAACGACTACTTCGGGACGGTGCTCAACCGCGCGGCGCGCGTCATGGCCGCCGGGCATGGCGGCCAGATCCTGGTGGCCGATTCGACAGCAGGTCTGCTAAGTGGGGTGGAGTTGGAGGACCTCGGTGCGCGGCGGCTCCGCGATCTACCGAACCTCGTCAACGTATTCCAGCTTAAGGCACCCGACCTTCGCGCCAAGTTTCCGCCGCTAAGGACTGCCGACACGACGCCTGGCAACCTACAGAAGCCCGCGACGAGCTTCATTGGCCGTGAAGCCGAGGTTGCGGAGGTGAAGGCTTCGTTGCGTGCTCACCGGTTGGTCACGCTCACCGGCTCTGGTGGGGTCGGCAAGACGCGCTTGGCGTTCGAGGTCGCCGCGCAGTTGGCCGACGAATTTCGCGATGGTATTTGGGTTTTTGAATTGGCCGCGGTTGCCGACCCAGAGTCCGTGCCGGATGCGGTTGCGTCGGTATTGGGCGTTACTCAGCAGCCGGGCAAGACCGTGAGTGAGTCTGTGGCCGCCGCGCTCGAGGGCAGATTCCGGCTACTTGTGTTCGATAATTGCGAACACGTCCGCGACGCCGTCGGCGATCTCGTTGAAGAGATCCTCACCCACTCCTCCACAGTTCGGATACTGGCCACCAGCCGTGAGGGCCTGGCCGTAGGCGATGAACGAGTGTGGCTGGTGCCGTCGTTGGACGTGCGGGCCGGCGTCGACTCTTCTGCTGTTGCCCTTTTCCTCGACCGTGCGACCGGCGTTGCCTCGCAGTTCGCGGTGCACGACGCCGTAGAGGCGGCCGCGGTGGTGGAGATCTGCCGCCGTCTCGACGGAATTCCCCTCGCGATCGAACTGGCGGCATCAAGGATGGCTTCGATGACCGCCACTGACGTCAGAGACCGACTCGACCACCGGTTCCGGCTGCTGGTCGGTACGCGGCGCGGTCTGGAACGACACCAGACACTTCGCCATGCGGTGGCCTGGTCTTACGACCTACTTGGCGACGAGGAGAAGTCGTTGTTGATTTCGATGTTGGTTTTCACCGGCGGCTTCGACGTTGAGAGTGCTTGTGCGGTAAGTGCATCCGATGATGATTTCGTGACGCTGGATCTCCTTGACGCGCTCGTCCGCAAGTCGTTGCTCGTTGCTGGCCGGTCGGCCGGAAAGGCGCGGTATTCGATGTTGGAAACCGTCCGACAGTTCGCCGAGGAGCAACTCGCCGTAGGTGCTGATTCAGACGCGGTTCGTACCGCACACGCGCGTTACTTCGCCGCACGCGAAGGCGACATCCTTAAGCTGTGGAACAGCCCGCGGCAACGTGATGCATACACCTGGTTGACCACCGAATTGGCTAATCTGCGGACCGCGTTTCGATGGGCCGCCGAACACAATGACCTCGATGCCGCCGCACCCATCGCAACGTACGCCACGTTGCTCGGCGTGCTGATTGAGAACTTCGAACCGTTGACCTGGGCGGAAGAGCTCATTCCCGCCGCCCGTGCGGTCGATCACCCGCGGCTGGTTGCGCTGTACGTGATGGCCACACACTGCTGGGCGGTGGGGCGCATCGACCAAGCCCAGCTATACGGTGATGAAGGCCAACTCCTGTTCGACAACGGTCGACGCGGGGTTCCGCAAGGACTCGAGAGCTGGCTTGGTGGGATATATACCAACGTCGGACTTCCCGGACGCTCGATCGAGATGTTCCGACGCCTCCGCGCAAACGACGCTGACCCGTTTGGGCTAACGCGGTCGGGACTTGTCTTGGCTCTGATGAGGGCTGGGTCTCACGACGACGCCAAGGCGACGGCTAAGGAATTGATCGACACGGTCGAGGCCATACCGAACCCGTGGGGACAGTCGTATGCACATCTCGTGTACGGCATGGCGTGGTGCGATGCCGATCCAATACGTGCGCGAGACGCTCTACGTAAGGGCTTGGAGATGGCGCAGGACAGCGGCATTCGCTACAACGAATCACATTTCGCGAATGTCCTGGGCCGGCTCGAAGCCCAACACGGCGACAGGTTGGCCTCGCTGAAGTACCTCAAGTTGGCCATTGGCAACTACCACGACTCCGGCAACACCACCACTATCCGAGTCCCGCTCGCCAGCCTTGCAGCGTGCCTGGACAGGGTTGGATATGACGAGGGCGCGGCCGTAATCGCGGGTTATGCGTCGGGTCACATCGCGAGGGCGTGGCTTCCCGAGTTCGCAACCGCAATTGATCATTTGCGGAGCACTCTGGGCGATCAACGTTATGGCGAGCTTGCCGAACAGGGTGCAACGATGACCGCTGCGGCGATTGTTGCCTATGCGAACGACCAGATCGACCAAGTCCGAACGGAACTCGAACACCCTGGTTGAGTTGCGCGAGTCGCGTGTCCGACACGGGAGCGGTGCAGCATCCTCTCAATCGCCATCAGCAGTCTGTTCGGCCATGACGCGGTAAACCGTCGCCCGGCTTACGCCGAGAGCCGTCGCAATCGTGCTCGCAGACTCACCGGTCGAGTGCATGCGCTGAGCCAGAGCCGCTTTGGCGTCGCCCTCGCGTGCGTAGTCCCGGAGGGCAGCGAGGCCGGGGGCGCTGCTCCCGCGTGGACATGCCCGATAGCTTGTCGCTGTAGACGCGATTGGCGTCAACGCCCGCCCCGTTCAGCGCGTCAACCTGTTGGTCTAAGGACTGATGCCCGGTATTAACTCGGGCGTAGCCAAGCTGGGTTCCGGTCGCGATGGGATGCGGTGCTAACCGCCATACGGCGAGTGTCTCAAAAGTCGCAAACATGTCAATGGGAGACAGGTGCTCGCGCCTACTACGACCAGCACCGCGGCAACGGCGCCACCCACCATCAAGCCCTACGCGCCGTCGGAAACCGCCTCGTCGGCATCCTCCACGGCTGCCTCCGCCACCAATCGCTCTACGACGAACACAAAGCCTGGGCACACCGCATGCCCGCAGCCGCTTGACAACTTACAGACCTGGGATGTCTAGCTCTAGACAGAAGTTTGAGCCCGCGACAGACTTCCGTTCAGCGAGCACCTGCTCGAGGAGGTGATGTCGTGAACTGTCTCGAGATGGCCACCGCCGAGCGGACAGACCTGGCCGATTTTCTGGCGACTCTCACGCCCGGGCAGTGGGAGACGCCGTCGCTGTGTGCGGGCTGGCGTGTCCGGGACGTGGTCGCTCATGTGATGAGCTTCGACGGCGTCAGTCTGCTGGGCATGTTTCGCCGAGCCATCCGCGGTCGGATCGTACACATCAACCAGGTGAGCGTTGACGAACTCGCATCGCTCACTACCGAACAGCTCCTCGACCGGCTACGGTCTCAGCTGCGGCCACAGGGGCTTGCCACCACCTTCGGGGGCCGGCTCGCCCTGCTCGACGTCACGATCCATCATCAGGACATCCGCCGCCCGCTTGGTCTACTACGCCAGATCCCGGCTGAGCGCTTGCGATGTGTCCTGGCCGACAGCGTGCGTAGTCCAGAGCTCCCGGGGTGGCGCCTCGCCCGCGGTGTACGCCTGATGCCGACCGATCTGGACTGGAGCCACGGGTCGGGACCGGAGGTGACCGGACCGGCGGAAGCCGTGCTGATGGCGATCACCGGTCGGGCGAGTGCCATCGGCGAGCTGGCCGGTCCAGGACAGCCGGTGGTGGCCAGGCGGCTCGCCCGCTGACGGCGCCGGCATGGATCCCGTGTCGTGCTAGTCCGAAGCTAAGGCTGTTGGAGTAGGCGAAATTCCTGGTTTGACCTGGGGATTTGTTGGTTTTGGTGGGTGGTTGTTCTGGCTACGCGGCGATGGTCAGTGGGATGGGGGCGTCGATGAGTTCGAAGGCGCGGCGCTGTTGGGGGGTGGCTTCGGTGACCTTGTCGATTTCGATGTCGTTGTTGTGGTAGCGGATTCGGTCGCGGGTGAGGGTGGCTAGGTGGTCGAGCAGGTCGCGGAAGTTGCGGACCGGGTTGCCGTTGGCGTCGTGTTTGGTGGAGGCCTTGGCTTGGGCGGCGGTGGATCGGCGTGCGGGGGCGACGGGGTTGTCGCGATGCGGTGGTGCTTGGTCGGTGAAGGTCAGCGGCGCCCAGGTCTTGCGTAGGTGCCAGGTGAGGTAGCAGGCGAGCATGCAGATCAGCACGTGGGCTTTGACCCGGTCGTCGAGGCGGTGGTGGATGGGCCGTAGGTCGAGGTCGTCGGATTTGATGATGCGGAAGTCGCGTTCGACGTTGGCGAGTTTTTTGTAGCTGTCCACCACGGCGGCGGGGTTGAGGGCGTCGGCGTGGCCGTTTATTCACCGTCAATAACTGGGAATCGACCGGATCCACCGGGTCGTCGCGGGATGGGTCGGGCGACCAAATCTATTGTTAGACAAGTCAAGACAAGCAGAATCCGGCACCGGCCCGAACGTCCGATCGGTAATCCATTGGTCGCGGGTTCGAGCCCCGCCCGCCCCACTCCAGAGGGTATTTTTGGATTTCGATCTTGATCGACTGCCGTTTATTCACCGCTTTAACGACGGTTCGATCGAGTAGGTCGGCCACCTGGGTTTGAATTCGCCCGAGGCTGTCCAAAGGATCGGCATGCGCATCGGGCGCTGCGAGGTTGCACGACAATGTGGTGAACCAGATCGCACTCGCGAAGGCGAGTGCCCTGGAAGATCATGTGGCAGTCAAGGCCGCAGGCTATTTTTTGTCCAAAGAAGCTGTCAAGGCGCTTCCCTGTCTGGAATCCTGACATTTCCAATCCCTCTACGGGCCTCTTCGAAAATAGTGGGGACGGTCGGGAGGGCCGTGCTGGTGGTCGCCGTCGCGGACGCACTACGCTCGCGCCGGCCCCCATCTACGTGCGGTAGCGCTACCAGCTCCAGATCAGCCCGCGGCGCCGGTTCGTGTCCGCGTTGATTTGCCCCACGTGGGGCGCACGCGCCTCGGGCGTCGCTTTGAGCGACACGCTGCCGCTGGTCTCGCATCTGACGACACCACCCGCATCGTGACAGGTCTGTCGGGCGCTGGCCACTGGAGCCGAAATCAGCGACGCGACAACCACAGTCGCCAGTAGCAGTGAACTGTTTCGGCACCTGGTCATACGGACCTTCCCTTCACCGAGTATCTGTTTGTGATCCGAACCGGTTTCATCACGGGCAGGCTGACACGAGAACGCGAGCGCCCGGGGTGAGGGCCGCACTGGCGTCGACGGAATGCCGGAACGCATCATCACGCGCTGCCTCGACCGTCGACCCAGCCCCGCCGGCGACAACGCCGCTGCTGTCTTCGCCGACAGACACGACGCAGAGATCGTCGTTGGTGACCTCGTCGCGGCTGCACTCTTCTGCGCCGGCCTGTTGGCACACTGCGATCACGGCCGTTGAAGCGGCATCATTGGTGGAGCCGGAAGCGGCGAATCCGGCAAGTGTTCCGTTGAGCACGCCGGAGCCGACGGCCTGAGAAATGTCGTCACCACCCTCGACCGCTCCATCCGGCCCACCGGCCCAGGCCGTACCCGCTGAGAACGTTGCGACGATGACGCCGACGGCGGCGAGCATCGTAGAAACCATGCGGGTGAGGGCCATACGGGTCTTGCCTTCAAACCGTCAGCGGAGTCACATTGACTGTACGTCAATTCGTTGGGTCAACGACCAATACCGCGGACACCTGTTCGGGGGAACTGTTCGCTGCTACCTGAGACGGGTGGCTTCAGGTCCGCGCGGCGGTTGTCAGTTCGTCGCAGTATGCTCGCCGCGTAACGTGGCAGCTGCAAACTACCGGCGTCGTGCTCGTCATCTGCGCCGGTGGCGGATGGTCAGCAACGTAAGCACTTTCGGCGGCGCCACGAAAAACTGGACTCGTTGCAGCGGTGCACGACCGCCCGTGACTATAAGTTCCCGTCTAGATTATGCGACCATCACCTCGACGGGCATTCGACGTACTTGCTTGATGATCCGCATTTCGCGGGCGATGGGCCACTGCTCGAAGAGCAGCATGTCGACCGGATGCCAAAGGGCGATCCATCCGACGATGATCAACCCTTCCGAGGTGAACTGGCGCAACCAGTCCGGGCTGGTGATTCTCGCTGCGGCCGCGGCGGCGAGCCCAAGGCACAACGCCAAGAACGCCGTGCCGAAGACCAATTCTTTGAATCCCCGCCGGAGGATGGCGCGTCGTTTCGCCCCTAGATCGTCTAGGCGCTGATCACAATATCCCTGCAGCGCCATCTGCACCTGAAGTCTTTCAGCCGTCATCCCGCCCTTGGGAGGCAGACGGATGCCGATGGTGTCGGTGCTTGCTACCTG
Organism: uncultured Actinomycetota bacterium; assembly: GCA_963756865.1. Classification (GTDB taxonomy): domain Bacteria; phylum Actinomycetota; class Actinomycetes; order Mycobacteriales; family Mycobacteriaceae; genus Mycobacterium. Next base: position 15,925 of record CAVWPQ010000025.1, on the reverse strand, counting down.
TCGAGGTGACACAGCCCTGATGAACTGATCGATTCCTGAAGCGTTCTGGAACCTGTCAGACAGCGGATCCTGCACTGGTGCAACGAATAATTCGCGAATGTCGTCGAGAACAATGACAATGGCTCGCCTGCCACGGTCGATGTCGATCGTAGTGACGATGGCCTACCGTTTGTCTTTTTTGGCTTGGCGCCGTGCGCCGGCCGCAAGGGTCGAGGCTTCGAACTTCTTACGAGCCCCCGATTTGCGGCCGACTTTCGCGCGGTTTCGGGACGCTCGATGCATTTTCCCGTTGGCAATGCGACCGTCGTCGAAAGAGGGCGCATCGCCACGGGCGAGGGCTAGCCGTTCGTCCTTGAGTTCGCGCGCGCTTTGTCGCGAAGCTACTGCCAGTTGCCTGCTGACTCTGCTCAAGGCATCTTCGAACGCCTCAGCTTTGGCTGCATTGCGCGTATTCGCCGTCTTGCCGGATCCCCGGCCTCCTTTGTGCTTGACCTTGGCCGCGCCAGCGCGACGGTAAAGCGTGACGTATTTGTTGCGCGCCCGGCGAATCCGGGAGTGCAAGGCGATCAGCTCGTCCTCGTCGAGGTCGGCCATCTGCACTTTTTCAGTCTCGCGGACCAACCGAAATTCGCCCTCGGATAACGAGTTCAGGATTTTCACCACGTAGCCCTATCCATTCGATGTGCCCTTCTCTTGGTTGCGAAAGAGTAGCCGGGGCTGGCCGCGCCGCGAGGCGGTTGGCGCAAGCGGGGCGCATCCAATAACCGGTTTGTGAACATTCAGTGACAAGTCTGACGCTTGTGTCAATATCGTGCCTACCCTGACGCCAAGATCGATATGAGCTTTCTGACGGGAGCGGCACATGTGGGACACGTTCTGGCATTTTCTCTGGTCGGCGCTCGTGATCTTCGCGTTCATCGCGTACCTGATGATCCTGTTCAACATCCTCACCGATCTGTTCTGGCGGGATCACAAAACATCGGGCTTGATCAAGGCCGTCTGGGTGATCTTTCTGATTCTGCTGCCGTACCTGACGGCTTTGGTGTACCTGATCGCGCGGGGCGATGGCATGGCCCTTCGGGCTCGCGAAGCCGCGAGTTCCGCCAATCAAGACGCCGACTCCTACATTCGCCGGGCTGCTGGCCGTTCGCCAGCCCAGGAGATCACCGACGCGAAGGCATTGCTCGACAGCGGTACCATCAGCCAGCGAGAGTTCGATTCCCTGAAGACCAGAGCGCTCGGTCAGCCGAACTAGCACCGACCAGTAGAAGCGCCGGGCGTGTCCGAAAACGTTGATCCAGAACGGATTCGGCAGCCCTCCGTGGCTGACGCTGCGGTTCCCCTCGTGGTTCTGGCTGTTCTGGTCGCGGGCTCTTTGGCTTTGTTCGGGTTGGACGCGCTCGACGGTCCTATCCAGGTGGCGCTGGTGCTGTGTTGCGCGGTCGCTGCGTTGATCGGATTGAAGAACGGCCATTCCTGGGCCGCGGTCCAAGAGTCCGGCCAGGGCGCGCTGTCGTCGATCACCAGCGCGATCTTCATCCTGCTCGCCGTCGGTGCCCTGATCGGCACCTGGAATCTGTCCGGAACCATCCCGACCCTGGCGTATTACGGCATCCAACTGTTGGCACCGAGCTACTTCTACATCGCCACCGCCCTGATCTGCGGTGTGGTCGCCATGTCGGTGGGAAGTTCGTGGACTACCGCCGGCACCATCGGCGTGGGACTGGTCGGCATCGCCGCCATGCTCGGAGTGTCTACACCGATCACTGCGGGAGCAGTAATTTCCGGAGCCTATATGGGCGACAAACTATCCCCTCTGTCCGAGACGACCATCTTGTCGGCGCAACTAGTGCACGTCGATGTCTATACCCATATCCGTGCCCAAGTCTGGACATCGGTCCCGGCGTTCGTCCTCGCTGCGGCTGGCTTCACCGCCCTCGGGTTAGTCGGTCCGGCGCCCAAGCCAACGGCGGGTGAGGAGGTCGAACTCGCCAAGCTGAGCGAAGTTTTCTGGATCAACCCGGTCAACTTGCTACCCCTTCTGCTGCTGGTCATCCTGTCGATGCGAAAGGTGCCGGCGTCGCTGGCACTTCTGGCGGCGGCATTGTTCGCTGGGGTGCAGGCCACCCTCCTGCAGGGCGCCGTGGTGCGCGGCTTCCTGGAAGCGATTCACGGCAGTTCCAACGCCGTAGTGGGTTCGATGCAAGCGATCTGGAAGGCGATGGCCAACGGCTTCACCCTGCAGTCGGGTATCGGTGAGATCGATTCGCTGGTGTCGCGTGGCGGCATGGACAGCATGCTGCTGACGATCTGGCTGATCATCGGAGCGGTGACGTTCGGCGCACTGCTCGAGCAGTTGGGGTTGATCGACCGGATCATCAACCCACTGATCGAGTCGGCGACAAGTACGGGTCGATTGTTCCTGGCTGTTTTCGCGACCGCGTTTGGCCTCAACGTGGTGGCCGGCGATCAATACATTGCGCTGGTACTGCCGATCAGGATGTTCCGCCTGGAATTCGAACGCCGAGAATTGGCACCACAGAACCTGTCGCGTCTGGCCGCCGACAGCGGCACAGTGACATCGGCGTTGGTGCCGTGGAACTCCTGCGGGGCGTTCATGGGCGCGGTGCTGGGCGTGTCCACACTGTCCTACCTTCCCTTTGCGTTGTTCAACATCTTCAGTCCGCTCCTGAGCGTCATCTACGGCGTTACCGGGTTCAAGGTCGTGCGCGTCGGCGCCGATGTGGAGGCGAAAACCGAGTCATGAGCACTACCGAGAAGGCCGATGAGGCCGTGAACGGCAAAGTCAGTTTGCCAACGCTGACCGCCATGGTCGTGGGCTCGATGATCGGATCCGGGGTTTTTCTGCTGCCCCGCCGATTCGGGCTCGAAACCGGCGTGCTGGGCGCGGTCATTGCTTGGACCATCGCCGGTGCCGGAATGTTAATGCTGGCCTTTGTCTTTCAGCGACTGGCTACCCGTAAACCCGATCTCGACGCCGGCATCTTCGCCTACGCGAAGGCGGGCTTCGGCGACTACGTCGGCTTCAACGCGGCCTTCGGGTTCTGGGCGTCGGCGTGTGCGGGCAACACGTCGTACTGGGTGGTCATCATGACCACGACGAGCGCGCTGTTTCCCGCGCTGGGCACCGGCGATACGGTCGTCGCCGTCGTCGCCTCATCTGTTGGGGTGTGGTTGTTCCAGATCCTGATTCTGCGGGGTGTCAAGGAAGCGGCGATCATCAACCGGATCGCGACCATCGCGAAGATCGTGCCGATTTTGTTATTCATCGTGATCGCGGTGATCGCCTTCAAGGGAAACCTTTTCGCCGAGAACTTCTGGGGCGGCGAGCTGCGGTCGTTCTCTTCGATCTTCGAACAGGCCAAGGGCACCATGCTCATCACGGTGTTCGTATTCCTGGGCATTGAAGGCGCCAGTGTGTATTCCCGGTTCGCCCGCAAGCGCGAAGACGTCGGCCGCGCCACGGTCATCGGATTCCTCAGTGTGCTGGCCATTTTCGCCTTGGTCACCTTAGTCTCCTACGGCATTCTGCCGCAGAACGAACTCGGCGCGGTCGACCAGCCATCCATGGCCTCGGTTCTCGAATCCATTGTCGGACCGTGGGGCTCAGTGTTCATCCGGGTCGGTGTTGTCGTCTCGGTGCTCGGCGCTTACCTGGCCTGGAGCTTGATGGCCGCCGAAATCCTCTACATACCGGCCACCACCGACGATATGCCGCGCTTCCTGGCGCGCACGAATGCCAAGGGTGCACCGGTCACGGCGCTCATCATGGCGGCCGGCCTGATTCAGCTGCTGCTGATCCTGCTGCTGTTCGTCTCCGACGCCCTGGATTTCATGCTGGATCTGACCGCGGCGTTGTCGCTGATCCCTTACCTTTTGGCCGCCGCCTACGCCGTCAAGCTCACGGTCACCCGCGAGACCTACGAGAACGGTAAGTCCCTCGTCAGCGATGCCGTGGTTGCCGGGCTGGCCACCGCATACACGTTGTTCCTCATCTACGCTGCCGGCCCCGACAAACTTCTGCTGTCGTGCATCCTCTACGCGCCAGGAGCGGTGCTGTACTGGATTGCCCGGCGAGAACGAGATTTACGGCTGTTTCGTCCGGCCGAAATGGTGCTGTTCGGGCTCATCGTCCTCGGCGGTGTCGCCGGAGTGATCTGCCTGATCACCGGAACCATCACCATTTGACACACTCACCCGCAGAATCACGGAAGGAAACGACGTTGACGAACTCCGCCGCTGGCTATGGAGTGCATTCCGAGGTGGGCAAGCTGCACAAGGTGCTGGTCTGCTCGCCCGGCCTGGCGCACGAACGACTGACCCCCACCAATTGTGATGACCTGTTGTTCGATGACGTGCTGTGGGTACAGAACGCTCGCCGCGATCACTTCGACTTCGTCGACAAGATGAGGGAGCGAGGCGTCGAGGTCGTCGAGCTGCACGATCTGCTGGCCGAGACCATGGACATCCCCGACGCGAAGTCCTGGCTGCTGGATCGCAAGATCGTCGCCAATGAGGTCGGTGTCGGTCTCGTCGACGACACCCGCGGATTCCTGGACTCGTTGCCGTCGCGCCGTCTCGTCGAGCTGCTGATCGGTGGTATGTCGACCCGCGACCTGCCCGCCGAGCAGCGATCGGGATATCTCGCGTTGGCCCGCGATGCCGCCGGCGTCACTGACTATCTGATGCCCCCGTTGCCGAACACTCTTTACACCCGCGATACCACTTGCTGGATCTACGGCGGCGTGACGTTGAACCCGTTATTCTGGCCCGCCCGGCATGACGAAACCCTGTTGATGAAGGCCATTTACCATTTCCATCCCGACTACGTCGGATCCAAGGTGATGTGGGGCGATCCCGAACGGTCGTGGGGTATGGCGACCATCGAGGGCGGCGATGTGCTCGTCCCGGGGAACGGGGTGGTCATCATCGGGATGAGCGAACGCACCTCGCGTCAGGCCATCACGCAGGTCTCGGCCACCCTGTTCGCCGAGGGTGCGGCCGAGAAAGTGGTGGTCGCGGGAATGCCGAAACTGCGGGCTGCGATGCATCTCGACACGGTGTTCACCTTCGCCGACCGCGATGTGGTGACGATTTACCCCGAAATCGTCGACAACATCCAGACATTCACCTTGATGCCCAGCGACCAGTCGTCGGGGGTGGACGTCATCGAGGAAACCAAACCGTTCGTCGAGGTCGCCGCTGCCGCACTCGGTTTGGGCGCGCTGCGGGTGGTCGAGACCGGCGGCACCGCTTACGATTCCGAACGTCAACAATGGGACAGCGGGAACAATCTCGTCGCAGTCGAACCCGGCGTGGTCTTCGCCTACGACCGCAATACCTATACCAACTCCCTGCTGCGCAAAGCCGGCGTCGAGGTCATCACCATCGTCGGCGCCGAGCTCGGCCGTGGCCGCGGCGGCGGACACTGCATGACCTGCCCAATCACCCGCGACCCCATCGAATGGTGAATGAGGATGGCCAGAGCATTTGAAATGCAAACGAGGAAATGTGAAACTCCCGGAAGTCTTGAGCCTCGACAACCACTGTGCACCAACAAAAATCGGGTGTTTGCAGGTCGACGGGAAACGACATGACTGACCATCTCGGTCCCGTCGACTACGTCGTCGTCGAATTCGCCGACCCTACGGCCATTCTGCCAGGGCTGCAGCGTCTGCTCACCCTGGTCGAGAGCGGTCGCATCCAAGTCTTAGATCTCGAATTCATCACCAACTCTGATGGTGGACCCCGCACCGTGGCGGCCGCCGACCTCGGCGCTGATTTCGCAGAGTTCGAGGGCGCCGCATCAGGACTGCTCGATCGAGATGATTTGGCGGCAGTCGCAGCAGATCTCGCTCCAGCGGCGATCGCCGCCGTCCTCGTCTACGAGGAGCTGACCATACTGGAGGTATTCGAAGCGTGGGAAGCCGCGGGCGCGGCCATCGTGTCCGAAGGGCCCGTCGACGTCGACGACATCGCCGTCGCGTTAGAAGGGAGTTGAGGATGGGTTTGTTGCGGACCGCCAGACGTGCCGCAGTAGCCAGCGCCGTACACGGCAAAGTGCAACGCCGTCAACACGACCGCTGGGCTGCCGCTAATCAACCAGCAGCGTCGCCCACGTCACCGGTGCCGGCCCCGACCCCGGCATCGGCGCCCGACCCGGGGCCGCCGGCCCGCGTCGACGAAGTGATCGTTCAACTGGAACGACTTGCGGCACTGCGCGATACCGGCATCCTCACCGACGCCGAGTTCCAAGCACAGAAAGCTCGCATCCTTCGATAGATACTGGACCGTCGGGTCAGACTCTGGCGTCGGCGGCGTGCAGGCGGTTGTCGGGCGTCGGGGAAGCTCGCCCTTTGCGCCGAGGGTGTGCCAAGACTCGCCGGAACAGGCGATGCAGCGGTAGACGTGATGGAACGGGAGAAAGCCGCTGAATGGGACGAATCCGGTCATCGACCAGTTCGCTGTTGGGCGTTTTCGTCCTATTGCCGTTTATTCGGCGAGAATGGCCCGGAATCAGCCTGAATCGCAGCGTTGTAATAAGACCTGTAATGAAATCAATTCTGTTGGCCTTCAACATAATTGAGGCACCCTAAGTCGATTAGGGAATGGTCAATCTCTAATCCATTGGTCGCGGGTTCGAGCCTCGCCCGCCCCACTTCGCAGCGCTGTATTACGTCGGTTGATGCTTGACGTTTCTACTTCGGTTGATGGCTGACAGTGTTTCGGCTGATGCTTTACACCTACTTCGGTTGATCCTTGACACTCCCTAGATGAGGGAGTTGAGCGTGGCCGAGCTGCGACGGTCACGGCCGTGTTGGCAGTGATCAGTGATGGAATGTCGATTTCGCAGGTCGCCGAGAAGGTAGGGGTGTCGCGGCAGACGCTGCATTCGTGGTTGGCCCGCTATGAGGCCGAGGGTCTTGAGGGGCTGGTGTTCGAACTGGCAGAAACGCTGGGAACGCGCCGCGCCGATGCTGCTGTGGTAGATGGTTGTCGTCGGCGGGTTCCCGCTGGCCGACGGCAGCAGCGCCAAGGCGTTGACCGGGATCGATGACCATCCCCGGACGTGTGACTCGACCGCCCATTACATGCGTCGCACACCACTTACTTGCCAGGTGGATAGCTGAATCTTCCCTCTCCGCGGACAACTCTGGCTTTTCGGCGATTACGGAAGTAGTCCCAGCCAGGGAGCATTGTCCTCATCAGACGACGTGAGGAATCGACCAATGATTGAATCACCCCGCCCCAAACTCAACCGCGGCAAGTACGCAGCGATGCTCGATCTCACCAGCGCGCCCGCAGTGGCCAAAGAGCTTTCGCGACCGACTCGAGTGCCAACTGATGTAGCGACGGTGTCGTGATGTCCTTAGGCGAAGCTACCTATTGGCACAACCATCCCGACCTGTTGCGTCTCGCACAGAACATGCGCGAACAGCTTGAACAGCAAGGAGGAGACGCTCGCGGAGGAGGGCACGCCAGTGCCCCACGTCAAGCACGGTAGAGAGTGACGGCCCGTAGGGTGCCAACGAACGAAGAGTAAGGCCCGCCCGTCAGTGACGCGATGAATCCGGCGGCCCCCACGGGTCTATGTTGCGACCGAGAAAACCAATCCATCGGGAGTAACGCATGGGCCTCATCCATATCGAGATGTTCGCAACCCTCGACCTCGTCGGGCAGGCTCCCGGCGGTCCCGACGAGGATCCGGACGGGTTCGCGTTCGGCGGATGGCAGGCGCCGCTCATGGATGAGGTCGCGGGGGCGCAGGTCGGCGCGGCGTACGAGGGCACCGACGCCCTCCTGCTCGGGCGGCGGACCTATGACATCTTCGCGGCCTTCTGGCCACATCAGGAGGGCGGTCAGGACGACGACATCGCAACGCTTTTCAACCGAGTGCCGAAATACGTGGCCTCCCGCGGCACGCCCGACCTGTCGTGGGCCGGATCTACCCAACTGGGGCCGGATCTCGCGTCCGCGGTTCGCGAGATCCGCGACCGCCACGAGCACGTGAAGGTCGTGGGAAGCCTGAACCTGGTGCAGACGCTGTTGCGTGAGAAGCTCTTCGACCGTCTTGACCTCTGGGTGCACCCGATCACGCTCGGCGTGGGGAAAAAGGTGTTCGACGGCGGCGCCGTGCCCACGAACCTCGTGCTCCTCGAACCGCCCGTGGCCAGCCCGAAGGGCTCCGTTTACCTGCGCTACGGGCTCGCCGATGGCACGCCGGGGACGGGGGATATGAGTGCACCCGATCGCGGTGCCGGCCGCGACGACTGATCGGTTCGAGCCGGGGCCGACCGGGAGATTCGAAGTTGTTCGGCACGACAGGTTGCCGTCGTACGCTCGTTGCGATGCTCGACAATTCCGAGATCCGGTTCCTTCCACTCGGCGCACGGCGCGTGGCGTACGAGTTGCGCGGCGACGGGCCACCGCTCGTCGCGCCGGCGTGGTGGGTGAGCCATCTCGAACTGGACTGGCAGAGCGCAGACTTTCGGCGATTCTGGGAAGGTGTCGCGGACGGCTACACACTGATCCGCTACGACAGGCTCGGCGTCGGCATGTCGGACCGTGCGGTGCACGAGTCGGATCTGACCATCACCGAAGAGGTGGCGACGCTGCGCGCGCTCCTCGACGAGCTCGAGCTGGAGCGGGCGACGTTGGTCGGCGGCTCGTGTGGAAGCTGCACCGCAATCGCCTTCGCCGCAGCGTATCCCGAGCGCGTGGAGCGCCTGGTTCTCTACGGGTCGTACCCCGACGGCGCGGAGGTCACGCCGCCGGGAGTGGGTGACGCGATCATCGGCGCGGTGCGCGCCCACTGGGGACTCGGCGCGCGCATGCTCAGCGACATCTTCCTAGGTGCTGCCGACGCCGCGGAGCATGAACGCTTCGCGCGGCTGCAACGGGAGGCAGCGACCGCGGAAACCGCCGCTGCGTTACTGGCTCTCGTCTATCGCCTCGACGTGCGGGAGTGTCTTCCCGGTGTTCAGGCACCGACAACGGTCGTCCATCGTCGCGACGACCGCGCCATCCCGTTCCGGCTCGGCCGTGAGGTCGCCGCCGCTATTCCCGGCGCGACGTTCGTCCCGCTGCAGGGGACCGCGCACTTCCCGTGGCACGGTGACGTCGATTCCGTCGCCCGCGCATGCCGCGAAGCGCTGGTACCGGAGAAGACCAGGTCGCACCCCGCGAGCGCCACGGAACCGATCCTGCTGACCGATCGCGAGCGTCAGATCCTGGCCTCCGTCGCGCAGGGTCTGAGCGACCGCGAGATCGCAGAGCAGCTGGTGTTGAGCTCGCATACCGTCCATCGCCATGTCGCAAACATCCGGCGCAAGCTGGGGCGCACGTCGAGGTCGGCAGCCGTCGCAGAAGCGGCGCGACTAGGGCTTATCTGAGGTAGCCGGAACCGGCCATCGACCGGAGATGGCCGGTTGTGGCGATGCGCCCACGGTGTGGCCGCTCGTACCGTCGCGGCATGACAGACACAGTTAGCACCGAGCCTCAACTGACGCCGCCGTCCGGGGCGTGGATGCGGGTTTTTGCCCTTGTTTACGACTCGTTCCTCTGGCTGGGTGAGATCGTCGGCATGCGGCGGCGGCGACGCGCGCTTCTGGCCGATGCCCGCGGCCGGGTCGTCGAGATCGGCGCCGGAACCGGGCTGAACATCGCGCACTATCCCGGCGACATCGGTGAGCTCGTGCTCACCGAGCCCGATGCGTCGATGCGCCGACGGCTCGAGCGCCGTCTGCAACGCAACGAGCGCGTCGCACGGATCGTCGACGCGCCCGCCGAACGCCTGCCGCTGGACGACGCATCGGTGGACACGGTCGTCTCGACGCTGGTTCTGTGCACCGTCGACGACCCGGAGCGCACTCTGGACGAGATCGCACGCGTCCTCCGGCCCGGCGGGCAGCTGCTGTTCGTCGAACACGTGCGTGCGACCTCTCGTATTCTCGCGGCGTGCCAGGACTACCTGTACCGCCCGTGGCGTGCCTTCGCGGGTGGATGCTGCTGCAACCGGCGGACCGTTGAGCTGATGCGCGCCAATGGATTCACGGTGACGGCCGACGACGCCGTGTGGCGCGGCATGCCTGCGATCGTCCATCCGATCGTCATTGGTCGGGCGACTCGGCGCTAGGTCGTCAGCTGGCCTTCAGGCGCAGCTTCCACCGAACGAAGCTCCCGTACACGAGGCACAGCACGGTCAGCATCGCCATGTCGAACATCCACGCGCCCGGCGTGTGTGCCCAGTGGGAATCCTGTGGGCCTGGAGCGGGCTCCAGCACTCGCAGGTCGACGGTGGACGAGGCAGCGGCGTGGCCCCAACGCGCTGGGGTGATCCACGACAGCTGCTCGAGCCCCGCCCTGGCGGCGACCGGCAGCAGCCCGCCGGACAACACCAGCTGGGCCATGATCGCCACCACCAAAAGCGGCATGATCTGCTCGTTGGAACGGGCGAGCGCGGACAGTGCGAGACCGAGGATCACCGACGCGACGCAGGTGGCGGCCACGGTGACGAACAACTCGAGCGGGGCGCTGTGCAGGAGCACCGCGCCACGGGTCGGCCCGTTCTTGCCGTACAGCACGATCCCGACCATCACCGCCGATTGGATAACCGCCGCAGTGCAATACACGACCACCTTCGCCATCAGGTAGGCCCACGTAGACAGACCAACGGCCTGCTCCCGGCGGAAGATCGGACGCTCACCGATCAGGTCCCGGATTGTCAATGCGATCCCCATGAAGACGGCACCGATGTTGAGCAGGACCAGGATCTCGGTGGGCTCGTCGGGGGCGCTGCCCATCGGGTTCGGAATCCCGAACCCCACACTCCCGGGAACGGAGAGCGACAAAACACCCAGAATGAAAGGGAGCAGCACCAGGAATATGAGGTAGCCGCGGTCGGACAGGATCAGCCGTAGTTGTCGGCGTGCGATCGTCGAGAACTGCCGCACAAAGCTGGTCTGTGTGGGCTTGCCCAGATCTGCTGGCTTCTCGGTCTGCGCCGGGGCAGGCGTTGGACCTGTCCGTGCGACGTAACGTCCGTGCGCCGCATCGGGATTCGCGGCGACGTCGCTGAAGATGTCGGCCCAATCCGTCGTACCCATCGCAGGCCCGACGTCGGCCGGGGACCCGCCGAACGCCATCTTGCCGCCCGGGGCAAGCAAAATGACCTGATCGCAGACCTTCAGGTAGGCCAGGGAGTGGGTGACGACGATGACGACGCGGCCCGCGTCGGCGAGCTTGCGCAGCATCGCCATCACCTGCCGGTCCAGTGCGGGATCCAGGCCAGATGTCGGCTCGTCGAGAATCAGCAGCGACGGACTCGTCAGGAGTTCCATCGCCACCGAAGCACGCTTACGCTGACCGCCCGAGAGCTTGTCGACGCGCGTATTCGCGTGCGGGGTCAGTTCAAGTTCGTCGAGCACCCGCCCAACGATCTGGCGCCGTTCTTCCTTGGTGGTGTCCGGCGGCAACCGTAACTCCGCGGCGTAGTTCAGTGCCTGGTCCACGGTGAGCCTGCTGTGCACCACATCGTCCTGCGGCACCAGGCCGATTCGACTGCGCAACGACGCATACGCGCCGTGAATATCGTGGCCCTCGAACGACACTCGGCCTTGCGTCGGCACCGTCGCCCCTGCGATCAGTTTCGCGAGCGTCGACTTGCCCGCGCCCGACGGTCCGATCACCGCGGTCAGCGTCCCGGGCCGGGCCGAGAACGAGATGTTGTCCAACAGGGTGCGGCCTTGCTCGATCGTGAGGGTGGCACCCTGGACCTGCAGGCCGCCGGTCTGAGGCGCCGCCTCGGTCTTGCTGCGGCCGACGAGCGTGCCCGCGGTGAAGACGAGATCGAGATTGCCGATCGTCACCACGTCGCCTTCGTGCAGGGGTGCCGCGTCGACGCGGACGCCGTTGACGAACGTGCCGTTGAGGGTTCCGGCGTCGCGGATCTCCATGCGTCCCGTCCGTCGGCACGAGCATCGCGTGCTGGCGTGAGGCCAGGACGTCGGCGACCACGATGTCGTTGTCTGGGGTACGGCCGACCGTCATCGCTCCCGGCGTGGTCACGCGGCGGCGCGGCGGCGTCGATTTCGCTGCGGCAGCACGTCCTGCGGTTCGCCCGCGGACTGGGCTGTGAAGTCGTTGCGTGGAAGGCTCTGTGCTTCTATCGGTCTGTCCCACGCCGAATGTCATTGGCGTGCCGTCGGGTTCGCCGATGTTGATGGTCAGACCGTCGGTGATCGCGACGGACGACGTGCGGCGGCCGCCGACGAACATGCCGTTGAGACTGCCGTTGTCGACCGCGACCCAGCGACCGTCGACGAATCTCATGATCAGGTGCACGCGCGAAATCAGTGGGCTCTCGACGCGTATGTCGGCCTGCGGGTCGCGTCCGACCACAATGTCGCGTCCCGGCTGGAATCTGCGTTGCAGCGACTGCCACCGCACGTCGAGGGCCGGGCCGGGGATCGACGGCATCAGCGCTTGAGCGCACGGCAGTACTGCCGTCGGCATCTCCTGCATCGCGGGATCGTGCCTAATACCGGTTGCGGACTCAACGGACATGATCGAACTCCTTGCTGGCGTCGCTGCTGTAGCGGTTGAGACCGAAGCTACGTACGCCTGACCAGGAGTTCGCGCTTGTGCGCACAACTCGCACAAGCGGCGATCTACGCCTTTACCGCATTCTGCTCACGCTCGATTTGCACGACGATCCCTTGCCTACACGGCGACGCAGGCCGCCGGATCGAGGCTGACGGATCCGCAGTCCGTGCGGAACGCAGCCGCGAGCGAGTTCGGCCCCTCCGGGGTGATCACGATCGGCGGCGGCGGAAGGATCTTGAAGACCCTGGCGCCCCACACACCGGTGGCGAAGGCGACCACCTGCGCGGGCGTGTTCGTCACCACGTACAGGACTTCGCCGATCGGGGTGGGCAGACCCGCCCCATTCACGAAGTACGGGATGAACGCGACGATCGTCCGCGTGCTCAGCGCCACGTTGACGATGAGGTTGGGGAAGTCGTTCGATGCCATCTGCTGTTCGAGGGCATCCTCGAGTTCTGCCTGATTCAAGAGAACCGAGGTGCTGCCGCTGAGCGACTGCAGCGGCACGCCGTCGGACCTGGGATCGGTCGGGAGGCCGAACAGTGCTCGGACAGTCGGCGTGACGTCGACGATCTCGTAGTCCGGGTTGAACCTAGCGCACTTAACTGTGCAAGTTGGCGTGTCGAACTGCGGGCCGTTGACGATGACGAACGTGTCTGTCTCACGCGGCGATTGGAAGCCGTGACCGAAGCCGGGCTGCGGCTGGTGACCGTGATCGGTGACGACGATGACGGTCCAGTCCTCGCACGTGCTGGCGTTGGTCGCGCATCCCGTAGCTCCTCGCGCGCCTTCACCGCGGCCAAAATCTCGCCGAGGTTGGCGTCGGTGCGCTTGAGTCGCGTCCGTCGTACTCCTGCGAATCGCCGCCGTACTGGTGTCCGGCCTCGTCGACCTGAACCAGGTAGGCGACTGTGAAGTTTGGTGCGTCACCGGAGTAATCCCCATTCGGACCCTTGAGGGTTGCCACGGCCTCGTCCGTGACTGCCTCATCCGTTTTTGCCCAGTTGGGGTCGTCGGGTAGCTGCGGTATGTAGACGACTTCGTCGGCGCCGACGCCGGAGTCGGTGATCGCGGCGATGACATCCCAGTCGGCGATCGCCTTCGTCCTGATATTTGGATTTGCCGTTTCGAGTTGGGTGAACACCGACGGCCACCTGTCGTACGTCCACGGCGTGTAGACGTTGTTGATAACACCGGTCTTGTTGTCCCACGCTCCGGTCAAGATTGCCGTCCACGAGGGGTTGGAGACGGTGGTGTGTCCGACGATGCTCGGCGTAGAGACGGTGCTGTTACTCATCAGCTCGTCGAAGTTCGGTTTGTTGCCTTCGATGACCTTGCTCATGTTGGTGCCGTCGATGGCGATCACAAGCACGTGCTGTTCCGTTTGGTCCGGCAGGTTCGGGTCACCGATGGGCGGAGTGGCGGTCTGCGGATAATTCGGGCTGGGGCGGGCGGGCTCCCAGGCTCCGCTCTATCTCGTCGCGGACGGCTCCCAAAACCACCATCAGCGACGGCAACGTTGGCAACGCCGGAATTCCGTCCCCGTAGATCACCGGCTGCAGCACCGAGCCGAGTGCGTTGGTGAAGAGCGGGACAACGCTCGCCCGTGCGCGTGGCGGGAACAACTGCGGCGTTACCGCAGCCGTAGTGATTGTCTGGGGACCAGCCAAGGCCGCGTTGTCGGGCGCGATGGCCGCTGTGGGTGCGGTGTACTTCTGGACCGCCTGCTCGACGCGCTGGGTGAAAGAGGTTGCGGCCGTCTTCACGTCGTCGGCGGTATCAGCGAGATCGTTTGTCCGCGTGCGGACTCGGGTCGTATCCGTGGAGGTGGTCGATGTCTTGCGCTCGATCGAGTTGCCGTTAGGCGAACCCGGCTTCTGCTGGGTACTGATTGCTCCGGCGGCGTTGCCTCCGGCGGCGGCAGCGCCGTCGGCGATATCGCGGATGGCGCCGACGACTGCGCGCACCACCGACCTGCGCTGCGACCGTCGGTCCGATGCTGATGGCTTTGTGTCATCGGCGTCGTCCGCCGCCGCACCCGTTGAAGGGGTCGTCTGGTTCGTCGACGGTGACTCATTCGTCTGTGTGGTCTTCTGTTCGTTATCCCCACCCGGCGACGCACCCGGTGTCTCGGCATATGCGACGCCTGGCGCGTTCGCGATGGCCGCGCCCACGCCGAGAGTCACAGCTAGCGCCCCAACCCGACCGATGTGCCTCGCGTAACCCATGACAGCTCCTTTGCGTGCCTATGTTGTGAGACGACAGTCGCGGCGCCATGCGGGCTCAGTGCGCGGGGGAGCGGTGGCTCGCAGTCGGGTGGCACTGCCGTAGTCGCCACACGAGGCCCACCGCACCCGTGTATCGACCAGAGCGTAAATTACCCTGTTCTCTCAGCCTGTTGTCAGGATTCGAGAATTTGCTCTTGACCAGGGGTGTTGGGTGCTTGCCGGCTGAGGTCATCGAAACGGGCCAGCGCAGCGTCGAGGTCTGTTTCGTTGAACAGCTCGCACCGGTTCGGCCCGTCGGTTTGCGGTGCGAGGATCACGATCATCCGCCATTCGGCCTCGAAGCCGCCCTTCGACGTGCCGTATGCCACGTGGGTTGCGACTGCGCCGAGGTCGGTCAATCGGTGCACAGCCTCGACTCGAATCGATACGTCTGGAATCAGGTCCCACGCGGAACGGGTGTAGGCGTCTAATTCGCCGCCATCGAACGTTTCGCGTACCCGGTGGTCGACCGTCGTCCAATTCGACATCGTCGGCGGAATCTCGTGCCGATTCATCGCGGCGTAGCTCCGCACGACTTCGGACCACACCTCACTGCCGGCTGCCTCGCCGGCGAGGTAGCGCGCCTCGAGTTCGGCGAAGGCGGCGTCGATATCGTCGGGGTCGAACGCCATTCGCCAACGTGCAGCAAACCGGTATCGCTGACTTCCACAACCTCGAGTGAGTTCTACCGTAATCGGATGATCGTCTCTGGTCGTGATTACGACCCGAGTATTCGTGGGCCAGCGAGAAGACGTGCTGCCCCTGATCGCGATCGGTCCCAATGCATCTTCACGCTGTTCGGCGAAACATCAAGTGACGCATTCGTTGGATCACCGCATCTCAATGCGGTCCCGACTCTGAATGAAGCCCTTGGCTCCTATCGATGAACAATCCGTCCGGGTGTCGCGAGGGAGAGGTATGCCTTCCGATCGCGACGGTTGTACGCATCAGCCAGTCGCGCCCCAATTCGCGTGGCCGCGTTCTCCAGCCACGGCTTCTGCTGGCCGCAATTCGTCGAATCGTGCGAGCGCGGC
>CAVWPQ010000024.1:0-16281 GCA_963756865.1 uncultured Actinomycetota bacterium | reverse complement strand
ACCTCGCGCAGCTGGTCCAGGCTGGACGCGGTGTATGCCTCGCCGCCGGATAGTTCGGCGATCTTCCTGAGCATGTCGTCGTCGACAGGAACCGGCTGACGCTGGTCGTTGATCTCGACGTACCCGTATGGCGTGCCGAACGAAATGGTCGAGATCGGCACACCTTGATCCTTCGCGGTGCGCGCTGCGGTGAACGCGCCCTTCGGGTTGTCCGGATTCGACGGCACCGTCTCCTTGCCGTCGGAGAACAACACGACGCGGGCCGGCGGCGGCTCGTCCCCACCGCCGATCACGGCACCGACGGTGGCGATCGCCTGTAGCGCGGTGAAAATGCCCTCACCGGTTGC
Source organism: uncultured Actinomycetota bacterium (assembly GCA_963756865.1). Taxonomy (GTDB): domain Bacteria; phylum Actinomycetota; class Actinomycetes; order Mycobacteriales; family Mycobacteriaceae; genus Mycobacterium. Next base: position 15,934 of record CAVWPQ010000024.1, on the reverse strand, counting down.
CGTTCGGTCGGCCAGCTGCAGCTTGTCGATCGCGTTCTTGGTGGCTTCGCGGTTGGTTGTCGGTGACACAAGCACGGTGGCGGTGCCCGCATAGGCGATGAGGCCGAGGTTGATACCTGGCGTGAGCTCGTCGGCGAACTGCTTGGAGGCCTCCTGCGCAGCGGCAAGCCGGTTGGGCGACACGTCGGTGGCGCGCATCGACTGCGATACGTCGATCACCAACATCACCACGGCACGGTTACGTGGAATCCGCACATCGTTCGTAGGTCCCGCCATCGCGACTGTGAACAACAGCAACGACGCGATCAGCAGGATCGCGGGTAGATGACGCCAGCGCGTAGGTCGTTTCGGCGCAACGCTTTCCAGCAGCTCCATGTTCGCAAACCGCAGCATCCGTCGTTGCCTGGACAGCTGCACCAGTACGTAGAGAACCGCGATTACAAGGACGACGAGGAGGAAGAGCAGGAACCATGCGTGTTCGAATCCCGATAGCGTCATCGGTCCGAGCAACGGTAATGTCATGTGCCAATTGTCATTTCGTCAAGACTACGGCCGCCCGGCGAGCGCCCCGCGACGCCGCTGGGCGACGAACCGGACCACGTCTGCGATCCAGTCCCGATCGGTGCGCAAGGTCAGCAGCGGCGCATCGCAGCGGCGCAAAGTCCGGGCCACCTCTTCGCGGTGCGCGCCCGCGGCCTGTTCGAAGTCGGAGCGCAGCTGTTCGTCGATGGTGAATTCTCGGGTGACGCCGGATTCGGTGTCCTGCAGGATGACGTCTCCAACCGGCGGCAGTTCGACGTCTCGAGGATCGATCACTTCGATGCCGAGTACCTCATGCCGTCCGGCGATGGCCCTTAGCGGCCGCATCCAGTTGATGGGACCGAGGAAGTCGCTGATGATCACCGCCATACCCCTGCGCCGTTCCGGCCTGCGCAACGCGTCGATGGCGGCGCTGAGATCGCCTCGCACACCCGTTGGCGCCTTCGGCATGGTGGCGATCGTGCGCAGCATCTCCTGCTCGTGCATCCGGCCCGACAGCGCGGGCACCCGCCGAACCGAGTCGCCGTTGGCGATGATCGCGCCGATCCGGTTGCCGCCGCCGCTGTTGAGGAATGTGATCGCTGCCGCGGCCGCCACCGCCAGGTCGCGCTTCTCGCAACCGGTGGTGCCGAAGTCGAGGCTGGCAGACATGTCCACCACCAGCCAGGTCTCCAGTTCACGGTCGGCGATCATCTGGCGCACGTGCGGATGCGTGGTGCGCGCCGTGACCGACCAATCCATCCGGCGCACGTCGTCGCCGGGCTGGTAGGGCCGAGACTCGCCCGGTTCGGAGCCGGGTCCTGGCAGCAGGCCGAGGTGGTCGCCGTGCAGTACCCCGTCGAGCTTGCGACGCACCGTCAGTTCGAGCTTGCGCAGCGCTGCCGACAGTGCGGGATCGCGGATCTCCCCCCGCTTCAGCGACGGCAGGTCGACCTGGCGTCGTGAACTGGTCACCGACCGCTGGCCGCGGCCGCTGCGGCGGGTACGACGGGCGGCACCGAATGACCTTGTTGCGGAATGGCATTCACCTGCGGCAGCCCAACGGTTTGCAGGATCCGGTTGATCACTGTCTCCGCTGAGATCTCGTCGGCCAACGCGTCGTATGTGAGCACCAGACGGTGCCGCAGCACGTCGGGGATGACCTCGACGACGTCCTGCGGGACGACGTAGTCCCTGCCACGCACCAGAGCCAGCGCCCTCGACGCGGCGATGATGCCGAGCGAGGCACGGGGCGAGGCGCCGTATGCGATCCACGCCTTGGCATCGGGCATGCCGAACTTCTCCGGTGCGCGGGTCGCGGTGACGACCCGGACGACGTAGTCGACGAGCGCATGGTGCACGAAGGTATTGGCGGCGACATCCTGCAGGCGCAGCAGGTCGCCGGGGGCGAGCACCTGCTTGGGCTCAGGGGGCCTGACGCCCATCCGGTAGATGATCTCGCGCTCTTCCTCCGGCGTCGGGTAGTCGATGTTGAGCTTGAACAGGAAGCGGTCGCGCTGCGCTTCGGGCAGCGCGTACACCCCCTCTTGTTCGATGGGGTTCTGGGTGGCCATCACCAGGAACGGGGCCGGAAGGGGGAAGGTCTTGCCGCCGATGGAGATCTTGCGCTCGGCCATGACCTCCAGCAGCGCCGACTGCACCTTGGCGGGGGCTCGGTTGATCTCGTCGGCAAGCAGGAAGTTCACCACTACCGGGCCGAGCTCGATGTCGAACTCCTCCTTACCCTGCCGGTAGATGCGGGTGCCGACGATGTCGGTGGGCACCAGGTCGGGGGTGAACTGGATGCGGGCGAACGTACCGCCAACCACCTTGGCGAAGGTTTCCACCGCAAGCGTCTTTGCGACGCCCGGCACGCCTTCGAGCAACACGTGTCCCTTGGCCAGTAGCCCGACAAGCATGCGCTCGACCAGCAGGTCCTGCCCGACGATGATGCGCTTGACCTCGAAGATCGCGCGTTCCAGGGTTTGCACTTCGTTTTGCAGGCCGCCGGAGTTCGCGGGAGGCGGAGCAGCGTGAGTGTTAGGGGCAAAACCCTGCCCCTGGCCTTGCGGTCCACCTGCAGACGTCATCGACGATCCTCTTACGTTGTAGTTCTTGGACGCAGGTCGTGCGTCGCGGGCGGGGTGCCCCTCGTCAACTATTCCAGGCACTACGGAATCCGTCGACGTCGCCCGGGAGTGTTCAGGCTCCGCTCAGGCCGCGCTCAGGATTCGATCATGCGTGCTAGATAAGGCTGCAGGCCCGATGTTCGCAGCGGGCTCACGGTCACCTTGCCCGCGCTGCCCGACGCTTCCAGCATCTTTCCGCCGCCGAGGAAGATGGCGACGTGCTGGCTGCCGCCAGGGCCCCAGAACAACAGATCGCCGCGTTTGGCCTGCGACTGCGGCACCTTGCGGCCGGTGTTGTACTGATCCCCCGAGTACTTGGGAATCAGGACGCCGACGCCTGCGAAGGCGAACCGGGTGAAACCCGAGCAGTCGTAGCCGACGATGCCCTCGTCGCCGTCGACGCCCCTGCTGGGTCCGCTGGGCGTGCCGCCTCCCCATGAATACGGCACGCCCATCTGCGAGGCCCCGCGGCGGATCACGTACTCGATCGCCTGGGGTCCGCGGACCCGACCCACGCCGACGCTCCCAGTGCTGGCGCCGCCGCTGCTACTTCCGCCAAGACCGATGGTCTGCAGAAACTTCTGTCCCAGGCTCTGGGTGGTCTGCATCGCCATCTGGGTGGCCTCGAAAGAGGCGTTGGCGATTGCGACAGGGTCACCGGGAGCGCCCGCGCTGAGCAACTTGGGCAGCGTCGGGTCCCATTGGCCGTCGTCGGGTGCGGCCGTGGAAGGGACCGCGAGCCCGATCGTCATAGCCAGTGCCGCAAGGACACCGACGATGACCCTGGTGCAGCGGGAAGCGTTGTGGCGCAGGAATTTCAAGTGAATCACTCGCATCAGTATTCGATGTACCGGACGACGTAGGGGGTCATGCCGCTGGTGCGCACAGGTGAAACCTTCACCTGGGAGCCGGTGAATGGAGCCTCAAGCATCTGGCCGTTGCCGAGGTAGAGCGTGACGTGCTGGCTGCCGCCGGGGCCGTAGAAGATCACGTCGCCGCGCCGCATCTGCGATGACGGAATCTTGCGGCCGAGGTCGTACTGCGCTCCCGAGTAGTGCGGAAGCTTGATGCCGACCCCCGCGAAGCCGTACAGGATCAAACCCGAGCAGTCGAATCCGACTGTGCCCGCACCGGAATCGATGCCGCGACTCGGCCCCGCGGCATTTCCGCCACCCCACGAGTAGGGCACCCCCATCTGGGATCCGGCACGCTGGATGACGTACTCGGAGGCCTGCCGACCGTAGACACGGGGAATCGCGCCATTGGTGAAGCCGCTCTGAGTCGGCAGAATTCCCATCTTGCGCAGGAAGTTTCGGCCCATATCGGCGGTGTACTGCGCCGAGGTCGATGACATGCCGAGCACGGAGTTGATGATGGCGATCGGATCACCGCTGACGAATGCGCTAGGAATCGCGGGCAGCGTCGGATCCCACAAACTCACGTCCCAGTTGCGCGCGCCAGGCGCGGACGTCCCCGGCGCGCGATCCCAGTTCCCGGACGGGTTCGCCATCGGCGCAACGGCTTTCGGCTGGCCGGTCGCGGGCGCCGACCACTCGCGCGCCTGCTCCAGCTTTGCCCGGGCAGCGGTGCGCTGCGCCGTCAGCTGGGTCAGCTGACCCTGCTGATCGGCGAACGTCTGCTGGGCCGACTTCAACTCCGCCACCGCGGCGTCCTGGCTGGCCTGCGCGTCGCCGGTGGCCTGATCGGCCTTCTGTTTCGCCAGCCGCGCCGCGGACTCCTGATTGACCTGTTCGGTACGGGCCCGCTGCAGATCGGTGACGACCTGCTGCGCGCTGGCGGCAAGGGTCTGCCCGGCCGAGGCCGTCTCGATCATGTCGGCCGGGTCAGCCGCCGTCAGATAGGAACTCGAAGGTCCGTTGACGTAGGTGGACGCGGCGAAGGTGTCGAATTTCTGCTGCGCGGACTTGATCGCCGCGCCCGAATCGTCGAGAGCACGCCTGCCGGCGTCCACATCCTGTTGCGCCGTCGCTGCGTTGTCCCGCGCGGTCTGCACGTCGACGATGGCCTTGTTGACGCTCTCCTGCTGGGCCTGGATGCTCGCGCCGAGTTCCTGCAGCTTCTGATTGACATTCGCGATCGCGGCGACCAGCGACCCGACCGAATCGGAGCTAGCGGGTTCGGCGGCGGCGATACCCCCCGGCGTGCAGAACGCCGTCGCCATCAGGATCCCGAATGAAGCGAGCGCGCGAGGGGTGCGTCTCATTCGACTCAGATCTCCTCGCAGAAGTCACAAGAACAACAGTGACACCAGTGGGTACTTCTGCACCGTACGTCACAACAGACGCTAAAGAAACTCTAGTCACAAACTACATATATGTAATTCGAGAGAGTGTGACCGAATGGTGATATTCGAATTCGGCAGGGGGTCCTGCCAGGCCTTATTCAGCCGTTTCCGGCTCGATTTCAGCCAACTTCCGCCTGCTTCGAACCTGCAGGAATCGGGTCGCGACCGCGGCCGCTAAAACCAGCAGAGTGAGTGCGACAGAGAATGCCGTCCACGGAAAGTGGGACGTCGTCAACTCACTGACGAAATTCTTCGAGGACTGAACGGGATCCCCGTTCTTCGCTATGTCCTGACCGGCTTCGAGTGTCACCCGATCGAAATCCGGGCTGTAGGTACCCGCCCACGTCGGGCTCATCGCGAGCACCGTCGAACCCGGGTACGCCTGCCCGACCTCCGTGGCGATATCGCGCAGCGGGGTGTCGATCGGCGGGTTGGTCGAGATCACCACGATCTTCAGATCGATGCCCTGCTGGCGCGCGTCGGTGACCACCTGCCGCAGCTCGGGTATGACCTTCGCGTCGGCGGGCGGCACGCTCACGCCGTCCTCCCCGACGTCGGCGAGCACCTGGTTCATGTCGACATCGGGCGGGATATACGAGGGGAGGAAGGGGATCACGTGCGGACCGGCCACAGGAGAACCGTACGCGATACCGGCCGAAACGGGTGGCAGCACGCACCCGACTGGACAAGACTGAGACATGCCAGGCTTGCTTTACAGGACAAGCGTACTGTTAGATTGAGAGAGCCGCCGACACAGCCCGTCGCGGCGATTACTTAGCCGGGAGTTGATGTGAGCAGCAAGGATTCGTCGCCAAACTCGTTTGATGCCCGCTCCACCCTCGAGGTCGGGGACAAGAGCTACGAGATATACCGCCTGGATGCGGTGGCTGGTACCGAGAAGCTCCCCTACAGCCTCAAGGTGCTCGCCGAGAACCTGCTGCGCACCGAGGACGGCGCCAACATCACCAAGGACCACATCGAGGCGATCGCGAATTGGGACCCGAGCGCCGACCCCAGCGTGGAGATCCAATTCACCCCCGCACGCGTGATCATGCAGGACTTCACGGGGGTGCCCTGCATCGTCGACCTGGCCACCATGCGCGAAGCCGTCGGCGACCTCGGCGGGGACCCCGACAAGGTCAACCCGCTGGCACCGGCGGATCTCGTGATCGACCACTCGGTGATCGCCGATCTCTTCGGAACCGCGAACGCGTTCGAGCGCAACGTCGAGATCGAGTACGAGCGCAACGGCGAGCGGTACCAATTCCTGCGCTGGGGCCAGGGCGCGTTCAACGACTTCAAAGTGGTGCCGCCAGGAACCGGCATCGTGCACCAGGTCAACATCGAATACCTGGCTCGGGTGGTCTGGGAGCGCGACGGTGTCGCTTATCCCGACACCTGCGTCGGCACCGACTCCCACACCACGATGGAGAACGGCCTCGGCGTGCTGGGCTGGGGAGTCGGCGGCATCGAGGCCGAGGCCGCGATGCTCGGTCAGCCGGTATCGATGCTCATCCCGCGTGTCGTCGGCTTCAAGCTGAGCGGGGAACGCCGGCCTGGCGTGACCGCCACGGATGTGGTCCTCACCGTCACCGAGATGCTGCGCAAGCACGGCGTGGTCGGCAAGTTCGTCGAGTTCTACGGCGAAGGCGTCGCCGAGGTGCCACTGGCCAACCGCGCGACGCTTGGCAACATGAGCCCCGAGTTCGGTTCCACCGCAGCGATCTTCCCGATCGACGAGGTGACGATCGAGTACCTGAAGTTGACCGGCCGCAGCGACGAGCAGCTGGCACTGGTCGAGGCCTACGCCAAGGAGCAGGGTCTGTGGCACGATCCGTCGCGGGAACCGAAGTACTCCGAGTACATCGAACTGGACCTGTCCGACGTGGTGCCGTCGATCGCGGGTCCGAAGCGTCCGCAGGACCGCATTCAGCTCACCGACGCAAAGACGGCCTTCCGCAAGGACATCCACAACTACGTGGAAGAAAACCTGCCCGCCGAGCACACCAAGCTCGACGAGGCCGTCGAAGAGTCCTTCCCGGCCAGCGACCCCGCGGTGCTCTCGTTCGACGACAGCGACACCCCGGTGCCATCGGCGGCGGTCAACTCGAACGGCAGGCCGAGCAATCCGGTCGACGTCAAGTGCGAGGGTCGCGGTGAATTCATCCTCGATCACGGCGCGGTGGTGATCGCGGCGATCACCTCGTGCACCAATACGTCCAACCCCGAAGTGATGATCGGCGCGGCACTGCTCGCGAAGAACGCAGTCGAGAAGGGCTTGGCCTCCAAGCCGTGGGTGAAGACCACGATGGCGCCCGGCTCGCAGGTCGTCACCGATTACTACAACAAGGCGGGGTTGTGGCCGTATCTGGAGAAGCTGGGCTTCTACCTGGTCGGCTACGGCTGTACGACGTGCATCGGCAACTCCGGTCCGTTGCCCGACGAGATCAGCAAGGCGATCAACGACTGCGACCTGTCGGTGTCCGCGGTGCTGTCGGGTAACCGGAACTTCGAGGGTCGGATCAACCCCGACGTGAAGATGAATTATCTCGCGTCGCCTCCGCTGGTCATCGCGTACGCGCTGGCGGGCACCATGGACTTCGACTTCGAGAACGATCCGCTCGGACAGGACACCGACGGCAACGACGTCTTCATGAAGGACATCTGGCCGACGCAGAAAGACATCAACGACACCATCGCGTCGGCGATCAACACGGAGATGTTCACCAAGAACTACGCCGACGTGTTCAAGGGCGACGAGCGGTGGCGCAACCTGCCGACGCCGAGTGGCAACACGTTCGAGTGGGACGACAACTCGACGTACGTGCGCAAGCCACCGTACTTCGACGGGATGCCTGCCGAGCCGGAGCCGGTGACCGACATCACGGGCGCCAAAGTGCTCGCGCTGCTGGGTGATTCGGTGACCACCGACCACATCTCCCCCGCGGGCAACATCAAGGCGGGCACGCCCGCTGCGCAATACCTCGACGAGCACGGTGTGGACAAGAAGGACTACAACTCCTACGGTTCGCGCCGCGGTAACCACGAGGTGATGATCCGCGGCACGTTCGCCAACATCCGGCTGCGCAATCAGCTGCTCGACGATGTGTCCGGCGGCTACACCCGCGACTTCACCAGTGGCGGCGAGCAGGCGTTCATCTACGACGCCGCGCAGAACTACGCGGCTGCCGACATCCCCTTGGTTGTCCTTGGCGGCAAGGAGTATGGCTCGGGGTCGTCACGCGACTGGGCGGCCAAGGGCACCAGCCTCCTCGGCGTCCGCGCGGTGATCACCGAGTCGTTCGAGCGCATCCATCGCTCGAACCTCATCGGCATGGGCGTGATCCCGTTGCAGTTCCCCGAAGGAGAATCGGCCGCGTCGCTGAAACTGGACGGCACGGAGACCTTCGACATCACCGGCATCGAGGCCCTCAACGACGGCAAGGCGCCCAAGACCGTGCATGTGAAGGCCACCAAGGAGGACGGCAGCGCCGTCGAGTTCGATGCGGTGGTCCGGATCGACACCCCTGGGGAGGCGGACTACTACCGCAACGGCGGGATCCTGCAGTACGTGCTGCGCAACATGCTGAAGACCTAGGAGAAGAAGTTGCCCCGGGTCACCGACGATCACCTGGCGGCGCGGCGCCGTCAGATCCTCGACGGTGCCCGGCGGTGCTTTGCCGAGCACGGCTACGACAAGGCCACCGTGCGTCGGCTCGAGCAGACGATCGGGCTTTCGCGCGGCGCGATCTTTCACCACTTCAAGGACAAGGACACCCTGTTCTTCGAACTGGCCCACGAGGACGCCGAGCGGATGGCAGATGTCGCGTCACGCGAAGGTCTGATCCAGGTCATGCGCGACCTGTTGGCGGCACCCGAACAGTTCGACTGGCTGGCGACACGCCTGGAGATCGCGCGCAAGCTTCGCAACGACCCAGCGTTCAACAAGGGGTGGTCGGAACGGTCCGCGGAGTTGTCCGAGGCGACAACCGAACGGTTGCGCAGACAGAAGCAGGCAGGCCGGCTGCGGGATGACGTGCCAAGCGACGTACTGCATACGTACCTCGACTTGGTGCTCGACGGTCTCGTCGCGCGGCTGGCATCGGGAGACGATCCCGAAAAGCTCAGCGCCGTACTCGACCTCGTCGAAACGTCGGTCCGTCAGCCGTAGCTAATGACGGGTGCGGTGATTCGGACCGCCCCGGCTACGCATCTTGGTGCCGGACTCGCGCAACATGCTGTGTATCGAGCCATACGATCGACCGGTTGTCGCAACCAGCGAGCGGATGCTCGCACCCCCCTCGTATGCGCTTCGCAGATCCTGCAGCACCTGATCGCGAGACTTATTCAGTTTCCTCATCGACACCTCCCCACTGTGGTGCCCCGACGAATACCCAACGTGAAACCCGCCTAACCAAACGATTGCTGGATTAGAGCAAAAGCCGCGTCACGCCAATTCGATGAGCTCGGCGTAATCAGCCGACCAGAAGTCCTCTGTGCCGTCGGGCAGCAGCACGACGCGCTGCGGGTCGAGGGCCTCGGCCGCACCGGGATCGTGGGTCACGAGCACCACCGCTCCGCGGTAGCTGCGCAGCGCGTCGAGCACCTGCTCGCGCGACGCCGGATCGAGGTTGTTGGTTGGCTCGTCGAGCAGAAGGACGTTTGCCGTCGACGCGACGAGGCCGGCGAGTGCGAGACGGGTCTTCTCGCCGCCGGACAGCGTGCCAGCGGGCTGGTCGAGCTGCGGACCGCTGAACATGAACGCGCCGAGCAGTCCCCGCAGCTCCTGCTCCCCCGTATCGGGCGCGGCGTGCCGGATGTTCTCCCACACCGTCGCGAGATCGTCGAGGGTGTCGTGCTCCTGAGCGAAGTATCCGATCTTGAGGCCGTGGCCCGGCTCAAGCCCTCCGGTGTCGGGCGTCTCGACACCTGCGAGCAGGCGCAGCAGCGTGGTCTTGCCCGCACCGTTGAGGCCGAGCACCACCACGCGCGATCCGCGGTCGATCGCCAGGTCGACGCCCGCGAAGACCTCCAGCGAGCCGTACATCTTCGTCAGGTCCTTGGCGACAAGCGGGGTGCGGCCGCACGGCGCCGGGCTCGGAAACTTGATCCGGGCCACCTTGTCGGCAACCCGCTCCTCGTCCAGGGACGCCATCATCCGGTCGGCCCGGCGCAACATATTCTGTGCGGCAACGGCTTTGGTCGCCTTTGCGCCCATCTTGGCGGCCTGGGTGCGCAGCGCTGAGGCCTTGCGTTCGGCATTGGCGCGCTCGCGACGGCGCCGCTGTTCGTCGGTGGCGCGGGCGTCGAGGTACTTCTGCCACGTCATGTTGTAGACGTCGACCTCACTGCGCACGGCATCGAGGAACCACACCCTGTTGACGACGTCGGCGAGCAGATCGACGTTGTGGCTGATCACCACGAGCCCACCGGTGTGTGCCCTGAGGAACTCGCGAAGCCAGCCGAGCGAGTCGGCGTCGAGGTGGTTGGTGGGTTCGTCGAGAAGCAGCGTCGTCGACGACCCCGATCCGGTGTCGGATGCGGCGAACAGGATGCGGGATAGCTCGACACGGCGGCGCTGCCCGCCGGAGAGGGTGCGCAGCGACTGCGTGAGGACGCGGTCCGGCAGGCCGAGACTCGCGCAGATGCGACCCGCCTCGCTCTCGGCGCTGTATCCGCCGAGCGCGGAAAACCGCTCCTCGAGCTGGCCGTATTTGCGTACCGCGCGGTCGCGGGCCGCATCGTCGGCGACCTCGGCCATCAACGCCTGTTGCTTCTCCAGATCCGAAAGCAGGGTGTCGAGACCGCGTGCCGAGAGAACCCGGTCGCGGGCCAGCATGTCGAGGTTGCCCTCTCTGGGATCCTGCGGCAGGTACCCGATCTCGCCGGTCCGTGTGATGCTGCCCGCGTAGGGTTCGCCCTCGCCGGCGAGAATGCGCATGGTCGTGGTCTTTCCGGCGCCGTTTCGTCCGACGAGTCCGATGCGGTCGCCCGGCTGCACCCGAAGGGCAGCTCCTTCGATGGACAGCAGCGTGCGCGCGCCTGCTCGGACCTCGAGGTCCGTTGCGGTGATCACGCTGCTCTCCTTAGATTCTTAGGTGTCTATTTGTCGTCCGTGAACGCCGGCGCGCGTTTCTCGGCGCGCGCGGCAACCGCTTCTTCGAAATTGGCGGTGAGGAGGCGGACGAAAAGCTGGCCAAGCCCTTCGGCCTGCATATGCCCTTCCAGGCTAGCGGCGTCCAGTCCAGTCCACAGTGTGCGTTTGGTCAACTCGATTCCCGGCCGGGAGAATCCCGCAATCCGCTCCGCCATGTCGTAGCAGGTGTCGAGCAGCTGGTCAGCGGGCACGCTTCGGGACACCAGGCCGATGCGCTCGGCCTCCTCGGCGTCGACGTCGCGGCCGGTCAGCATCAGCTCGAACGCCCGTGAAGTGCCGATCGCCCTCGGCAACAGATAGGACAGGCCGAGCTCGCTTGCGGTCAGTCCATTGTTGATGCCGGCTGCGCGGAAGTACGCGCCGTCGGCGGCGACCCTGATGTCGGATGCCAGCGCCAGGCAGAGGCCCCCGCCGATGGCCGCGCCGTTCACCGCGGCAATCACCGGCTGGTGCATCTTGCGCAGTGAGAGGATGACGTCGTCGAGGACCTGCATCGAACGCAGCGCGAACGTCGGCCGGGTCAGCCCGTCGATGTGGGGCACGGAACCGGCAGACTTGTGGTCGGCACCCGAGGAGAACCCGCGGCCCGCGCCGGTCAGCACGACCGCGCGCACGGAGTTGTCGTAGGTCAGTTCCTCGAGCGCGGCCTTCAGCGGCACCATGACGTCGAACGCCATCGAGTTCATCCGCTCGGGTCGGTTGAGGGTAACCAGCGCCACGTGGGGGCGCGGACGGTCGACGAGGACGAAGTTGTTCTGCTCGGTCACGGACTGCACGCTATCGCGTGCAGGCCATCACGCCTGTTCGGCGTTGCTTTCCGAGGCGATCGCCGCGTCGATGTCGAATTCCTTGATCTGCTGCACCAGGTCCTCGAGGGCGGCCGGCGGAAGCGCTCCGGCCTGGTTGAACACCAGCTTGCCCTTCTTGAAGGCCATCAGCGTCGGGATGGAGCGGATGTCGGCGGCGGCCGCGAGCTGCTGCTCGGCCTCGGTGTCTACCTTGGCGTGCACGATGTCGGGGTGGCTATCGGCTGACTTGGCGAAGGTCGGCGCGAACGCGCGACACGGTCCGCACCACGACGCCCAGAAATCCACCAGCACGATTTCGTTGTCGTTGATGGTGTCGTTGAACTCGGCGGCGGTGATGTCTTTGGTGGTCACTCTTCTCCTAACGCCTGCGTTTTCCGGTGTGTTCCCACTATGTGGTCGATGGAACCGCCTGACGCCCGCTCACCGGTATTCGGGGTTGGCGAAGTCGTAACGGCACCCTGCGTCCCAGCCGGATCGGATGTTGCCGAAGGCGGGGACGCCGCCCGCCGCCTTCAGCATCCGGGCGAGGTGCATCAGGTTCCACGTCATGAACGTGGTGTTGCGGTTGGTGAAATCGTTCTCCGGGCCACCGGAGCCGGGATCGAGATACGACGGACCGGGGCCGGCCTCGCCGATCCAGCCGGCGTCGGCCTGCGGAGGAATTGTGTAGCCGATGTGCTGCAACGTGTAGAGCACGTTCTGCGCGCAATGTTTGATGCCGTCCTCGTTACCGGTGATGAGGCAACCGCCCACCCTGCCGTAGTACAAGTACTGACCAGCGTCGTTGAGCAGATGCGACCCGCCGTAGAGCCGCTCGTGGACCTGCTTCATCACCGAGCTGTTGTCCCCGAGCCAGATCGGGCCCGCGAGCACAAGGATGTCGGCGGCAAGAACTTTCTCGAAGATGACCGGCCAGTCGTCGGACGCCCAACCGTGTTCGCGCATATCCGGCCATACGCCCGCGGCGATGTCATGGTCGATCGCGCGTACGACGTCGACAGCGACGCCGTGCTTTTCCATGATCGACGTACTGATGTCGACGAGCCCTTGGGTGTTGCTGGGCTCTGGCGAGCGTTTCAGCGTGCAGTTGATGAACAATGCGCGCAGGCCGGTGAAGTCTTGCGAGAGTTCGGTCACGTAGTGAAGTGTGCGCGTCGGGCCGACGCGTTACGGCCGCTTTAGCACCTTCTCGAACCAGTGGTCGGCGTACGGCTCGTCGTTGAACGGCTCCACTTCGCGGTATCCGGCCGAGGTGTACAGGTTGATCGCTTCGCGGAGTACGTCTTTCGTCTCCAACTGCACCCTGCGCACCCCTGCGGCGCGCGCTCGGTTCTCCAACTCGGCGAGCAGGCGTCGGCCGAGCCCGAGCCCCCGAACGCTGTGGGCCACCCACATGCGTTTGATGTAGGCGACACGTTTCGGAAGGAAGGTCATCGCGCCGCATCCGACGGGCTCCCCGTGCAGCGTGGCCACCAGCAGCAGTCCTGCAGGCGGCGACATGTCGGCGTCGCGGAACGGTTTCCTCGACGGGTCGAATCCGCCGTCGAACCGCTCGGCCAGTTCGGCGAAGTAGGTGTCGAGGCAGATCCGCGCCTGCGGTTCACCGGGGTGGCACTCACGGACCTCGACAGTCGAGGCGGTCAGTAGCCGATCGACCTCGCACATCGCCGCGACCAACCGGTCGCGCTGGCCGTCGTTGAGCGGCGCGAGGATCGCGACGGCGGCGTCATCGGAGCGACGGTCGAGGGTGGCGACTTCGCGGCGGCCCGCATCCGTGAGCCGAGCGGTACGCACCCTGCCGTCGTCGGGGCTCTGCTCGATGACGATCAGCCCGTCGCGTTCCAGCGCGCGCAGCATCCGGCTGAGATATCCGGAGTCGAGGTCCAGCCGCGCTCGCAGGGACCGGATATCGCATCCGCGGGGACCGATCTCCCAGAGCAGCCGGTTCTGCCCAAGCGATCGGTCGCTGGCCAGAAAATTGTCGCTGAGCACGCCGATCCTCGTCGTGACGGTGCGGTTGAACCGGCGGACCTGGGCCACCATCTCGGCGGTCATATCTCTGACCTTAGTCAGAGACATGAGTCAGGTCGACAGCCCGGTCGGCGTTGGCGAGCAGACGCTCGCGCCGCTTCGGCCACCAGAACATCTCCAGGACAAGCATCCCCAGGTAGATCGCCGACACGACCAGGTTGCCCCAGGAACCGAAGACGCCGTCCCATGCCGCCGTGCCGACGGAGACGACGAGCACGAACCAGAGCACCCAGCGGAACGGCTTGGAATTCTCCGGGGCCTCGTGCAGGCCGTCCCGGTAGTCGGTCAAGGCAGGCACCAGCCGTCCGTCGGCGATCCGCAGACCGCGTCGTGCGGCCGAGGCGACTCGCTCGCGCTCGGGCCCGCTCAGCTGCGCGGCGCTCGGCCAGTGCCGCGTCATCCAGCGCGCCGAGGAATCCGCCGACTCCGACGCCGAGGATCAGTCCGCGAAGCAGCCGCCCATACCGCCACACGAACGCGGGCACCGTGACCATGACCCGATTGTGGAATGCCGGTGTCGAGTCCGCCGCGGATTGTGCAGACTTCGCCCTCGTGAACTGCGGGCGCGCCACACTGTCTGTCATGCCGGAGCAGGCGGATGTGAGCACGGTCGCCAAGCAGGGTCGCAGCGGTGAGACGGTGCCGTTCGACATGTCGGGCGTGGTGCGGACCGACGACGGTGTGCTGCGATATTCGGCGCTGCCTCGATCGCTTCTGGACATGTTGCGGACGTCGGTCGATCGTCATCCTGACCGCGAGGCGGTCGTCGTTCTCGGCGGCGAGCGTGTCACGTACGAGCAGCTGTGGGATCGCTCCGCGCGCGTCGCGGGCGGTTTGCGTGCGGCGGGTGTCAACCCCGGCGACCGGGTCGCGAACCGGCACGGCAACGGTTTGGAGTGGTGCCTCGCATTCTGGGGCGCGCTGATGGCCGGGGCAGTCGTGGTACCCGTCAACACCCGGTTCGCCGAAAGCGAGGTGTCCTACGTCGTAGCCGACGCGGGCGCCGCCGTTGTGCTGCAACCGGACGCTCCGCTGCCCGACGGCGAGCCCTATGTCACGGTCGACACCGACAAGGACACCCTGGGCGCGCTCATGTACACCAGCGGCACCACGGGGTTTCCGAAGGGCGCGATGGTCACCCACGAGAACTTCCTTTCCAACATCGAGACGTGCATTCGGGCCTTGAAAACCCCTGCCACACTGCACATCCGCAACCTGATATCGGTGCCGCTGTTTCATGCGACCGGATGCAACAGTCAGCTCCTGCCCACACTCCAGCTCGGCGGCACCGCGGTGATCATGCCCGCCTTCGACGTTCAGGCGTTCCTTCGGGCGACCGCCGACGAGCGGATCAACGTGCTGACATCGGTGCCCGCGATCTTCTGGTTGGCGATGAACCAGCCGAACTTCTCCGACTTCGACATGAGCAACGTCGGGTGGGCCACCTACGGCGGGGCGCCGACGGCGCCGGACGTCATCGCGCGTCTTCGCTCGTCGTTCCCGAATGCCCGGCTCGCCAACGGTTTCGGCCTCACTGAAACCTCATCGGTGTCAACCGTCCTCCCCGACGAGTACGCGGAGACCCGACCTGAGACCGTCGGCTTCGCCGCTCCGCCGGTCGAAGTCGATCTCCTCGACCCCGACCCTGCCACGGGCGTCGGCGAGCTGCTGATCCGCGGTCAGAACGTCGTCGCCGGCTATTGGAACAACCCGGAGAAGACGGCGGAGACGTTCATCGACGGCTGGTTGCACACCGGCGATCTCGCGCGCATCGATGACAACGGCTTCGTCCAGATCGTCGACCGGCGCAAGGACATGATCTGCCGCGGTGGCGAGAACGTGTACTGCGTCGAGGTCGAGAACGTGCTCGCGCAGCATCCCGCTGTGTTCGAGGCGGCCGTGCTCGGTGTGCCCGACGAGATGATGGGCGAGAAGGTCGGCGCTGTCGTCGTGCCACTGCCCGGCGCGCAAGCCGATCCGCGCG
>CAVWPQ010000023.1:0-65719 GCA_963756865.1 uncultured Actinomycetota bacterium | reverse complement strand
TCCTGGTACGACAACGAGTGGGGTTATTCCAACCGGCTCGTCGACCTGGTGGCGCTTGTCGGCAAGTCGCTGTAGTCCTATGGCGGTCAAGACGCTCGACGACCTGCTCGCAGAAGGGGTTTCGGGCCGAGGCGTGCTGGTCCGCTCGGACCTCAACGTCCCGCTCGACGACGACGGAAACATCACCGACCCGGGCCGGATCATTGCCTCGGTGCCAACCCTGAAGGCGCTCTCCGATGCGGGCGCGAAGGTCGTCGTCACCGCCCACCTCGGACGGCCAAAGGACGGTCCCGACCCGAAGTTCTCGCTCGCACCCGTCGCGAAGGCGCTGGGGGAGCGGCTCGACCGGCATGTTCAGCTGGCCACAGACGTGGTGGGCACCGATGCGCTCGCCCGCGCAGAGGGGCTCACCGACGGCGACATCCTGCTGCTGGAGAACATCCGTTTCGATCCGCGAGAAACCAGCAAGGACGACAAGGAGCGGCTGGCACTGGCAGGGCAACTGGCGGAACTCGTCGCCGCCCCTGACGGTTCGCCGGGGGCGTTCGTGTCCGACGGCTTCGGTGTGGTGCACCGCAAGCAAGCCTCGGTGTATGACGTCGCAACCCTGCTGTCGCACTACGCGGGCAAGCTGGTGGCCGCCGAGATCAAGGTGCTCGAGCAGCTGACGAGCTCGACCGAACGGCCGTACGCGGTGGTGCTCGGCGGCTCCAAGGTCTCCGACAAACTCGCGGTCATCGAAAACCTCGCCAACAAGGCCGACAGCGTCGTCATCGGCGGCGGCATGTGCTTCACCTTCCTTGCGTCGCAAGGTGTTCCGGTCGGAAACTCGCTACTGGAAGAGGGGATGATCGAGACCTGTCGCAAGCTGTTGGAGGATTACGGCGACGTGATCCACCTACCCGTTGACATCGTGGTGGCCGAGAAGTTCGCCGCGGACTCGCCGCCCGAACGGGTGCCCGCCGACCAGATCCCTGACGGGAAGATGGGCCTCGACATCGGGCCCGGCTCGGTGAAGCGGTTCACGACGCTGCTCTCCAACGCCAGGACCATCTTTTGGAACGGCCCGATGGGCGTGTTCGAGTTTCCCGCATTCGCCGAGGGCACCAGGGGTGTGGCCGAGGCCATCATCGGCGCCACCGCGAAGGGCGCGTTCAGCGTCGTCGGCGGCGGCGACTCGGCGGCAGCAGTGCGCCAACTGGGCCTGCCCGAGGACGGCTTCTCGCACATTTCGACCGGTGGCGGGGCCTCTCTGGAATACCTTGAGGGCAAGACGCTCCCCGGTATCGAAGTCCTGAGCACCTAAGAAAGGCGCACACACTGTGTCTCGCAAGCCGCTGATCGCCGGCAACTGGAAGATGAACCTCAACCACTTCGAAGCGATCGCGCTGGTGCAGAAGATCGCCTTCTCACTGCCGGACAAATACTTCGACAAGGTTGACGTCGGTGTCCTCCCGCCGTTCACCGACCTGCGCAGCGTGCAGACCCTGGTAGACGGGGACAAACTGCGGTTGACCTACGGCGCACAGGACGTGTCACAGCACGACTCCGGCGCGTACACCGGCGAGATCAGCGGTGCGTTCCTCGCGAAGCTGGGGTGCACCTACGCGGTGGTCGGCCACTCGGAGCGCCGCACCTACCACGGCGAGGACGATGCGCTGGTGGCTGCGAAGGCTGCCGCGGCGTTCAGACACGAGCTCACCCCGATCATCTGCATCGGCGAGCAGCTCGAGGTCCGCGAGGCGGGCAACCACGTGGAGCACAATGTCGAGATGTTGCGCGGCTCGCTGGCCGGACTGTCGGCGGAGCAGATCGGCCAGTCGGTCATCGCCTACGAACCGGTATGGGCCATCGGCACCGGCCGCGTCGCAAGCGCGGCCGATGCGCAAGAGGTCTGCAAGGCGATCCGAGACGAGCTAGGCAAGCTGGCGAGCCCGCAACTCGCCGCGGGGATCCGGATCCTCTACGGCGGTTCGGTGAACGCCAAGAACGTGGGCGAGATCGTGGCCCAAGAGGACGTCGACGGCGCGCTGGTCGGGGGCGCGTCGCTCGACGCCGAACAATTCGCGATGCTGTCGGCCATCGCGGCCGGCGGCCCACTGCCCTGACAGCTACCCGGTGGTCGAGGCGATTCGCGCCTGATCAGACGGTCCCTGTAGTCTGGCGGCCATGGAATTGGGCCTTCAGATCACGCTGGTGGTCACCAGTGTCCTGGTGATCATTCTCGTGCTTCTGCACCGCGCCAAAGGTGGCGGCCTGTCCACCCTGTTCGGCGGCGGCGTTCAGTCCAGCCTGTCAGGGTCGACGGTGGTCGAGAAGAACCTGGACCGGTTGACATTCTTCATCACCGGCATTTGGGTCGTCTGCATCATCGGCATGGCACTCCAGATCAAATACTCCTAGCTCAACCCTGCCGCACTATCAAGCGGCCGTCGCTCTTGTGTGATTCAGTTACCTAACACCCGACTCGGGCACGTCATACAAGAGGTCGCATGAACACTCCGCAGGGGCCGCAGCCGTATCGGCACAACCAACCGCCGCCACCACCACCGCAGTATCGGCAACCGCCCCCGCCGCCGCCCCAGCACCGCTATCCGCACCAGCCGCCGCCTCCGCAGCAGTACCGCCCCGGCCCGCCGCCGCCGCAGCAACAACACAGGCCGCCTGCGCCACCGCAATACGGCCAGCCGCCTGCGCCCCAACATCCCGGTCAACAGCCCAACCCGTACGGACAGGCCGGCGACGGCATCGTGGTGAACACCCAGTTCTTCCCGCTGGCCTGGCTATTGTTCTTCTTCAAGCCGAAGATCGCCGTGGACGGCCAAGAGGTGCCGGTGTCGGGGTGGGGACGCACGCACGTACCCGCTCGACCCGGACAGCACCATGTGCACGTCCACGTGCCCTACTTCCTGCCGTCGAAGCTCGGTCCGGCTGATGCCACCGCCGATGTGCGTCCAGGTCAGGTCGCTGAACTCGAATACAAGGCACCGATGTGGGCGTTCAGTGCGGGCGCGCTCGGCGTCGGCCCGCAGAAGTACAACGGCGTCGGCATCACCCTTGCGTTGGTGCTGATTCCGTTCATCCTGTTGTTCTTGTTCATCGTTTTCTTCGTCGTTTTGGCGGCGATCTGACCAACGCCGTTCCCGCCCTGCGGGTTGCGTCGCGGTCGCCGATAATCGGGTGATGGCTGAAGGATCCGACATCTCGCTGGCGCCGATCGGCTCTGTGCGCCGCACCAAGGTTGGCCGCGAGGCCACCGAGCCGATGCGTGAGGACATCCGGCTGCTCGGCACCATCCTCGGCGACACCGTGCGGGACCAGAACGGCGAAGCGGTATTCGATCTCGTCGAACGGGCCCGCGTCGAGTCGTTCCGAGTCAGGCGGTCCGAGATCGACCGCGCGGAACTCGCAGGCATGTTCGACGGCATCGATGTGCACAAGGCCATCCCCGTCATTCGCGCCTTCACCCACTTCGCATTGCTCGCCAACGTCGCCGAGGACATCCACCGTGAGCGACGTCGCGCCGTCCACGTGGTGGCGGGCGAGCCGCCGCAGAACAGCAGTCTGGCGGCGACTTATCTGAGGCTCGACTCGGCCGAGCTCGATTCTGTGACAGTGTCGCAGACCCTGACCGGTGCGCTGGTATCCCCGGTGATCACCGCGCATCCCACCGAGACCCGGCGCCGCACCGTGTTCGACACGCAGCACCGCATAACGGAGTTGATGCGCCTGCGGCTGCATGCGCACACCCACACCGCGGATGGCCGCGACATCGAAACCGAACTGCGACGCAATATCCTTACGCTTTGGCAGACCGCGTTGATCCGTCTGTCCCGGTTGAAGATTCAGGACGAGATCGAAACAGGCCTGCGCTACTACCCTGCGGCGTTTCTCGAGGTGATTCCCAAGGTCAACGCAGAGGTTCGAGCTGCGCTGCAAGCCCGCTGGCCCGACACCGCCCTGCTGGAGAACCCGATCCTGCGGCCGGGATCGTGGATCGGCGGAGACCGTGACGGCAACCCCAACGTCACCGCCGACGTCGTCCGGTTGGCCACCTCGCGTGCCGCCTTCACCGCACTCGCTCACTACTTCACCGAGATCACCGCGCTTCAGGAGGAGTTGTCGATGTCGGCGCGGCTTGTCACCGTCAGCGAACAGTTGACGACGCTGGCCGACGCCTGCGATGAACCCGCCCGCGCCGACGAGCCGTACCGACGCGCGCTGCGTGTCATTCACGCCCGCTTGACCGCTACTGCGCAGCAGATCCTCGACCAGCAACCGGAACACGAACTGGACCTCGGCCTCGACCGCTATGACACACCGGCAGAGTTGCTCGCCGACCTCGACACCGTCGACGGGTCTCTGCGCGCGAACGGCAGCGCGGTGCTCGCCGACGACCGGCTGGCGCGGCTACGGGAGGCGGTACGCACCTTCGGATTTCACCTCTCCGGATTGGATCTGCGGCAGAACTCCGATGTGCACGAGGAGGTCGTAGCGGAGCTGTTGGCGTGGGCAGGCGTGCATGCCGACTACCGGTCGCTGCCCGAGCCCGACCGCGTCGAGCTGCTCGTCGCCGAGCTGAGCACGAGGCGGCCGCTGACCGGCGATGGAGCGCAACTGTCCGAGCTCGCGCGCAAGGAACTCGACATCTGTGCTGCCGCTGCCCGCGCCGTCTCGGTGTTCGGCCCGTCGGCAGTGCCGAACTACATCATTTCGATGTGTCAGTCGGTGTCGGACATGCTCGAGGCGGCGGTGCTGCTGAAGGAAGCGGGCCTGCTCGACGCGTCGGGACCCGACGCGCACAGCCCGGTCGGCATCGTGCCGCTGTTCGAGACAATCGACGATCTGCAACGCGGTTCGTCGATTCTCGAAGCAGCGCTTGACCTTCCGTTGTACCGGTCGCTGGTGACTTTGCGCGGCGACAGCCAGGAAGTGATGCTCGGATACTCCGACTCCAACAAGGACGGTGGCTATCTGGCCGCCAACTGGGCGCTTTATCGCGCCGAGCTTGATCTGGTGGAGTCTGCCCGCAAGACGGGAATCCGGTTGCGGCTCTTCCACGGTCGCGGCGGCACCGTCGGGCGCGGCGGCGGCCCCAGCTACGACGCCATCCTCGCCCAGCCGCCCGGCGCGGTGAAGGGCTCGCTACGGATCACCGAGCAGGGTGAGGTCATCGCCGCCAAGTACGCCGAGCCACGGACTGCCCATCGCAACTTGGAGACATTGCTGGCGGCGACGCTCGAGGCGTCATTGCTGGACGTCGAAGGCCTTGGCGATGAGGCAGGCCCCGCCTATGAGGTGCTCGACGATCTGGCTGCCCGCGCGCACCGCGCCTACGCCGAATTGGTCCATGAGACACCTGGTTTCGTCGACTACTTCAAGGCATCAACGCCGGTCGGTGAAATCGGCGCGCTGAACATCGGCAGCAGGCCGACGTCGCGTAAGCCGACGACGTCGATCTCCGACCTACGGGCGATTCCGTGGGTGCTGGCATGGAGTCAGTCGCGTGTCATGCTGCCCGGCTGGTATGGCACAGGGACGGCCTTCGAGGAATGGATGGCGCAGGGCGACGGTCGGCTCGAGGTGCTGCAGGATCTGTACCGACGCTGGCCGTTCTTCCGCACGGTGTTGTCGAACATGGCTCAGGTGCTGGCGAAGTCGGATCTTGGCCTCGCGGCGCGCTACGCGGAGTTGGTCGATGACGGGGCGCTGCGCACGCGGGTGTTCAACAAGATCGCCGCCGAACATGAACGCACCATCCGGATGCACGGCCTGATCACCGGACACGACGACTTGCTTGCCGACAATCCCGCGCTTGCCCGCTCGGTGTTCAACAGGTTCCCGTATCTGGAGCCGCTGAACCACCTCCAAGTCGAGCTGTTGCGGCGCTACCGCTCCGGCGACCACGACGAACTCGTGCAGCGCGGCATTCTGTTGACCATGAGTGGACTCGCAACCGCGCTGAGAAACAGCGGTTAGGCCTCATCGTCTCCGCAGCGCGTACTCCACCGGGCAGCTGCCTGCCGCCCGCGCCACCCCGCCGATCTGCTCGGGCACCGGCCGAGGGTAGGAGTTCCATCGTGGGGTCATTCGGTAATGGCCGAGAAGACGAATCATCGCCGTCGTCATCGCGGCCAACGAGAACGGCTGCGCAGGACAGGTATGGCGCCCGTGCCCGAAGGCCGTCACCAGCATCGGCGAGGGCAGTGTGTCGGCTTCGGCGAGCCGGAACCGATTCCAGCGGGCCGGATCCCAGGTGTCGAGGCCGGGCGCGACCGACGTGTTCAGCAGTGGCAGAAGGGTTGCGATGGTCCATCCGGTGGGCACCCGGTACGTCACGTCGCCCGTATCGAGGTCCACCGGGGTCAGCACTGTCCGCGACATGATCGAACGCTGAGCCAACCGCGTGCTCTCCAGCGCGCACCGCTGCGCCAACTCGCCGTCGCCGGCGGCAACCGCCTCGAGTTCGGCTGGATGCTCGAGGAGGTCCGCCATGGCCCAGCCGAGCGCCGCCATCAGGTTGGACATCGACGCGATGTGGATCAGCGCGACATCTCTTCCGATGCCGCGGAGCCGTTCGGCTTCGGGCTCGGCCGACCAGGCATCGACGATCCGGGTGAACAGTGCGGCGTCCGCATCCGATCGAGAATCCAACCGCCGCACTGCTTCTGACACCACGGAGACCACTTCGTCCAGAGCGGCCCGCTCGGCCGCCTTGTCAGATGCGGCGACCGCCGCCATCGCGTCGGGATGGACGAACGCATCCGAGCCGTCGAGGGTGTCGAACGCGGACACCAGCCGTTCGAAGGCGTTCCCCTCGGACGAACCCGGGCCTGCCCACGACGCCAGCCCCATCCGGTGCCCGAGCCTACGGGTGAGGCCGAAGAGGTCGACGGAGCCTTCCGCACCCAGTTCTGTCAGGGTCAGGTCGAGCGCCCAGTGAAGGTTGGTCAGGTATGACGCCACGTCGTCGCGGCGAAACAAGGATGTCGGCAGGAGGCGCCTGCCCGCGAAGATCTCGTCGGGAAGTTTTCTGCGGAGCATCAGGTAGTCGGCGAGGCCCTTGCTCGCGGTTTCCTCCGGCAGCGCGTAGAACGACTCGACGCCGACAGGGGAGAACGTAAAGAGATAGTGGTCGCCGCCGCTGTCGACGACGAAGGTGTCACCGTGGCGGGTTCGAGCGGCGGCGATCGCCGCGACGGCTCCGACATCGGGATCGACCGGCACGTCCCAGGGCAGCGCGGTGCCCTCGGCGACCGGAGGCGCGGCCCCAATGTCGCCGGCGGCCCGGCTCCGAGCCCCAATGTCGCCGGCGGCCCGGCTCCGAGCCCCAATGTCGCCGGCGGCCCGGCTCCGCGGTGTCGGGAAGCTGTCTGGCACTACAGCCGAGTCGATCGGCGCACCGCGTTGATGGCCCCGCGGACCGCGTTCTCGGTGGCGGCGAGGGGCGCCATCGCGGCTTCACCGATGCCGACGATGCGTTCGACCCGATCCACGATGCCCTCGAGGCGGTCGACGACTGCGTTCAGTCGCGGCGCCAACTCATTGATGCGGCTGATCGTGTCATTGAAGCGCTCCAAGGTGGCGTCGAGGTTGCCCGTCGAGTTGTTGAGATCCTCGAGTGTTTCGGCCAGCCCCGCCAGGAGGGCGTCGACCTGATCGACGGTGACGTCGGCGTTCAGCGCCGCCTGCGCGAGCTTCTGGATTCGCTCACGACCGGTACGGGCACCGGATCTACCACCCTTGTCCACCATGACGGTCATTTGACCACAAGCATGGAACCGTCGTGGCGGACTGGGCGTCTGACCTGCATGCAGCGCAATTTGTGTGTAAGCCGCCCGCGGTCGTCCGACGAGCGTGACCCTGACCGCGGGCTCGGCGACTACACCGCCGGTTTCACCGACGGCGAGTCCGACAGGGCGGCATCAGGCACGCGGTTAGAGCTTGGCCGCCGCGTCCTCGTCCAGCAGCCACACCGTGGCTTCGGTGCCCTTTGCGCCCGCGGCAGGCACATCGTCGGGATTGGCACCGCCGACTGCTGCCGCGACGGCCTCGGCTTTATCGGCGCCAGCCACCACCAGCCAGACCTCACGTGAGCGCCGAACAGCGGGCAGTGTCAGGGTGATTCGCTTCGGTGGCGGCTTGGGGGAGTCGGTGACACCGACCACCTGTCTGGTGGTCTCGCGGACCGCGGCCGTGTGCGGGAACAGCGAATTGATATGGCCCTCGCCGCCCATGCCGAACAGATGGACGTCGAAAGCGGGTACCGCCTCGCCGTCGCCGGCGACCGCGGCAAGCACCTGCTCGTAGGCGAGTGCTGCGGCGTCGATGTCGTCGCCGAACTCACCGTCGCTGGCGGGCATCGCGTGCACGTTGGCCACCGGGATGTCGATGTGGTCGAGCAAGGCCTCGCGCGCCTGCTTCTCGTTGCGGTCGTCGTCGTCCTCCGGCACGTAGCGCTCGTCGCCCCAGAACAGCCGGACGTTCGACCAGTCGACCGCCGCGCCGTTCTCCCGAACATGTTCGAGCAGAGCAATTCCCGTGCCGCCGCCGGTCAACACGATCAGCGCCTGGCCGCGCGCCCCGATCGCATCGGTGATCGCGCCGATCAAGCGATCACCAACGGCGGTGACCAGAGCGGTCTTGTCCGAATATGTCTCGATGCTCATTTCTCGGCTCATTTGTACTGCACCTTGTCGATACCCGCGAGCGCCTCGAAGTAGATCTCGTCGGCGTCCAGTCGACGCATGTCCTCGGCCAGACACTCTTTGGCGTCCCTGCGGGCCAACGGGATCAGCGCCGCGGGCCTGCCGGTGCGGGTCAGCGTGGCGGTCACGCCGGTCTGCGGACGACTCAACGTCACCGTCTCGTCCTTTCGGTGCAGTTCGACCTTCAGATCACCGACGGCGCGCTGCACCTGTCCGTCGATCCGGCCTGCCAACCAGCCGGCGAGGATATCGAGCGCGGGCTCATCCGCCAGTCCGGAGACCACCGCTGACTGCACGGGTTCGTACGGCGCCTGGTCCAGCGCCGACGCCAGCAGCGCACGCCAGTACGTGATGCGGCTCCACGCCAGATCGGTGTCGCCCGCCGTGTAGCTCTGCGCCCTGCTCTTGATCGCCGCCAACGGATCCGCGCAGTTGGTGGCATCGGTAATCCGGCGAATAGCCAACTGGCCGAGCGGGTCCTGCGCAGGAACGGCGGGTGCATCGACCGGCCACCATGCCACGACGGGGGTGTCGGGCAGCAGGAACGGCAGCACAACGCTGTTGGCATGGTCGGCAAGTTCACCATTCAGTCGCAACACCACGACCTCGCCCGCGCCTGCGTCGGCGCCGACCCGGATCTCGGCGTCCAACGTCGGTTCGGCAGCCTTGCGGTCGCCGGGGAGGACCACGATGACGCGACAGGGGTGTTCACGGCTCGCGAAGTTGGCCGCCTCGATCGAATCCTCGAGACCGTCGCCGCCCTCGAGTGCGATGACCAGCGTGAGCACTCGGCTCAACGTCAGCGCGCCACCCTCTTCGCGGAGGCCGGTGATCTTCTTGTTGACCTCGTTCGTGGTGGTTGCAGGCAGTTCGACGATCATTACGGCCGCCTCCATTCGCGACCCATGCGGCGCATCATCTCGTCTGCCGACTCTGGGCCCCAGGTACCGGATTCGTATTCATCGGGCTTGCCGTGTTCGGCCCAGTGATCGAGGACGGGATCGAGTATCTCCCAGGACAATTCGACCTCGCGGTTGACCGGAAACAGCGATGGTTCGCCGAGCAGCATGTCGAGGATCAACCGCTCGTAGGCCTCGGGCGAGTCTTCGGCGAACGCTGAACCGTAGGAGAAGTCCATGTTGACGTCGCGGACTTCCATCTGGCTGCCTGGCACCTTGGACCCGAATCGCAAGGTGATGCCTTCGTCGGGCTGGACCCTGATCACCAGGGCGTTCTTGCCGAGCTCTTCGGTCATTGTGGAGTCGAACGGCAGGTGCGGTGCGCGCTTGAACAGCAGCGCGATCTCAGTGACCCTGCGCCCCAACCGCTTACCGGTACGCAGGAAGAATGGAACGCCGGCCCATCGCCGGGTGTCGATCTCGAGTGCGATCGCCGCATAGGTCTCGGTCTTGGAGTCCTTCGAGAAGCCCTCCTCCTCCAGCAGACCGGGTACCTTCTCGCTGCCCTGCCAGCCCGCGGCGTACTGACCGCGTGCAGTCGTCTCGTCCAGCGGCTCCATCGGCCTTGTCGCGCCGAGCACCTTGATCTTCTCCGCCTGCAACTCGTGTGGGCTGAAGTTGACCGGCTCTTCCATCGCGGTCAGCGCCATCAGCTGGATCAGGTGGTTCTGGATCACGTCACGTGCCGCGCCGACGCCGTCGTAATAGCCGCCGCGGCCGCCTAGGCCGATGTCTTCGGCCATGGTGATCTGCACGCTGTCGACGTAGTTGTTGTTCCAGATGGGCTCGTACAGATTGTTGGCGAACCGCAGCGCCAGGATGTTCTGCACGGTTTCTTTGCCAAGGTAGTGATCGATGCGGAACACCGACTCCTCAGGGAACACACTGTTCACAGTGGCGTTCAGCTCCTGAGCGCTCGCCAGGTCGTGCCCGAAGGGCTTCTCGATGACCACCCGGCTCCAGCGACCCTGTTGCGGGCGCGCAAGACCGGACTTCTGAAGTTCCTCGCA
Source organism: uncultured Actinomycetota bacterium (assembly GCA_963756865.1). Classification (GTDB taxonomy): domain Bacteria; phylum Actinomycetota; class Actinomycetes; order Mycobacteriales; family Mycobacteriaceae; genus Mycobacterium. Next base: position 55,042 of record CAVWPQ010000023.1, on the reverse strand, counting down.
GACCGTCTGGAAAGCGTTCGGCGGGATGGACAGATAGAACGCGTGGTTGCCGCCGGTGCCTCGCTCGGCATCAAGTTTCTCCAGCGTCTCGGCCAGCCGCTGGAAGCCCTTCTCATCGTCGAATGTGCCCTGAACGAAGCGGATTCCCTCGGCCAGCCGATCCCAGACCTCTTGGCTGAATTGGGTGCGGGCGTGCTCCCTGACCGAGTCGCCGACGAGCTTGCCGAAATCCTCGTCGGTCCATTCCCTGCGGCCGAACCCGACCAGGGCGAAGTTGGCAGGCAGCAGGCCGCGATTGGCCAGGTCGTAGATCGCGGGCATCAGCTTCTTGCGGGCCAGATCGCCCGTCACCCCGAAGATCACCACTGCGCACGGACCCGGGATGCGGGGCATGCGCTTGTCGCGCTTGTCCCGCAACGGGTTCGACCAACCAGACGCCGAGGCGGAAGTTTCGCTGGGCTTCTTCTCCACGCTTACTTCTTGTCGTCGAGCTGAGTCTGCGTCTCGTCGAGGAGTTCCAGCCACGACTTCTCGAACTTCTCGACTCCCTCGTTCTCCAGCGTGAGGAACACGTCGGGAAGATCGATACCAACAGCCTCGAGCTTGTCGAAGATCTCTTGGGCCGCATCGGCTTTGCCGGTGACGGTGTCACCCTGGATGACGCCGTGGTCGGCCACCGCGTCCATCGTCTTCTCCGGCATGGTGTTCACCGTGTTGGGGGCGACCAACTCGGTGACGTACAACGTGTCGGAATAATCCGGGTTCTTGACGCCGGTGGACGCCCACAGCGGACGCTGCACCCGCGCGCCGTCGGCCTTGAGCGCCTCGTAGCGGTCGCCACCGACGAACACCTCCTCGTAGGCGGCGTATGCCAGCCGGGCGTTGGCGACTCCGGCCTGACCGCGCAACGCCAACGCGTCGTCGCTGCCGATCTTCTCCAGCCGCTTGTCGATCTCGGTGTCGACGCGGGATACGAAGAACGATGCGACGGAGTGGATCTTGGACAGATCGTGTCCTGCCTTCTTGGCGGCTTCAAGGCCTTCGAGGTAGGCGTCCATCACCGCACGGTGCCGTTCGACGGAGAAAATCAGTGTCACGTTGACCGAGATTCCCTCGCCGAGCACCGAAGAAATGGCGGGTATCCCTTCCTCCATCGCGGGGATCTTGATGAAGAGATTGGGTCGGTCGACGATTTTCCACAGCTCGATGGCCTGCGAGATGGTCTTGTCGGCATCACGAGCCAACCGCGGATCGACCTCGATCGATACCCGGCCGTCGACGCCGTCGGACGCCTCCCACTGGGGACGGAGCACGTCGCAGGCGTCGCGCACGTCGTCGGTGGTGACGGTGCGGATCGTCGCGTCGATGTCGGCGCCGCGCTCGGCCAATTCCTTGACCTGGGCGTCATAGGCCGTGCCCTTTGAGAGGGCCGCCTGGAAGATCGATGGGTTGGTGGTAACGCCCACAACACTTTTGGTGTCGATGAGCTCTTGCAGGTTGCCGCTTTGCAGCCGGTCGCGGGACAGGTCGTCGAGCCATACGGAGACGCCCGCGGCGGACAGCGCGGCGAGGTTCTCGTTCTGAGCCATGCTTCGTCCTTCTCTCTCTATCTAGTTGTCCAGTGATCGTTCCGCGGCCGCCACAACGGCTTCGGGGGTGAACCCGAACTCACGGAACAACGTCTTGTCGTCGGCGGATTCGCCGTAGTGCTCGATCGAGACGATCTCGCCGGTGTCGCCGACCAGCTTGTACCAGCTCTGTGCCACGGCGGCCTCGACAGCCACTCGCGCCGACACCGCAGGCGGCAGCACCTTGTCGCGGTACTCGGCCGGTTGGGACTCGAACCATTCGACGCACGGCATCGACACCACGGTGGCGGTGATGTCCTTCTCCGCCAACAGCTTCTGCGCCTCGACGGCGAGTTGGAGCTCAGATCCGGTGCCGATCAGCACGACGTCGGGCAGCTCGTCAGGGACACCGCCGAGGACGTACCCGCCCTTGGTGACACCGTCGCTGTCGGTGCCCTCGAGCACCGGAATCCCTTGGCGGGTCAGGATGAAGCCCACCGGTCCGCTGCCGTTTCCGCGCGCCAGAATGCTGCGCCACGCGTAGGCGGTCTCGTTCGGGTCGCCCGGGCGGACTACCGACAGGTTCGGGATCGCCCGCAGCGCCGCGAGGTGCTCGATGGGCTGATGGGTCGGACCGTCCTCGCCGAGCCCGATCGAGTCGTGCGTCCAGATGTAGATGGTGTCGATGTCCATCAACGACGCCAGCCGCACAGCGGGCCTCATGTAGTCGGAGAACTGCAGAAAGGTGCCGCCGAACGCACGAGTCGGCCCGTGCAGCACGATGCCGGACAGGATCGAACCCATGGCGTGCTCGCGGATACCGAAGTGCAGCACGCGTCCGTACCAGTCGGCGGTGAAATCCTCGGTCGAGATGGACGGCGGGCCAAAGGACTTGACGTCCTTGATGGTCGTGTTGTTGCTGCCGGCCAGATCGGCTGAGCCGCCCCACAACTCGGGCAGCTTCGGGGCGACGTCGTTGAGCACTTGACCGAACGCGGCGCGCGTGGCGACAGCCTTGGATCCGGGCTCCCAATGCGTGATGTCGGCGTCCCAACCCTCGGGCAGCTCCTCTGCTGTGAGCCGGTCGAGCAGCTTCTTGCGCTCGGGTTCCCGCTCGGCCCACGCGTCGAATGTCGGCTGCCACTTCTCGTGGGCCTCCTTGCCGCGGTCGACCAGCTTGCGAGTGTGCTCGATGACCTCGTCGCGGACCTCGAAGGTCTTGTCAGGATCGAAACCGAGGACGCGCTTGGTGGCGGCCACCTCCTCGTCGCCCAGCGCTGAGCCGTGCACGCCGCCGGTGTTCATCTTCGTCGGCGCCGGATAGCCGATGATTGTCCGGACCGAGATGAACGACGGCTTGTCCGTCACCTTCTTCGCCTCGGCGATGGCCGCCTCGATGCCGACGACGTTCTCGCCGCCCTCGACCTCCTGGACGTGCCATCCGTAGGCGCGGTAGCGGGCGGGCACGTCCTCGGACAGGGCGATGTTCGTGTCGTGCTCGATCGAGATCTGGTTGTGGTCGTAGAACACGATCAGGTTGCCGAGCTGCTGGGTGCCCGCCAGCGACGAGGCCTCGCTGGTGACGCCTTCCTCCATGTCGCCGTCGGAGGCGATGACGTAGATGTAGTGGTCGAACGGGCTCTCACCCCACGCCGGGTCCGGGTCGAACAGGCCGCGCTCGTAGCGCGACGCCATCGCCATGCCGACAGCCGATGCGAGCCCCTGGCCCAGCGGACCGGTGGTGATCTCGACGCCCTTGGTGTGGCGGAACTCCGGGTGGCCGGGCGTCTTGCTCTTCCAGGTGCGCAGCGACTCGATGTCGGAAAGCTCGAGACCGAAGCCGCCCAGATAGAGCTGGATGTACAGCGTCAGGCTGGAGTGCCCGCAGGACAGGACGAAGCGGTCGCGTCCCAGCCAGTGCACATCGCTTGGATCGTGGCGCATCTGGCGCTGGAACAGCGAGTAGGCCAGGGGAGCGAGGCTCATCGCCGTTCCGGGGTGGCCGTTGCCGACCTTCTGCACCGCATCTGCTGCCAGCACCCTGACGGTGTCCACGGCCTCCGAATCGACGTCGGCCCAGTCGTCCGGATGGTCTGGGCGAGTCAGGGCAGAAATCTCTTCGACTGTTGTCACCAGTTGACTCCTCAAATCGACGACCCTTGTGCACCACATACCCTAGTGCGGCTTCGGCAATCGCCGCAGGCTGCGTCGCGCATCATTAGCTGTTCATTTACCGAATCGACCCAGCTAGGTTCTGGGGCACGCCGCGGTCTACCATCGTCTGTAGTAGACGCGGCGCGCTTCGCGCCCTTTCGAGGAGTTATCTGCGTGGATATTCGCCAAGGCCCCCTGCTTGAGGGATCGCCTAGTCGGATCCGCACCGCACTCCTCGGATATCTGTCGCTGACCAAGCCGCGGGTGATCGAGCTGTTGCTGGTCACGACGATCCCGGCCATGCTGTTGGCCGACCGCGGAGACGTCAACCCGCTGCTGATCCTGAATACGCTGGTGGGTGGGCTGTTGGCGGCCGCGGGCGCCAACACGCTGAACTGCGTTGCCGACGCCGACATCGACAAGAAGATGAAGCGCACCGAAGGCAGGCCGCTGGCGCGCGACAGCGTGCCCCGCAGCCACGCGCTGGTCTTCGGGCTCGCGCTTTCGGTGGCCTCGTTCTTCTGGCTGTGGTGGACGACGAACATGCTGTCGGCACATCTGGCCGGTGCGACCATCGCGTTCTACGTGCTGGTGTACACGCTGCTGCTCAAACGCCGGACCTCACAGAACGTGGTGTGGGGCGGGGCGGCAGGCTGCATGCCGGTGATGATCGGCTGGTCGGCGGTGACGGGCACGATTCAATGGCCCGCGCTGGTGATGTTCGCGATCATCTTCTTCTGGACGCCGCCGCACACCTGGGCGCTGGCGATGCGCTACAAGGACGACTACGAGGCGGCCGGCGTGCCGATGCTGCCCGTGGTCGCGACCGAGCGCGAGGTCACCAAGCAGATCCTGGTCTACACCTGGCTGACGGTGGCGGCGACGCTGACCCTGGCCCTGGCAACCGGCTGGCTGTACGCGTCGGTGGCGCTGGTGGCAGGCACCTGGTTCCTCGCGATGGCCCACCAGTTGTATGCAGGCGTGCGGCGCGGCGAGGCGATCAAGCCGCTGCGGTTGTTCCTGCAGTCCAACAACTACCTCGCGATCGTGTTCTGCGCACTCGCCATCGACTCGGCCCTCGACCTGCCGACGCTGTTCAGCCGCTAATCTGCTGATCTGTCGATAGGGACGTCTGCTCCCAGTACGTTCGAAAAATGCCAACGTCTCCCGAGAGCACGGTTCTTGTCAGCCCTGACAACTTCGCGCGTGCCGAGTCCGACCTCTACTTCGGGAACCTCGCCAAGGACGACGGCTTCGGCAAGTTCTTCCACATCCGCGAACTCACCCCGATCGACCACCAGATCGTCATCCGCCAGAACCGGGACACGATTTACTCGGCGGGCGTGTTCGACCTGGACGCGGGCCCGGTCACGATCACGCTGCCCGACGCGGGCGACCGATTCATGTCCATGCAGGTGATCGACGAGGACCACTACACCCATCAGGTGGTCTACGGAGCGGGCGACTACACCCTCACGCGGGATCAGATCGGCACACGGTATGTCCTCACGGCGATCCGCACGCTGGTCGACCCGAACAACCCGGCCGACACATCCGCTGTACACGCAATGCAGGATGCCATCATCACGACACAAGACCGCCCAGGGGCATTCGAGATCCCCAAGTGGGATCCGTTGAGCCAGAAGACTGTCCGCGATGCACTGGTGACGCTCGCGTCCACGCTGCCGGACAGCCTGCGGATGTTCGGCACCGCCGACGACACCGACCCGGTGCGTCACCTCATCGGAACGGCCAATGCGTGGGGCGGCAACCCGCAGAAGGAGGCGTTGTACCTCACCGTCACCCCGCCGAAGAACGACGGCACTACGGTGCACCGGCTCTCGGTGGGTGAGGTGCCGGTCGACGGGTTTTGGTCGGTCACCGTCTACAACAAGGACGGGTACTTCTCGCCGAACCCGCAGAACGCATACTCGTTCAACAACATCACCGCGCAAAAGGGCTCCGACGGAGGGATCGAGATCCAGTTCGGCGGCTGCGACGGTTCCGTGCCGAACTGTCTGCCGATCACCCCGGGATGGAACTACCTTGTCCGGTTGTATCGGCCGCAGGCGTCGGTCCTCGAGGGCTCATGGAACTTTCCCGAAGCGACGGCGGATTAGGGAACCAACACGATCGAGCCGACGGTCTTGCGCCCCTGCAGGTCGCGGTGGGCCTTCTCGGCGTCCTCGAGTCGATAGCGCTCGCTGACCGTCACGTTGATGGTCCCCGTCGCGATCGCATCGAGCAGTTCGCCGGCCCGCCAAGAGAATTCGTCCGCCGAGCGGGTGTAGTGCGACAGGTTGGGACGGGTGAGGAACACCGAACCGGCTGCATTCAGTCGCTGGGGATCGAATGGCGGTACCGGCCCACTGGATGCGCCGAACAAAGCAAGCGTGCCGCGGACGGCGAGGCTGGCCAGGCTGCCCTCGAAGGTGGCCGCGCCGACGCCGTCGTACACCGCCGCCACGCCGCCGTCGGTCAGGTCCTTGACCTTGGCGCCGAACTCCTGGGGGTCATCCGGGTAGTCGAGAACCTCTACGGCGCCCGCCTGCCTGCTCAACTCTGCCTTCTCCGGCGTCGATACCGTGGTGATCACTCGCACAGCCAAGCTGGTGGCCCACTGGGTGAGGATCAGACCGACACCGCCCGCGCCTGCATGCAGCAATACCGTGTCACCCTGCTGAACCGGATACACCGACTTGAGCAGGTAATGCGCCGTCATGCCCTTCAGCAACGAGGCGGCGGCCGCGTCCGGACTGACACCGTCTGGCACGTAGGCGCAGAAATCCGCTGATGCCGTGCAGAATTCGGCGTAGGCACCGTCAGCCCGTGCAGTGACGACCCGATCGCCGGGCGCGAGCGCCGCAACGTCGTCGCCGACGGCTTCCACCGTTCCGCAGACTTCGGTGCCCAGGATGAACGGCACCTCCCTGGGGTACATCCCCGACCGGAAATAGGTGTCGATGAAGTTGATGCCGATCGCCTCGGCCTTGATCAGTACCTCACCCGACCCAGGGGTGGGGGTCGGCTTGTCGACGTTTTGCAGGACTTCGGGTCCGCCGGTTTCGGCGACTTCAATGGCTCTCATAGTGCCTATCATGCCTACAACATGAAACTCGCCCGTCCCGACATCCGCCATCCCCGGATTGTGCTCGCAGGTTGCCCCGCGCTTCCCGAAGGTGACGGCGACGACGCCGAGCTCGTCGCCGCGCTGCGCCAGCGGGGACTGCATGCCCGCTGGCTGTCATGGGATGACCCCGAAACCCTGCGCGCCGACCTCGTTGTCCTTCGGGCGACCTGGGATTACATCGAACGGTTCGACGAGTTCCTGGACTGGAGCACTCGGGTCGCCAACCTGCTGAACCCGCCAGGCGTGGTCGCGTGGAACACCGACAAGCGCTATATGGCCGATCTCGCAGACGCAGGCGTGCCGACCGTGCCGAGCAGGTTCTTCGCGCCGGGGGAGACGGTGCGGATCCCAAAGGGTGAAGTGGTCGTGAAACCCGCCATCGGCGCCGGATCAGTTGGTGCGCAGCGCTTCACCGACGCGCGCGCGGCCCGCGAACACGCCGCCGCACTGCATGAAGCGGGCAGTACGGCGCTGGTTCAGCCGTATGACCCGAGGATCGAGAACGGTGAGACGGCGTTGGTGTTCCTCGGCGGCGAGCAGTCGCACGCGTTCACCAAGGGCCCCATGCTGCCCGCGGCCGGTGAGCGGCCGGTGTTCGACCCGTCGGGAACCTATGCCGAGGAATCGTTGACCGCGGCCGAACCCGACTTCGAACTGTGGGACATCGGCCATGCCGCGCTGGACGCGGCGGCTACCCATCTGAACATCAGCGCCACCGATCTGCTGTACGCCCGCGTCGACGTCATCGGCGGCCAGGACAATCCGCTGCTGCTCGAGTTGGAGCTTGTCGAACCATCGCTCGGTTGGCGTCAGCTGGACCGCGCGACGCGCGATCTCCAGCAGCGCAAGTTCGCGATCGGAGTGGAGTCAGCGCTCGAGCGGCTCGGGCTCGGTCCGCTCTCGCATCGAGGCCCATAGCGCCGCGGTGGCCGCCGTGCAGGCCGCCGCCCCCGCCACGTGGATCGCCACCAAAGCGGCGGGCACGCCGATCGCGTACTGGACACGACCGACAAGGGCCTGCGCGGCGACGAGAATCAACAGCACCACAATCCGCCTGATGATGGGCCGGTCAACGGCCGCCCTGCGGAGCGCGAAGCCCAGCGCCAGCAGAAGTGCCAGATAGACGATCAACAGCGTCGCGTGCAGTTGCACAAGGGTGACGATCTCGATCTGCAGCCGCGGAACCGGGGCCTCGATGCTCCTGTCACCGGCGTGCGGTCCGGCTGCCGTGACGAGCGTGCCGGTCACCAGCACCGCCGACAGAACGACAGCGGTCAGAATCGTCAACTGCCGTAATGGTTTAGGCACACGCGTTGTCGGGACGCCGTGATCGGGCTCGCCGATCTTGACGTACAGCAGCACCGCCAGCCAGACCATCGCCATCGACACCAGGAGGTGAATCGCGACGGTCCACCACAACAATCCGGTCAGTACCGTGATGCCGCCGATCACCGCCTGCATCACCGTCGACGCAGGCATCAACCAGGCGTAGACCAGAACTTCTCGCCTTCGCCGGGCGCGGGTGACGGCCAGCACCGCCAGGGCCGCTGTGAGCACGACCAGAAAGGTGATCATCCGGTTGCCGAACTCGACGGCCTGGTGGATTCCGGGCACCTCGGCATGTGGCACCGGGGTGAAACTGCCGGGGAAGCACTGGGGCCACGTCGGACAGCCGAGCCCGGAGGCCGTCACGCGGACGATCGCACCCGTGACGGCGATTCCGCCCTGCGTCAGGATGACCGCGGCGGCGATCAGACGCTGCGTGCGCAGGCTTGGCATCGGTAAGACATCCACCAAGCGCATCAGAAATCGTCCGACGGCCACGGCCCGATCGTAGAGGATCGCAACTACGGCTCGTAGTAGCGCCGTCTCTGACCCCGCGGAGCAACGAACGGAACGAGCACCTCGTCGACGAGTGCAACGATCAGGTCGTCGGTGATCGGATCCCCGGTGATCAGCAGCCGGTGCCACAGCACGCTCTGGCCGAGCTCCCTGGCGATCTCGACAGGGACGTCGGCGCGCACGTCGCCACGCTCGATTCCGCGCGCCAGCATCGAGGCCATCTCCCGTTTGCGCCAGCCGATGACGTCGTTCTGAAACGCCGCCCTCAGTTCGGGATCGTGTGCACCCGCGGCGATGGCGGCGCGCAGCAGATCGGCGTTCGGGCCGGTGAACAGGGCCGCCCAACCGCGCAGGATCGCGAGCATGTCGTCGCGGTAGCTTCCGGTGTCCTCGTGCGGGATCGCCGCCGCGGCCATCGTCAGCAGGGTGTCGCGCAGCAGGGCGGCGCGGTCTGGCCAGCGGCGGTAGAGCACCGGCTTGCTGGTTCCCGCCGCAGCGGCGACCCCCTCCATCGTCACGCCTGCCGGTCCGTGCTCCACGAGCAGGTTCAGCACCGCCGACCTGATGGCCGCATCCAGTTCCGCACCGCGCCGGCGCTTCATCACACCTCCCGAAGAAACTCTTGCGTATCTCATCTTGCCTCGCTAGCTTGGAAATATAAGACACGTGAACGTATCTTGGAGGCAACTGCGATGGCCCGTCCCGTTCTCTATCCGCTTCGCCCGGTCGACACCGCCACCGTGCAGTACCTCGACGCCCCGGGTGGCCGGCGGCGGGTGACGATCGACCACCGACCGCTGAGCGGCATCACGCCCGCCATGTTGCTCGACTGGTTCACCCATCTGGGCGAGACGATGTCCTATGGCGGTCAGGTCATCGACCGGTACCTCGCCTGGCATCCCATCGACCACATCAAATGGGAGCTGGCCCGGCAGGCTCCCACGGGCGGCGTTGCAGACGGGGCACGATTCCGCATGGTCGAGGCGTTCGGCGGCAGACCCGAATACACGATCGACGAAGTGGCGTGCGTCGAGAAACTCGACGTGACGGGCATCCGGCTCGCCAGGCGGATCGGGGGAGTCGCGGTGTTCCAGCTCGAACACACCTGGTCGGCGGGTGCTTGCGGCGCACACTATGTGACGGTGATGGACCTCGGTGTGCGACCGGCGTTGCTGTCGCCGGCCAACAGGATTGTCCGCCAACGATTTCCCGACGACAAGGTGCGCGCGTGGGTCAAGCACAACATCGAGGAAGTCGGACAGCTGGAGTACCTGCTGCCGCAGTCGGCGGCCTCAGGTGAATCGGAACCAGCGCAGCGCGCACAGCGCTGAGACAGTGCCCCAGGCGGCGAGCACAGCGATGCCGAACCAGTCGACCGACAGTGACATCGCCTGGGTCAACGCCTCGGTCAGCGCACCCGACGGGGTGAGCCTCGCAGCCCATCGGATCGCCTCGGGCACCGCCTGACCTTCGACCGTGAGTGCGCCCAGTCCGGCGAAGACGAACCACAGCAGGTTGGCAACGGCCAGCACGATCTCGGCGCGAAGGGTCCCGCCGAGCAGTAGCCCCATGGCCGTGAACCCGGCGGTGCCCAGCGCGATGATGACCGCGCCGAGCATCAGTCCCGCGATGTTCGGCCGCCATCCGAGTGCAATGCCGATGCCGCCCAGCACGATTGACTGAAGGAACACCACGGTGACGACGGCAAGTGACTTACCTGCGATGATGCCCCACACCGGAAGCGCCGTCGCTCCGATCCTCTTGAGCGCGCCGTAGCGCCTGTCGAATGCGACGGCGATCGCCTGACCGGTGAATGCGGTCGAGATCACGGCAAGCGACATGATCGCCGGAACGAACGTCGCCGCCCGATTGGGCCCGAACGAGCCGAACGGTAGCAGCGTCAAACCCACCAACAGCGTGATCGGGATGAAAAGGGTGAGCAACAGCTGTTCGCCGTTGCGCAACAACAGCTTCAACTCGAGTGCGAACTGCGCAGCGAGCATCGTCGGGACGCTCGCGGGACGCGGATCGGGCGCGAACGTTCCCTGCGCGAAGCGATTCATGATCGCAACTCCCGGCCGGTGAGGTCGAGGAATACATCCTCGAGGCTGCGCTGCTCCACCCGCAGATCGGTGGCCAGCACGTTCAGCCGGGCGCACCACGCGGTCACCGTCGCCAGCACCTGCGGGTCTATCTGGCCTTCGACGAGATACTCACCCGGCGAGGTCTCAATGGCTTTGTAGCTCTCAGGCAGCGCCGAGACAAGCAGCGACAGGTCGAGCATTCGGGGCGCCCTGAACCGCAACTGGTTCTCCGCGCCGCTGTTCATCAGCTCGGCAGGTGTCCCGCTGGCCACCGCGACACCGCGGTCGATGATCACCAGTCGGTCGGCCAACTCTTCGGCCTCCTTCAGCTGATGGGTGGTCAGAACGACCGTCACACCGTCGCGGCGCAGTGCATCGATCAACTCCCACACCACTATTCGCGCGTGGGCATCCATACCCGCGGTCGGCTCGTCGAGGAAAACCAACTCGGGGCGGCCCACGACGGCGCACGCCAATGCCAAGCGCTGCTGCTGGCCGCCGGACAGCCTGCGATATGTCGTCTTCGCGGCCTCCGTCAGGCCGAGCGTCTCCATCAACCACTTCGGGTCGAGTGGGTCGGCGCTGTATGACGCAACGAGATTGAGCATCTCGCCCGCCTGTGCCGCCGGGTAGGCACCGCCGCCCTGCAACATGACGCCGATGCGCTCACGGACTCTTGCGTTGTCGGTGATCGGATTCAGGCCAAGGATTTCGATGGATCCCGCGTCCGGTTTGATGAAGCCCTCACACATCTCGACCGTGGTCGTCTTGCCCGCGCCATTGGGGCCGAGCAACGCCAGCACCTCGGCACGCTGCACATCCAGGTCGAACTCTGAGACCGCGGTGGTCGACCCGTACCGTTTGCACACCCCACGCAGGCGCACGGGGGCGACGGAACCGGAGGTCACGGGAATTCAGCGTAGGCGTCAGCCTTCGCCGTCCGTGGCCGCGGTAGCGAAGGCTCGACCGCGACAGGCTCATGGGGTGGTGCGATCTCCATCTCCGGGCCGGGGTCCGGCAGCTTTCGCCATGGCAGCCGGTAGTAGGTCATCGCGATGAGCAGCGCCACGATCACCGTGCTGGCCGCGGTCGCGAGCAGGATCTGGAAGACGGTGAACCGGTCGCCGTTGGCCGTCGGGCCGAAGATTCCGACCATCAGGGTCACCACGATCGCCGTGGTACGGAATGAGCGCCTGGTCGCCCACGCCGCCAGCGGGATGACGGCCCACAACACATACCAGGGCTGAACCACCGGAAAAAGCAGGACTGTCACACCGAGGGCGACCCCGAGCCCGCCGACCGGGTGCAGCTTGCCGCGAAGGACCGCGATCAACAGCCATGTCACCACGATCGCGATGATGAATACGCCGATGGCGCGGGTGAGCCCCAGTACCGCGGTGGTGTGATCGCCGAGCCCGAGCAGGATGCCCACCTGCCCGGTGCCGAGCGCCAACAACGTCGGCAGTGACATCCAGCTGCGCACCACGTTGGCTGTGCCGAGCGTGAAGAGCCAGCCGAAGCCGAGGCCGCTTGCCCAGCCGATCACCGCCATCACGGCAACCGATACAGCGCTCAGTGATCCGCCCGCGATGAGGAACGCCTTCACGGTGCCGCCCCATCGACACGCCAGGGCCATCCCGACGAAGCCCACCGCCAGTAGACCCGGCAGCTTGACCTGTGAGGACAAGGTGATCAGTACGACGCCGAGAATCAGCATCGTCATCGGCCGCCATCTCGCCCACTCCTCGCGAGATTGCGGCCACGCAGGAGGTTTCGGCAACAGCGGGGTGTCGGCGTAAACGCCGCGCAGGGCGAATTCAGTTCCCGCGAGCATCAGGCCGAGCATCAACGCCTCGTTGTGGATGCCTGCGACGAGATGCATGATCAGCAACGGGTTTGCCGCCCCCAGCCACAGAGCGCTGACCTCGGCGACACCGCAGCGGCGAGCGAGCCGGGGCACCGCCCAGACGATGAGACCGACACCGAGCAGGACCACGAGCCGGTGGAGCAGCACGGCGAAGACGATGTTGTCGCCCGTCAGCGCCGAAATGCCTTGGCCGATCCATAAGAACAAGGGTCCGTACGGTGCGGGCGTCTCGCGCCACATCGTCGGCACCGACGAGGTGAAGACGTGATCGAGACCCAGTCCGGTTGCCGGGCCGACCTTGTACGGGTCGAGCCCGTTGATCGCGATCTCGCTCTGCGCCAGATACGAGTAGACATCGCGGCTGTACATCGGTGGCGCGATGAGCAATGGAAGGACCCACAGTGCAAGCGTTCGATCGAGTTGGCTGCGGGTCATCCGCCGCTCCCCGAGCGCGAAGCGGCCGAGCATCAGCCACGCCAGCGTCATCATCACCGCGCCGGTGGTGGTCATCGTCAAGGAGACGGTCTGGATCCGTGACGGAAGGTTGAGCAGCCGGACGCCGAACGTCGGATCCTGCACGACGGGTCGCGCCCCGACGCCCAGAGCGCCGATGGCCATCAACACTGTGCCGGTCGCGCCGAACAGCCGGGTGCGCCTCAGCGCGATCAGCTGGGCGTCGTTCAGCGGCGAACCGACGGTCCGTTCATCCCCGTGCCAGCCGGCAATCGAGGTGGACAGAGACCATAGGCGCGCAGCCATCACTGCAGCGTAGCGGTCAGAGCTGGACTATCACTTTGCCGGTGTTGCCGCCGCTGAACAACAGGTTCAGCGCGTCAGGGGCGTTTTCGAGGCCCTCGACGATGTGCTCGGACGACTTGATTTTGCCCTCGAGGATCCAGCCGGCCACCTCCATCTGCGCCGCGGGGAAGCGGTCGAGGTAGTCGATGATGATGAAGCCTTCCATGCGTCCACGGCGCACGAGCAGGCTGAGGTAGTTGCTCGGCCCTGGCGGTGGGCCGTCGCTGTTGTAGGTCGAGATCGCGCCGCACAGCACCACGCGGCCGCGCATCGCCAGGTTCGCGAGGCAGTCGTTGAGGATCGATCCGCCGACGTTGTCGAAGTACAGGTCGATTCCTTCAGGGCAGGCTTCGCGGAGTCGTTTGGCGACGTTCTCGTTCTTGTAGTCGATCGCCTCGTCGAAGCCGAGTTCGTCGACGATGTACGCGCATTTCTCGGCGCCGCCTGCGATGCCGACGACTTTCTGCGCGCCCTTGATCTTCGCGATCTGGCCTGCGGCGGACCCGGTCGCACCAGCCGCACCCGAGACGACGACGACGTCGCCGTCGGTGACGCGCCCGACGTCGGTCAGGCCGAAGTACGCGGTCATACCGGTGACGCCAAGGATCCCGATGGCGATCCCGGGCGCGACACCGTCGGGGAGCACCTGCATCGACCGCTCGCCGGCATCGGTCACCACGTAGTCCTGCCACCCGGTCATGCCGAAAACGAGCTGACCGGGCTGATAGGCGTCGCAGCGGCTCTCGATGACCTCGCCGACACCCCCGCTGCGGATCACCTCGCCGATCTGGATCGGGGGCAGATAGCTGGCAACGTCGTCCATCCAGGTGCGGATCGTCGGGTCGATCGAGAGGTAGCGCACCTTGACCAGCGCCTCGCCGTCGCCGAGATCGGGCACCGGCTCGGTCTCCAGCCGGGTGGTCTCGTCGTCCACCAGGCCCGAGGGTCGGTTGGCCAGGACAAGTCTTCTGTTCTGCTTGGTCACCTGGCGATCGTAGGACGTTGCCCACATAAGGGTGACCTTGCTTTACCGGCCTGCGGAATTCCGTCACAATGGTGTTGTGAAAATAAAGCCGGAGGTTGACGTTGCCGCGACGGCGGCGACATCCGGCGAGCGCCACACGCGTGGCGCGATCGTCCAGCTCCTATTGGAGTCCGGTTCTATCACAGCAGGCGAGATCGGCGATCAACTCGGTATCTCCGCCGCAGGCGTGCGTAGGCACCTCGACGCGCTGCTCGACGCCGGGGAAGCACAGTCCAGCGCGGCAGCCGCGTGGCAGCACAATGGCCGCGGCAGGCCCGCCCGCCGCTACCGGTTGACCCCGGCAGGCCGTGCCAAGCTCGGCCATGCGTATGACGATCTGGCCGCCGCGGCGATGCGCCAACTGCGCGAAATCGGCGGTGACGACGCAGTCCGCACCTTCGCGCGGCGCCGGATCGACACCATCCTTTCGGGAGTAACCGAGGGATCCGATGACGTTGAATCCACTGTCGATCGTGTGGCGGGCGCCCTGACCAAGGCCGGTTACGCCGCCTCCGCCACCCAGGTGAGCGGTCCACTGCACGGCATAGAGCTCTGCCAGCATCACTGCCCGGTGTCGCACGTCGCCAAGGAGTTTCCGGAGTTGTGTGAGACCGAGCGGGAGGCGTTCGCCGAGGTGCTGGGTACTCACGTGCAGCGGCTGGCGACGATCGTCAACGGAGACTGCGCCTGCACCACGCACGTACCGCTCAACTCAGAACAGCCACCAGCCCTTCGGCGCACAGCCCAGAGCGCCGAAGCCAACAAAACCAAGCAAGGAGCGTCGACATGACGACCACGCCCGAGGCCTTGACCCAGGAACAGACAATCGAGTCGCTGGGTCGGTACGGCTACGGCTGGGCCGACTCCGATGTTGCCGGTGCGAGCGCGCAGCGCGGACTGTCGGAGGCGGTTGTGCGCGACATCTCGAGCAAGAAGAGCGAGCCCGAGTGGATGCTCGACGTACGGCTCAAGGCGCTGCGTGTCTTCGACAAGAAGCCGATGCCGAACTGGGGCAGCAACCTCGAGGGCATTCACTTCGACAACATCAAGTACTTCGTCCGGTCCAGCGAGAAGCAGGCCGCGACGTGGGACGACCTGCCCGAAGACATCCGCAACACCTACGACAGGCTCGGAATCCCCGAGGCGGAGAAGCAGCGCCTGGTGTCCGGTGTCGCCGCGCAGTACGAGTCCGAGGTCGTCTATCACTCGATCCGTGAGGATCTGGAGAAGCTGGGCGTCATCTTCCTCGACACCGACACCGCCCTGAAGGAGCACCCGGAGATTTTCAAGCAGTACTTCGGCACGGTGATCCCGGCGGGCGACAACAAGTTCTCTGCGCTGAACACCGCGGTGTGGTCGGGTGGTTCGTTCATCTACGTGCCGAAGGGTGTGCACGTGGACATCCCGCTGCAGGCCTACTTCCGGATCAACACCGAGAACATGGGCCAGTTCGAGCGGACGCTGATCATCGTCGACGAGGACGCCTACGTGCACTACGTCGAGGGCTGTACCGCGCCGATCTACAAGAGCGACTCGCTGCACTCCGCGGTGGTCGAGATCATCGTGAAGCCCGGCGGCCGCTGCCGCTACACGACCATCCAGAACTGGTCGAACAACGTCTACAACCTCGTCACCAAGCGTGCCCGCGCCGAGGCCGGAGCCACCATGGAGTGGGTCGACGGCAACATCGGCTCGAAGGTCACCATGAAGTACCCCGCCGTGTGGATGACCGGTGAGCACGCCAAGGGCGAGGTGCTGTCTGTCGCGTTCGCAGGCGAAGGCCAGCATCAGGACACCGGTGCCAAGATGCTGCACCTGGCGCCCAACACGTCGAGCAACATCGTCTCCAAGTCGGTGGCTCGCGGCGGCGGCCGCGCTTCATACCGAGGCCTCGTCCAGGTGAACAAGGGCGCACACGGCTCCCGTTCCAGCGTGAAATGCGATGCCTTGCTTGTCGATACGATCAGCCGCAGTGACACCTACCCCTACGTCGACATCCGCGAGGACGACGTCACGATGGGTCACGAGGCCACCGTCTCGAAGGTCAGCGAGGACCAGCTGTTCTATCTGATGAGCCGCGGCCTCACCGAGGACGAGGCGATGGCGATGGTGGTGCGCGGGTTCGTCGAGCCGATCGCCAAGGAACTTCCGATGGAGTACGCGCTGGAGCTCAACAGGTTGATCGAGCTGCAGATGGAAGGCGCTGTCGGCTAGTGACACAGAATTTGACCACAGCCGTCGAGGGCCAGAACAAGGGCGAGCTGTTCACTTCCTTCGACGTGGACGCTTTCGAGGTGCCAGGCGGCAGAGACGAGATATGGCGCTTCACACCGCTGAAGCGGCTGCGCGGTCTGCACGACGGGTCCGCGCAGGCGACGGGCAACGCCGCCATCGAGGTTTCCGAGTGCGCGGGCGTTTCCGTCGAAACCGTGCGCCGTGGAGACGAACGTCTCGGGCAAGCGGGTGTGCCGGCTGATCGTGTTGCCGCCCAGGCATTCTCGTCGTTCGACAGCGCGACGATCGTCACCATCGGAAAGAATGTGGTGTGCGAGCAGCCGATCGAGATCAAGGTGACCGGGCCGGGGGAGGGTGCCACGGCCTACGGCCACCTGCAGGTGCGGGTCGGCGAACTCGGTGAGGCGGTTGTCGTCATCGATCACAACGGCAGCGGAACCTACGCCGACAACATCGAGTTCGTGGTGGCCGACGCCGCACGGCTGACCGTGGTGTCGATCGCCGACTGGGCCGACGACGCGGTGCACGTCAGCAGCCACCATGCGGTGCTTGGCAAGGACGCGGTGCTGCGGCACGTCGCGGTCACCCTCGGCGGCGACCTGGTGCGGCTCACCGCGCGTACCCGGTTCGATGCCCCCGGCGGTGATGCCGAGTTGCTCGGCCTCTACTTCGCCGATGACGGCCAGCACTTCGAATCGCGGCTGCTGGTCGACCACGCCCAGCCGAATTGCCGCTCACATGTCACCTACAAGGGTGCGCTGCAGGGGGATCCGGACTCGTCGCGGCCCGATGCGCACACCGTATGGGTTGGCGATGTGCTGATCCGGGCGGAGGCGACCGGAACCGACACCTTCGAGACCAACCGGAACCTGGTGCTGACCGACGGTGCGCGGGCCGACTCGGTGCCGAACCTCGAGATCGAGACCGGCGAGATCGCCGGCGCCGGACACGCAAGTGCCACCGGGCGTTTCGACGACGAGCAGCTGTTTTATCTGCAGGCCCGCGGCATCCCGGAAGACCAGGCCCGCCGCCTCGTCGTCCGCGGTTTCTTCGGCGAGCTGATCAGCAAGATCGCTGTTGCCGCCGTGCGCGAACGCCTCACCGAAGCCATCGAACACGAACTAGCAATCACCGAATCAAGGACAGCCACCTCATGACCACACTGGAGATCAAGGACCTACACGTCAGCGTCGTGTCCAAAGAGGACGGGTCCGATATCCCGATCCTCAAGGGCGTCGACCTGACCGTGAACTCGGGAGAGACGCACGCCCTGATGGGGCCCAACGGATCCGGCAAGTCGACGCTGTCGTACGCGATCGCAGGCCATCCGAAGTACACGGTGACGTCCGGCACGATCAAGCTTGACGGCGACGACGTGCTCGCGATGAGCATCGATGAGCGCGCCCGCGCGGGCCTGTTCCTGGCCATGCAGTACCCGATCGAGGTGCCGGGGGTGTCGATGTCGAACTTCCTGCGCACCGCGGCCACCGCCGTACGCGGCGAGGCGCCGAAGCTTCGGACCTGGGTCAAAGAGGTCAAGGGCGCGATGGAGGGCCTTGACATCGATCCGTCCTTCTCCGAACGCAGTGTCAACGAGGGTTTCTCGGGCGGCGAGAAGAAGCGGCACGAGATCCTGCAGCTCGAACTGCTCAAGCCGAAGATCGCGATTCTCGACGAGACGGACTCGGGTCTTGACGTCGACGCGCTGCGAGTGGTCAGCGACGGCGTCAACCGCTATGCCGAAGACGCGCACGGTGGCCTGCTGCTGATCACCCACTACACCCGCATCCTGCGCTACATCCAGCCGCAGTTCGTCCACGTGTTCATCGGTGGCCGCATCGTGGAGTCGGGTGGCCCCGAGCTCGCCGACGAACTCGACGCGAACGGATACGAGCGCTTTACCCAGGCGGTCGGAGCCTGATATGACCGCGTCGGCCCAGACGTTGGATCTCGAAAAGGTCCGGGCGGACTTCCCGATCCTGCAACGCGTGATGCGTGGCGGAAACCGGTTGGCCTATCTGGACTCCGGCGCAACGTCGCAACGTCCGCTGCAGGTGCTCGACGCCGAACGCGACTTCCTCATCACCTCCAACGGTGCGGTGCACCGGGGTGCGCACCAACTGATGGAGGAATCCACCGACGCCTACGAGCAGGGCCGCGCGGATATCGCGGCGTTCATCGGCGCCGACCCGAATGAGTTGGTGTTCACCAAGAACGCCACCGAGGCGATCAACCTGGTTGCCTACACGCTGGGGGACAGCCGCTTCGAGCGTGCGGTCGGTCCCGGCGACGTCATCGTCACCACGGAGCTGGAACACCACGCCAATCTGGTGCCGTGGCAGGAGTTGGCCCGCCGCACCGGTGCGACGCTTAAGTGGTACTCGGTGAGTCCGGAGGGCCGGATCGACATCGATTCGCTGGAACTGGACCGCAACGTCAAAGTCGTGACTTTCAGCCACCATTCGAACGTCACCGGCGCAGTGGCCCCGGTCGCGCAGCTTGTGGAGCGCGCCAAGGCCGTCGGTGCGCTGACGGTTCTCGACGCCTGCCAGTCGGTGCCGCACCAGCCCGTCGACCTGCATGCCCTCGGCGTCGACTACGCCGCATTCTCCGGTCATAAGATGTTGGGTCCCAACGGTATCGGCGTGCTCTACGGCCGCCACGAGCTGCTCGACGCGATGCCGCCGTTCATCACCGGTGGCTCGATGATCGAGACGGTGACGATGGAGGAGACCACCTTCGCACCCGCACCGCAGCGGTTCGAGGCCGGCACCCCGATGACATCGCAGGTCGTCGGGCTTGCTGCAGCCGCGCGCTATCTGCGCGCGATCGGAATGGACGCCGTCGAACAGCACGAGGCCGAATTGGTCGCCGCCGCACTGGAAGGTCTGGCGAGCGTGCCCGCCGTGCGCATCGTGGGCCCGACCTCGCTGGTCGGCCGCGGTTCTCCGGTGAGCTTCGTCGTCGACGGCATCCACGCCCACGACGTCGGCCAGATCCTCGACGACGAAGGCGTGGCCGTCCGGGTGGGTCACCACTGCGCGTGGCCGCTTCATCGCAAGTTCGGTCTCGCGGCGACCGCTCGCGCCTCATTCGCCGTGTACAACACTCATGACGAGGTGGACCGGCTGGTGGCAGGTGTCAAGCGGGCCGTCGAGTTCTTCGGCAGGGACTGAGGTCACGCCGTGAGAATGGAACAGATGTATCAGGAAGTGATCCTGGATCACTACAAGCATCCGCATCATCGTGGGCTGCGTGAGCCGTTCGGCGCCGAGGTGAAACACGTGAACCCGACGTGCGGTGACGAGGTAACGCTGCGGGTCGAGCTCTCCGACGACGGCGAGCAGGTTGTCGATGTCTCCTATGACGGTCAGGGCTGTTCGATCAGTCAGGCCGCGACATCGGTGCTGACAGACCTGGTGATCGGTCAGAATGTCGGCGATGCGTTGAAGACCGTCGCTGCGTTCAACGAGATGATTTCGTCCCGCGGCAATGTCGAGGGGGACGAAGATGTGATCGGCGACGGCATCGCCTTCGCCGGGGTGGCCAAGTATCCGGCGCGGATCAAATGTGCGTTGCTGGGCTGGATGGCCTTCAAAGATGCAGTGGCGCAAGCCAGTGAGGAGTTACCTGATGAGCGACACCGCAGTGCCTAACGAGGAGTTCATCGCCGATCTCGAAGAGGCGATGCGCGACGTCGTCGACCCCGAGCTCGGCATCAACGTCGTCGATCTCGGCCTGGTTTACGGCATGAACGTCGAGGACGGCGATGACGGCAAGGTCGCGCTGATCGACATGACCTTGACGTCGGCTGCCTGCCCACTCACCGACGTGATCGAGGACCAGTCCCAGCAGGCGCTGGTCGGCACGGGGCTGGTCAAGGGGATAAAGATCAACTGGGTGTGGAACCCGCCGTGGGGCCCCGACAAGATCACCGAGGACGGCCGCGAACAGCTGCGCGCGTTGGGCTTCACCGTCTAGCGGTCACAACCGTCGGGCCAGCTCCACCAGGTCAGCGGCGACCACCGTGGGTTGCGGCAGCCCGGGTGCGGGCAGCGGCGCGTTTCCGGGGCGCGTGATGAGGGCGGCGCTGTACCCGGCGGCCTGCGCGCCGATGAGATCCCACACGTGGGCGGCGACCATCATGCACGCCGACGTCGCCACCCCCAATTCTGCTGCCACGTCTTCGTATAGCCGCACGGATGGCTTGAAGATCCGCGACGGGTCGACGCTGAACTGACGCTCGAAGTGGCCCGCGAGGCCCGCATGCTCGAGTGGCGTCGACGCGTTCGGGTTCGAGGGAGAATTCGTCAGCGTCACGAGCCGGTAGCCCTGATCGCTCAGCGCCCGAAGGCCGTCGGCGACATCGGGATGCGCGGGCATGGTCGCCATCCCCGCACCCAATGCGCTGACGTCGTCGTCGCTGACGCGGACTCGGTGGACGTCAGCGGTCATGCGCAGCACGGCCTGTCCCAGCGAGAAGAAGTCGACGTAGTTGCCCGATAGCGTGACGGCCATCGAGTACATGACCAATTGGCCGAACCACTCGCGAAGCACGTCACGGTCACCGAAAATCCGCTCGAAGTACGGCGCGAGAGCCACGATGTCGATGAGGGTCTCATTCACATCGAACACCAGAACCGACGGGCGATTATGCACTCGGGTGGCCACGTTCCTGGATTATCCAGGCATTGCCGTCGGGATCGGTGAAGTCCACGAAGCTCGAGTAGTCGGCTCGGTTCGGATCGGCGCCGAGGCGGTAGCGCCCCTGCCACTGCCCGCTGTCGACGTCTTTATGCCTGATGGAGCTGACACCGACGCCTCGATCGATGAGCTCGTCACGGACTGCGACGATATCGGTTACCACGAGGTACAGCCCTTGGGTCGAACCCGGCAGTGCGTCGGTCAACCCGACTCCGAACTGTATCGATGTGCTCGACCCATGGGGAGTCAGCTGCACGACCCGAAAGTCTTTCGTCGGAAAGTAGTCGACGTCGAGGGAGAACCGCAGTTTGTCGCGATAGAAGTCCAGCGACTTGTCCGGATCCGAGACCGGCAGGATGACGACTTCGAGAGCGGCGTTCATCCTGCACTCCTTGCGGTGTTCTGGAGGATTTCGTCGGCGTCGAGACCGCGGTCGATACCGTGTGCGACCACTGTCTGTCCGGGTTCGAGATGCAGGCGTTGACCGTCGAGCCAGACATCGATCTTGTCGGGCTCGAACGACACCAGATTGCTCACCCGGCCCGCCTCCGGCCACGCGTTGACATAGGACCAGGCCGCCTTCTTGTTCGCACCGACGGTGTAGTAGTCGGCCAGACCCTTGTACGGGCAGAATGTCTGGCCCTCAACGGATTCCAGCGCACTTTCGTCGATGTCACCTCGGTCCACGTACCAACGGGGGGCGAAGCCCGACTCGTACAACACAACGGGCCGATGTGTGTCAGCGATGATGCGGTCGCCGTCGCGGACGACGAGATGGCGTGACGTCGACCGAATATCGACGCGGTGATACGGGTCTGCGGCGTGTCCGACGATGCGTTCATCCTCTTCGTAGAACGCATCCACCGCCCGCCAGCCGAACGCCACCCGGCGGGTCAGATCAGTTGCGAAAGCGGGGAGGTCGGTGTGCTGCCAGGCGGCATGGGGCACCTCGCGCCCGCCTGCCACCAGGGTGTACCACTGCATTTCGCCGAGTTCGCCGTGCTGGGTGACTCGGTCCTCGGCGACCAGGATGCCGTCGCGGATGTCGTCGACGGGGAAGTAGGCGACGGGGTAGCGGCCCGGTTCGTGGAGCAGGAGCACGTTCTCACTGTCGGCGATCCATTCATCGCCCTGACGCACCCGCATGCGGCGTCGCAGCGGTTCGACGAACAGCATCCGTTCGGGCAACGGCTGTGCCGTGAGGAAGCGACCTACGGATCCGGCCGCCAGGGGTCCTTGTTGCCATGCCAATCCCATTGCGATGTCCTCTCTTTCCGATCAGGCGGTGGTGACTCTGTGCATGAAGTCGCGGATCAGCCCCGCGACCTCTTCGCCGGCGGTCTCCAGCAGGAAGTGACCTCCTTCGAGGAGATGGATCTCGGCAGCGGGCGAGTCCTTGCCGAACGCCCTGGCGCCGTCGGGTCCGAAAATCGGGTCGGCCTCGCCCCACACCGCCAGGACAGGCACGGTGCTGGAACGCAGGTACTCGTGTAGCGCCGGGTACATCGGGGGATTCGTCGCGTAATCGCGGAACAGTTTGAGCTGGATCTCGTCATTGCCGGGCCGGGCCACCAGCACCGCGTCGTGAAGCCAGGTATCGGGACTGACCAGGGTCTCGTCCTTGACGCCCGTGACGTACTGCCACCTGATTCCCTCGACGCTCAGCGCGGTGCGGACAGCAGCCTCGGTGTGCGGAGTCTGTTCCCGCTGGTAATCCCACACCGTGGTCCAGAAGCTCTCGACGAAACCTTCGTCGTACCCGTTGCCGTTCTGGGTGATGATCGCGGTGACGGCCTGCGGATGACGCAGCGCCAGGCGCCATCCGATCGGTGCGCCGTAGTCCTGCACGTAGATCGCGTAACCGGTGACGCCGAGTTGGTCGATGAGTTCCTCGGTCAGATCGGTCAGCGCATCGAAGGTGTAGTCGAACTCGTCGACGGATGGTGCGTCGGACAGACCGAAGCCCAGGTGGTCGGGGGCGATCACCCGGTAGGAGTCCGCCAGCCGGGGGATCAGTTCGCGGAACATGAAGGAACTGGTCGGAAATCCGTGCAACAGCACAAGTACGGGAGCATCGGGCCGGCCTGCCTCTCGGTAGAAGATCCGCCTTCCGCGCACAGTGGCGTAGCGGTGATGGACGGCTGCTGTTCCCATTACTAACTCCTTATAACAATTTTGGCGGTTAGCGATAGTCAACGCTCATTCCTGTAACCTGTCAATATCGATTTGGAGGTTAGGCATGGATCTGGTGGTAGCGGACGCCGCGGACGAGCTTTTCGTGCTCGACCTGCTGAACACAACGCCTGTCATCGACGGGGCGGTCCACGACGAGCTTGCGGATCCGGGATCGGCCAAGCGGTGGATGCGTGAGCACGGGATCGCCGCGACGAAAACGGAGGTCGCGGCGGCCGTCGAGGTCCGGTCGATCCTGCAGAGCGTGGTGCGGGGGGAGGCGAGGGCGACGGCCCTGAAACCCTTTCTCGCCGGTGTCGCGTTGCGGCCTGTCGCAGCTGCCGACGGCCTGCAATGGCGAATCGAGACCACAGACGCACCGGTGAGTCCAGTCAGGGCCGTGCTGGCCTGGGACGCCCTGCGGATATCCAGCCCAGGGCGGCTGCGCCAGTGTGCGAATACCGAATGCCAACTGTTTCTGATCGACCGGAGTAAGCCCAACACGGCGAGGTGGTGCTCGATGGCCATCTGCGGCAATCGGATGAAGGCCCGCCGACACTATCGGCGCGCGCACGCGCGCGGCGAGTGAGCAAAACGTCACCGGCACTATGACTGTTGACGTTGTCGCCGAGGCCGTATTGTTCCCTCTTACCAACACTTTCCTGACGGGGGTGACCTTGAAGGTCGACGGTGGCGAACCGGTCATCTGACGCTGCGGCACCGACACTGGTGTCGGTGAACGTCGGCATGCCAGCCGATGTGCCGTGGCGCGGCAAGACGGTTCATACCGGTATCTACAAGACTCCTGTCACCGAATCGGTGATGGTGCGCAGGCTGAACGTCGACGGCGACGGCCAGGGTGACCTCGGCGGCCATGGCGGCGAACAACGTGCCGTGATGGTCTACCAGGCCGAGTCGTACGAATACTGGAAGCGCCACTTCGGCCGTGACGACCTCGCGCCGGGGATGTTCGGCGAGAACTTCACCGTCACCGGCCTCGCCGACGACGAGGTCTTCATCGGCGACCGATACCGAATCGGCGACGCCGAATTCGAGGTCACCCAACCGCGGGTCACCTGCTTTCGCGTCGGCATGCGGCTCGGCGAGCCCGAGATGCCGAATCTGCTTGTCGCTCATCATCGTCCGGGCTTCTATTTCCGAGTGATCACCGAAGGCAGGGTCACCCCGGGCGACGTGATCGAGCGCACCCGCCGGGGACGTCACGAGCTGAGCGTCGCAGATGTCGACGCCCTGCTCTACCTGCCGGGACGCGACGTCGAGATGCTGCGCAAGGCCGTCGACGTGCCTGCGCTGAGCCCGGGCTGGCAGCAGTCGTTCGCCGAACTGCTCGCGGCGCACAGCGGCACCGCAGCCTCGGCACCCCCGCCGGTCGGCGTCGAACCGGGCTGGAGTGGATTCCGCAAGATGCGCGTCGTCGAGACGCACCGGGAAAGCCCATCCGTCCTGTCGATCGAGTTCGAGGCCTCCGACGGTGCGCCGCTACCCATTGCGCGGCCCGGCCAGTACCTCACCCTCAGATTCCCCGACGCGGGGAGTCCCGCTCCGCTGCGCAGCTATTCGTTGTCCGGCGGTCAGCCGGGGCTGCGCTATCGCATCAGCGTCAAGCGTGAGGACCACGGCCTGGTGAGCCGATGGCTGCACGGGCATGTCGAAGCCGGTTTCGTCATCGACGTCGCCGCACCTCGCGGTGACTTCTACCTCGGCGACGGCGCAGGCCCGATCGTCCTCGTGTCGGCGGGGATCGGCGTCACCCCGGTTCTGGCAATGCTTCACGCGCTGGCCGCTGCGCACAGCGAACGGGAAATCCGTTGGCTGCACATCACGCGTGACGCCCAGTCGCTGGCTTTCGGTGCCGAAGTGACCGCGTTGGTCGAGGCGCTGCCCAACGCACAACGCCAGATCTTCTACACCACCGACACCGGTCGCCCGGATGCGAAGGTGATCGAGGCGCTGAACCTGCCGTCCGACGCGGACGCGTATCTGTGTGGTCCCAACCGTTTCATGGACGATATGCGTGCTGCGCTGGCTGCCGCGGGCATCGATGCGGACCGCATCCACACCGAGCTGTTCGGCGCGCTTCCGCCGATCAACCCCGGCATCGTCGATTCGCCGCGGGCGGCGCCTCATCTACCTGCCGGGCCGGCGGGCACCGGACCGCCGGTGTCGTTCTCACGCAGCGGAATCACCGTGAACTGGTCTGCGGAGTACCCCAGCATCCTCGAGCTCGCGGAAGCCTGCGACGTGCCCACCCGATTCTCCTGCCGCAGCGGCGTTTGCCACACGTGCGTCACCCCGGTCATCGAGGGAGCGACGGTCTACGACCAGCCGCCGCTAGAACCTCCACAGGACGGCACGGTGCTCATCTGCGTGGCGCAGCCCTGCGAAGACCTCGTGCTCGACCTTTAACGTATTTCGTCGCTCCACCGGGTTTCTTCGCGCAGAACGGGTTTGAGCACCTTACCGGCCGGGTTGCGCGGGAGTGGTTCATCCCGCAGGCACACGAACTGCGGTGCGTTGTAGTCCGCGATGTGCTCCTTGACGAAGGCATGGATTTCGCGCGGATCGGCTTGCGCGCCGGGCAGTGGCACGACGACAGCGCCGACCTTCTCGCCCATCATCTCGTCGGGCACACCGAGCACGGCCGCCTCGAACACAGCGGGATGCTGCGCGAGCACGTTCTCGACCTCGACGCAGTACACGTTCTCGCCACCGCGGCAGATCATGTCCTTGCGCCGGTCGACGATCTGGACGAAGCCGTTGTCATCGATGCGCGCGAGATCGCCGGTGTGCAACCAGCCGTCGATGAACGTCTCCGCCGTCTTCTCCGGGTTGTTCCAATAGCCGGCGACGACGTTCTGACCGCGGATCAGCAGCTCGCCGACGCCCGTGGCAGGGTCGGGGTCGAGGAGATCGACTTCGACCGGCGGAGCGGCGAAGCCGACGGTCTCAGGTCGGGTCTCCGCGTACTCGTCGGGGAGGACGGTTGACACCGATGAGGTTTCAGTGAGGCCGAAACCGTTGGCGAGCCGGGCATTCGGGAACGACGAGCGAAGACGCGCGATGACGTCCGGCGCCGTCGGCGCCCCGCCGTAGGTGGCCCACCCGACGTTGCTCATGTCGAAGTCGGAGAAGTTCGGCTGGTTCATCGCCAACCAGAAGATCGCGGGCACCGATGTCAGCACGTTGATCCGCTCGTCGGCGGTCGCCCGAAGGAACGCCTGAACGTCGAAGGCGGGCATGATCACCGCGGTGCCGCCGAGCTGGAGTGTGGGCAGGAGCTGACTGTTGCATCCGGTCGCATGAAACAGCGGCACCGATATCAGGTTGCGGATGTGCAGTGTGGCAGGGGTTTTCAAGGCCCGAATGCACGTCTCGATGTTGGAAAGGAAGTTCTCGTGGGTGACCATCGCGCCCTTCGGAAACCCCGTGGTGCCGCTGGTGTACATGAGCGCGCCCAGGGTGTCCTTGCTCGGTGTCGACCGTGACATAGGGCTCGCCGTCGGGCAGCGGAGCGTCCGGTTGCAGCACAACGGCGGCGCCCGCGTCGGCTACGACGTAGGACACCTCGCTTTCGGCGAACCGGGTGTTGACGGGTACCACGACTGCCCCGGCCATCAGCGCGCCCCAGAATGCGAGGCACCACTCCAAACCGTTGCCGTGCCGGTTCGCGACCCGGTCGCCGGGGTTGACACCCGCCGCACGCAAACCGCCCGCGACGCGCGCGGAGCGATCCCACAGCTGCTCGTACGTGACACGCTCGCCGCCGAGAACGACGACCGCCTCGCGGTCAGGATGACGATCGACCGACGTCCGCAACATGTCCAGAAGCGATCGAGGCAGCGCCGAATATCGCAGCACACCGTCGTCGGTCCGCACCACGCCCGACATGTCGAACGGCACCGTCTCACCGCTGCGACCCTGCTTGGCGACCGTGCTCACATCCGCCTGCTCCGGCATGACAGACAGTGTGGCGCGCCCGCAGTTCACGAGGGCGAAGTCTGCACAATCCGCGGCGGACTCGACACCGGCATTCCACAATCGGGTCATGGTCACGGTGCCCGCGTTCGTGTGGCGGTATGGGCGGCTGCTTCGCGGACTGATCCTCGGCGTCGGAGTCGGCGGATTCCTCGGCGCGCTGGATGACGCGGCACTGGCCGAGCGCCGCGCAGCTGAGCGGGCCCGAGCGCGAGCGAGTCGCCTCGGCCGCACGACGCGGTCTGCGGATCGCCGACGGACGGCTGGTGCCTGCCTTGACCGACTACCGGGACGGCCTGCATGAGGCCGCGGAGAATTCCAAGCCGTTCCGCTGGGTGCTCTGGTTCGTGCTCGTCGTCTCCGTCGGCACGGCGGCATGGGACGGCGTCTTCGGTTCCTGGGGCAACCTGGTCGTGTCGGCGATCTACCTGGGGATGCTTGTCCTGGAGATGTTCTGGTGGCCGAAGCGGCGCGAGCGTCTGCTCGCCAACGCCGACCGGGCTGTCGACCTGGCAATATCCCTGACTAATGTCAGAGAGAGACGTACTCCGTGAAGGCACTAAAGCGGCGGTAACGCGTCGGCCCGACGCGCACACTTCACTATGTGACCGAACCCTCGCAAGACTTCACCGGCCTGCGCGCATTGTTCATCAACTGCACGCTGAAACGCTCGCCAGAGCCCAGCAACACCCAAGGGCTCGTCGACATCAGTACGCGCGATCATGGAAAAGCACGGCGTCGCCGTCGACGTCGTGCGCGCGATCGACCATGACATCGCCACCGGCGTATGGCCGGATATGCGCGAACACGGTTGGGCGTCCGACGACTGGCCGGTCATCTTCGAGAAGGTTCTTGCCGCCGACATCCTGGTGCTCGCGGGCCCGATCTGGCTGGGAGACAACAGTTCGGTGATGAAGCAGGTCCACGAGCGGCTCTACGGCGGATCGCATCTGCTCAACGAGGCTGGTCAATACCTGTACTACGGCAGGGTGGGCGGTTGCCTCATCACCGGTAACGAGGACGGCATCAAGCACTGCGCGCAGAACGTGCTCTACACGTTGCAGCACATCGGCTACACGATTCCTCCGCAGGCCGACGCGGGCTGGATCGGCGAGGCCGGTCCCGGTCCGTCGTATCTCGATCCCGGCTCCGGTGGTCCGGAGAACGATTTCACCAACCGCAACACCACGTTCATGACGTGGAACCTGATGCACCTCGCCTGGATGCTGAAGGCGGCGGGCGGCGTCCCCGCATTCGGCAACATCCGATCCGGGTGGGACGCGGGGTGCCGGTACGACTTCGCCAACCCCGAGTACCGGTGAGCAGGTCACTTGGCGGCGCAGCGTCCTGGGGTTCCATCGACCACATAGTGGGAACACACCGGAAAACGCAGGCGTTAGGAGAAGCGTGACCACGAAAGACATCACCGCCGACGAGTTCAACGACACCATCAACGACAACGAGATCGTGCTGGTCGACTTCTGGGCGTCGTGGTGCGGCCCGTGCCGGGCGTTCGCGCCGACCTTCGCCACGTCAGCGGATAAGCACCCCGACGTCGTGCACGCCAAGGTCGACACCGAGGCCGAGCAGCAGCTCGCCGCCGCCGCCGACATCCGCTCCATCCCGACGCTGATGGCCTTCAAGAAGGGCAAGCTGGTGTTCAACCAGGCCGGAGCGCTTCCGCCGGCCGCGCTCGAGGACCTGGTGCAGCAGATCAAGGAGTTCGACATCGACGCCGCGGTCGCCGTCAGGAGCAACGGCCGAACAGGCGCTGATGCGCCGGCACGCGATAGCGTGCAGTCCGTGACCGAGCACGAACGAACTTCGTCCTCGTCGACCGTCCGCGCCCGCACGTCGCGCTGGTGACGCTGAACCGGCCCGAGCGGATGAACTCCATGGCGTTCGACGTCATGGTGCCGCTGAAGGAGGTGCTCGAAGAGCTGACCTACGACAACGCGTGCGGGTGGTCGTGCTGACCGGCGCCGGCCGCGGGTTCTCCTCGGGCGCCGACCACAAGTCGGCCGGTTCGGTGCCGCACATCGACGGGCTGACCCGGCCGACGTTCGCGCTGCGGTCGATGGAGGTGCTCGACGACGTCATCCTCGCGCTGCGCAAGATGCACCAGCCGGTCATCGCCGCGGTCAACGGCGCGGCCATCGGCGGCGGACTGTGCCTGGCGCTGGCCTGCCGACATCCGCGTCGCCGCCGCCGGCGCCTACTTCCGCGCGGCGGGCATCAACAACGGCCTGACCGCCAGCGAGCTGGGCCTGTCCTACCTGCTGCCGCGGGCGATCGGCACGTCGCGGGCGTTCGAGATGATGCTGACCGGCCGCGACGTCGACGCCGAGGAGGCCGAACGCATCGGCCTGGTGTCGCGCGCAGGTGCCCGACGACGAGCTGCTCGACACCTGCTACGAGATGGCCGAGCGGATCGCGGCGTTCTCCCGGCCGGGAATCGAGTTGACCAAGCGCACGCTGTGGAGTGGACTGGACGCCGCTAGCCTGGAGGGGCACATGCAGGCCGAAGGGCCTCGGCCAGCTCTTCGTCCGCCTGCTCACCGCCAACTTCGAAGAAGCGGTCGCGGCGCGCGCCGAGAAGCGGGCCCCGGTCTTCACCGACGACAAGTAGACACGTAAGCGATCGAAGGAGAGCAGCGTGATCACCGCAACGGACCTCGAGGTCCGCGCCGGCGCGCGCACGCTGCTGTCCATCGAGGGCGCGGCGCTGCGGGTGCAGCCGGGCGACCGCATCGGGCTCGTCGGCCGCAACGGCGCGGGCAAGACCACCACGATGCGCATCCTCGCCGGCGAGGGCGAGCCCTACGCGGGCACCGTCGACGCGGACCGGCGAGATCGGTTACCTGCCGCAGGATCCCAGAGAGGGCGACCTCGACATGCTGGCCCGCGACCGGGTGCTCTCGGCGCGCGGCCTCGACACCCTGCTCGCCGATCTGGAGAAGCAGCAGGCCCTGATGGCCGAGGTCGCCGACGACGCCGCCCGCGACAAGGCGGTCCGCCGCTACGGCCAGCTCGAGGAGCGGTTCGCCGCGCTCGGCGGATACGCCGCCGAGAGCGAGGCGGGCCGGATCTGCGCGAGTCTCGGCCTGCCCGAACGCGTTCTGACCCAGCCGCTGCGCACCCTGTCCGGCGGTCAGCGCCGCCGCGTCGAGCTGTCCCGCATCCTGTTCGCCGCGTCCGATACCGGATCGGGTCGGCGCACCACGCTGCTGCTCGACGAGCCCACCAACCACCTCGACGCCGACTCGCATCGGCTGGCTGCGCGACTTCCTGCAGGACACATACCGGCGGGCTGGTGGTGATCAGCCACAACGTCGACCTGCTCGCCGACGTCGTCAACCGGGTGTGGTTCCTCGACGCCGTCCGCGGTGAGGTCGACGTCTACAACATGGGCTGGCAGAAGTACCTCGACGCCCGCGCCACCGACGAACAGCGCCGCCGCCGCGAACGCGCCAACGCCGAGACGCAAGGCCTCGGCGCTGCGCACCCAGGCCGCCAAGATGGGCGCCAAGGCCACCAAAGCCGTTGCCGCACAGAACATGTTGCGCCGCGCCGACCGGATGATGGCCGCGCTCGACGAGGAGCGGGTCGCCGACAAGGTGGCCCGGATCAAGTTCCCCACGCCCGCCGTCGTGCGGCCGCACCCCGCTGGTCGCCAAGGGCCTGACCAAGACCTACGGCTCGCTGGAGGTCTTCACCGGCGTCGACCTGGCGATCGACCGCGGCTCGCGCGTCGTGGTGCTCGGCCTCAACGGTGCGGGCAAGACCACGCTGCTGCGGCTGCTCGCCGGCGTCGAGACACCCGACGCCGGCGGGTCTGGAGCCCGGGCCACGGGCTCAAGATCGGCTACTTCGCGCAGGAGCACGACACCCTCGACGACATCGCGATCGGTGTGGGAGAACATCCGCCACGCCGCGCCCGACACCGGCGAGCAGGACCTGCGCGGACTGCTCGGCGCGTTCATGTTCAGCGGTCCGCAGCTCGACCAGCCGGCGGGCACGCTGTCCGGCGGCGAGAAGACCCGTCTCGCGCTCGCCGGTCTGGTCGCGTCGACGGCCAACGTGCTGCTGCTCGACGAGCCGACCAACAACCTCGATCCGGCGTCGCGCGAGCAGGTGCTCGACGCGCTGCGCAGCTACCTGGGCGCAGTGGTGCTGGTGACCCACGATCCTGGCGCGGCCGAGGCGCTCGACCCGCAGCGGGTGGTGCTGCTGCCCGACGGCACCGAGGACTTCTGGTCCGAGGACTACCGCGACCTCATCGAGCTGGCCTGACGCGACTTTCGGCCGATGTTTGCTCGAATCCAGCACGTCGCGTGGTTAGCGGTTCTTACGCTGGGTATGCGTCGGGGCATCACAGCGCGTGGGGAGGTGTCGATGAAGAAATTGAACAAATCCCGGGATCAGGTGTTGCACGAGCTGCGAAGTGCCTACGAGGGGGGCGCGAGCATCCGCTCGCTGGTCGCGACGACCGGCCGGTCGTACGGCTCGATTCACAGCATGCTGCGCGAGTCGGGCACCACGATGCGCAGCCGCGGCGGGCCGAACCACCGCAGCCGGCGCGTCAGCTAGCTAGCTGCTGGCGCACCGACGCCTCGACGAGGTCCAGTACGGCGCTGAGCCTTTCGGGGTCGTCGCCGGACGCCAGCCGCGCGACCAGGCCGTCGAGCACCAGGTCCAGATAGGTACTGCAGCACCTCGCTCGGCACGTCGTCGCGCAGCCGTCCGGCCTGCTTCTGCCGGCGCAGCCGCTCGGTCGTCGCCGCTGACAGTTCGGCCGACCGCTCCGACCATCCCCGGTTGAACGCCGGGTCGTTGCGCAGCTTGCGCGCGATCTCCAGCCGCGTTGCCAGCCAGTCGAACTGCTCGGGCGCGGCCAGCATGTCGCGCATCACCTGGATCAGGCCCTCGCGCGACGCGACGTCGGCCATCCGCTCGGCGTCCTCGTGCGCCAGCTCGAAGAACAGCGTGTCCTTGTCGCGGAAGTGGTGGAAGATCGCGCCGCGCGACAGCCCGATCGTCTGCTCGAGCCGCCGCACGGTCGCCCTGTCGTAGCCGTACTCGGCGAAGCACCGCCGGGCGCCGTCGAGGATCTGGCGGCGGCGTGCCGCCAGATGGTCGTCGGTTACCCGGGGCAACTGTCGCTAGCCTAGGACTTCAGCATGTTGCGCAGCACGTACTGCAGGATGCCGCCGTTGCGGTAGTAGTCCGCCTCGCCGGGGGTGTCGATGCGCACCACCGCGTCGAACTCGACGCTTCGAGCCGTCGCTCTTTGGTGGCCTTCACGTGCACGGTCTTCGGCGTCTTGCCCTCGTTGAGCGCCTCGATGCCGGTGATGTCGAACGTCTCGGTGCCGTCCAGCTTCAGCGACGCCGCCGATTCGCCCTCGGGGAACTGCAGCGGGATGACGCCCATGCCGATCAGGTTGGAGCGGTGGATGCGCTCGAACGACTCGGTGATGACCGCCCGCACGCCGAGCAGGCTGGTGCCCTTGGCCGCCCAGTCGCGCGACGAGCCGGAGCCGTACTCCTTGCCGCCGAGCACGACCAGCGGGATGTCCTGCCGCCGCATAGTTCTGCGCGGCGTCGTAGATGAACGCCTGCGTCGCCGTCCGTTGGTGAAGTCGCGGGTGTAGCCGCCGGACACGTCGTCGAGCAGCTGGTTGCGCAGCCGGATGTTGGCGAACGTGCCGCGGATCATCACCTCGTGGTTGCCGCGCCGCGAGCCGTAGGAGTTGTAGTCCTTCTTGTCGACGCCGTGCTCGTCGAGGTACTGCGCAGCAGGCGTGCCCGCCTTGATGTTGCCTGCGGGGGAGATGTGGTCGGTGGTCACCGAATCGCCCAGCAGCGCAAGCACTCTGGCGCCCGCTGATGTCGGTCACCGGCTGCGGGCTCGGCGGGCATGCCGTCGAAGTACGGGGGCTTGCGCACGTACGTCGAGTTCGGCGTCCCACTCGAAGGTGTTGCCGCTCGGCGTCGGCAGGTTGCGCCACCGCTCGTCGCCCTTGAACACATCGGCGTAGTTCTTGACGAACATCTCCGTGTTGATCGCCGAGGCGATGGTGTCGTTGATGTCCTTCTGCGACGGCCAGATGTCCTTGAGGAAGACGTCGTTGCCGTCGTTGTCCTTGCCCGAGCGGGTCGGTCTCGAAGTCGAAGTCCATGGTGCCCGCGAGCGCGTAGGCGATCACCAGCGGCGGCGACGCGAGGTAGTTCATCTTCACGTCGGGGTTGATGCGGCCCTCGAAGTTGCGGTTGCCCGACAGCACCGCGGCGACCGACAGATCGCAGTCGTTGATGGCCTTGCTGATCTCGTCGGGCAGCGGGCCGGAGTTGCCGATGCAGGTGGTGCAGCCGTAGCCGACCAGGATAGAAGCCCAGCTTCTCCAGATACGGCCACAGCGCCGGCCTTGTCGTAGTAGTCGGTGACGACCTGCGAGCCGGGCGCCATCGTGGTCTTGACCCACGGCTTGGACATCAGGCCCTTCTCGACGGCGTTGCGGGCCAGCAGTGCGGCGCCGAGCATCACCTCGGGGTTGGAGGTGTTGGTGCACGACGTGATCGCCGCGATCACCACCGCGCCGTGGTCGAGGACGAACTCGCCGCGGCTCGTCGCGACTTGACGTCCACCGGATTGCTCGGCCTGCCGTTCGGAGCCGACGGCCGCCGAGGGCACGCGACGGCGTCGTTGTCGGCGAACGACAGCACCGCGGGGTCGCTGGCCGGGAACGACTCCTCGACGGCCTCGTCGAGCTTGGTGTGCTCGGCGTGGGCAGGTTCTCCTCGACGTAGTTGTGAATGTCCTTGCGGAACGCGGTCTTTGCGTCGGTCAGCGCGATGCGGTCCTGCGGACGCTTCGGGTCCGGCGATCGACGCGACGACGTCGCCCAGGTCCAGCTCGATGTACTCGGAGTACTTCGGCTCGCGCTCGGGGTCGTGCCACATGCCCTGTTCCTTGGCGTACGCCTCGACCAGCGCCAGCTGCTCCTCGCTGCGGCCGGTCAGCCTCAGGTAGTCGATGGTCACCTCGTCGATCGGGAAAATCGCTGCGGTGGAGCCGAATTCGGGGCTCATGTTGCCCAGCGTCGCGCGGTTGGCCAGCGGCACCTCGGCCACGCCCTCGCCGTAGAACTCGACGAACTTGCCGACCACACCGTGCTTGCGCAGCATCTCGGTGACGGTGAGCACGACGTCGGTGGCGGTGACGCCCGGCTGGCCGCTCGCCGGTCAGCTTGAAGCCGACGACGCGGGGGATGAGCATCGACACCGGCTGGCCGAGCATGGCCGCCTCGGCCTCGATGCCGCCGACGCCCCAGCCCAGCACGCCGAGGCCGTTCTCCATCGTGGTGTGGCTGTCGGTGCCCACGCAGGTGTCCGGGTACGCGACGCCGTCGCGCGTCCATCACCACGCTGGCCAGGTATTCGATGTTGACCTGGTGCACGATGCCGGTGCCGGGCGGCACCACCTTGAAGTCGTTGAAGGCGCCCTGGCCCCAGCGCAGGAACTGGTAGCGCTCGCCGTTGCGCTCGTACTCGATCTCGACGTTGCGCTCGAACGCGTCCGCGGTGCCGAACAGGTCGGCGATCACGGAGTGGTCGATCACCAGGTCGGCGGGTGCCAGCGGGTTGACCTTCTCGGGGTCGCCGCCGAGGTCGCCGACGGCCTCGCGCATGGTGGCCAGGTCGACGATGCAGGGCACGCCGGTGAAGTCCTGCATGATCACGCGGGCCGGGGTGAACTGGATCTCGACGCTCGGGTCGGCCGTCGGGATCCCAGTTCGCGATCGCCTCGATGTGATCCTTGGTGATGTTGGCGCCGTCCTCGGTGCGCAGCAGGTTCTCGGCGAGCACCTTGAGGCTGTAGGGGAGTTTCTCGGTACCGGTCACCGCGTCCAGGCGGTAGATCTCGTAGCTGTTGTCCCCGACCTCGAGGGTGTCGCGGGCTCCAAACGAATTCACGATCTTGCTGCTCACATCAACTCCCGGCTAAGTAGTCGCCGCGACGGGCTGTGTCGGCGGCTGTTCAATCTAACAGTACGCTTGTCCTGTAAGCAAGCCTGGCATGTCCTCAGTCTTGTCCTCGCGGGTGCGTGCTGCCACCCGTTCGGCGGCGGTATCGCGTACGGTTCTCGCTGTGGCCGGCCCGCACGTGATCCCGTTCTCTTCCCCGTCGTATATCCCACCCGACGTCGATATGAACCAGGTGCTCGCCGACGTCGGCGACGACGGCGTGAGCGTGCCGCAGGCCGACGCGAAGCCGTCGCCGGACTGCGGCAGGTCGTCGCCGACGCGCGCCAGCAGGGCATCGACCTCAAGATCGTGGTGATCTCGACCAACCCGCCGATCGACACCCCGCTGCGCGATATCGCCACCGAGGTCGGGCAGGCGCACCCGGGTTCGACGGTGCTCGCGATGAGCCCGGGGTGGGCGGGTACCTACAGCACGAACTTCGACCGGGTGACTCTGGAGGCCGGTCAGGACATCGCCAAGAACGGCGATCCCGTTCAGTCTCGAAGAATTTCGTCAGTGAGTTGACGACGCCCCACTTTCCGTGGACGGCATTCTCTGTCGTGCTCACTCTCGCTGGTTTTGGCGCGCCGCGGTCGCGACCCGATTCTGCAGGTTCGGAGCAAGCGCGACGACGCGCCGAAATCGAGCCGAAACGGCTGAATAAGGCCTGGCAGGACCACCTGCCGAATTCGAATATCACCATTCGGTCACACTCCTTCAATTACAGATATGTAGTTTGTGACTAGAGTTTCTTTAGCGTCAGTTGTGACGTACGGTGCAGAAGTACCCACTGGTGTCATTGTTGTTCTTGTGACTTCTGCGAGGAGACTCTGAGTCGAATGAGACGCACCCCTCGGGCGCTCGCGCTCACTCGGCGATCGCGTGCATGGCAATCGCGCCTTCTCCACGCCACAGCAGTGTCGCCGCCGCCGAGCCCGCCAGCCCGGATTCGGTCGGGTCGCTGGTCGCCGCGATCGCGAACGTCAACCAGAAGCTGCAGGACCTCGGCGCCGCCATGCAGGCCCAGCAGGAGAGCGTCAACAAGGCCATCGTCGACGTGCAGACCGCGCGCGACAACGCCGCGACCGCGCAACAGGATGTGGACGCCAGCAGGCGTGCCGTCGACGACTCAACGCCGCGATCAAGTCCGCGCAGCAGAAGTTCGACACCTTCGCCGCGTCGACCTACGTCAACGGACCGTCGAGTTCCTACCTGACGGCGGCCGATCCCGGCCGACATGATCGACACCGCCTCGGCCGGGCAGACGCTTGCCACCAGCGCGCAGCAGGTCGTCACCGATCTGCAGCGGGCCCGGACCGAACAGGTCAACAGGGAGTCCGCGGCCCGGCTGGCGAAGCAGAACGCCGACCAGGCCACGGTCGACGCGCAGACCAGCCAGGACGCCGCGGTGGCGGCGCTGAAGTCGGCCCAGCAGACATTCGCCGACCAGCAGGGTCAGCTGACCCAGCTGACGGCGCAGCGCACCGCTGCCCAGGCCAAGCTGGACGCAGGCGCGCGAGTGGTCGGCGCCCGCGACCGGGCCAGCCGAAAGCCGTTGCGCCGATGGCGAACCCGTCCAGCGCGACTGGGACCGCGCGCCGGGGACGCCCGCGCCTGCGCGGGCGCAACTGGGACGTGAGCCTGTGGGATCCGACGCTGCCCGCGATCCCGAGCGCATTCGTCAGCGGCGATCCGATCGCGATCATCAACTCGGTGCTCGGCATCTCATCGACCTCGGCGCAGTACACCGCCGACATGGGCCGAAACTTCCTGCGCAAGATGGGAATTCTGCCGACCCCGAGCGGCTATCACCAACGGCGCGATTCCCCGCGTCTACGGTCGGCAGGCCTCCGAGTACGTCATCCAGCGCGCCGGATCCCAGATGGGCGTGCCCTACTCGTGGGGTGGCGGAAACGCCGCGGGGCCGAGTCGCGGCATCGATTCCGGTGCGGGCACAGTCGGATTCGACTGCTCGGGCCTGATCCTGTACGGCTTCGCGGGCGTCGGCATCAAGCTTCCGCACTACTCGGGATCGCAGTACGACCTCGGCCGCAAGATCCCGTCATCGCAGATGCGCCGCGGCGACGTCATCTTCTACGGGCCCGGCGGCAGCCAGCACGTCACGCTCTACCTCGGCAACGGCCAGATGCTCGAGGCTCCGTTCACCGGCTCCCAGCGTGAAGGTTTCGCCGGTGCGCACCAGCGGCATGACCCCCTACGTCATCCGGTACATCGAATACTGATGCGAGTGATTCTCTTGAAATTCCTGCGCCACAACGCTTCCCGCTGCGCCAAGGCCATCGTCGGTGTCCTTGCGGCGCTGGCTATGACGATCGGGCTCGCCGTCCCTGCGACGGCCGCACCCGACGACGGCCAATGGGACCCGACGCTGCCCAAGTTGCTCAGCGCAGGCGCTCCCGGTGACCCGGTCGCAATCGCCAACGCCTCGTTCGAGGCCACCCAGATGGCGATGCAGACCACCCAGAGCCTGGGACAGAAGTTTCTGCAGACCATCGGTCTTGGCGGAAGTAGCAGCGGCGGCGCCAGCACTGGAAGCGTCGGCGTTGGTCGGGTCCGCGGACCCCAGGCGATCGAGTACGTGATCCGCCGCGGGGCCTCGCAGATGGGCGTGCCGTATTCATGGGGAGGCGGCACGCCCAGCGGACCCGAGCAGGGGCGTCGACGGCGACGAGGGCATCGTCGGCTACGACTGCTCGGGTTTCACCCGGTTCGCCTTCGCAGGCGTCGGCGTGCTGATTCCCAAGTACTCGGGGGATCAGTACAACACCGGCCGCAAGGTGCCGCAGTCGCAGGCCAAACGCGGCGACCTGTTGTTCTGGGGCCCCGGCGGCAGCCAGCACGTCGCCATCTACCTCGGCGGCGGACAAGATGCTGGAAGCGTCGGGCAGCGCGGGCAAGGTGACCGTGAGCCCGCTGCGAACATCGGGCCTGCAGCCGTATCTAGCACGCATGATCGAATCCTGAGCGCGGCCTGAGCGGACGCTGAACACTCCCGGGCGACGTCGACGGATTCCGTAGTGCCTGGAATAGTTGACGGCGGGCACCCCGCCCGCGACGCACGACCTGCGTCCATGAACTACAACGTAAGAGGATCGTCGATGACGTCAGCAGGTGGGCCGCAAGGCCAGGGGCAGGGTTTTCGCCCCTAACACTCACGCTGCTCCGCCTCCCGCGAACTCCGGCGGCCTGCAGAACGAGGTGCAAACCCTGGAACGCGCGATCTTCGAGGTC
This sequence comes from uncultured Actinomycetota bacterium, assembly GCA_963756865.1. Lineage (GTDB taxonomy): Bacteria > Actinomycetota > Actinomycetes > Mycobacteriales > Mycobacteriaceae > Mycobacterium. The sequence continues at coordinate 16,189 of CAVWPQ010000023.1, read as the reverse complement.
AAGCGCATCATCGTCGGCCAGGACCTGCTGGTCGAGCGCATGCTTGTCGGGCTGCTGGCCAAGGGACACGTGCTGCTCGAAGGCGTGCCGGGCGTCGCAAAGACGCTGGCGGTGGAAACCTTCGCCAAGGTGGTCGGCGGCACGTTCGCCCGCATCCAGTTCACCCCCGACCTGGTGCCCACCGACATCGTCGGCACCCGCATCTACCGGCAGGGTAAGGAGGAGTTCGACATCGAGCTCGGCCCGGTCGTGGTCAACTTCCTGCTTGCCGACGAGATCAACCGCGCCCCCGCCAAGGTGCAGTCGGCGCTGCTGGAGGTCATGGCCGAGCGCAAGATCTCCATCGGCGGCAAGACCTTCCCCCTTCCCGGCCCCGTTCCTGGTGATGGCCACCCAGAACCCGATCGAACAAGAGGGCGTCTACGCGCTGCCCGAAGCGCAGCGCGACCGCTTCCTGTTCAAGCTCAACATCGACTACCCGACGCCGGAGGAAGAGCGCGAGATCATCTACCGGATGGGCGTCAAGCCCCCGGAGCCCAAGCAGGTGCTCGCCCCCGGCGACCTGCTGCGCCTGCAGGATGTCGCCGCCAATACCTTCGTGCACCATGCGCTCGTCGACTACGTCGTCCGGGTCGTCACCGCGACCCGCGCACCGGAGAAGTTCGGCATGCCCGATGCCAAGGCGTGGATCGCATACGGCGCCTCGCCCCGTGCCTCGCTCGGCATCATCGCCGCGTCGAGGGCGCTGGCTCTGGTGCGTGGCAGGGACTACGTCGTCCCGCAGGACGTCGTCGAGGTCATCCCCGACGTGCTGCGGCACCGTCTGGTGCTCACATACGACGCGTTGGCCGACGAGATCTCAGCGGAGACAGTGATCAACCGGATCCTGCAAACCGTTGGGCTGCCGCAGGTGAATGCCATTCCGCAACAAGGTCATTCGGTGCCGCCCGTCGTACCCGCCGCAGCGGCCGCGGCCAGCGGTCGGTGACCAGTTCACGACGCCAGGTCGACCTGCCGTCGCTGAAGCGGGGGGAGATCCGCGATCCCGCACTGTCGGCAGCGCTGCGCAAGCTCGAACTGACGGTGCGTCGCAAGCTCGACGGGGTACTGCACGGCGACCACCTCGGCCTGCTGCCAGGACCCGGCTCCGAACCGGGCGAGTCTCGGCCCTACCAGCCCGGTGACGACGTGCGCCGGATGGATTGGTCGGTCACGGCGCGCACCACGCATCCGCACGTGCGCCAGATGATCGCCGACCGTGAACTGGAGACCTGGCTGGTGGTGGACATGTCTGCCAGCCTCGACTTCGGCACCACCGGTTGCGAGAAGCGCGACCTGGCGGTGGCGGCCGCGGCAGCGATCACATTCCTCAACAGCGGCGGCGGCAACCGGATCGGCGCGATCATCGCCAACGGCGACTCGGTTCGGCGGGTGCCCGCGCTGTCGGGCCGGATGCACGAGCAGGAGATGCTGCGCACGATCGCCACCATGCCGAAGGCGCCAACGGGTGTGCGAGGCGATCTCGCCGCCGCCATCGACGCGTTGCGCAGGCCGGAACGGCGCAGGGGTATGGCGGTGATCATCAGCGACTTCCTCGGTCCCATCAACTGGATGCGGCCGCTAAGGGCCATCGCCGGACGGCATGAGGTACTCGGCATCGAAGTGATCGATCCTCGAGACGTCGAACTGCCGCCGGTTGGAGACGTCATCCTGCAGGACACCGAATCCGGCGTCACCCGAGAATTCACCATCGACGAACAGCTGCGCTCCGACTTCGAACAGGCCGCGGGCGCGCACCGCGAAGAGGTGGCCCGGACTTTGCGCCGCTGCGATGCGCCGCTGCTGACCTTGCGCACCGATCGGGACTGGATCGCAGACGTGGTCCGGTTCGTCGCCCAGCGGCGTCGCGGGGCGCTCGCCGGGCGGCCGTAGTCTTGACGAAATGACAATTGGCACATGACATTACCGTTGCTCGGACCGATGACGCTATCGGGATTCGAACACGCATGGTTCCTGCTCTTCCTCCTCGTCGTCCTTGTAATCGCGGTTCTCTACGTACTGGTGCAGCTGTCCAGGCAACGACGGATGCTGCGGTTTGCGAACATGGAGCTGCTGGAAAGCGTTGCGCCGAAACGACCTACGCGCTGGCGTCATCTACCCGCGATCCTGCTGATCGCGTCGTTGCTGTTGTTCACAGTCGCGATGGCGGGACCTACGAACGATGTGCGGATTCCACGTAACCGTGCCGTGGTGATGTTGGTGATCGACGTATCGCAGTCGATGCGCGCCACCGACGTGTCGCCCAACCGGCTTGCCGCTGCGCAGGAGGCCTCCAAGCAGTTCGCCGACGAGCTCACGCCAGGTATCAACCTCGGCCTCATCGCCTATGCGGGCACCGCCACCGTGCTTGTGTCACCGACAACCAACCGCGAAGCCACCAAGAACGCGATCGACAAGCTGCAGCTGGCCGACCGAACGGCAACCGGTGAGGGCATTTTCACCGCGCTACAGGCGATCGCCACCGTCGGTGCCGTGATCGGCGGTGGGGACGAGCCGCCGCCGGCCCGCGTCGTGTTGTTCTCCGACGGCAAGGAGACGGTGCCGTCGAATCCGGACAACCCGAAGGGCGCGTTCACCGCAGCGCGCACCGCGAAGGATCAAGGTGTGCCGATCTCGACCATTTCGTTCGGCACGCCATACGGGTACGTCGAGATCAACGACCAGCGTCAGCCGGTTCCTGTCGACGACGACATGCTCAGGAAGATCGCCGAACTATCCGGCGGCGAGGCATACACCGCGTCCAGCCTGGACCAGCTGCGCGAGGTCTATTCGAATTTGCAGCAGCAGATCGGCTACGAGACGATCAAGGGCGACGCCAGTGCAGGCTGGCTGCGGCTTGGCGCTCTAGTCCTGGCCCTCGCGGCGCTGGCGGCCATGCTGCTCAATCGCCGGTTACCCAACTAGCAATGGAAATGGTAAGCAGCACATGACGTTACCGGTGCTCGGACCGATGACACTGACGGGTTTCGACCACCCATGGTGGTTCCTGTTCATCTTGGTCGTGGCGGGACTGGTCGGGCTTTACATCGCCATGCAGGCGGCCAGACGGAAGCGACTGTTGCGGTTCGCCAACACAGAGCTGCTGGAAAGTGTTGCGCCCAAACGGCCGTCGAGGTGGCGGCATCTGGCGACGGTCCTACTGATGCTGTCGCTTGTGATGTTCACGATCGCGATGGCCGGGCCAACCCATGACGTCCGTATTCCGCGTAACCGTGCCGTGGTGATGTTGGTGATCGACGTATCGCAATCGATGAAAGCCACCGACGTGGCGCCAAGCCGGCTGGTCGCTACGCAGGAAGCCGCCAAGCAGTTCGTCGATCAGATGACGCCGGGAGTCAACCTCGGGCTGATCTCCTACGCGGGCACCGCCAACGTGCTGGTATCACCGACCACCAATCGTGACGCATCCAAGAATGCGATCGACAAGCTGCAAGTGGCCGACCGCACCGCGACCGGTGAGGCCATCTTCTCCGCACTGCAGGCGATCTCCACCGTCGGAGCCGTCATCGGAGGGGGCGACACACCGCCGCCTGCCCGCATCGTGCTGATGTCCGACGGCAAGGAGACGGTTCCGTCCAACCCGGACAACCCCAAGGGCGCCTACACCGCGGCGCGAACCGCGAAGGATCAGGGCGTGCCGATCTCGACGGTGTCGTTCGGCACGCCGAACGGCTTCGTCGACATGGACGGTCAACGCACGCCGGTGCCCGTCGACGACGAGATGCTCAAGAGGATCGCCCAGCTGTCCGGCGGAAAGGCCTACACCGCATCGAGCGTGGACGAACTGAAGGAAGTTTTCACCAACCTGCAGGAGCAGATCGGCTACGAGACGCAAAAGGGCGACGCAGGAACGGGCTGGCTGCGGCTCGGCACTTTCGTGCTGGCGCTGGCCGCCCTGTTCGCGCTGTTGGTCAACCGACGACTGCCCAACTAGTGCACCTAAGGCGATTTCTTAAGGATGGTGGACACACGTTAGGTTGGCGGTTATGACTGCCGACGCGAGGAGCAGCAAGACAGAAGTTGGTGCCGCGGCCGATACCGCCGACCAGAAGAGTGGCAGTCGTCCGCCTTTCGTCTCCCGTTCGGTGCTGGTCACCGGTGGAAACCGCGGCATCGGCCTCGCCATCGCCCAGCGGCTCGCCGAGGACGGCCACAAGGTGGCCGCCACGCATCGCGGATCGGGGGTGCCTGACGGGCTGTTCGGCGTCGAATGCGATATCACCGACACAGAGGCCGTCGACCGCGCGTTCACCGAGGTAGAGGAACATCAGGGTCCGGTTGAGGTGGTGGTGGCCAACGCAGGGGTCGCCGCGGACGCGTTCCTCATGCGGATGACCGTGGAGAAGTTCGAGAAGGTCATCGACGCGAACCTCACCGGAACGTTCCGGGTGGCCCAGCGCGCATCCCGGAGCATGCAGCGAAAGCGGTTCGGCCGGCTGATCTTCGTGGGTTCGGTCTCCGGCATGTGGGGCGTCGGCAACCAGGCCAACTACGCGGCGTCCAAGGCGGGCCTGATCGGCATGGCCCGCTCGATTTCGCGGGAGCTGACGAAGGCGAACGTGACCGCGAACGTCGTCGCCCCCGGCTATATCGACACCGATATGACCCGCGCACTTGACGAGAGGATTCAGGAGGGCGCGCTGGGTTTCGTGCCCGCCAAGCGTGTCGGCACCGCGGCCGAGGTCGCCGGAGTGGTCAGCTTCCTTGCGTCAGAAGACGCCAGCTACATATCCGGCGCCGTGATCCCGGTCGATGGCGGCATGGGCATGGGCCACTGAATCTTCGATAGAGAAAAGGACTCACTACATGGCAGGACTACTAGAAGGCAAGCGAATCCTCGTCACGGGGATCATCACCGACTCGTCGATCGCGTTCCACATCGCCAAGGTCGCCCAGGAAGCAGGCGCCGAGCTCGTGCTGACGGGCTTCGACCGGATGAAGCTGATCCAGCGGATCGCCGACCGGCTGCCGGCGAAGGCGCCGCTGTTGGAGCTCGACGTGCAGAACGAAGAGCATCTCGCCTCGCTGGCCGAACGCGTGTCCGAGGCCATCGGCGCGGGCAACAAGCTCGACGGCGTCGTGCACTCGATCGGGTTCATGCCTCAGACCGGTATGGGTGTCAATCCGTTCTTCGACGCACCGTACGAGGACGTCGCCAAGGGCATCCACATCTCCGCGTTCTCCTACGCATCGCTGGCCAAGGCGACGCTGCCGGTCATCAACGAGGGCGGGTCGATCGTCGGGATGGACTTCGACCCGACAAGGGCGATGCCCGCCTACAACTGGATGACCGTCGCCAAGAGCGCACTCGAGTCGGTGAACCGGTTCGTTGCGCGCGAGGCGGGCCCGTTCGGGGTCCGGTCGAATCTCGTTGCGGCTGGACCGATCCGGACCCTGGCGATGAGTGCCATCGTCGGTGGCGCGCTCGGTGAGGACGCAGGCGCCCAGATCCAGCTGCTCGAAGAGGGCTGGGATCAGCGTGCGCCGGTCGGCTGGAACATGAAGGACCCGACCCCGGTCGCCAAGACGGTGTGCGCCCTGCTTTCGGACTGGCTGCCCGCCACCACCGGAACGATCGTCTACGCCGACGGCGGCGCGCACACACAGTTGCTCTGATGAGCTTTGACGGCGTCCTGCTGCTGTCTTTCGGCGGCCCGGAGGCGCCCGATCAGGTGATGCCGTTCCTGGAGAACGTCACTCGCGGCAGGGGTATACCGCGCGAGCGGCTCGCCGCGGTCGCCGAGCACTACCTGCATTTCGGTGGTGTCTCGCCGATCAACGGCATCAACCGGGAACTGATCGAGCAGTTGACTGCCGAACTGGCCGACACCGGCATGGATCTGCCGGTTTACTTCGGTAACCGCAACTGGGAGCCCTACGTCGAGGACGCGGTCGCCACCATGCGGGACAACGGTATTCGCCGCGCGGCGGTGTTCACCACGTCGGCTTGGGGCGGCTACTCGAGTTGCACGCAGTACAACGAGGACATTGCCCGCGGCCGCGCCGCCGCAGGGGAGCGCGCACCCGAGCTGGTCAAGCTTCGGCAGTACTACGACCATCCGTTGTTCGTCGAGATGTTCGCCGAGTCGATTGCACACGCCGCCGCATCGCTGCCCGCCGAACTCCGTGCCGACGCCCGCTTGGTGTTCACCGCGCACTCCATTCCGCTGGCGGCCGGATCTCGCTGCGGCACAGACCTCTACGCCCGCCAGGTCGCCTATGCGTCGAAGCTCGTCGCCACCGTGGCGGGGTACGCCGACTTCGACCAGGTCTGGCAGTCGCGGTCGGGGCCCCCTTCGGTGCCCTGGTTGGAACCGGACGTGGGCGAACATCTTTCGGCCCTCGCGGATGCAGGCGTCAAGGCCGTCATCGTCTGCCCGATCGGTTTTGTCGCCGACCACATCGAAGTGGTGTGGGATCTCGACAACGAACTGCGCGAGCAGGCGCAGGAGCGTGGCATCGCGTTGGCGAGAGTGGCAACGCCCAACGCCGACCGCCGTTTCGCGCGGCTGGCCGTGGATCTGATCAACGAGGTGCGCGAAGGCCGCGAACCGACTCGCTTCGATGGCCCGCCGGGTCTAGAAGCTCCTCCGTTGTACGGCTATTCGATAGACGGGGCACTGTGCACGCCCGCGTGCAGCAGAACCTAGCGCCAAGCGGAGTGCAGGATCGCGCTCACCGCGGCCAACCGCGCCGAGCGCACGACGGCGGACAGTGGGCGCAACGCCTCGTTCGCGATCTGGGCCTCCGATGAGCTCTGCAGACCGATCGGCATCAATCCCGAGCTGACGGTGACGATCGCGTCGATGTGAGCGGCGTTTTCCAGCACCCGCAGCGCACGCGACGGCGCATGGTCGGGCGCGCGATGCTGCCCTGAGGACTCCATCACCTGCTCGACCAGCTTGCGCGGATCGGCGACGTCCAGGCCGCCGGCCTCCGCGCGAATGGCGCCGAGCGCGTCGGCCGCCGACCGGACGGCTGAGCGCAGCGCGAACTCCGCCTCGCCGAGATCGATGTGTTCGACGAGCGGACCGGCAGGCATCGAGTAGACCGTCCACCCCAGCCCGGACAGTTCGGCTTGCTCGGGATCGTCCTCGTCGAAATCGTCGTCGAATTCGAAGTCGGGCACCAGGCCAACGGCGTGGGCCGACGGGACGCCTGCGATGATGATGGCCTCGCCTGCGGTCACCGCATCGCGTTGAAACTGGGTTCCCGCGGGCAGGCCGCGCACGTCGCCCGGTACGGGAAGTGCCACCGAGAACGCGGGGGTTCCAACGGGGGTACCCGCCGCGGTGCGCAGGGTCTGCAGCAGCGACATCGTCCCCGAATGGTTCACATCGGGCCAGGGCAGACCAGTGCTGCCTGCCGCGACGGAGTCATAGGCGGTGACCGAATGTCTTGGCGCCCATTGCGATAACGCATCGAGGACGTCATCGGGCGCGGCGGCTCCTGCGAGCCAGGCGTTGGCCCACACCGACAGAGAGACACTAGGGCACCACATGATGCCTCGCAGTGTAATAGTTCACCGCTGTGTGAGCCGAGCACGCGCTAGGCTTTGGCATGCCTGTTTGGTTGTTCTGGCTAATCGCCGCGCTTGGCCTCGCCGGGGCCGAGGCGCTGACCGGCGACCTGTTCCTGCTGATGTTGAGTGGCGGAGCCCTCGCCGCGGTGGGGTCGAACCTGATCTTCGACAACTATGTGATCGACGGCGTCGTCTTCGCCGTGGTGTCGGTCCTGCTACTGGTGCTGGTGCGGCCCGCCTTGAAACGGCGTTTCAGCCAGGGCGCGGGACTGCCGGACCGGCCGAAGGAGCTCGAGGGCAAGAGCGCACTGGTGCTCGACCGGGTGGGTCGCCATGAGGGTCAGGTGAAACTCGACGGCGAAGTCTGGACGGCGCGGCCGTTTAACGACAACGATGTCTACGAGCCGGGCGAGCAGGTCACCGTCGTGCATATCGACGGTGCCACCGCGGTAGTTCAAAAAGTCGTCTAGAGAAGCCTGGACACTACGGAAGGAACCCCCATGGACGGTGCCATCGCAGGCCTGATCCTCGTCGGCGCGTTGATCTTGTTCGCGGCCATCATCGTCGCCAAGTCGATCGCGATCATCCCGCAGGCCGAGGCCGCGGTGATCGAACGCCTGGGCCGCTACACCAAGACCGTGTCGGGGCAACTCACGCTTCTCGTGCCGTTCATCGACAAGATCCGTGCGCGTGTCGATCTGCGCGAGCGCGTCGTTTCGTTCCCGCCACAGCCGGTGATCACCGAGGACAACCTGACGGTCAACATCGACACCGTCGTCTACTTCCAGGTCACCAACCCGCAGGCCGCGGTGTACCAGATCAGCAACTACATCGTCGGCGTCGAGCAGCTGACCACCACCACGCTGCGAAACGTCGTCGGCGGCATGACCCTCGAGCAGACGCTGACGTCCCGCGACAAGATCAACGGCCAGCTGCGCGGCGTGCTCGACGAGGCCACCGGCCGCTGGGGGCTGCGGGTCGCGCGAGTCGAGCTGCGCAGCATCGACCCGCCGCCGTCGATCCAGGACTCCATGGAGAAGCAGATGAGGGCCGACCGCGAGAAGCGGGCCATGATCCTGACCGCCGAAGGCAGCCGGGAGGCAGCGATCAAGCAGGCCGAGGGCCAGAAGCAGGCACAGATTCTATCGGCCGAGGGCGCCAAGCAGGCCGCGATCCTGGCCGCCGAGGCCGACCGGCAGTCCAGGATGCTGCGGGCCCAGGGTGAGCGCGCGGCGTCCTACCTGCAGGCACAGGGCCAGGCCAAGGCGATCGAGAAGACGTTCGCGGCTATCAAGGCCGGCCGCCCGACCCCGGAGATGCTGGCCTACCAGTATTTGCAGACCCTGCCGCAGATGGCCAAGGGCGAGGCGAACAAGGTCTGGCTGGTGCCGAGCGACTTCGGATCCGCGCTGGAGGGCTTCACCAGGATGCTGGGTGCGCCGGGCGAGGACGGCGTCTTCCGGTACACGCCGTCGCCGGTGGAGGAGAACCTGCCCAAGCCAGAGGACGACTCAGCCGAGGTGGCCGAGTGGTTCAACACCCAGACGGATCCCGCGATCGCTCAGGCTGTCGCCAAGGCCGAGGCGGACGCACGCAAGCCGGTTCCGGGTCTGCTTGAAGCCTCGGAATCTAAGACGCAGGAGGATCCGCTGCCGCCGATGCAGTACCCGCCGCTGTCACAGCAGCGGCAGGATGGTCCGCAGCAGTCGCCGGGTCGCCACAGCGGGTAGTCGGGCCGCCGGCGTCCGTCGGGTGGTGCCGGGGAAAGGTCTGGATCTCATAGATCAGGCCTGCGACACCGAGACTCGCGGTGAACAGCGACGCGAGGATCAGCATCGGGCTGATCTGGTTGGTCAGCGCGTCGCCGAGGATGACCACCGCGGCGGTGCCCGGTAGCAATCCGGCCAGCGTCGCCCACGTGTACGGCGCGACGCGAACAGACGATGCGCCTGCGGCGTAGTTGAGCACCGAGAACGGGACCGCGGGGATCAGCCGCATCGACATCACCGTCGGCCAGCCGCGCTGGCGCAGGCGGGCATCCAGCGTCCTGACCCGCGGATGGGGCACAAGGCGGTCGAGCCGCCAGCCTGCGGCGCGCACCAACAGCAGTGCCAGCAGCGCGCTGACAGCGCTGGCGACGACCGCGATCGCGATACCGATCCAGGCGCCGAACAACAGGCCGGAGGCCAGCGTGAAGGCGGTCCGCGGGAACGGGAAGACCGTGACCACGATGTGGGCGGCCAGAAATGCGAGCGGGAACCACGGACCCACCGATGTGGCCCAGTCCCGAAGTTGGACCGCGCCGGGCCGGGGCACCAGCAACAGGATTGCGACGAGGATCACAATCGTGGCCGCGATGGCCGCCATCTGACGGCTGGGGACCTGCTTGGCCGTCGAAATCACCGCGGTTCGCAGCGCGGCGAGGGTGCTGACGACGGACTTCACGCCTACCAAGACTACGGGCAGGCCGGTGATAACCCATCTCACGCAGGTTCGTGAGTCTGCCGCCCGGCCCACGCTGGTACGACGGTGATCAATTAGCCTCATAGACGTGCAGGAATCCGGCTTGCGGGAATCTCAACAGCGATGGCGCTCGGCGGTTGCGGGCGTTTTGGCAAAGTCGACAAGGCGCGATCCGGCCGACCTTCCGCCCGAGCCCGAGAGCCTGCTGGATTCGCCGACCTATGAGGGCTTCCCGATCCGGGCGCTCTACACCAGCCTGGACGCCTTGCCGGAGCCGCCGTTGCCCGGCGCGTGGCCCTTCGTCCGTGGCGGCGATGCGCTGCGCGACGTCAAGTCCGGCTGGAAGGTCGCCGAGGAGTTCCCCGTCCCCGGCCAGAAGGCCGTCACCGATGGCAACGGCGCCGTGCTGGTTGCCCTTACGGAAGGCGTCAGCGCCCTGATGCTGCGGGTGGGGGCACCTCACGGGGTGGCGGCGGGGGAGTTGGACCGTCTGCTCGAAGGTGTGTTCCTCGACCTTGTTCCGGTTGTGCTCGACGCGGGTGCCGAGCTTGCGGCCGCCGCAGCCGAACTCCTGCCGCAGCTGACCGATATGGACGACGAGCAACGCGCCCGGCTCTCGATCGATCTCGGCGCCGATCCGCTCACCGCGCCGCTGAGCGGCAAGTCCGCGGCTGACATCTCCGACGTCGTCGCGACCGCAGGGAAGATCACCTCCTACGGGGGCGGTGTCCGGGCGGTCACCGTCGACGGACCCGCCATTCACAACCTCGGTGCAAGCGCATCGTTGGAACTCGCCGGAGCCGTCGCCGCGGGTGTCGGCTATCTGCGCCTGCTCGGCGAGGCCGGACTCAACGCCTCTGATTCGTTGCGGCAGATCAGTTTCCGGCTGGCGGCGGACGACGACCAGTTCATGACCATCGCCAAGTTCCGTGTGCTGCGCCGACTCTGGGCGCGGGTGGCCGAGGTGGTCGGCGAGCCCGACGCCGGTGCCGCGCGCGTGCACGCCGTCACCTCGACGCCGATGATGGCGCAGCGGGACCCGTGGGTGAACATGCTGCGCACCACCGTTGCCGCCTTCGGCGCCGGTGTCGGCGGGGCGGACACCGTGCTGGTGCAGCCGTTCGACGCCGCCATCCCCGGCGGATTGCCCGGTACCGCAGCGAGTTTCGCGCGCCGCATCGCACGCAACACCCAACTGCTCCTGCTGGAGGAGTCCCACCTCGGACGGGTGCTTGACCCAGGTGGCGGCTCGTGGTTCGTCGAGGACCTCACCGAAGCGCTCGCCGAGAAAGCATGGGAGCATTTCCAGCAGATCGAGGCCAACGGCGGTTTCGCTGCGGCAGGCGATTACGTCGCAGCCAAGATCGCCGAAGTCCGTGACATGCGCGAAGACGACATCAACCACCGCAGAAAGGCGCTCACCGGCGTCAACGAGTATCCGAATCTCGCCGAAGCGCCGCTGCCGCATCATGATTCGTCGGACACCGTGGCCCGTTATGCGGCAGGCTTCGAGGCATTGCGGGACCGCTCCGACGCTCATCTGGCGAAGACCGGCTCGCGACCGAAGGCGTTGTTGTTGCCGCTCGGCCCGCTGGCCGAGCACAACATCCGGGCGACGTTCGCGACCAACCTACTCGCCTCGGGCGGTATCGAAGCGGTCAACCCCGGGACCGTCGACGCCGCGGAGGTGGCCGACGCGGTCACCGCGGCCGACGGCCCCGCTGTCGCGGTGATCTGTGGCACGGACAGCCGGTACGGGACGGAAGTGGCAGGCATCGTCGAGGCCGCGCGCAAGGCCGGCGTCTCGAGGGTGCTGCTGGCCGGACCCGACAAGGCCGTCGCTGATGCCGACCCGAAGCCCGACGATTACCTGACCGCGAAGATCGACGCGGTCGGCGCCCTGTCTGACCTGCTCACTCGATTGGGGGCCTGACCAACATGACGGTAAATGATGTCACCGGCGGAGCGGCTCCGGCGACGACAGGTATCGGCAATTTCGCCGACGTCCCTCTGCGCAGCGAGCGCGCAGGAGAGCCTGCCACAGAAGCCTCGGTGAGCGCGCACGTCGCAGCCGCGGCGAAGGCACATGGCTACACGCCCGATCAGCTGGCCTGGTCGACCCCGGAGACCATCGACGTCAAACCGGTCTACGTCGCCGCCGACCGGACCGCCGCCGCGGAGGCGGGCTACCCGCTCGACACCTTCCCCGGCGAGCCGCCGTTCCTTCGTGGCCCGTATCCGACGATGTACGTCAACCAGCCATGGACCATCCGGCAGTACGCCGGCTTCTCCACCGCCGCGGAGTCCAACGCGTTCTACCGGCGCAATCTGGCGGCCGGGCAGAAGGGCCTTTCCGTCGCGTTCGACCTCGCCACCCACCGCGGCTACGACTCCGACCATCCGCGCGTCGCGGGCGATGTCGGAATGGCGGGTGTGGCAATCGATTCCATCCTCGACATGCGACAGCTGTTCGACGGTATCGATCTGTCGACGGTTTCGGTCTCGATGACGATGAACGGTGCCGTGCTGCCGATCCTCGCGCTGTACGTGGTGGCCGCCGAAGAGCAGGGGGTACCGCCGGAGAAACTGGCCGGGACCATCCAGAACGACATCCTCAAAGAGTTCATGGTCCGCAACACCTACATCTATCCGCCGAAACCGTCGATGCGGATCATCTCGGACATCTTCGGCTATACCAGCGTGCGGATGCCGAAGTTCAACTCGATCTCCATCTCCGGCTATCACATCCAAGAGGCCGGTGCGACAGCGGATTTGGAGCTGGCCTACACGCTGGCCGACGGTGTCGAGTACATCAAGGCGGGCCTCGCTGCAGGCCTGTCCATCGACAAGTTCGCGCCGCGGTTGTCCTTCTTCTGGGGCATCGGGATGAACTTCTTCATGGAGGTCGCCAAGCTGCGGGCCGGGCGGCTGCTGTGGAGCGAGATGGTGGCCCAATTCGAACCCAAGGAAGCGAAATCTCTTTCCCTGCGTACCCATTCGCAGACCTCGGGATGGTCGCTGACAGCGCAGGATCCGTTCAACAACGTCGCCCGCACCTGCATCGAGGCGATGGCGGCCACCCAGGGGCACACACAGTCGCTGCACACCAACGCCCTGGACGAGGCGCTGGCGCTGCCCACCGACTTCTCGGCCAGGATCGCGCGCAATACGCAGCTGATGCTCCAGCAGGAGTCGGGCACCACAAGGCCGATCGATCCGTGGGCCGGCTCGTATTACGTGGAGTGGCTCACCCATCAGCTGGCCGACCGGGTGCGCGCCCACATCGACGAGGTGAACGAGCACGGCGGGATGGCGCAGGCGATCGACGACGGCATCCCGAAGCTGCGCATCGAGGAGGCTGCGGCCCGCACCCAGGCGCGCATCGACTCCGGCCAGCAGCCGGTCATCGGCGTCAACAAGTACCAGGTTGCCGCAGGCGATGGCACCGACCACGAGATCGAGGTGCTCAAGGTCGAGAACAGCCGCGTGCGCGCAGAACAGATCGCCAAGCTGGAGAAGCTTCGGGCCGAACGCGACAAGGCCGACGTGGAGGCCGCGCTGGCCGAGCTCACGAAAGCTGCTGAGGCGGATGGCAACCTCCTCGAACTCGCGATCAACGCGGCGAGGGCGAAGGCCACCGTCGGCGAGATCTCCGAAGCGCTGGAGCGAGTCTGGGGACGACACCAGGCCGAGATCCGTACCATCGCCGGGGTCTACCGCGACGAAGTCGGAAAGGTCAGCAACATCGCAAGCGCCATCGAGCTGGTCGGAAAGTTCGCCGAGGCCGACGGCCGCCGGCCACGCATCCTGGTCGCCAAGATGGGCCAGGACGGACACGACCGCGGCCAGAAGGTCATCGCGACGGCCTTCGCCGACATCGGTTTCGACGTCGACGTCGGCTCTCTGTTCTCCACCCCGGAAGAGGTGGCGCGCCAGGCGGCGGACAACGATGTCCATGTGGTCGGGGTGTCCTCGCTGGCGGCAGGCCACCTCACGCTGGTGCCCGCGCTGCGCGACGCCCTCGCCGAGGTCGGGCGCCCCGACATCATGGTCGTGGTCGGCGGCGTGATCCCGCCTGGCGACTTCGACGAGCTATACGCCGCCGGTGCGACCGCGATCTTCCCGCCCGGCACGGTGATCGCCGATGCCGCGATCGGCTTGTTGCACAAGCTGGCCGAGCGGTCGGGCTACGAGCTGACGTAGCCGCGGACTGGATGGTCGACACACAGAAACTCGCCGCCGCGATCAAGCATCGCGATCGCGCCGCGCTGCCACGCGCAATCACCCTGGTCGAGTCGACCAGGGCCGATCATCGCGAGCAGGCCCAACAGCTGCTGATGGAGTTGATGTCGGAAGCGGGCAGCGCCATGCACGTCGGCATCACGGGTGTCCCCGGCGTCGGTAAGTCGACGGCGATCGAGGCGCTCGGTATGTACCTCATCGAACAGGGGCACCGGGTCGCGGTGCTGGCGGTCGACCCGTCGTCGACGCGCACCGGTGGATCGATTCTCGGCGACAAGACCAGGATGCACCGGCTGGCGGTGCACCCCGACGCGTATATCCGGCCGTCCCCGACGTCGGGCACCCTCGGCGGGGTCGCACGGGCCACCAGGGAAACCATCGTGCTGCTCGAGGCGGCCGGTTTCGACGTCATCCTGGTGGAGACCGTCGGCGTCGGGCAGTCCGAGGTCGCGGTCGCCAACATGGTGGACACCTTCGTGTTCCTGACGCTCGCCCGCACCGGCGACCAGCTGCAGGGCATCAAGAAGGGCGTGCTCGAGCTTGCTGACATCGTCGTAGTGAACAAAGCCGACGGCGAGCACGCCACCGAAGCCAAGTCGGCCGCCCGCGAACTCTCCGGTGCGATCCGGCTGATCTACCCGCGCGAAACGCTATGGCGCCCACCCGTTCTGACGATGAGCGCGCTTGAGGGTACGGGCCTGGTCGAACTGTGGGACACCGTGCTCAAACACCGGCAGGTGCTCACCGACGCGGGAGAGTTCGAGGCCCGCAGAAACTCCCAGCAGGTCGACTGGGCCTGGTCGATGGTTCGTGACACGGTCCTGGACCGGGTGCTCAACAATTCGGGCGTCCGCAAGGTCCGCGCCGAGGTGGAACGGCAGGTCCGTGACGGTGAGTTGACACCGACGCTGGCCGCACAGCAGATTCTCGACGCGGCAGATGAATCCAAAGAATAGGGAAACACCCGATATTCAGAAGGGCTCCGTGCTGGCTAGCGTCGACGGATGACTCGATACTCTATGAAACCGCTGGTCGCTGGGTTGGCGGTCGCTGGCATACTGCTGACCCCGGTACCGGCAAGCGCGCTGCCACCCCTGCCCGGCGACTTGGATGCCGACGGGCTGTCCGATGGGGACGAGATCACCGTCTACCACTCCGACCCGGAAAACCGCGACACCGACGGTGACCGCATCAACGACGGCAACGAGGTCAACAACGAGAAGTCGAATCCGACAAGTACGGACACCGACGGTGACGGACTTTCGGATACCGATGAGTACTTCACCTGGCACACGATGCTGTACCTGGACGACACCGATCAAGACGGGTCTACCGACAAACAAGAGGTCGATGCGGGCACCAAACCGCTAGACAGTGCGTCGCATCCGGGTGCCACGAACGACCAGGCCCCCCAGCAGCAGGGGCAGAATCGCGTGGACACCGACCAGGACGGGCTGTTCGACGACGACGAGACCAACGTCTATGGCACGAACCCGAAGAAGGCCGACTCCGACGGCGACGGTCGCGACGACGGGCAAGAGGTCTTCGACACAACCGACCCCAACAACCCGAACAGCTGAATCGACCCAAAGGTTGCTGTTCGGTGGAGGCTTGGCACCGCTGACATGCGATGCAATGTCGGATCGGTAACGGCCTGAATATTTGCCGGGGTTGCAGGTAAATTAGATGCACTGTGAAGCACTCTGACAGCGGGGAGCGCAGCGCGGCGCTTCCACATGGTGTCCAAGGGGCGGCCGATCCGCACTTCGCCTGTGCGGTACGAGCCTTCAGCGCGATGTTTCCCGGTCCCAGATACGGCGGAGGGGCGCTGTCGGTTTACCTCGACGGCGAACCGGTCGTCGATGTGTGGACTGGTTGGTCCGACCGCGCCGGCACCACCCA
>CAVWPQ010000022.1:0-18445 GCA_963756865.1 uncultured Actinomycetota bacterium | reverse complement strand
TAATTCCGCGAGGATTGCCGCGCGGACGCTCCTCGAGCGCTAGAGATCCAATCCGATATCCAGCACATTCACGGAGTGGGTGAGAGCGCCGACCGCGAGGTAGTCGACGCCCGTACCCGCGTATTCGGCCGCGGTGTCGAGCGACAACCCGCCCGAGGACTCGAGCTTGGTCTGCGGCGCGCGCGCATCGCGACGTTGCGCCGCGATCTGTGTCTGCCATACCGGGAAGTTGTCCAGCAGAACTAATTCCACGTCTTCGGCCAGCACGTCGTCGAGCTGTTCGAGTGAGTCGACCTCGACCTCGCATGGCAGATCCGGCGCCACCTCGCGGACGGCGCGCAGCGCCGCGACGACCGAGCCCGCCGCCGCGACATGGTTGTCCTTGATCAGCGCCGCGTCTCCGAGGCCCATCCGATGGTTGATGCCTCCACCGACACGAACGGCGTACTTCTGTAGCGCCCGCAGCCCCGGCAGTGTCTTACGGGTGTCGCGGATCTTCGCATTCGTGCCATCGACCGCCTCCACCCACGCCGCCGTCGCCGTCGCGATGCCCGACAGGTGGCAGACCAGATTGAGCATGGTCCGCTCGGCGGTCAACAGACCTTGCGTCGGCGCCTCGATGACCAAGACCACGCCACCGGCATCGAGGCGGGCACCGTCCTCCACGCGATCCTTGCACCGGTAGCCGTCGGGACCGAGCACCTCGTCGAGCACGAGGAGCGCGACGTCGACCCCCGCGATGACGCCCGGCTCGCGGGTCACCATCGAGGCCGTCGTGCTCGCATCGGCGGACACTGTCGCCAGCGTGGTCACGTCGGGGCCGTAGCGCAGGTCTTCCTCGAGCGCGCGGGCAATCACCCTGCGAGCCTCTGTGAGCTCGTCGGCGATGAGTTCCATCAGCAGCAGGCCGCCGCGAACGCCTGGGTGTGCGCCAATGCCGGGTCCGTGTCAGGGAAATCGGACCGGTGATGGCAGCCCCGAGATTCGTTGCGCGCCAGCGCAGCGCCTGCGACGGCGCGGGCGGTGGTCGTCAGCGCGACGTCTTCGAAACTCGCCCGGCAGTCGAGGTCGCGCGGGTCAGCCGCCTCGAGTTCCCGCGTCAGATGCTGCAGACCGTCGGCGTCGCGTACCACCGACGCGTAGCGCGACATCGCCCGCTGCAATTTTCTGCGGGGCAGCGCAACCCGCGTCTCGACCTCGGGGGGCTGGGCGTCCGTTGCTCCGGCGTCGGATGCATGCTCAGCGGCTTCGTGTCCCGCGCGTCCACCCACAACCAAACCTTCAAGAAGGCTGTTCGACGCCAATCGGTTCGCGCCGTGCATGCCGGTGCGGGCCACCTCCCCTGCGGCGAACAACCCGGCGAGTCCGGTACGGCCGTGGACGTCGGCGACGACGCCACCGCAGCTGTAATGTGCCCCCGGCACAACCGGAATCGGTTGGCGCGTCGGGTCGATGCCCGCCGCCAGACACGCCGCGGTCACCGTCGGGAACCGTCGCTGGAAGTCGGAGATGCCGCGCGCGTCCAGGTATGCGCACGGGTCCCCGGTCTCGCGCAAGCGCGCGTCGATGGCACCCGCGACGACGTCGCGCGGTGCGAGATCGCCCATCGGATGAACGCCCGCGGTGATCGAATTACCCTGTCTGTCAAGCAGAATTCCACCCTCACCGCGGACGGCTTCGGTGATCAACGGGCGGCGTCCACCCGCGTTGCCGTCGAACAGCATGGTCGGGTGAAACTGGATGAACTCGATGTCGCTGATCGGCACGCCCGCCCACAGCGCCAGCGCGACACCGTCACCGGTGGATCCCTCGGGGTTCGTCGTCGCCGAATAGAGATGCCCGAGCCCGCCTGTGGCGAGGACAACCGACGGCGCGTGCACGATGCCCGGCCCGTCTTCGTTCAGGACGTACACGCCGGTCACGGCGCCTTCGGCGTGGATGACCTCGAGCGCGACGTGGTTGCGGCGGATATCGAGGGTTGCCGCGGCGTGGTCAAGCGCCCGCTGCACCTCGGCCCCGGTGGCGTCACCGCCGGAATGGATGATGCGGCGGCGTGAATGTCCGCCCTCGCGCGTCAGCGACCAGCGGCCCGGCTCGGCTTCGTCGAAATGCGCTCCGTTATGGACCAATTCGCGAACGGCGCGGTAACCGTCGGCGACGATCGACCGAACGGCATCCGGGTCGCACAAGCCCGCGCCCGCGGCGATCGTGTCAGCGACGTGCGCATCGATGGAATCGTCGGTGTCCGGGAGCACCACAGCGATCCCGCCCTGGGCATAGAACGTCGCGGTGTCGGCGGCCTTGCTCAACACCACGACCTTGCGGCCGCGTCGATGCGCCGCAAGGGCGGCGACCAGTCCGGCCACCCCGGTGCCGACAACCACCACGTCGGCCCGCTGATGCCACATCATTCACCGCCGCCAGGCGTGCCGATCTCGATCATTCGCTGCACGCTGGTCCGCGCGCGGGCAGCGACCTCGGGATCGACGTCGACCTCGTCGGCACCCTCGATCAGGCAGCGCAGCAGCGCGGCAGGGGTGATCATCTTCATGTACTTGCACGACGCGCGGTCGTTGACGGCGCGGAAGTCGACTTCCGGTGCGGCCTTGCGTAATTGGTGCAGCATGCCGACCTCGGTGGCGACCAGCACCTGACGGGCGTTGGTCTCGCGGGCAGCGTCGAGCATGCCGCCGGTGGACAGGATCTTCACCCGGTCCTGCGGGAACGCGCCTTCACCGGCCAGATAGAGCGCCGAGGTCGCGCAGCCGCACTCTGGATGCACGTACAGTTCGGCGTCCGGGTGCACGAGCGCCTTTTCGGCGAGCTCGTCGCCGTTGATCCCGGCGTGAACGTGGCACTCGCCTGCCCAGATGTGAAGGTTCTCGCGGCCGGTGATGCGCCGCACGTGCGCGCCGAGGAACTGGTCAGGGCAGAACAGCACATCCCGGTCCTCGGGGATGGACGCCACCACCTCGACTGCGTTGGATGACGTGCAGCAGATGTCGGTCTCGGCCTTCACGGCCGCTGTGGTGTTCACGTAGGACACCACGACGGCGCCGGGGAATTCGGCTTTCCATGCGCGCAGGTCGTCGGCCGTGATCGAGTCGGCAAGCGAGCAGCCTGCGCGCTGATCGGGAATCAACACCGTCTTTTCGGGAGACAGAATCTTGGCGGTCTCGGCCATGAAGTGCACACCGCAGAAGACGATCGTTTCCTCGGATACGTCGGCGGCGATCCGGGAAAGCGCCAACGAGTCGCCGACGTGGTCGGCGACGTCCTGGATGGCGGGCAGCTGGTAATTGTGAGCCAACAGCGTCGCGCCGCGCAGGTCGGCGAGCCGTCGTACTTCGGCCGCCCATTCCTCGTCGCCGTCGACGCCGGAATAGCCGGTCGGACCGTTGACGATCCGGTCGTCCAACACCGTCATGGCCGCCTCCTCGCGATCCAGAGGTTTTCGACTTACAATCGAAAACATGGTTAATGGTAGCACTGCGCACGAGGTGCTGGCCGTCGTCTTTCAAGTTCGGCAGCTGAGCACCAGAGACCCGCAGCTCAGCGTGCTGCTGTGGCAGCGCGCCAGGGAACCCCAGCGTGGTGCGTGGTCGCTACCCGGCGGCACGCTGCGTCACGACGAGGACATGATCAGTTCGGTTCGGCGCCAACTCGCCGAGAAAGTCGATCTGCGTGAGTTGGCTCACCTGGAGCAGTTGGCCGTGTTCTCCGACCCCCACCGGGTGCCCGGCGTTCGCACCATCGCGTCGACGTTTCTGGGCCTTGTGCCCTCCCCCGCTATTCCGGAGCTGCCGCCTGACACCCGCTGGCATCCGGTGAGCGCCCTGCCGCCGATGGCGTTCGACCACGGCACCATGGTCGAACACGCACGAACCCGTCTGGTCGCAAAGATGTCGTATACCAATATTGGATTCGCCCTTGCACCAAGAGAATTCGCCCTGTCAACCCTGCGCGACATCTACGGCGCCGCGCTCGGCTATCAGGTGGACGCGACAAACCTGCAACGGGTACTCGGCCGTCGCGGCGTCATCACGCCGACCGGCACGACAGCGCGGTCTGGCCGCAGCGGCGGTCGGCCCGCGGCGCTCTATCGCTTCACCGAGTCCGCCTACCGGGTCACCGACGAGTTCGCCGCACTGCGGCCACCCGGGTGAGGCGGTTAGGTTCTTAGAGCTCTCTTAAGCGATACTGGCGGGATGGACTTGGGCAATGTCGTTCCGGCCGGAACCCCCGAATGGATCGGTTCCGTACCGCATCAGGAGATCGAGGGGGGCGCCCGGCCACAATTGCCCAAGGATGACCCGTTCTACGACCCACCTCAGGGCTTCCAGCACGCCGCGCCCGGCACCGTCCTGCGCAGCCGTGACGTCGAGGTGGCATTTCTCGGGCTGATCCCTCAGAAGTTCACCGCCACCCAGCTGCTGTACCGGACCACCGACATGAATGGCGCGCCCGAGGCGACCGTGACAACGGTGATCGCACCTGCCGAACGCGGTCCCGAGCACGTCTGCCCGGTGGTGTCGTATCAATGCGCGATCGACGCGGTGACATCGCGATGCTTCCCCTCGTACGCACTGCGGCGGCGGTCGCTGGCGCCTGGGGCGCTCGCGCAGTTCGAGTTCTTCCTCATCGCCGCCGCCCTCGCCGAGGGCTGGGCCGTTTCGGTGCCCGACCACGAGGGCCGCGCAGGTGCGTGGGGTACGCCGCATGAGCCGGGATACCGGATCCTCGACGGTCTGCGCGCCGCGTTGAGCACGGAGAAACTCGGACTGTCGCCGACGGCGCCGATCGGTCTGTGGGGCTACTCCGGCGGCGGGCTTGCGACCGCATGGGGCGCCGAGATGGCCGGCTCTTACGCGCCGGAGTTGAACATCGTGGGTGCGGTGCTCGGCTCGCCGGTCGCGAACCTGGGCCATGCGTTCCGGCGCCTGAACGGCGGCGTGTTCTCCGGGCTGCCCGCGATGGTGGTGGCCGCGCTGACACACGCCTATCCAGACCTCGACCGCGTCATCCAGGAGCATGCGACCGACACCGGAAAGGCGATGCTGCTTCGAGCAGAGCGCATGACCACGGCCCACGCGGTGTTGCGACTGGTCGGCATGGACATGGGCAAGCTCGTCGACCGGCCCCTCGAGGAAATCCTCGACATGCCAGAGGTGCAGCACGTCTTCGACAGCATCAAGCTCGGCACGGCGGTGCCGAGCGTGCCTGTGCTTGTCGTGCAGGCGGTGCATGACCCGATCGTGTCGGTCGACGATATCGACGAGCTGACCGACACCTATGAATCCGGTGGTGCGTCGGTGACCTACCACCGCGACTTGTTCAGCGAACACCTGTCACTTCATCCACTGTCGGCGCCGATGGCATTGCGATGGCTTACCGACCGATTCACCGGAAAGCCGTTGAGCGAGCACATCGTTCGCACGAAGTGGCCGACGATGCTCAATCCGATGACGTACATCGGCATGGCCAGGCTGGTGCGGATCGCCGCGAAGGTCGTTACGGGGCGGACGGTAGAACGCCGTCCATTGTGAGCGGCACAGGCGGCACCGGTTCCTCAGGAGGCCAGCCGCCGAGATCGTCGCGAGGCGACGACACAGCGATGAGCGAGTAGACCAGCGCGGCCATCGCCACCGGAAACAGCACCGATGCCGCGATGATCCAGCCTGAGTGCGCGAAGAACACCGGCGGCGCCTCGGTCACGTAGTACACGCGGTGCTCGGGTGAGATCGGCGCACCGGCGATGTCTATGACGTCATAGCGTGCACGCACGATCAGCGCACCAACCCCCGCGGCCGCACCGAGAGCCGCCGCTGAACCGATCGCCAGTGCACCGCACAGGACAGGGCCGCGATGGGGCCGCCACTGCCACACGAGCACCGCAGTGACCACGGCCAGCACCACGACAAGGCCGACGAGCAGGAACGCCGAATTGAAGAAGTTGTCCGTCTCGGCGCCCAGTGCGGCATGCACACGGTCGCCGCTCTTGGTCAGGGCGATGACGCCGTGGATGGGCGGCGCGATCCACGCCCAGAGCGCACCTACCGCCGCACCGGCGAGAGTCAGACCGATCACCACCGTGACAGCGGCGCGACCACGTGAAATACGCGGTGGTGCAACGTCATTCATCGCTTGTCAAGATCCTTTGAGTCCTGTGTGCCGTGCCGCGAGCATTTGGCCGACCACCCGTCGGGGCGCACCTGCACCACCATCCGCCTGCCGCACTCGGCGCAAAACCGCGGTGGCTCCAGCCCCTGTTGGGCCGCAGTAGGCACGGCGCCGCCTGCGGGTTCGCCAGTGTAGACGTTGAACTTGGCGGTCCCCATCGTCACTGCCGCCGCTAGATGGTGGCGTTGAGAGCCTTGATCGGCATCTGCAGATCGTCCAGCAGTTCGAGGTCCGACTCGGCGGGGCGCCCCAGCGTCGTCAGGTAGTTACCGACGATGACAGCGTTGATCCCGCCGAGGATGCCCTGCTTGGCGCCGAGGTCACCGAGCGTGATCTCGCGGCCGCCCGCGAACCGCAACATCGTGCGCGGCAGTGCCAGCCGGAATGCCGCTACCGCCTTGAGGGCCTCCGACGCGGGCAACACGTCCAGGTCGCCGAACGGTGTGCCCGGACGCGGGTTGAGGAAGTTCAGCGGGACCTCGTGGGGGTCGAGCTCGGCAAGGTTGGCCGCGAACTCGGCGCGCTGCTCGAGGGTTTCGCCCATGCCCAGGATGCCGCCGCAGCAGACCTCCATACCGGCCTCCCTGACCATCGACAGGGTGTCCCATCGCTCATCCCAGGTGTGTGTTGTCACCACCTCGGGGAAGTACGACTTGGCCGTCTCCAGGTTGTGGTTGTAGCGGTGGACGCCCATCTCGGAGAGCCGCTCGACCTGCTCGGCCGTCAGCATGCCCAGCGAGCATGCGATCTGGATGTCGACCTCGTTGCGGATCGCTTCGATACCCGCGGCGACCTGCGCCAGCAGCCGCTCGTCCGGGCCGCGCACAGCCGCCACGATGCAGAACTCCGTCGCGCCGGACTTCGCGGTCTGCTTGGCGGCTTCGACAAGGCTCGGAATATCGAGCCATGCGCTGCGCACCGGAGAGGCGAAAAGACCGGACTGTGAGCAGAAATGGCAGTCCTCGGGGCAGCCGCCGGTCTTGAGGCTGATGATGCCCTCGACCTCGACCTCGGGGCCGCACCAACGCATCCGCACCTCGTGTGCCAGGGCGAGCAGCTCGTCGAGTCGGTCGTCGGACAGCTGTAGGACGGTCAGCACCTGGTCCTGCGTCAGGCCCTCACCTCGCTCGAGCACCTGCTCGCGGGCCTCGGTCAGGATGTCGGTCAAAGCCATAGCTCCTCATCGGCGAACTTGAACACCTCGGCCGAGCCGAGAATTGAACAGCGTTCAGGTTATGGTAGCCGGGTGCAGCTGCACAAACGCGACGTAGTCGATGCGGCGACGGCGATCCTGGACAACTACGGGATCGCCGACCTGACGATGCGCAGGCTGGGTCGCGAGTTGAACGTGTCCCCTGGCGCCCTCTACTGGCACTTCGCCAACAAGCAGCAGCTTCTCGGTGCGATCGCGGACCGGATCCTCGAGCCGGTCGACGACGTCGCAGGCGACTGGCAGGACAGGCTCGTGTTGATCTGCCGCCGACTACGGGACGCGCTGCTGTCGCACACCGACGGCGCCGAATTGGTCTCGGCCAGCTTCGCGGCAGGCCAATCCGAGGCGATGTCGCGCATCGTGGCCCGCCTCGTCGACGCCGCAGGCAATGCGGGCGTCGACGGATCGCACACCGAATTGGCCGCGCGCACCGTCGTCTACTACGTGCTGGGATTCACCGCCGACGAACAGTCCCGGCTGCAGTGGGACGCCGCAGGCGCCGAACTACCTGACGAACAGTCGGTGCTCGCCGACGATGCCGGCGAACGCTTCGGCTTCGGGCTCGCCCTGCTTGTCGACGGTATCGCCGTCACCGCACGTGAATCCTCTGTGGCGAAACGTCGATGAGGGTCCCCGCCGCTTCACGTTCGTGAACTGGGGGTCGGTCGCCATCCGACTCGGTGCCGGCGCCGAATGCAGTGCATGCATCGCACCGCTTCTGTGACTCTCGTAGCCCTTCTTGCCACCGGCGCACAGTTCCTCTCGCAACTGCTCACCGCGCCGCCCGCAGCCGCACAGGTTGAGCCCTGCGCCGACGTGCAGGTGTTGTTCGCGCGTGGGCGCGCCGAGGATCCCGGAATCGGGCGTGTTGGCACGGCGTTCGTCGACGCCCTCACCCCTGATGTCGAGGGTCGATCTATCGCGGTGTACCCGGTGGATTATCCGGCAGCCGGCATCGGCGATTACGGGGCAGGCGCCAACGACATGAGTCGCGAGCTGCAAGAGCAAGCGGGCCTCTGTCCGCAGTCCAAGTTCGTCGTCGGCGGCTATTCGCTTGGCGCCGCCGCGACGAGCCTTGTGATTGGAGCCGGATTGCCCGGGTTCGGATTCAACCAGCCACTGCCTCCCGACGTGGGAGACCGGATAGAGGCGGTCGTCATGTTCGGTGCGACCAAGTTGTTCGGGAGCGTGACGAGTCCGGTCTTCGAAAGCCGGACCATCAATTTGTGCAACGAGGGCGACCCGATCTGCTCGAACGGAAACAACCGTCCTGCGCATTCGGTCTACGAGACCACCGCCCTACCCGCGCAGGCAGCCGCGTTCGCAGCGAGCCGCCTGAGCTGACACCGACGGCGCCGCGACTCCAGAATGTCGATCTCGCGGCGCGCTGTTGTCGGAGTGCGCGACTAACGTCGCAGTGATGAACACCGTCGCTGACGTGCGGCGCATCACCTCGGCGCTGCCCAGGTCGTACGAAGTGGTGGTCCGCGACCGGATCAAGTTCCGAATCGGGCAGATCGTCTACCTTGCGTTCTCGCGCGACGAGACCGTGATGGGATTCGCCTTCCCCAAGGAGGAGCGCGACGGACTTGTCGCCTCCGAGCCCGACAAGTTCATGCTCCCGGGGCCGTCCGACATGCGCTACAACTGGGTTCACGTGCGGCTCGACGCGATCGACCCAACCGAGCTCCGTGAGATCGTCGTCGAAGCGTGGCGGATGTGCGTGCCGAAAAGCGTTGCGGCGACGGTGCTTTGACCAGGTAGTGCCGATCGACCGTCAGAAGAATTTGGTCGTACTCGCCGCAGCCCCGTTGTCACAGGATACGGCGACGTTCCAGTTCCGGAAGGCAGGCACCGCCGGAGCGATCACCAAATCGAAAGTGCCATTGGCAGGCAACGAAAAGCTGCGGTTGACGAGGTCGGACGAATACGAGCACTGCGACGCGATGCCGCTGTGGTCGGTGATGTGAGCGGTCAAAGTACCCAGACCCTGATCCCACGAGATGGACGGCGGCGCAGGGGGTTGACTCTGCTGATTGGCGTAGCAGTAGTCGCCCCACAACACGCTCTGCTCAGGTGTTCCGCACGCGCCCGGCGGTGGGTCAGCGGCTGCGACGGCGCTGCCGAGCAGACCCGCACTCCCGATCGTTGCGGCGAGAAGCACCATGAATTTGAGGTCGATATGCATTCTGGGCCTCCTACGGTCCTAAGCCCCGGTGCAGAGGCTACGACTCGCAGTGGTCGGCCGGGCTTGGTTCGACATAAACGAATCTGCCGACTCGGCCGGCGTCAAAACGCGATCGGATGCTCCACCCGGTCGTTGCCGTCCCAGTGCCTGATCGCGACGGCGGTGCCGCGTCGATCCTGCGTGACGCTTCGCAGTGACAGCGCGTCGGCCAGCTTCTCCGGTGCCACCCTGCGTGCCAGGGTGACGTGGGGCGTCCAGTGTCCGGGCTCGGCATGCGGCAGCGGGCCCGACGGCATGTGAGGCAGGCATGCGGCGTGCACCCCGCCCTGCAGCGCCAACAACCCGGCGGACGGGATCAGCAGCCGCACCAGCGTGAACGGCCCCCTGCCGAACAGCATCGGCGCCCCGATCGTGCACGGAAGCGGCAGCATCGCCAGCAGCGGACGCAGCGCGTCGTTCACGGCTTCGTGCATGTGCTCGGCGACCGTCAGGGTGACGTGTGGCCGGTTGCTCGGCGACGTCGAGCTGGCGAGGCTACGCACGCCCGCGTCTGCCAGGTCATCCCAGACGCGCCGCATCGCGGCGTCTGTCTCGTCGTCGAAGAGCAGTTCGACGGAGTGGACCATCTCAGTCCACCAGGTCCCCGACCCACTGCGGGTCGAACGCCGAGGCGCTCATCGACTCGAACTCGGTCTGCGTGAAAGCACCTGCGCCGTCGGGAAATACGGCCCGCAGCGGTGCCATCGACGACAGCACCTCGCGGTTGCCCGTCTCGATCACGCCGGGATCGGGCGGCCAAGCGCCGACTACCAGGCCTGCGCACCACACCCCGTGTGAGGCAAGCGCTTCCAGCGTCAGCGCAACATGGTTCAGCGTGCCCAAACCAGCCCTGGCCACGATGAGGACGGGCGCGTCGAAGTCGACCGCGACGTCGCGAAGCGTCGTTTCGTCGTCGCCGATCTCGACGAGCAGTCCACCTGCGCCCTCGACCAGGGTGAGCCGTCCCGGTCGGTCGACCGAGGAGACCATCGCGTTCAGCTCAGCGCGTGTCGGTAGTCGCATACCGGCCCGCTCCGCTGCGGCCGCAGGCGCCAACGGCTCGGGCAGTTTTGCCAGCCCGTGCAATTCGGTGACACCGGAGAGCCGGGCGATATCGGCGAGATCGTCGTCACCGTCGGCGGAGCCGGATTGCACGGGTTTGCAGACCGCGACGTCGATACCGACCAGCCGGGCATGACATGCCAGCGCCGCGGTGGCCACCGTCTTACCAACGCCGGTGTCGGTGCCCGTGACGACGAGAACGCTCACCTGCGAGCCGACAACACTTCCGTGAGGACCGTGCGAGCCAGCGCCATCTCGTCTTCCGACAGCGAGGCCCGTGCCGTGAGCCGCAGCCGCGAGGTGCCCGCGGGAACCGTGGGCGGGCGGAAACAGCCGACCCGTACGCCGCGGTCGAGGCATTCCGTTGCAGCGGCCAGCGCCACTTCGGGCGCGCCGAGAATGACCGAAACCACCGCCGACTCCTGGTGGTCGGCGACGTCGCAGACCTGTGCCAGCTCGGCGGCGTATCGAAGCACGTTCTGCGCGCGCCATGGTTCGTCCATCAGCACCCGCAGCGCCGCGAACGCGGACCCGACGGCGGCAGGGGCGAGACCGGTATCGAAGATGAACGGCCGCGCGGCGTCGATCAGGTGATCGCGGACTGCGGCGGGACCGAGGACTGCGCCGCCCTGACTGCCGAGCGCCTTGGACATCGTCACGGTCATCACGACATCGGGCGCACCGGCCAGTCCGACTTCCTCGATCAGGCCGCGCCCGCCTGTCCCCCGCACGCCGAGACCGTGTGCCTCGTCGACGATCAGTAGTGCGTTGTGGCGACGGCAGACATCGTGGAGTCGGCGCAGCGGAGCGAGGTCGCCGTCGGCGCTGAACACCGAGTCCGTGATGACCACCGCGCGGTCCTCGTCGCGAGACGACAGCGCCTGCTCAACCGCGGCCACGTCGCGGTGAGGCGTCACCGCCACCCTCGCCTTCGACAGGCGGCAGGCGTCGACCAGTGAGGCATGGGTGAACGCGTCGGACACCAGGAGCGAGCCGGGACCGGAAAGCGCGACCACGGCACCGAGATTCGCGGTGTAGCCCGACGAAAACACCAGGGCTGACTCCGCCCCGACGAAGCCGGCCAGCGCGGTCTCGAAGCCCTCGTGCAGTTCGGTGTTGCCGGTGACGAGCCGCGATCCCGACGAGCCCGCGCCCCAGGTCCGCAGTGCTGTCACGCCGCCGTCGATGACGTCGGGATGTTGCGAAAGGCCGAGGTAGTCGTTCGACGCCAGGTCGAGTTCGGCCCCCACCGGGGGGCGCGCGCGCAGCGACCGGCGCAGCCCCGCAGCCCGGCGCTGCCGCTCGACGTCGTCGAGCCAGGCCAGCGGTGAGACCTCAACCCTGGTCACGATGCTCCCTTGTTGCTAACGCAATTGAACACCGTTCAGGTTAGTGCACGGGCCACGCCGACCATCGCCGAGGTGATCTGGCCGATCTCGCCATGTGTGCAGATGTAGGGCGGCATCGCGTACACCAGGTTGCGGAACGGGCGCAGCCAGATGCCGTGCTCCAGCGCTGCGGCGGTCGCCGCAGGCACGTCGACCGGATCCGCCATCTCGATGACGCCGATGGCGCCGAGCACCCGGACGTCGGCCACGCCGGGCAGCGACCGGGCGGGCTCGAGACCCTCGCGCAGACCCGCCTCGATCTCCAGAACCCGTGTACGCCAATCCTGGCCGAGCAGGAGTTCGACCGAGGCCACCGCCACCGCGCATGCCAGCGCGTTGGCCATGAAGGTCGGGCCGTGCATGAGCGCACCGGGCTCGTTGGCACTGATCGTGTGCGCGATGTCGGTGGTGCACATGGTGGCGGCCAGGGTCAGATAGCCGCCGGTGAGCGCCTTGCCGACGCACATGATGTCGGGACGCACACCGACGTGATCGGCGGCGAAAAGCTCGCCGGTACGCCCGAAGCCGGTGGCGATCTCGTCGAAGATCAGCAGTACGTCGTGGCGGTCGCACATCGCGCGCAGATCGGTCAGGTAGCGCGGGTCGTGGAAGCGCATACCACCGGCACCCTGGACGACGGGCTCGACGATGACCGCGGCGAGTTCGTCGGCGTGCTCGGCCAGCTGCGCTTCGAACGCGGCGATGTAGTCGGCGTCGTATCCGCCGGGCACCTGGGGCGCGAAGACCTGGTTGACGAGGATGTCGGTCCACAGCGAGTGCATGCCGCCGTCGGGGTCGCAGACGCTCATCGGCGTGAACGTGTCGCCGTGGTAGCCGCCCCGCCATGTCATCAGCCGGTGCTTGTTCGGGCGGCCGAGGCTGCGCTGGTACTGCAGCGCCATCTTCACCGCAACCTCCACCGAGACCGAGCCCGAATCGCTGAAGAAGACCGTGTCAAGACCGGCGGGGGTGATCTCGACGAGCAACTGCGCGAGGCGGGCGGCCGGCTCGTGGGTCAGGCCGCCGAACATGACGTGGTTCATCCTCGACAGCTGGGAGGCGATCGCGTAGTCCAGCGACGGATGGCCATGGCCGTGGATCGCGGTCCACCACGAGCTCATGGCATCGAGCACCTCGACGCGCTCTCCGTCGTTGATCAAGGTCAACCATGCCCCGCGGGCCCCGACGGCGACGAATGGCGGCATCGACTCGGAGCCGATCGTGCTGTAGGGATGCCACACGTGGGCGGCGTCGATGGCGCTGATTTCAGCGGGAGTCAACGCGGGCATGGAAAACGAGCCTAACGGCGGGACGCACGACATGAGTCGCACAGCGATCTTAGGTAGATTATCCCGCGAACATGATGACCCTCGCCCCTCCAAGGCCGGCGGCGGTTACCGCCGACAGGCCCAAGGGCATTTCGGCGGCAGATCGCAAGTCCGGCTTCTACCGCCACGATCTCGACGGCCTTCGCGGGATCGCGATCGCCCTCGTGGCGGTCTTTCACGTCTGGTTCGGCCGCGTTTCCGGAGGCGTCGACGTCTTTCTCGCATTGTCCGGGTTCTTCTTCGGCGGCCGACTCCTTCGCACCGCGCTGACGTCCGGTGCGTCGCTGTCCCCGGTCCCCGAGGTCACCCGGCTGGTTCGGCGGCTGTTGCCCGCGCTCGTCGTTGTGCTGGCCGCATCTGCGGTGCTGACCATCCTGATTCAGCCCGAAACGCGCTGGGAAACGTTCGCCGACCAGAGCCTGGCAAGCCTCGGCTACTACCAAAACTGGGAGCTGTCGAGCACCGCGGCGGACTATCTGCGTGCCGGGGAATCGGTGAGCCCGCTGCAGCACATCTGGTCCATGTCGGTCCAAGGCCAGTTCTATATCGCGTTTCTCGCGATGATCTTCGGATTCGCCTTCCTGTTCCGCAAGGTGCTGGGCAGGTATATGCGCGCGGCGCTGGTCCTGCTGCTGACCGCGCTCACCGTCGCTTCGTTCGTCTACGCCATCTTTGCTCACAACGCCGACCAGGCGACGGCCTACTACAACAGTTTCGCGCGCGGCTGGGAGCTGCTGCTTGGGGCTCTGGTGGGCGCGCTGGTCGGATACATCCGCTGGCCGATGTGGCTGCGCACCGCGGTGGCGGTGGTTGCCCTTGCCGCCATCCTGTCCTGCGGCGCGCTCATCGACGGCGTGAAGGAATTTCCCGGGCCGTGGGCACTCGTGCCTGTCGGCGCCACGATGCTGTTCATCCTCACCGGTGCCAACCGACTCGCCGATCCGCACGCCGGCGGCAAGCTGCCGTTGCCCAACCGGCTGCTGGCGACGAAGCCGTTTGTATGGCTCGGATCCATCGCATACTCGCTGTATCTCTGGCACTGGCCGCTGCTGATCTTCTGGCTCGTCTATGCCGACCGCGAACACGCCGGATTCCTCGACGGGGCGGGCGTGCTGCTGGTGTCGGGCGTGCTCGCGTATCTGACCACCAAATACATCGAGAACCCGCTGCGTTACCGGTCCGGCGCCGCTGAGGTCAGGTCGGACAAGGTTCCCCTTCGCCGCCGACTCAGAAGGCCCACGATCGTGCTCGGCTCGATCGTGGCCGCGCTCGGTGTGGCGTTGACGGTGACCTCTTTCAGCTGGCGCGAGCACATCCTGGTGCAGCAGGCGAGCGCCGAGCAGCTCGGCACCCTCGAGTCGCTCGACTACCCCGGCGCGCACGCGCTGCTCGACAACGCCCCGGTGCCCGACGTGCCTATGCGGCCAACGGTGCTCGAGGCCAAACAGGACCTCCCTGAGACCACCGTGGACGGCTGCATCAGCACCTTCGACAACGTCGACGTCATCAGCTGCACATACGGCGACCAGTCGGCGTCGCGCACCATCGCGCTGGCGGGCGGTTCGCACGCCGAGCACTGGATCACCGCGCTCGACCTGCTCGGCAAGCGTCACCACTTCAGGGTGACCACTTATCTGAAGATGGGCTGCCCGCTCACCACGGAAGAAGTGCCGCTGGTGATGGGCGACAACCGGCCCTATCCCAACTGCCACACGTGGAACGAGTCGGCGATGAAGAAGATCATCTCCGATCGGCCCGACTACGTGTTCACCACGGCGACAAGGCCGTGGAACATCAAACCCGGCGACGTCATGCCGGGCACCTACGTCGGAATCTGGGAGGAGTTGTCGGACAACGACATCCCGATCCTTGCGATGCGGGACACGCCGTGGCTGCTGCGTGGCGGCAGGCCGTTCTTCCCCGCGGACTGTCTCGCCGACGGCGGCAACGGCATCTCGTGCGGAATCAGGCGCGCCGACGTGCTGACCAAGACCAACCCGACGCTGCCGTGGGTCAATCGGTTCCCGTTGATGAAACCGCTCGATATGAGCGACGCGATCTGCCGCAAGGACGTGTGCCGCGCGGTCGAGGGGAACGTGCTGATCTACCACGATTCACACCACATCTCCAAGACCTACATGCGCACCATGTCCGACGAACTCGGACGCCAGATCGGGGCTGCCACCCACTGGTGGTGACCGCCGCGCGGCCGACCCCGGCCGCCGATAAGGTCGACTGATGTCCTCGACGACGGTGTGGCCAGGTACTCCGTATCCGCTCGGCGCCACCTATGACGGCGCGGGAACGAACTTCTCGCTGTTCTCCGAGGTCGCCGAGAAGGTCGAGTTGTGCCTGATCGCCAAGGACGGCACCGAGCAGCGGATCAACCTCGACGAGGTGGACGGCTACGTCTGGCACAGCTACCTGCCGACCATCTCACCGGGGCAGCGGTACGGCTTCCGGGTGCACGGTCCGTGGGATCCCGCCGCGGGTCATCGATGCGACGCGAGCAAGCTGCTGCTCGACCCCTACGGCAAGGCCTTCCACGGGGACTTCGAGTTCACCCAGGCGCTGTACTCCTACGATCTCGAGGCCGCCAAGATCGACCCGGGTGACACCGCGAACCCGCCGCGGGTCGATTCGCTCGGCCACACCATGACCAGCGTCGTGATCAACCCGTACTTCGACTGGGCGTCGGATCGCGCGCCGCGCACGCCCTACCACGAGACCGTCATCTACGAGGCGCACGTCAAGGGGCTCACCCAGACCCACCCGGCCGTTCCGGAGGAACAGCGCGGCACCTACGCGGGCCTTGCGCACCCAGCCGTTATCGAGCACCTCAAGTCGCTCAACGCCACCGCGATCGAGCTGATGCCCGTGCACCAGTTCATGCACGACCACCGGCTGATCGACCTGGGCCTGCGAAACTATTGGGGCTACAACACCTTCGGGTTCCTGGCGCCGCACCACCAGTACGCGTTCAGCAGGCACGCTGGCGGTGCCGTCGCCGAGTTCAAGGGGATGGTGCGCGCATTTCACGAGGCAGGTATCGAGGTGATCCTCGATGTCGTCTACAACCACACCGCCGAGGGAAACCACCTCGGGCCGACGATCAACTTCCGCGGCATCGACAACGCGGCGTACTACCGGCTGCGCGACGGCGATCTGAAGTTCTACAAGGACTTCACCGGCACCGGCAACAGCCTCAATCCCCGGCATCCGCACACGCTGCAGCTGATCATGGACTCGCTGCGCTACTGGGTGCTCGACATGCACGTCGACGGGTTTCGGTTCGATCTGGCCGCTGCGCTCGCCCGCGAGTTCTACGAAGTGGACCGGCTGAGCGCGTTCTTCGATCTGGTTCAGCAGGATCCAGTCGTCAGCCAGGTGAAACTGATCGCCGAGCCGTGGGACATCGGCGAGGGCGGATATCAGGTCGGCAATTTCCCAGGTTTGTGGACCGAGTGGAACGGGAAGTATCGCGACACTGTGCGTGACTACTGGCGGGGTGAACCCGCGACCCTCGGCGAATTCGCCTCCCGGCTCACCGGCTCGTCCGACCTCTACGAGGCGACCGGCCGGCGGCCAAGCGCGAGCATCAACTTCGTCACGTGCCACGACGGGTTCACGCTGAACGACCTGGTGTCCTACAACGAGAAGCACAACGAGGCCAACGGAGAGGACAACCGCGACGGCGAAAGCCACAACCGATCGTGGAACTGCGGCGTGGAAGGCCCGACCGACGACCAGGAGATCTTGGCGCTGCGCGCCAAGCAGATGCGCAACATCATGGGCACGCTGATGCTGTCCCAAGGAACCCCGATGCTCTCCCACGGTGACGAGATCGGGCGCACCCAGAGGGGCAACAACAACGTCTACTGCCAGGACTCCGACATTTCCTGGATGGACTGGTCGATGGTCGAGACCAACGCCGACCAGCTTGAGTTCACCCGCAAGGTGAGCGCGCTGCGAAAGAAGCACCCCGTGTTCCGTCGTCGCCGGTTCTTCGAGGGCGAGCCCATCCGCACCGGCGACCAGGCTCGCGACATCGCCTGGCTGACCCCGGCAGGCGTCGAGATGACACCCGAGGACTGGGGCTCGGGTCTGGACAAGTGCGTGGCGGTGTTCCTCAACGGCGACGCCATTCCGGCGCCGAACGAGCGCGGTGAGCGAGTCGTCGACGACTCGTTCCTGCTGTGCTTCAACGCACACGATCAGGAACAGGATTTCATTGCGCCGCAAGGCGATTATGCCAATGAGTGGACCGCCGACCTGGACACCGCCAACTCCAGTGGCGACACCGACTTCGTCGTCGCTGCAGGCGAGAAGATCTTGTTGCAGCCCCGGTCCCTTCTCGTGCTGCGTAAGACCGCCTGACGTATGCCTTCTCCTGTTCTGTCGACATATCGGCTCCAGATGCGCGGCGATGCGTTCACCTTCGCCGATGCCGAGGCGCTGCTCCCCTACCTCGACGACCTGGGCGTCTCGCACGTTTATCTGTCCCCGATCCTGACCGCGGCGGAAGGCTCCACGCACGGATACGACGTGACCGATCCGACCTCCGTGTCCGCCGAACTGGGCGGCGCCGAAGGCCTGGCGAGCCTGTCCACCGCGGCCCGATCACGCGGGATGGGCGTGATCGTCAACATCGTGCCCAACCACGTCGGCGTCGACGATCCCCGACAGAATCCGTGGTGGTGGGACGTCCTCGAGCACGGCAGGGACTCCGCGTACTCCTCGTTCTTCGATATCGACTGGACATTGGCCGACGGCCGAATCGTGTTGCCGGTGTTGGGTTCCGACGACGACGTCGACGATCTCGTTGTCGACGGAGACACGCTGCGACTCGGCGACCTCGCGTATCCCATCGCGCCGGGAACGGGTTCTGGCACCGGACGCGAGGTGCACGACCGCCAGCACTACAAGTTGATCGGGTGGCGCCACGGGGTGTGCGGCTACCGGCGGTTCTTCTCGATCACCTCGCTGGCCGGTCTGCGCCAGGAGGACCGCGCGGTCTTCGACGCGTCCCGCGCCGAGGTGAAGCGCT
>CAVWPQ010000021.1:0-261981 GCA_963756865.1 uncultured Actinomycetota bacterium | reverse complement strand
ACCTCTTTCAATAGGGACGAAGCGCAAGTGACGGTACCTATAGAAGAAGCACCGGCCAACTACGTGCCAGCAGCCGCGGTAATACGTAGGGTGCGAGCGTTGTCCGGAATTACTGGGCGTAAAGAGCTCGTAGGTGGTTTGTCGCGTTGTTCGTGAAAACCGGGGGCTTAACCCTCGGCGTGCGGGCGATACGGGCAGACTTGAGTACTGCAGGGGAGACTGGAATTCCTGGTGTAGCGGTGGAATGCGCAGATATCAGGAGGAACACCGGTGGCGAAGGCGGGTCTCTGGGCAGTAACTGACGCTGAGGAGCGAAAGCGTGGGGAGCGAACAGGATTAGATACCCTGGTAGTCCACGCCGTAAACGGTGGGTACTAGGTGTGGGTTTCCTTCCTTGGGATCCGTGCCGTAGCTAACGCATTAAGTACCCCGCCTGGGGAGTACGGCCGCAAGGCTAAAACTCAAAGAAATTGACGGGGGCCCGCACAAGCGGCGGAGCATGTGGATTAATTCGATGCAACGCGAAGAACCTTACCTGGGTTTGACATGCACAGGACGTGTCTAGAGATAGGCATTCCCTTGTGGCCTGTGTGCAGGTGGTGCATGGCTGTCGTCAGCTCGTGTCGTGAGATGTTGGGTTAAGTCCCGCAACGAGCGCAACCCTTGTCTCATGTTGCCAGCGGGTAATGCCGGGGACTCGTGAGAGACTGCCGGGGTCAACTCGGAGGAAGGTGGGGATGACGTCAAGTCATCATGCCCCTTATGTCCAGGGCTTCACACATGCTACAATGGCCGGTACAAAGGGCTGCGATGCCGTGAGGTGGAGCGAATCCTTTTAAAGCCGGTCTCAGTTCGGATCGGGGTCTGCAACTCGACCCCGTGAAGTCGGAGTCGCTAGTAATCGCAGATCAGCAACGCTGCGGTGAATACGTTCCCGGGCCTTGTACACACCGCCCGTCACGTCATGAAAGTCGGTAACACCCGAAGCCGGTGGCCTAACCCCTTGGGAGGGAGCCGTCGAAGGTGGGATCGGCGATTGGGACGAAGTCGTAACAAGGTAGCCGTACCGGAAGGTGCGGCTGGATCACCTCCTTTCTAAGGAGCACCACGAGACCTATGGCCCGCCCACAGCGTGTGGGGGTTCGGTGACCTGGGCGATTCGTGAGATGGGCTACACCTGTAGTGGGTGTGGTTCGGGTGCAACAACAAACGTTGATGCTGGTGGGGAAACACCGGTTGATGGATTGCCAGACACACTATTGGGCTTTGAGGCAACAGGCCCGCTATCTCTTCGTCCCGATTGTGGGAAACCGGGGATAGTCCTTCCTTTTTGGGGAGGGGTTGTTGTCGCTCCATCTTGGTGGTGGGGTGTGGTGTTTGATTTGTGGATAGTGGTTGCGAGCATCGAGCACGCAAGGTGGTGGCCGGGCCCGGTTGGGGTTGGTCGCCTTTTGTGTGTTGATGTGCAATTTCGAGTTTTTTAACTCTTGAGTTTTTTACTCATTGAAAACCGTTTTGGTTTTTTGTGTTGTAAGTGTTTAAGGGCGCATGGTGGATGCCTTGGCACTGAGAGCCGATGAAGGACGTGGGAGGCTGCGATATGCCTCGGGGAGCTGTCAACCGAGCGTGGATCCGAGGATGTCCGAATGGGGAAACCCGGCGCGAGTGATGTCGCGTCACCTGCTGGTGAATATATAGCCAGTTGGGAGGTAACGCGGGGAAGTGAAACATCTCAGTACCCGTAGGAAGAGAAAACAATTGTGATTCCGTGAGTAGTGGCGAGCGAAAGCGGAGGATGGCTAAACCGGATGCATGTGATACCCGGCGGGGGTTGTGTGTTCGGTGTTGTGGGGTCTGTGTTCTTCGGTCCGCCGATCGGAGCAGCAGTGATAAAGCAATGTGTTAGGTGAAGTGGCCTGGGATGGTCTGCCGGAGAGGGTGAGAGCCCCGTAACCGAAAACATGTTGCCTGCTGTCGCAGTGTCCCCGAGTAGCAGCGGGCCCGTGGAATCTGCTGTGAATCTGCCGGGACCACCCGGTAAGCCTGAATACTTCTCAGTGACCGATAGCGGATTAGTACCGTGAGGGAATGGTGAAAAGTACCCCGGGAGGGGAGTGAAAGAGTACCTGAAACCGTGTGCCTACAAGCCGTCAGAGCCCTCACTTTGTGTGGGGTGATGGCGTGCCTTTTGAAGAATGAGCCTGCGAGTCAGGGACATGTCGCGAGGTTAACCCGTTGAGGGGTAGCCGCAGCGAAAGCGAGTCTGAATAGGGCGTATCCCCGTATGGGGTGTAGTGGTGTGTTCTGGACCCGAAGCGGAGTGATCTACCCATGGCCAGGGTGAAGCGACGGTAAGACGTCGTGGAGGCCCGAACCCACTTAGGTTGAAGACTGAGGGGATGAGTTGTGGGTAGGGGTGAAAGGCCAATCAAACTCCGTGATAGCTGGTTCTCCCCGAAATGCATTTAGGTGCAGCGTTGCGTGTTTCTTGCCGGAGGTAGAGCTACTGGATGGCCGATGGGCCCTACTAGGTTACTGACGTCAGCCAAACTCCGAATGCCGGTAAGTCAATAGCGTGGCAGTGAGACGGCGGGGGATAAGCTCCGTGCGTCGAGAGGGAAACAGCCCAGATCGCCGGCTAAGGCCCCTAAGCGTGTGCTAAGTGGAAAAGGATGTGCAGTCGCAAAGACAACCAGGAGGTTGGCTTAGAAGCAGCCACCCTTGAAAGAGTGCGTAATAGCTCACTGGTCAAGTGATTGTGCGCCGATAATGTAGCGGGGCTCAAGCACACCGCCGAAGCCGCGGCAGCCGTAAGGCTGGGTAGGGGAGCGTCCTGCATCCGGTGAAGCCACCGAGTGATCGAGTGGTGGAGGGTGTGGGAGTGAGAATGCAGGCATGAGTAGCGATAAGGCAAGTGAGAACCTTGCCCGCCGAAAGACCAAGGGTTCCTGGGCCAGGCCAGTCCGCCCAGGGTGAGTCGGGACCTAAGGCGAGGCCGACAGGCGTAGTCGATGGACAACGGGTTGATATTCCCGTACCCGTGTGTGCGCGTCCCTGATGAATCAGAGGTACTAACCACCCAAAAGATCGACCACCAAACCCTTTCGAGGGGGCGGGGTTGATCGGCTGCGTGGAACCTTCTCTGGTAGTAGTCAAGCGATGGGGTGACGCAGGAAGGTAGCCGTACCAGTCAGTGGTAATACTGGGGCAAACCCGTAGGGAGAACGATAGGCAAATCCGTCGTTCACATATCCTGAGAGGTGATGCATAGCCGAGTGAGGCGAATTCGGTGATCCTATGCTGCCAAGAAAAGCCTCTAGTGAGTACACACACGGCCCGTACCCCAAACCGACACAGGTGGTCAGGTAGAGAATACCGAGGCGTACGAGTGAACTATGGTTAAGGAACTCGGCAAAATGCCCCCGTAACTTCGGGAGAAGGGGGACCCACACACCGTCAACATCCTCGCGATGGGCAGCGGGAGTGGGTGGCAGAAACCAGTGAGAAGCGACTGTTTACTAAAAACACAGGTCCGTGCGAAGTCGCAAGACGATGTATACGGACTGACGCCTGCCCGGTGCTGGAAGGTTAAGAGGACCTGTTAACCCCTTCGGGGGTGAAGCGGAGAATTTAAGCCCCAGTAAACGGCGGTGGTAACTATAACCATCCTAAGGTAGCGAAATTCCTTGTCGGGTAAGTTCCGACCTGCACGAATGGCGTAACGACTTCTCAGCTGTCTCAACCATAGACTCGGCGAAATTGCACTACGAGTAAAGATGCTCGTTACGCGCGGCAGGACGAAAAGACCCCGGGACCTTCACTACAACTTGGTATTGGTGCTCGGTTCGGTTTGTGTAGGATAGGTGGGAGACTGTGAAGCGGTCACGCCAGTGATCGTGGAGTCATTGTTGAAATACCACTCTGACCGTATTGGGCCTCTAACCTCGAACCGTATATCCGGTTCAGGAACAGTGCCTGGTGGGTAGTTTAACTGGGGCGGTTGCCTCCTAAAAAGTAACGGAGGCGCCCAAAGGTTCCCTCAACCTGGACGGCAATCAGGTGTTGAGTGTAAGTGCACAAGGGAGCTTGACTGCGAGACAGACACGTCAAGCAGGGACGAAAGTCGGGACTAGTGATCCGGCACCCCCGAGTGGAAGGGGTGTCGCTCAACGGATAAAAGGTACCCCGGGGATAACAGGCTGATCTTCCCCAAGAGTCCATATCGACGGGATGGTTTGGCACCTCGATGTCGGCTCGTCGCATCCTGGGGCTGGAGCAGGTCCCAAGGGTTGGGCTGTTCGCCCATTAAAGCGGCACGCGAGCTGGGTTTAGAACGTCGTGAGACAGTTCGGTCTCTATCCGCCGCGCGCGTCAGAAGCTTGAGGAAACCTGTCCCTAGTACGAGAGGACCGGGACGGACGAACCTCTGGTCTACCAGTTGTCCCACCAGGGGCACCGCTGGATCGCCACGTTCGGACAGGATAACCGCTGAAAGCATCTAAGCGGGAAACCCCCTCCAAGACCAGGCTTCTCACCCATCAAGTGGGATAAGGCCCCCCGCAGACCACGGGATCAATAGACCAGACCTGCACCCGTAGCAATACGTTAGGGAACTGGCACTAACCGGCCGAAAACTTACACACAACCAAAACTCGCAACCACACCACAGCAGCAAACAACTGCACCCCACCACCAATAACACACACTTTGTTGACACAACAAAATAAAGTTACGGCGGAAATAGCGACAGGGAAACGCCCGGACCCATCCCGAACCCGGAAGCTAAGCCTGCCAGCGCCGATGATACTACCCAACCCGGGTGGAAAAGTAGGACACCGCCGAACACAAATTAGGATCACCCCCCACGAATGCGTGGGGGGTGATTCCTTTTATTCAGTCGAAAAGCGTTGGCGTTAAGGGATTTCTACTTTTCTCCAATGCCAACAATGCTCGTTTACGGTCCAATCCGCCGCCGT
Organism: uncultured Actinomycetota bacterium; assembly: GCA_963756865.1. Classification (GTDB taxonomy): domain Bacteria; phylum Actinomycetota; class Actinomycetes; order Mycobacteriales; family Mycobacteriaceae; genus Mycobacterium. The sequence goes on along the minus strand of CAVWPQ010000021.1, from coordinate 257,005 downwards.
ATCCGGTGAGGTTGCCATTGGCACCGATCACTCGGTGGCAGGGCACGATGATGCCGATCGGGTTATGTCCGTTAGCCAATCCCACCGCTCGGGACGCCCCAGGCGATCCGATCTGCGCAGCGATCTCTCCATACGATCGCGTGTGTCCGTACGGGATTGTCAGCAGCGCCGCCCAGACATTGCGCTGAAACGACGTGCCGACCATGTCGAGCTCGAGCTGGAAGTCGAAAAGCTCGCCTGCAAAGTAGGCCTCGAGCTGTTCGACAGCGTCCGGGAACGCCGAGTCGTCGGGCTCCCAGCCGTCATGGCTCGGCTCATAGGTCTGGTCGACCATCCGCAGATGATTCAGGCGGCCGTCACGGCCGGCGAGCGTGAGCAGCCCCACCGGGCTGTCGACAGATCGGAACTGGATAACCGACATCAATTCTCCTTCGGCGGCCACTGGTTGACTGCATGGTCGAGTGCGGTCCAGAGGTGTTGGGCAGCATAAGATCGCCACGGTCGCCAGCGGCCGCTGCGCTCGGTGAGCGCACGGGCCTCCTCGGGCAGACCCACCTGTTTGGCAGCTACCAGGACGCCCAGGTCGGTTGCGGGGAATGCATCGGGATCGCCGAGGCCACGCATGGCAATCACCTCTGCCGTCCACGGTCCGATGCCCGGCAACGCCAGGAGTTGTTCACGGGCGCGATTCCAGTCGCAGCCGGCGTCGAGCTCGACCTCACCGTCGGCCAACGCCTTGACAAGCGAGATCAGGGATCGCTGGCGTGACTTGGGGAAGGCCAGATGAGCCGGGTCGATCTCGGCGAGGTCCTCGATCGCGGGGAAGACGTGCGTCAGCCCGCCCTCAGCGTCGGCTGCCGGGCGGCCATAGGCGGCAACGATGCGGGCGGCGTGGGTGCGGGCGGCTTTGACCGAGACCTGCTGGCCCAGCACGACGCGCAGCGCGAGCTCGGGCTCGTCGACTGTGCGTGGGATGCGTTGTCCTGGCGCCTTGGCGACCAATGCGCTCAGATCCGGGTCGGCGCTGAGCGCATCAACCACGGCTTCCGGGTCTGCGTCGAGATCCAGCAGGCGCCTGCAGCGGGCGATGGCGGTCGCCAGGTCTCGGAAATCGTCCAATACGAGTGTGCAGCGCACATGGTCGGGTTCGGGTGTGAGACTGGCGATTCCAGATCCTGCGGGCAAACGGAGTGTCCGCCGGTATGCACCGTCGCGCACTTCCTCCACGCCCGGTACCGCGCACGCCGCCAGATGCCCGAACAAGCCCTCGTACGCGAACGGCGTGCGAACCGGTAGTCGCAGCGACAGGGTGCCAGCGGCGACGGCTTCGCCGCGGCCGAACTTGGCCTGCGCTCGACTGCGCAACTCCGTCGGGGTGAGGGCACAGACGGCGCGGACCGTGTCGTTGAACTGCCGGATGGAGGAGAATCCCGCGGCGAACGCCACATCGCCGAACGGCAGATCCGTCGTTTCGATGAGCACCCGCGCGGTCTGAGACCGCTGCGCTCGCGCCAGCGCCAGCGGATTCGCGCCGACCTCGGCCTGCAACAGCCGTTCCAGTTGACGGGTGGTGTAGCCGACGCGGGCGGCCAGGCCCGTCACCCCGTCCCGGTCGACGGTGCCATCGGCGATCAGCCGCATCGCCCTTGCCACCACGTCGCCGCGCACATTCCACTCGGGAGACCCCGGTGACGCATCAGGACGACACCGCTTACATGCCCTGAAGCCGGCGCGCTGGGCGGCGGCCGCCGTCGGGTAGAAGCGCACGTTTCGGGCGAACGGAGGCCGTACCGGGCAACTCGGCCTGCAGTAGATCTTGGTGGTCAGTACGGCGGTGACGAACCAGCCGTCGAACCGGGCATCCTTGGACTGCACGGCCCGGTAGCAACGATCGAAATCTTCGTACACACCTAAGACAATTACACGCGGCCACCGACATGACTGGCGGAAAAACGACATCGACGTGGACGATGAGTTTTTCAGTCCACCTCAGTCTTCCTAGGTGGAAGAGAATTACCACAGCTGGGCGGAGGGTATGTGACCAGAACCAATCTCTCGATGTCGATCTCGGCCGACGGCTACGTCGCCGGGCCTGGCCAAAGTGAGGAGCAGCCGCTCGGCGTCGGCGGCATGAGGCTTCACGAATGGCATGTGGGGCCCGCCAAGAACCATCCTGTCAACCAGCAGGTGGTCTCCGACATGATGGATGGAATGGGCGCGACGATCATGGGCCGCAACATGTTCGGCCCGATTCGTGGCGACTGGGGGGATTCGGACTGGAAGGGCTGGTGGGGCGACGAGCCGCCCTATCACTGCCCCGTGTTCGTGCTGACTCACTACGCACACGAGCCGATCGAGATGGAAGGTGGGACCACCTTTCACTTCGTCACCGACGGGATCGAGTCGGCCTACGCCCAGGCTGAGGCCGCCGCTGGTGGCCGCGACATCTCGATTGCCGGAGGAGCCTCGTGCGCCAGGCAGGCGATTGCGGCAGGCCTCGTCGACGAGATCGATCTTCAGGTCAACCCCGTGATCCTCGGTTCTGGTGAGCGCCTGTTCGACGGGTTCGAGGCGGGTGAGCCCGCACTCGAGCTGGCCCGGGTGCTCGAAGCCCCTGGCGTGGTCCACCTGCGCTACCGCGTCGTCCGATGACGCGGTCGCACTGGTAGTGGCACCGTTGCCCGCCGTCGGTGGATTAGCATGCCGACCGTGGCTGAACTCGTGCAGCGCTACCTGGACAAGATTCGCGAGGAACACGCGGGCGTCACAGACGGTGCGTTAGCCGACTACATACCCGAACTGGCGGGCGTCGACCCGAGCGGATTCGGGCTGTCCGTGTCGTCTTCGGACGGCTTTGTCTACGAGTCCGGCGATGCCGCAACCGAATTCACCATCCAGTCGATCTCCAAGCCGTTCACCTACGCCCTCGCGTTGGACAAGATCGGCGCCGCCGCCGTCGACGCGAAGATCGGTGTCGAGCCGTCCGGCGAAGCCTTCAACGAGATCAGTGTCGACCTCACCACGAACATTCCGAAGAACCCGATGATCAACGCCGGGGCGATCGCGGCGGTGTCCTTGATCCCCGCGATGGGCCCCGACGAGCGGTTCGCCCTGATCCGCGATTTCTATTCCGCCTTCGCGGGGCGGCGCCTGGAGCTGGATCACGACGTATACGCGTCCGAGAAGGCCACCGGCAGCCGTAACCGCGCCATCGGCTACATGCTGCAGAGCTTCGGCGTGCTCGACGGCGATCCCGACGAGGTTCTCGACGTCTATTACCGCCAATGTTCGCTCAAGGTGACGACGACCGATCTCGCCAGGATGGCGGCGACGCTGGCCCGCGGTGGCATCAGCCCTCAGACCGGCCGCCGGGTGACGCATCCGGGGGTCGTGAAACGAACGCTGTCGGTGATGGTCACGTGCGGTATGTATGACGCCGCGGGTGACTGGGTCAGCGCCGTCGGAATGCCCGCGAAGAGCGGTGTCGGTGGCGGAATCGTGGCGGTGCTGCCCGGGCAGCTTGGTATCGGTGTGTATTCGCCGCTGCTGGACGAGAAGGGCAACAGCGTGCGAGGGGTTCGGCTGTGTCGCAGCCTTTCCGAACAGTTGGGCCTTCACTTCTTGACGGTGTCACGCGACTCGAGGGCCACCCTGCGCGCGGTGTACCGGCCGCGGGACAACATTCGCGTCTACGAGACGCACGGCGATCTTCTCTTCTCGGGCGCCGAGCAGGTGGTGCGGACGGTGGACCGCGAACGGGACAGCTTCGACGTCGCGATCCTGGACGTGTCACGCGTCGACGACATCGACGATGCCGCGCGGGCCCTGCTGTCCGGTATGGCGGCGGGGCTGCGCGCCGAGGGTAAAGCCGGCTACCTCGTCGACCCCGACGGCATCGTGATCCGGACCGAACCCGGATTCGAAGAGGTCAGATACAGCGAGGTCGAGGATGCTATCGCGGCAGCCGTGGATTGGCTGGGCCGCGGATTCACGCAATGACCGTGCTGGCAGACTGTCTGCGTGGCACAGATAACCCTGGGGGGAAACCCCATCAATACCGTCGGCGAGCTGCCTGCTGTCGGCTCAAAGGCACCCGGCTTCACGTTGACAGGCACCGATCTCGGCGCGGTGAGCGACGAGCAGTTGCGCGGTAAGCCGTTCCTGCTCAATATTTTTCCGTCCGTCGACACCCCGGTGTGTGCGACAAGCGTTCGGACATTCAACGAGCAAGCGGTCGCAAGCGGGGTCACCGTCGTCTGCGTGTCGAAGGATCTGCCGTTCGCGCAGAAGCGGTTCTGCGGCGCCGAGGACATCGAAAACGTGACGACGGCGTCGGCGTTCCGTGACAGTTTCGGCGAGGATTACGGAGTGACCATCACCGATGGGCCGATGGCTGGCCTGCTCGCCCGGGCGGTCGTCGTCGTGGGCGCAGACGGCGATGTCGTTTACTCAGAACTCGTCCCCGAGATCGCCCAGGAGCCGAATTACGACGCAGCGCTGGCCGCATCGGCCTAGCGTCACAGCGCCAGCTGGGTGGCGCGTCGGTGCGGTCGGCCAGCTGCTCGGCCGTCATCGTCTTCACCGGCCATCAGACCGGAAGCGCCAGCCTCGTCGGCTCGTCGTGTCCGCGAAGGGTCACGGTGTCTCCGAGCCGCCAATGCGCACGCTCTTCCTCGGTGGCGGTGTTCACCGCGTCAGAGGACGCGAGCAGGTGGTTCGGCGCATCTTTGGCCAGCTCGCACAGCCGGGCGGCCTCGTTCACCGGCTCGCCGATGACCGTGTATTCGAAGCGCTCGTTGGCGCCGATGTTTCCCGCCACCGCCTCACCCGCGGCCACGCCGATGCCGGCCTCGCACTCCGGCACCTCCTCGTGGATGCGCCGGGCGATGGCGCGTCCCGCGGCCAGCGCTTCGGACTCCGGATTGTCCAGATGGTTCGGGGCGCCGAACACGGCAAGTGCGGCGTCGCCCTCGAATTTGTTGACGAACCCGTGGTGGCGATCCACCTCCTCGACGATCACGGCGAAGAAACGGTTCAACAACTCGACGACTTCGGTCGCGCGCCTCGAGGTGACCAACTGGGTCGAGCCGATGATGTCGACGAAGATCACCGCGACATGGCGTTCCTCGCCGCCGAGCTTCGGCCGGTCCCGCTCGGCGGCCGCGGCCACTTCGCGGCCGACGTGGCGGCCGAACAGGTCTCGGACGCGTTCACGTTCGCGCAGACCGTTGACCATCGAGTTGAAGCCTCGCTGCAGCTGACCGAGCTCGGTGCCGTCGAACACCACCAGGTTGGTGTCGAGGTCGCCCTGCTCCACGCGGTTGAGCGCAGCACGCACGACGCGAACCGGTGTCGCGGTGAGCCAGGACAGGATCCACATCAGGATGAAGCCGAACACGAGCGCGAACAGCGCCAGGATCATCACGGCGACGGTGAACTGCGTTGGCGAGACGTTCTGCAGCGAGAGCGTGATGATCGCCGCCAACAGGATGCCCAGCACGGGAACACCTGAGCCCAGCGCCCATACAGTGAGTGTCCTGCCCATGATGCCGGGGGCGAATCGGCGCGGCGGTGGCCCGACCTCCAGAGCCTGGGCGGCGACCGGCCGCAGCGCGAACTCGGTGAACAGGTAGCAGCTGGCCGAGACCACGATGCCGGGAAAGCTGATGCCGAGGAGGACCTTCGGGATGTAGTCGGTGTCCTGCAGCCCGTACAGAAGCGTCAGCACAACGGTGCCCCCGCCCCAAAGCATCAGCAACACGCGTGTGAGCCGCCACGGCGCGAAGAACGTGTTGCGTTGATCGGCGGGGGTGGGTTCGCGTTCCTCGATCGACCATCGGACGTTGTTGATGACCCGGCTGGTAGCCCAGATGACGCCGACGATGAATGCGATGCCGATATATGCGGGCGCCACCGCGGCCGTGATCCACAAGACGTTCGGGGCGAACACGTTGGGCACTGGAAAGGTAATGGTGATGACGAGCAGCGCCACCCCGACGCCGATCATGTTCGCGATGACGACGAACGTCGTGAGGATCAGCTGAATTCGGACTCGGCGGCGGCGCTGGCTCTCCGACACGCGGCCGAGGATCCATGAGCCGTACTCCGGCGTAGCCGGGACGCGGCTGCTCTGGTTGGTGACCTTCTCGAGCACCGTGCCCAGCCGCTGCGCGCCGCTCTTCTTCTTCGTCATCGTGGCGCCAGCCTAGTTTGCCGCGCGTTGCCCCTAAGGTTGTTCGGGTGCGTCTCGTCATCGCCCAGTGCACTGTCGACTACATCGGGCGCCTCACCGCCCACCTGCCGTCCGCCCGCCGGCTGCTGCTGATCAAGGCCGACGGGTCGGTCAGCGTGCACGCCGACGACCGCGCCTACAAGCCGCTGAACTGGATGAGTCCGCCCTGCTGGCTGACCGAGGAAGCCGGCGATTCACCGCCGGTTTGGGTGGTCGAGAACAAGGCGGGCGAGCAACTGCGCATCACCGTCGAGGAGATCGAGCACGACTCCAGCCACGAGCTGGGCGTGGACCCGGGACTGGTGAAGGACGGGGTGGAGGCACATCTGCAGGCACTGCTGGCCGAGCACGTCGAGCTGCTCGGCGTCGGGTACACCCTGGTGCGACGCGAGTACATGACGCCAATCGGGCCGGTCGACCTTCTGTGCCGCGACGAGCAGGGCCATTCGGTGGCGGTCGAGATCAAGAGGCGGGGCGAGATCGACGGCGTCGAACAGCTGACCCGATACCTCGAGCTACTGAACCGCGACACGGTGCTCGCTCCCGTCAGCGGCGTTTTCGCCGCACAGCAGATCAAGCCGCAGGCGCGAACACTGGCCGTTGATCGCGGGATCCGTTGCGTGACTTTGGACTACGACGTGATGCGCGGGATGGACAGTTCCGAGTTCCGGTTGTTCTGAAGATGGCCAGGCGTCGAGCGACAGGTCGGAGGCAGCCATCGCGAGCCCCGTTGCCTGCGCCTCGTCGTGTCGAGGTCGGATCGGATGGCTACGACTACGAGGTGCGGCCGGTCACGGCATCCCGGGCTACCAAAACCTATCGCTGCCCAGGGTGTGACCATGAGATCAAAACCGGCACAGCCCATCTCGTGGTGTGGCAGGCCGACCTCGGCGAGTCGGCGCTGGATGACCGTCGACATTGGCACACACCGTGCTGGCAGAACCGCACGAGGCGGGGACCCACGCGCAGGTGGTCCTAGAAGTTTAGTGATCCTCGGCGGGTTGGACGAGCTCGATGAGCACGCCGCCTGCGTCCTTGGGATGGATGAAGTTGATCCGCGAATCTGCTGTGCCTCGGCGCGGTGCGTCGTACAGCAGCCGCACACCCTGCTCGCGCAGCCGGTCGGTCAATGCGTCGATATCGCTGACCCGGTACGCCAGCTGCTGCAGACCGGGGCCCCGCTTGTCGAGGAATTTGGCGATCGTCGACGTCTCGTCGAGCGGAGCCATTAGCTGGATCTGGGCGCTTCCCACTGCGGAGCCGCGCACCGAGAGCATCGCCTCGCGGACGCCCTGGTCTTCGTTGACCTCTTCGTGCAGCACAATCATGCCGAGGTGGTCGTGATACCACTTGATGGTGGCGTCCAGGTCCGCGACCGCGATGCCGACATGGTCGATTGCTGTCACCAGGGCGCTGGCAAGCACGGGACGGGCATCGACTTGCTCGGTGGACATAACGTAACGGTAACCTGACGGGAAACTTCGCGCCTAGTGCGATCTGTCGGACGGGCTGTTCTTGATCGGTTCTGGAGGTAGAGATGACGACGTCGGTGATCGTTGCTGGAGCACGCACTCCGGTCGGCAAGTTGATGGGTTCGCTGAAGGATTTCTCCGGCAGTGATCTGGGTGCGATCGCCATCTCCGGCGCGCTGGAGAAGGCCGGTGTGCCCGCATCTGCCGTCGAGTACGTGATCATGGGCCAGGTTTTGACCGCGGGCGCCGGCCAGATGCCCGCCAGGCAGGCCGCGGTGGCCGCGGGAATCGGCTGGGACGTGCCCGCGCTGACGATCAACAAGATGTGCCTGTCCGGGATCGACGCCATCGCGCTGGCCGACCAACTGATCCGGGCGGGCGAGTTCGACGTCGTCGTCGCCGGTGGCCAGGAGTCGATGACGCAGGCGCCGCATCTTCTGATGAACAGCCGGTCGGGGTACAAGTACGGCGATGTGACCGTGCTGGACCACATGGCCTACGACGGCCTGCACGACGTGTTCACCGACCAGCCGATGGGCGCGCTGACCGAGCAGCGAAACGACGAGGACAAGTTCACCCGCGTCGAGCAGGACACCTACGCCGCGAGTTCTCACCAAAAGGCCGCTGCGGCATGGAAAGACGGCGTCTACGTCGATGAGGTCGTGTCGGTGAAGATCCCGCAGCGCAAGGGTGACCCGCTCGAGTTCGCCGAGGACGAGGGTATCCGTGCCAACACCACCGCGGACTCGTTGGCCGGCTTGAAGCCCGCGTTTCGCAAGGACGGAACCATCACCGCGGGTTCGGCGTCGCAGATCTCCGACGGCGCCGCGGCCGTCGTCGTGATGAACAAGGACAAAGCCAAAGAGCTCGGCCTGAAGTGGTTGGTGGAGATCGGCGCGCACGGTGTGGTCGCAGGCCCCGATTCCACTTTGCAGAGCCAGCCCGCCAACGCCATCAAGAAAGCCATTGCCCGCGAGGGCATCACGGTCGACCAGCTCGATGTCATCGAGATCAACGAGGCGTTCGCCGCGGTCTCGCTGGCGTCGACCAAAGAGCTGGGCGTCGACCCCGACAAGGTGAACGTCAACGGCGGCGCGATCGCCATCGGCCATCCGATCGGGATGTCGGGGGCACGGATAACCCTTCATGTGGCCCTTGAGCTGGCGCGACGTGGCTCCGGCTACGGCGTTGCGGCGCTCTGCGGCGCAGGTGGCCAGGGCGACGCGCTGATCCTGCGGGCCGGTTGAGCGTCTACGACGCCTTGTAGTAATTCGTCTCGAGTTCGGGCACAATGGCGCCCATGAGTCGCGCCTTCGATCTCCGCACGCGTGTCGGCTGGTTTCGTCTGATCGCCTTGGCGGAGGCTGTCAGCTGGGTGGGCCTGCTGGTCGGGATGTACTTCAAGTACCTGGGCACGCCCCGTACCGAGATCGGCGTGAAGGTCTTCGGAATGGTCCACGGCCTGATCTTCGTCGCGTTCGTGGTCGCCGCTCTCCTCGTCGGAATTGCGGTTCGGTGGACGCTTGGCACATGGTTGCTGGCGTTGCTGGCGAGCATCGTGCCGCTGTGCAGTGTGATCTTCCTCATATGGGCAGATCGGAGCGGTCGAATGGGCGCCGCGGGTGGGGGCGTCGGAGTCCGGGAGCCAGTCGGTTCGTTACCGGAAACGACGTGACAGACTTGGGGACGTGACACGACCCCGTCCTTCCGCCGGGCCAGGACCCTCCATCGCCGGCGCGGTTGACCTCTCCGGCCTCAAGCAGCGCGCGACGTCATCGGGCGAGCCCGGGCAGGATTCCGCCGCACCTCCTGGCGTTGAGCTCACCGAGACCAATTTCGAAGCCGAGGTGCTGCTCAAGTCAAACCAGGTGCCGGTCGTTGTATTGCTGTGGTCGCCGCGCAGCGACGCGAGTGTGCAGTTGGGCAACGTGCTGGGCACCTTGGCCGCCGAAGACGTGGGCAAGTGGTCGCTTGCCACCGTGAACGTCGACACGTCACCGCGCGTTGCGCAGATCTTCGGGGTGAAAGCGGTGCCGACGGTGGTGGCCCTGGCCGCGGGACAGCCGCTGTCGAGCTTCGAGGGCCCGCAGCCGCCGGATCAGCTGCGCGGTTGGCTCGACTCGCTGCTGAACGCCACCGCAGGAAAACTCGGCGATCCGGCCGAGGGCGGCGGCGAGCCCGAACAGGTAGACCCCGAACTGGCGCAGGCGCGTGCCCATCTGGACGCCGGTGACTTCGACGCCGCGATTGGCGCGTACCAGAAGATTCTCGACGCCGACCCCGCACATGAGGAGGCCAAAGGCGCGGTGCGTCAGATCGCCTTCCTCGCGCGCGCAACCGCAGCGTCGCCGGATGCGGTCGCGGCGGCCGACGCCTCACCCGACGACATCGAGGCGGCTTTCGCCGCGGCCGATGCCGAGGTGCTGCAGCAGAATGTCGCGGCGGCATTCAACCGGCTGATCGCCCTTGTCCAGCGCACCGCGGGCGACGAGCGCACATCGGTACGGACCCGGCTGGTCGAGTTGTTCGATCTCTTCGACCCGGCCGATCCCGAGGTCATCGCGGGCCGCCGCAAACTCGCCAACGCGCTGTACTGAGCGTCGCGCTAGTCGGGCTCGGGCTCGAACCAGAGGGCAGCAAGCGGCGGTAGCACCATCGGAGCCGATGCGGGGCGTCCGTGCCACGGATCGTCGGTCGCCTCGACCGCCCCGAAATTGCCGATGCCCGATCCGTTGTAGATGTCGGCGTCGGTGTTGAGCACCTCGCGCCACCTGCCTGCGTGCGGAAGACCGAGGCGGTACGAGCTGTGTTCGGAACCCGAGAAGTTGAACACGCAGGCCAACGTGGAACCGTCGTCGCCGAAGCGTAGGAAGCTCAGCACGTTGTTGGCGGAGTCGTTCGCATCGATCCACGAGTAGCCGTCGGGCCGAGTGTCCAGCGACCACAGCGCCCTTCGGGACCGGTAAATGTCATTGGCATCGCGCATCATTCGCTGGATGCCGTTGGAGAAGCTGTTCTCGTCGAGCTGGAACCAGTCGAGCCCGCGCTCCTCGGACCATTCCGCGCGCTGGCCGAATTCCTGCCCCATGAACAACAGCTGCTTGCCGGGGTGGGCCCACTGGTAGGCGAGCAGATTGCGCAGCCCGGCCGCCTTGGTGTGATCGTTGCCCGGCATCCTGCCCCACAGCGTGCCCTTGCCGTGCACGACCTCGTCGTGGCTGATGGGCAGAACATAGTTCTCGCTGTAGGCATAAAGCATCGAGAACGTGATCTCGCCGTGGTGGAAGCTCCGGTGGATCGGGTCACGCTTGATGAACTCCAGCGTGTCGTTCATCCAGCCCATGTTCCACTTCATCGAGAAGCCAAGGCCACCAAGGCTCGTGGGCCGGGTCACGCCGGGCCACGAGGTCGACTCCTCGGCTATCGTGACCACGCCGGGCGCCAGTTTGTGCACCGTGGCGTTCATCTCCTGCAGGAACTGGACCGCCTCGAGATTCTCCCTGCCGCCGTAGATGTTGGGCGTCCAGCCGTCAGCGGGTCGCGAGTAATCGAGGTACAGCATCGATGCCACGGCGTCGACACGCAGTCCGTCGATATGGAACTCCTGCAACCAGTACAGCGCATTGGCCACAAGGAAGTTGCGCACCTCTGCCCGGCCGAAGTCGAAAACGTAAGTGCCCCAGTCCAGTTGCTCACCCCGATGCGGATCCGAGTGCTCGTAGAGGGGGGTTCCGTCGAAGCGACCCAATGCCCACGCGTCCTTGGGGAAGTGTGCGGGCACCCAGTCCATGAGCACGCCGATTCCCGCCTGGTGCAGGGTATCCACCAGGTAGCGGAAGTCGTCGGGCGTGCCATGTCGTGACGTCGGCGCGTAGTAGGAGGTGACCTGGTATCCCCATGACCCGCCGAACGGGTGTTCGGCAACGGGCATCAACTCCACGTGCGTGAAGCCCTGCGTCACTACGTATTCGGTGAGTTCCTCGGCAAGCTGCCGGTAGCTCAGACCCGGTCGCCATGACGTCAGGTGCACCTCGTAGGTGCTCATCGGCTCGAACACCGGATTCTGCTCTGCGCGACGGGTCATCCAGGCGGTATCACCCCAGGTGTAGTCGCTCTTGGTCACCCGCGACGCCGTCTGCGGCGGCACCTCGGTGGCAAACGCCATGGGATCGGCGCGTTCGGTCACCGCGCCGTCGGCGCCATGGACGCGGAACTTGTACTTGCCGTCAAGTGGGAAGCCTGGCCAGAACAGCTCCCACACCCCGGTGGAACCGAGCACCCGCATCGGTGCCTCGTCACCGTCCCAATGGTTGAAGTCACCGATCAGGCTGACGCCCTTGGCATTTGGCGCCCACACGGCGAAGGACACGCCCTCGACGATTCCATCGGCTGTCCGGAAACTGCGCGGGTGCGCACCGATGATGTCCCAGAGTCGTTCATGGCGTCCCTCGGAGAACAGATGCAGGTCGAGTTCGCCAAGAGTGGGCAGGAACCGGTACGCGTCGGCAACCGTGTGCGGGGAGTCACCGGTCTCGTAGCTCACCTTTAGCCGGTAGTCGATGAGTTCGGTGAACGGCAGCGCAACCGCGAACAGCCCGGAGTCGATGTGGGAGAACGCATATTGCTTGTCGCCGACGACTGCGGTCACCTCGACTGCGTGCGGCCGGTATGCGCGGACCACCGTGTGGTCGTCGTACTCGTGCGCACCGAGTATCGAATGAGGGTTGTGGTGCTGGCCCGTGAACAGCCGGTTCAGGTCGTCCTGCCCCGGTCGTAGGTGCGGGCTGGTGAGTTGGTTCGTACTAGTCATCGTCGGTCACTTCCCTCATTCCCTGAAAAGCAGGGTCAGTCGTTGTTCGGGTGGGATCTGCGGCATGTTGAAAATATGGGCGACCGCCCTACCCGGATCAAGGCGGACGTAATTCGACTGTCCCCATTGATATTCGTCGCCGCTGACCTCGTCGCGCACCCAGAAGCGGTCGTAGGGCTGCATCGCCAGCGCGGGCATGTCCAGCCATAACGTCGCCTCTTCGGCGCCGAACGGGTTCAGCGTCACCACGACGAGTACCGCATCCCCGGTCACCGGGTCGAACTTGCTGTAGGCCAGCAGTGCGTCGTTCTCGACGTGGTGGAACTTCAGTGTCCGCATCTCACGCAGCGCGGGATGCAGCCGGCGAATCTCGTTGAGCCTGGTCAGGAACGGCTCCAGCGATTCACCCCTTGCCAGTGCGGCCTCGAAATCGCGGGGCCGCAGCTCGTACTTTTCCGAATCCAGGTACTCCTCGCTGCCTTCCCGCACCGGACGGTGCTCGAACAGTTCGTAGCCGGAATAGACGCCCCAGGCCGGGCTGAACGTCGACGCCAGCACTGCGCGGATGGCGAACATGCCCGGCCCGCCGTGTTGCAGGCTCTCGTGCAGGATGTCGGGCGTGTTGACGAAGAGATTGAGGCGGGCATAGTCGGCGTGTTCGACGATCTGCTCGCCGAACTCGGTGATCTCCCACTTGGCGGTGCGCCACGTGAAATAGCTGTAGGACTGCGTGAAGCCGAGCTTAGCCAGGCCGTACAGGCGCGCAGGCCTGGTGAACGCCTCGGCGAGGAACAGCACATCGGGGTCGGTCGCCTTTACCTGTCCGATCAACCACGCCCAGAAGTTCGGTGGCTTCGTGTGCGGATTGTCGACACGGAAGATCTTGACTCCGTGACTGATCCAGTGCCGCACCACCCTTAGCACCTCGTTGTAGATGCCCGCGGGGTCGTTGTCGAAGTTGACCGGATAGATGTCCTGGTACTTCTTCGGCGGGTTCTCCGCATAGGCGATGGTGCCGTCGGGCAGAACCGTGAACCACTCCGGATGCGCCTTGGCCCACGGATGGTCGGGCGCGGCCTGCAACGCCAAGTCGAGGGCCACCTCGAGGCCCTGGTCGCGCGCCGCGGCGACGAAGTCGTCGAAGTCGTCGATCGTGCCGAGCTCGGGATGGACGGCGTCGTGGCCACCCTTTTCGCTACCGATCGCCCATGGCGATCCGACGTCCTTCGGCGCGGCGGTCACCGAGTTGTTGCGGCCCTTGCGGTGCACCTTGCCGATCGGGTGGATCGGCGGCAGGTACACCACGTCGAAGCCCATCTTTGCGATCCGCGGCAGCGCTTTCGCGGCGGTGGCGAACGTGCCGTGCACCGGGGCGCCCTTGTTGTCCCAGCCGCCGGTCGATCGCGGGAACAACTCGTACCAGGCGCTGAAGCGGGCCTCGGGCCGATCCACCCAGACGCCGTACTGCTCGCCGCGGGTGATCTGGTCGCGAAGCGGATACTGCGCGAGCAGTTCGGTGACCTCATCGGAGAGTGCCGCACCCGCGCGAGTGAACGGATCGCCCGGGTTGCGCAGGATCTCCGCCGCCTCGAGGACGGGATCCCGCAGAGTCCTTGGCATGCCGGTGGCCGCCCGCTCGAGCAGTCGCGCGCCGATGATCAGGTCATTGGACAGTTCGGCTTCGCTCTGACCCACGTCGAGCTTGGCGGTGACGGCCTTTCGCCAGGTGGCGATCGGATCGCCCCAGCCGTCCACCCGGAACGTCCACAACCCGACCCTGTCGGGCGAGAAGACCCCGTGCAATATGTCCGGGGTTTCGCCCGGCATCATCGGGATGGCCTGCGGTTTGATCCGCGACGCCGGGGTGACGACGGTGTCGATCGGGACGGGCGTGGGAGGCGCGTCCAGTGCAGGCCCCTCGCCCAGCTGCGGATAGGCAGTGCCGTGATAACGCACCACCAGGGTCGCCGCGACAGCGTCGTGCCCCTCGCGCCACACGGTGGCACACACCGGCACCACCTCGCCGACCACAGCCTTGGCGGGATAGCGCCCTGCGGACACCACAGGTGCGACGTCATCGATGCCGATACGACCGGCCACCTACACACTCCTTCATGGCGCGGCCCACGGCAGGGCCGCTGTCGTCTGGATGTTCGTTTTACAGCCTCGTCGCGCCCTATACCCACCGTAGTGTCCGGCCCAATCACACGCTGGTGAACGACCATCGGCGACGAACTCTGCGTCCGCGCCGATCATCAGTAAGGTTGGGTCGCGTGAAAGCCCTCCGCCGGTTCACCGTCCGCGCTCACCTTCCCGAGCGACTGGTTGCGCTGGAGCCGCTATCGGTCAACTTGCGCTGGTCATGGGACAAACCGACGCAGGACTTGTTCGCAGCCATCGATCCCGAACTGTGGAAGCAGGTCGGCTGCGATCCGGTTGCGCTCCTGGGTCAGGTCGCGCCGAACCGGCTGGACGAACTCGCCGTCGACGAGTCTTTCGTCGCGAGGCTGGACCATATCGTCGGCCAGCTCGACGATTACCTGGCCAGGCCGCTGTGGTATCAGGAACGCGCTGCTGAGGGCGTCGAGATGCCGAATGGCATCGCGTACTTCTCGATGGAGTTCGGTGTCGCCGAGGTGCTGCCGAACTACTCCGGTGGCCTGGGAATCCTGGCGGGCGACCATCTGAAATCGGCATCGGATCTCGGCCTGCCGTTGATCGCCGTCGGCCTGCACTACCGGTCCGGCTACTTTCGCCAGTCGCTGACCGCTGATGGTTGGCAGCGGGAGAACTACCCTTCGCTTGACCCGCAGGGGCTGCCGCTGCGGTTGTTGACCAATCACCAGGGTGACCCGGTGCTGGTCGAGCTGGCGATGCCGGACGCGGCGCAGCTGAGGGCCCGGGTCTGGGTCGCCCAGGTCGGTCGAATCCCGTTGCTGCTGTTGGATTCCGACATCCCCGAGAACGAGCACGATCTTCGCGGTGTCACCGACCGCCTGTACGGCGGCGATCAGGAACACCGGATCAAACAGGAGATCCTGGCCGGAGTCGGCGGCGTGCGGGCGATCCGCGCGTTCACCGAGATCGAGGGTCTGCCGACGCCCGAGGTGTTCCATATGAACGAGGGGCACGCCGGCTTCCTCGGCGTCGAGCGGATCCGCGAGCTGATCGACTCGGGGCTCGACTTCGACACCGCGCTGACCGTGGTGCGCTCGTCGACGGTCTTCACCACGCACACTCCCGTCCCCGCCGGTATCGACCGTTTCCCGGTGGAGATGGTGAAGCGCTACTTCGGCAGCGGGGACGGCGGCCCATCCAGCGGCACGTCACGGCTGCTGGCAGGCGTTCCGCTCGATCGGATCATCGCCTTCGGAGTCGAGGACGATCCGTCGAAGTTCAACATGGCGCACATGGGTATGCGGCTCGCGCAGCGCGCCAACGGGGTTTCGCTGCTGCACGGCCGGGTCAGCCGCGAGATGTACAACGAGCTGTGGCCGGGCTTCGATTCCTCGGAAGTGCCGATCGGTTCGATCACCAACGGAGTTCACGCGCCGACGTGGGCGGCCCCGCAATGGCTCGAGCTCGGCCGGGAGCTCAGCGGCGGTAATCTGCCAAGCGCACCCGCGGTTTGGGAGCCCGCGCTATGGGAGCGCCTGCAACAGGTCGACCCAGGACATCTGTGGTGGATCCGCTCACAACTGCGCGAGGCGCTGGTCAACGACGTCCGTGAGCGGCTACGCAAGTCCTGGCACGAGCGCGGCGCCTCTGACGCCGAACTCGGTTGGATTGCAACAGCTTTCGATCCCAACGTGCTGACAATCGGCTTTGCCCGTCGGGTGCCGACGTACAAGCGGCTGACGCTGATGCTGCGCGATTCGGACCGGCTGGAAAAATTGCTCCTCGACGAGAAACAGCCCATCCAGCTGATCGTGGCGGGCAAGTCGCACCCCGCCGACGAGGGTGGCAAGGCGTTGATCCAGCAGGTGGTGCGCTTCGCCGACCGGCCCGAGGTGCGGCACCGCATCGCATTCCTGCCCGATTACGACATGTCGATGGCCCGCCAGTTGTACTACGGCTGCGATGTCTGGTTGAACAACCCGCTGCGCCCGCTCGAGGCGTGTGGCACGTCGGGGATGAAGAGCGCGCTCAACGGCGGCCTGAATCTGTCCATCCGCGACGGGTGGTGGGATGAGTGGTACGACGGCGAAAACGGTTGGGAGATACCGACAGCCGACGGGCTGGCCGATGAGAGCCGCCGTGACGATCTGGAGGCCGCGGCGCTCTACAGCCTGGTCGAGCGGTCGGTGGCGCCCAAGTTCTACGACCGCGACGACCGCGGCGTGCCGACCCGCTGGGTCGAGATGGTCCGCCACACGCTGGAGGTGCTCGGACCCAAGGTGCTGGCGTCGCGAATGGTGCGGGACTACACCGAGAAGTACTACGCGCCCGCCGCGCAGTCGCTGCGGAGGACCGTCGAACCTCGCGAAGAGGGCGGTGTACCTTTTGGCGCCGCTTGGGATTTGGCCGCCTACCGGCAACGCGCGCACGAGGCCTGGCCGAAGATCCAGATCACCGACGTCGACAGCACGGGCCTGCCCGACACCCCCCTGCTCGGCTCAGAACTCACGCTTTCTGCGACCGTCCAGCTCGCTGGGCTGCGCCCCGACGAAGTGTCCGTCCAGGCGGTTCTCGGTCGGGTCGACACAGCCGACGCTCTGGTCAACCCGGTCACCGTGGCCATGCCCCATACCGGCACCGCCGAAGGCGGTAACGAGATCTTCTCGACGACGACGCCACTACCCGTCGCCGGGCCCGTCGGCTACACGGTGCGCGTGCTGCCGCACCACCCGCTGCTGGCGTCCGACAGGGAGCTCGGGCTCGTGACGTTCGCCTGACCGGGCCCATTCGCGGAACTTCGGGTCGGCGCGGTAGGTAGTCGATGTAAGTTCCGTTGATGTTCCGTTGCGCCACGCTGATGGCCACCTGCGCGGTGGCGTTCGCCCTGCTCGCCCCTGTGGCGTCGGCCGATCCCGAGACCGACCCCGTCGTCCAGCCGGCCGTCGAGGCAGCAGAGACGGTGCCCGCACCGCCGGAGGGGCTCCCGCCGCCGGAAGGTGTGCCGCCTCCGGAGCCGCCGCCTGTGGAGTTTGTCGAGTCGTCGCCGCCTGCAACGACGAAGTCGCCCGACGGCTGGACGCTGACCGTGTCGGCCAAGGATGAGACCCAGCGAGTCATCCAGCCGCTGACCACGGCGATTTCGACGCGTGAGTACGAGGTCGGCGGCCTGTTCAACGCCAAGATGGAGGGACCGGAGGAGTCCGAACCGCCGCAGGGCACGCTGGAGGTCGGCTATCAGATCGGCTGCGGCATCGACATGAGCACCTCCAACGGCGTGGTGATGAGCGGCAGCCTCGGCCTGACGCCGGGCCTTGGCGTCGCGGGTCTGGGGACCAGCGGTCTAACGGGCATACCGACCTTTCTCACCCCCATCAGCGGGTCACTCGCAGTGGCTCTGAAGCCAGGGATCATCAACGTCGTCCCGGTCAGCAAGAAGGAGTTCAAGGGTGCAGAGCCGTGGATTCAGATCACCGGGTTCCGGGTCAAGATCGACGGCTGCGTCGGCGAATCCTTCATCCGCTCCTACGCGTTCCTGACCCGGTCGACCGACGTCTCCGACGCCATCATCGGCTACTACGGGGTGACCAAGAAGGTTTAGTGACTTCGGCGTGAGCAGTCGCGCTCAGCGCGGCCAACCACGCCGAAATCGCGGTTACGGGAAGCGCTTGAAGCAGCGGTCCTCATCGCCGAGCACCCCGATGCGGAACGCGTCCATCCGCGAGAACCCGGAGGGCACCGTCTCGCCGTTGACGTCGCTGGCCGCCAGCCCGTTCGTCAGGAGCCCGGAGACCGCCTCGTCGAGATCGCCTGCGCTCAGCGCCACCGTGTTGCCGTCGGATGTGGTGACGGCAACGGTCATCTTGGTGGTCGCGACGCCGGTCAGGCACGCAGTGCGCAACGCGGCCTCGGCGTTGTCCAGCATCACGCCACCGCGTTCATGCTGGAGCGCCAGCATGTACCGCGAGACGAGAATCGAATACGCCGTGTTGTCCCCGGACACCTCACCGCCGATCCAGTCCTGGCCCGACGGCGTGCCCATCTCCTCGAGGTCGGGCATGTCGACGGCGATCGTGTTGGTGGCAGGACAGAACGAGACCGGCGGACTCGGGCGCGCGTCCGGGCATCCCTGCGCCGAATCCGCGTCGAGGCTGAGCTTTGGTGGATCCGCAGGCGAGAACAGCCGCCCGAGCGCATCGAAGACCGCGTTCACCGACTCCTCGCTGACCGGCCATTCGCCACTTTGCTCCTCTTGCAGCTTGACCGGCAGATCGCCGCGGCGCTGCGCGATCTCCTTCTCATCGATCGCGGCACACGACGCCGCGCCGTCGATGAACCCGAACTGAAACGCGGTGATCCGTTCGAAAGCCGATCCGTGGTCATCGGCCCCCGGTGCGTACATGTCCTCGCTGAGTACCGGGTCACGAAACGAAATCACCGCCGCCAGTAGGCTGTTGAGTCCGTCGCCGGTGCTCAGTGTGAAGCGGTCGGAGTTCCCCTCAGCCACCCAGCGCATGTATGAACCTGCGAAGCAGTCGGCCTGCTGCTCGGCGACCAGCGTTGGGATGTCCTTGCCGTCCAGCCCGGCCTGGTGCTGGATCGCGTGGCCGTACTCGTGAGCCAGCACATTGGCGACGGCGATGTCACCGAAGTTGTCCAACATGTCGGGCAGCAGCACGCCGCGGTCCCACCCGATGGTGCGATCGGGGAAGCAGTAGCCGGCGTTCTCCAATCCCATGGTGTCGTGACCGCAGAACTCCACACTGTCGTATCCGCTTGCATCCCAGGAGATCAGCTCCCTGACGGGGGTGAATTCGTCGTCGTCGAACGTCTCGCTGTAAGCGCCCTCCCAGAAATCCTCGATGTCGCTGATCGAGGACGCTGCCAATTCGTCGATCTCACCGCCGTCGCCGTTCTCGACGTCGCGCGACGGATCTTTTGCCCCAGGCCGCAGGCCCGTGGGCCCGTCGACGGCGGGCATACCCGCGACTTTGAACGGGTCGTCGAAGACCGATACCGGGGTGCCCGTGATCGTGGTCGCGCACGATGCGACGAGCAGCGCGACACACGCGGCGAACGACGCGCTGGTGAGGGAGCGGGCGTTCATCAGCGTCAGGATAGTGCGGCGTCGGCCGCGTGGAGCCGTTCCAGCGCTTGTCGGACTCGGACCGCGTCGGTGGTGGCCCAGAAGGGCGGAAGCGACGCGCGCAGGTAACCCGAGTAACGCGCGGTGGCCATCCGCGAGTCCAGCACCGCGACCACCCCGCGATCGTCGGTGCGCCGCAGCAGCCTGCCTGCGCCCTGGGCGAGCAGCAGCGCGGCGTGGCTGGCCGCGACCTCCATGAACCCGTTCCCGCCTCTGGCCGCGACCGCGCGCTGGCGCGCCGACAGCAGCGGATCGTCGGGTCGAGGGAACGGAATTCGGTCGATCAACACCAACGACAAACTGGACCCGGGCACATCGACGCCCTGCCACAGCGACAGCGTGCCGAACAGCGACGTCGAAGGGTCGTCGGAGAACTGCTTCACCAGGGCCGACGTGGTGTCGTCACCCTGGCACAGCACCGGTGTGGACAGTCGCTCGCGCATCACCTCGGCGGTGGCTCGCGCGGCGCGCATCGACGAGAAGAGCCCGAGCGTGCGTCCGCCTGCGGCCCCGATCAGCGCCTCGATCTCGTCTAGCTGCTCGGCCGATCCGGTACCGTCACGCCCTGGCGGCGGCAGATGGGCTGCGACATAGAGGATTCCGGACTTGGCGTGATCGAACGGGGATCCGACGTCGACCCCCTGCCACTCCGGTGTCTCGTCCCCGCCTGTCAATCCCCAAGCCGCCGCCATTGCGTCGAACGATCCGCCTACGGTAAGCGTCGCCGATGTCAACACCGTGGTGGAATGCTCGAAGAGCCTGCCGCGCAACAGGCCTGCCACCGACAACGGTGCCACCCGCATCACAGCCCGGACGGATCCGCGGTTGTCCTCATGGTCGAGCCACACCACATCGTCGCGGTTCGGAATCTCTGGCACGAACGACGCGACGATGCGGGTCGCGGTGTTGCTGATGTCGGCGAGTGCCGTCACGGCTTCGGCACGCGCTGATGCGGCCTTGGGGTCCGACGGCGAGATGTCGATCGCCGAACGCGCCCTGCTCGCCGCATCGCGGATCGCGGTCAGATACGTCGTCATATCGTCGTCGAGGCGGTCGATACGACCGGGCGTGCCGTCGTGAAGCGCTGATACGAATGTCGCCGTTGCGGCGTCGAGTCGTTGCGCCAGTTCGGGTTCGACGAGCCGCGCGACGCGGCGGAACGCAGCGCTGAGAACCGCGTTTGACAGTTCCGCGGTGGCCACCCCGGTGACCCGGTCGGCAAGTTCGTGCGCCTCGTCGACAACAAGAAGGCGGTGCTCGGGAAGTACCGCGGCATCGGAGATGGCGTCGATCGCCAACAACGCATGGTTGGTCACGACAATGTCAGCCTCGCCTGCATGTCCTCTTGCTCTCTCTGCGAAGCAGTCGGTTCCGAAAGGGCAGCGCGATGCGCCGATGCACTCCCGTGCCGAAACGCTGACCTGCGCCCACGACCGGTCGGGAACGCCGGGTGTCAGCTCGTCACGGTCACCGGTTTCGGTGCTCGACGACCACTTGGTGAGCCGCTGCACGTCGCGGCCCAACGCGGTCGACGCCGCGGCGTCGAACAGTTCCTCTTGCGGACGATCATCCGGCTCGGCTGTGGCACCATTGTGAATCTTGTTGAGGCAGAGATAGTTTCCGCGGCCCTTGAGTAGGGCGAACTTCGGCCTCCGCGGCAGAGCGCCGGTCAGCGAGTCGGCGAGTGCGGGTAGATCGCGGTCGACCAGCTGACGTTGAAGTGCGATGGTCGCCGTCGACACAACCACCGGTTCGTCGATGGCGACGGCCCTCGCGATGGCGGGCACCAGATAGGCGAGCGACTTACCGGTGCCGGTGCCTGCCTGCACGGCGAGGTGTTCGCCCGAGTCGAACGCATTGGCTACGGCCTGCGCCATCTGGACCTGACCGCTGCGCTCGCTGCCGCCGAGCGCGGCGACCGCGCTGGCGAGCAGTTCGGTGACGGGAGCTGCGTCTGGCGTGGCTCCTCCTACGCGTTTCGGCCGGCGGGCGGGACCATCCGGGTCGGTATCGCGGGCTCGCCGCGGGACAGTTTCAGGCCGTCCCACGGCAGGCTGTGCAGACCGGTGACCACCCTGTCGCGGGCCGCAGCGAGGCTGAGATCGGCGACGGGCTCGCCACTCTCGACGAACCGTTCCGTCAGGTCGCGTGCGACGAGATCGGACTGCGGGGGAGCCAAGGCGGCGGGGTAGACGATCTCCTCGACGATTGTCCCCGACGGTTTGGCGAGCCGCGTCGCCTTCTTGCGCCCGCCGTGGGATTCCTTGTGCAGGCTGCGCTTCTCCACGGGCATGCCGTCCACTTCGACGAGCTTGTAGACCATGCTCGCCGTCGGGGCGCCCGAACCGGTCACCACCGAGGTGCCGACGCCGTAGATGTCGACGGGTTCCGACCGCAGCCCCGCGATCGCGAACTCGTCGAGATCGCCCGACACGACGATGCGTGTCTTCGTCGCGCCGAGCCCGTCGAGTTGGGCACGGACCTGGCGGGCCAGCACCCCGAGGTCGCCGGAGTCGATGCGAACCGCGCCCAATTCCGGGCCCGCCGCCTCGACCGCGTTGGCGACGCCGGTGGTGATGTCGTAGGTGTCGACGAGCAGGGTGGTGCCGACCCCGAGCGCATCGACCTGGGCGCGAAAGGCAGCCTGCTCGTCCGGTCCGTCGCGCGTCGTGTGCAGGAGTGTGAACGCGTGGGCACTCGTGCCCAGCGCTGGTACGCCATGGCGGCGCTGGGCCTCGAGGTTGGACGAACCGCTGAATCCGGCGAGATAAGCGGCCCGTGCGGCTGAGACGGCGGCCTGCTCGTGGGTGCGCCGCGACCCCATCTCGATGAGGGTGCGGCCCTCGGCGGCGCTGACCATCCGGGCCGCCGCCGAGGCGATCGCTGTGTCGTGATTGAAGATGGAGAGCGCCAGCGTCTCCAGCACGACGCATTCGCCGAACGTGCCGTGTACCGCCAACACCGGCGACCCGGGGAAGTACAACTCGCCCTCGGCGTAACCGTCGATATCGCCGCGAAATCGATAGTCGGCCAGGTAGGCGAGCGTTTCGGGGTCGAGGAAGTCCGAAAGCGACTCCAGCGCGCTGTCATTGAACGTGAAGTCCGCGAGCGCCGCCACGAACCGGGCGGTGCCTGCGACGACGCCGTAGCGCCTGCCTTCTGGCAGCCGGCGGGCAAACACCTCGAACGTGGTGCGCCGGTGCGCCGTCCCGTCCCGCAGCGCGGCTGCGAGCATGGTCAGCTCGTATTTGTCAGTCAGCAACGCCGCTGTCATCCCGCAACCGTAACGGTTCTCCTGCCCCGTTAGGCCCCGGCTATTCTGAGGACATGGTCACGCCGGCGAAGACCCGACCGGGAACTCGCGAGGAGCAGCACACCGACACTGCCTCCGACACCGAGTCCCCGTGGGTGACAGTCGTCTGGGATGACCCCGTGAACCTCATGACCTACGTGACCTACGTCTTCCAGAAGTTGTTCGGGTACGACGAGCCGCACGCCACCAAGCTCATGCTGCAGGTACACAACGAGGGCAAGGCGGTGGTGTCCGCGGGCAGCCGCGAGTCGATGGAAGTCGACGTGACCAAGCTGCATGCCGCGGGCCTGTGGGCCACCATGCAACACGACCGCTGAATCATCGGAGCCGGGACGCGATAGTGCGCAAGTGGAAGCGGGTCGACACCGCCGACGGCCCGCGTTTTCGCTCGTCCCTTGCATCGCACGAGGCGGCTCTGCTCGCGAGCCTGGTGACGTCGATGGTCTCGATGCTCGAGGAGCGCGAATCATCCTCGCCCGCAGACGAACTCGAAGAGATCACCGGGCTCAAGACGGGCAACTCCCATCCGCCTGAGGACGAGACGATGAAGCGGCTGCTGCCCGACTTCTTCCGGCCGCAGAACGACCATCCCGCCGGATCGGGGACCGCCGAGAGCCTGAACAGCGCGCTGCGAAGCCTGCACGAGCCCGAGATCATCGCCGCCAAACGTGATGCGGCGCAACGCGTGTTGGCGACCGTGCCGAACGGCGGCGGCCGGTTCGAGTTGTCCGAGGCCGATGCACAGGCGTGGGCGTCTTCGGTCAACGACGTGCGGCTGGCCCTCGGGACGATGCTCGACATCGGCTCCGAGGGGCCCGATCGGCTACCGCCGGACCATCCGATGGCGGGGCACTTCGATGTCTATCAGTGGCTGACCGTGCTGCAGGAGTACCTGGTTCTCGGACTGATGGGCACGAAATGAGTTCCATCACCGATGTTGGCGGTATCCGGGTCGGCCAGCACGAACGAATCGACGCCGACGCGACACTCGGATCCGGCTGGGTCAGCGGAACGACGGTGGTATTGACCCCGCCGGGCACCGTCGGCGCCGTCGATTGCCGTGGCGGCGCACCGGGCACCAGGGAGACCGACCTGCTCGACCCGATCAACTCGGTTCGACATGTCGATGCGGTGGTCCTCAGCGGGGGCAGCGCGTACGGCTTGGCGGCGGCCGACGGTGTGATGAGGTGGCTCGAGGAACATGGCCGCGGGGTTGCGATGGACGGGGGAGTGGTGCCCATCGTGCCCGCCGCGGTCGTCTTCGACCTGCCTGTCGGCGGCTGGGACCGCAGACCCACCGCGGAGTTCGGCTACGCCGCCGCGGAGAGCGCATCGGAAGCGGTGGCCCTCGGCACTGTCGGTGCGGGCACGGGAGCCCGCGTCGGCGTGCTCAAAGGCGGCGTCGGCACCGCATCGATCACCCTCACCGACATCGGCGTGACGATCGGCGCGATCGTCGTCGTCAACGCCGCGGGCGATGCCGTCGACCCGGCCACCGGGCTGCCGTGGCAGGCCGACCAGATCGCTGAGTTCGGCTTGGTCGCGCCGCCCAACGACCAGATCGCGGCCTACGCAGGCAGGCACACCGAGCTCAGCCCGCTCAACACCACCATCGCCGTGGTCGCCACCGACGCCGTGCTGAGCGCCGCCGGGTGCCGGCGCGTTGCTGTCGCGGCTCACGACGGCCTCGCGCGCACCATCCGGCCGTGTCACACGCCGTTGGATGGAGACACGGTGTTTGCGCTGGCCACGGGTGCCGTCGAAGTGCCGCCCGATCCCGAGACGCCTGCCTCGATGAGCCCGGAGGTGCCGTTGATCACCGCAGTAGGGGCGGCCGCGGCCGATGTGCTGGCCCGGGCAGTACTCGTCGGCGTGCTTGCGGCAGAGTCAGTGGCCGGAATACCGACCTATCGAGACATGTTGCCCGGAGCGTTCGCCGGACCGACTTGAAAAAAGGGGAAGAGTAGGTGTTCGAGATTCGTGCCGACCTCGTCGACGCCATGGTCGCGCACGCGCGCGCCGACCATCCCGACGAGGCGTGCGGTGTGCTGGCCGGTCCTGAAGGGTCCGACCGCCCCGAACGGCACATCGCGATGCTGAACGCCGAGCGGTCGCCGACTTTCTATCGCTTCGATTCGATGGAGCAGCTCAAGGTGTGGCGGGCACTGGAAGAGGCAGACGAGGTGCCTGTCGTCATCTACCACTCCCACACCGCGACCGAGGCCTATCCCAGCCGGACCGACATCTCCTATGCGTCGGAGCCCGAATCCCACTACGTTTTGGTGTCCACCCGCGACCCCGACGAACACGAGCTGCGCAGCTACCGCATCGTCGACGGCGTCGTCACCGAGGAACCCGTCAACATCGTCGAGCAGTACCAGATCAGAAAGAGCCCATCGACATGACCGTTACCGTCTCCGTTCCGACCATCCTTCGCAGCCATACCGGCGGTGAGAAGCGGGTAACCGCGTCGGGCGACACCCTGCAAGCTGTGATCACCGACCTGGAGTCCAACTACTCCGGCATTACCGAACGCCTGGTGGACTCGGCTAATCCTGGCAAGCTGCACCGCTTCGTCAACATCTACGTCAACGATGAGGACGTGCGGTTCTCCGGCGGCCTGGACACCGAGATCTCCGACGGCGACTCGGTCACGATCCTGCCCGCCGTGGCAGGGGGGTGAGTCGGCGTCGATGACGCGTTTCGACTCGCTACTCGAAGCACTCGGCGATACGCCTCTTGTCGGCCTGCGTCGGCTGTCGCCACGCTGGGTCGACGGTGACGGC
Organism: uncultured Actinomycetota bacterium; assembly: GCA_963756865.1. Taxonomy (GTDB): domain Bacteria; phylum Actinomycetota; class Actinomycetes; order Mycobacteriales; family Mycobacteriaceae; genus Mycobacterium. The sequence goes on along the minus strand of CAVWPQ010000021.1, from coordinate 231,131 downwards.
GAGCCGCATGTGCGGCTGTGGGCCAAGCTCGAGGACCGAAACCCGACGGGCTCCATCAAGGACCGGCCCGCGCTGCGGATGATCGAAGCCGCCGAGCACGATGGGTTGCTCGAACCGGGCGCCACGATTCTGGAGCCGACCAGTGGGAACACCGGTATCTCGCTGGCGATGGCCGCCCTGCTCAAGGGCTACAAGATGATCTGCGTGATGCCGGAGAACACGTCGATCGAACGCCGCCAGCTGCTCGAGCTGTACGGCGCACGGATCATCTACTCGCCCGCCGAGGGTGGGTCGAACACGGCCGTCGCGCATGCCAAGGAACTGGCCGCGCAGAACCCCGACTGGGTGATGCTCTACCAGTACGGCAACCCGGCGAACGCGGCAGCGCACTACGACGGGACCGGGCCGGAACTGCTCGCCGATCTGCCGGAGATCACGCATTTCGTCGCGGGCCTCGGCACCACCGGCACGCTCATGGGCACAGGGCGGTATCTGCGCGAGAACGTGCCCGACGTCCAGATCGTCGCCGCCGAACCCCGATACGGCGAAGGCGTCTACGCGCTGCGCAACATCGACGAGGGCTTCATCCCCGAGCTGTACGACCCGGACGTGCTGACGACGCGCTTTGCCGTCGGCGCCTACGACGCGGTCAAGCGCACCCGGGAGCTCGTCCAGGTGGAGGGCATCTTCGCCGGTATCTCGACGGGCGCGATTCTTCACGCGGCCCTCGGCATGGCGGCCAAGGCGGTCAAGGCGGGTGAGCGCGCCGACATCGCGTTTACCGTCTGTGACGCCGGCTGGAAGTATCTGTCGACCGGCGCATACGCCGGTAGCCTTGATGAAGCGGAAGACGCTTTGGAAGGGCAGCTATGGGCGTGAACGGACCCGGCTACGCGACGCAGCCGGCAGGGCCGAAGAAGCGGCCGGCGTGGGTGGTCGGCGGTGTCACCATCGTCAGCTTCGTCGCGCTGCTGTACGTCATCGAGCTGTTCGATTCGCTGTCCAACCACAGCCTCGACCGCAACGGCATCCGGCCGCTGGAGACCGACGGCTTGATGGGCATCATCTTCGCGCCGTTGCTGCACTCCAACTGGGACCACCTGATCGCCAACACCATCCCTGCGTTGATCCTCGGCTTCCTGATGACACTCGCAGGCATGTCGCGCTTCATCTTCGCGACCGCCATCGTCTGGATTCTCGGCGGCTTCGGTACCTGGCTCGTCGGCAACATCGGCGCACACTGCCCCTATGTCGGGGCGACGTGCGAGACCAACCACATCGGCGCATCGGGACTGATCTTCGGCTGGCTGGCCTTCCTCATCGTGTTCGGGTTCTTCACCCGCACGATCTGGGAGATCGTCGTCGGCATCGTCGTCCTGTTCGTCTACGGCGGAGTCCTGCTCGGCGTGCTCCCTGGCACCCCGGGGGTGTCGTGGCAGGGGCATCTGTGCGGCGCCATCGCAGGCGTGATCGCCGCCTACCTGCTATCCGGGCCGGAGCGCAAAGCCCGCGAAGTCCGCAAACGCGGCACGGCACTGCCGAACTACGGCACGTGACGTCGCCACTGGCGCCCGTCGGTGTCTTCGATTCCGGCGTCGGCGGATTGACCGTCGCGCGGGCGATCATCGACCAATTGCCCGACGAGGACATCATCTACGTCGGGGACACCGGTAACGGTCCCTACGGTCCGCTGACTATCCCCGAGATTCGCGCGCACGCGCTCGCCATCGGCGACGACTTGGTGCAGCGCGGCGTCAAGGCCTTGGTGATCGCCTGCAACACCGCATCGTCGGCTTGCCTGCGCGATGCCCGCGAACGCTATGCGCCGGTGCCCGTCGTCGAGGTGATCCTGCCCGCCGTGCGCCGCGCGGTGGCGGCCACCCGCAACGGTCGTATCGGTGTGATCGGCACCGAGGCGACGATCGCGTCGGGCGCCTATCAAGACTCGTTCGCCGCCGCACGCGACATCGAGGTGACGGGGGTCGCCTGCCCGCGGTTCGTCGACTTCGTCGAACGCGGCGTGACCAGCGGCAGGCAGGTACTCGGCCTGGCCGAGGCCTATTTGGAACCATTGCAGCGCGCCGACGTCGACACCCTGGTGCTTGGCTGCACGCACTACCCGATGCTGTCCGGGCTCATCCAGCTGGCGATGGGAGATTCGGTCACCTTGGTTTCGAGCGCCGAGGAGACCGCCAAGGACTTGCTGCGGGTGCTGACCGAACTCGATCTGCTTCGCCCGCACGACGCCCCGCGTGCACAAAGACAGTTCGAAGCGACCGGTGATCCTGAGGCGTTCACCACACTCGCGGCCCGATTCCTTGGCCCGACACTCGACGGTGTTCGACCTGTTCAGCGTCACGTCGGCGCTCAATGATGACGATCCTCATTCAATGCGCTCATGTTTTCGTCATCGGGATAGCGGGCATGGCAAGCTAGTGGGCGTGCGAATCACCGTACTCGGTTGCTCCGGCAGTGTCGTCGGGCCTGATTCGCCAGCGTCCGGGTATCTGTTGACCGCCCCCGACACTCCTCCTTTGGTCATCGATTTCGGCGGCGGGGTACTCGGCGCACTGCAGCGCCATGCGGACCCTAATGCGGTGCAGGTCTTGCTGTCGCACTTGCACGCCGACCATTGCCTCGACCTTCCCGGTCTGTTCGTCTGGCGGCGCTATCACCCGTCTCCCGCGCCGGAGCGAGGTCTGATGTTCGGCCCCAAGAAGACGTGGGCACGCATTGGCGCGGCGTCGTCGCCGGAAGGTGCGGAGATCGACGACTTCAGTGACATCTTCGACATCCGCCACTGGGTGGACAGGGAGGCCGTGACCATCGGTGCGCTCAATGTCGAGCCGCGGCTGGTCTGCCACCCGACCGAGTCCTACGGGATGCGGATCACCGACCCGTCTGGCGCGACCTTCGTCTACAGCGGTGACACCGGCGCCTGCGACGCGCTCGTCGACCTGGCGCGGGGCGCCGACGTGTTCCTCTGCGAGGCGTCGTGGACGCATGATCCGTCCCGTCCGCCGAACCTCCATCTCTCCGGCACAGAGGCGGGGCAGGCCGCGGCACGCGCAGGCGTCGCCGAGCTGTTGCTGACCCACATCCCGCCGTGGACGTCGCGCGAGGACGTGATCAGCGAGGCGAAAGCAGAATTCGACGGACCCGTGCACGCGGTGGTGTGCGGAGAGTCCTTCCCCGTCGCCCGGCATTAGCCACGGAGCCACCGGCTAGGGTTGGCGGGTGTCCAGACGAGAAGACGGCCGGCTCGACGACGAGCTGCGTCCGGTGGTCATCACCCGCGGTTTCACCTCTCACCCGGCGGGATCGGTACTCGTGGAGTTCGGTCAGACGCGGGTCATGTGCACGGCGAGCGTCACCGAGGGGGTGCCGCGATGGCGTAAGGGTTCGGGGCAGGGCTGGCTGACCGCGGAGTACGCGATGCTGCCTGCCGCCACTCACGATCGGTCGGATCGCGAATCGGTCAAGGGCCGTATCGGCGGCCGCACCCAGGAGATCAGCCGGTTGATCGGCAGGTCGCTGCGCGCGTGCATCGACCTGGCGGCGCTTGGCGAGAACACCATTGCGATCGACTGCGATGTGCTGCAGGCCGATGGTGGAACGCGCACGGCCGCCATCACGGGTGCGTATGTCGCGCTTGCCGATGCGGTGACCTGGTTGGCGGCGGGCGGGAAGCTGGCCGACCCGCGGCCGCTGTCGTGCGCGATCGCCGCGGTGAGCGTCGGAGTCGTCGACGGACGCGTCCGCACCGACCTGCCATACACCGAGGACTCGCGCGCCGAGGTCGACATGAACGTCGTCGCCACCGACACCGGCACGCTCGTCGAGGTCCAGGGCACGGGCGAGGGCGCGACATTCCCGCGCTCGACGCTGGACAAGCTGCTCGATGCCGCGTTGGCCGCGTGCGAGCAGTTGTTCGCCATTCAGCGGGAGGCGCTGGAACTGCCGTACCCAGGCCAGTTGCCCGAGTCCGAAACGCCTGCGAAGAAGGCGTTCGGAAGCTGACCAAGCTGCTGGTCGCGAGCCGAAACCGCAAGAAGCTGGCCGAACTGCGGCGGGTGCTCGACGCCGCGGGGATCTCCGGTCTGACGCTGTTGTCGCTCGACGATGTCGCGGCGTTCGACGAGGCACCCGAGACGGGTGCGACGTTCGAGGAGAACGCGTTGGCCAAGGCGCGCGATGCGTTCCGGGCCACCGGGCTCGCGAGCGTCGCCGACGATTCCGGGCTGGAGGTCGATGCGCTGAACCGTATGCCCGGCGTCTTGTCGGCGCGCTGGGCCGGGGTGCACGGTGAGGACGCTGCCAACACTGCGCTGCTGCTCGCCCAGCTTCGCGATGTACCAGACGAGCGGCGCGGCGGCGCCTTCGTTTCGGCGTGCGCGTTGGTGTACGCGTCAGGGGCGCCGAAAAGGAGTCCGTGGTGCGCGGCACCTGGTCCGGCCGCATCGGCCGAGAACCGTTGGGCGACGGCGGATTCGGATACGACCCGGTGTTCATTCCCGAGGGATCGTCGCGGACTGCGGCGCAGTTGATGCCGGAGGAGAAGGACGCGTCCTCGCATCGAGGGCGGGCGCTGGCGCTATTGGTGCCCGCGCTGCGGACCCTCGTGTAGTGATGTAGCAGGTACGCCAACGGAATCGTCACTGCAAGCGTTGCAGCGCATAGGCCTGCGAGCGAACCGGTGAACAGCGGCCACCGCAGAACGAGATTCATGACGACTGCCATGACGACCACATGCAGCAGAAAGATCTCATAGGAGATCTCGCCGAGCCACACCATCGGTCGGCTGCTCAGGATCCGCGTGTACCGGCCGTCTGGGCCGAGTACGACTGTGCCGACGAGAAGTGTCGCGATCGTGGCGAAGAGAAGCGCCTTGGTTGACCGGAACCCAGGCGGGGTCGGCGCCGACGATTGCGCCGCCGATCGGCGTGGCGACGACCAAGAACAGCGCGGTCGCCAATCGGCAGTGTCGCCCAGGGCACGCCAGCGTGCGCCGCGAGCGGCGAGGACCGCCACCGCCATGCCTCCGGTGAAGCAGGCCAGTGGGCGGGCAGCCACATGCCGGCCGAGTTCGGGAGCAGATCGGTGGTTTTCGCGACGATGAGCCAGGCAGGGGAGTGACGGCAGCCAAAAGCGCCAACCTCGTCAGGGTGAGGCTGGGTCGCCAACCGGTGCCTTGCCGCAGTAGCGCGTAGGCCAGCGCGGGTAACGCGGCGTAGAAGGACACCTCAACCGCCAGGCTCCACATCTGCGACAAGCCCCGGGTGCAGATAGGTGAACAGAGTAGTTGTCGGTGTAGATCTGCGTCAGGGTGAGGTAGCGAAGCAACCCGTGCCACGTCTGTCCGGGATTAGGGCCGGGGGCAAAAACGATGTAGACCGCGAAGGTCGCCAACACCGCGACCAGATAGGCGGGCATGATCCGGCGCAACCGATTGCCGGGCATAGCGGGTAAGCGACGGCGGCGACAGAAGCGGTGGCCGCGGCGGTGACCCACGGCCGGAACAACAGAAAGCCTGAGAGAGCGAAGAAGAGCGCCACGCCGATATCGAGGCGCGCGTAGATCGCGCCGAGGTAGCCGTGGGTGAGGTCACCGGTGGCGAAGGCTGCATGTGTGGCGATGACTAGGAGCGCCGCAACCGCTCGAAGGCCGGTGAGCGCTGGGACACGAGTTCGTGAGGCGCTGCCCTGCTGGGGTCGGGTGCCGCACGCCTCCAGGCTGGCTAACACTTCGTCGAGTGTACAGAGCTTGTAGCTCCGCTAACTAACGGCGAGATAGCCGTCGATGAAGTCGTGAAGCGCAGGCGCGAGGTCGGACACGCCGGAGTCGTTGAGCTTGGCCAGCAGGATGATTCCCTGGTACTGAGCCATGAGCGCATGGGCGAGACGGTCGGGATCGGTGCCTTTGCGCAGCGCGCCCGCCGCGGCGGCTTGCCTGCACACCGCCGCCATGTGCGCTTCCATTGCGCCGAGCGTCTGAGCCAGGTGGGAACGCAGATCGTCGTCGGAGGTCGACAATTCGGCCGCGAGGTTGCCGAACGGGCAGCCGACGGCGCGGCCGAAGTGCGCTTCGAACGTGGCCTGGATCCTGCCGATGGCGTCCGGGATGGCGTGCAGCCTCTGCTCGGGTGTCGCCGAAGGGGAGCCGGAAAGATTGCGGCGAAACGCCTCGGCGTGCAGATCGACGACCGCCTTGGCGAGCTCGGACTTCGACGAGAAGAAGTGATAGAAGCTGCCTTTTCGGACGTCGGCGGCCTTACACAACTCGTCGATACCGACGCCCTGATAGCTGCGCTCGAGGAACAGCCGTGCGGCCGTCCCGACGATTCGCTCCCGGGCGCTTGAGCTGCGAGGCATGACGTCAGCCTATGAGATAGTTGACCGGTCGGTCAACTAGCGGCTAGCTTGCTTCCATGACGACTACGACCGAAGTCTTCCGCACTCCCGATGAGCGCTTCGACGATCTTCCCGGCTACGGGTTCAGCCCGAACTACGTCGACGTCGACGGCTTGCGGATGCACTATCTGGACGAGGGGCCACGCGACGGCAGGCCGATCGTCTGCTTCCACGGTGAACCGAGTTGGGCGTACCTGTATCGCAAGATGGTCGGCCCGTTCGTCGACGCCGGCCACCGGGTGATCGTTCCCGACTATGCGGGCTTCGGGCGCTCCGACAAACCCACCGATCGCGGTTGGTACACGTTCGATCGGCACAGCGAGCTGATGTCACGCGTTCTTGGCGGTCTCGACCTGCGGGATGCGATTGTGGTTGTCCAGGACTGGGGTGGCGCGATCGGTCTACGGTGGGCTGTCGAGAACGCCGATCGTGTTGCGGCGTTGTCGATCTCGAATACGGGACTGTTCACGGGCCGTGTCTCGAAGGGCTTTCATGGCATGGCGGGCTTTCGCCGAGAAGAATCGCGGACCTACCGGTCGGCTTCGTGATCCAGAGCGCCACCGCGACCGAGGTGCCAGACGACGTGATCGCCGCCTATGACGCACCGTTTCCGAATGTCGAGTCGAAGGCCGGTGCCGCGCAGTTCCCGCTGCTGGTGCCGACGTCGGAGGACGCGACAGGGGCAGACGTGATGCGCTCAATCGCCGACGAGCTCTCGCGATGGCAGAAGCCCGCGTTGATCGCATTTTCCGACCAGGACCAGATCTTCCCGTATCCGAAAGCGGGTCAGGTGTTCTGCGACCTGATTCCGACGGCCGGCGAACAGGTGAGGATCGAAGGCGCGTCGCACTTCCTGCAGGAGGACCGCGGTGAGCGGTTGGCTGAAGAAGTGCTCAAACACCTCGGCTGATTACGCCTAGACGCCGAACTTCGCCTTGATGTCCCTGGTCTGGAAGTGCTCGACGATGATACCGACCAGCGGGATGGTGCCTGCGAGCAGAACGCCGATGGTCTTGGCGATCGGCCAGCGCACCTTGACCGCGAGGTTGGCGGTGAAAAGCAGGTACACGAAGTACACCCAGCCGTGCACGACGGCGATCCAGTTCAGGCCCTCGACGTTGTAGACGTACTTCGCGACCATCTCGTAGCAGAGCAGGATCAGCCAGAGGCCGGTGGTCCAGGCCAGCACGCGGTAGCCGACGAGCGCCTTGCGGATGGACTCGACGGGGACGATCGGGGCGGGTGTTTCGGTCACGGTTCCTTGTCTTTCTCGGCCAGGTCGGCAAGGTAGGCGTTGTACTCCCGCAGCGCGGGATCATCCTCGGATTGTGTCGCAGGCTTGGGTCGTTCGGGCAGCACGCCAGCGGGAATCTCGGTGACTCCGTCGTGGCGAATCGGCTCAGGCGGCGCCTCCTCGAGGCGGACGAACTTGTAGTAGCCGTAGACGCAGAACCCGGCGAAGGCAGGCCACTGCAGCGCATAGCCGAGGTTCTGGAAGGTGCCGGATGCCGATTCGAAGCGGGTCCACTGCCACCATGCCAGCGCCAGGCAACCTGCGGCGGCGACGACCACCAGCAGGATGAGCGCCGGTCTCCTACGGCGTGTAGTGGACACCCGTCAACGGTACCGCGCGGGTCTTCGGCCCGATAAATGTGTCGAGCCGCGTGGTATCGACTATTCGGTAGATCGAGACGATCTTCTTGGTTGACCGAGTCCAGTGGATCTCGAGCTTGTCGAGTGCCGCGGTGAAGAGGCCGATGATGTCCTCGGACATATTCGAGAAGTGGTAGCGGACGCTCGTCACGCCGCGATCGTTGGCGACGACGCGACAGCCGTCGCTATGGATCAGCCCCGTGACGAACTCTTTCGTCTCTTGATCGACGATCGCCTGTTGCCACGGTTCTAGTTCGATACGCCTGTCGTGCTTCTTGCCCGGTCCGTGCTGGGGAAAGAGGCACGGCCAGTGTTTTGAGAAGAGGTATACGTCCGTACAGCCGTCGGGTCTTCGACGGACGCCAGCACGCTGGTCAGGCAGTAAAAGGTCGATCGCGCCGCGACAGCGGTAAATGATTGACGGGTACTTCGAATCGAGGCTGATCCTGAGGGAAAAGACCCGGCGAACGCGTGAAATGCAGCCATCGCCGAGGTACAAGCCCAGCAAGTAGGCATACGGCGCAGCTGCAATGGCCGTGAAGTCATGGTCCACGCCGCAATTCGATGACCCTTTGACAATTCGTCGGGCCAGTGCGGGCTTGGCTCGCATGTCTCTCACAGTTCGGCGCGGTATACCGGTGCGGCGTGCGATCGCGCAGTCATTGAGCCCCGCTGCAACGAGTCGTTGCACCCGTTCGAACTCCTCTGCCGACCGCATGACCTCACGCTAGGTGTCGCGGCCGACAAGTCCGTGGCTCGTCGAGCGGTACCATCATTGCGCTCACGCGCGCGAGTGTCGGAACTGGCAGACGAGATGGCTTTAGGTGCCATTGTCCTATGGGCGTGGGGGTTCGAGTCCCCCCTCGCGCACTTCTCCAAGGCGTCATCAAACGATGACGCGTTTGAGAACGCGACACGGTGGAAAAACCACTACATGCGAAAAATCACTCGTCGTATTGCAACCGTCGCTGCTGCTGGCTTGGCTCCGTTGGCGTTCGTGACCGTGATCTCGCCCGCCGTCAGCAATGCGGACTGTGCCCCAGGCACCGAATGGTGGGATCCGGTCGCCAACGTGTGCCGGCCGACCGGTGCCCCGATGAAGAACTGCCTGCCCTCCGGTTGGTGGGATCCGACGATCGCCGACTGCCGCCCGTTCTAACGCGCGGCTAGTCGACCTGTATCTCGCCCATCTCGCCCCAACCGGTCGCGTCGATCTCGTGACTGATGATTCGGGGCGTCGCTGACAGCAGCGCTGGCGCACCGGCGACGAATTTCTTGAAGTGTTCGCTGGTGACGTGCTCCTTGCCCGCGTCGCCGTCGCGAAAGCCTTCCACGAGTACGTATTCCGACGGGTCGTCGATGCCGCGCGACCAGTCGAAGAACAGGTTGCCCGACTCATTGCGGGTCGCCTCGGTGAATTCGGCTACCTCGTCCATGAAGCTGTCGACGTACTCCGGCTTCGGCTTCCACCTGACCACGATGAAGATCATTTGACTACTCCCTACGGTGTGAGGATCGCTCGACCGCGGACGTTGCCGTTGTCGAGGTCGGTTATCGCGGACTGAAAGTCGTCGAGCGCGTACTTCTGGGTGTGCAGGTTCACCGCACCGCGTGCAGCGAGTGCCATCAGGTCGCACAGGTCGTTGTACGTCCCGACCAGGTTTCCGATGAAGTTGATCTCGGTGGAGACGATGTCGATCGTCGGTACGTCGATGTTCTCGCCATAGCCGACGACGTGATAGTCGCCGGCCCGCCTCAGCATCGCGACACCTTCCGCCGTCGCACCGCCTTCGCCGACGAAGTCGACGACGGTCTCCGCGCCGTTTCCGTCCGTCAATGACAACACCTGATCCACCTGCGTCCCGTCGGCCAGTACGCCGTGGTCGGCGCCGATCGACTCGGCGAGCTTGAGCGCCTCAGGGTTTCGGTCGACGACGATCAGTTCGGCAGGGGAGAGCGCCTTGAGCACCTGAATCCCGATGTGGCCCAACCCGCCCGCGCCGATGATGACGCACTTGTCACGCGGGGTCAGCCGCTTCGCCGCCTTGGCCGCCGCGTGGTAGGCCGTCAGCCCTGCATCCGCGAGCGCCGCGACGTCCGACGGTTCCAGCGCATCGTCGATCTTCACCACGCTGCGTGCCGACGTCTTCAGATAGTCGGCATAGCCGCCGTTGGTGTCGATCCCCGGGAAAGCGTTGGCCTCGCAATGCACATCGTCGCCCGACCGGCACGCGCGGCACAACCCGCATGTGATCAGCGGATGCACGATCACCTTGTCGCCCTCAGCCACATTGGTCACTGCGGATCCGATCGCCTCCACCCAGCCCGCGTTCTCGTGGCCGATCGTGTACGGCAACTGCACCTGTGACTTCTCCGCCCACTGGCCTTCGAGGATGTGAAGGTCGGTGCGGCATACCCCGGCACCGCCGATCTTCACAACGACGTCGAACGGGCCGGTCGGCGTGGGGACGGGTACTTCTTTCATCTCGAGGTTCTGGTGGTAGCCGACCACCTGGACGGCTCGCATTGTGCTCATCGCAGTGCTCCTTCTTTGGTCATGAGTGTGTTCAGCGGGATGAAGGTGTTGGCCTCGGATTCTCCGTAGCGCGTGCGCAACAGCCCACGGCAGAAATGGGCGTTGCCCTCGATGGAGATCCGTGTCGAACGTGCCCGCCGAAGCGCCAGCGGTACACCATCGGGCGGATAGCCCCGACCGTGGTGATCAACCATCGCCAAAGCATCTGTCTCGGTGGACAGTCCAAGCGCACGGCGGCATCTCAGCAGAGCCTCCGTCGTCGCCCCGTCCGGCAGGTCGCCGAGCCGGACGTCGCCCAACGACGACTCGGAGAGCTGTGGGTCAGCCCGTAGCAGCGCCGTCAGGCAACGTTCCATCGCCGCGGTGTGGGCTTTGCGCCGGAAGGTCTCGCGCAACTCGTCGAGGCTCTCCTCGGCCTCATGGCCGAACGTGCCCCGATATCCGGCATCGGCCGCCAACCCCGCATTGATGATGTCCGAATCGTGGTGATCGTCGAGCTCGACCACCACCCGTCGTGTCCAATCCAGCTTTGTCAGAACATCTTTCGCGTCCGATGCCATCAGGTAGGCGAAGTTCGGCGAGCAGAACGATGTCGGCAGTCGCAGATGCACCTTGACGTTGCCGCCTGGCGACACCACGAGCGAGCGGACGAAGCCCAGCGTGGTGATCGGCTCGTCGAGCTCGGGGTCCACCACCGCTCTCAGTGCGGCATAGGCGACTTCGCGTCTTCCCACGTCAGGCCCCCACCAAGTCGTCGGCGCCGCGCGGACCCACCGCGGTCTCGTCGGCCTCCGGCAATTGCAACTCCGCGGGCACGGGGATGTCGTACATCTTGGCGGCGTTCAGACCGAGGATCTTCTTCTTCTGATCGGTGGTGATCGGTGCGTATTCGCCGAGATCCTCCGGAATCTGGAAGTCGACAAGCGCCTCGACGAGCCAGCGCGGCGTCCAGAGCGCGTAGTCAGAGGAGAACTGGATGCGGTCCTCTCCGATCCAGTACAGCAACTCGCCCATGATCTGCGCGAAGTAGCGCGGCCTGGTGTGGATGAAGGGCATCGCAACGGCAAGGCCCGCATGGACATTCGGCTCCTGCGTGGCGATCCAGCAGAAGTCCTCGAGCCGCGGCAGCCCACAGTGCTCGACGACGAAGTTCAGATCGGTGAAGTCGGTGGCGACGTGGTCGACGTCGGCCACGTCGAACGCGTCACGGTCGAGCGGTCGAATCGTCGGGCCCTTGTGGACGTGGATGTTGCGGATGCCCAGCTCGCGGCACAACTCGAAGTACCGGTATGCCCACGGGTCGTCCAGGCGCCAGCCGCGAGAGTCGCCGTGCCACTCCGCGGTGTAGAGCTTCACGCCTTTCAGTCCGAAACGTTCGGCGTCCACCCGCAGCTGGTCCATGCCCGCTTCGCCGTTGCGCGGATCCCAGTTGTGGTTATAGGTCAGCTTGTCTGGATGCTTCGCCGCGAGGTCGGACGCCTCGTCGGTCTGACCGAAACCCTTGTAGTAGAACTCGTTGAGCGCGGCGGGCTGGAAGATCGCGTGGTCGACGTAGCCGTCGCTGAACAGATCCTTCATCAGGCGATCGCCGCCCTGATACAGGTACTCGTCGTAGCCCCACACCTCGGATTCCGGCGAGAGGTTGCGGTGGTAGTCGTAGAAACAGTCGATGAACTGCTTGCCGTGGATGTTGCGCTGATTTTCAGGCCTGGCGTCCCACAGGGCTACGTGGGCGTCGACGATGAAATAGCTGTTGTCGTCCTTCTGGTACATGCGGGCTGTCCTTCTCTCGTGTGACGGCTGTCACAACCTGTGGGCGAGCCTAGGAGCCATGGTGGCGCAGCGGAGGTTCGCGATGTCTCAATCTGAGACGCCGTCTGGGCTGTTTTGACCTGCGGCTCTTGCCACCCTTTGTAACGTGGATCACATGTCTGAGGGCCTGCCCGAGCGAGCAAACTTGGGCCAGATCGAGCACGGCAAAGTGCCGGAACGGTTGCTTGCGTCGTGGCAGCGCAGCGAGGACTACGGCATTCCGCTGGACGCGGTCGAGCCGGTCTTCACCGGTACCAACGACCTGAGTTCGCTGTTCTTCCAGTGCGGCAACGAGGTGCTGGCCGACCTCCACCGCACGCTGGCGAACGAACCGCTCAGCATGATGCTTACCGATGCAGAGGGCGTGGTGCTTTCGAGGTTGTCGGGTGACCGCACGCTGTTGCAGGCGCTCGATGATGTGCACCTCGCGCCGGGCTTCGCTTATTCCGAACGCGAAGTCGGCACCAACGGTCTCGGCCTGGCGCTGGCCGACCGCGTGCCGACTCTGGTGCGCGCGGATCAGCACTATGCGCGGAGCCTCTGCACTTTCACCTGCGCCGCGGTGCCGGTGCTCGACCCGGTGTCGGGCCGGTTGGAGGGGAGCGTCAACCTGACGACGTGGTCGCAGTCGTCGAGCGACCTGCTGCTCGCGCTGGCGCGCTCCGCGGCGAGCAACACGACTGCGCTGATGCTGGCCCGATCGAGCGGACGGCTTCCGCGGCAGATGCCCCGAGGACAGGTCTTCCGGGTCGAGGTGCCGCGCCTCGAGCCCGGTTCGGGCACATTGCATTCGCTGTCGGATGCGTGGAATGACGCTGTCGCGCATGCCGAGCGCGGGATGCGGGCCGGTGGTGTGGTCGCGGCGGTCGGCGAGCCAGGCGCGGGCCGGGCTACGGTGCTGGCGCAGGCCGCCCGGCACCTGTTCCCGCGTGATCGAATCCTGTCGGCCAGCGCACCTGCGCCGACGGACGTCCAGACCTGGCTCGGATTGTGGGCGCCCGAACTCGGCAAGGACCACACCGCGGTCATCGTCCGCGACGTGGATATGTTGCCCGCCTGGGTGGCCGAGCGGCTTCGCGATCTGATCCAGCGCAGTGCCGACTCGGGTTCAGTTCCCGTCGCGGTGACCGCCGAGCGGTTCGAAGACATCCCTGCCGCGTTGACCGGTCTGGTGGACGCGGTTGTCCCGGTGCCGTCGCTGCGGGATCGTCCCAACGACGTTCTGCCGTTGGCCAACCACATCTCGACGCGCATGCGCGGACGCGAGATCGGCTTCAGCGCGACCGCTGCGCGGGCGCTGAGCTGCTACGACTGGCCGGGCAACGTCGACGAGCTGTCTCGGGTGGTGACGGCGGCCGCCGGTCGCGCGGACGTTATCGACGTCGACCTGCTGCCGCCAGAGGTGTTGGCGGGCAACACCCGTCATCTGTCGCGAATCGAGGCCTTCGAGCGGGGAGAGATCGTCCGCGTTCTCAACGCGGACGGGCTGACGATGGCCGAGGTGGCCGGTGAGCTCGGCATGAGCCGCGCGACGCTGTACCGCAAGATCGGTCAGTACGGCATTCAAGCCGGGCGGGACTAGCGCGATATTCCGAGGCCGCCCGGGCAAGGCGGCCTCGGGCCGTTCACGCGATCTGCTTGGCCTCGCGGTCCTCGGCCTGCCTGGCGAAACACACCAGGCTGGCGACGAAGGTCAGCACAGCGGCGACGCCGGCAATCGACCCGACCACAGCTTCGGACGCACTCCAACTGGCCAAGCTCACCGCGATCGCGATGATCGAAGCGATATTCAGAAACAGCCCCGTCGTGGCGACCGCCTCGGACACAGGCTTGTCTGCGGGAGCGAGCCGCTCATCCATGAAGAACCCCCTAGTGACTACCGAAGCCTGACGGGGAGTTGTTGCCCCGTTTCAACGGCAACGAAACCTAGCAGCCCGGCAGCCGATCTACGGGCGGTTCACTTGGGTTGGACCGGAAAACCGTTCTGTTCTGCCAGTTCGCGGAGCTGCTTGAGGGCGTGGCGACGGCCCCGGCCTGCCTCGGGGATCAGGATGCCCGCCCATAGGCCCTCGGCTCCTGGCGTCTTGCACGCATCTTTCGCGCACGCCCAGCGTCGTGGGCATGCTCGGCACAACGCCTTGGCGCCGTCATCGGCCGATGTTGTCCATCGGTCCGGATCGCTCGTGCAGGCGAACGTCGACTCGTCTTCCAAAACCATCTGGTACACGGACTCTTCACCTTCCCGCTTTGGATGTGGCGGACAATACCGTTGTATCGTCAGCGCAATACAGCCGTACTGTAGACACCATACGCCCGTATTGTCTACTCTTAGCGGGTGAGCACCAGGAATGACGATCGATGACTCTGCTGCCCGACGCCCAGCGCGTCCGCCCGGAGACTGCGCCCATCGAACGAATCCGCGATGCGGCGATGAGGAGCTTCGCCTCGCAGGGATTCTCGAATACGTCTCTGCGTGCGGTTGCCTCCACGGCCGGGGTGTCGTTGGGTCTGGTGCAGCACCATTTCGCCACGAAGGCCGGCCTGATCAAGGCGGTGGATGACTACGTTCTCGCGGTGGTGATAACCCATATCACGCAAGACATCCCGGCCACCACATCGGATTCTGTCGCCGAAATCGGCGACAGGGTTACCCGGATGATCTCGGAAATGCCGGACATCGTCGACTATGTCGGACGCGCCCTGATCGACGGCCGCCCCGTCGGATACATGATCTTCGACGCGCTGCTGAACTCCGGCACGGCCCGATGGAATCAACGCGGTGAACGCGGCGAGACGCGCCCGGATCTCGATCTGACGTGGGCTGCGGTCAACTCGCTTGTACTGGCGCTCGGCACGTTCATTCTGCGCGGCCACATCGAACGTAATCTGCCTGAGCCGCTGACCAGTCCCGCACAGCTTCAGCGGTGGCAGGCCTCGGTCACCATGCTTCTGCGCGAAGGATTGTTTCGCAGCGAGTAGCAGTCAAACCCGTTCGCCGACAATCCTTTTACGGTAGGTCGACGGCGTCTCTCCGCTGAACTGGGTGAAAGCACGGGTGAACGAACTCACGCTCTCGAAGCCGATCGCCGTCGACGTCTCCTGCACCGCCTGCCCCGGCGACGCCAGCATTGCCATCGCCCGCAGCATCCGGGCGTGCAGCAGGTACGTGCGCCACGAAAGGCCGAGCTCATCGTGGAACAGGCGGCGCAGGGTCCGCTCGGACACCGCGACCGCGCGGCTCACCTGATCCGCCGTCACCGACTGCAGGTGCTCTTTTGTGTAGTCCATGGCTGCTGCGACGATCGCGTGCTCGGACGTCGGAAGGCTCAGCGGCGCTTCGTGATCCAGCGCCTCGACGACCAGGTCGGCAAGCGTGCGGAAGAATGAGTTGGAGACTTTTTCATCGGGGGCGGAACCCACGTCTCGGTCGATCGGCCACCGCAACGCGTAGATCATCATCTCCCGAATCAGCGGTGATACCGCCAGGATTCGCGCTCGGTCGCCGCCGCCGGGGATCATCTGCGCGTCGAACATCACCGCGACGGTCCGTACAGCAGGAGCCATCGTCGCCTGGTGCTCCAGCCCCGCTGGAATCCACGCCGCCTGCTGGGGCGGCAGCAGGTAGTGCGCTGAGGCGGTCTCGACCTCGACGACACCGCCTATCGCATATTCGATCTGGTGCACCTCGTGGCTGTGCCAGCCGGTGATCAGGCCTTCGCCCTCGTAGAGGTAGCTTCCGCCGAGCGCCCGGCCGCCACGGCGCAGCTCGATGACCCGCCGGCCGCTGTCGGCCGTTTCGCGGCTCAGGCCGCTGTTGGCCGTTCCGGCCAAATCTCTGTCCGAAAGCGCAGAGCCGGTCACACCGTTAAACGGTACTACTTAGGTATGCAAACCGACGACCTGATCCTGGTGAGCATCGACGACCACGTGGTCGAGCCGCCTGACATGTTCCTCAATCACGTCCCGGCCAAGTACAAGGCAGAGGCGCCGATCGTGGTCACCGACGACAAGGGCGTCGACCAGTGGATGTATCAAGGCAGGCCGCAGGGCGTCAGCGGACTGAACGCCGTCGTGTCATGGCCCGCCGAAGAGTGGGGCCGTGACCCCGCGGGTTTCGCGGAAATGCGCCCAGGCGTATACGACGTGCACGAGCGGGTCCGCGATATGAACCGCAACGGCATCCTCGCCTCGATGTGCTTCCCCACGTTCACCGGCTTCTCCGCCCGTCACCTCAACATGCATCGGGAGGACGTCACGCTGGTGATGGTGTCGGCCTACAACGACTGGCACATCGACGAGTGGGCTGGCAGCTATCCCGACCGCTTCATCCCGATCGCCGTCCTTCCGACCTGGAATCCCGAAGCCATGTGCGCGGAAATCCGCCGTGTCGCGGCCAAGGGCTGCCGTGCCGTCACCATGCCGGAACTGCCTCATCTGGAAGGACTTCCGAGCTACCACGACGGTGAGTACTGGGACCCGGTGTTCCGCACCCTGTCCGAGGAAAACGTGGTGATGTGCCTGCACATCGGGACCGGTTTCGGGGCGATCAGCATGGCGCCGAACGCGCCCATCGACAACCTGATCATCCTGGCCACCCAGGTATCGGCGATGTGCGCACAAGACCTGCTGTGGGGACCGGCAATGCGCAACTACCCCGATCTGAAGTTCGCGTTCTCAGAGGGCGGTATCGGCTGGATCCCGTTCTACCTCGACCGCAGCGACCGGCACTACACGAACCAGAAGTGGCTGCGACGCGACTTCGGCGACAAGCTGCCGAGCGACGTCTTCCGCGAGCACTCGCTGGCCTGCTACGTCACCGACAAGACGTCGTTGAAGCTGCGCCACGAGATCGGCATCGACATCATCGCGTGGGAGTGCGACTACCCGCACTCCGACTGCTTCTGGCCCGATGCGCCCGAGCAGGTGCTGGCGGAGCTGAACGCCGCCGGCGCCGACGATTCCGATATCAACAAGATCACCTGGCAGAACGCCTGCAACTTCTTCAGCTGGGATCCGTTCGCGCAGACACCGCGCGAACAGGCCAATGTCGCCGCGTTGCGGGCCAAGGGCGCCGACGTCGACGTCTCGATCCGCCCGCGTAAGGAGTGGGCGCGGCTGTACGCACAGAAGCAGCTCGCCAAGGCGTGATTTCGGCGTGATTCGCTGCGCTGAGCGCAACCAAACACGCCGAAATCGCTAGGCCAGTGCGATCGAATCGTCCCGCACCACGATGGCCTTGGCGTCCAACGGGCGGATGGCAGGCCCCTTGGCGACGGTGCCGTCGAGGTTGAAACTGCTTCCGTGGCATGGGCAGTTGATCGACGCACCAAGCACCTCCGCCACCGTGCACCCGGCATGTGTGCAGACGGCGGAGAACGCCTTGAACTGCCCCTGCGCGGGCTGCGTGATGACCACATCGTCGACGATCAGACCTGAGCCGACGGGTATCTCGGCTGTACCGGCGATCGGCTCAACCGTGGCGGTCTGGGCTTCGGCTGGCGGCTTACCGTAGGTGGCGCAACCCGCGATTGTGCTGGCGGCCAGCGTGATCCCGGTGTTGACCAGCGCCTGCCGGCGGGAGATGGACATATCCGAACCTGCTTTCAGAGTTTGACACCCGAGGTCTCGAAGAACCACAGCGCCGAGGTCAGCCAGACGTAGACGAGGACGAAGAACAGCAGGCCACCGACTATCGGAATCAGCCAGGGCCGAAGGCTTTTCCGGGTGAGCAGCAACATCTTCGTGACGAATACGCCGTAGAAGAAGCAGCCGAACAGCGAGTGGAAGAACACCCGCGAATCACCGGCCTGGAAGCCGAGCGCGTACAGGCAGTGCACGGCGACCGGCACGCTGGCGAGCACGGCCAGTCGGCCCGACCACACGTGCGCGGCGGCGATCCAGGACGGCATCCGGCCGCCGGGGATCAATCGGTACATCGCGAATGCCGATGTCAACTGGAATATCGCCAGGGTCACGGCCAGTGTGGCCAGCCACGATTTCACCGCGGTTCCGCTGGAGAAGCCGGCCACGCTCACCGAGAAGAACTGTGGCTCATGGATTTTGCCGAACGCACCGAGCCCGACGGCGACGGCTGCGCCGACCAGGACGGTGACCAGGATTGCGATTCCGCCGCCGGGAGTGGTGACGGACGCGGTCCGCGTCGGCGGATCGTAGAAGTCGGAGTAGGCGACGGAATCAGAAGACACTGGTCTCACCCGGCACGGCGGTGAAGTCCCAGCTCTTTTCACCGATTCGCAGTTTTCCCACAATGGTGCTGCCCTGGTGGCGGCCGTCGAGTCGGCTGCCCTTGTCGGCGCTGCTGAGTTTCAGCACCCCGTTGACGGCGCTGCCCGAGAGCCAGGTCTCGATGCCCTCGTTGTCGCAGGCATACGCTCGGGCCTCGTTCCCGGTCACCCGGATCTCCAGAGCGAGGTTGCCGGTCTTGATCGGGATGTTGGCGACGAAGTCCTCCCGTGCGGCGAACGGCGTAGCCGCTGGCGTGGTGGGCGCGGGCGGGGTCGCCGGCGCGGACGTCACGGTCGCTGCGACGGGTTGCGGCGCAGGCTCGGACTGCTTGTTGACGTTCACCAGCCACAGTCCGGTGCCGAGGACGGCGACCGCGCCGAGGGTTGCGATGGGGCCTTTGATCTTCATGTCGACGAGCATGCTTCGGCGCAGCGCATTGCCGCATGAAGAAATCGTGGAGATCGTGTGGAGATCGCCCGCCAGACCGTTCAGGCGTCGATGACGACCGTCAGCGCGTTGCCGTCCCGTTCGACTCGCATACCCGCCTTCTTGGCCACCGCGGCCACCTTGGCTGCGGAATCGGGTTCGGCCCTGCTTGTCACGAGTGCCCGCGCAAGCCTGCCCTTGTGCGCCTTGTTGAAGTGGCTGACCACCGTGCGGTGGCCGTCGGCGTTCTCGGAGACGACGTCGACGTCCACCGCTCCCGGCAGCCTGCCCAGCGCCGCGTATGAGCCCGACCGCAGATCGACCACGAGTTCGTCCTTCGCGATCTCGGCGAGTGCCGCCTCCAGCGCGGGCCGCCAGCGGGCCGCGAGCGTCCCCTTCCCTGGCAGCTTCGACGATGCGGACAACCGGTAAGCCGGGATGGGGTCGTCGGCGCGCAGCAACCCGAAGAGTGCAGATCCGACCACGAGCCGCGCATGGGCGCGGGAAAGCGCTGTGCCGCGCAGTGATTCGATGTCCAGCGCGTCGTACAGCACACCGGTGTAGCGGTTGATGGCGGGCAGGGTCGGGGTTTCTTTCAGCGTGGCGTTGCGGTCGATCTCGTGATCCTGGGATGCCGAGATCCCGAGTGCTCGCCTGCAGGCCGCGGGGTCGGCTGCCAGCGCCACCAGTTCGTCGACGAGCCCGGCGCGCACCGGCGTCAGCTTTTGGAAGCTCAGTGCGTCAAGGCGAAGAGCAGGGCCCTCGCCTCCGGCCCGCTTGGTCTCCGACGGCGGCAGCAACACGATCACGAGCTGAAAGGCTATCGCTAAGTCGGCTGGTCACCAGGTGACGGGCAGTTCGTGCATGCCCGTCCGCAGGCCCCGCCGACGAGATGATCGATCTGTATCAAGCAGTCACCGCTGGTTAGGGCCAGTCTTCGTCCGTCTCGCTATTTTTGCTATTTTAGAGGCCGGGCCGCCGACGAGGGGTGAGCAGATTGGCCAAGACGGACTGGACGCCGCTTCCGGTGCCATGGGCGGTTCAGTCCGTGGACAGGATCCCCAAACAGCGCTACTACGACCCTGAGTTCTACGCGCTGGAGGCCGAGCTTTTCTGGCCCCGCGTCTGGCAGATGGCATGCCGGTTGGAGGAGATCCCCAAGACCGGCGACTTCGTCGAATACGAGATCCTCGACCAGTCGATCATCGTGGTGCGCGTTGACGACGCGACCGTTCGCGCCTACTACAACTCGTGTCGCCACCGCGGCATGAAGCTGGTCGAGGGCAGCGGGTCGCGCCGCACCCTGGTCTGCCCGTTCCATGGCTGGTGCTGGGGACTCGACGGCAAGAACACCTTCGTGCTGAGATCCGGAGAGTTCGACGAAAGTAACTTGTGCGCAGACGATCTCGCTCTGGCGCCTGTGAAGGTCGAGCTATGGGGAGGCTGCGCATGGATCAACCTCGACGACGACTCACCTCCGCTCCGCGACTGCATCGAGCCGTTCGCGTCGCGGCATGACGAGTTCCGCGTGTCGGCCTTGCGCACCGAGTGGTGGAAGTCGTGCCTGCTCCCGGTGAACTGGAAGCTTGCGACGGAAGCCTTCATGGAGGGCTATCACGTTCCGCAGACGCATCCGCAGTTGTTGCCTGCGGCGTTCAACCCGGACGAGTCGTCGGTGAATCCCATCGTGCAGGCCAGCCTGTATTTCATGCGGACCCTCGGCTCCGGAATGGGCGGGATGACTCACGAGAACGACATCCGGATCGCCGAAGGGCTGCAGCACATGTCGCTGCCCGACGATCCCGCCGAGGCGATGGCGACCTGGCGTGGTGCGGTGAACGACGCCGTGACGAAGTGGCACCGGGCCCGTGACTGCGACTTCCCCGACCTGAACGACCTGGATCGCCGTCGAGTCGTCGACCCGATCGGCTTCTGCTTCCCGCACTACTTCCTGCTGCCGCAATACAGCAGCGCGTCGTCCTACCGGATCCGCCCACTCGGACCCGAGCAGACGTTGTTCGAGGTCTGGTCGTTGACGCGGTACCCGAACGACCAGTCGCAGGGCAGGCCGACAGCACCTGAACCGCTCGAACCGGACGATCCCAGCTGGCCGATGATTCCCGCGCAGGACTTCTCCAATCTCCCGAAGCAACAGAAAGGCCTGCACGCCAAGGGCTTCGAATACATGCGGCTGTCCGACCAGATCGAAGGACTGATCTCGAATTACGAGCGGGTCATCGACGGCTTTCTCGCCGGCCTGCCCTATGAGCGGCTTGTGCCCGCGATCCAGGCCACCAACACCACGATCGACGTACCCGTCGCCGACCTCGGGCTTTCCGAAACAGTCCCCGCCTCATGAATTGGGACAAGTCAGTCGATCTGCTCATCGCGGGCAGCGGCGGCGGGGGAATGGTCGCCGCGCTCGCGGCTGTCGACGCGGGAATCGAACCGCTGGTCGTCGAAAAGCAACAGCTGATCGGTGGTTCCACCGGAATGTCCGGCGGCATGGTGTGGCTTCCGAACAACCCGCTGATGCGGGCCGAGGGCGTACCCGACTCGTATGAGGACGGTCTGGCGTACTTCGACGACGTCGTCGGCGACATCGGTACGGCGTCGTCGCCCGCCCGCCGCGAGACGTTTCTCACCGCAGGCAATGACATGCTCGACTTCCTGCTGCGCAAGGGAGTTCGACTGGTTCGGTGCCCGGGCTGGAGCGACTACTACCCGAACCACAAGGGAGGCAACGCGGCAGGCCGCTCCGTCGAGGGGATCCCGTACGACTCCGCCGCGCTCGGCGACTGGAGCGACAAGGTTCAGCCCTCGATGGCCAAGAACTACGGTTTCGTGGTCAAGACCAACGAGCTGCGCTCCGTGCAGTACTTCAATCGCTCGCCGAAATCGTTCGCCATCGCGACGCGGGTGTTCCTGCGCACCAACTTCGCCAAGTTGCGCAGGCGGGACCTGATGACCAACGGCGCCTCCTTCATAGGCCAGATGCTGAAGGTCCTCATCGACCTCAAGGGCGAGCCGCCGATCTGGACGAACGCCGCGATGGACGACCTCATCGTCGAAGACGGCCGCGTAGTCGGCGCGCGAGTGAACCACAACGGCTCGTCGGTGAACATCCAAGCGCGCAGAGGCGTCCTGCTTGCCGCGGGCGGTTTCAGCCGCAACGCTGACATGCGGCGCCGCTACAGCGGTGACCAGCCCAACGACGGATCGTGGTCGATCGCCAATGCGGGCGATACCGGCGAGGTGCTGCAGACCGCGATGGACCTGGGCGCCAAGACCGATCTGCTCGACGAGGCCTGGTGGCTGCCAATGGTTTTCATTCAGGACCCCGGCGCCGCATCACTTGGGTCAGGGCGGCAGCGCCCCGGCGCCATCTACGTCGACGGCGCAGGCAAACGGTTCTGCAACGAGTCGAACTCCTACGTCGAGGTCGGCAAGGCGATGTACGCCGCCAAGGCCGTGCCGTGCTGGCAGGTGTTCGACGAGGGTTACGTCGGGCGGTATGTGTCCGGTGCCAACTTCCTGAAGAAGCGCACCCTGAACGAGGCGCTGATCGAGCAGGGCGTGGTGAGACGTGCCGATACGGTCGCCGGCCTGGCGCGCGAGATCGATGTTCCGCCCGCCGCGCTCGAGGAAACGGTAGCGCGGTTCAACGAATTCGCGGCCAAGGGCCTCGACCCCGACTTCGGCCGCGGGCAGTCGGCGTACAACGAGTGCCTCGGCGACCCCGGGTACAAACCCAACGCCGCGCTCGGACCGCTGGATCGGGCGCCCTACTACGCCACCAGAGTGCTGCCCGCCGACGTGGGCACATGCGGGGGACTGATCACCAATGAGCGCGCGCAGGTGCTCAACGAGCGCGACGAGGTGATCGACGGCCTGTACGCCACCGGCAACATCACCGCGACGGTGATGGGGCGCAACTACCTGGGCGCGGGCGGGAGTATCGCCAACACGATGATCTTCGGCTACGTCGCGGCGCTACACGCCGCTGGTCGCTAACTTTCGCGCTCCCCGTCGGCGACGAAATCCCTTGGCTTCTTGCCTGAATCGATCAGCTGACGGCGCCGTTCCTGCACATCGGTTGCGGCCCCCACCATGTTCGTCATGACGTGGCTCATCTGCAGGTGCACGCGCATCCCCATCATCTCGTAGGCGCTCTTCACGCCGCGCTTCACCGCCATAGAGGTGGTCAGCGGGATCTGGGAGATCTTGCGCGCCATCTCCTCGACGGTGTCCTCGAGTTGGTCCTTCGGCACGACCTTGTTCAGCAGACCCCACTCCAGCGCCTCCTGCGCGGAAAGGGTTGGCGCCAGCAGAAGCCAATCCATGGTGCGGTGCCAATTCATCAACAGCCACGGCTCGATCATGGTGTGGCCGCCGGGCTCGCCGAGGCTCTGCGCAAGCGGCATCTGGAAGTACGCGTCCTCGGATGCCACGCAGAAATCCGTCAGCAGCCCGAGGTAGATGCCGCCGCCCATGCAGTAGCCGTGGATCGCCGATATCGTCGGTTTGGGGAACTCCCACAGATACAGCGTCGGCCACAGGAACAGATCGGCCGTGCCCTTGTAGAGGTCCTCGAACGTGTTGCCGAAATCCGGGTATGGATTCTCGTCGGGACCCCACCTGGCGACGTGGCCGCCGCAGAAGCCCTTGCCGTTGGCCTTCAGGATGACGACCTTGATCTCTTTGTCGTGGTCGGCTTCTCGCAGGCAGGCGTCGACTTCCTGGACCAGGCTGGCGTCCTTGGTGTTGGCCTTGTCCGGCCGGTTCAGAATGATCCGAGCGATCGGCGGTTCACGCTCATAGATGACCGATTCGAGCTCGCGCCGCTCCAATGCCATGAACCTCTCCTCTTACAGAATCGCGCCGCTGTCCTTGGCCGCCGAGATGTCATCCCAGTCGAGGTCGAGTTCCAGCAGGATCTCCTCGGTGTGCTGTCCATGTTCGGGAGCGCGCGCGGCGCGCGGTGGCGTTTCGTCGAATTGCACTGGTGCCGCGACGATCTGATACTCGACGCCTTGGTCGTCGACATTGGGGACGACGTACCCGTTCGGTATCACCTGCGGATCGTTGAGCGTCTCTTTCGGTGTGGCCAACGCCGCCCACACGCCCGGTTCGTCGGCGAGCGCGTCACGCCAGTACTCCAGATCCTCGCTGGCGAGTCTCTCCCCGACGAGCTTGCACGCCTCCTCGGCGTTGGCGATCAGGTTGCTCGACGGCACGAAGCGCTCATCGGCGGCCAGCTCGGGCAGCCCGATCCGCTCGCAGAAGCCGGCCCAGAACCGGTCGGGCTGCAGGAAGACCATTTGCAGCCACCTGCCGTCGCGGGTCTTGTAGCGGTTCACCAGCGGGTTGATCGCCAGTCCCGGTGGGGCACCTGGGATCCCGTCGATGTCGAACAGGTCGGCGACCGAAATCGACGGTGCGATCGTCCACATCGCCTGGGCTAGCAGCGACCCGTCGACGATGGAAGGCTCGCCAGTGCGCTCGCGATGGAAGAGCGCGGCACACACCCCGCCTGCAAGTGTGATGCCGCCCTGCAGGTCACCGAATCCGGGCCCCTGCACGGCAGGTGTCTCTGTGCCGAACGGTGTCATCGTGTAGGACACTCCGCCGCGTGACAGGTAGGTCGCCGCGTCGAAGCCGCCCTTCTCGCGATCCGGTCCGCGCACACCGGCGCCGGTGCCGCGGGCGATGATGATGTTCGGGTTGAACGACCTGATCTCCTCGACGGTCAACCGCGCCCGTTCCAGCGCGCCAGGGCGCCAATTGGTGAGGAACACATCGGCGGTGGCGAGCAGGCGGCCGAAGTACTCGCGTCCCGTTTCGGTCTTGATGTCGATGCCGACGCTTCGCTTGCCCCGATTGCCGATCTCGAGGATGAAGTCGACGTCGGCGCGCGCGTTCTGCCGCGTGAATCCGCCGATGACCAGCGCACGACCGGGGTCGCCCGCGTTGACGTCCTCCACCTTGATGACGTCGGCACCCCAGTCCGCCAGCGCCGCTCCTGCCGAAGGCACGTAGGTCCACGAGGCGAGTTCGACGACCCGCACTCCGCTCAGGACTTGCGTCATTGCAACACCTTTCCTTCGAAATCGCTGACGAGTTGCGCGCCGACCTCCTCGAGGTGGCGGTCGGGTGCGCCGAGATACGCGCTCCAGCCCAGCAGGCGCTTGAGATACAGGTGCGCGTCGTGCTCCCAGGTGAAGCCGATGCCGCCGAATACCTGGATCGCGGTGTCGCCGACGGACGCCAGCCGACCCGCGAACGCCTTGGCGCGCAGGGCGGCGAGATGGCGCTCCGCAGGCTCGGCCGCATCGGCCGCCCACAGTGCGTGGATGACCCCGCTTCGGGCGAGTTCGACCGATTCGTACATGTCGACGCACAGATGCTGGACAGCCTGGAAGCTGCCGATCGGCTGGTCGAACTGCCTGCGTACCTTCGCGTATTCGATGGCCAGGTGCATCACCGTGTTCGCGGCACCGAGCGCATCGGCGGCCCGCGCGATGATCACGTCGTCGACGAGTGCATCGACGACGTCATCGGGCGCGTCCGCCAACCGCTTCGCGGTCACGCCGTCGAGGACGACATCGAACAATTTGTGCGTCGGGTCCACGTGTGACCGCGCTGTCACGGTGACTCCGTCGGCCACGGGATCGACGGAATACAGCCCTGCGCCGTCGGGTCCGGCGGCGATCACCAACAGCACCGTCGCTGCCGCGACGTCCGGCACCGCGGTCAGCTCGCCACTCAGCATCGCTACTTCTGCAGTCGGCCGAGGGTTGGTCAGCCCGCCGACCGTGGCAATGATCGTGCCATCGGCGATCCCGGCCAGCAGCCCTGCGTCGGCTCCGGTCCGAACCAGCGCACGTGTCGCCGCGACCGCACTCGACAACCACGGCCCTGGATAGAGCGCGGCGCCCAACTCCTCGGCGACGACGCCGGCCTCCACCATCGTCATACCCGCACCGTCGTGCTCCTGCGGGACGAGGACACCCGTCGCGCCCAGATCCGCGAGGTCGCGCCACACGTCATCGCCGGTGACTGCCGGACTGTCCAGCATCGATCGCACATACGTTGCCACGCTTGCCTTCTCGGCCAGGAACTGTCGAACAGTATCGCGCAGCGCGACCTGCTCTTCGGTGAGCTCCAGGTTCATTTGCGCGGCAGCCCCAGGACTCGGGTAGCGGTGATGCCCTTGTTGATCTGCGTGGTCCCGCCTGCGATCGTCAACGAACGCGTCGACAGGCGACGGTCGACCCATCGCTGGTTTGCGCCGAGGACGTCGTACGCGAGCGCCGCAAGATCCTGCCCCAACTCCGCCCAGACGCTCTTGGCGAGGCTGGCCGATCCGAGCGCGTCGCCGCCGTGCAGCGTCGCCGAGATCGAACGCTTGCACAGCAACTCGAGATAGTTGATCCGGACCGCGAGGCCGCCGAGCCTGCGCAAGGTCGCACTGTCTTCGAGTACCGGCCTGCCGTCGATCGTGTGTCCGGCCAGGTCGGAGACGAGGTCGGCCAACTGGACTTCGACCTGTGCATAGAGCCGCGCGGCTCCCGCGCGTTCATGGCTGAGCGTGGTGGTGGCGACCTGCCATCCCGCGTCGAGCGGTCCGAGCAGAGCGTCGGCGGGAACGCGGACGTCGTTGAAGAACACCTCGGCGAAATCGGCCGAACCGTTGAGGGTGACCAGCGGGCGGGCTTCGATGCCGGGCAGCGTCATATCCACGATGAGGCAGGAGATGCCTTTGTGCTTGGGCGCCTCGGGATCGGTACGCACGTACAGCTGACACCAATCGGCGCGATGGCCGAGCGAGGTCCAGATCTTCTGGCCGTTGACCACGAAGTTGTCGCCGTCGCGGACACCACGGGTGCGCAGCGAGGCCAGATCGGAGCCGGCCTCGGGCTCCGACATCCCCTGGCACCAGATGTCGTCTGCGCGCACCATCCGGGGGAGCAGCGTGCGCTTCTGTGAATCGCTGCCGTAGTGCATGATCGCCGGTGCGATGTTGTTGAGCCCGATCACGTTGAGCGGCACAGGAGCTCGTGCTCGCGTCATCTCCTCGGCATAGACCAGCTGTTCGAGCACCGTCGAGCCGCGGCCGCCGTATTCCTGCGGCCAGGACACCGCACCCCACCCCGCGTCGGCGACCGCCGCATCCCACGTCCGCAGTGTTTCGAAGGCATCGGGATCGCGTCCGCGGCTGCGGTCGGCGTCCTTCACATCGTCGGTCAGATTGGCTGACAGCCACGTGCGCAGCTCCTTGCGGAACTGCTCCACCTCCGCCGGATATGAGAAGTCCACGGTGTCCTGTTCGGAATCGGGCCGATTGGCATCTTTATAATTTTAGGTAGTATAGCGATCTCTGCGGGGTGACTCGAAGGTTCCCAACCGCTCGCGTGCGGTGTGGTGTCGACAAGGAGGGCGGCGATGGGCAGGGTCGAGGGCAAAGTAGCGCTGATCAGCGGAGCCGCCCGGGGTCAGGGTCGGTCGCATGCGCAGTTGCTCGCCGCAGAAGGCGCCGACATCATCGCCGTCGACATCTGCGAGGACATCGCGACCAACGAGTATCCGCTCGCCAGACCGGAGGATCTCGACGAGACCGCACGGTTGGTGGAGAAGGAGGGAAGGCGTGTTCACGCCGAGATCGCCGACGTCCGCGACCGCGCCGCACTCTCGGCGGCCATCGACCGCGGCGTCGCCGAGTTCGGAAAACTCGACATCGTCGTCGCCAACGCGGGCATCTGCCCGCTGACCGCGGGCCTGCCGCCGCAGGCGTTCGTCGACGCCGTCGACGTGGACCTCGTCGGCGTGATGAACCTGGTGCACGCGAGCATGAAGCATCTGACCGCAGGTGCGTCGATCGTCGCAACCGGCTCGGTCGCCGCCTTTATGGCCACTGCGGCGAATACCGCGGGGATGGACGGCGGCCCGGGGGGTGCGGGCTACGCATTCGCCAAACAGGTTGTCGCACACTACGTCAACGACCTCGCGAATGCGCTCGGTCCCGAGCAGATCCGCGTCAACGCGATTCACCCGACCAACGTGAACACCGACATGCTGCACAGTCCGCCGATGTATCGCGCATTCCGGCCCGACCTGCAGAACCCCACCCGCGAGGACGCGGAGGTCGTCTTCCCGGTGATCCAGGGCTTCCCGATTCCGTACGTCGAGCCCGAGGACATCAGTGAGGCTGTGCTGTTTCTCGCCAGCGACGCGGCCCGCTACGTCACCGGACAGCAGCTGCGCGTCGACGCGGGAGGCTTCCTGAAGATCAAGCCGTGGGCGGGCGTCTAGGGGAGGGGTGGATATGGCCAGAGGAATCATCTACCTCGAGACCAGGCCGGTGTCACCGGACCGCGAGGACGAATATCACAAGTGGTACAACGACACTCATCTGGCTGAGATCTGCTCGGTCGACGGGATCATCTCCGCCCGCCGCTTCGCGCCGACCAACGGCGATGGACCGTTCATCGCCATCTACGAACTCGACTGCGACGATCTCGACGCCGTCGTCGATCGCCTCGGCGAACTCGGCAGGAGCGGCAAGATGTCGTCGCTGGAACTGCTCAACATGGAGACCTCGCCGGTTCCCAAGGTCTATCGCGAGATCGGGTCATATCAGAAATGACCCCGTCGCCCGAGGTCTGCAAACGCATCTACGCGCTGATGGTGCTGATGAAGTCGGCCGACGACCGGCTGTCCAAGGGCATCGGCACCGGCGAGTTCATGTGTGTGTACTGGCCGTCACGCGGACAGGAGGCCATCGCTGCCGCGATGGGTGTCACGTTGCGCGAGGACGACCAGCTGGTGACGACGTACCGCGGTCTACACGACCTGATCGGCAAAGGCGTTCCGCTGGAAGAGATCTACGGCGAGATGATGGGGCGCACCATCGGTGCCAGTCGCGGCAAGGGCGGCACGATGCACATCGCCAAACCGGAGAAGGGCGTGATGCTGTCGACGGGGATCGTCGGCGCTGGACCGCCGGTTGGTGTCGGGCTGGCGATGGCCGCCCAACGCAAGGGGATCGACCGGGTTACCGCCGTCAGCTTCGGCGACGGCGCGACCAACACCGGTTCGTTCCACGAGGCGGCGAACATGGCCGCGCTGTGGGACCTGCCGATGGTCTTCGTCTGCCAGAACAACCTGTACGCCGAGATGACGCCGACCGCTGACACGATGAAGATCGAACACGTTGCCGACCGTGCCGCCGGTTACGGCATGCCGGGTATCCGCGTCGACGGCAACGATCCGCTGGCGGTCACAGAAGCGCTCACCGAGGCGATCGCCAAGGCCCGCAACGGTGACGGGCCGACCTTCATCGAGTGTGTGACGTTCCGTTTCCGCGGCCACTATTTCGGCGACCGGATGCCCTACATCCCCAAGGCACAACTGGAAGCGGCGATGGCCGCCGATCCGGTGCCTGCCTTCCGTCGCACGCTCATCGACAGCGGCGTCGCCTCAGACGACGAGCTGAGCG
The DNA here is from genome assembly GCA_963756865.1 of uncultured Actinomycetota bacterium. Classification (GTDB taxonomy): domain Bacteria; phylum Actinomycetota; class Actinomycetes; order Mycobacteriales; family Mycobacteriaceae; genus Mycobacterium. Next base: position 201,550 of record CAVWPQ010000021.1, on the reverse strand, counting down.
GCATCGACGAGGGTGCGCTGACCGCAGTCGAGGAGGCGTTGAAGGCAGTGCTTGCCGCAGAAGCCCCGACGATCGAGGAGCTCGACAAAGACGTGTACGCCACCCCGATCCGCTACCCCGTCTGAGGAAGGCCATGGACGAGAAGGAAATGTCGATGCGCGAGGCGCTCAACCTCGCGCTCGATCAGGCGATGGCCGCCGACGACCGGGTCTTCCTGCTCGGCGAGGACATCGCCGACCCCGGCGCATCGGGACCTACCGCCGGGCTGTCGACGAAGTACGGCCACGACCGCGTGCTGGACACACCGATCTCCGAGGCGGCCATCGTCGGCGCCGCGATTGGTGCCGCGATCGACGGGCTGCTGCCGGTCGCGGAGATCATGATCATGGACTTCATCGGCATCGCGGCGGATCAGCTGATCAACAACGCCGCCAAACTGCGGTTCATGACCGCGGGCCGGACAACCGCACCGATCACCGTGCGCACTCAGGTCTACGGTGGCCTCGCCACGGGCGCGACGCACTCGCAGACCCTGGAAGCCTGGTTCATGCACATTCCGGGGATGAAGGTCATCGTGCCGTCCACGCCACGCGACGGTAAAGGCCTGCTGGCGTCGGCGATCTTCGACGAGGATCCATGCCTGTTCGTCGAAACGATCCGGTTGCAGGCCCAGAAGGGTTCGGTGCCAATCGATCCCGGCTTCCGGATCCCGCTCGGTCAGGCCGACGTGAAACGCCCTGGTTCGGATGTCACGCTGATCAGTTACGGCCGCAGCGTGCTGGAATCGCTTGCCGCGGCGCAGACACTGGAGGGACAGGGCGTCAGCGCCGAGGTCATCGACCTGCGCACGCTGGTCCCGCTCGACGTGGACACCATGGTCGAGTCGGTGCGTCGCACCGGACGTGCTGTCGTAGTGCATGACGCCGTCCAGTTCGCGGGCCCAGGCGCTGAGATCGTTGCGGTCCTGCAGGCCGAATGCTTCGGCGCCCTCGCCGCGCCCATCCAGCGGGTGGCTGCGAGGTTCATTCCGACGCCTGCCGCGGCCGCGCTGGAAGCCCAGATCTATCCGTCGGCGGCGCGCATCGTCGAGGCGGTTGCGCGAACCCTCGAGAAGGCGGATGCCGGTGGCTGACTTCGTCATCCGCATCCCGCGGGTTTCGGTGGCCGTCTCGGAAGCCGAGCTGACCGAACTACTGGTCGAAGCGGGCGCGCACGTGGACGAAGGCACGCCCATCTACACGATCGCCACCGAAAAGGTGGAGCAGGAAATCGAAGCTGGTGCGTCGGGCACCGTGCAGTGGACGGGCACGGTCGGGACCACCTACGACATCGGCGCCGAAATCGGCGTCATCACGTCATAACCATAGGAGGACGCATGGATTGCAATGAGACCCGCGAAAGAATCATCTACCAAAAAGATGGACCCATCGCGAAGATCACGCTGAACTGGCCCGAGAAGGCCAACGCCCAGGACCAGAAGCTGGCCGAGGAGGTCGACGCCGCGCTGCTTGACGCTGATCGCGACTACGACATCAAGGTGCTGGTGCTGAAGGCGAACGGAAAGGGTTTCTGCTCGGGACATGCCATCGGCGACAACGCCACCGACTATCCGGCCTTCGTGGAGAACGCCATGGTCACCGGGCACCCGTGGAAGGCGCAGTCCGATCTGTTCGTCAAGCCGACGCTGAACCTGTGGGAGTTCTCCAAGCCGACCATCGCTCAGGTGCACGGCTACTGCGTCGGCGGTGGTACCCACATGGGTCTGACCACCGACATCGTGATCGCCTCCGAGGATGCGTACTTCTCCTACCCGCCGCTGCAGGGGTTCGGCATGCCGTCGGGCGAATGTTCCATCGAGCCATGGGTTTTCATGAACTGGCGGCGGGCCGCGTACTACCTGTTCACCGCCGAGGTGATCGACGCCAAGAAGGCGCTGGAAGTCGGCCTCGTCAACGAGGTGGTCAAGCGCGAGGATCTCGACGCGCGCGTCGACGCGATCGCCCGCCTCATTGCCCAGGCCCCGTTGACGACGCTCATGCTCACCAAGGCCAACCTCAAGCGAGCCTGGGAGCTGATGGGCATGCGGGTGCACTGGCAGAGCTCCAACGACCTGGTCGCGCTTGCGTCGATCAGCAAGGACGTCCAGCAGCTGATTCAGCAGGTGTTCAAGGACAAGGTGCTGCCGTCCGAACATGCGCGCCGCCAGGCTGCCGCCGCGTCTGACGGCGCCGCCACGTAGGAGCCTCCGGTGGCGAACATCGCCGACCATGCGCAGGGTGATCCGCGATCACCCGCCTTGATCGTCGCGGACGGCGCCACGATCAGCTACGGCGAGTTGTTCGAACGGAGCCAACGCGTCGCCGCCCTTCTGCACGAGGCGGGGCTGCGGCGCGGCGACGGCGTCGCTCTGGTGCTTCCCAATCGCCCGGAGTTCTTCGAGATCACCTGGGGTTGCCAGCTTTACGGGCTCTACTACAGCGCGGTGAACACCCACTTCACCCCGGATGAGGTGGCCTACGTCATCGACGACTCCGATGCCAAGGCGGTCTTCATCGACGTCTCGATGGCCGACCTGGGGGAGCGCATCCTCGAGGTGAACGGCGGCGTCGGCGTCCACATCTGTGTCGGCGGTGTACTACCGGGATGGCGGTGCTACGACGATGCACTGGCCGAAACCGGTTCACCTCCACCGATTTCGGACGGCTCGGAGATGCTCTATTCGTCGGGGACCACCGGGCGGCCGAAGGCTGTTCGCCGTCCGCTGCCCGATGACGGACAGGGATCGTGGGCGCAGAAGGTGCTGGAGTACTCGCTCGGCCAGCGCTACGACATGACGCCTGCGAGCGTGTACCTTTCGCCTGCTCCGCTGTATCACGCCGCAGGTGTCAACTACACGATGGCAGTGCATCGGGTGGGCGCCGCGTCGATCATGATGGGGCGGTTCGACGCCGAAACCGTGCTGCGGCTGATCTCCGAACACCACGTCACGCACGCCCAGTTCGTGCCGACCATGTTCGTGCGGATGCTCAAGCTGCCCGATGCCGTGCGCGCGCGGTACGATGTGTCGAGCCTGCGCTGCGTCATTCACGCCGCCGCCCCGTGCCCAGTCGACGTCAAGCACCGAATGTTCGACTGGTTCGGACCGATCATTCACGAGTACTACGGCGGTACAGAGGGATTCGCGGGATGCATCATCGGACCCGACGAGTGGCTCGCACATCCCGGGTCCGTCGGCAAGCCGTTCAGCCCGGTGCACGTCGTCGGCGAGGACGGCGAGGAATTGTCCGCGGGCCATGCCGGCAAGCTCTACTTCGAGGGCGGACCCGCGTTCGCGTACTTCAAGGATCCGGCGAAGACGGCGTCTGTCTCCAACGAGCGCGGCTGGCGCTCGCTTGGCGATATGGGGTACGTCGACGACGACGGCTACATGTACCTCACCGACCGCTCGACGTTCATGGTCGTCTCGGGTGGGGTGAACATCTACCCGCAGGAGGCCGAGAACCTTCTGGTCATGCATCCCAAGCTCGTCGACGCGGCGGTGTTCGGGGTGCCGAACGACGAGTTCGGCGAGGAGGTCAAGGCGGTCGTGCAGCCCGTCGACGGTGTGGAGGCAGGCCCTGCGCTGGAGGCGGAGCTCATCGACTACTGCCGCGCGAGCCTCGCCACCTACAAATGCCCGCGCACCGTCGAGTTCGACGCCGAACTGCCGCGCGATCCGAACGGCAAGCTGTACAAGCGGCGCATCCGCGATCGCTACTGGCAGGGCCGAACGTCGCGCATCCTGTGATCAGGGCGCGTCGAGTGTGTGGCCTATGGACGGAAATCGGGCCATTTCCGTCCGTGAGCCACACGGTCGGTGGCTAGTCCAACGAGAAATCGATGACGCCGCGCACGATCTCGCCGCCGAGCTGATCGCGGTAGCCCTCGTTGATGTCGTCGAGCCGGTAGCGCCGGGTGATCATCTCGTCGAGCTGCAGCAGCCCCGCCTCATAGAGCTTGGCGAACCGTGCGACGTCCACCCGCGGATTGCACGACCCCAGCACCGTGCCCACCAGGCTCTTGTTCCACAGGATGAACTCCTGCAGGTTGATCGCGATGGAGTTCGTCGTGGTGGCGGTCATCCCGGTCAGCACACAGGTTCCGCCCTTGCGCGTCAGGCTCAGGGCCGCCTGCACGTCGTCGCCGGAGATCAACGACGGCGACACCACGACACTGTCCGCCATCACGCCGTGGGTGAGATCGCGCACCAGGTCCGCGGCCTCATCGGTGTTCGAGACGCTGTGCGTGGCACCGAATCCCAGTGCCGACTTCTGCTTGAACTCCACCGGGTCGACGGCGATGATCTGCGCGGCGCCGTTGATGCGCGCACCCTGCAGGGCCCCGGTGCCGATGCCGCCGACACCGATGACGACGACAGTGTCGCCGGTCTTCACCTTCGCCCGGTTCTCCGCGGAGCCGTACCCGGTGGGAATCCCGCACGACAACAGCGCCATCGGCAGTAGCGGTAGATGTCGATCGATCTTGACGATCGAATCCGTCGAGACCACAGTGTGTTTCGAGAACGCGCCCACCTTGGACAGGTGGCCGAGATTACGGCCGTCTGCGGTGTGATGGCGGAACGTGCCGTCGGTCGGCATACCGGGAATCATCACCTGCGCACCCATATCGCAGATGTACTCCATGCCCGAGCTACACCACCGGCATGTGCCGCAGACCGCGACGAACGAGGTCACCACGTGGTCGCCCGGCGCGAAATCGGTGACGCCATCGCCGACTTCGAGCACCACGCCCGAGCCTTCGTGGCCGCCGATCATCGGGAACATGCCGGGGAGGCCGAACGACTCCATCACATCGTTGGGCACGGACATGTCGCCGTTGCGGATGTGCTCGTCGGAGTGGCACAGACCGGCGGCGGCCATCTCGACGAGGACCTCGCCTGCCTTCGGCGGGTCGAGTTCGAATTCTTCGACCGACCACTGTTGACCCATGTCGTGCAGGATGGCCGCGCGGGTTTTCATGCGACACGCCGGAAGGTCACGGGCAAGTGCTTCGGCGAGCGGAACGGCATACCGACGATCTCGGTGTCGTCGTCTTCCGTCAGCTGCAGGTCGGTCACCCGATCGAAGAGGCTGTTCAGCATCGCCTTCGTCTCGACCCTGGCCAGGTGCATTCCGAGGCAGCTGTGGATTCCGCCCGCGAACGAGATGTGCGCACGCCGCGGTCGATGGATGTCGAACACGTCGGGATTTTCCCACCGTTTGTCGTCCCGATTGGCTGCACCCATGCACAGGTTGACCTGTGCGCCTTGCGGGATCGTCATACCGTGCATCTCGACATCGCGAGTGGCATTGCGCATCACCAGGACCAACGGGGTCTCGTACCGGATGCCCTCCTCGATCGCGGCGGGCATGAGGCTTCGATCCTCCTGCAGATCCCGGAGTTGGTCGGGATGAGTGAGCAGCAGCTGCAACAGGTTTCCCGATGACCGGTATGTGGTCTCGAGCCCGGCGGGCAGCAGCAGCCGCAGGAACGAGATGATTGCCTCGTCGGTGAGCTTCTCGCCGTCGATCTCTGCGGCCACCAGATCGCCGATGACGTCGTCGGTCATCCTGCTGCGGCGCTGGTCCACCTGCCCCTGGAAGTAGGTGCCCAGCTCGACCGACGCGTTGAGGCCGGCCTCGATGTCCTCGGTGATGGAGATCAGGTCCAGCGACAGCCGGCGGAACATTTCGAGATCCTCCTGCGGCAAGCCCAGGAGCGACGCGGTCACGCGCGTGGGGAACTCGAATGTCACCGCCTTGACCAGATCGACCTCGCCGTCGTCTTTGAACTCGTCGACCAGCTGATCGCAGATCGGGTCGATCACCTCGGGTTCCCATTGGTTCAGTGCGCTCTGCTTGAACGCCTTGCTCACCAGGCTGCGGTGGTCGTGATGCTGTTTGCCGGCCATGCCGAGGATCGTCGGCCCGAACACCAGCCCGATGGTCTGGTTGTACATCTCCGACGCGAACACGGTGTCCTCGCGGAAGGCGGTGAAGACACTCTCGAAGTCGAAAAGCGTCCAGTTCTCGGGATTCTTGAGCTCCTCCGGCATCAGGTCGCTCTCCATGAGCGTGCCGCGCCACACCGGCGAGGTGTTGCGCATGTGGTTGAAGAAGCCGTAGGGGTCGGTCTCGATGTCGGGGGCGGGCTGGTCGTGCGGTTCCGTGCTCAGCGTCACAGTGCCTCCCGGACAGCAGCGTCTAGCAAGTCGGTCGCTCTATCTTTACTATTTTAGTATTCTAGGTCAAGGGAATCTGAAGGGACGTAGATGCAGCGCCGTCCGGTGTGTGCGATCGAGGACCTGCCTCCGGGAAGTATGAAGCTGGTCGCGGCGGGCAAGTTCGGCGTGGGCGTCTACAACATCGACGGCTCGCTGTACGCGATCGCCAACTACTGCTCACACGAGGGTGCGCCGTTGTGCGCCGGCTACGTCGTCGGCACCACCGAATTCGCCCCGGACGCACCTGGTGGGGTGCGGTATGTGCGCGAGGGGCAGATCGCACGCTGCCCGTGGCACAACTGGGAGTTCGACATCACCACCGGGGTCAATCTGGCCGACCCGAACAAGCGGGTCCGCACGTATGAGGTGGATGTGGCCGACGGGCAGGTGTACCTGACGGCATGAGCGAAGCTTGCGAGCGAATAAACAGCACAGAATGCGCCGGCGGAGCCTGCGAGGTCGGCGCATGACTGTCATTGATGCGAATGTCCAGCCGTATTTCCGGTACAACTCGGAGATCCGGCGCTACATCTCGTCCGCGCACAAGCTGCGGGCCATCCCTGACGTCGAACTGCAGTGGTACCAGGCGCCGGGCGGCGACTACCGCAAAGATCTGTACGGCGACGGCTATCCGGGCTCCGATCCCGACACCGTCACCCGCCACCTGTTCGAGGAGGGCGGAGTCGACTACGCGATCCTCAACCCGCCGACCCGGGGCAACATCGCCGACTACCTGCTCAACAGCCGGATATGCGCGGCGGTCAACGACTGGCTGATCGATCGCTGGCTCGAACCCGACGCAACCAACCGCTTCCTCGGCACCATCCGCGTCAACCCCGAGGACGTCAGGGGCGCGGTGGCCGAGATCGAACGGCTGGCCGGCCATCCGAAGATGGTGCAGGTCGGCGTTCCCATGCAGTCGCGCGAGCCCTACGGCAAGCCGGTGTTCGAGCCGATCTGGGAAGCCGCCGCCGCGCACGGGCTTCCGGTTGCGGTGCACATCAACGGCGGCAACGGCGTCGACTACGCGCCGACATTCGCGGGCCACGCGTCCACCTATCCCGGCTATGCGGCGTTCATGCCGCTGAACTCCTTCGTCCACCTCGCGACGCTGATCATCGAGGGCGCTTTCGGCAGACATCCTGATCTGCGGTTCGTTTTCGCAGACGGCGGTTACGACCTGCTCACTCCGCTGATGTGGCGACTCGACACGTTCTGGATGTCGATGCGCGACCAGACCCCGTGGGTCGACCGGTATCCGAGTGAGTACTTGGCCGGCCATGTGCGCTACTGCACGTCCGCATTGGACGGGCCTACCGACGAGAGCCAGGCCGAGCGGTGGATGGACTTCACCGACAAGGCGGATCTGCTGATGTATGGATCCGCATACCCGCACTGGTCGACAACGGCTCCGGACGCCGCGGTGGCCGGGCTGTCCGACGACAAGCGCGAAAAAGTTCTGTGGCGCAACGCAAGCGATTTATACGGGATTGCGGCAAACCTCGAGGGGACAAGGGCATGACGATCGTCGAACGAGCCGAGGAAGCCGTCGCCCGGGACATCGCGGTGACGATCGTCGACACCGATGTGCACCCGCTGCCGGTGTCGGGGCAGGTGCTGAAGTCCTATGCGCCGCCGGAGTGGAAGGACACGCTCTGGCCGACCGGTAACGCCGTATCGCCCATGTCGTATTTCTACGACACCCCCGATGCCTACAAAACGAGCTCGCTGCGCGTCGACGCGTCGCCGCCGAGCGGGGGCGCGGCGGGAAGCGATCCGGATTTCGCGGCGCAACAGCTTCTGGTCGACGCCGGTGTCAGCATCGCGGTGCTCGAGCCGATGTGCGATGCGCAGCTACCGCAGGCCGAGCACGTGCTCAAGGCCACCTACAACGACTGGCTGGCCGACGTGTGGCTCGGCGACAACAACTGGCACGGCCGCTGGCGGGGCGCGATCAGCGTCACCGCGCAGGACCCAGGGCAAGCCGCGCGGGAGATCGAGCGGTGGGCGGGCCATCCATACATGGCCGAGGTGTTGATGACACCGCAGACGCGCGGAATACCTTTCGGCAGCCCGCATTTCGACCCGATGTACGAAGCCGCGGCCCGCAACGGCCTTCCGGTCGCGACCCACTTGATGGGACAGACGCCGTACGAGCTGATTCCGATCTTCCCGGTCGGCAATCCCGCGCACTGGCACGACTTCTTCGCGTCGTGGCCGCTGCTCTACGTGTCGCACCTGATGAGCCTGGTGTTCGACGGCGCATTCGACCGCCATCCCGACCTGAAGGTGGTGTTCGTCGAAGGCGGCTTCACGTGGGCGATGCCGGTGATGTCGCGGATGGACCGGATCTGGGAACACCGCAAGGCCGACCTGCCGCATGTGCGCCGCAAGCCGTCCGACTACGTCCGCGAGCATGTCCGGTTCACCACCCAGCCGCTCGAGGAGGTCAACGTCACCGAGTACCGCGAGTACATCGAGATGATGGACCTCGGCGACTGCATCATGTTCTCCACCGACTATCCGCACTGGAGCTATGACGCGCCGGACTGGGCGATCCGGCGGTTCCCCGCCGATCAGCGCGAACGCATCATGCGGGGCAACGCGACCGCGCTGTACGGCCTGCCGTCGACGGTGAAAGCGCTCCCCGGCGAGGCTCTTTAGCGATTTCGGCGTGCGCAGTTGCGCTCAGCGCAACCAGCCACGCCGAAATCACTTGGTGCGGGAGGTGCGGCGCTCGACTTCGAGAGGCACGATCGGTGCCCGCGCCGACGGACCACGCGTGATCGCGTGCAGCCTGATCTCCGGCAGGTCGACCGACGGGTCGAGGGTGTCCAGCCAGGCGACGGCGTCGGCCACGTCGGAGGCCCGTATCGCCCACATTTCGAACGGGACGTCTTGCAGCATCTCGGTTTCGACCGGTCCGGGTGTCACGATGTGGACGTTGATGCCGTCGCGGTCGACCTCCTGGGCCAGTGCGGCGGCGAACGCGTTCATACCCGCCTTCGACGCGGAGTACGCGGTCCTCGCCATCATCGGCTCGTGGGCGGCCGACGACGAGATGAACACGAACCGCGAGCCCTGGCTTCATCTTCGGCAGCGCCGCCGAGGTGACGACGAAGCACGAGTCGAGGTTGGCCGAGATCGTCTCCCGCCACTGCTCGAAAGTCTGCTTGCGGGCATAGGTTCCGCCGAGAACGCCGGAGGCGTGCACGAGCAGGTCGATGTCGCCCGCCGCCTCCACCGCGGGCGCGAACTTCCCCGGGTCGCTGGCGTCGGCGACGACATACCGCGCGCCCATTTCCTCGGCGGCGGCGCGGAGTGGTTCCTCGCGTCGCGCGGTCAGCACGACATCGTAGCCGAGCTCAGCGAGCTTGCGGCCGCACTCCTTGCCGATGCCCCCGCTGCCACCCGTGATCAACGCCGTACGCACACAGCACCTTTCAGCGCTGACGACGGGCCAGGGCTTGCGGCGACAGCGCTACGATCCGCTGTTCTGGATCGCCCGCGCTGAAGTACGTCTGAGTGTCGCCGATGTGGCGGGCGGCGAGCTTGCGGGCCCGGTCCGCGTCGCCTGCCTCGATCGCATCCGTCAGCTTGGTGTGAATCTGCAACGCGATGCGGCGCTTGCTCATCGACGGGTACTCGCCACGCGCCGCGGTTTCCTTGGCCCACATGTTCAAGTGGCCGGACCACAGCGTCTCGAGGCTGCCGACCACCGCGATCATCGTGTGATTGCCGCAGCCACGGATGATCTCGTCGTGGAACTGGCCGCCGATCTCGGTGAACTTCGCGCCGTCCTCGATGTGTTCGGCCATCAGCTCGTTGATCTCTTTGAGCTTTGGGACGAGCGTCTCCTTGCGGTCCGGTCGCTTAGCGGCCAGCGCCGTGCACATGGGGTCGAGCTCCTGCAGCGCGGTCGCCAGGTCGAGGAGCGGGACGGTGTCGCTCTGCAGCAGCAGCCCGATCATGTAGGCCGCACTGGCCTTGGCGGGGGCGTGCACCACGGCGCCGCCGCGATTGCCGCGGCGGACCGAGACCAGACCCTCGGTCTCGAGGATTCGCAAGGCTTCCCGCAACGACACCAGGCTGACGTTGAACTGTTCGACGAGCACTTCCTGGCGCGGCAACAGGTCGCCGTCGGACAACTCCCCGTCGATGATTTGACGTCGGAGTTCGTCGGCGACGATCTCGGCGGTCCTACGGGCGCCGAGCCTGCGACGGGCCTCCGGCCCGATTCCCAGTGTTGTCATTTCCTGGCAATGTTAACAGCGATAGGGGCGCTACCTGGGGTCGACGGGGTGGCTATCCGACAAAAGTTACTAAGATGGCAAAGAAACCGGCCCCAGGAGGTTCGTCCGCGTGAGCGACGGAGCACCCACTCCGCTCGATGATCTGCGCGTCGTCGAGGTAAGTGACCGTATCGCGGGCAGTTACTGCGGCAAGTTGCTGGTCGACGCGGGCGCCGACGTGGTGAAGGTAGAGCCCGCCTCGGGCGATCCGCTCCGTCGCTTCACCGCAACCGGCGGTGAGCTGGCCGACGGCGCCGATTCGCCGCTGTTCAGTTACCTGTCGGCCGGGAAGCGCAGCGTGACAACCGTTTCCGACGAGCTACTGGCCTGGGCCGACGTCGTGATCGTCACCGCGGACCGCGTCACGGCCGCCGAGCAGGGGATCGACCCGGGACGGCTGGTCGAAGCCAGGCCGGAATGCGTCATCGTGACCGTCTCCGACTTCGGCTGGACCGGTCCGTGGTCGCAACGGTCAGCGACCGAGTTCACTCTGCAGGCCGCATCGGGGCTCACGGGGTTTCGCGGGGATCCCGCGGGTCCGCCCATCTCGATCGGTGGCGAGCTGGGCGAATACATGGGCGGGGCATGGGCCGCCTACGGCGCGATGGCGCTGCGTCGTCGCGCCGCGACCGGCGGACCCGGCGGCCACCTCGACATGTCCATGCTCGAGGCGATCACGTTGATGCAGAGCAGCGAATGGCTGCACTCGCAGCTGCTGCAGAGGCCCCCGGTCACACGCTCGGTCGAGGTGCCGTCGATCGAGCCTGCCAAGGACGGTTACGTCGGCATCAGCATGGTGACCGGCCAGCAGTGGCTCGACTTCGCCGCGATGGTCGACTGCCCGGAGTTCACCGAGATTGCGCAGCTTCGGTTCCAGATCGGGCGATGGGACTATCGCGACTGGATCCGTGAGCGGCTCGATCCGTGGATGCGCGAGCGGACTGTCGCCGAAATCGTCGAACTCGGCCAGCTGTTCCGGTTGCCGCTGGCTCCGCTGGGCAACGGCTCGACCATCCCTGACATGGATCACCTGGCGACGCGCGGCGTCTACATCGACAACCCCGCAGGCTTCCAGCAGCCGCGCGCACCCTGGCTCATGTCGGCTGCGGGCCAGGCGCCGGTCCGCGCCGCTCCCGCGATAGGTCAGGACGACGGCGTCTCCCTATGGGAGCCAAGAGAATCCGAGCCCCGAACCCGATCCGCCGAAGCGCCGCTCGCCGGCGTGCGGGTGGTGGACTTCACGGCGTTCTGGGCCGGCCCTGCAGCGTCGAACTCGCTTGCAGCGTTCGGCGCCGACGTCATCAAGATCGAATCGATCCAGCGGCCGGACGGCATCCGCTACTCCGGCGGTATGCGCACCGACGTCGACGACTGGTGGGAGTACGGCTGGGTGTTCCATGCGATGAACACCAACAAGCGGTCGGTCACCCTGGACCTGCAGTCTTCCGATGGGCTGCGGCTGGTCAGGGAATTGGTGCGGCAGGCCGACGTGGTCATCGAGAACTTCTCGCCGCGGGTGATGGATCAGTTCGGGCTCGGGGCAGACGCGCTGCTCGAACTCAACCCGCGAGCCGTCGTGGTGCGCATGCCCGCGTTCGGGTTGACAGGTCCGTGGCGCGACCGAGTCGGCTTTGCGCCGACGATGGAGCAGATCGCCGGGCTGGCCTGGGTGACGGGTCTGCCCGACGGCCTCCCCGTCGCACCGCGCGGTGCGTGCGATCCACTTGCCGGTGCGCATGCCGCCTTCGTGACGCTCGCGGCGCTCGAGTTCACCGATCGCACGGGCCTCGGCCAGCTCGTCGAGGTGCCGATGATCGAGACGGTGCTCAACGTGACCGCCGTTCAGACAATGGAATTCGAGGTTTTCGGGTCGGTCATGGAGCGGCGGGGCAACCGCGGCCACACCGCGGCGCAGCAGGACGTCTACCGGTGCGCGGGTGAGGACGACTGGATCGCGGTCAGCGTGCATTCCGATGCTCACCGCACTGCGCTGGCCGAGGTAATCGGTGAGGATGACGTCGACATCGGACGGTGGCTGGTCGACCCAGAACGCCGACGTTGCCGCGGAAAGGCTTGCAGAGGCCGGTATTCCGGCAGCGGTGGTGATCTCGCCGTCGCTGGTGACCGAGAATCCGCAACTGGTGCATCGCGGCTTCTTCGAACGGCTCGAGCATCCGCGGACCGGTGAGGGGCTGTACCCGTGCCCGCCGTTCACACGGCTCGACGGCACGCAGCGCTGGCTGCGACGCACTCCTCCGACGCTGGGTCAGCACAACGAAGAGGTGTTGACGGAATTGTGCGGGCTGACGACGGCCGACCTCGAGCGACTCGCGGCCGACGACGTCATCGGCACAAGGCCGAAAGGGGCTTGACCTCCCTCAGCGCCGCTTCAGCAAGATCGGCATATCGTCGAATATCGTCATGTTGTTGGTGAGATTGGGATAGGCGACCTTCGGCGTGCCGAGGCTGATATCGTCTGCGCGGCAAAGCAATTCGTCGAGCACCGCCCGGATCTCCGCGCGGGCAAGCATCGCGCCGAGGCAGTGGTGCGGCCCACCGCCGCCGAACGTCACGTGCGGGTTGTCCGCCCGGCCGATGTCAAAGGCGAACGGATCGGCGAATATCTCCTCGTCTCGGTTGGCCGATCGCAACATCGCCACCACGCGCTCGCCCTTCGGAATGGTGATCCCGTCCATCTCCACGTCGACCTTCGTGCTGCGCGTCCAGAACGTGACCGGCGTTGCCCACCGCAGCACCTCCTCGACGGCGCTCGAGCGCACGGACTCGTCCTCGCGGTACCGCTCGATCTGCTCGGGGTTCGCGACGAACGCCTGAAGGCCGGATGCCAGTGCGTTCTTGGTGGTGTCACTGCCCGCGAAGGCGATGACGAAGAAGAAGATCTCCAGCTCGTTGGCCGGGATAGACAACTCCTCGCCGTTCTCGTCGGTAACGACCGCAGACGTCAGGGTGCTCCAGATGTCGTCGGTGGGGTTGCGCCGCCTCTCGGCAGTGAGCTGATGCGCATAGGTGAAAATCTTCCCGAATAGTTCCATCGCGTTCTGCTGGGCCACCGGGTCTTCGGACGACGCGACTTTGAGGATCTTGTCGAGGGTGTCGAAGATCTCCGGCCGATCGTCGTCGGGGATCCCGATGATGTCGCCGATGACCGACATCGGCAGCACGTCGGCCACATCGTCGATCCAGTCGCCACCACCGGCGGCGAGCAGGCGGTCGACCATCGCCGCCGCGCGCGTGCGAATCCCGTCCTCGAGCTTGGCGATCGCTTTCGGTGTGAACGCGTGAGACATGACCCGGCGCCGCTTGAGCAGGTCGGGGGGATCCATGTTGATGATCGTGGGTGCCGAACCCACGACACCAACCCCCTGGATGAGCGGGCCGTCCGTGGCGGTGAAGGAGTCGGTGTCGCGATGAATCCGCTGGGCATGCCGGTGCTTGGTGGCCATCCAGAAGTCGCGCTTTACGGTCTTGGCCACGCCGTCGGTCAGCTCGTGGTGAAACAGGGGCCGATCCCGCCGCAGGTCGGCGAACAGCTCGTCGGGAAAACCGTTCCGCCACAATGCGGAATCCGACAGGTCGACTGGCGTGGTCGTGGGCCCCATCGATTTCGTGCTCCTCTCGTCCGCCAGGACTCCTGGTTTCAGCTGTCCTTGACCTAGAATGTTTAAAATAGTAACAATAGACCGCGGACTGGGTCTGACCTGCCGAAATATTGTGCGGACGGAGACGGCATGACGAACACGATCGACGATCCCACCATCGATCCGTCGGAGCGTGAGTTCGGCCCAAGCGGTATCAGCCTGTCGACGTATCGCTTCCCGACGGGCTGGTTCATCGTCGGTTTCGCGTCGGAACTCCAGCCCGGTCAGGTCAAGCGGGCGCACTACTTCGGCGAGGAACTGGTCATGTTCCGCACCAAGTCCGGCAAGGTCAACGTGCTCGACGCCTACTGCCTGCACCTCGGCGCGAACATGGGCGTCGGCGGCACCGTCGAGGGCGAACACATCGTCTGCCCGTGGCACGGCTGGGAATGGCGGGGCGACGGCACCAACGCGCTGATCCCGTACAGCAAGATCGGCTGCAAGCAGAACGTGCGGATCAAGAGCTACCCGGCGCAGGAGTGGTACGGGTTCATCGTTGTGTGGCACGAACGCCACGGCCGCGCGCCGTACTGGCAGCCACCAGTGCTGCCGGAACTGGAGACCGACGACTACTACCCTCTGCACCCGCATTCCCGGATGCTCAACCGGGTCAAGGTGCACGCGCAGATGATCATCGAGAACGCGGCCGATCCGTACCACGTGCAGTTCGTTCACAAGGCAGACAGCGCCGCCAACACAACGTCGTTCGACGCCAACGGCTACCACCTACATGCGACGGTGACCGCCAACTTCGGCGGCGGACGCGCGTCGACATGGCTCACGCCCGACGGGCCGGTCGACGCCAATATCGTCTACGACAACTATTCGCTCGGACTCGGCATCGTGCGTTTTCCGAAGGAACTGGTCGCGACCATCGAGGTCACCGGTCAGACCCCGGTCGATGAGGACTACACCGACTACTTCTACACGCAGGCTTCGGTTCGCGAAGACGGCGACACCGGCGACAAGCCGGCGGGCCGCGCCGCGAAATTCCTTGCGCTGCAGCAGGAAGTCATCAAACAGGACTTCTTCACCTGGGAGAACATGAAGTACCTGGAGAAGCCCAACCTGGCGCCGGAGGAGGCGCGTGACTACGCCGCCCTCCGGCGTTGGGCACACCGGTTCTACCCAGGTGAGGAGCCGTCGCCGATCGACTTCGGGTACACCGCAACGGGTGAACCGGACCCGGCGGCGGCGGGTGCCTGACGACCGCAGGCCGGACGGGCCGATCGGCCCGTCGCAGTTCGGTGTCGAGCGCTTCACGATTCCGGACGTACTGGACCTGCGCGCCGAGCAGTTCGGCGATCGCGTGATGATGTCCATCGCCGGAACGCCGGTGACGTTCGCGCAGATGCGGGACCGCTCGTGCGCGGCCGCGAATGTGCTGGCAGGCAACGGTGTCACGAGGGGTGACACCGTCGCACTGTTCACGGCGACGTGCCCCGAGTGGGTTTATTTCTGGCTGGGCGCAGCAAGGATCGGCGCGGTGACGGCGGCGGTGAACGTCGCCAACAAGGACGAGTTCCTGGTCCATGCGTTGCGGTTGGCGCGCGCCAAGGTCGTCATCACCGACGTGGAACGGCATGTCCGCCTCGGCGAGATCGTCGATCGGGTGGAGACGCTGGAAACTGCGCTGGTGGTTGGTGATTCGCTGACCGAAGCGCTGAAGACCACACCGCGCACGCAACTCGAGGGCGAGCCTGCAGGCCCGGAGGAACTGGGCGCGCTCTTCTTCACCTCTGGCACCACAGGACCGTCGAAGGCCGTGGCCACGACGTGGCAATACCTGTTCTGTGCAGCGGCCGGGGTGGCGTCGGCGTGGGAGCTCGCCGCCGGTGACGTCGTATGGAGCGCCATGCCGTTGTTCCATCTGAGCGCCGCCCCATCGGTGCTGATTCCGATGCTCCTCGGTTCGACGACGGTGTTGTCGGGAGCGTTCCGGCCGAGCGAGGTATGGGACGACATACGTGCCTGCGGAGCAGTGGGTTTCGCGGGGGCGGGCGCCATGGTGTCGATGTTGTGGAATCAGCCGCCCGACGCGCGCGACTCGCAGCTCCCGCTGAGGTTCATCTCTGCCGCACCCATCTCCGCGGATATGTACCGCAGTGTCGAACAGCGGTACGGCGCGAAGATCGTCACGATGTACGGCATGACCGAGGCTTTTCCGATCGCATTCAAGCGCGTCTCCGAGGACGGCGTTCCCGGAACCTCGGGGCAGGTGAATCCCGCTTTCGACGTACGTATCATCGACGGAAATGGGCAGTCGCTGCCCACGGGTAGCGTCGGTGAGATCGCCTGCAGGCCAATGGCAGCCAATGCGATGAGTATGGGTTACGTCGATTCAGCCCAGGTCGGTTCGTCGCTCGCAGTCACACCGCACGAGGAGTGGTTCCGGACCGGCGACCTCGGCGCCTTCGATGACGACGGGCACCTGACTTACGTGGACCGGGCGAAGGACTCGCTTCGGCGGCGGGGTGAGAACGTGTCGTCGGTCGAGGTCGAGACGACGGTGATGGGTCATCCCGCCGTGCTCGAGGCGGCCGCGGTGGCCGTGCCGAGCGATCTGGGGGAGGACGACATCCTCGTGGTCGTCACCCTGGTTCCGGACGCGCAGCTCGACCCGGCCGAACTCTTGGACTTCTGCTCTGCGCGGATGCCCTATTTCTGTGTGCCGCGGTATCTGGAGGTTCTCGACGAGATACCGAAGAACGTCATCGGGCGGATCCGCAAGGACCTGCTTCGCAAGAGGGGTCTCGGCGAAGCCGCATGGGACCGCGAGGATCACGGCTATGTACTCAGTCGCTAGGACGGGAGAACCACAATGACGATGACCTACCAGCAGGAGTTCGTGCTCGCCGGCGTGGCGGGGCGCGCGGCGATCCTGAACCTGAACGCCCGACACAACCGGCTGTTCTCAACGGGTGATTTCGGCGGCTGGGTTGCGACGTTCCGGCACGCGGGCGCGACGGTCACCCGCGGCGGTGAGACGTTCGCCAACCTGCGCGAGGCCTTCGGCGGCGGCAACGGGCAACGGCTGGTCACTGTCGACCACGAGATCACCGTCGACGGCGTCGATGCCACCCAAACCTGCGTCGCGTTGATGTTCGTCGGGGCTGAACTGCGCGCCACCGGCGTTTACCATGACAGGCTCATCTACGAACGGGGCGGCTGGTACTTCACCTCGCGAGAGCTCGAAACCGACGTCGTGCCAAGCAAAGACGCGCTGCCGGTATGAGCCGGTGAACCAGCCGTGACGCAGGCCATCCGCTACGAGTTCGCGTTCGGCACGTACGACGATGCCCTGCGCATGGTCGGTGTGCGAAGCGAACCGAGGTTCGCGGGTACCGCGGTGAATGCGGCACGTATTCAACACTTCGCGTCGATGGTGCAGGACGGCAACCCGGCCTACTGGGATGTCGAGTTCGCGTCGGAGGTGTGGGGCGGTCTTGTCGCACCGCCCGCGTTGTTGATGGGGTGGCTCATCCCACCGCCGTGGCTGCCCGACGGCGAGAAACCCGTCCCGTCGATCGCGATCCGTGTCCCGCTGCCCGGCACGACGTTCATCAACGCCTCCAACGACGTCGAACTCGTGGCGCCGATCCTCGAGGGCGACCGTCTCAATGTCGTCGAGGAAGTGGTATCGGTATCCCCCGAGAAACGGACCAAGGTCGGCGTCGGCCATTTCGTCGAGACCTGCGACAGCTATTACCGGGCCGACGGGTCGCTGCTCGCGACGAACCGGAACACGTTGTTTCGCTTCACGCCAACGGAGTCGCCATGAGCACATACCGCAAGCTTTCGTGGACCGACGTCACGGTGCCGACCGATCTCGCGGAGGTTGTCGACGTGATCAGCTACCAGCGCGTGGTGATGAACCCGGGCGCGACGTGGGATTACTTTCCCGGCCACTATGACCCCGTATACGCCCAAAGCCACGGGCATCCAACGATCTTCGTGAACACGATGCATCTCGCGGGTTTCATCGACCGGATTGCCACCGACTGGGCCGGGCCGTACAGCCGGGTGGTTCGACGCAAGGTGTCGATGGTCGGCTCGGTCTACGCGGGCGACTCCATGATCGGTCGTGGGCGGGTGGTCGACAAGCGACTCGAGAAGGCCGGTGACACCATGCGTCACCTCGTGGATCTCGAGATCGCGATCTTCAACCAGCGTGACGAACTGTGCTGTCCGGCCGAGGTGACTCTCGAGCTATCGGATTAGACAGGGCCCCCGATCATCCACACTCACGGCACATTCATGCCGTACGCCCTGTCAAAGCACAGGTTCACGGCTTTAGCTTTGCCCGACAACGACGCAAACGGGTGGCATGTGAAGAATTTCTTTGTCTCGGCCAGTACCGCCGGCGCCGCGGGTGTGGCCGTCGGCGTGTTGGGGATGTTCGGTGCAGGCATCTCGTCCGCGAGCACGGGCGGGCCACCGGACGTGGTGGGAATGACGTACGGCGATGCGGTTTCGAAGATTGAAGACGGCGGCGGCACGGCCAAGATCCAAGTGACCGTGGGCGATCGGCAGGTCTCGATGGGTGACTGCCTGGTCACGAGTGCGACGAATGCGCCGTTCGTAGAGGATTCCGACGGCGCCTTTACCCATGTTGACAGCGTGGTCCTGCTGGCCCTCAACTGCGATCGGGGGGTCGCGACGGCCACTACGCCCGGCGCCTCGCTCGGCAGCCCGCAGGGCCGGGACTTCCAGGCAAAGGCGGAGAAAGCCGCGGAGGCTGAAAAGCAGAAACAGGCGGACGCTGCACAGGGCTAGCTCGGCGGCAGCTCGCCTGCGGTCACCGTCGACTGGATCTCGGTGTACTGGGCGAGGCCTTCGGGTCCGAACTCGCGGCCGATGCCCGATTGCTTGAATCCACCGAACGGTGCGCTGGTGTCGAGTTGGTACATGTTGATTCCGTAGGTGCCGGTGCGGATCTGTGCTGCGATCTGCAGACCGTGCGAAACGTCCGCCGTCCACACGGACCCGGCCAATCCGTAGTCGCTGTCGTTGGCGATGCGGATCGCGTCGGCCTCGTCGGAGTACCTCAGCACCGTGAGCACGGGCCCGAAGATCTCCTCGCGCGCGATCGTCATGTCGTTGGTTGCATCGGCGAACAGTGTCGGCCGGACATACCAGCCTCGGTCGTACGGTTTGTCTGTGCCGCCCACGACGATCCTCGCGCCATCGTCGATACCGGACTGGATATAGCCCTGCACACGCTGCTGCTGGCGTTGGGCGACAAGGGGTCCGATGTCCGTCGACTCTTCGGCGGGGTCGCCGACCGTAAGCCCTGACACCATGTCGGCGAGCGCATCGACGACCTCGTCATGCTTGCGCTCGCTGACCAGGATGCGCGTCTGCGCCACGCACGCCTGCCCGTTGTTCATCAAGCCGGCCATCTTGAGGTGCTTGACCGTGTGGTCGATGTCCGCGTCGTCGAGGATGATCGCCGCAGACTTGCCCCCGAGTTCGAGACTCACCCGCTTGAGTTGTTCGCCGCACGCCGCGGCGATATGCCTGCCTGTGGCCGACGACCCGGTGAACGCGATCTTGTCGATTCCCGGATGCCTCACAAGTGCTTCACCGGTGTCCCGGCCACCGGGAACGATCGACACCACACCTTCTGGAAGATCGAGTTCCTCGAGCATCTCGGCCAGCCACATCGCATCAAGCGGGGTCTCAGGAGCGGGCTTGACGACCACGGTGCAACCGGCGATCAGCGCGGGAATCATCTTCGGCATGATCAGCACCTGGGGCACATTCCACGGCACGATGGCGCCGACGACGCCGACCGGTGCGCGTCGCACCTGAACCTCGCCGAACAGGCCCTGTCTGCGCTCGACCCAGCCGAACTCCTTGGCTGTGGCCAGGGTCAAATACATCTGCGACAGTGCGCCGTTCGCCTGGCCGAGCCTGCTGAACGTGCGTGGGGAGCCCATCTCCGCGGTGATCAGGTCGGCCATCGCTTCGGCACCGGCGGTGTACACCGCGGTGAGCTTCTCGATCTTCTCCATCCGTTCCGAGACGGGGAGCCTCGGCCACAGACCTTCGTCGAATGCCTTGCGCGCGGCCAACACCGCACGATCGACATCTTCCGGCGCGGCTTCGGGTGTTTCACCGATCGGCTCCTCGGTGTGCGGGGAGACAACCGTGATTCGTTGTCCGGTGGCGGGTTTCTGCCAGCGGCCACCGATGAAGAGCTCGTCGTAGGACATCGATCTCACGTGCTGGCCTCCTCGTAGGACTGCGTTGCCCAGGAACGGAATTCGGTTATCGCACCTTCGCCGCGCGCGAGTTGTGGACGGTCGCGGTAGATCTTGGCTTCCCAGATCGGGATGTCCTGTTCGATCTGCTTGCAGAAGTCGCGTGCGAAGCCGAGCCCCATCCGCGTCATCTCACCGCTCTCCGCGTCGGTCTGGACGAAGAAGGTGTACCGCGCGTCCACGAACTCACCGTCGATCGGCGTCACGGTCAGCAGCGTGCAGGAGCGGCCAAGGCCGCGGTGGCGCACGACGTCGATGCCCATCCCGAACAGCTCGGAGTCGACGGCGCCCGATACGGGGCCGCGCGGCGTCTGGAATGTCACTTCCGCGACAGCTTTGAGCCAGTGCCCGTCGGTCTCCAGGTCGAGATCGCCGAAGCCGGACACCCCGTGCACGGTCGCGAAATGGGCTATGTCGACGGTATTTTCGAAGACTTCCTGGGGGTGGGACCGGAACCGCCAGCGGGCTTCGTCGGGAGCATGAAACGTGAATGCCGTGTCCTGGCTTTCCGGAATCTTGGGCAGCTCCCATTCGGGTTCGGTGCCGTCCGCCGAGTACCAGACGAAGATGATCCCCGCGCGTTCGGCCGTCGGCCACGCTCGCAGCCGTGCGGTCCGGTTCACGGTCTTGGCGTACGGGATCTCGACGTTGTTGCCCGCCCCGTCGAACCGCCAGCCGTGGAAGGGGCACACCACGCAGTCGTCGTCGACGGTGCCGCCGACGGCGATGTCGGCGCCGAGATGTGGGCAGTACGCGTCGAGCACGTGCGGCGTGCCGGAGTCGCCGCGGTAACAGATCAGCCGCCTACCGAAGTAGTGCATTCCGATGATTTCGCCGTTCTCGACCTCACGGCTGTAGGCGACCTGAAACCAGCCTTTGGGGAAGGGAGCGAACGGGAATCGCTTGTTCGCCTCGTCCGTCACGGCGCCACCGCCCGTCGCGCTAAAGTTGCTATTACTGCTAACATAACAAAAAAGA
Source organism: uncultured Actinomycetota bacterium (assembly GCA_963756865.1). Classification (GTDB taxonomy): domain Bacteria; phylum Actinomycetota; class Actinomycetes; order Mycobacteriales; family Mycobacteriaceae; genus Mycobacterium. The sequence goes on along the minus strand of CAVWPQ010000021.1, from coordinate 180,093 downwards.
AATCTGGGAGTGTCCGTGGGTGATGACTGGCGTCGATATCCGTTCGAGCTGGTGCCGGGGGACCCGCATTTCGTCTTTCCCGCCGCCGAGGCCAACCACCCCACATGCGAGTCGGACACCTGGTTTCTCGCGGGCGAACTCGAAGGCGAAGCAGGCCGCAATTTCGCCTTCCTGACAATCTTCAACAAGAACCGGCCCGGGCAGGCCATCGTCGCCGACTTCTACACGCTTGCCCTCTTCGACCTCGACAACGGCACCTACGGCACCTACACCGACTACGACATGCCGTCGACGAACAAGAAGGCCGACGTAGCGCCGAAGCTGACCGTCGCCGACGACCATCTCGACATGACGTATGACTCGCGGGCTGGGACGGCTGTCTGGCGCACCTGTCGCGACAAGGGCGGCGGGCTGCAGCCCTACACCTATGACGTGAGTTTCTGCGGCACCGACCAGGACGGCGTTCAGATGCGCCTTGACCTGCACGTCACCCCGTCGCGAGCACCCGTGCCTCTCGGGGCGTCGGCCTATAACGGGGTCATCGAATGCTTCGGGCAGGCCAGCACGTACTCCTACTTCCAGACCGGCATGACGATGACCGGAACGCTGTCGTGGGGTTCGGTCGAGGAGAACGTCACCGGAACCTCGGGGCACGTAGATAGGCAGTGGTTTCCGTTGGTGGCCAACGATGGTGGCGGAACCGGCGACATCCGCTCCCGTGCTCACGAATGGCGCACGATCAACCTGAATAACGGCGTCGACATGAGTATCTGGCGCCAGTTCGACAGGACGAACCGCAATGCGCTGCAGCCGTTTTCGGGTGCCACGACCAGTTCGCCGGACGCGGAGCCCGAGTATGCAGATGATATCGAGGTGACGGTCACGAGCTACGTGCGTTGGCCCGAGAACATTCGCACGCTGGTGCCGCCGCCGTCTGTGGTGCGGTACATGCCGGATCGCCATCGCCTGACGTCGAACAAACTCGGCCTGGATCTGACCGGTGAGCCGTTGGTCCCTGCGCCGGGGCACGGCCTTCCTTTGGAGTACATGGAAGGTCCGTACCGGTATCGGGGAACGTTCCGCGGGGAGGAGGTCGGCGGCTTCGCGTTCTATGAGCGCTCGTTGGCGCTCTACCGGGATTGGGAGCTGGCCGACGTGCTGGAAGCGGCAGAGCCGGGGGAGCGCGACGAAGTGGCGCGGCTCATCGACGAGAAGCGCTGACCGCGTTCGACCAGGTCTCGTGCCGGTGCTGCAAGCCCGGTTCGTTTCGGCCGAAGACGAGGTGTTCCCTGACGCCCGAGGCGAGGTTGGCCTGGAGCTTCTCGACCAACGCGTAGTCCTCGTCGCGGACGGTGCCGTGCGCGTAGTCGAAGACCGCCTGCGCACCGGCGGCAAACGACTCGTCCGATATGTCGAGCGGCGTCGAGTTCTGATGCACCGTGATCGATCGACCGGGAACCTCACCCGGGTAGACCCGGAACAGTTCGCCGTTGGCTATCGTCGCCGACAACACGATATTGGGGAACAGCGCGTAGATCACGACCATCGCCTGCAACGGTTCCCACTGCGCTTCGTCGACGTCGTCGAGATCGAGGATTCCGTTGAGCGGGAACACCAGTCGGTGGTGAGGCCCGAACGAGTCGAACACAGTGCAGTTGCTGCGCGCGATGGTCGCGAACGTGGTCTTGTGAACAGTTGCGAAGTGATAGTTCTCGGCGAACGTGTCGATTGCAAGCTTCCAGTTGATCCCCGTGTCCAGCACCTTCTCGCCCAACGGCGACCAGCGTCCGATACCCCAGGAGTCCAGCTCTTCGGCCAACGGTCCCAGGAATTCGGGGATATCGAGGGTGGCGTCGGGGTCGAGCGCGATCCACAGGAAGCCGGCGCATTCCGTCGCAGGGAGTTCGGTCAATTTCGGACTGCCCGTTGAGCTTTCGGGGAAGCCCTCCTTGCCGGGAACGCCGACGAGGTTGCCGTCCAGATCGTAGTTCCACGCGTGGTAGGGACATACGAGCCTGCGCGCCGTCCCGCACCCCTCGGCGATCTGCGACTGCCGGTGAAGGCAGACGTTCTCGAAAGCCTTCACCGAGCCGTCGGTTGTGCGGGTCAGCAGAATCGACCGGCCCATCACGGTCTTGGTGCAGTACGTGCCAGGCTTCGGCAGTTCAGAGACATAGCCGACAAGCTGTGGGCTGGCGAGAACCATCTCGACGTCGCGCGCGTGCCGGTCGGCCGAGGTGTAGGTGTCGGCTCGGACCCGGTATTCGGCCGGGGCGAGATCGGTGGTCTTGTCCCGCGCCAGTTTGAGCGCGCGGCGGGTGAGGTCGACGAGCTGATCGCGATCCATGGTCGCTATCTTATTATCTTTATAAAGATAGCTTCAAGGCCCCGGCAATGGCACCTGGTCACTTGCGGTCGCCGGTGCTGTAGCTGCCCTGCTCCTTATAGGTTTTGTTGCTCGCGTAGGCCATCAGCCGGACCGCGGTCCGGCGTCCCATCAGGTGGCGGAACGCGAAGTGGGTGGCGCGCAGCACCCGCGCGGGGAACACCGTCGGCCTCTTCCCAAGGGCATTCAGGGTCTCCTCAGCGACCTGCTCGGGCTCTTGGACCGGCACCTTGGCGTCGTCGGGCTCAGACGCCACGTAGTTCGGCGTCCGCGTCGCACCCGCACAGCTGACCAACACGTCGACCCCGTCGTCGCGGAGCTCGGCCCAAAGGCCTTCTGCCAGTACCAGGTTGTAGGCCTTGGTGGCGGAGTAGTTGGCGACCCTCACCATTCCCTGAAGCGCGCCCATCGACGACAGCAGGATGATCCCGCCGCGACCTCGGGCACGTAACCGCTCGCCGAAGCCGTGGCTGAGGACCAGCGGCCCGCGCACGTTGACGTCGATCTCCTTGAGGTGCGTGTCGATGTCGAAGTTCCAGAACGGCCCGACGACGGAGAACGCGGCGTTGTAGATGAGGAGGCCGACGTCTACGTCGACGAGTTCGACGAGGATGCGGTCGAGATCTTCACGGTCGGCGAGGTCTGCCCGCATCGCGCGCGTCCGCACACCAGTTCTGGCGGCGATGTCGTCGGCAAGCTTCTGCGCGAGTTCGACGCGTCGTGCAATGAGTACCACGTTGAGCCCGCGGCTGGCGCAGCCTCGAGCCAGTGCCTCGCCCAACCCCTCGGACGCTCCGGCGATGACAGCCCACGATCCGTAACGTTCTACGAAAGTCGCCACCAGCCCTACCCCTCCGCCGGCACCGGTCGCGTGAACGGGTGCTCCCGCCACATCCGGATGATCACCCAGATCGGGACGATCAACCATCCCGCGTTCGTGGCGAAGACAAGCAACAGGTGATCGCTCGCGAACGGGCCGGCGATCTCCTCGCCCAGAATGACGGTGACGGTTGCGAGCATCACCGACGCCCAGATGATCGACCAGTTGCGGATCCAATCCTTGCCCTTCCAATACGCATAGAGTGCGGCGATGTAGAAGGGGCCGTAGACGACCTGGTCGATGACGACGATCGTGGTGTACCAGACGGGTCGCTCGTACAGCAGCGGGTCGAAATTCGCGAAGTACCAGTGCAGAAAGTCGACCATGTAGGGCAGCGGCCAGACGGGGTAGGTGAAGTTGTCCGGATCGCGGATGACGAGTTGCTCGATATCGGCCTGGTAGGTCACGAAGGTGACGTTCACCAGGAAAAAGATCCACAAGACGATGTCGCCCTTGCGCTCCCGAAACGGGATGACCTCGCGTTCGGCCGCGACGGGCGTCGCTTCAGACACTGAACTCATCAGTCGAACTCCATCGGCAGACTCGTCGGCCCACTGAGGCCGAGCAGTGGTTTCCATGGCACGGTTCCCGCGCAACGCGGATTCGGAAAACGCTGGGCAAGGTCCGTCAATGCCTCGGCTAGTTCCAGCCGAGCCAGGTTGGCGCCGAGGCAGTAATGCACTCCTCCGCCGAAGGTCAGGATGGGCGGCGGGGCGTCGCGGGTGATGTCGAAACGCACCGGGTCGTCGTAGATGGCGGGGTCGCGATTTGCTGCGTACGTGTTCACAAGAATGAAAGTGCCTGCGGGGAAGGTGTATTCATCGATCTCGACATCGGTGGCGACGCTGCGCACTGTGCTGCACATCGACGGCGAATGCCGCATGGTCTCTTCGACGGCACTCATTGCCAACCCCGGCTGATCGCGCAGCAGCGCCCATTGCTCTGGGTGATCGCACAGCACGTGCATCGACGCCGCGAGCTGGCTACGGGTCGTATCGGTTCCGGCCACCAGGATGCTGAAGGCCAGCATGCGCAACTCGCCTGCGTCGAGTCGGTCGCCGCCGTCTTCGATGCGGATCAGCTCGGAGAGCAGATCGTCGGTCAAGCGCTGTCGCCGCTGGGCGATCATCTCGTCGATGTAATCGTCGAATTCGCCCCATGCCTTGAGGACGACAGGCTCCTCCTCGGCGAGGTTGCAGTCGAAGCTGACGATCTTGAAGATGTCCTCCGCCCATCGCGAAAACTGTTGCCAGTCCTCGCGAGGTGCACCCAGCAGCGCACAGATCACCGGTATTGGATAGGGCCTGGCGATGTCGGCGACGAACTCGCAGCGGCCCGAGTCGACGACCTTGTCGATGAGTTCGTTGATGACTGCGTGGATGTTGTCGTGCATTCGCGTCGTCGCCCGCGGGGTGAACGCCCGCGACACCAAGCTGCGCAGCCGACGGTGTTCGTCACCCTCCATGTTCAGGATGCTGCGGGTCACCCTGTCCCACAACGGACCCGACGTGATGCCATGCGCAGAAAGATGAATGCCGGTCGGAACCACGAAACGCGGATCCCGCAGCACCGTGCGCGCAAGCTCGTATGAGAGCACCTCGGGTCCGATGGGACCCAGCGCGATCGGCGCAGCCTGCTGAGCGTCCTGGAACTGTGGGTAGATGTCCTGCGGAGTGTCCGTGACGTCGTACCTCAGCGTCGGGAGTCCCGCCTCGAAGACGCTGGGCTTGTGGGGGAGCGTTTGCGGATCAGTCATGGCATCACGGAATGTTCGTGTCCAGCAGGGTGAGTGGCAGATCGAACACCGACAGGTCGATCTCCTCGAGATGGGTGCCGTCGCCTTCGAGCTTCTGGCGAAATCGGATGGCGGCCCCGTAGCGCTCGGTGACGGCCTCGGCCGTCGACGCGTCGGGGACCCGGAGCACGACCGTGTAGATTCCGTCGCCCGTGGTGTCGAGGAACTCGGCAACTGACACGGCCACCGCGGCGGTCGCTCCCGGTATCGGGCTGATCAGTTCGATACCGTGTTCCCAGTCCAGATTTATCCGTAATCCGAGCTCGGCAAGTTCGGCAGGCGCAAGGGTGAAACCGAGGCCGGTGAACATCTCCGCCACCGCATCGTGGCGTTCGGGCGCGATGGCGAATACGACGTGATGAAGCGACGAAGTCGATGGATTCGACGTCATTTCCGCACCAGACCTCTCGGCTGCACGAGACCGAGGTCGAGGTGTGTGAGCCAACCCGGGGCGGCGTCGCACACATCGGGAATCGCGTTGATCGCACCCATCGCGGTCCAGTTGTAACCGGGATGGGTCATCGTGCCGTTCGGTTTCTCGACGCCCTGAAGGGTGAGCTCGGTCGGCGGATCGCCCTCGATCACGATGCGGTACCGCGTCTTTCCGAAGTCCCACGGCGGGTCGAGGTTGTCGGCGGTCGTTGTGGTGTAGAGCGCGTGGAATTCGATGAGCGGTCGGCCGTCGACGTGTGCCGTCCATGTGTGTCGCTGGGCGGCGACGGTACCACCGGGGATGGCCCCCAGTTCGTGCGTGACGTCCTCGATGGCGACGGCCGCCTGCAGATCGGAGGTCACCTCATCGATCGTCACGCCGAGGCCGTCGGCGAGCATGTACATCGACTGGGCGAAGAATACCGTCCCGAGGCCGAGAATCGTTGGCTCGGTGAGGAATTTGTCTCTTTCCTTGCCGAAACCCAGCCAGTCGATGTGATCGAGCGGCGCGTCAGTGAGGACGTTCACGACCTCGACGACCTGGATCTTGTCGATCCTACTGACGATGCGGGCGAGGGTCAGCGGAAGGATATCGCCCGCATAGCCCGGATGAATGCCGCCGGCGTGAAAGGATGTCCCGCCGTCTTCGCAGGCGGCCCGGATCATGTCGCCGCCCTCGCGAAAGTCCTCCGTCGGGTGGAAGAACCCACTTGTGGTGACGACGTTCTTGCCCGAGCGCAGCAACCGGCAAACCGTGTCGACGTCCATGATGATCGGTGTGTAGAACACGCAGTCGGCGTCCATGTCGACGATGGCCTCGATGTCGTCGGTCGCGGCGACGCCGATCGGCGCGATGCCCGCAATCTCGCCTGCGTCCTTGCCGACCTTGTCCTTGCTGTGCACCAGCACACCGACCAGCTCGAACACCGGGCTGTCGGCGAAGTGCCGGACACCCACCTGTCCGACGTCACCTGTCATCCATTGAATGATTCGATAGGTCATGCGGTTGTCCTTCGAGCAGGTTCGAACACGACTGGCAGCGAACGGAATCCCCGGGTGACCGAGTTGCCGTGAAACACGGCGTCGCTACCGGGTGCCATGGCGAAGTCGGGCATCCGCCTCAACACTTGTTCGACACCGATACGGAATTCCAGGCGTGCAAGGTTGGAGCCGAGGCAACGATGGACGCCTGCCCCGAACCCGAGGTGGCGGTTGGCTTGGCGGTCGAGGATGCAACGATCAGGATCAGGAAACTCGACGGCATCACGATTGGCCGAGGCGTAGTTGACCAGGACGGATTCGCCGGGGCAGAAGGTGTGGCCGTTCAGTTCGACCTCCTTGACGACGGTTCGCGGGATGCCGTGGATGGACCCGCCGAAGCGAATCAGTTCCTCAATGGCGCGCGGCATGATTTCTGGCTCGCGGATCAACCGGTCGCGCTCGTCGAGATGTGTGCCGAGATAGTGGAAGGCGAACGACATTGCGCTAGCGGTTGTTTCGAGGCCGGCCTGGACAAGAAGCATGGCATTGGACACGACGTCGGCGAAGGCGAGCTTCTCGCCGTCGATCTCGGCCGCGAGCAGCACGTCGATCATGTCGTCCTGCGGTGGTGCGTCGATTCGTGCCGACACCGCGTCGTGGATGTGCTGATACAGCCCACCCCAGGCAGCCATCCGAGCTTCTTCGGTATGACCGTTCAACGCCGTGTCGGTCAACTCGATACATAATGGGACATCCTCGATGGGCATGCCGAGGAGATACTTGAAGAAGACGATGCCGGGCTGCCGCCACGCCACCTCGGCCAGATCACCGGTTCCGTGTTCGATGAAGTCGTCGATCAATCGATCTGTCTCGTCGCGGATCTGGGGCGTCAGCGCCTTCATCCGAGCCGGCGAGAAGTAGGGGTTGAGCACCTTGCGGAACTTCTGCTGACGCGGCGGATCGAGCGTGATGACCAAATCGCCCGCCAGTTGTTCAGACGCTTCCGGTGTCGGATTGCTGGAGAAGTGTTCCCAGTCCTGCAGGATCTTGTAACAGTCCGCATATCGCACCGCCACCCAGGCTCCGCCAGGCGTTGCGGACAGAAACGGTGTATCCGTATGCGCGAAAGGTGAATTCCGCCGCATCACCTGGTAGACGTCATAGAGGAAGTCGTTGTCGTTGAAGTCCTCGTGGCGGAGATCCCAGTTTTCCGCGTGTTCTTCGACAGCCTTCGTCATGGTGTCGGAGCGCCTTGCTGTTCGGCGGCCTGGCGGGCCTCCCTCTCGTTGTGGATCTTCACCAGTTCACGGAACCCGATTCGGTTGTATTTCGGGACGGGTTGGATGCCCCATTGGTCTTGGGCGGTGTCCTTGCCCTCTGCACCCTCGGGCGGTCCGAGCGGTGGATAGGGAACCTTGCACTCCAGGGAGTCGTCGGAGTATCGAACCTTCAGCAGCTCACTGCAGATCTCGGTCAGGCTCAGGGTCGGGTAGCCGTAGTAGACCGCCATGAAGGGCAGCGTGAAGGCGCCTTCGATGACCAGGGCGACCAGACACACCAGGACCGCCCGCTTGATCCACTTGTGCATGTTCGCGTAGTACGGCGTCGTGCCGGGAGGAAGGTCCTCGGCCTTCTGGTCCTCGGCGGACTCAGGTGTCGACGTAGATGAACTCACAGCAGTGCTCCTCGGATCAGCTCAGTCGGTGAAGATTTCGCGATTGACCGTGTGCAGGTACGGAATCGCCAGGAATGGCGTGATGTAGAAGATGTCGTAGAGCCACCAGCCGATGACCGGGAAGACCACGCCGGAATAGCGCACATCGGCGTACATCGTCATGTTGAACACGTACAGGCACCAGATGAGCACGCCCATCCAGCAGGTGATGATCATCCACTGTTGGCCCCAGCGCTTCATCTGCAGGAACCCGATCGCGGCGGCGCACCGCATCGCGAAGACCGTCAGGATCATCCCGAACACCATCGACTTCTCGCCTGGTCCCGCGGCGCCGCCGACCCAGGCTTCGTTGTAGTGCCAGAAGTAGCCGGCGTCGAACATCGCGCCCCAGCCGACCATCAGGACACGGTTGATCAAGGTGTGGTTGGCGACGAGATCAAGAGCCCAGCCAAGGCTGTTGAGCATCCCGTCGATCAGGACGAGGTATCCGATCAGCGTGACGATCATCGGCCGCATCGACAGGCCGGCACGGGCAGCGTTGCGCTGCAGCCAAACCCCGCGCAGAAAGATGGGCAGTCCGAAGATCCCCGGTGCCCACATGCCCATCAGGCCCGCGCCGACGATCATCCACTTGTCCGCCCGGCGTTGCGCCAGGCGCGATTCTTCGTCGTGCTCTTCGAGGCTCAACGTGCCGCCCGCGCGCACATCCGTACTCACAACTCCCACCACCCCCGGGCGAAGGACATGTAGAGCTGGATTCCGAACATCGTCAGCAGATAGCCGTAGATGACGATCTGCAGGACGATGAGTGCCCTCTTGCGCTTGCGTTCCTTCTGGTCCATGTCGCGGCCACTCCTCCTTTAGCGTGACGTGCTCGAGCGGTCGGCGTCGGCCAGGCTGGCCGCAGCGACTTCGCGCAATCCTTCTGAGATGGCCCCGTCGCTCGACAGGGGCGCGAGGATGCAGGTCTCTGCAGCCTCCAATTCGGTCGCGCCTGCAACGATCAACTGCGCTGCGGTGACCAGTACACGGGTGGACGGGGGTTCGAAGTGGAATGCTTCATCCGCGGTCCTGATCGCTGTCGCGCATTGCACGAGTCGTAGGGCCGAATCCGGCGCGATGCCCGCCTCGGCGACGATCACCTCTGCCTCTCGCTCGGGCGGGAGGTACCGCATCGGCAGAGTGACGAAGCGTTGACGGAACGACGGCTTGAGTTCCTTCAACGAACTGCGGTAGGCGGGGTTGTAGGAACACACGAGCATGAAGGCTTCGGGTGCAGCGACGACCTCGCCCGCGCGGTCCAGGTATAGAGCGCGGCGGTGATCGGTCAGCGAATGCAGGATCGCGAGCGAATCGTGGCGTGCCTCCACCACCTCGTCCAGATAGCAGATGGCTCCGGCCTTGACAGCTCTGGTGAGTGGCCCGTCCGTCCAGACCACGTCGCCCCCGGTGACCATGAAGCGACCGACGAGATCCGAACTGGTCAAATCGTCGTGGCAGCTGACCGTGACGACGGGCCGTCGCAGCAGCAGGCCCATGTGTTCGACCAGTCGTGTCTTCCCGCAACCGGTCGGGCCGGTGAGCATGACCGGTAGATGCTGTCGATACGCCTGCTCGAACAACCGAACTTCGTTGCCGTTGGAGTAATAGGTTTCGGTCATTCGGCCCCCTCGCAGGCTCGGTTGCCGCATTCAGTGCCGATGATTCGCTCGCAAGCTTCGCTCATGCCGCCACCAACTCTCGATGCACATGGGCCAACACGCGGGGGAGGTCCTCGATACGCCGGATGCGTTGGGAGCGGCGAGGTCCGAAGACCTCGGGAAGCGGATCGACGCGGGTCGGTCCAACGCCGACGTAGTACATGCTCACGCCGGCGTCGTTGGCCTCCTCAACGGCGTGCGCCGCGTCGGCCCAGGCGTAGCGGCCTTCGTAACCCTCGTCGGAGATCAGGCCGTCGCCGATCACGATGAGCAGGCGTCTTTCCGACGGTTGGTCGAGAAGCCGACTCGTCATATGACGCAGGGGCGCACCGAGCCTGGTGTATCCGCCGGTGGAGAGCCCGAGGCCGCCAGGGGGCACGAACCGGCGGTCTTCGAAATCCTTGAGGCACGTCACCTCGACGCGGTGCCGCGTGTTTCCGGTGAAAACGAAGATGCCGTGGCGTTCGCGTGCGAGCGTCATCGCTTGCGAAAGCGCATCGGCACAGGCCAATTCGAGTTTGAAGATCCTGCCGCCGTGCACGCCCAGCGACGAGCTGCCGTCGAGTAGCAACGCCGTGGCGACGTCTCGGCTGCTCGGCAGCAGATCGCGGAAGATGCGCGGCTCGATCGCCTCACCGGTGGTCAGGTCAATGTAGTGGCTGACGTACTGCTCGACGTCGAGATCGGAGCCGTCTTCCAAACGGTTCTTCATCGCGCGATGGGTGCGCTCGGTGAACCATTTGCGCAGATCGGCCGATGCCGTCACCGGATGCCGGTCGCGGCTCGAATGTGCGCGCTCGAGAACCGCGACGTGGTTGGCCATGAAGCCGTTCGTCCATGCGTTCCACTCCGGATACGGGATGCCTGGACGATGCTCGGGCGTCACGTCGAGGTCGTTGTCCTGCGGCCGGCTCGGCGGCGGCAGATTGGGGCTGCGCACGCCACCGTCGCCGCCGACGGGAACTGAGTACGGCCGCGGCAGTCGCTTCTGCGAAGTGGTCCACGGCATCCTGCCGAACGTCCGGCGCAGTTTGTCGGTCATCCCGTGCGGGTCTGTGTATGCCCTGGGGAGCGCACCGAGCAGCGGGTGGACGATCAGCTGTTGTGATGTCCGCGCCAACGCGACTGCGCGATTGAGCATCGCTTCGGCGTCCGTGTCGCCGGCCGTCACGTCGAGGTCTGGCAGCAGCCGCCGAATCTCAGGCAGTAGCCCAGGCCAGTTCTCCGCGATCCAGCCCAGCGCGACACCTCCCTCGATGAGGGTGAGTGCGCTCAATTCCCGTGCTGACAGTTCGTTGAGCCGGTAGTCGACGATTAGGTCCTTCGACGGTGAACATTGAAGCGCCACGCCGCATGTCAGGGTGCGACGAGTCCAGTTACGCGCCGCCGGGGGGTATGGAACGTGAACGAAATCGAGGGTGGAACTCAGACCGAAGTTGCGCCTGGCCCCGCTGACGAGACGCACGCCCTGCCGACGCTGTCCGCTCAGGGCGACCGCCGTCACGGCACAACTGCGCTCGACTGCGAGCGCGTGCGCATCGGAAGGTTCGGACATGCTTGTTTCGGCTCGCTCTAGAAGGTGCCGATATTGGAGAACATCCAGTACCAGAACCAGATGATCAGACCCGTGCCGCCCCACGCGGCGACGTAGCGGAGGATCTCCCATACCCAGTCCACTTCAGGCCTCCTTGCCGGTCATAACCGCATGCATGATGCGGTCATCGAATCTCCAGGCCGCGCACGGCGGTGGCCACCAACTTGGCCAGCATCGTTTCGCGGGTGTCGAAATTGCTCATCGTGGTCAGCACGCCGTAGATGCCGAGGAGGAAGAACGCAGCGCTGTAGAACGCATCCACCTCCGGATGGACTTCGTCGTCGCCTCTGGCTCGCTCGATCTCTTGGACCAACAGCACGATGATCGGATGCTCGACCCACTCGTCTTTGTTGGGCCGTGTGGGTGAGAAGTGCAGCGCAAGTATCTCTTTGAACAGCAGCGGGCCAAGCGTTCGTTCCAGGCCTGCAACCAGATGCACGACTTCGGTCAGCGCGCTCACCAAGTCGTGCCGCTCATCGAGGAAGCGGCCGAAGTCGGCAGCCATCCGCGCTTCCTCGCGGCTCTCCAACTCCAGCAGCACGTGCTCCTTGCTGGGGAAGTGGAAGAAGAAGGTCCCGTGCGCCACGCCTGCCGCGGCGACGATGGCGTGGACATCGGCTCCGGACATGCCTGCGCGTTTGAACTCGACGATCGCCGCGCCGAGTATGCGTTCCCGCGTCTGCAACCGGCGTGCATCGCGTGACGACTGCTTGACCTGAGGCGTCATGGTCTGCCCTTTGTAGCTCGGCTACTGACCAAAGTCAATGAGTGCAGTCATTGACGATCAGTCGGAGAAGATCTCGCGATTGACCGAGTGCAGGTACGGAATCGCGAGGAACGGGGTGATGTAGAAGATGTCGTAGAGCCACCATCCGACCACCGGCAGCACGACCCCCGAGTAGCGCACATCGGCGTACATGGTCATGTTGAACACGTAGAGGCACCAGATGAGCACGCCCATCCAACAGGTGATGATCATCCATTGGTGGCCCCAGCGCTTCATCTGCAGGAAACCGATCGCAGCGGCGATCCGCATGGTGAAGACGGTGAGGATCATCCCGACTTCCATGGCCTTCTCGCCAGGCCCGGCGGCGCCGCCCAACCACAACTCGTTGTAGTGCCAGAAGTAACCGGCGTCGAACATAGCGCCCCAGCCGTTCAACAGGATTCGGGCCAGGATGGTGTGGTTGGCGACAAGGTCGAGCGCCCAGCCCACGGTGTTGATAGCGGCGTCGATGATGACGAGATAGCCGAGCAGTGTAACCAACATGGGCCGTACCGTCAGCCCGTCTCGTTGCGCCTTCCGCAGTAACCACACACCACGAAGGAAGAGCGGAAGACCGAAGACGCCCAGCGCCGCGGTGCCGATCAGAAGGCTACCCGAGATCAGCCACTTGTCGGCCTTTCGCTGGGCAAGCCGCGACGTCTCCATGTGTTCGTCGAGACCGCTGCCGATGAGCTCGGTCTTCGGCGTCACTTCACGGCCACCGCGGCCAAGCTTTGGCGCCGGCAGATTCACAGTGACTGACTATAGTCAATCACCAGATGTAGTCAATCGGCTACTTGGCGCGGATGCCCCGCAGCGTTGTTGCCACATAGTCGTCGAGCATCGCAGCCTGGGCCGGCCAGTCGTGTGTCGTCGTGAGCAGCGCGTACAGGCCGAGGAGGAAGAACACGGCGCTGTTCATCGCGTTCACGTCAGCGTCTACCTGGCCACGCTCCCTCGCATGTTCGATCTCCTCGGCGACTGTGACGATAACGGGGTGTTCATTGCTTTCGTCGGCTGGACGTGTTTGTGAGAAGTGCAGTGCCAAAAAGTCTTTGAACAAGGCTGCACCCAGTCGGCGCTCCAACCCCACAACAAGGCGGACCGATTCCTCGAGTATGGAGGTGAGGTCCGGGTTGGAGCCCACGTAGCGACGAAGTTGCTTGGCGATGCGCTCCTCTTCGCGCCTCTCCAATTCCAGCAGGACGTGTTCCTTGGTGGGGAAATGAAAGAAGAAGGTGCCGTGGGCGACGCCCGCGGCTGTCACGATGGCCCCGACGTCAGCCGCGGCGAGACCTGATCGTTTGAACTCGGCGATGGCGGCCCCCATGAGTCGTTCGCGAGTTTGAAGACGCTTCGCGTCACGCGCTGAGGGCTTGTCCACCACGGCCATACGCCCACAATATCGTCAAACGGCCCGGTGTAGGTGATGGAGTCCGTTGACTTCAGTCAGTGCGATCCGTTTAGATATGGCCACGATCTGCAACTGGAGGATGACGATGCGCAGAGTGGTTCAATTCTCCACCGGCAATGTCGGCCAACACTCACTCAAGGCGATCATCGGACGACCGGATCTGGAGTTGGTCGGCCTGCATGCCGCCAGCCCGAACAAGATCGGGCGAGACGCCGCCGAACTATGCGGGCTGAAAGAACCGACCGGCATCGTCGCGACCGACGACATCGACGCACTGATCGCACTGAAGCCCGACTGCGTCGTCTACACCGCGCAGGGCGAGACGCGGCCGATGGAAGCTCTCGAACAGATGTCGAAGTTCCTCGCGGCAGGCATCAATGTCGCGGCTACGTCGATGGTGTGGCTGGTGACGCCCCGTCAGGCCGACGACTGGCTGCGGGAACCATTGAAAAAGGCCTGCCAGGCAGGCAACGCGTCGTTGTACGTGAACGGCATCGACCCCGGCTACTCGGGCGATACCGAGGTGCACAGCGCGCTGAGCCTCGTCACCCGTGCCACATCGGTCACCGTTCAGGAGATCTTCGACTACGCCAACTACGACGACTACGAGTTCACCGGGGTCTCAATGGGGTTCGGGCTCCCCGCCGACGCGGACCCGCCGATGCTCTTCCTTCCGGGTGTCCTCACCACGATGTGGGGCGGCCCGGTCCGCAACCTCGCAGACCAACTCGGCGTGGAACTCGACGAGCTCCGGCAGCGCATAGAACCCTGGTACACCGACAAGCGGATCGAATGCAAGATGGCGACGATCGAACCCGGCCAGATGGCGGCCGTCCGGTTCGCGGTCGAAGGGGTACGCGACGGGGTTCCTCTGATCACCATGGAGCACATCACCCGGCTGACCGCGGCGTCGGCACCGGACTGGGAATATCCGCCCGACGGTAAGCCCGGTGTCCACCGCGTGGTCGTCGAAGGCGAGCCCCGGGTCGAACTCAACACACACGTGTCCGACCCTGCACTCGACGTCACCGAAGCGGGATGCGTGTCCACGGCTGCCCGGGTGGTCAACGTCATCGACTGGCTCTGCGGCGCGCCCGCGGGTTTGATCGCAGTGGAGGACATCCCGCAGGCGGCTGTCATCCGCGGCCTGATGTGGACTAGTCAGTAACGAGCTTGCGCAACGGACGCGCCGACGTCTCACGCATCGTCAACACCGTTGCGAGCGAGACGATCGCCGCGATGATCACGTAGTACGCGGGCGCGAGTGGATTGCCCGTACGGTCGGTCAGCCAGGTCGCCACATACGGTGCCGTGCCACCGAATATCGCGACCGACATGTTGTAGCCGATGGAGTACGCGCCCGATCGGACCCGGGTGGCGAACAGTTCCGCGGCTGCGGCAAGGGAGGCCGAGACGAACACCGCCTCGACGGCCGCCAAACCGGCGTGCCCAGCCATCGCCGCGGCCAATGAGCCCGAATTCAGCAGCAGGAAAAGGGGATAGGAGAAGACGATGAAGGCGACGGCGCCTGCAATCAGAATGGGCTTTCGTCCGATCCGGTCGGACAGCGCACCAAGGGGCGGGATCAGCACCAGCGCGACGACGCTGGCGACCGTGATGGAAATGAACGCATCCATCTTCGTGAACTCGAGCGTCTTGGTGAAGTAGCTCGGCAGGAAGGTGAACACCGTGTAGAAGCCGACGTTGTGAATGACCACCAACCCGAAGATCTGCAGGATGGGGCGCCACGATGTCGTGATGGCTTCCTTCAGCGGCGACTCGGAGATCTCTCCGTCGTCGCGCAACTCCTCGAATTCCGGGGTGTCGCGCAACTTCAGCCGGATGTAGAGACCGACGGCGCCGAGCAGGCCCGCCATCAGGAACGGGATACGCCAGCCGTAGGAGTCCATCGCGGCTTCCGACAGCAGCGCCTGCAGCACGGTGACGGTGATCGATCCGAGCAGGAATCCGACCACGACGGACCACACAAGGAACGAGACGACGAAACCGCGATGCTTGTCGGGGGCGTACTCCGCGAGATAGCACGCGCCGCTTCCGTACTCGCCGCCCGCCGAGAAACCCTGCAGGCAGCGGAGCAGCAGCAGGATCAGGGGAGCGCCAACCCCGATGGAGTCGTAGCTCGGCACCAGGCCGATCCCCAACGTCGAGGCCGACATCAACAGGATCACGATCGCCAGCACGCGTTGACGGCCGATCCGGTCCGCGAGCGGCCCGAAGAACAACCCTCCCAGCGGCCGCATGAAGAACGCGGCCGCGAAGATCGCGAACGTGTTCAGCAGCGCGACGGTGTCGTTACCCGACGGGAAGAACTTGTCGGCGATGTAGGTGGCCAGCACGCTGTAGATCGCGAAGTCGAACCACTCGACGGTGTTGCCGATGGCCGCCCCCCGCACCGCTTTCCGTACGTCGGAGGAATCGCTTCGCGGTGTCATCTGCTCGTGCACGGTCATGGCGCTGTCTCCTGTGAGTCGAATTCGGCGTGCGGACGGTCGGTGATGAACATGTGGCCGGGCGCGTGGAAGATCGCCAGCGAGGGTCTGGCTTCGACGACGACTGCCTGCGGTGTCACGCCACAGGCCCAGAACGCAGGTACCGCGCCCGAGTCGACGTGAACCGGATCGCCGAAGTCGGGTGCGCCGAGATCCGATATGCCCAATTCGCCGGGATCGCCGACGTGCACGGGCGCGCCGTGCATCGCCGGGAACCGTGACGAGATCTCAACGGCAGCAGGGATGTCGGGCGGCGCGAACGGTCGCATCGACACGACCAGAGGCCCTTCGAACGGGCCTGCCGGCACGCAAAGGCGGTTGGTCACGTACATCGGAACGTTGACGCCCTGCTCCTGGTGTGCGAGTCGGAGTCCGGCGGCGGCGAGCGCCCATTCGAATGTGAAGGAGCAGCCGAGCAGGAAGGCCACCAGATCGTCTCGCC
Organism: uncultured Actinomycetota bacterium; assembly: GCA_963756865.1. Taxonomy (GTDB): domain Bacteria; phylum Actinomycetota; class Actinomycetes; order Mycobacteriales; family Mycobacteriaceae; genus Mycobacterium. The sequence goes on along the minus strand of CAVWPQ010000021.1, from coordinate 163,518 downwards.
AGTAGGACGTGACGTCAGTCGGCTCGTCGACGAGCTCGCCGTCGCGGAACACCCGGTAGCGCGGGACATCCGTGCGCAGGTCGGCGTCGGGAGCGAGGGCCCTCGGGTGGATGGAACCGGGGTCGGTGACCTCGAGCAGTGGGCACGGTTTCGGGTTCTGCGTGCAGAAGCGCCGAAAATCCGATGCGTCGTCCTCGGCCAGAATCACCAGGTTGGCCTGCGCGAACCCGGGTGCGAGCCCGCTCGTCGGTCCGACGAGTTCGGCCGTCCGAATTCGCTCGCGCGCAACGGCTGCTGCAGACGCCTTCGCGTCCGCAGCAGCCGTCGTCCGCCCGCTCACCGGGCTTGAATGCCCGAACGGAGCCTTTAATTAACTTTCAACCACTAACTATTCGGCCCGGCACTCGTCGCCGCCAGACCCAGCTCAGTCGCTGGCGGGAAGTGGCTTGGCTTCCTTGATGGACAGCGGCGTCGACCCGACGGACAGCGTGCCTTTGCCCGCCTTGGTCACGAGCACTTCGGCGCCGGTCTCGTCGACGTAGCGCTTACCCATCAGATTCCCGTCGGACAGGGAATCGTCGAGCGTGAGATCGGAGGCCTTCTGCTGGTCGAGCGGCACCATCGGGGCGCCGCCTGCGCGCAGATCGTCGAGGCTGTCGGCGGACCGCACGACGATGACCTGGGTGTCGCATACCTGGCTCTGCAGACGCGTGCCGTTCTTGATCATGCTGGCTCCTTACTGGCGTTCAGCTCGCTGACGAGTTCGCGGCGCAGCACCTTGCCGGTCGCGTTGGTGGGAAGTTCATCACGGAACACCACCTTGTCCGGCGTGCGGGACCCGCGCAGCTGGCCGCGCACGAATCCACGCAGGTCCTCGACGTCGGGCGATGCGCCCGACGCGGGCACCACGACGGCAACGATGATCTGCCCCCACTGGGGATCCTCGGCTCCCACCACAGCGCAGTCGTGGACGTGCGGATGCTCAACGAGAACGTCCTCGATCTCGGCCGGTGCGATGTTCTCTCCGCCGCGGATGATGGTGTCGTCGGACCGGCCGCCGATGAAGAGGTAGCCGTCGGCGTCCAGGTAGGCCACGTCCTTGGTGGGGAACCAGCCCTCGTCGTCGAGCACTGACCCGATACCTGTGTACTTACCCGACACCTGCTCGCCGCGGACGAACAGTTCGCCGGGTTCACCAGGGCCCAAGACGGTTCCGTCGTCGGCGCGGATCTGCACCTCGACGGTGGGCACCGGCTGGCCGACCGAACCGAGCCTGCGCGCGACGCCCTCATCGGCGGCGCCGAGGGCCGCGCGGTGATCGTCAGGGGTGAGGACTGCGATGGTCGAGCTGGTTTCCGTCAGGCCGTAGGCGTTGACGAATCCGACATCGGGAAGCAGCGACAAGGCCTTGCGCACCAACGGAAGTGCGACCTTGGATCCGCCATACGCCAACGAGCGAAGCGTCGGCAGCGCGGTCGACCCCGCTTCAAGCACTGCGACGATGCGGTCCAGCATGGTCGGGACCACCGTGGCCGATGTGACACCTTCGTCGCCGACCAGGCGAACCCACTCGCTGGCGTCGAAGTTGGTCAAATACACCATCTTTCGGCCCGCGTACAGGTTGGACAGCGCCGCGCTGACGCCTGCGATGTGGTACGGAGGCACGCAGATCAACGCGGCGTCCTCTGGTGCCGCAGCACCGAACTCCACGGTGCCGGTGATATAGCTGGTCAAGTTGTTGTGGGTGAGCTCGACGGCTTTCGGGCGCGACGTGGTGCCGGAGGTGAACAGCACAACGGCGACGCTGTCGGGGTCGGCGAACTCGGCGGCCGGTTCTGCGGTGCGGGCCGCTGCGATGAAATCCTCGGAGGAGATCACCTTCTTGCCCGCGCTCGCGACGACGTCGACGTATTCGGCGTCGGCTATCACCAGTGGCGCGGGCAGCCGCTCGATCAGCTCGCGCAGGCCGTCGGCGCTCAATCGGTAGTTGAGTGGGGTGAGCGCAACCGCGGCCCGTGCGGCGGAGAAGAGCAGCAGCGGCAGCATCGCTCCGCCGGTGCCGACGTAGGCGACATGTTGTGCACCCGACGCCGCGACGACCCCCGCGCCGCCATCGGCAAGCGCGCTGAGTTCGTCTGTGGTGAACCGCGTGTCGCCGGAGACCAGCGCCGTGCGGTCAGGATCGCTCGAGGAAGCCATCTCGAGCAGCAAAGAGATGCTCATGATTTGTCGACGAAGATATCAAGGATGGGGTCCTCGCCGCCCCCATAGCGGGACAGGTCGGTCTGCCCGGCCTCGGTGAGTACCTGCGAGTCGATGAAGCACTTGCCGTTCACGTCGGCGGGAGGCCTCGAGAAGATCTCAGCCGCGGCGTCGCCCATGATCTGCGGGTCGCGCGAGCGGGCGGCCAGCTTGTCCCCTTCGGCGAGGTTGGCGACCGCAGAAGTCGCGATGTAGGTCTCGGGCCAGAGGCAGGAGAAGCCGATATTCGCGTCGGAGTATTCGGCGGCCCATCCCAGCGACAGCAGTGTCATCCCGTATTTCGACAGCGTGTAGGTCGGGTGCGCGCCCAGCCAGTGCGGGCTCATGTTCATCGGCGGCGCGAGCGTCAGCACGTGCGCGGCGGGTGACCTCTTCAAGTACGGCAGCGCCGCCTTGGTCAGTAGGAACGTGCCCCTGACATTGATGTCCATCATCAGGTCGAACTTCTTGGCCGCGAGCTTCTCGGTCGGTTCGGTGGCGATGGCGCTGGCGTTGTTCACACAGATGTCGACGCCGCCGAAGTGCTCGACGGCGGTGTCGACCGTGCGCTGCACATCGTCCTCGTTACGCACATCCCCGACGACGGCCACGCCCTTACCTCCCGCGGCCTCGAGCTCGGCGACCGCGGTGTGCACGGTGCCGGGGAGCTTCGGGTGCGGTTCGGCGGTTTTGGCCAGCAGCACGATGTTGGCGCCCTTTTTGGCGGCGCCGAGTGCGATCGCCAGGCCGATGCCCCGGCTGGCGCCCGATATGACGAGCGTGCGGTCGGTGAACGTGTGGCTGGACGGCTCAGTCATCGGCCTCCTGATCTTCGAAGTCCAACCCTAGCAAATCGGTATTGCCGTTCTCATTTTACGCAAGTGCCATAATCACTGTGTACCGCGTGTTCGCTTCGCTTACGGGGCTCCGGATACGCCCTCTCCCGTGCGCATTTCCGGCCTGCGGTATTGGCATTCTCATTTTTTGCAAGTACGTTATCCAATTGATGACCGAGCCAGTCCAGACCCCCTCCGGCATCCCGCTGCAGCCCGTATACGGGCCTGGCGATCGGGCCGGTGAGCCGCAGGCGCCGGGAAGCTATCCGTTCACCCGCGGCAACTTCGCCAGCGGCTACCGCGGCAAGTTGTGGACCTTCCGCCAATACTCGGGCTTTGGAACGGCAGAAGATTCCAACCGCCGCTACCGGTATCTGCTCGACCAGGGTGGGACGGGTCTATCGGTCGCGCTGGACCTGCCGACGCAGTGCGGCTTCGACTCCGACGATCCCGAGGTCAGCGAGGAGGTCGGCCGGGTAGGTGTCGCCGTCGACACGCTGGCCGACGCGGAGATCCTGTTCGACGGCATCCCGCTGGACAAGATCAGCACCAGCTTCACCATCAACGGAACGGCGGCGATCCTGCTGGCGTTCTACGTCGCCGCCGCGGAGAAGAAGGGCGTGCCGCGGGAGAAGCTGACCGGCACCATCCAGAACGACATCCTCAAGGAGTACGCCTCCCGCGGCACCTGGATCTGGCCGCCGGAACCGTCGTTGCGGCTGATCGCCGACACCATCGAGTTCTGCGCCGCGGAGGCGCCAAGGTTCAACGCGATCTCGGTGGCCGGTGCGCACTTCCGAGATGCCGGGGCAAATGCGGTTCAGGAGATGGCCTTCACGCTGGCCGATGGTGTCACCTACTGCGACACCGTCGTCGAGCGCGGCCGGATGACGATCGACAAGTTCGCCCCGCAGATCTCCTTCTTCTTCTACACACACGGCGACTTCTTCGAGGAGATCGCCAAGTACCGGGCGGGCAGGCGACGGTGGGCGACGATCGTTCGCGAGCGCTACGGCGCCACCAACGAGAAGGCGTCGATGTTCCGGTTCGGCTGTGTATCCGGCGGTGCCTCGCTCTACGGGCCACAGGCGCAGAACAACATCGTCCGCGTCGCCTACGAGGCGATGGCGTCGGTGCTCGGCGGGGTCCAGTCGATGTTCACCGCCGCGTGGGACGAACCGTTCGCCCTTCCCACCGAGGAGTCCGCGACGCTGGCGCTGCGCACACAGCAGATCCTCGCGTACGAAACCGGTGTGGCCGCCGTCGCCGACCCACTCGGCGGCTCGTATTTCGTTGAGGCGCTGACGGATGCGACGGAGGAGAAGATCATCGAGATCATGGCTGATCTCGAGGCTCACGGTGGGATGGTGCGCGCGATCGAGGACGGGTACCTGCAGGGTCTGATCGCCGACGAGGCGTACAAGATCCACCAGGAAGTGGAATCGGGCGTCAGGCCTGTCGTCGGTGTGAACAAGTTCGTCACCGACGAGCCGTCACCCGACGTGTCGATGTACGAACTCGACGCCGAGGGACGCGACACCCAACTCAAGCGGCTGTCGAAAGTGAAGGCGGAGCGTAGCGACGTCGCGGTCTCCGAATCCCTTGCCGCTTTGGCGCGCGCAGCGGAAGGCTCGGACAACCTGATGCACAACCTGATCGACTGCGCCAATGCATACTGCACCGTCGGTGAGATGGTCTCGACGCTGAAGTCGGTGTGGGGCGAGTTCCAACAACCGGTGGTGTTCTAGTGGCTGACAACGCTCCCGCCCGATCCCACCCGGCAAGAGTGCTTGTCGCAAAGCCCGGCCTGGACGGCCACGACCGCGGCGCGAAGATCGTTGCCCGCACGCTGCGCGACGCCGGGTTCGAGGTCATCTACACCGGTATCCGGCAGCGGATCGAGGACATCGTGTCGATCGCACTTCAGGAGGACGTGGCGCTAGTTGGGCTTTCCATCCTCTCGGGTGCGCACGTCGCACTGACCACGCGCACGGTCGAGGCGCTGCGCGCCGCGGACGCGGGCGACATCGCCGTCGTCGTCGGCGGCACCATTCCCGAGGCCGACGTGGCGAAGCTGCTCTCGGCCGGCGCGGCCGCCGTGTTCCCGACGGGCACGCCGCTGGACACCCTGGTTCGTGACGTGCGTGCGCTCACCGAGACGGCAGGAGAGCCCGCATGAGATTCGGGCGGGCGAAGCGGGGTGGGCGATGAGGCTAGGCGTGATGATCGGGGCCGAGCGCGGCGATATGACGCGCAAGGTGACCAAGCTGGTCGCCGACATCAAGTGGGCGGAAGAGGCGGGTCTCGACACCGCGTGGATGCCGCAGGTGCCCGACGACTTCGACGCGCTGACGATGGTGGCGCTGATGGCCGCGAACACGTCACGCATCGAACTCGGCACCGCGGTGGTTCCGTTGCAGGCCCAGCACCCGATCGCCCTTGCCCGACAGGCGCTTTCGGTGCACGCGATGGCGTCGGGTCGGCTGGCGCTTGGTGTCGGACCTTCACATCACTGGATAGTCCGCGACATGCTCGGCATCCCCTATGACAAGCCTGCCGCCTATACCCGCGACTATCTAGAGGTGCTCAACGCCGCGATCGGCGGACCGGGCCCGGTCGATGTCGAGAACGGCTCGTTCACCGTGCACAATCCGACGGTGCTGGCCGCCGAGACGCCGATGCCGGTGCTGGTGGCGGCACTCGGGCCGGTGATGCTGCAGATCGCGGGTGAGCACGCCGACGGCACGGTGCTCTGGATGGCCGACGAGAAGGCCATCGGCGACCACATCGCGCCGAAGATCACCAAGGCCGCCGCCGATGCGGGTCGGCCCGCACCGCGCATCGTCGCAGGGATCCCGGTGTGCCTGTGCGCCAACTCGGAGATCGACGCGGCCAAGGATCGCGCCAATCGCATTCTGGCCGAGGCGGAGACGTCGCCGAACTACCAAAAGCTGCTGGACCGCGGCGATGCGCGCGACGTCGGCGACCTATGCGCCGCCGGGGACGAGGAGGCGATCCTGGCGCGCTTCCGGCAGTTCGCCGATGCGGGCGTCACCGACCTCTCCGTTCGATTGCTACCGATCGGCGATAACCGAGACGAATTGATCGCGTCGAAATATCGAACCCGCGAGGTGATTTCGCAGCTGGCGGCTGCCGTGCGATGAGCGCTTGCGCGAAGAGCCGACGGGTACGATGAGCGCGCGATGAACAAAGGACCGCTGGCGGGCATCCGCATACTCGAGGTCGGCGTCATGCTCGCCGGGCCGTACGCCACCATGCTGCTCGCCGACCTCGGCGCCGAGGTCATCAAAATCGAACCGCCGGGCGGCGAGATCTCCCGCCAACTCGGGGACGCCTACTTCGCCAGCCTGAACCGCAACAAGCAGAGCATCTGTATCGATCTGCGGTCCGAGGCAGGCCAGAAGCAGCTGAGTGAACTGGTGGCGAATTCGCATGCGTTGCTGGTCAATATGAAGCCCTCGGCAATCCGCCGGTTGGGCCTGACCTACGACGCGCTCAAGAAGTACAACGAGAAGATCGTTTGCGTCGCCCTCACCGGTTTCGGGATGGACGGCGGCGACGATCCCGCGTTTGACTACGTTATCCAGGCCGGGACCGGGGTTGCGGCGATGACAGGCGATCCCGACGGCCCGCCCACACTGCCCGGCTACTCGGCGGCCGACAACTCCACCGGGTTGACCGCGGCGCTCGGCCTGGTGTCCCAGATCGTCTCGGGCCGCGGCGGCCAGGTCGAGGTCTCGCTTCGCGATGCGGTGATGTCGCAGCTGAACTACAAGGCGTCGGCATGGCTGAACGACGGGGTCGCGCCGAAGCGCTACCCGAATGGCGCGCATTCGTATTACGTTCCCGCGCAGCTGTTCCCGACAGCGGACGGCTACCTCGCGATGTTCATCACGCACGACGCGTTCTGGCGCTTGTTCTCCACGGAGGCGGGGATTTCGGGCTTTCCGACCATGGCCGAACGCTCCGCCCAACGTGACGAGGTGCTCGCCGTCGTCCACGCGGCGCTTGCCACCGATACAGCAAAGGGCTGGGAGGCTCGACTACGTCCGCTCGGTATCCCGGCCGCGGCGGTGCGCAGTCTGCCCGACGCGCTCGAGGCACTTCCCGAAGTCATCGTGACGGCAGGGGAGTTCCGGCTTGTGCGCAGCGCGATACGGATATCCGGCTTCGAGCCCGAGTACCGACCGGCGCCGCGAATGGACGAGCACGCGGACGTGAGTCACTCGTACTCGACGGTCACCGATTCCGTTTCCGGCACGCCCTGACAGGTGAGGATGTACCCCTCGGCCACCTCGTCGTCATCCAGTGCGTCGTTGACGCGCATGGTCGCCTTGCCCTCGACCAGCTTGGCCATGCAGGTACCGCAGTTGCCCGCCTCGCAGCTGAACGGCGGCGAAAGACCGGCCCGCCGTGCACTCTCCAGCAGGGTCTCGTTCGCCACCCGCGCAACCGAGGCCTTCTGCCGGTCGAGCAGGATCGTCACGGTCCCCTCGACAGCCATCCGAGCCTCCCTGCGCCATTGAGATTCTGTTTCTACGAGAATACAATTCTCACTCTAGGATAGTGTGTTCTCCCAATGTTCCGCAACGCTACCGAAGGGCAGGTGAGCGCGGTGAGCACGGCGCCCGTCCTAGCCTTTGACGAGCGTGAATACTCGCTCGGCGAGCTCGATGCGTTGGCCAACGGCATGGCGACGACACTCGAGCACCGAGGTGTCCGGCGAGGTGACCGGGTGGCGCTGATGTCGTCGAACCGGCCCGAGTTCGTGGTGGCGATGCGGGCCATCTGGAGGCTCGGCGCGGCGGCTGTCCTACTGAGCCCGGCCTGGCGGGAGACCGAGGTCCAGCACGCGCTCGCGCTGACCAAACCGTCGCACGCCGTCGGTGATCATCCGGTGCTCGCCGGGTTGATGCCGATGTTGGAGCTGGACGACCCGATAACCCCGGGGCAGCGGCAGTTCGAGCCGCCGTCTGCCGACGCCGACGCGCTCTTCGTGTTCAGTTCCGGCACCACCGGCATGCCGAAGGCGGTCCGGCACACGCACAAGGCGTTCGCGGTGGCCGTGCAGCACTGGCGTGACGCGCTCGGTCTGACGTCGGCGGATCGCATGCAGATCGTCACGCCGCCGTCGCACATCCTCGGACTGCTCAACATCGTGATGGCGCTGGACACCGGCGCGTGGATCAGGCTGCATCGCCGCTTCGACATCGACCAGATGCTGCACCACATCGAGGCCGACCGGATCACCATCGAGATGGCGGTTGCACCGATTGCGCTGGCGCTGGCCGCCCATCCGAAGCTGGACTCCTATGACCTGTCATCACTGCGATACGTGATGTGGTGCGCGACGCCGGTCACCCGGAGCGTCGCCGAGGTAGTGACGGCGAGAGCCGGGGTGACCTGGGTGACCGCATACGGCACCAGCGAGTTGCCGGTGCTGACGTGCAATTCGCTCGAGGGTGCGGAACTCGACACCGTGGGACGGCCGGTACCCGGTGTCGAACTCCGAATCGTCTCGCTCGAGGACGGCACGATCGTCGGGCCTGGCGATATCGGCGAGATTCAGGCCCGGTCGGATTCGGTGATGGCCGGCTACCTGCCCGATGACGCCACCGCCCAAGCGTTTTCCGACGGCTGGTACCGGACGGGCGACGTCGGCTATCTGGACTCCGGCGGCTGGCTGCACATCACCGACAGGGCCAAGGAAATGATCAAGGTCAGGGGATTCCAGGTGGCGCCCGCCGAGATCGAGGCGGTGCTGCACGGACATCCGGGCGTCGACGACTGTGCGGTCTTCGGCATCGATGATGCGGTAGACGGCGAAGCGGTCGTCGCGGCGGTCGCGACGCACGGTTCGGTGGATTCCGACGAACTCATCGCCTTGGTCGCCGAGCGGTTGGCGTCGTACAAACAACTGAGTCGCGTGGTGATTGTTCCTGAGATCCCGCGCCTGCCATCTGGAAAGGTGTTGCGCCGAGTGCTGAAGGAGGAGCATGGATGTCCGTCTGACGGCTGAACAACGACAGCTGCGGGAGGCCGCGGCCGAAGTGGCAGACGACCTCGGCCCCGGGTCGGTCGCCGACCTCGACGACGCCAACCGCATCGCGCGGCTGGAGAAGGCCATCGACGGGACGGGGTTCCGGACGCTGCGCAGCGACGGTGCCTCCGGCGTCGAGGTGGCCATCGTCGCGGACGAGTTCGCACGGGGACTGGTCGACGTCCCGTTCATAGGACCCTTGCTGGCCGACGACCTGGCGCGCCGAATCGGCCGACCGCTTTCATCCGCTGTCGAGATCACGTCGGTCGATTTGACGGGAAGCCTTGCCGGCGTTGCCGAAACACCGGCGGAGCTCGGCGAGGTGTCCGAAACCGACGCCGGTCGTTGGCACGCACTTGCGCTCACGGCGACGACGGCCGATATCGTCGGCGCCGCCCGCGGCACCCTGGAACTGGCTACCGAGTACGCCAAGGTTCGCGAGCAGTACGGTGCCACGATCGGCTCGTATCAGGCGGTCCGACACCTGCTCGCCGAGAGTCTCGCGCTGATCGAGGGCTGTGTGAGCGTGTTGCGGCACGCCGCGTGGGCCGTCGACGAACTGCCCGTCGATGAAGCGGTGGAAGCGGGCCGGGTGGCCAAGATCTACTGCGCGCGTTCGGCCTTGACGGTCTGTGAGACGTCGATTCAGGTGCACGGCGGTATCGGTAACACGTGGGAGTGCCTCGCGCATGTATATCTGCGGCGGGTGCTCGGCGACACCGAGGCGTGGCCGGCGAAGCTGGAGGAGTTGACCATTGGACTTTCGTGACTCCCCCGAGGAGGCCGCGTTCCGGGAGCGGCTGCGCGGCTGGCTGACGAAGCAGAAGGGCAAGTTCCCCACCTCGGGGGACGAGTACTGGGCCAAGGCCGGGGAATGGCACGTCGCGCTGTATGAGGCCGGCTTCTTCGGAACGTCGTGGCCCAAGGAGTACGGGGGCCAGGACCTGCCTCCGGTGTTCGACGTCATCGTCGACGAGGAGATCGCGAAGGCAGGCGCCCCGGCGCGGCCCAGCCTTGGATATCTCGTCGTCGGACTCAGCCATCACGGGGATGAGGAACTGCGGCAACGGTTTCTGCCCGGGATGATCAACGGAACCGAGCGGTGGTGCCAGGGCTTCAGTGAACCAGGCGCCGGATCGGATCTGGCTTCGTTGACGACGACGGCGGTCCGCGACGGCGACGAGTACGTCATCAACGGTCACAAGATCTGGACCAGTTACTCCGATGTGGCCGACTGGTGCCTTGTGCTGGCCCGTACGGACAAGGACGTGCCCAAACACAAGGGCATCTCGGCGTTCATCGTGTCGATGCATCAGCAGGGGATCGTGCAACGTCCGCTGAAGATGATCAGCGGCGTCACCAAGGAGTTCGGCCAGGTCGAGTTCGACGGCGCGAGGGTGCCCGCCGAGAACATGATCGGCGAGCCGGGTGACGGGTGGAAACTGGCGATGACGGTGGTCAGCCACGAGCGTGAGCCGTCGACATTGGGGTTCTCCGCACGCTACGGAAAGACGGTGCGCCAGTTGGCCTCCCGCATCGACGGGCCGCCGCCCGAGGAGCTGTCGTGGGCTTGGGTGCAGACCGAGATGCTGCGGTTGCATGTGCGAAGGCGGCTGTCGGAGCAACTCGACGGGCTGACCCATGGCCCGCAGGGCTCGCTGGACAAGCTTCTGATGACGTGGGTCGAGCAGTCGGTCGGGCACGCGGCCCTCGCGACGGTCGGGTCGGCTGACGAAGAGATGTTCGGGGCCTACATGTACAGCCGCGCGCAGAGCGTCATGGGCGGCACCAGCCAGATTCAGAAGAACATCATCGCGCAGCGGATCCTTGGATTGGGGAACTAGATGTATGGAATGCCAGACGAAATCGACGTCAAGGCCGATGGCGCGCTTCGCATCATCACGCTGAACCGGCCCGATGCGCTCAACGCCGTCAACGACAACCTGCATGTCGGCCTTGCGAAGATCTGGGAGGCGCTGAACGAAGACGCAGGCGCGCGGGCGGCCGTCATCACAGGCGCCGGTCGGGCGTTCTCGGCAGGCGGTGACTTCAACTATCTCGACGAGCTTCGCAACGATGAGGCGTTGCGGCAGAAGACGATCAAGCACGGCCGCGATCTCGTCATCGGCATGCTGCGCTGCCGTATCCCGGTGGTCGCGGCGGTCAACGGGCCCGCCGTCGGGCTTGGCTGCAGCCTCGCCGCACTGTCCGACATCGTCTACATCGCCGAGACCGCGCACTTCGCCGACCCGCACGTCCAGATCGGACTCGTCGCGGCCGACGGCGGCCCCTTGGTGTGGGGTTCCCAGATCAGCCTGCTGCAGGCCAAGGAGTTCGCGCTGACGGGTGTGCGGATCAAGGCGCAGCGCGCCGTCGAACTCGGACTGGCCAACCACGTCGTGGAAGACCCTGTGGCCGAGGCAATCGCGTGCGCGAAGAAGCTGTTGGAACTGCCCCAGCAGGCGGTCGAGGCCACCAAGCGGTTGATGAACATCCAGTTGGAGCAGGCTGTGATGGCGTCGCTCGACTACGCGAACCTCGCGGAGTACGTGTCGTTCGGCACCGCCGACTTCAACAAGATCGTCGACGGCCTGATCGCCAAGGACAAGTAGCTGACTCCTACGACGTGCAGGTGATGTTTCCGGACACCTCGAAGATGTCTTGGTTCCCCGCGACCCGCTGTCCGCAGACCGCTACCACTGTGTTGGGCACGATGATGGGAAAGGTAGCCAACGGCCCGCCATATACGTAATCCTGACCGCCACCCTCGTAGCCGCCGCCGGGTTCGAAGACAGACCTGTTGGATACCTTGCTGCCGACGGCGAGCATGTTGGTCCACTCACCATGCATCATGGCGGTGCCACCGATTGCCATCACCTGATTGTTATGGTCGCCCGTATAGGGGTCGGTGCTGTATTGATTTCAGGAACCCTGCCGTGCCGTCGAGTGCGAACATTGTGTTCCCACTCCTGTTTTGGCCAACCGCTGTAGCCATGGCAGGCCGGAAAATGCTGATCGCCAGCGCCTTATTGCCGTTGGACGCGTTGGCCTGCGCACCGGTGGCCGAAGTGTCGCCGATCCCGATCGGATCACCCGCGCCGCCGTCGTAGGAGATGCCCGGCGCCGCACTGGCGCTGCCCGCTCCGACTATCCCCGCCACACCAATTCCAGCGGCCAGCGCCGAGCCGACCACAACCCTGCGTATTGACACTTCGTTGAACATGAGATGCCCCTTCTCGATGATCGCGAGCGTGACCACTCACACGACCGATGCTCGCGGCCCGTCGGTCAGTCCGACTCAGTAGTGCACTACTGCACTTTGGCAACTCCGCGAGCGTGCGCGTCTGCTCCGCGACGCGCCGCAGATTTACAGCACTTCGCGCACGCTCGAGGCGGCTGACGATGCGCTACTGATCGCGCAGGAGTCGTTTTGCCTCTGGAGACCCGGCGTCTGTCATTGTCATATCGGCCGGATTCGGGTGTACATAGAATTCGAGCTGCATATTGTCGGGGTCGCGGAACACTATCGTTGGCCCATAGCCAGTATCGATGATCCCAGAATGCGGTACGCCGAGCTCGTCGAGGTGTATCACCCAGTGCTGCAACTCGTCTGGGTCTGTGATCTGGAATGCCAGGTGATCTAGCCCCACCCGCCGTTCATCGAAGGGGCCCGCGTCAGCCGTCCCGTCATGCGTCATCACGGTGACCGCGACGCCGGACGGGTGTATCAGTGATCGGCATTCGTAGGTTTGTTGACTGACTTGATTCACCAGCGTGAATCCCATGACGTCCCGCCACCACGTCGCGGCGCGGTCGCAGTCGGAAACCGTCAGGTCGATGTGCGAGATCCCCAGAAGCCGTGGCATATCGCTCACATTGCGCCGGCCCAGCGTCCGCGATTGAGGATTCGGCGAAATCGGATCCCTCGCGCTGCGATGAGCGTGCGCGGAGTGATGTCGTTTCGCGGCGTGTCGACGAACAGACACGGACCGTCGCGGGAAAAGGCGCCAGCTCGTGGGCGACGTGCCACAGGGACCGGATGGACGGCCGTCGATCGCACTCGACGGCGAGCCTTTCGAGGCCATCTGACTCGGTGCCGAGGACAACTAGCGCGCCACGCGGTAGCCCAGATAGAGGACTTTCGAGCTGAAGGTGCGGGTCTCCACGAGTTCGAGATCCACGCGTTGCTCGTGCTGGGCGAAGAACGGAGTGCCACCGCCAACGAGCACGGGACAGACCCTGACGTGGTATTCGTCGATCAGACCCAGGGCGGCTGCCTGTGCGGCGAGATTCGCACCGCCGATCGCGATGTCACCCTCGCCCGGCTCGGCCCGCAACCGTTCGATCTCCTCTGCCAGGCTGCCTGACGCGAGACGGGCATTGCCCTGCACCGAAGACAGCGTGGTGGAGAAGACGACCTTCGGCAACGGGTTCCAGAGTGCGGCCCACTCGAGCTCTGCGTCGTCGAGCGATGGATTCTCGTCGGCGTTCTCCCAGTACAGCATCGTCTCGTACAGCCGTCGCCCCATCAGGTGAACGCCGACCTCCTGTATCTCGTCGATGGAGAAGCGAAAAAGGTCCTCGGCGGGCGCCCCCCAGTCGAAGCCGCCGTCCGGTCCGACGATGTAGCCGTCAAGAGACATGGCCATCGAATAGGTCACGCTGCGCATGAGAGTCCTCCTCGCGTAAGGCTTTGACAGTACGACCGCCGCACGCCGCGAGACTCATCGCCGCAGCCGTCACCCGCTACTTCGCGGAGATTTCTTCGGAGCGCTGGATCGTGCCGGTGATTCCGCCCGCATCCTGTTGTGCGAGAAGGACGGCTGCATTCGCCATGGCCTCCGGCGGTTCGATCATCTCCTCCGGAATCTCCATCCCTGCGCCACCCGCCTGCCAGCCCTCGGTCAGCACCACCCGCGACGGGCTCAGGCAGTTGACCGCGATGTTGTCGGGTTTCAGGTCGTGGGCAAGCCCGAGATACAACCGCTCGGCGGCGGCCTTCGACACCCAGTACGCGTTGGATCCGGCCATCGTGACGCCGGTGGTCGTGATGGCGGTCAGCGACCCGCCGCCGCGCGCCCGCACATGGGGAATGACCGCCTTGGTGACGAGGAAGACGCCGGTCAGGTTGACGTCGAGGCACAGCTGCCAGCGTTTGAGCGGTGTCGACTCGATCGGGCCGAGCCACAGCACGCCTGCGTTGGCGATCAGAATGTCGATGCCGCCGAACTCGGCGACCGTCGCGGCCACCGCTGCTTCAACCGAGTCCTCGTCGGTGACATCGCACGACACCGCGAGCGCGCGGCCGCCCGATGACGAAATGCCCTCGGCGACAGAATGAATGGTACCGGGCAACTTGCCCGTCTCCTCCGACCGCGCGGCGACTGCGACCGCTGCCCCCTCCCAGGCAAGGGCGGCCGCGATCGTCGCGCCGATGCCGCGGCTGGCACCGGCGACGAACGCCACCTTGCCTGCGAGCGTCACTTCGGCGGGAAGCGCAGTGCTCCGTCGAGACGAATGATCTCGCCGTTCAGGTAGTCGTTCTCGATGATGCTCTGCGCCAGCTGCGCGTACTCGGTCGAGCGGCCCATTCGCTTCGGGAACGGCACCTGCGGGCCCCAGTACTGCTCGAGCTGATCGGCGGCCTTGCCGTACGCCGGGGTGTTGATGGTGCCGGGCGCGATGGTGTTGACGCGGATGCCGAGCGGCGACAGGTCGCGCGCGGCGACCAACGTCATGCCGAGCACTCCGCCCTTGGCCGCGGAGTAGGGGAGCTGGCCGATCTGGCCCTCGTAACCCGCGATCGATGCGGTGTTGACGATCGCGCCGCGGCCGCCCTCTTCCAACGGCTCCGACTTGGCGATCGCCGCCGCGGTCAACCGCATCACGTTGAAGACCGCCGTCAGGTAGAACTCGATCGTCTTCTTGAAGCCGTCGAGGTCAAGCGGGGAGCCGTCCTTGCCGATCAGCCTGCCGCCTGCGGCCGGACCGCCGTGGGTGTCGACCGAGATTCGCAGCGGGGCCAGCGACACAGCCTCGGCGATCGCCGCGTTCACGGAGTCCTCCGATGTGGCGTCGGTGGGCACATAGCGCACACCGAGCTCGCTCTCCAGCGCTTTGCCCTTGTCATCGGCTAGGTCAGCGACGACCACCTTGGCTCCCGCGCCGTGCAACCTGCGCACGGTCGCCTCACCCAGGCCCCCTGCGCCGCCCACCACGATCGCGGAGCTACCGGCGATTTGCATATGGTTCCCCTTCTTGCAACTGACACTCTCAATCAGAGAGAATAACATTCTCATGTCGACCTGAACGGAGTCGTTCGATGCCAGTGGCCGTGATCGTCTCGGATCTCGATGCGGCACCTTAGGCTCGGGCAGAGATGACCATCGACGAGCTCATCGAAGCGGCGCGCAACGGGTCCACCCGAGCGGCCGGCCGCCTGTTGAGCCTTGTCGAGAGTTCCCGCCGCAACGAAGTGCTCGAGGCGCTGGGTGCGACGGCTCCGCCGCGCATCATCGGTCTGACGGGCCCGCCGGGCGCGGGGAAGTCCACCACCGTCGCGGCCCTGGTCAGCGCATACCGCGAACGCGAACTGCGGGTCGCCGTCCTCGCCGTCGACCCGTCGTCGCCGTACAGCGGCGGGGCTCTGCTCGGTGACCGAATCCGGATGGCCGCGCACATCAACGATCCCGACGTGCTCATCCGTTCGGTGGCCACCCGCGGTCATCTCGGCGGGCTCGCGGCCGCCGTCCCCGCAGCGACGCGACTGCTCGCCGCGCTGTCCTACGACTTGATCGTCGCGGAGACGGTTGGCGTCGGCCAGTCCGAGATCGAAATCGCCGCGATCGCCGACCCGACCATCGTCGTCCTCAATCCCGGTGCGGGAGACGCCGTTCAGGCCGCGAAGGCGGGTCTGCTCGAGGTCGCGGACATCGTCGTGGTGAACAAGGCCGACCGCGAGGGCGCCGACCAGACCGTGCGGGACCTTCACGCCGAGACCAAGGCGCCGATCCTCAAACTCATCGCGGCACAGGGCGACGGCATCCAAGAACTGGTGGAAGCCATTGAGGCCCACGCCCGTGCCGACACCCCAGAGCGACGCAAGGCGCGCGCCCGCGCGCAGATCCTGTCGCTGGCGCAGACCCGGCTTCGAAGTCACGCCGACCTGGATCGGATGGCCGAACTCGTCGCAGAAGGCCGGACCGATCCCTACACCGCGGCAGAACAGCTGTTCGCCATTCCCGTAGAGCCATGAGCTGGTACAAAGTTGCGGCAACTGAACGGAGCTGAGCAATGAGTGTCACTGTTTCGGATGACCCCGTCGTGTTCGATCCCTACTCGGATGACTACTTCAACATGCCGTTCGAGACGTACCGTCGGATGCGCGACGAAGCGCCGCTGTACTACAGCAGGAAGTACGACTTCTGGGCGCTGACTCGTTACGACGACGTCTCCGCCGCGATCCGCGATCACGAGACCTTCTCGTCGGCGAGGGGCGTCACGCTCGACATGGTGAAGGCCGCGGCGTCCGGCGAAGCAGGCATGTTGGGCAAGATCATCATCAGCTTGGATCCGCCTGAGCACGAGCGGATGCGCAAGCTGGTCAACCGTGTCTTCACGCCGCGAGCTGTCACCGCGCTGGAATCCCTTGTGCGCGAGACCATCGACCGCTATGTGAGCCAACTCGATCCGTCGTCGTTCGATGCGGTCGAGGACTTCGCCGCGCTGTTCCCCGTCGACGTGATCACCTCGATGCTCGGTGTGCCTGCCGCCGACAGGCAGCAGTTGCGGCACTGGCTCGACAAGGGACTCGAGCGCAACGAGGGCATCGGCATGTCGGCCGCGAGCATGGAGGCGGTGATGAAGTCAGGCGCCTACTACTACGAGCTCATCCAGGAGCGCCGAAAGACGCCGCAGGACGACATGATCAGCAGGCTCATCGAGGCGGAGATCGTCGAGGACGGCGAGACCAGGCGGCTCGACGACATCGAGATCACCGGCTTCTGCACGATGCTCGGTGGTGCCGGCGCGGAGACGGTCACCAAACTCGTCGGCAACGCGGTCGTCGTGTTCGCCGACAATCCGGACCAGTGGCAGAAACTGCGCGACGACCGGAGCAAGATCCCGGCCGCATTCGAGGAGCTACTGCGCTATGAAGGCCCCTCGCAGTATCAGATCCGCACTCCGACACGTGATATCACGCTGCACGGCCAGACGATTCCCGCGCACGATCCCGTGTTGCTGATCAACGGGTCGGCCAGCCGCGACGAACGGTTCTTCCCCGACGCCGACCGATTCGACATCGACCGCGAGCGCAAAGTCGGGTACAACCTGAACTTCGGATACGGCATCCACAGCTGCCTCGGCGCCGCACTCGCGCGGATGGAAGGGCGCATGGCGCTGGAAACGCTGCTCGACCTGATACCGAGCTACGACATCGACCGCGCCGGCCTACAGCGCGTGCACATGACTAACGTGCTGGGCTGGTGCAACGTGCCCGTCCGCGCGCGGTGAGTTAGGAGACCGACTTACCTGTCGCCGCGGCGTACCCGGCGCGGAAGCCGAAAACCATTGCGGGGCCGATGGTCCCGCCTGCGCCCCCGTAGGCCTTGCCGGTCGCGCCCGCCATCGCGTTGCCCGCGGCGTAGAGCCCGGGAATCGGGTCGCCGCTGACGTGCAGGACGCGTCCGTCGCGGTCGGTCCGCGGGCCGCCCTTGGTGCCCATCGCGCCCACTGTGACCGGAACCGCGTAGAAGGGCGCCGTGTCGATCGGACCGAGTGTCTTGCCTGCGCTGGTGGCGGCATCGTTGTCGCCCCAGTACCCGTCGTAAGCGCTCGAGCCGCGGCCGAAGTCGGGATCTTGCTCGTTCGCGACGTTTTCGTTCCAGGCGTCCAGCGTGCGGGCCAGACCGTCGGCGTCGACCCCTGTCTTCTCGCTCAGTTCGGTGAGGTCTCTGGACTGGCAGAACCACGCGGGTACGGGACCGTCGGGTTCGACACCGAGGAAGCCGTAGCGTTTGAGGTGCTGATCGTCGAAGACGATCCACGCCGGATCGTTGATGTAGCCGTGCCGAGGATCGAGATGGTGGAACGGACCCGCCATCGAGTTGTATTCGCCTGCCTCGTTGAGGAAACGCTTACCTTCCCGATTGACGATGATGCTTCTCGGTCGCGTCCGTTCGAGCCGAACACTGCGGCTTCGCGGCTTGCCCTCGAACGTGTCGCCGGGGATCTGGATGATCGGCACCCACCACGCCTCGCCCATGTTGGCGAGCTCGGCGCCGTGCGCCATCGCCATCCGCAACCCGTCGCCGGTGTTGTTCGGCGGCGAAACGGGTCCGCGCATCGGGCCTCGCAGGAAGGCCTCCACGAGAGTCTCATCCCACTCGAAGCCGCCGGTGCCCAGCACGACTCCGGCGCGGGCGCGGGCGCGGATATCTTTGCCGTCGTGACGGATTCGAACGCCCGCGATCGCACCGTCGGCGGCGATGAGTTCGACCGCCCTCGCGTCGGTGTTCGGGGTCACGCCGAGGTCGAGGAGCCCCTTCAGCAGCCCGGCGATCAGCGCGGTCCCCGCCACGCAGTAGTCGCCGTCTTCGTCTTCCACGGCAGCATGGATCCGCGCGCGCGTCTCTGCGTCGATGCCGACATTGCTGAAGTCGGCGGGGAAGGACGTGATCCGGTCCTTCCAATCGCCGAGCCGGGCCAGGTCGAACGGTTTGGCGTTCAACGAACGACCGCCCGCCGGCCGTCCACCCGGCAGTTCGGGTTTGTAGTCGGGGAAGCCCTCGGCTATCTCGAATTGCAGTTCGCTGTGTTGCTCGACGAAGTCGAGCATCGTCGGTCCGGTGTGGACGAACGTCTCGACGAGTTCGCGGTCCATCACGCCGAGGGACTGCGCCTGTAGGTACCGCAGCGCATCGGTTTCCGTCAGCTCGCCGTCGGAGGACCGCCGGTGCGCCGGAATCCACACGATGCCACCGGACACCGCGGTGGTTCCGCCCACCGTCGCGGCCTTTTCGTACACCTGCACCGATGCCCCGTTGGCCGCGGCGGCCAGGGCGGCAGTCAGGCCCGCGCCACCACTGCCCAGCACGACGACGTCGGCCTCGATGTCCCAATCGGTCACCGTTGCTCACCCTTTCGGCTGACGGACCCTCAATTGAGGATCGCGGATAGTTCTCCTGCCGCGTTGATGACTGAGTCCCTGCCGCCCATTACGACGTCTTCGCGATGCGAGATCAGGTTGATACACGTCGGCGGCGACGGCGGACTCCGCTTGACGGGTACCGCGAGGCCGTACGTGTTCTGTTCGATCTCACCGTGGGTGATGACCCAGCCCTTCTTACGGGTCTGCGGCACGAGATCCCGCTCGCCCGGCCGCGGCGGCATGCTTGACAGCAGCGCGATACCCGCCGCCCCGCGCTCCAGCGGATAACGGCTGCCCTCGTGGAACGACAGTTGGTAGAAGACGTTCGTCGGCACGATCACCGCGATGGCGACCTGCTGATCGCCCTCGGCAATGAGCAGCGACACGGTGGTGCCGAGTTCGTCAGCCAGCGAGCGCAGCGTGGGCAGGCTGAGCTGCCGGACATTGTTGTCGAATGACGCGCCGAGTACTGCGAGCGCCGACGCTGAGCGGTATCGGCCGTCTTCGCCCTTGGCCACGAATCGGTACTGCGCCAGCGTGGTGAGCAGGCGATAGGCGATCGTTCGGTGCACCCCGATGTCGTCGGCCACCTGCTGAGCGGTCAATCCGTTCGGGGCAGCGGCAACCAGTTGCAGCGCGGCGAGCCCGCGGGCAAGGGTCTGCGAACCGGGCGCACCGTTGGTTCCGGTGCCCACAGTGCCTCCAGCGCCTTCAGTGCTGGCCTTCGGCATCGCGACCCTCCTTGACAGACCGAATCCCGAGAGTGATGCTCTGACTATAGTGCACGTACGTGTGCGATAAATGAGCAGGGTGCTTACAAATCACGAGAATTCGATTCTCGTCCGCGGAAGAGGTGACGGGGTGTCCGAGCACGAAAGCGTCTGGAGCGATCTCCAGGGCGTCGCGTTCTCGCAGGGCTACCTCGACGTCGGCGGGTTGCGCACCCGGTATCTGCACGCCGGAGACAAAAGCAAGCCTGCCCTGGTGTTCCTGCACGGTTCCGGCGGTCACGCCGAGGCCTATGTCCGCAATCTCGAGGCCCATGCCGAGCACTTCTCCACCTGGTCGATCGACATGCTCGGCCACGGCTACACCGACAAACCCGGCCACCCGCTCGAGATCAATCATTACGTTTCGCATCTGGTGGCGTTCTTCGACACCATCGGCGCACAGCGGGTCCACCTGAGCGGCGAATCGCTGGGCGGATGGGTCGCATCGCGCGCTGCCATCGACTATCCCGACCGCATCGACCGGCTCGTACTCAACACCGCGGGCGGGTCGCAGGCCGACCCGGAGGTGATGAAGCGAATCATCACACTGTCGATGGCTGCGGTCGAAGCCCCGACCTGGGAGACGGTGCAGGCCCGGATCAAGTGGCTGATGGCCGACAAGAGCAAGGACTACGACGACATCGTCGCCAGCAGGCAGCGGATCTACCGCCAGCCCGGCTTCGTCGACGCCATGCGCAACATCATGGCCCTGCAGGACCCGGAGATCCGGGCACGTAACCTGCTGGGGCGCAATGAGTACGGGGCGATCGCTGCGCCGACACTCGTCGTCTGGACCAGTGACGACCCGACCGCCGACGTCACAGAAGGCAAGCGGATCGCATCGATGATCCCCGGCGCCCGCTTCGAGCTCATGCCCGGCTGCGGTCATTGGCCCCAATACGAGGACCCGAAGACCTTCAACCGGCTCCATCTGGACTTCCTGCTGGGGCGCTGACTGTGACCGAGAGGCATGACATCGTCACCGGGGCGAGCCCCGACGTGGTTATCGTCGGAGGCGGCCCAGTCGGGCTGACTCTGGCCAACATCCTTGGACCGCAAGGCGTTCGCACCCTCGTGGTCGACGAGCGAGACAGCCTCATCGACTATCCGCGCGGTGTCGGACTCGACGACGAGGCGCTGCGCACGTTCCAGTCGATCGGCCTGGTGCAACAGGTACTCCCGCATACGGTGCCCAACCAGATCCTGCGGTTCTTCGACTCGAAACGGAAACTGCTCGCCGAGATGGCGCCGCCCGACGCACGCTTCGGATGGCCCAAGCGCAACGGCTTCGTCCAGCCGATGGTGGATGCCGAACTGCTGACCGGGCTCGACCGCTTCGACAACGTCGAGGTGCGGTGGGGCCACCGGATGGAGAACTGCACCGAGACACCAGACGGCGTCACCGTCGAGTTCGCCGACGGCCGAAAACCTGTGTCGGCCCGCTATGTCGTCGGCAGCGACGGCGGTCGAAGTGCCACCCGGCGGCTGATGGGGGTGTCGTTCGACGGCACCACCTCGTCGACGCGGTGGCTGGTCGTCGATTGTGCGAACGATCCGCTCGGCCACCCGAACAGCGAGGTTGGCGCCGATCCGTTGCGTCCGTACGTGTCGATCTCGATCGCGCACGGAATCCGGCGGTTCGAGTTCATGATTCACGCCGACGAGTCCGACGAGGAAGCCGACAGCCCGGCATTCGTCAGACGCATGCTGGCCCAGATGGTGCCCGACCCGGAGCGCGTCGACATCATCCGGCATCGGGTCTACACCCACCACTCGCGGATCGCGGGCGCATTCCGGCGGGGCCGCTTGATGATCGCGGGCGATGCGGCGCACCTGATGCCGGTGTGGCAGGGCCAGGGTTACAACAGCGGGATCCGCGATGCCGCCAACCTCGGCTGGAAGCTGGCGGCGGTGGTCAACGGGCAGGCCGAGGATGCGCTGCTGGACACCTACGACGTCGAACGGCGCAAGCACGCGCGAGCGATGATCGACCTGTCCACCATGGTCGGGCGGGTCATTTCACCGACGAATCGACGTGTTGCGGCACTGCGGGACAAGGTGATTCACGGCGCCTCGCTTGTGCCCACCCTCAAGCGGTACATCCTCGAGATGCGGTTCAAGCCGATGCCGCGCTACGAGCAGGGCGCGGTATACCACCGTGAACCCCGCGCGGAGAATTCGCCGACGGGCACCCTGTTCATCCAGCCGCGGGTCGACACCCGCGACCAGCAGAACGTGTTGCTCGACGAGGTGCTCGGCATCGGGTTCGCCGTGTTGTGCTGGAGCAACAACCCGCGCGCGCTGCTCGGCGACGAGGCATTCGACCGGTGGAAAGCGCTGGGCGCCAGGTTCGTTGCCGCCAGGCCGATGACGCAGCTGCACTGGACCGGACACGATGACCCGGACGTCGTCATCGTCGGTGACCGCACGGGCGCGCTCAAAGCATGGTTCGACGCGAACACCGACTCCGTGCTGTTCCTGCGCCCGGACCGGTGCATCGCAGGCGCCTGCATCGCACAGCGGGCCCCCGAACTGAGCGTCGCCCTGTTCAAGGTTCTCCATCTGACCCAGGGAGGAGGTAATGGTGCCACTGAGCCTGTGCTGTATGTCCCACAGCCCACTTCTGAATCTTCCGGGACCGTCGGCCGATCTTCTTGACGCCGTCAACCAGGCGCTCGACGATGCGAGGGAGTTCGTCAGCTCCTACGAGCCCGAGCTCGTCGTCATCTTCTCCCCGGACCACTACAACGGCGTCTTCTACCGGATGATGCCGCCGTTCTGCATCAGCACGAAGGCGTCCGGCGTCGGCGACTACGGTACCCAGGAAGGCCCGCTCGACGTCCCCGAGGACATCGCAACCGATCTGGCCGAAGCGGTGCTCGCCGCCGACGTCGACGTCGCGATCTCGGCCGACATGGACGTCGACCACGGCACGGTCCAGCCGTTGCAGACCCTGTTCGGCGATGCGGCCGCCAAACCAGTCATCCCGATCTTCATCAACTCGGTCGCCACACCGCTTGGCCCCCTTCGTCGTTCGCGGGCACTCGGAGCGGCCGTCGGCAGCTATCTGGCGACCCTGGACAAGAGAGTCCTCGTCATCGGCTCAGGCGGGCTGTCTCATGACCCACCCGTGCCGACCCTTGCCACGGCCCCGCCCGCTGCGCTGGGCCGGATCGTGCTCGGCGAGCCGATGTCGGCCGAACAACGCCAAGCGCGCCAAGCCGCGGTGATGGAGGCGGCAGGCACCTTCGCGCGCGGCGAGAGCACGCTGCAACCACTCAATCCGGAATGGGATAGTCGCTTTCTGGAAATCGTTGACAGCGGCCACCTCTCCGACGTCGACGATTGGTCGGTGTCCTGGATGGCTCACGAGGCGGGTAACTCCGCGCACGAGGTCCGCACCTGGGTCGCCGCGTTCGCGGCACTTGCCGCGCAGGGTCCCTACGTGACCGAGAACCGCTTCTACCGGGCCGCCCCTGAACTGATCGCGGGATTCGCCGTGCGGACGGCGGTGCCCGCTCCATGACCGCATCCGAATTCGATGCGACGGTCGATGTTCTCGTCATCGGCTCCGGCGGCGGCGGCATGACGGCCGCGCTCACCGCCGAAGCAGCCGGACTGGACGCGCTCGTGGTCGAGAAGTCAACGCGGTTCGGCGGATCCACCGCGCTGTCAGGCGGCGGCATCTGGGTGCCCGGCGCCCCATCGCAACGCAAAGAGGGCTACGTTCCCGACCCCGACGGAGTCTTCCAGTATCTGAAGACGATCACCGACGGGCTCGTCAGCGAGGCCCGGTTGCGCCAGTACGTGGACTCCGCGCCCAAGATGATGGAGTTCCTGGAAGGCCGCAGCCGGTGGTTCGAGTTCGTCTGGAAGCCCGGCTACGCGGACTACTACCCGGAGTTGTCCGGCGGCTC
The DNA here is from genome assembly GCA_963756865.1 of uncultured Actinomycetota bacterium. Lineage (GTDB taxonomy): Bacteria > Actinomycetota > Actinomycetes > Mycobacteriales > Mycobacteriaceae > Mycobacterium. The sequence goes on along the minus strand of CAVWPQ010000021.1, from coordinate 139,543 downwards.
CGAGCTCGGAAGCACGATCAACGTGCCCGCCATCGACCTGCGCGAACTCGGCGACGAAGAGAAGAACCTGCTGCAACCGCTGGCGTTGGCTCCGAAGGGAATCTGGTTCGCGCCCAAGGACCTTCGGCTGTTCTACCAGGTGCGGCAGAACTGGCGCGGCAAAGCGGTGCTGCTGAAGCTGATCTGGCGAATGGTCCGGGCGCGGGTGTTCGGAGACCGGATGGCGGCGATCGGACAGTCGCTTGCCGCGCGCCTCCGGCTGGCGATGAAGGAGCACGAGGTCCCGCTGTGGCTCGACTCGCCGATGACGGAACTGATCACCGACGTCGACGGCGCAGTGGTCGGCGCGGTGGTGGAACGCAACGGTCGGCAGCAGCGCATCGGCGCGCGCGGCGGCGTCATCCTCGCCGCAGGCGGATTCGACCACGACATGGAGTGGCGCAGACAGCACCTCCCGGTGCTGGAGAGGGACTGGAGCTTCGGCAATCCGGCGTCGATGGGTGACGGCATCCGCGCGGGGGAGAAGGTCGGCGGCTCGACCGATCTGCTCGACGAGGCGTGGTGGTTTCCCGCCATGTGCTGGCCCGACGGCCGCCTGCAGTTCATGCTCAACGAACGGATGATGCCTGCGCAGTTCGTTGTCAACGGCGACGGCAAACGCTTCATCAACGAGGCCGCGCCCTACATGGACTTCGCGCACGCGATGATCGACGGACAGAACTCCGGTGTCGAACACATACCGTGCTGGCTGATCACCGACATCCGGTCGTTTCACCGATACGTGGTCGGAGGGCATCTGCCGATTCCCAAGGTGCCGTTCGCGCCGGTCCCGACCGGCTGGAAGGTTCCCAAGGCGTGGCTCGAGTCGGGGATCGTCAAGCAGGCCAACAGCATCGAGGCACTGGCAACCGAGATCGGCGTACCCGAGGCGCAGCTTCGCCGGACGGCGGACCGCTTCAACGAGCTGGCGCACAAGGGCCACGACGACGACTTCAACCGAGGTGATTCCAAGTACGACAACTACTACGGCGACCCCACGCTGCCGAACCCCAACCTGCATCCACTCGGCAAGCCGCCGTATTACGCGTTCCAGATCATCCTCGGCGACCTCGGCACCTCGGGCGGGCTGCGGACCGATGAGTTCGCCCGCGTCCTGCGCACCGACGACAGCACGGTGAAGGGCCTCTACGCGGTGGGCAACACCTCGGCCGCGGTGATGGGCCGCAGCTACGCCGGAGCGGGCGCGACCATCGGCCCCGCGATGACCTTCGGCTACGTCGCCGCCAAGCACATCGCAGAGCAGCTGCCGGAAAACGGTGGCAATAAAACCGATTCGGCACTCGATTCGCATCGAAAGGTAATCACATGAAGATCTCGCTGTTCTACGAATTCCCGCTGCCGCGGCCGTGGACCGACGATGATGAACACAAGCTGTTCCAGGACGGTCTCGACGAGGTGGAGGCTGCCGACAAGGCGGGCTTTTCCACGGTGTGGCTGACCGAGCACCACTTCCTCGAGGAGTACTGCCACTCGACGGCACCCGAGATCTTCCTGGCCGCGGCAAGCCAGCGCACCAAGGACATTCGGCTGGGGTTCGGCATCATGCACCTGCCGCCGCAGGTCAACCATCCGGCCCGGGTCGCCGAGCGGGTGTCGACGCTCGACCTGATCTCCAATGGGCGCGTGGAGTTCGGCACGGGTGAGTCGTCGTCGGTTGGTGAGCTCGGCGGGTTCGGCATCGATCCCGCGGACAAGCGCAAGATGTGGGAGGAAGCGCTCGAGGTCTCCGTGCGCTGCATGATCGAAGAGCCCTTCACCGGCTTCAAGGGCGAGCACATCGAGATGCCGCCGCGCAACGTGGTTCCCAAGCCGCTGCAGAAGCCGCATCCGCCGGTGTGGGTCGCCTGTACCAGGCCTGCGTCGGTGTCGATGGCAGCGCAAAAGGGCCTCGGCGCACTGAGTTTCGCCTACACCGGACCCGGACCGCTGACAGAGCGGGTCAACGGCTACTACAAGGAGTTCGAGGAGACGGCCGTACCGGTCACGCCGCAGATGAACCCCAACATCCTGGCGATCGGCGGCGATCTGTCGATGATGGTGGCGCCCACCGACGAGCAGGCCATTGAGCGACTGGGCAACGGCGGCGGCTTCTTCGCCTTCGGCATCATGCACTACTACATGACCGGCATGCACACGCCCGGCCGGACCGGAGTGTGGAAGCGCCACCTCGAGGAGATCGAGAAGGACCCAAGCATCGTCTACGGGCCCGACCGTGGTCCGATCGGCAGCCCGGACACCGTGCGCGAGTTCCTGCGCGGCTACGAGGAGAGCGGCGTCGACGAACTGATCCTGCTGCTCACCCCCCGCCGTCACGAGGAGACGATGGAGTCCATCGAGTTGATGGGCAAAGAGGTGCTGCCCGAGTTCATCGAACGACATGAGAAGTCGGCCGCCGAGAAGGCCAAGCGGATGGCGCCGATTCTGGAGAAGGCCGAGGCCCGCAGGCCTGCGTCGAACGCGCCGACGTTCGACGAGACCTACGCGTTCGGCGGGCTGCCGACCGGTCGCGAGAACTACACGGCCAACGAGGTGTCCCTGGCGATGGACGAGATGACCGCAGGTATCGAAGCGGCTGCGGCGAAGCTGAAGTCGGGGCAGGGTTGGGACAGCAGGAATCCTTCTGCGGACGCGAGGAGCGATTAAACAGACGCGGACGCGAGGAGCGAATGACCAAAGCCGACAAGAGCTAGGACATGGGACAGATCGACGACCTCTGGCGCTACGACGGACGCCGTGCCGTCGTCACCGGCTGCGGCTCCGGTATCGGCGCCGAAGTGGCGCGGCAGCTCACCGAGCTGGGCGCCGAAGTCGTCGGACTGGACGTGAAGCGACCCGCGCTGCAGCTCAAGGAGTTCCACGCGCTCGACCTGTCCGAACCGAAGTCGATCGACAGCGCGGTGGCGGCGATCGACGGGCCGGTCGACGCGCTCTTCAACATCGCAGGGGTGTCGTCGGGTATCGGCGATCCACTGCGGGTGGTGACGATCAACTTCCTGGGCACCAGGCAATTCACGGAGGCTCTCGTTCCGTCGATGCCACCAGGCTCGGCGATAGCCAATGTGTCGTCGCTGGCAGCGTCGGCCTACCGGGAAAACGCCGTGGTTACCGCGGAACTGTTGGACACCGCGACCATGGCCGACGGCATCGAATGGTGTGAACGGAACCCGCAGCCGGTCAAAGACGGTGGTGGCTACCGGCTGTCGAAGGAAGCGCTCATCCTCTATGGAATGGCGAACGTTTCGGTGCTCGGCGGCAAGGGCATCCGGATCAACTGCACCGCGCCGGGAGTCACCGACACGCCGATCCTCGACCAGCTCCGCAATGCGTACGGGCAGGAGTTTCTCGATTCCTTCCAGACACCCCTGGGCCGGGTCGCAGCTCCGGACGAGCAGGCAAGTGTGCTGGTGTTTCTGAACAGCAACGCGGCAAGGTACATCACCGGCCAGGTGATCTGGGTGGACGGCGGTTCGGTGGCCGAGCAGGTGTTCGGCGACGTGTCCGACGAGCTGAAAAGGACGAAGCATGGCCAGCCTGAGTGATTTTCGGCGCGTCGCCGACGACGTCCGCAACTGGGGCAGGTGGGGTGACGCCGACGAACTCGGCACTCTGAACCTGATCACGGCCGAGAAGGTCGCGCAGGCCGCGAGCCTCGTCAAACACGGCAAGGTCTTTCCGTTGGGCGTTGACTTCGGTTCGTCGGGTCCCCAGGGATCCTTCCAATACCGGCAGAACCCAACTCATGTGATGACGATCGACGGCGGCGACGCGTCGACCTTGCTCGAGTACGGTCCCAAATGGCTGAAAAACACTGCCGCGGTTCAGTTGAGCAGCTACTCCGACGCCGGGCCGATGCGCTTCAACGACGACATGATCATCATGCCGTTGCAGGCCGCCACTCAATGGGACGCGTTGTCACACGTCTACTACGAGGACAAGCTCTACAACGGGTTTCCCGCGAACTCCGTGACGAGCCTCGGCGCGTTCCACTGTGGTATCGACAAGGTGGACGTCAAGGGCATCACGTCGCGCGCAGTGCTGCTCGACATCGCCCGCCTGCGCGGTGTGGAGACCTTCTGCGAGGTCGAGAACCCGATCACGCCTGCCGAACTCGACGATGCGGCGCGCACGCAGGGCGTCACCGTCACCAGCGGTGACATCGTCCTCGTCCGGACCGGCTGGTGGGCCCGCTTTCTCGAAACGGGCGATGGCGCCGAGCCGGGAGCGGGGCTTGACTGGACGTGCGCGTCCTGGCTGCATGACCACGAAGTGGCCGCCGTCGCCGCAGACAACCTGATGGTCGAAAGCCCCGTCTCCGCGGTCGACGGCGCGATCCTGCCGATGCACATGCTCTGCCTGCGCGATATGGGTCTGATGCTCGGGGAGTACTGGGACCTCAACGGCCTGGCCGCCGACTGCGCCGCCGACGGTGTGTACGAATTCCAACTCATCGCCCCGCCGCTCCGGGTCACCGGAGCGGTCGGATCACCCGTGAACCCCATTGCGATCAAGTAGGTGTCAACGATGACCACAACCACAACAACCGGCGGTGCGCCGTTCGTCGTCGGGCTAGGCGGAACGCTGAGGGCCAACTCGTCGACCGAACGGGCGTTGCGCTACTGCCTCGCGTCCGTCGAACGACAAGGCGGACGCACCAGGTTCTTCAGTGGCCCGGAACTCGACCTGCCGATGTATGCCCCGCACGAGTTGGAGCGCACCCCGAAGGCACTCGAGTTGGTCAGCGCCCTGCGCGACGCCGATGCCGTCGTCGTCGGATCACCCGGTTACCACGGAGCGATCTCCGGGCTGGTGAAGAACGCTCTCGACTACATCGAGGACCTGCGTGAGGACCCGCGCGTGTACCTCGACAACACGCCATGGGGTTGCATCAGCTGCGCCTACGGCTGGCAGGCGGCGGTCGGCACGCTCGGTCAGCTGCGCAGCATCGGGCATGCGTTGCGTGCATGGCCGACACCGCTTGGCGTCGCCATCAACTCCGCGGACAAGATCTGGGACGAGTCGGGCGAGCTTGTCGACGACGCGGTCCAAGGGCAGCTCGACATGCTGGCAACACAGGTGCTCGCGCACGCCCGCGCCGCGTGGGAAACGGCGTGACGCAGCGCAAGACGGTGCTCGTCGACGGGCTGACCACCGGCTATCTCGAAGCAGGGCAAGGTGATCCGGTCGTCCTACTGCACGGCGGAGAGTTCGGTGTCAGTGCGGACCTCGGCTGGGAACTCAACATCGCCGCGTTGGCCGCGCACTACCGGGTGCTGGCGCTCGACATGCTCGGGTTCGGACAGTCGGCGAAGGTCATCGATTTCAACGACGGCCGCGGCATGCGGATCCGGCACATCGCCCGGTTCTGCGATGCGATCGGCGTCGACGCCGCTCACTTCGTCGGGAACTCGATGGGTGCCGTCAACATGTTCGTCGACGCCACGTCGGAGTCCCCGCAGCTGCCCGCCCGCAGCCTGACGATGATCTGCGGCGGCGGTGAGATTGCGCGTAACGAGCATTCGGCTGCGCTGTACGACTACGACGCCACGCTGGCCGGTATGCGGCGCATCGTCGAGGCGTTGTTCGCCGACCCGATGTACCCCGATGACGACGGATACGTGCAGCGTCGCTATGAGTCCAGCATCGCGCCCGGCGCGTGGGAGGCGTTGGCCGCGGCCAGATTCCGTCGGCCAGGGCTGGAACCACCGCCGCTGCCGTCGAGCAGGCGGGCCTACGAGCGCATCGCCGTGCCGACGCTGGTCGTCGAGGGCGCGGACGACAAACTGCTGCCCGCCGGCTGGGCGGCCGAGATCGCCGCCCAGATTTCCGACGGCCGGTCGGCGGTCATCGAGCGGGCAGGCCACTGTCCGCAGATCGAACAGCCCGCCGCGGTGAACGAACTGCTGTTGGAGTTTCTCGGCGGCGTAACTCGAGAGAGGACGGCGAGCTAGGTGAGCAACGAACTCGACGGCAAGGTCGCCGTCGTTACCGGTGGGGCGGCGGGACTGGGCGAAGGGATGTCGCGACGGTTCGCCGCCGAAGGCGCCAAAGTGGTGATCGCCGATGTCGACGGCGACGCCGGGGCGGCCCTGGCCGACGACATCGGGAGCACTGCGCTGTTCGTCGAGGCCGACGTTTCTCAGCTCGACCAGGTCAGCGATCTGGTGTCGACCGCTCTCGAGCAGTTCGGCGGCCTGCACGTGATGGTCAACAACGCCGGTGTGTCGAGCACCATGCATCGCAGCATCTTCGACGACGACTTCGCGGACTTCGAGAAGGTGATGGCTGTGAACCTGCGCGCCGTGATGGCGGGCACGCGCGACGCCGCGCGGCAGATGCGGGAGGCAGGCACCGGCGGATCGATCATCAACATCACCTCGATCGGCGGAATTCTGGCCGGCGGCGGTGTACTGACGTATCGGGCGTCGAAGGCCGCCGTCATCCAGTTCACGAAGTCAGCGGCAATCGAGTTGGCCCACTACGAGATCCGTGTTAACGCCATCGCTCCTGGCAACATCCGGACCGCGATCGTGCGAAAGTCCGCATCCGGAGAGGACCTCGAGAAGATCGAGGAGTTCGAGGCCAAGATTCGCGAGACGATGCGTAACGACCGCCCGCTGAAGCGCGAGGGCACCGCCGATGACGTCGCCGAGGCGGCGCTGTATTTCGCCACCGACCGGTCGCGGTACGTGACGGGAACCGTGCTGCCCGTCGACGGGGGCACGGTGGCGGGCAAGGTGATCGCCCGCAAGCCGAAGTCCTGAAGATTTTAAATCAGTCGCTTGACTTAATAGGGTTAGCCGGGTTGACTGTGACGGTGACCACTGCCAGAGCCGTTCGCGCCGACCGGGCGAGCAATACACAAGAGGCGATCCTGAAGGCAGCCGAGCGGCTGTACGCGGAGCACGGTGTGTTCGCGGTATCGAATCGCCAGGTCAGCGAGGCGGCGGGGCAAGGAAACAACGCCGCCGTCGGCTACCACTTCGGCACCAAGACCGACCTGGTGCGCGCGATCGAACAGAAGCACCGTGCGTCCATCGAGCGTCTGCTCGAGCGGATGGTGGCCGGTATCGGCGACTCCGCTGAACTGCGCGACTGGATCACCTGCATGGTCTGCTCGCTGACCGAGCACCTGGCCCAACTCGGCAACCCGACGACGTACGCGCGGTTCGCCGCCCAGGCATTGGCCGACCCGGAGTACCAGAAGATCGTCGTTCGCGATGCTCTCGCCTCGCCATCGCTGGTCCAGGTCGTCGATGGCATCACGCGCTGCCTGCCCGAACTGCCGATGGCCGTGGTGACCGAACGCAACATCATGGTGCGCAACCTGATGATGCACACCTGCGCCGACTTCGAACGGGCCTTCGCCGAGGGCGATGGCGTGCCCCGAACGAGCTGGGCGGCGGTCGGATCCGGGCTGATCGACGCGATCGTCGGGCTCTGGATGGCGCCCGTCTCGGAGCATCCGTGACATGAAAGTGATTGTCGACCAGGACAAGTGCGTGTCATCCGGCCAGTGCGTACTCAACGCAACGGATGTATTCGACCAACGCGACGACGACGGGGTCGTCCTCCTCCTCGACGACAGCCCACCGTCTGAACAAGCAACCAATGTCCGCAATGCCGCCGCGGCCTGCCCTGCCCTGGCGATCGACATCGAGGAATGACAACGGCCTATGTCTGACACCCTGACCGCCAACGCATCTGGCGTGACAGCCGACGTCCCCGAATACCCGATGGACCGCGACGCGCGCTGCCCGTTCGCGCCGCCCCCGCAGATGTTGAAGATGAACGAGACGAAACCGCTGTCCCGCGTGCGGATCTGGAATGGCACGACGCCGTGGCTGATCACCGGTCACGAGGTCGCCCGCACACTGTTCGCGGATCCGCGGGTGAGTGTCGACGACCGTCTCGACGGCTTCCCGCACTGGAACGCGCACATGCTCTCGACGGTGCACAAGCGGCCGCGGTCGGTCTTCACCTCCGACGCCGAGGAGCACACCCGCTTCCGGCGGATGCTGTCCAAGCCGTTCACATTCCGGCGCGTCGAGGCTCTGCGGCCGGTGATCCAGGACGTCACCGACGAGTGCATCGACGCGATCCTGGCAGGCCCGCAACCCGCCGACTTGGTGGCCAACCTCGCCCTTCCCGTGCCCACCCGGGTGATCAGCGACATGCTCGGGGTGCCCTACTCCGATCATGAGTTCTTCCAGGAGCATGCCAATGCAGGCCTGGCCCGCTACGCGGCCGCGGACGCCATGCAGAAGGGCGCGTTCAGCCTGCATAAGTACCTGGTCAATCTCGTCGAGGAGAAGCAGGCCAACCCGTCCGAGGATGCGGTTTCCGACCTGGCCGAGCGAGTGACCGCGGGCGAGATCAGCGTCAAGGAAGCCGCGCAGCTGGGCACCGGCCTGCTGATCGCCGGTCACGAGACCACCGCAAACATGATCGGCATCGGCATCCTGGCCCTACTCGAGCATCCGGAACAGGCTGCGCTGCTTCGCGATTCCGATGATCCCAAGTTCATCGCCAACGCGGTCGAAGAGCTGATGCGATACCTGTCGATCATTCAGACCGGTCAGCGCCGAATCGCCACCGAGGACATCGAGATCGGCGGCGAGACCATCCGCGCTGGCGAGGGCATCATCCTCGACCTCGCACCCGCCAATTGGGACGGCGACGCCTATCCCGAACCCGACAAGCTCGACCTCGGCCGCGACGTCGGCCAGCAACTCGGCTTCGGCTACGGCCGCCACCAATGCGTCGGGCAGCAGCTCGCAAGGGCCGAGATGCAGATCGTGTTCCCGACCCTGCTCAAGCGCATCCCGACGATGAAGCTGGCGATCCCGTTCGACGAAGTGCCGTTCAAACACGACCGACTCGCCTATGGCGTCTACGACCTTCCGGTGACCTGGTAGTCGGCACCGGCCCTCTTAAGCCAAGTCCCACAGCCCGATTGGAGTACCAAAGATGACTACGCCAACTGCGACTCTTTATCCGCCGGAGGGCTTCGGCGCACCCAAGTACCGCAGGGGCCACGCCACCGAGGAAGGCCTGACCGGGTTCCCCGTTGGCACCGAGATCTTCTCCGCCGACAACCACATCTCGGTGGCCGACGACATCTTCTACGAACGCTTCCCCGAGGAGCTGAAGGGTGCTGCGCCGCGGATCTGGTACGAGGACGGCGCCTACATGGTCGGCATGAAGGGCAAGGCCTGGACCGGCGGCGACTTCGGCAGGGTGCTCATGCAGTACGACGACCTGGCAGGTGCCGCCTCGAACAACATCGAGGCCCGCGTCCGTGAGCTCAAAGAGGACGGCATCGACAAGGAGCTGGCGTTTCCCAATGCGGTGCTGGCGCTGTTCCACTACCCCGACAAGGCGTTGCGCGAGCGCGTGTTCCGCATCTACAACGAGCACATCGCCGACCTTCAGGAACGCAGCAAGGGTCACTTCTACGGCGTCGGCCTTATCAACTGGTGGGACCCGAAGGGCACCCGAAGCACGCTCGAAGAACTGAAGGCACTTGGCCTGAAGACGTTCCTGCTGCCGCTCAACCCTGGCAAGGACGACGAAGGCAACATCTACGACTACGGCAGCACCGATATGGACGCCGTTTGGGACGAGATCGAGGCAGCGGGCATTCCGGTCAGCCACCACATCGGCGAGACACCGCCCAAGACGCCGTGCCAGCACAACAGCGTCGTGGTCGGCATGATGGTCAACGTCGACTCGTTCCGCGAGCAGTTCGCCAAGTACGTCTTCTCCGGCATCCTGGACCGGCATCCGACCTTGAAGGTCGGCTGGTTCGAGGGCGGAATCGCCTGGGTGCCAACGGCCCTGCAAGATGCCGAGCACATGCTGGCGTCCTACCGGCACATGTTCAACCACGAACTCAGTCACGACGTCCGTCATTACTGGAGTGAGCACATGTCCGCCTCGTTCATGGTCGACCCCCTCGGACTCGAGCTGATCGACAAGATCGGTGAGGACAACGTGATGTGGTCTTCGGACTACCCGCACAACGAGTCGACCTTCGGATACTCGGAGAAGTCGCTCAAAGCCGTCGTCGACGCCGTCGGTCCGGAGGCCGCCACGAAGATCGTCAGCACCAACATCAAGAACTTCCTGGGCGTCGAATGACCGCGATCGCAACGGCGGGTAGCGCCCTGGAGATTCCCGACCTGCCGGACATGGCGCGCATGTACCGCGAATGCGGCGCCAGGCTTCGCGACTCGATGAAGGAGAAGGGTGTCGACGCGCTCGTCCTGCTCGGTAACGGCAACGTGGTGTACGCCACCGGCGCCAGCTGGCGGCTGTTGGACGCCGGACTCTCACACGTCGAACGACCGGTGGCGATCGTACTGGCGGACGACGAACACCCCCACCTGTTCATGCCCATGCGCGAAGGTTCGGTGTCCGAGACGGAAGTACCCGCCGACCACGTGCACGGACCGCTGTATCTTGAATTCGACGAGGGGGTCGAGCATTTCGCCAAGGTGCTGACAGACCTGGTTCCGCCGGGCGCAACCGTTGCCGTCGACGAGCTCACCGGTGCGATGCGGCGCGCGCAGGCGCGGCTGTTCCCCTCGGGTCCACCATCTGATGCTGCGCAGGTCGTCGGCCCGGCGAAGCTGGTCAAGACAGCCGACCAGATCTCGTGTGTCCGCCACGCATGCCGCATCACCGAAGAGGCGATGGTCGACGTGCAGAAGGCGCTCGCTCCCGGCGTCCGGCAGGTCGACCTGTCCGCGGCATTCGTTCGCCGCGCGTTCGAACTAGGTGCCACCGCCAACATGCTCGAGGCGATCTGGCAGGTGATGCCAACGACGAAAACCAGTGGCGCAGTGTGGACCACCACCGGTGACCTGGCGCTGCCGTTGCTGACCACGGAACGCGAACTGGCGCGGGGCGACGTGCTGTGGACCGACGTCAGCATCACCTACAACGGCTACTGCTCGGATTTCGGTCGCACCTGGCTGGTCGGCGACGAGCCGTCAGACCGGCAGCAGGCTCAGTACGAGAAGTGGCGCAACATCATCGACGCCGTGCTCGCGGTCACCAAGGCAGGCGCGACATCGGGGGATCTGGCTCGCACCGCGATCGCCGCCAACGGCGGATCCAAGCCGTGGCTGCCGCACTTCTACCTCGGCCACGGCATCGGCACCCAACCCGCCGAGATGCCGATGATCGGAACCGATCTCGGTCAGGAGTTCGACGACAATTTCGTATTTCCCGCCGGAATGCTTCTGGTTCTCGAGCCAGTGATCTGGGAGGACGGCACCGGAGGCTATCGGAGCGAGGAGATCGTGGTGATCACCGAGGACGGCAACACCCGAATCACGGACTACCCCTACGCACCGTACGGGCGGGTCTGATGGCACTCGAGATCCTGCCCGACGCAAAGGCTCTGCGTAGCGGCCGTCGCGAGCGGGTGCTCGCCCAGATGGCCGACAACGACATCGACATCCTGGTCCTTGGTCGTCAGGCCAATGTCCGCTACGTCACCGGCGCGCCACAGCTGTGGGTCGCGGGCACGAGGCCGTTCGGCCCGATCTGCGAGGTGATCCGCGCAACCGGCGAAATCCATCTCAACAGCACCTGGGATGAGGGCATCCCCGACGAGATCGGCCATGACCATCTCTACGGGCTCGCGTGGAACCCCATGACGCTGATCGAGGTCCTCAAGAAGCTGCCAGGCGCGGCGACCGTGCGGCGGGTCGGAACCGATTCGCTGACACCGACGTTCGCGCAGCTGCTGCCGATGGCCTTCCCCAACGCCGAACTCGTCGACGCGGAACCCGCGCTGCGCGCCGCGCGCCGGATCAAGACGGCGGACGAGATCGCCGTGCTGCAGGGAGCACTCGGTGTCGCCGAGCACGCGCTCGAGGCGGCCCGTGCGGAGTTGGCGCCCGGTGTCAGCGAACGGTCTCTCACAGGCGCGATGATGCAGGCGATGGCGGCGGGCGGGATCACCACACCCGCCACGCAGGACGGTGCATGGATCACGCCGAAGGACCACTCGTGGCGTCGCGATTCTGTCGACGGTCGAGTCGCCGAGGGCGACCTCGTCGCACTGTCCGCAGGCGCACTGGCCGACGGTTATGTCGGCGAGGTCGGCCGCACCTGGCCGGTGGGCGATGTACCCGGCGCCGATGAACTTTTCCGGCGCTCGAATGAGTTGTGGGAACGGCTCATTGCGGCGTGCAGTCCAGGCGGTCTTGCCACCGACCTGCTTTCGGCGTACGAGGCGGCAGGAGAATCGCTGCCCGCCACCCCCGTCGCGCACGGCCTGGGTCTCGGCTTCGACACCCCGGTGATCTCGGCCGACCTGCCTGCCACCTGCGCCGAGGAGCGTCTCGAGCCGGGCATGGTGCTTGCGGTGACCGGATATGTGTGGCAGGCCGGTGTTGGTGCGGTGTTCTCCAGGGACGCGGTGCTCATCTGCGATACCGGTGCCGAGGTCCTGACGTCCAGCCCGACGTACGGCGCGGTCGAAGCGACGGCCTGAGCGAAGCGATCATGGCGTCAGGCGAACGTCCGTCGCCCGAGGAGATCGTCCTCTACGACAAGGACCCCGAGACCAAGATCGCGACGATCACGTTCAACCGGCCCGACCACCTGAACGCGCCGACATCCGCGGCACGGCTGCGCTATGCGGACCTGCTGCGCGGCGCGAACGTGGACGACGACGTGAAGGTCATCGTGATCCGGGGCGTCGGAGACGATTTCGGCAGCGGGGCCGACCTGCCCGAATTCATGGCAGGCACGGAGGAGGACCGGCTCACCGAGCTTCGGGTGGACGACCCGAACGTGACGTATCCACCCGAGGGCACGTTCCGCCACGGCGCGACGATGGGGCAGTGGTACGCCAACGCCGCGGCGGGAAATCGTGCGCTGCAAGAGCTCAAAAAGATCAGCATCGTCGAGGCCAAGGGGTACTGCTACGGCTGGCACTTCTACCAGTGCGCCGACGCCGACCTGGTCATCGCAGCCGACGACGCGCTTTTCGGTCACCCGTCGTTCCGGTACTACGGCTGGGGGCCGCGGATGTGGACCTGGGTGCTGACGATGGGCCTGCGGCCGTTCCAGGAGATGGTGTTCACCGGCCGGCCGTTCACCGCGCTGGAGATGAAGGACTGCAACTTCCTGAACAAGGTGGTGACGCGCGACGAACTCGAAGCCGAAGTCGCGAAGTACGCGCTGGCGTGCGCACGTAACCGGCCCGTCGACACCATCTTTCAGCAGAAAGTGTTCTTCGAGGTCGTCAAGCAGTTCCAGGGCGAGTACATGGGCAGCGTGCTCGCAGCGATGTTCGAGTCGATGGGCAGCACCGTTGCACACGACGAAGGAGACTTCGTACTCGGCGATGCGATCGACGCCGGGCTGGCCGACTCCGTCAACGAGAACGACGCGAAGTTCCCGCCAGAGTTCCGGTTGAGCAAGAAGAATCGGGAGAAGGGCCCGCGGACGTGAGGAGCGATTCAACGGGGCGCCGGCTTCCACTCGATGGGTACACCGTCATCGATCTCTCGATCGGCATCGCAGGTGCTTACTGCACGAAGCTGCTCGCCGACGGTGGTGCCGCGGTGATCAAAATCGAAGCCCCAGAAGGTGATCCGCTGCGGACGTGGTCGGCGTCGGGCGCCGAGATCGAGGCGGGCACCGACGGCGCCCTGTTCAGCTTCCTCGCAGGCTCCAAGCACAGCGTCGTCATCGATCCGGAGAACTCCGGCGACCTGAGCGTGCTGCGCGGACTGTTCGAGACCGCGGACGCGGTGGTGTGGTCGCGGGGTTCGAGGATCGCCGCACTCGACGAGTTCGCTCCTGCCGCACTGGTCGATGCATACCCCGCGTCGACCGTCACGGCGATCACCCCGTTCGGACTCGAAGGTCCGTGGGCGGAGAAGCCCGCGACCGAGTTCACCACGCAGGCGTGGTCCGGCGGAGTGATCGGGCTCGGACGGGGCGCGCAGGACCGTGCGCCGCTGTTCGTCGCCGGACAGATCGGCGAGTGGCTGGCAGGCGCCTACGCCGCTGCCGGCACCATGGCTGTGACGTCGGGACTGGTCGACGTCTCGATGCTGGAGTCCCAGATACTGGGCCTCACTTACTATTCGGTGTCGTTCAACGATGCGCTGGACCGCCCGTTCCGCGACCGTCGCAGGCTCACGGTTCCTGGTGTGGCGACGGCCGCCGACGGGCTGGTGTCACTCGGGTGCGGTACCGCGCAGCAGTGGTTCGACCTGTGCGCGATGACCGGACACGACGAGTGGATCGACGAACAGTCCGAACTGTCGATCACCGAACAGGCCAATATCCACGCGGCGCAGATCTACGAGTGGGTGCGCGACAACAGCGTCGACGACATTCTCGACGTGTCCTCGGCCTTCCGGATCCCCAACGCACCGGTCGGCAATGGCGAGAACGTCACATCGTTCGACCAGTTCGCCGAGCGCGGCACCTTCGTGACCAATCCGCGCGACGGGTTCACCCAGCCGGGGCCGCCGTATCGCACGAGCCCGGAACTCGTGCGTCCCGCGCAGCCGGCCCCTCGACTCGGCGAACACACAGCCCACTACCGCCGAAACGTGCAAATGGGCGCGAAAAGGGGCCAAAATCGCGCCCAAGTGTCGGTTTCGGCGCGGGGAGTACTGCCGTTCGAGGGTGTGCGGGTCCTCGACATGACGAGCTTCTGGGCGGGTCCGTCGTGCACGCACGCGCTGGCGCAGCTCGGCGCCGAGGTGATCCATGTCGAGTCGACGGCGCGGCCGGACGGCACGCGGTTGATCGCGGGCGTACCGATCACCGAGGACCAGTGGTGGGAGCGTTCGCCGATCTTCTCGGGCCTGAACACCAACAAGAAGAGCGTGACGCTGGACATCCGCAAGCCGCGAGGCGTCGAGCTTCTCCATCAGCTCGTGACGACGTGCGACGTCATCGTCGAGAACTACACGCCGCGGGTGCTCGACCAGATCGGCCTCGACTTCGATACCGTCGCGAGTCTGCGTCCCGATGCCATCATGATGCGGATGCCCGGCTTCGGGCTCGACGGGCCGTGGCGGGACAAGCCCGCGTTCGCCTACGTCATCGAGGACGCCTCGGGAATCACCTGGCTCACCGGCCATCCCGACCAGAATCCGGTGGAGCCGTATGCCGTCGGTGACCCGAACGCGGGCGTGCACGGTCTGAACGCGTTGATGCTGGCGCTCGCGCACCGACGCCGCACGGGTGAAGGCGTCCGGATCGAGGCCGCGATGGTCGACGCGGCGCTCAACGTCGCCGCCGAACAGGTCATCGAACACTCCGCCTACGGCAACCTGCTGCAGCGCCAGGGGAACCGCGGGCCGACCGCGGCGCCCCAGAATCTCTACCGAACGAGTGAACCCGACGAGTTCGGCAGGCCCGATGACTGGGTGGCGATCGCGGTGGCCACCGACGAGCAATGGGTCAACCTCGTCGCCGCCATCGGGAACCCCGCCTGGGCTACCGGCGAGATGGCAAGCGCCGCAGGACGACGGCAACGCCACGACGAGATCGACGAACACCTCGGCCGGTGGTGCGGCGTGCGAACAGGAGACGAGATAGTCGAAATCCTTTGGCGCGCAGGCGTTCCCGTGGCCAAGGTGATGCAGCCGCACCGGGTCGGCGACCTGCCGCAACTGGAGCACCGCGGCTTCTACGAGCGGGTCGACCATCCGGTGAACCCCACCGCGCGGCACAGCACGCTACCCATGCGCGTCTCGACCGGCCCGCAGCGCTTTCACAGAGCACCTGCGCCGCTTCTCGGGCAGCACAACCGCGAGGTGCTCGCCGGACTCGGGCTCGGCGACGACGAGATCGCCGAACTCGCAGACCAGGGCGTCATCGGCACCGTTCCGGCAGGCCTTGGCATCCGGACCACCAAGACTGGTTAACTCGTTGCGGTGACCATCGATCCGTCGAACATCCTGTTGACCGGGCGAGTCGCAGTCGTCACCGGCGGGGGAGAGGGCATCGGCCGCGGCATCGCCGAGGGGCTTGCCGCATTCGGTGCCCAGGTCGCGATCTGGGAGCGCAACCCTGAAACCTGCGTGTCGACGGCCGAACGCATCGGCGCGCTTGGCATCGTGACCGATGTCCGGGACAGCGAACAGGTCGATGCGGCACTGGAACACACCGAAGCCGAGCTCGGCACGGTGAGCATCCTGGTCAACAACGCGGGCGGGGTGTTCGCGTCACCGTTGCTCGAGACCACGGAGAACGGGTGGGACGCGCTGTACCGGTCGAACCTGCGCCATGTTCTGCTCTGCACGCAGCGGGTGTCACAGCGGCTAGTGGCTGCAGAAATGCCGGGAAGCGTCATCAACGTGACGTCCATCGAGGGAGTGCGCGCGGCACCCGGCTATGCCGCCTATGCCGCCGCCAAAGCGGGCGTCATCAACTACACCAAGACCGCGGCGCTGGAGCTGGCCACCCACGGAATCCGCGTCAACGCGCTCGCGCCGGACCTGACCGTCACAGAAGGCCTGCTCCGTGTCTCACCGGACGGCCTGCCTGAGGGCGCCCGGCACATGATCCCGATGGCGCGCCCCGGCCATGTGGATGAAATGGCAGGCGCCGCCGTCTTTCTCGCGTCCGACATGTCGAGCTACATCACCGGTCAGACGATCCATGTCGACGGCGGCACGCAGGCCGCGAGCGGGTGGCACCACAACCCGCAGACCGGCGACTACCAGCTGGGGCCCTAGCGCTCAAGTCGGCTGCCGGTCCAGGCAGGGGTCGCCGAGCCGAGAGGCGACCGCACCCCACAGATCTGTGTAGGTTCCCGGCGCATTCCGGTAGGCGGCCCGCCTCGCGAGAAATATGCGCGCGGCAGGCGCGACGAGGCGCAGAAGAAGGCGTTTCCACCCCATCCGCTCGCTCATCTCGGCGAGCATGGCCGGCCAGGAATGCTGTTGGAAGCGAAGCACTTCCTGCGCTCGCGCGGTATCCATCCAGTCGGTGAGGAACCAGCCGTCGTCGTCGTTCGGGTCGCCCGGCCGACCCTCGGGCAGCACGCCGGGTAACCCAAGGGCGCCCGCCAGCGCGGCACCGACATCCTTCTGCAGCAGCTTGTGGGAGTCGTCGCCCGCGATGAGCAGTATCTCGCCCGCGACGTCGGCAGTCGTGGCCGCCGCGAACGCGACACCGACGTCGCGGACATCGACGGTGTGAATCCGCCCATCGGTGGGCAGTGCGCTCTCGATGAAGATGCCGTCGGCTGTGAGCGGCAGCGCGCTGAAGTTCGGGCTCAGCACACCTCCGAGTCGCAACACCACCCATTTCAGGCTCGAACTGCGGACGAAGTGTTCAGCCTCGAATTTGGTGTTGCTGTAAAGCTCGAACGGCCGCGGCGGCGTGTCGGCACGAACCACGTCGGTCACCCGGTGCGGGTTGCGCGAACCGTAGACCGCGTTGCTCGAGGCCTGGACGAACCGGGGTGGATCTGGCTGCGCCTCGGCGGCGCGCACCAGCGCGATCGTGGCGTCGACGTTGACCTTGCGGGCCAGCGCGGGATTGCGGTACAGCGGCGGCGGGATGACGGCGGCCAGGTGGACGATCACCGATGGCGACACCTCGGAAACCAGCAGGCCGACCTGTGCGGCGTCGGTCAAATCCGCCCATTGCACCGAGACACCGTCGGGCAGCGCCTTGGCCTTCTTCCGGTTGGCAGGGGTGTCGAGGTCAGCCACCACGACGGGGCGCCCGGCGGCGGCCAGCCGTTTGACGGTCTCCGACCCCACAAGGCCGAACCCGCCTGTGACGAGAACAGTGTCCGCCATCCGTCCCCCTCGGTGGAAATGACATTCTCAATAAAGAGAGTAGCATATCCGCAGCTAATGAATCCGGGGGGTAGGCCCGACCTGCCGTGGGTATGCGGTGCACACAATAGGACGTGGGTGGAAAAATGGGCGACAAGGGCGTCGGCTCCAACGGCAAGCAGGAGCCTGCCAAGTGGGATCCCACCTTCACCGAGCAGATCAAGAATCGGGTCGGGCCTCTCGTCAAACGCTACTTCCGCGCAGAGGTGCACGGTCTCGACGCCATTCCCGCCGCGGGCGGCGCACTCTTGGTGTCGAACCACTCCGGCGGCATGCTCACTCCCGATGTGCTCGTTTTCGCGCCGGCGTTCTACGACAAGTTCGGCTTCGACCGCCCGGTGTTCACCCTCGCGCACTCCGCCCTCTTCGTGGGTCCGATGGGCGACTGGCTGCATCGCGCCGGAGTCATCGAGGCAAACCGGGAGAACGCCGAGAAGGCGTTGCATGCCGGCGCGATGGTTCTGGTGTTTCCCGGCGGCGACTATGACTCCTACCGGCCGACCTTCGAGAACAAGATCGACTTCGCTGGCAGAACCGGTTATGTGCGGACGGCGGTGGAAAGCGGCGTGCCGATCGTGCCGATGGTGTCCATCGGCGGGCAGGAGATGCAGCTCTTCATCACCCGCGGTAACTGGTTGGCCAAACGGCTGGGGCTGGAGCGGCTCCGAGCGGAGATCCTTCCGGTGACGTTCGGCTTCCCGTTCGGGCTGAGCGTGTTCTTCCCGCCGAACCTGCCGCTGCCGACCAAGATCGTCACGCAGGTGCTCGATCCCATCGACGTGGTCGCGGAGTTCGGTGAGAACCCCGACGTCGACGCCGTCGACGCCCACGTGCGCCAGGTGATGCAGATAGCGCTCGACAGGCTGGCGCGCAAGCGCCGCTTCCCGATACTGGGCTAACCGGTCGGCTCGACCGGTGCCATCGCCGTGCCGACGATGCTCAGCTCGGCGGGAAGCCCTGCGGCGCGCCGGATCTCGGACAGCCCGTGAACCATAGCGTCGGTGGCCTCGTGGACGTCGTCGAATGTCTGGTCATCGGACAGGATCGAGATGTCAACCTGGTCGACGTAGCTCCACACGGTCATGTTGAACGCGCTGCCCGAGGACAGGATCCCGATCGAATAGATTTCGGTGACCGGTGCGCCCCCGATGTTTCCGCGTTCCCGAGGCCCGGGCACGTTGGACACCGCGACGTTCATGATGCTGTTGTGGGCCGCACGCTTCGACTGCCACCGGAACAGCGGGGGCGCGAACGACGGCGGCAGATACTCCATCATCTTGCCTTGGAGTTCCGGACCCATCAGTTCGTAGCTCTCCTTGGCGCGCGACGCCGCCAGCGAGGTCAGCCGGACCCGCTCCAGCGGATCGTCGATGTGGACGGGAAGCGAGACGGACAATCCACCGATCTCGTTGCCGGTGATCCGGTCCGTCGATTTGTCGGTGGCCACCGGCACCGACGCCAGGATCGGCCGGTCTGCCCGACCGTCGTAGCGCAGCAACAGTTCTCGCAGACCGCCCGCCGCCGTCGCCAACACGATGTCGTTGAAGGTCACGCCGAGGTGTTTGGCTGTCTCCTTGACGTCGGTCAGCGCCAGCGATGCCGTGGCGAACGTCCGAACGGGGGAGACGACGTGGTTGAGAAACGTCGGTGGCGCCTTGAACATCTTCGCCATATCCGGGTGCTCGCCGTGCTCGCGGGACCGGCGACGTACCCGGGCGAGTCCCTTGACGGCGTCGCGCATCAGGCCGGGCAGGGCGGCCACGTTCTGGACATGGTCGCGTCCCGCGGTGCGCAGCAATTCGGTCGGTGATGCAGGGGCCCTTGTGGTGTAGTCGTCGCGCTCATCCTGTTCGGAGCCGGTGAGGTCCATCAACCGTGCCAGCAGGTTGGCCGATGCGACGCCGTCGGCCAGCGTGTGATGGACCTTCCCGATCAACGCGAACCGATCGTCGGCCATCCCCTCTGCGAAGTGGAACTCCCACAACGGACGGTCGCGGTTCAGTGGGGTGCTGGCGATCTCGCCGATCACCTCGTCGAGTTCGCGGCGCCCGCCTGGGCCGGCAACCCGCACCCGTCGCAGGTGGTAGTCGAGGTCGACCTCACAGTCCTCCATCCACATCGGATGATGCATCTTCCACGGAATGTCGACGAGCCGGTAGCGCAGCGGATCGAGCAGATGCAGGCGGCGCTGGATCGTCCGGCGGAACACTTCGAAGCCGTAATCGCCGTCGTACCCTGGGAAGCCTTCTCCTCCTCGCGTGCGGGAAGCATTGATGACGGCCACCTTCAGGGTGTGGGTGTGCAAGTTGGGCGTCTCGCTGTACAGCAGCATGGCGTCCATGCCGTTGAGTCGCTTCATCAGTGAGTCCAGCCCTCGGCGGCCTGCTCGTCGAAGGTGCGGTCGATGCGCTCGAAGCGCCTTCGGATCGATTCGCGGGAGGCGCGGTGCGGCAGGATGTAGAGCCGGTTGGCGACGACGGCGTCAGCGGTCAGGCGGGCGATGTCGTCGGCTCGCACATCGACGTCGGTCGGCGTGACGACCGCGGTCAGTCCCTGCACAGCGTCGTCCTTCTGCTCGCTTCTCTCGCCGTAGTCGCCGCTTCTGCTGCGTTCGGAGTTCGCCATCAGCGGCGTGTCGACGATCATCGGGCAGAGCACCGACACCCCGATGCCCTCGCCCTTCAGCTCGCGTGACAGGCCCTCGGCGAGTGCGACGACACCGAATTTCGCGACGGAGTACGGGCCGAGGTAGGCGTTGCCGACCATGCCCGCGAACGACGACGTGAACATGATGTGGCGATCCCCGCCCTGTTCGATCATCCGGGGCAGGAACGCCTCGACGCCGTGAACGGGGCCCCACAGGTCGACGTCCATCACCCAACGCCAATCACCGTGGGTGATGTCGGAGATCGCTCCCGCGTAGGCGATCCCCGCGTTGTTGAACACCAGGTTCACCTCGCCGAGAAGGCGGAAGGATTCGTCGGCCAACTGCTCGACGGCGTCGAGTTTCGTGACGTCGCAGATGACCCCGTGCGCCTCGGCGCCGTCGCCACGGAGTCGTTCGACTGCCGCATCCAGCGTGGCCTGATCGATGTCGGCCAGCACGACGCGCGCGCCTCGGCGGGTGAACTCCTGTGCGCAGGCGAACCCGATGCCGCTCGCGCCGCCCGTGATTACCGCTCCGCGTCCCTCGAATGTCTCCACGGCGCGAACACTATCGGGCCGCGGTCAGGCGATGGCGTCAATCGCCGCACGGGTGTCGAGGTCGATGAACGCCGCCGCGTAGCGCTGTGCCAACGCGATGCAGATGTCCGGGCTCTGCCAGGCATCGCCTCCCGACAGCGTGGCCATCCAGATGGCCAGCCCGTGTGCGACGGACGCGCGGTAGCGAAGCAGAACCTCGTCGTGGCTGGGCATTTCGCTGCCGGGCAGTGTCAGCGCGGTCCGGTAGACGTCGAGCAGTTCTCGCTCGCTGCTTCGCCTGTCCTCGATCGTCAACGCGCCCTGCAGGAAGTAGCCGAGGTCGAGTGACCAGTTGCCGCGGCGCACCATCTGCCAGTCCAGGAAGCCGACCTTCTCACCGGGGAAGTCGTCGGGCAGCACATAGGTGTTGCCGATATGCGGATCACCGTGCAGAAGTGTCTGCGGTGATGTGGTGAGAGTGCCGATGTAGCGCGCCCAGATGTCGTTGAACAACTGCTCGCCCGTCAGCGCCAGGATTTCGGGGGACACCGTATCGCCCAGCCGCTCGCGGGCGATGTGCAGCGGGGCGTACTGCATTCCTTCGAAGGCGACGAACGGCTCGACCCAGCCGAGCACTGGGTTGCCCGTCAGCCGGTCGCCCCAGAACGCGCTGTGCAGCCGGGCGAGCCCGCGCACCCCGTCGGTCACCTGTTCGACGGTCATCGGCCTGGTGGAGTCGCGCGGGTCGGCGCCACGGGCCACGACATCCTCCATGATCATCAGGAAGTTGGAGCGTTCCTCGTCGATGAGGGCCGCGTAGACCGTCGGATGATCAAGCGGCAGAGCGACTCCCGACGAGAAGAGCCGGGGTTCGTGATACAGCCCGCTTGTCAGCGCGACGAGTTCGGCATGGTCAGGATCGACCGCCTTGGCGAATACGGTCGCGGGCCCGGAGCCTGCCGAGTACGTCAGCTCGAGGCGGGCCCGCTTGTTCGTCCCGTCGTCGCGCAGCGCGACCCGCACACCGTCCACCACGGCGCCGGGATGATGCCGGCCGAGCACCGTCGTCATCCAGCCGGGTGTGATGCCGTCCCAGCCTTGCGGGATGGACAGCTGCGCCAGCGTCACTTCAGGCAGCTGCCGCCGTCGATCGGCAGCGTGACGCCGGTGACGTAGCGGGCCTCGTCAGAGGCCAGGAACAGCACGGCGTTGGCGATGTCCTCCGGCTCGACCCAACCGATCGGCAGCGTGTGCATCATCTGTCCGACGACCTTCATGTCGTCGGGCCCTGGGTTCTCCAGGTCGGGGCGGAACAGCTTCATCGTGCCGTCGTTCATGAACAGCGGGGTGTTCACGTTCGTCGGGTGCACCGAGTTGACGCGAATGTTCTGCGCTCCGAGTTCAACGGCGAAGGTCCGCATCAGACCGACCACACCGTGCTTTGCGGCCACGTAGTGACCGGTGTGCGGGTAGGCCTTGAGGCCGCCCACCGAGCTGGTCAGGATGATCGAGCCGCCGCGGCCGCCGGCAAGAATATGCGGCACACCGGCTTTCACCGTCTTCCACACGCCACCGAGGTTGACGTCGATCATGTCGGTCCAGTCACCCTCGCTGGTCTTGTCCAGCGTCGCGCCGCCGTTGCCGATACCCGCGTTCGCGATGATGATGTCGAGCCTGCCCAGCTGGTCCACGCCCGCGTCCACGGCTGCTTTGAGGGCGTCGAAGTCGCGGGTGTCGACCTCGGCGGTGTAGATCTGGCGGTTGAGTCCCTTGACCAGATCGGCCGTCTCGGCGAGATCCTCTGGGGTCGCCAGCGGGATCGCGACACTGTCGATCTGCTTACAGATGTCGACGGCGATGATGTCGGCGCCCTCTTCGGCAAGCCGAACCGCGTGTGCGCGGCCCTGCCCGCGTGCCGCGCCGGTGATGAAAGCGACCTTGCCCTCTACGCGTCCTGCCATGTCTATCAGTCCCTTTAGTGGTAGTTGGATGTTGGGTGAATTCAGGAAATAAAGGTGGGCATGGAATCCCAGCCGCGGACCGCCGTTGTCTGCGACGGATGTGCATTCGGCCAGTCAACGTCCCACGTCGGGAACCTCTTGAGGATCTCCTCGAGTGCAACCTTGCCCTCCAAGCGCGCCAACGCGTTGCCCATGCAGAAATGCGTTCCCGCACCAAATGTCATGTGCGAGCGTTGCTCTCGGTGGATATCGAACACGTCTCCGTTGGGTGGGAAGCGACGGTGGTCTCGGTTTGCGGCGCCGACCAGCATCAGCATCGCCGATCCCTCCGGCACTACGCGGTCGTGGTATTCGACGTCGCGGGTCGAGTAGCGAGCGATCTGCAGTGCGGGTGGCTCCCAGCGCAGGATCTCTTCGACCGCCTGCGGTATCAAGCTCGGGTCGGCGGCCAATTGAGCGCGCTGATCTGGGTGCTCGGCGAGTGTCTTACCCGCCCAACCGATCAGACGCGTCGTGGTCTCGCTGCCCGCCGTCGCAATGACCGCCAGGTACATCAACAACTCTTCGCGCGCCAACTTGCGCACCGTGCCGTTTTCGTCCTCGAACTCGACGTTGAGCAGATCGGTCATGATGTCGTCGGACGGATGTTCGGTGCGGTAGTCGATGAACTCGGCGAACACTTCGCCGCTGGCCACCAGGTCGACTTCCTTGCTCTGCAGTGTTGCCTCGCCATGGTCGGTCACTCGACGCTGGTCTTCTTCGGGAATTCCGAGCAACATGCCGATCACCCGCATCGGCATCTGTTCGCCGAGGTCGTTGACGAAGTCGAACTTGTCCGCTCCGATCAAGGGGTCGAGACAGCGGGCGGTGAACTCGCGGATCTGCGGTTCCAGTGCCAGCACCTTGCGCGGGGTGAACACCCGCGACAGCAGGTTGCGGTGAATGTTGTGGATCGGCGGGTCTTCGAAGATCAATGTTCCAGGGGGAATCTCCATCCCCGACTTGATGATCTCGAGCAACGCACCACGACCCGAGATGAACGTTTCGTGGTCGATGACGGCTTTGTTGACATCGTCGTAGCGGCTCAGCGCGTAGAAGTCGTGTTTGTCGTTGTAGTACAGCGGCGCCTCTTCACGCAGCCGGGCGAACACTGCGTAGGGGGCCATATTGAGGTCGACGGAGTACGGGTCGTAGTACAGCTCGCCGGCCGCCGCGTCGTCCTGCACCTGGGGATTCTCAGCACTGATCGTCACGGGTCGCCTTTCGCAGAGACCGGGGCGGCATAAGACAGATGGACTGCGGCTGTCTCACCAACTCTGTCACCAGCGTCGCATGGGTGTCAATGCGACGATCCTTTTTTGCAATTTATACTCTCCGCTTAGTAGAACGTCCTTCTCGCATTGCCGGGCCGTCATGTCGCGACTCGCACAAGGGCCTCCTGGCCGTACGACGCGACGAGCACGCCGGCCTCGGTCAGGATGTCGCCGCGGCCGAAGCAGCGACCGTGCGCCAGCAGGGGACTGTGCTGGCGCAACAGCAACCATTCGTCGGTCCGGAACGGGCGGTGGAACCACAGCGTGTGCGACGTGACGGCCGAGGTGAACTGCGTGCCGTTGCCGCGCTGACCCAACCCGTCCATGGGCCGCAGTGCGGTGCCGATGAGCGTGAGGTCGGTTGCATAGGCCGCGAGTGCGGGCGCCAGCGCGGGATCGACATCCGTTGTGCGCATCCAGAATTCGAAGTGCGGTGGGCCGATGGTGGTGAGGTTGAGATCGATGACGGCACGGGTCTCCCATGGGATGAGGTCCAATGCGAGCCGGTGCTCGGGACCGATGACGGGCCCGACATCGGCGACGTCCTGATGTTCGGGTCCATCCTCGACCACATGCATGCAGATCGACGAGGTAGCCAGAACACGGGCGTTACCGTCCTCGCCCTGCTGGCGCCCCGTGATCGTCAGCGTTGCGAATGACCGGCCCTCGTGGTGGCGTATCGCCTCAAAGGTCACCGGTTGGTCCGCGCGACCCTCCCTGGCGAACACCGTATGCAGCGATTTGACCGCCTTGTCGGGGCACACGCTGCGCGCGGCCTGAATGAACTGGCCGAGCAGCTGGCCGCCGAACACCCGGTGGTACTCGAGCTCCTGGTTCCGGCCTTCGAACATTGCCGATCCGGTTGCGATGGCGCTTTGATCGGACGGCGCCGTCTGGAGCTCCAGGCACTCCAGCAGATCGGTCCAGAGATCAGGCACAGCGGTTAGTGTAAGCCGAGTTCTTCAGATCAGAGAATGTAATTCTCTAGCTAACCTGCGAAGCCCTGAGAGCAGAAATCCCACACCTCGTCGGCGGAGATGGGGCGGCCGTCATCCGTGTCGTCGCCGCTCGACTGCGCGGCGTTGAACATGACGGTCTGCATCGTCATCGCGGCCATCCGCTTCGGGTGCACGCCTGCCCGCAGCTTTCCGTCTGCCGCGGCGGCGTCCATCAGCTCGGTGAGCAGGGCGAGCAGCGGTGCGTGCGCAATCTTCACCTCGGACGGATGCGACACGAGCAGCCGCGGCGCGAAGTCGGTGAACAGCGGACGCTTCGCGGTCGGATCCGGCCGCGACGACTCGAACAGCAGCTGGATGGCGACCTTCAACCGTTCCATCGGATCGTCGTGGTTCGCGGTGGCGGCGCGGATCTGGTCGGCGGACCGGCTCAACGCGTCCTCGAACAGTGCGAGCAGAAGCTCGTGCTTACCGTCGAACTGCAGGTAGAAGCTGCGTAGCGACTGACGAGAGCGGTCGACGACCTCCTGAACGGTGAAGTCGGTGCTGCCCTTCTCGATGATGATCGCCTGGGCGGCGTCGAGGAATCGTTGGACCCGCTGCGCGGCCCGGAGCTTCGCTGTCTTGATCGACCGTTCGACCGCGCGCTGCTTCCAGGCCGGCTCTTCGCTAGGGCTTGTCACCGGCGGCTCGGATGCTTGCCGATTGGTGAGAACATGGACTGACTGTACCGGAGAACGCCTTGCCATTGCGGTCCTCGACCCCCTCGCGGCCAACGTGTCTGAGATTGTAACTTTCTCAACATGAGAATACTATTCTCATTCTATCCATGATGGAAGTCTTTCCATATTCGAGGACGGGCTTGGAGTCCTGTGCAGCTGACATTTGACGCCGACGTCGAGGCTTTCCGCGCCGAGTTCGTCGCTTTCCTCGACCAACATTTGCCACCCGAGTCCGACGCGCTGGATCGGTCGTGCTCCAGCAGTCACGTTCCTCAGTGGGCACGTCGCTGGCAGCGGCTGATGTTCGACAACGGGTGGTTGGTGCCCGGCAACCCGCCCGAGTTCGGCGGTCGCGACGCGACGATCCTGCAGCAGTACGCGTACCAATTGGAACTCTCCCGACGGCGGCTCTACCAGTCGTACAACCCGCAGGGCGTCGGCATTATTGCGGCATCGCTGATTTCGTACGGCACCAGCGAGCAGCAGCAGAGGTGGGCGGTGCCGATCCTGCGGGCCGAGATGACCGCGTCGCTCGGGATGAGCGAACCCGGGGCAGGCTCGGATCTGGCGTCGCTACGAACGAAGGCCGTCCGTGACGGGGACTGTTTCGTCGTCAACGGACAGAAAGTGTGGACGTCGGGCGCGCACGACGCCGACGTGCTGCTTGCGTTCGTGCGGACCGACCCGGATGCCCCGAAGCACAAGGGCATCAGCGCGCTCATCATCCCGACCGACCTGCCCGGTGTCGTGCGAAGGCCGTTCGCATCGGCGTGCGACGAGAACGACCTCGATTTCAACGAGGTGTTCTTTCACGATGCGCGGGTCCCTGTCGAGAACCTCGTCGGTCCGCTCAACGACGGCTGGGCGGTCGCGAACGGATCACTGGGTCATGAGCGAAACATGTTGTGGCTCAGTTATGCCGACCGCCTGCAGGAGCTTGTCGAGGACTATCTGTGCCGCACTTCGCTCGACCGCGACAGCTACGCCCGGCTGGTGATGGACAACCAGGCGTTGCGGCTGCTCGGCTCGATCGCGCTGTCGAGGGCTGCGCGCGGCGACGAGGACGCAGGAGCGCTTTCGGTGCTGAAGCTGTTCGGCTCCGAGGCCTCGCAGATGGCGTCCGAATATGCATTGGACTCCATCGGACCAGATGCGCTGCGCCACCCCGCCGTTTCAGGCCCGTACTCGGCGTTTCACCTCGACCTGTACCGGGCCGGTTGGTTCGAGCGCTACATCAGGTCCTTCGGCGGCACCATCGCTGGCGGCACGTCCGAAATCCAGCGCAACATCATCGCTCAGCGACTGCTCCGCCTGCCCCGCAAGTAACTCACCTTTCACCGCGAGCAGACGCAAAAGTACCCCAAAACCCGTGCCTGAGGGACCTTTTGCGTCTGCTCGCCGAGTGAAGGGGACCCTCAGAGGTTGGCGAGGCGCGGCGCGGAGCCGCGGGCCCGCAGACCGGCTCCGGCCTTGCGGGTCAGTTCCCTTGAGCTGCCGAGCAATCCGTCGAGCACAAGGACCCGCTTCACATGGTGGCCCAGGTCGTGCTCATCGGTGAAGCCGATTCCGCCGAGCACCTGCTGGCAGTGTTTGGCCGCGGTCAGCGCGGCCTTGCCGGCGGCGGCCTTGGCCAGCAGCGCGGTCAGGTCCGGGTTGTCCTCGCCGGGCAGTGTCAGCGTCGCCTCGGCCCCTTCGATGGCGACCAGTGTCTCGGCCAGCCGGTGCCGCACCGCCTGAAACGATGCGATGGGCTTACCGAACTGCACGCGGTCCAACGCATGCTGCCGCGCGAGGCGCAGCATTGCCCGCGCCGAGCCGATGAGCCACCAGCTCACCGCGAGGCGGGCTTCGGCGACCCGGATCGGATAGCCGTCCTCTTCCCTGCGCAGCGGCAGACCGCCGAGTGCCGTGCCCGCGTCGGCGGTACGGTCCCACACCACCCAGGTGTTGCCTGCGTACGGCAGCGGAAGCTCCAGGGTTCCGCCGATCTCATTGCCCGTCGCGTGCAACACCACGTCGACGAGAACCGAGGCATGCGAACCTGTTTCACCCAACAGCCGAAACACCAGGGGGACCGCCACATCGGGTATGTCGGCGAGCATCTCGGCCCAGCCGAGCTCGGTCAGGGCCGCGTCGAGTTCAGGTCCGGATTTCGACAGCATGGTCTTGCGCAGTCCGTCTTCGAGCAGATCGAGTTCAGAGTTTCGGGCCACGATCACTCCTTCCCGAGATCCAGCAGGCGGCGCGCGATGATGTTGCGCTGCACCTCGGCGGTCCCGCCGTAGATGCTGGCCGTGCGCGAGTACAGGTACTCGGTTCGCCACGGGGTGTCGTCGAGTTCGATCGCGCCGGGCAGCAGATCGCGTGCGGTGTCGTACAGACGCTGTTCGGCGCCAGAGAGCAGCACCTTGTCGATCGAGGTTTCGGGCCCGAGCTTCTGGCCGTCGCCGAGGCGGTGCTGGGTGGCCTTGCTACGGCAGCGCAGCATGTGCAGAGCCAGATACGCCTCGCCCATATCCGAATCCACCATCTGGCCTTGGCTTTTGACCTCGGCGATGAGCGCGTCGAACCGCGAGTAGAGATAAGCGATCCGCTGCCAGAAGCACGTCGAGCGTTCGTAGGGCAGCAGGTCCATCGCGAGTCGCCAGCCATCGCCGACGTCGCCGAGCATCCGGTCGGCGGGAACCACGACGTCGTCGAAGTACACCTCGCAGAACTCGTCGACGTCGTGCATCGTGCGCAACGGGCGCACCGTCACCCCGGGGGTTTCCAGGTCGACGAAGAACGCCGTGATGGCCTCGTGGTTGGGGGTGTCGGGGCCGCCGGTCCTGGTGAGCAGCACACACCGGGTCGCGTACTGCGCGAAGCTTGTCCACACCTTCTGGCCGTTGATCACCCAGCCGTCACCCCGCCGCTCGGCGCGTGTCGACAACGATGCGAGGTCACTGCCGGAGCCGGGCTCGGAGAAGCCCTGGCACCAGGATTCCTGACCCGACAGCAATTTCGGCACCATCTCCGCGGCCAGTTCTGGCCGCGCATAGTCGATCATGGTCGGGGTCAGCACGTCGAGCATCGAATACGGTCCGGGATGGTCCAGCCCGCGGCCGACGATCTCTTCGCCGACAATCGCGCGCAGGATGTCGGGACCTCCCAGCCCGCCTGCCGATTCGGGCCATCCGTAGCGCATCCAGCCCGCGTCGTACAGTTCCTTCAGCACGCGGAGATGCTGCGCTTGGTGCGCGTCGAGAGAGTCGTCGCCAGGCGGCGCGCTCAGATCGTTCTCATCGAGCCAGGCCCGCAGTGCGGTGCGGAACGCGGTGGGTTCGAACAGTTCGGTCATCGGGCTTCCGGAGCCGCGCCGGCGGCGACATCAGGGTCTGGCCTTCCGATCGCATGCGGGCGGCCGGAGTCGTGGTCGCCGCTGCGCCGGATGAACGTCATTGCACGGGTTCTCAGTCGCCAGCCGTCGTCGGTTCGGACGTAGGTGTCGTTGTAGTAGCCGATGCGCATGTCGTGTTTCGAGTGCTCGATGAAGCACAGCGGCTGGGTGCCGGTCGCGTTGTCGGGATCGCCCTCGTCGAGGTGCACCAGCGACGTGCCCGTCATGAACAGCCCCTTGGGCGCCGCGTCGACGAGTTCGGGGAAGCGGGCCAACGTGTAGGTGGAGCCGAACGCGCTGTACGTGCCATCAGGAGTGAACACGGAGACCAGCCCGTCGAGATCACCCTGAGTGATGGTGACGGCGTACTTTGCCAGCAGCTGTTGGATCTCGACGAGGTCTTCAGTCCTTGTCGGCTTTGTCATTCTTGAAAACCTTTCCGCCCTTCATTACAAAGTTAACATTCTTTGTAACGCTGATGTCCGCCAGCGGGTCGCCGGGCACCGCGATGATGTCGGCCAGATAGCCCTCGGCGATCCGGCCGAGATCGGGTTTGTTGATCAGGTCCGCTGCGACGACGGTCGCCGCCCGCAGCACCGCATCGGCGGGCATACCCCAGTCGACCAGGGTCACCAACTCGTCGGCGTTGCGACCGTGCGGGATCGCGGGTGCATCGGTACCGACGGCGATCTTCACCCCGGCCTCATACGCCGCCTTGAGCGACGTGCGGGCCTTGGGGAACATCTCGGCGGCCTTGTCCTGCAACTCCTTCGGCGCACGCGATACATCCATCGCCTCGGCCAGTCGCCTGGTGGTGACCAGAAACCGGTCGTTGTCGACGAGCATCTTGATGGCTTCGTCGTCCATCAGGAAGCCGTGCTCGATGCAGTCGATCCCGCACTCGACGGCGTGCTTGACCGCCTCCGCGCCGTGGGTGTGCGCAGCCACCCTCAGTCCCCGACGGTGCGCCTCGTCGACGACGGCGCGAAGCTCCTCATCCGAATAGTGCTGCGCGCCAGCCTCTCCGGTCAGCGACATCACACCACCGGAAACGCAGACCTTGATCAGCTGCGCACCGTGCTTGATCTGGTAACGCACCGCCTTACGGATCTCGTCGACCCCGTTGGCGATGCCCTCCTCGACCGTCAGCTCGAGAGCACCTGGCATGAACGCCGCGAACATCGTCGGATCGAGGTGCCCGCCCGTCGGCGTGATCGCATGGCCTGCGGGAATCACCCGCGGTCCCTCGATCCAGCCTGCGTCGATGGCCTTGCCCAACGCCACGTCAAGCAGGTAACCGCCTGTCTTGACGAACAATCCGAGGTTGCGGACGGTGGTGAAGCCCGCGCGAAGCGTGCGTCTGGCGTTGCCGACCGCGCGCAGCACCCGGGTCGGGGGATCGTCCTGAACCTGCGACAGGCCCGGATTCTCACCACGCCCGCCCATCAGGAGGTTGACCTCCATGTCCATCAGGCCGGGCAACAGGATCGAGTCGCCCAGGTCGATCACTTGATCGTCTGGGCGCTCCGCACCCTCGCCGACGGCAACAATCCGGTCGTCGGAGATGCGCACGACGCCGGGCCGGATGATCTCTCCGGCGTCGACGTCGAGCAGTCCCGCTGCTTTGACGGTTACCGTGCTCAGACCACCGGCTCCTTGATCAGTTGGATGTAGGACGCGCCGCTGTCGAGCACCCGCGGCTGCTTCCAGACTTCCACCGGAAAGCTCACCATCACAATGGATTGGCCAAGATGCACCAGCGCCTTGGCGTCGTCAGGCATCCCCTTGAGCGGGAAGCGGGCGTCGACGTACACCATGATCTCCTCGAGGCGCTCGATGCCGGCGTCATAGAGTTCACCCATCTCCGCCATCGTAGAGTTCAGCCGCTTCTGGTAGCGCTCTTCCTCGGTGGGCAGGCACCAATCGGCGAACCGTTCGAGGTCGGCGAATTCCTCGGGCAACTTAGACATTCGCGTGATCCTTCTCGTTGGCAGTGGAACCAGCGTTGGCCGAACCGTTTCCGTTCGCCAGCGATGCCTTGTATCTGTTCACATACTGGTGCGCGGTGTGGTGCAGGTGGCGCAGCAGGATTTCCTGGTCGCACAGCGGGAACTCAGTGACCACCCTCGTGCCGATCTGCGTCTGGGTTGCCTCAAGGGTGTTCGCGTCCTGGAACGCGTACTCCTTGAACGTCACCGCGGCGAGCTCCTGCGACAGCCGCTGACGGAGGTCCGTCGGCGGCACGAAGTAGAGGTCGGCCTCGAAGATGTGGGTGTCCACCCCGGTCGGCCAGTAGTGATAGGTCAGATACCAGCCCGGCGCCCAGAACAACAGCGTGAAGTTCGGGAAGAACTCGAATGAGTCGGTGCCCCAAGACTTGTGGCGACCGGGGTTGATCGCAGGCGGCAGCTCGTCGGGCAGGATGCCGTCGATCTTCGGGCGGTCCCACGGGCCGAACAGGCCGCTGTGCAGGATGCGCTCGATGGGCTTGACCATGCTGAGGTCCTTCGGCGGCGACATGCCGCCCCACGACGACACCATGGAGTGGTCGCCCTTGATGTCGTAGGCCAGCGCCTCGAAGCCGAACTTGGCCAGCTTCTCGGCTTCCTCCTTCTCGGCTTGCTTCATGTGCAGGATCGGCGCGTGGTAGAACTCGACGAACGCGTCGATGAACAACTTCCAGTTCGCGTTGATCTCCGCCCGGTAGCTGTAGTGCTCGGTCATCTCGTGGAACGGATAGCCCTCGAGGCCCTTCGCGAAGTCGCCCAGGTACTCCCGCAGCGGTGCGGCGTCGTCGTCGAAGTTGATGAAGATGAAGCCCTCCCACACCTCGCAGCGCACGGGAACGAGTCCGTACTGCCGCTTGTCGAGATCGAAGAACTCACCCTCCTGCTGGACGAAGGTCAGGTCGCCATCCAGCGAGTACCGCCATGCGTGGTACTTGCAGGTGAACTGCCTGCAGGTGCCGGACACCTCTTCGCCGGGAAAATCGTTCCACAGCAACTTGTTTCCGCGATGGCGGCACATGTTGTAGAAGCACCGGACCACCTCGACGCCGTCTTTGACATCCTTCACCACTATCACCGAGGTGCCCGGTCCGACCGAGGGCATCTCGCGGGTGAAGTAGCTGCCCTTCTTGGGCAGTCGCTCGACACGGCCGACGTTGAGCCAGGTCTTCTTGAAGATCGCCTGCTGTTCGAGCTTGAAGTGCTCGGGATCGATCGAATCCTCGTAGTTGACCGGGGCGGTGCCCAGTTCCGGCCAGTTCTCGGTCCAGCTACCTGCGGCTGGTTTGGGGAAAAATGACACGTTTGTTTACCTCTCCTGTTCGAGCTCGACGCCGAAGGTTTTCAAAGCCATGGACACGGTGACGTAGCAGCCGATCGTGAAGACGAAGTCCATCCGCTGTCGTTTGTCGAATTGCTCGCCGAGTGCCGACCAGGTGGCATCCGACAGTTCGTAGGTGTCGAGAAGTTCATCGGCCGCCGCGAGGACGGTGCGGTCGAAGGCGTCGGCGGCCTCCCCGCGCTGCACGCCTGTGATGTCGTCCTCGGTGAGTCCCTCCCGCAGACCCATTTTGACGTGCTGCACCCACTCGTATTCGGAGTCGGTGCGATGCGCCACCCGCAGGATGGCCAGCTCACGCAGCCGAGGCGGAAGCGTCGAGTTGAACAGCAGGTGCACGTTGAACTTCAGGAACTCCTTCGTCAGGTCTGGATGGTTGACGAAGGTGCCGAGGATGTTGCTTGCGTTCTCAGGGTTGCGCCGCTCCTGCGGCAGCATCACGGCCAAGGCACGGTCGACGGCGTCGTCCCACTGATCCGCGGGCAGCGGGGGCACTCGCACGGCCGTCTCCTCTCGGGGGTGAGAATCATGTTCTCATTTCCGACTAATAGATTTCCATCTTTTCCGACGATGGTCAATCCCCGATGGCCTGATGGCGTGCCGCACCAAACATTTGTCCCGCGTTATGGTGGAAGAATGCCCGCCGGAGATTGATTCTCGCACGGCGAGAAGCTAGTTTCCCTGGATAGAGAACACGGCGGCGACTACGGTTGAGGTTCAAGAGGACTTGAGAGGGAGTAGGGACCTATGAACAAAGAGGACATGATCCTGATCAGCGTCGATGACCACATCGTCGAACCGCCTGACATGTTCGCCAATCACCTGGCCAAGAAATACATCGACGACGCCCCGCGGTTGGTGCACAACCCCGACGGCAGTGACACCTGGCAGTTCCGCGACGTGGTGATCCCCAACGTCGCGCTGAACGCCGTGGCCGGGCGGCCGAAAGAGGAGTACGGCCTGGAACCCCAGGGTCTCGACGAGATCCGGCCGGGTTGCTGGAACGTCGACGAGCGCGTCAAGGACATGAACGCGGGCGGAATCCTCGGCTCGATGTGCTTCCCGTCGTTCCCCGGCTTCGCGGGCCGGCTGTTCGCGACCGAGGATCCGGAGTTCTCGCTGGCGCTGGTGCAGGCCTACAACGACTGGCACGTCGAGGAGTGGTGCGGCGAGTACCCGGCGCGCTTCATCCCGATGACGCTTCCGGTGATCTGGGACGCCGAGGCGTGCGCGGCCGAGATTCGTCGCAACGCCAAGCGCGGCGTGCACTCGCTGACCTTCACCGAGAACCCGGCCGCAATGGGCTACCCGAGTTTCCACCAGTTCGACTACTGGAAGCCGATGTGGGATGCGCTGGTCGACACCGACACCGTGCTGAACGTGCACATCGGCTCGTCGGGCCGGCTGGCGATCACCGCTCCTGACGCGCCGATGGACGTGATGATCACCCTGCAGCCGATGAACATCGTGCAGGCGGCGGCGGATCTTCTGTGGTCCAAGCCGATCAAGGAGTACCCCGACCTCAAGATCGCGCTGTCCGAGGGCGGCACCGGCTGGATCCCGTACTTCCTCGAGCGCGCTGACCGCACCTACGAGATGCACTCGACGTGGACGGGTCAGGATTTCAAGGGCAAGAAGCCGAGCGAGGTGTTCCGGGAGCACTTCCTGACCTGTTTCATCTCCGACCACGTCGGCGTGCAACTGCGTAACGACGTCGGCATCGACAACATCTGCTGGGAGGCGGATTACCCGCACAGCGACTCGATGTGGCCCGGTGCGCCCGAGCAGCTCGACGAGGTGCTCAAGGAGCACAACGTGCCCGACGACGACATCAACAAGATGACCTTCGAGAACGCGTGCCGTTGGTACCACTGGGACCCGTTCACACACATCTCGAAGGAGCAGGCGACGGTAGGCGCACTGCGTAAGGCGGCCGGAGATCACGACGTCTCCATCCAGGCCCTCTCCAAGAAGGAGAAGACCGGCGTGAACTTCGCCGACTTCGCGGCGAGCGCCAAGGAACTGACCGGCAACAAGGACTGAACAGGTCCGCTGGGCGACAGTGCGCCGGTGCGCAGAATGCCTGATCGCACCGGCGCATTCGGCTGTGTGCCGACGATGAAAGTACGAGAAGGAGTGTCATGGCCGAGATTCTTGGGGGAATGAGTTTCGAGCTGAGCGAGGATCAGGAACTGATCCGGAAGTCCGTTGCCGAGTTGGCGGGCAAATTCGACGACCACTACTGGATGGAGAAAGACCAGGCGCACGAATTCCCGCAGGAGTTCTACGACGCCATCGCCAAGGGCGGCTGGCTCGGTATGACCATCCCAGAGGAGTACGGCGGCCACGGCCTCGGCATCACCGAGGCGACGCTGCTTCTGGAAGAGGTCGCACGGTCGGGCGCAGCGATGAACGGCGCCAGCGCCATCCATCTCACGATCTTCGGCATGCAGCCGGTCGTCAAGCATGGCTCCGAGGAGCTCAAGGCGGCGACGCTTCCCCGCGTCGTGAACGGAGACCTGCACGTCTGCTTCGGCGTCACCGAACCCGGTGCGGGCCTTGACACTTCGCGGATCACCACGTTCGCCAAACGCGAAGGTGACCACTACCGCGTCAACGGCCGCAAGGTGTGGATCTCCAAGGCGCTCGAGTCGGAGAAGATCCTGCTGTTGACGCGCACCACGCCGTATGACGAGGTGACGAAGAAAACCGACGGGATGACGCTGTTCCTCACCGACCTCGACAGGGACCACGTCGACATCCGCCCGATCAACAAGATGGGCAGAAACGCGGTGAGCTCCAACGAGGTGTTCATCGACGACCTGATGGTGCCGGTGGGCGACCGCGTCGGAGAAGAGGGCAAGGGCTTCTCCTACATCCTGGACGGACTCAACCCCGAGCGGATGCTGATCGCCGCCGAGGCGCTCGGCATCGGCCGGGTCGCATTGGAGAAGGCGGTCAAGTACGGCAACGAGCGCGTCGTCTTCAACCGCCCCATCGGCATGAATCAGGGTTTGCAGTTCCCGCTCGCCGACTCGCTGGCCCGGCTCGACGCCGCGGAACTGGTGCTTCGCAAGGCGACGTGGCTCTACGACAACGGCAAGCCGTGCGGTCGCGAGGCGAACACCGCCAAGTACCTCTGCGCCGACGCAGGATTCGGCGCCGCCGACCGAGCGCTACAGCTGCACGGAGGCATGGGTTACTCGGAGGAGTACCACGTGTCGCGGTACTTCCGTGAGGCGCGCCTGATGAAGATCGCACCGGTCAGCCAGGAGATGATCCTCAACTTCCTCGGCGAACACGTGCTGGGAATGCCGAGGAGCTACTGATGGGGTATTTCGATCTGACCGGCCGCGCGGCGATGGTGACAGGCGCAGGCGCAGGCGGGGGGATCGGCGCAGCCGTCGCCGCCGCTTTGGCCCAAGCCGGTGCTGCGGTTCTGGTCACCGATATCGACGGTGACGCGGCTGCCGCTGTCGCCCAACGCATTCGAACCGACGGCGGCAAAGCGGACTCGTGCGCGCTCGACGTGGGTGACCGCGCCGCCGCCGACGCCGCGGCCCAACAGGCCGCCGGTCTGGGCGGTGGAGCGCTGCACATCCTTGTCAACAACGCGGGCGTCACGTCGCCTGCCATGTTTCCGAAGCTGACGGACGAGACGTTCCGGCTCACCTTCGACGTACACGTCATGGGCACGTTCCACTGCACGCAGGCCGCGCTGCCGTTCATTCCGACCGACGGCACGGGCCGCGTCATCAACGTGACGTCGGCGGCCGGACTGACGGGCACGCTGGGCCAGGTCAACTACTCGGCGGCCAAGGCTGGTCTGATCGGCTTCACCAAGTCGCTGGCGCGCGAACTCGCGTCGAAGAACATCATGGTGAATGCCCTTGCACCGCTTGCCGCCACGCCGATGACGGAGACCATCCGCACCAACGAGAAGTTCGCGGCCAACATGATGGCGCGCATCCCGTTGAAGCGGTGGGCGGGACCGGACGAGGTCGCGGGCGCGTTCGTGTTCATGGCCTCGGATGCCGCGTCCTACATCACCGGACAGGTGCTGCCGGTCGACGGCGGCATGGTGATGTGACAGCCTCGTCTTCCGCGCCACTCGCCGGCATCACCGTCGTCGCGATGGAGCAGGCTGTCGCTGCGCCGATGTGCACCCGAGTGCTGGCCGACTTCGGCGCCAGGGTGATCAAGGTGGAGAACCCCAACGGTGGCGACTTCGCCCGGGACTACGACGACGTCGTCAACGGCCCAGGCGGGCTCGGCGCGCACTTCGTCTGGTGCAACCGCGGCAAGGAATCGGTGACGTTGAACCTCAAGTCACCCGCGGGTATCGACGTCCTGCACAGGCTGCTCGACAGCGCAGATGCATTGGTATCCAATCTGGCCCCGGGATCGACAGCCCGCCTTGGCCTTTCGGCTGCCGATCTCGCGCAGCGGCACCCGAACGTGATACCCGTCGAGATCGACGGCTACGGCCCGGGCGGACCGATCTCCCACAAGCGCGCATACGACCTGCTGATCCAGGCAGAAGGCGGGTCGTGCGCCGTCACCGGCTACCCCGACATGCCCGCGAAGCCGGGCCCCGCGATGGCCGATTTCACCACGGGCCTGTACGCGGCGCTGTCCATCCTCGCGCTGCTGTTCGCGCGTGACCGTCGGGATGGGCCCGCGCCTGCGGTCGGGCTGAGCCTGTTCGATGTGCTGACCGACGTAATGGGTTACCAGCTGACCTACACCCAGCACTCCGGCATCGACCAGCAGCCACTCGGCGTCGGCTCGCCCGCCGTCGCACCTTACGGAGCCTTCCCGACCCGCGACGGGCAGACCGTGGTGCTCGGGACCACCAACGACCGGGAGTGGCAGCGTGTCGCCAAGGAGATCATCGAGCGCCCCGACCTGGCCGAAGATCCGCGTTTCGCCACCAATTCAGGCCGCTGCGCGCATCGCGAGATCCTCGAGGACGCGATCGGATCCTGGTGCGCCCAAAACGATCTGGCCCACATCCAGAAGGTGGCTGATCAGGCAGGCATCGGCAACTCGCGCTACAACCTGCCCAGCGAGGTGGTCGTGCACCCGCAACTGGCCGCGCGCAACCGCTGGCGCGAGGTGGACACCACAAAGGGCCCCATCCAGGCGCTGCTGCCGCCGCCCGTCATCGCCGGATACGATCCGCCGATGGGGGCCGTACCCGGGCTGGGTCAGCACACGGACGCCGTCCTGACCGAACTCGGGTTCGGCAGGGACGACATCGCCGGGCTGCGTGAGCAAGGTGCCATCGGCCCGGCATACGGCTCGTGAGGATTGGAGACGACTAATGCGTGAAACGGTCATCGTCGAGGCGGTTCGGACGCCGGTCGGCAAGCGCAACGGTGGGCTGGCCGAGATGCACGCCGCCGATTTGTCGGCCCTCGTTCTCACCGCACTGGTGGAGCGCGCGGGCGTCGACCCCGACATCATCGACGACGTCGTCTGGGGTTGCGTCTCCCAGATCGGCGATCAGTCCAGCAACATCGGCCGCTATTCGGTGCTGGCCGCCGGCTGGCCGGAACACATCCCCGGCACCACGATCAACCGCGCATGCGGGTCGAGCCAGCAGGCGCTGGACTTCGCCGTGCAGGCGGTGATGTCGGGGCAGCAGGACGTCGTCGTCGCGGGTGGTGTCGAGGTGATGAGCCGGGTCCCGCTCGGCGCCGCGCGCGCGACCGGTATGCCGTACGGGCCGAAAGTCCGTGCACGGTATGCCGATTTCGAGTTCAACCAAGGGATTTCCGCCGAGATGATCGCGGAGAAATGGAAGTTCTCCCGCACCCGCCTCGACGAGTACTCGGCGCAGTCACATGAACGCGCCGCAGCCGCGCAGGACGCCGGAGCTTTCGAGACCCAGATGATCGACGTGTTCACCGGCGGCGAACCCGTCATCGCCGACGAGGGTGTGCGACGGGGCACCACGGTCGAGAAACTCGCCGCGCTCAAGCCGGCGTTCTCCGATGACGGTGTCATCCACGCGGGCAACTCGTCTCAGATCTCTGACGGTGCGGCCGCGCTGCTCGTCACCACCGCTGAGAACGCCGTGGCGATGGGGCTCGACCCGATCGCGCGATACCGCGCAGGCGCCGTCACCGGAGCGGATCCGGTGCTGATGCTGACCGGCCCGATTCCGGCCACCGAAAAGGTGCTTCACAAGGCGGGAGTCGGCATCGACGAGATCGGCGTATACGAGGTGAACGAGGCGTTCGCCCCGGTTCCACTGGCGTGGCTGGAGGAGACGGGTGCCGACGAGAAGCGCCTCAACCCGCTCGGCGGCGCGATCGCGCTCGGCCATCCGCTCGGTGCATCGGGTGCGGTCTTGATGACGCGGATGCTCAACCACATGCGAGACAACGGGATTCGTTACGGGCTGCAGACGATGTGCGAGGGCGGCGGCACGGCCAACGCCACGGTCGTCGAGCTCATCGCCTAACAGACAGGAGGCGTCGCGTGCGTCGAGATCTATTCACCGAAGACCACGAGGCATTCAGGGAACTGTGCCG
This sequence comes from uncultured Actinomycetota bacterium, assembly GCA_963756865.1. Classification (GTDB taxonomy): domain Bacteria; phylum Actinomycetota; class Actinomycetes; order Mycobacteriales; family Mycobacteriaceae; genus Mycobacterium. The sequence continues at coordinate 100,242 of CAVWPQ010000021.1, read as the reverse complement.
CGACTTCGTGGAGAAGGAAGTGGTTCCGCACTATCCCGAGTGGGAAAAGGGCGGCCGGATGCCTCGCGAGGTCTTCAAGCACATGGGCTCGCTGGGAATGCTCGGGATGGCGATCCCCGAGGGGTACGGCGGCGGAGGCGAGCCCGACTATCGCTACAACGTGGTGATGCAGGAGGAGGCGGCGAAGGCACTCGTCACGCTGTCGACGGTGCGCACGCAGCTCGAGGTGATCCTGCCGTACTTCCTGCACTACGCGAACGAGGAGTAGCGCAAGCGGTGGTTCCCCGGCTTGGCCGCGGGGGAGTTGCTCACCGCTGTCGCGATGACCGACCCCGGCACCGGCTCCGATCTGGCGGGTATGCGGACGAACGCGGTTCGCGACGGTGACGACTGGATCATCAACGGCGCCAAGACGTTCATCACCGGCGGCATGCAAGCCGATCTGGTGATCGTGGTCGCCCGCACATCGACGGATCCCGACAACCGTCGCAAGGGGCTCACGCTGTTTGTCGTCGAGGACGGCATGTCCGGCTTCACTCGGGGTCGTGAGCTGGAGAAGATGGGCTGCAAGGTGCAGGACACCGCCGAACTGTCCTTCGTCGATGTCGGGGTGCCCGCCGCCATCGACTACACGAAGAACCGCAAGGCCTTCGGGACGCCGGTGGCGTCGTTCCAGAACACGAAGTTCGAACTGGCGTCATGTTCGACGGAGGTCGAGGCCGGGCAGGCGATGCTCGACCGCGCATCGCGCTGCATGTCGACGGCGAGCTGACCGCGGCCGACGCGGCCCGGGTGAAGTTGTTCTGCACCGAGATGCAGCAGCGGGTGATCGACCGGTGCCTGCAGCTGTTCGGCGGCTACGGCTACATGATGGAGTACCCGATCGCCCGGCTGTACACGGACGCCAGGGTGGCCCTGATCCACGCCGGGACCAGCGAGGTGATGAAAGTGATCATCGCCAAGTCGCTGGGTCTCTAGGTGCTATTGGCCTGACAAATCGCTTGACCTGCGGCGTGACGGCCGTCGAAAGGTTTTTGCGCTGAGACCCTTGTCACACGTGGCAAACCTACCTACTGTGTGTTCACTAGGTTGGTTGATCAGAGGAGATCAGTGGCAGCGACGCAGCAGTCGGTTCCTCGCGCAAGCGCTCGTCAGGATTCGTCGGTTCCTCGCGCAAGCGCTCGTCAGCGCCCCTACGAGACGCTTCTCGCCAAAGGCGAGGATCGTCGGCAGCGCATTCTCGGCGTCGCCGAGCGGCTGCTGGCGCGCAACGGCTGGCGCAACACCTCGCTGGCCCAGATCGCCAAGGAGGCCGGCGTCACGCCCGCTGGGCTGCTGCACCACTTCGAATCCAAGGAGCAGCTGCTGAACGCGGTGCTCGACGCCCGCGACGAAGACGACGCCATCCACGCCGACTACGAGTCCGGCGACCTTGTCACCGAGCTGCGGCGAGTGCCGGAGCGATTCGCGAGGGCACCGGAACTCGTCGGCACGTTCACGGTGCTGCTGGTCGAGAACATCGCCCCCGATGCGCCGCTGCACGACCGGCTGCACAAGCGCTATCGCGCCGCCATCGACATTCTCACCGAGCTGATCGAGCGCGGTCAGCGGCGCGGAAAGTACCGCCCCGATTGTGACGCGGCCACCAAGGCCGTCGAGATACTCGCCTTCATCAACGGAATGGAGACCCTATGGTTACTCGACCCATCAATACCGCTCGCCGAAGCGTTCCGGGGATACGCGGAGTCGCTGGAGGGCGCGTTGGCGCCGCGGAGCTCGACATGAGGTACCGGCTCGATGTGGTGGCGGCCAACGCGGCCGACGCGGTCAAGTTCGCGGGCGGCTGGATGTATGACCGCGTGATGGCAGGCTGGGATGTCACCGTGCTGTTGGCCGATCGCACCGATGAGCGGCCGCTGCACATCCTCGGTGTTGCAACGTCGGATCTCGAGTCGGCGCTTGCGCTTTGGGCCGACCGCCCACACCCGCAGACCGTTGCTGTCGCGGCCGATCTGTTCGCAAGCGATGAGCGGGTGCGTCAGGGCGTGCTCGGCGCGCTCGAGCAGGGCATGACCGAGGTCACCCTCTGGGGCGACACGTGGCCCGCCGAGCTCGACGACAGCGTCGGACCCGTCGCGCATCAGCTCAGCGCCGCGGCCCGTGCCTTCAAGAGTCAGGCGCTGACCGCCGCAGCCGACACCGGCGTCGTCGCCAGAGCGGAGACCTTTCGCTGCGGTGTGATGGCGACGCCGTCGGTCGCCGCGGATCTCATTCCGGCGAGCTAGAGGTCGATCAGCACCTTGCCGACCGCTTTCCCGTCGGCGACCTGCCTTAGCGCGCTCGGGGTTTCGGCAAGCGGGTAGACCGCGCCGATATGAGGTGCCACCTTTCCGGTGACCAGCAGCTCGCGTAATTCGTCCTCGTTGCGGACGAACTCGTCAGGGGCGATGTCCTGGAATTGGAAGCCGAGCACTGCCACGCCCTTGACCAGAACGAGGTTGAGCGGGATGGCCGGGATGACGCCCGAGGCGTAGCCGACGGTGACGAACCGGCCGCCGCGGCGTAGTGATCGCAGCGCGGGTTCGGACAGATCACCACCAACCGGGTCGATGACGGCGTTCGCGCCGTCGGGCAGCGCGCCGCGCAACGCAGCGCGCAGGTCGCCTGATCGATGGTTGATCATGTGCTGTGCCCCATATGATGCTGCCGCATCGAGCTTTTCGTTCGATGACGCGACCGCGGTGACGTCGGCGCCGAGCGCAGCGGCCAATTGCACGGCGGCAAGCCCGACGCCGCCTCCCGCGCCGAGAACGATCACGGCGTCACCCGATCGCACGCGCGCAACCGAGCGCAGCGCGTGATAGGCGGTGCGATGTGCCACCCCGAAGGCCGCGGCGGTGCGGTCGTCGACGCCGTCGGGGATGTGTGCCAACCCCTGGGTCGGCACCATGACCTCTTCGGCGAACGCGCCGAACATCTGCGTTCCGGTGACTCGGTCTCCGACGGCGAAATCTCCGTTGTCGTCGGCGACTTCGACGACGACGCCTGCGAACTCGCTGCCCACGATGAACGGTGGCGGCACGCTGATCTGATACTTGTTCGCGACGAGGAGGACGTCGGGGTAGTTGACCGCGGCGGCGCCGACCCGCACCCGCACCTGTCCGGCTTCGAGCGCCTGCGGCGGCCGCTCCTCGATGCGGACGATCTCGGGCGGCCCGTATTCCGGGCAGACCGCGGCGCGAGTCACCTGTAGTCGCTGGATTCGGCGAGGTCGGCCGCCGACCGCATCAGGTCGACGATGACCGGCCCGTACGCAAGCAGCTTCTCGTTGTCGCCCGCGCGCTGGAAACCCTGCTCGAGTACGATCGCGAGCTTCCATTTCGCCAGCACCAGGTAGTAGTCGAGGTCGTCGACCTGTCTTCCGGACACCTTGGCGTAATGGTCGATCACCTCTGTGCGCGAGGGCATTCCGCGCATATCGACGTAGCTCATTCCAGAGGAGTCGGTGGCTTCGTCCTCTTCTGCTCCTCGCGTGCGCGCTGGCCAGCTCTGCACCATCCATCCCAGATCCAGCTTCGGGTCACCGACGGTGCCCATCTCCCAGTCCACGATCGCAGCCAGCTTCGCTGGACCGCCGTGGCGGTACATCACGTTGGCGAACTGGTAGTCGCCGTGCATCAAGCCCGGGATGAAGTCGAGCGGCTTGCGGGTGCGCAGCCATTCGGTCGCCTCGTCGATGCCGTCGATGTCGCGGCCCTTGATCCGCTCGAAGAAGCCGGTCCATCGATCGACCTGGCGTTCGTGGAACCCGTCGGGCCGTCCGAGGTCCTGAAGGCCCTTGGCCTTCCAGTCGACCTTCGACAGAAGCGCGATGCCCTCGGCGAGTTGGTATGCCAGGTCCCCGCGCGCGGCCATATCGGTATCGAACGGCTCCGGCCAACGTCGTTCGTCAAGCTCCATCGGCGACCAGCCGTCGACGAACCCCATCAGGTAGAACGGGCGGCCAAGGACGGACGCGTCGGGGCAGACGCCGACCGCGGCGGTGTGCGGCACCTCGGTGCCGTCGAGCGCCTCGATGATCCGCCACTCCCGAAGAATGCCCTTGTCGCGGTCCGGCGGGGCGTCCGGCGGCGGCATCCGCAGCACGCAGTCGTGCTCACCGCGGCGGATTCGGTAGATCACGTTCTGCGTTCCGCCGGACAGGAAGTCGGCTTCCAGCGGCTCACCCTTTCCAGGCAGGCCTTGACCGTCCATCCAGTCCGCGAGGCGCGCGGTGTCGATCTGCGGCTCGCTCACAGGTTGCCTACCTCGTGCTCCAGATAGTCGGCGAACTTCTCCTGTGCCGCTTCGCGTTTACGCGGTATCCACCCGGTCGGCCAGATGTCCTCGCTCGGCTGGTAGTCGCGCAGCACCTGCTTGGCCACGGTGGCCTTGTGTACCTCGGTCGGTCCGTCGGCGAGCCCCATCACCGCGGCGCCCGTCACCATCGACATGAACGGAACGTCATCGGTGACACCGAGTGCACCGTGTACTTGCATTGCGCGCCATGCGATATCGTGCAACACCGTCGGCATGACCACCTTGACGGCGGCGATATCCTTTCGGACCTTCTTGTAGTCGTTGTACTTGTCGATCTCCCACGCGGCATACAGCACCATCAGCCGGAACTGGAGAAGCTGCGCGTACGAGTCGGCGATGTAGCCCTGAACGAACTGCTTGTCGGACAGTCGGCTGCCCTGGGTCTCGCGGCTCACCGCGCGTTCGCACATCATGTCCAGTGCGGTGCGAGCCATCCCGATGGTGCGCATCGCGTGGTGAATGCGTCCGCCGCCGAGCCGAGTCTGTGCGATCACGAACGCCTGACCCTCGCCGCCGAGCAGAGCCTCGGCAGGTACGCGCACGTTGTCGTAGTGGATCAGGGCGTGTGAGCCTTCGCCCTCGCGTTCGCCGTGCAGCCCGAAGTTGCGGACGATCTTCACACCCGGTGTGTCGGTGGGCACAAGGAACATCGACATGCCCTGGTATGCGCTGACCTCGGGATTGGTCACCACCATCACGATCAGAAACGACGCGGTCTTGGCGTTGGAGGAGAAGAACTTCCAGCCGTTGATCACCCAGTCCCCCTCTCCTGAGCCGTCGCGCACGGCCTGCGTGGTGAATAACGTCGGATCGGCGCCGGCATGCGGTTCGGTCATCGAGTAGCAGGAGAACAGCTCGCCGTCGAGCAATGGTCTCAGGTATTTCTTCTTCTGCTCTTCGGTGCCGTAGTGCGCGATGATCTCGGCATTGCCGGTGTCGGGTGCCTGACATCCGAAGATGATCGGCGCCCACTGCGATCGACCCAGAATCTCGTTGAGCAGAGCGAGCTTCAGCTGTCCGTAGCCTTGGCCGCCCAATTCGGATCCCAGGTGGGTCGCCCACAGGCCGCGTCGTCTGACCTCCTCCTTGAGCGGGTCGATGACCTTGCGGCGGTTGTCGTCCGGCGGCGTGAACTGCAGGTGTGGGAACGCGAGGTCCAGAGGTTCGATCTCGTCGCGGACGAACTCGTCGACCCAGTCGAGCTCTTTCTGATATTCGGGGTCGGTTTCGAAATCCCACGCCATCGTGTGTCTCCTTCGGTCCGTCAGGGCAGTTGGTTGAATCCTGCGATCAGAGCGCCGATGTCACGCGCCACCACATCTGCGAAGGACCGCTTGCCGTAGCCGCCGAGTGCCCAGTGCCGCACGCCCTCACTGACATGCATCTGGGCCAGTCTCGACAAGTGGGGGACGTCGACGTGCGGTGCGAGCTTGCCGTCGGTCTTCGCGTTGGCGAACAGCTCGCCGAACATATCGGCATCGGCGTCGCCGGGACGGTCACCGGTGAGGATTCGCTGTTCCTGGCGATAACCCTCGAGGATCGTCTCGACGACGAGGTCACGTGGATTGCGGGCCATCGAGCGCTCCAGGCTGCGAAGAGCTTTGGTGATGACGCCGTGAACGTCGTAGTTGCCCGCCAACTCCTGGTGCACCGTCTTCTGCGCGGCGCGGGTGGACAGCAGACCGACCTCGAATAGCACGTCTTCCTTGGCGGGGAAGTAGAAGTAGAACAGCGCACGGGAGACGCCCGCCGCGCGGCAGATGTCGGCGACCGTCGTCTTCGCGTAGCCGTTGGTACGCCACAGTGCCATCGCGGCCTGCACGAGCGACCGCTTGGTCTCGGTCGACCGCGCTCTCTGGAATGACGCTCTACGCTGACCACCGTCAGCGACTGCATCGGGACTGCTCTTGGGCACAGCCGCACTGTAACAGCCAGATTGACCCTTGCAAATAGTCGACGGATGTCTAACTATCTATCCATGTCAAAGCAGCTGCACCATGTCGTCATGCGAAGCCATTCGGCGAAGACACTTGTTGCGTTCCTGACCGACGTCGTCGGGATGGAGGTGCAGTTCTCCCTGCGCGTGCCGGGTGAAGTTCTCGAGAAGACCCTCGGCTGGCCCGCATCGGACGGGGCGGATATCACGATGGTCGGCAGCGGCGACGCCGGCCTGATCGAGGTCCTCGACGTACCCGAGCACCTGCGCGAAATCGCCCCAGAAGGTCTGGCCGCCCTGTCGTTCCTGACCGACGAGTTCAGCCGCACCCACGACGCGGCGAAGGCGTTCGCACGCGATGTGACGGTGTTCGATACCGGAACACCCGGCGTCGACCTGTTCTTCTGCACGGTGGGCGGCGTGCCCGTCGAGTTCATGGGTAGCTACGCGCCAGAAGCGAACTCCGAGACCAGCGACGCGACGAAGGACTGAGTGCGGCGACGCGACGCGCTCCGCTGGCCGGCGTCATCACCGAGCGGAACCACGCGGACGGCGAGATCGGTGACACCGGCATCGCGATAGCGGTGCAGCCGCGCCAGCACCGTCGACTCGTCACCGGCGGCCATGGTGTCGCCGACGTCTTCGGCGTCGCCGTGCTCGAGCAGCCGGACGTAGTTCGGTGAGAAGTCGGCGTGGCCGAGAACGTCGCTGGCGTGAGCCCGGGCTTCGTCCACCTCGCCCTCGGAGCAGAGGGCGACGGGAACGCCTGCGACAACGCGGATTTCGGACCTGCCCGCGGACGCGGCCGCCCCGGTGATGCGAGGGACGACGTAGTCGCCGATCGCTCGCTCGTCGGCCATCCAGAGGATCGTTCCGCCCGTGCGCTCACCGGCGATCCGCAGCATCGTCGGCCCGAGCGCGGCGATGAGGACGGGCATGTCGTATGCGTCGGTGACGTCCACCGGGCTGTGCACGCGGTAGCTGTCGTTGTCGACGGCCACCGCGCCGGGGCCTGCGAACGCCGCGTCGAGCACGTCGAGGTAGTCGCGGACGAGTCGCGCCGGTTTGTCGTAGGGCAGTCCGAGTTGATCGGAGATGATCCAGTGGTGCGACGGGCCGACTCCGAGTGTGAACCTGCCCGCGCATGCGACCTGAGTGGTCAGCGCCTGCTGCGCCAGGATCAGCGGGTGGCGGGTCTGCAGGGGGACGACGGCCGTCCCGATCTCGATGCGGTCGGTGGCGTGGCCGAGTAGGGCGACCGCCGTCATCGCGTCGAGGTAACCCGGTACCTGGGGGATCCAGAATGATGCGAAGCCGTCGGCCTCTGCGGCCCGTCCGTCGTCCAACAGGCCTGCCAACCGGTCCGCCCGCGGGCGCTCCTTGTCTGAGCCGACCATCAAGCCGACGCGCATTCAAACCCCCTACGGCACATAACGATCCCATTGGTAAGGCACGACCGGATAGAAGGGGGCCGCGAGTAGCGGTTCGACGTCGTCTCGCTTCCAGCGGTCAGCCAGCACAGGCCGCAACCGCTCGGCAACCGCGACCGGGTCGTCGTCGAGGAAGCAGTATGTGAGCAACTGACCGGCACGCGCACTCGCGAGGCGCTTGTCGACATCCTGCGAGGCCACCGACCAGGCACCGCCGACGCCGTCGACGTCGATGAGGTCGGCAGGCGGTGCCGTTCCGGATTCCAGCAGCAGGTACACCCCGTTCGCAGGCCACCACGGCAACACGTCGGCGCCGATCTTGATCCGTGGCGCGGCCACCTTGTGCGCCACCGCGTAGACGCCGCGCTGTACCGGTGGCAACAGGGGCAGTTTCCGGTCGGCCTTCCCAAGGGCCGAGGAGAGTTCGAGGAACGGCGTCAACCCGCTCTGGTCGGTGAAGAAGTACGTCATCACGTGGTCGATCTCGTCGAACGCCGCATCGCTGTACGCGCGGGCCTCGCGGCAGCCGGGCGTCGACACCAGCCTCAGCGAGGCGCGCACACCGGCAAGCCGATGCTGCTCAGGGCGGTGGTCCAGCGTATGCCAGCGCAGGTATTCGGCGTCGCGGCCATCAGGATGGCGCCGTGCCATGGAGACGAACAACGTGCCGACCTCACCACGGCCGGCGGCGAGCACACCGTCGACGTCGTCGGAAGGGATGCCGGGAAGGGTCAATTCGGACCTCGAGTCAGATCGATTTCAGGGTGCCGGGCGGCGATCATGCGCCGAAAGCCCTCGCGCCACGGCACTTTCGTCCTGCCGAGGATCTCGTGCATATGGGTCACGTCGGGCCACAACGGTGTGTGAGCGTCGGCGGTGTAGGAGAAGACGGGTTCGACGCCGACGAGCTCACCCATGTACGCGCAGTAGTCCTCGACGCTGACGGTCTCGCTGCCCGCCCAGTTGACGATCACCGGGGGAGTGGCCGCGACCTCCATCGCGCGAATGCCGAGTTCGACGTAGTCGTCCTCGTAGATCGGGTTGTAGTTGTTCGGCATGTCCGGGTGGAGTCGAATCGGCTTGCCCGCCAACATCATCTCCAGGCGGTCGGCGGGTGCGCCGCCTTCGGGCCCGTAGGTGGAACAGATCCGGATGATCGTCAGCGGAATGCCGTAGCGGTCCGCGACCCACGTGCACACCGACTCCGCGGCGATCTTGCTGAAGCTGTAGTTCGGCCGCAGGGGTACGCCAGGCGGGTCGGATTCGCGAAGCGGGCGACGGCCCTGGTAGCCGTAGATCGATCCGGTCGAGCAGAACACGAACCCTCTGGCTGCCCGGCAATGGTGTAGCAGCTCGCCCGAGTTGTGTGCGTTGGTCTGGACGCATCTAGTCCAGTCGTCATTGCCGGTGTCGACCGCTGCATGGAAGACGTAGCCGAAATCGTCGGGCAGCGTCGACAAGTCGGGGTCGGCCATGTCGAGCGCGAGCGGCGTGATTCCCGCCCCGCTGAGCTTGTCGCGGTCCGCCGAGTCACGCAGGCGCGCCGCACCCCAGACTTCGTTGCGCTCCGCGAGCGCCCGTGCGATCGGAAACGCGATTTTGCCGGTCGCGCCGGTGATCAGCACCTTCTGTCCGTCGAGCACCCATCAGTCATAGCGCATCGCCACTCAAATGTTAAGTACTTGATATGTTGGCCGTGTGCAGCTGCGGTTCGATGACGAGGTCGAGGCGTTCCGCGCGGAGTTCATCGCGTTTCTCGACGAGCACCTGCCCGCCGAGGCAGACGCTGCAGGCGAGCGGTCGCATTCGACGTCACATGTGCCGGAATGGTCGCGCCGCTGGCAGCGACTGCAGTTCGACCACGGCTGGCTTCTGCCGGGCAATCCGCCGGAGTTCGGCGGGCGAAATGCAGGGGTTCTCGAACAGTTCGTGCACCGCGAGGAGCTCGCGCGGCGACGCATCTACCACGCGTTCAACCCGCAGGGCGTCGGCATCATCGCGGCTTCGCTGCTGACGTTCGGCACCGACGAGCAGAAGCGTCAGTGGGCGGTTCCGCTCCTGCGCGCAGAGATCACGGCATCGCTCGGGATGAGTGAACCCGGCGCCGGATCCGACCTCGCGGGCCTGACCACCCGCGCCGTACTGGACGGTGATCAGTTCGTCGTCAACGGGCAGAAGGTGTGGACGTCGGGTGCACACGACGCCGACGTCATCCTGGCCTTCGTCCGCACCGACCCCGATGCCCCCAAGCACAAGGGGATCAGCGCGCTCCTGATCCCGACGGATCTGCCCGGCGTGACGTGCCGACCCTTCGCGTGCGTATACGACCGTGACGACCTCGACTTCAACGAGGTGTTCTTCACCGATGTCGCGGTCCCCGCGGAGAATCTCGTCGGGCCGCTTGGCGGCGGGTGGAAAGTGGCCAACGGATCGCTGGGGCACGAACGCACCATGATGTGGCTACAGTTCGCGAACAGGTTGGGCCAGACACTCGAGAGCTTTCGCCCCGTCGGTGAGCTACAGCGCGACGAGTACGCCCGCATCGCCATGGACTTTTCTGCCCTACGCCTTCTCGGTTCCGCCGCGTTGGCCCGCGCCGCGCGTGGGGAGGGCGACACCGCGGGGCTGTCGATTCTCAAGGTGTTCGGATCGGAAGCCGAACAGAACGCTTACCGCCACGTTCTGGAGGCGACGGGCGTAGAGGGGTTGATCGACCCGGCGATAACGGCTCCGTACAACCCTTACAGCCCGGGCCAATTCACGGCAGGCTGGTTCACGCGATACATCGGCAGCTTCGCGGGCACCATCGCGGGTGGCACCTCGGAGATCCAGCGCAACATCATCGCCCAGCACGTGCTCAAGCTGCCCGCGCGCTGACTTCACACCTTCGGCAGCCACCCCGAACGCGGGCACCTGACTGCGGACGCCTCTGCCCGGCTTTGCTCTCGACAACGTCAACCAAGTCACTGCGGGCCTACGCGCGCATTATTGATGAGTCAATGTGTCGTTGGGGTCGAGTAGTATCGAACACATGTTCGAATTGATCGAGGCCGACGAGGCCGGGTTGGTCGACGAGATCGCCCGGCTGGAACGGGTGAAGTCATCGGCGGCTGCTGGTCAGGCCCGGGTGACAGCGGCACTGGCCGAGAAACGGCGCGCCGCCGAGGCCGCTGCCGGTGTGCCCCGCGCCAAGCAGTGCCGCGGGCTGGCCAGTGAGGTGGGGTTGGCGCGGCGCGACTCCCCGGCGCGCGGCGGACGGCATCTGGGCTTCGCCACCGCCTTGGTGTTCGAGATGCCCCACACCCTGGCCGCGTTGGAGTGCGGGGCGCTCTCGGAATGGCGGGCGACGCTGATCGTGCGCGAATCGGCCTGCCTGAGCGTCGAGGACCGGCGCACGCTGGACGCCGAACTGTGCGCCGATGTCGGCGGCCTCGACGGGATGGGCGATGCGCGGATCACCGCTGATGCCAAGAAGATCGCCTACCGCCTCGACCCGCAGGCGGTGGTGGACCGGGCGGCCAAGGCCGAATCCGAGCGCACGGTCACGATCCGCCCCGCACCCGACACGATGGCCTACGTGACGATCCTGTTGCCGATGGCCAAAGGCGTCGGGGTGTACGCCGCGCTGAAGCGGGCCGCCGACACCACCTTCGACGACCGATCCCGCGGCCAGGTGATGGCCGACACCCTGTTCGAGCGGGTCACCGGCACGCCGGCCGATGTCGCCGACCCGATCGCGGTTGATCTGGTGATCACCGACGAGACGCTGCTGGGCGGCGGCGACATCCCGGCCATCATCAGCGGGTACGGCCCCATTCCCGCCCCGGTCGCCCGCGGCCTGGTGAGCAAGGCCGTCAGCGACGAGCGGGCCCGGTGCACCCTGCGCCGGCTCTACCGCCACCCCACTTCAGGTCAGCTGGTGGCGATGGAGTCGCGGTCGCGGCTCTTCCCCAAAGGGCTGGCGAAGTTCATCGAGTTGCGCGACCAAACCTGCCGCACGCCCTATTGCGATGCGCCGATTCGACATCTCGACCATGCCAAGCCCCATCATCGCGATGGGCCGACCAGCGCCGAGAACGGGCTCGGTGAGTGCGAACGCTGCAACTACGCCAAGGAAGCAACCGGTTGGCGCAGTGACTGCGCGGTGACGAAAACAGGCCAGCACGCAGCCGAATTCATCACCCCGACCGGACATCATTACCACTCGACCGCGCCACCGGCTGCCGGGACCGATCGAGACGCACATCAGCGAACTCGAAACGCAGGATCGGCATTGCCATCGCCGAATACGACGCCGCATAGGTTTAAGTGCGCGGTGAGACGACTTGTGGCTGTGCCGGTCGCACCCCGGCGTGCCTGGTGAGATAGTCGACCTGCAGATGGATCGCGTACAGCACGAGCGGCGGTAGCACCATGAACGGGATGTTCTCGCCGATGAACTTGAACCACAGGCCGAACGCGCCTTGTCCGATGTCGTTGAGGCCGGCGGCCGCCTCGGACAAGAAGTAAACGGCGGTGCTGCTCATCAGCACCGCGACACCGGCGAACGCCACCCACAGACACCGGATGCGCGATTCGGTCGAAAGATCGGTCTTGATCAGCCGCGTCCACATCGTGAAGACGACGACACCGGTGATGACGCCGACGATCTCCAGGCCCATGGTCCACGGATTGCCGCTGACGTATCGGGTGTCGGCCAGTCCGTACTGCCACCACAACCATTTGAAACCCGGATCCGACGTCGGCCCCCACCAGCCGAGGGGGTGGCCGATGAGGAATACCAATTCGTAGCCGATCTGGCTGCCCGCGGTGTAAGGCAGGTAGAACAGCGTCAGTTCGGCCGCTTTGTCGAGCCGAGAACGCTTCTCTCCCGGCGCATCCCAGAGGAGTACCAACGGCACCAGGATCACCGGCACACCGAAGAGAACGTTTGCGATGACGTCGGATGCGAACGTCGGCTCGATGAGACCGGTGCCGACGCCTACCGTCATCGCGACGAACACCAGGCCCGTGAAGGCTCCGACCGCGAGGTAGATCCGCTTCCGGTGCGGTGCCCACGGCTGCGCGAATTTGGGTTCCCGCTCGGACATCGTCGGCACGCTCCTCATAACTCAACCTAGCAATATCAACTACTTGTGATTGCGTGCCGAAGCATATACCGTCACCCACAGCAGCCCCCGCAGAATGGAGAAGGCGATGGCGCGTTTTCCCAAACCGGCAGAAGGCAGTTGGACCGAGCACTACCCGCAGCTGGGAACCGAGCCGGTGTCATACGAGGACTCGATCAGCCCCGAGTTCTACGAGGCCGAGCGCAAGGCGGTGTTCAAGCGGGCGTGGCTGAATGTCGGTCGTGTCGAACAACTCCCGCGTAAGGGCAGCTACTTCACCAAAGAGCTGAAGGTCGTCAACACGTCGATCATCGTGGTTCGCAACAGCGCCGGTGAGGTGAACGCGTTTCACAACATCTGCAGGCATCGCGGCAACAAGCTGGTGTGGAACGACATGCCGCTCGAAGAGACCAGCGGTTTCTGCAAGCAGTTCACCTGCAAGTACCACGCCTGGCGCTACGACCTGGACGGCAACCTCACCTTCGTGCAGCAGGAGGGCGAATTCTTCGACCTGGACAAGAGTCGCTACGGCCTGGTCCCCGTGCACTGCGAGGTCTGGGAAGGCTTCATCTTCGTCAACTTCGCGCCGGAACCCGAGCAGAGCCTGCGCGACTTCCTCGGGCCGATGATCACCGGCCTCGAGGGTTATCCGTTCGCGCAGATGACGTCGCGGTTCTACTACCGCTCGGAGGTCAAGGCGAACTGGAAGCTCTACATGGACGCGTTCCAGGAGTTCTACCACGCACCCGTTTTGCACGCGAACCAGTCGCCCGCGAAGTATTCCAAGGCTGCGGCAGAGGCGGGCTTCGAGGCTCCGCACTATCGGATCGACGGTCCGCACCGGTTGGTCAGCACATCGGGGATTCGCGCGTGGGAAATGGATTCCGAGATGCGAAAGCCGATGGAGGACATCTGCCAGAGCGGGCTGTTCGGCCCGTGGGACGCGCCTGAATTGGGTGAGATGCCGGAGGGTCTCAATCCCGCGAAATGCGATCCCTGGGGCCTTGATTCGTTCCAGCTGTTCCCGAACTTCGTGATCCTGGTCTGGGGTCAGGGCTGGTATCTGACCTATCACTACTGGCCGACGTCGCACAACACGCACATCTTCGAAGGCACTCTCTACTTCCCGGCGCCGCGCACACCGAGGGAGCGCATCGCGCAGGAACTGGCTGCGGTGTCGTTCAAGGAGTACGGGCTGCAAGACGCGAACACGCTCGAGGCGACGCAGACGATGGTCGAATCGCAGGTCGTCGACCGAGTTCCTGCTCTGCGACCAGGAGGTGCTGATCCGCCATCTTCACCAGGAGACCGCCGCCTGGGTGGACGACTACCAACGCAGGACGGCGAGCGTCTGATGGCCGTGACCGCACTCCTGCCAACGGAATTCGCCGATCTGGAACCGTTCGCCGAGTGGTGCCTGCCCACCGAGGCGGAGCGGTACGCCAAACGGCTGGCCACGTCGATGACCGGTATGCAGGCGTTCTACGACGCCATCACGCCGCGAGCGGAGGAGGCCATCTCCTACTGCGACAAGTTCCCGCTCGACGACCTGCCCGAAGACGTGCTGAACCTGATGCACCTGCTGTACTCGATGATCATGGTGTCGTTCCCGGTCGAGTGCTGGAAGCAGCCGCGGGTGCCGGATTCCGGTGCGGCAGCACTGGATTGTCTCTCCGAACCCGTGCCATGACCTCTACGACCGTCCTTCGCGCCGCGCGCTGGGCCGACGTCGAGGCGGGCGAGGTCAACTCGCCTGCAGTGGTGGTCGTCGACGGCGACCGCATCCAGTCGGTGAATCCAGCTGCAGTACCGCCTGATTCGGCCGAAATCGATCTCGGCGACGTCACGCTGCTTCCGGGCCTGATGGACATGGAGCTCAACCTGCTCATCGGGGGACCCGGTGGTCCGGAAGGTCTGCCCAACCCGATGCACGGCGTGCAGGACGACCCCGTCTACCGCACGCTGCGCGGCGCGGTGAACGCCCGCAGCACGTTGGAGGCCGGCTTCACCACCGTGCGCAACCTCGGCCTGATGGTGAAGACCGGCGGATATCTCCTCGACGTCGCGTTGCAACGCGCCATCGACGAAGGGTGGCACGTCGGGCCGCGTATCTATCCCGCGGGTCATGCCGTGACGCCGTATGGCGGACACCTTGATCCGACGGTGTTCCAACGTCTGGCACCCGGCATCATGCCGCTTTCGGTCGCCGAAGGTATTGCCAACGGCGTCGACGAAGTGCGCGCGTGCGTGCGATACCAGGTTCGTCACGGCGCCAAGCTGATCAAGGTGTCCGCATCGGGCGGCGTGATGTCGCACAGCACCGCGCCCGGCGCGCAGCAGTACTCCGACGACGAGTTCGCCGCGATAGCCGACGAGGCCCACCGCGCGGGGGTCCGGGTCGCGGCGCACGCGGTGGGGGACAGTGCGATCCGGGCGTGCATCAGGGCAGGCATCGACTGCATCGAGCACGGCTTCCTCGCCACCGACGAAACCATCCAGATGATGGTCGACCACGACACCTTCCTCGTGTCCACGACCTACCTCACCGAGGCGATGGCGATCGACCGCATCGCACCGGAACTGCGTAAGAAGGCCAAGGAGGTCTTCCCGCGGGCGCAGGCGATGTTGCCGAAGGCGATCGCCGCGGGAGTCCGGATCGCGTGCGGAACCGACGCACCCGCAATACCTCACGGACAGAACGCAAAAGAGCTTCGCGCCTTGGTTGACAGGGGAATGTCGCCGATGCAGGCGCTGCGGGCCGCGACGATCACCAGCGCCGAGCTGATCGATGCCGACGACGAGCTGGGCCGACTCGCGCCCGGATACCTCGCCGACATCATCGCCGTGCCGGGGGATCCATCGCGCGATATCGCGACCACGCTCGACGTTCGGTTCGTCATGAAAAACGGCGTGGTCTACAAGCGGTGAGAGGGAAGGAGGCGACGTGGAACAGACAGACAACATCCTCTGGCTGCTCAAGCAGGCGTGGTACTTCTCGTTGACGACGGTGAACGACGCGGTGAGCGAACACGGCGTCAGCACCGCGCAGATCGGCATGCTGCGCCAACTGGCCACCGAGCCCGGTTTGTCCGGAGCTGATCTGGCCCGCCGGCTGCTCATCAGCCCGCAAGGGGTTCAACTGGCACTCAAGGAGCTCGAACGACGCGGGCTGGTGGAGCGCAAACAGGACCCTCAGCACGGCCGGATACTGCAGGCCTTCCTGACCGACCAGGGTCGCAAGGTTGCCGAAGCCGTCGTCAGTGATGCGATCGCCGCGCACGCCAAAGTATTCGACGTGCTCAGCAGCGAAGAGCAGGAAACCCTGCGCGAGCTGCTCGGACGTGTAATCGAGCAGGGCACGGGCCACAAGTTGCACACTGACCACATCGGGCCTGAGTGACAAGTAGTTGATACGAATGACAAGTACTTGATAATGTTGTCGTTGATGAGCGAACAAGCCGGGGCGGACGTCGCCGCCGCCGAGACCGAAGAGATCGTCATCGAGCTTGACGGCAAGACAACGACGGCGAAATACCGTGGGGGCGAAACACTACTTCAGGTGGCACGCTCGCAGGCGCTGCAGGCCCCGTACTCATGTGAGACCGGCTCGTGCGGAACGTGCATGGGGCTGGTTCTCGAGGGCAGTGCACGAATGGTGAACAACGACGCGCTCGAGGACGACGAGGTCGTCGAGGGCTACGTGCTGACCTGCCAGGCGCTGCCGACCAGTCGGATCGTGCGGGTCACTTATGACTTCTGACGGCACAAGTCGAGTGGCGGTCGTGACCGGCGGCGCGTCCGGCATGGGTGAGGCGACCTGCCACGAGCTGGGACGGCGTGGGCACAAGGTCGCCGTGCTCGACCTCGACGCCCAAGCCGCACAGCGGGTTTGCGAAGACCTGCGGGCAGCGGGTGTGACGCGCGCTTGCGGTCGCCGCCGACGTCAGCGACCGCGCGGCCGTCGAGGAGGCGTTCGCCAAGATTCGCACCGAGCTGGGCCCCGTGCACATCCTGGTCACCAGCGCCGGACTGGTGGACTTCGCGCCGTTCGCGGAGATCACCCTCGATGCGTGGGACCGTCTGATCGCGGTGAACCTCACCGGAACCTTCCACTGCTGTCAGGTCGCGGTGCCCGACATGCTGGCTGCGGGCTGGGGCCGCATCGTGATGATCTCGTCGTCGAGCGCGCAGCGGGGCTCGCCGAAGATGGCGCACTATGCGGCCAGCAAGGGCGCGCTGCTGTCCCTGACGAAATCGCTTGCCCGCGAGTACGGCTCGCAGGGCATCACCGTCAACAACGTCCCGCCATCTGGTATCGAGACACCGATGCAACATCAGGGACAGGCCGCGGGCCACCTGCCGTCCAATGAGCAGATGGCCGCCAGCATTCCGGTGGGCCACCTCGGTACGGGCGACGACATCGCCGCGGCCGTCGGATTCCTCTGTTCGGAGGAAGCCGGTTTCATCACCGGGCAGGTCCTCGGTGTCAACGGAGGGCAGGTGCTGTGAATCGTCAGGGAGGTTCTGATGGCTAAGTGGCCGAAACCCGCGGAGGGCAGCTGGACCGAGCACTACCCGGAGCTGGGCACAGGCCCCGTCTCGTTTTCAGACTCGACGTCGGCCGAGTTCTACGAGCTCGAACGGGAAGCCATCTTCAAGCGCGCCTGGCTCAATGTCGGCCGAGTGGAGGAACTTCCGCGTGTGGGCAGTTACCTCACCAAGGAGATCGACGCGGCCAAAACGTCGGTCATCGTGGTGAAGGGCAAGGACCAGAAGATCCGCGCCTTTCACAACATCTGCCGTCACCGCGGAAACAAACTGGTGTGGAACGACTTTCCCAACGAGGAGGTCAAGGGATCCTGTCGGCAGTTCACCTGTAAGTACCACGGCTGGCGTTATGACCTCGAGGGCGCGCTCACCTTCGTGCAGCAGCCCGGCGAATTCTTCGACCTTGAAACCGAGCAGTACGGCCTGAGCCCCGTGCACTGCGACATCTGGAACGGCTTCATCTTCATCAACCTCGATCCGAGTCCTCGGCAGAACCTGCGGGAGTTCCTCGGGCCGATGATCACCGCGCTCGATGACTATCCGTTCGACTTGATGACGGAGCGTTACGATTTCGTCGCCCGCAACAACAGCAACTGGAAGATCTTCGCCGACGCGTTCCAGGAGTACTACCACGTTCCGTCGTTGCACAGCCAGCAGGTGCCGACGGCTGTGCGTCAACCGAATGCCACCTTCGAGTGCGGGCACTTCCAGATCGATGGACCGCATCGCTTGGTCTCGACGGCAGGCACCAGAAGATGGCTGCTCGATCCCGAGTTCATGTATCCGGTTGAACGGGTGACCCGCAGCGGGCTGGTAGGACCTTGGCGGACGCCGGAGACTCACCAGTCAGCGGGCCTCAACCCTGGCGGAATCGAACCTTGGGGAATCACCAACTTTCAGATCTTCCCGAACCTCGAGATCCTCATCTACCACGGGTGGTACCTGCTGTACCGGTACTGGCCGACATCGCACAACACCCATAAGTTCGAGGCGTACAACGCATTCCATCCCGCGCGCACCGTCCGCGAGCGCATCGAGCACGAAGTCGCGTCGGTGGTGCTCAAGGAATTCGCGCTACAGGACGCCGGAATGTTGGGCGGCACGCAGGCGGCGCTCGAGTACGGCATCGTCGACGACTTCCCACTCAACGACCAGGAGATCCTGGTGCGCCACCTGCACAAGGTGGCTGTCGACTGGGTCGAGGACTACAAGCACGAACGAAGCCCGGTGCAGGTGTGACTGTGTCCGAGAAACGCCTTCCCAGTGCCTTCGTCGAACTCGAGCGGTTCGCCGAAAAGTGGTGTCTGCCGACTGAACCCGAGCGGTGGAAGGCCCGGCTGTCCACTTCGATGCTCGAGCTTCGGGATTTCTATGACACGTTCACTCCCCGGTTCGAGGAGGCGATCGACTATTGCGACAAGTTCGGCCTCGACGACATCCCCGACGACGCGCTCAACCTTCTGCACCTCATCTACTCGATGATCATGGTCTCGATGGCCATCGAGGTGTTCGGCCAGCAGAAGCCCACCGATTCCGCTGACGCCGTGATCGACCGAATAGGAGCGCCCGTGCCATGAGTGTGTTGACGATCAACAAGCTCACCGACTCGGTCGGCGCGGAGGTACTCGGCGTCGACTCCGACAGGCTCGCCGGCGACGACTCGCTCGGTGCGGCAGTGCTCGAGGCGCTCGAGGACAACGGGGTACTGGTCTTTCCTGGGCTCGGCCTGAAACCCCAAGCGCAGGTGGAGTTCTGCCGCAGGCTCGGCGAGATCGACCACTCCTCCGACGGTCATCATCCTGTTGCGGGCATCTATCCCGTCACCCTGGACAAGGCGAAGAACGCCTCGGCGGACTATCTGCGTGCGACCTTCGACTGGCACATCGACGGCTGCACCCCGGTCGAGGACACGTTTCCGCAATTGGCCACCGTGCTGTCGGCCAAACAGGTCGCCGAGTCCGGTGGTGAGACCGAGTTCGCGAATTCCTACGCGGCATACGACGCGCTGACCGACGCGGAAAAGCAGCGGTTCGCGTCGCTGCGGGTCGTGCACTCCTTGGAGGCCTCCCAGCGCCGGGTCACGCCGAACCCGTCGCCTGAGGTTCTGGCCAAGTGGCGGTCACGGCGGACCCACACCCATCCGCTGGTGTGGACGCACCGCAGCGGTCGCAGGTCGCTGGTTCTGGGCGTCTCGGCCGACTACATCGTGGGGATGGATCGCGACGAGGGCGCCGCACTTCTTGCCGACCTGCTCGACCGCGCCACCGTCGAGGACAAGGTGTACAGCCACACGTGGTCGGTCGGGGACACCGTCATATGGGACAACCGTGGCGTCCTGCATCGGGCGGCCCCATACGACCCCAGTTCACCTCGGGAAATGCTGCGAACCACCGTTCTGGGTGACGAACCGATCCAATAAGCACGACCGCGCTGCTGGGCGAGTGCTCAGCGCCCTCGTTGACGCAGGGCAGTCACTATGGAAATCTAATAGCCACATATGAGAATCACATTCTCGCGCGCTGTGATCGTCGAAACGGAGGGCGCATGACGGAGGACCTCACCTCGGTCGACTTTTTCCGGGACGGTCGTCTGACGGATGACCCGTACCGCTTCTACGAGGCGCTGCGCAACAAGTGCCCGGTCAGCCGCGAAGACCACTACGGCGTCACCATGGTGACGGGCTGGCAGGAGGCCGTCGACATCTACAACGATGCCGAGGCGTTCTCGTCCTGCATCTCGGTGACAGGTCCGTTTCCCGGCTTCCCGGTCTCCCTGGAGGGTCTGGAAAACTCAGACATCACCGACCTGATCGTCAAGCACCGTGACGAGATCCCGTTCAGCGATCAGCTGCCGACGCTTGACCCGCCGACGCACACCAACCATCGCGCACTGCTGATGCGGCTGATCACGCCAAAGCGCCTCAAGGAGAACGAGGATGCGATGTGGCAGCTCGCCGACGACATCCTCGACGACTTCCTGGCGCCCGGCGAGGGAGAGTTCATCAACGGCTTCGCCGGTCCCTTCACGCTGCGCGTCATAGCCGACCTCCTCGGTGTGCCCGAAGAGGATCGCGCCGATCTCCTCGACCGGCTCGCCCGCGGCACCCACGGCAGCGCGGTGGGCAACGCCGACAAGACGATGAACAAGACCCCGCTGGAATACCTCTACGAGAGTTTCGCGACCTACGTGGAGGAGCGGCGAGCCGAACCACGCGACGACGTGCTGACCGGGCTGGCCACCGCGACGTTCCCGGACGGCACCATGCCGGAGGTCGGCGATGTCGTGCGGGTGGCCACCAACGTCTTCTCGGCCGGCCAGGAGACCACCGTGCGGCTGCTGTCCACCGCGTTGAAGGTGATGGGGGACCAACCCGATATTCAGCAGAAGCTGCGCAACGACCGCAGCCTGCTCGGCAACTTCATCGAGGAGTGCCTGCGCATCGAGAGCCCGGTCAAGGGCGACTTCCGGCTGTCGCGGACGCCGACCACCGTCGGGGAGGAAGCGCTGCCCGCCGGCTGCACGGTGATGGTTGTCAACGGCGCCGCCAATCGCGACCCGCGCCGGTTCGAAGACCCCGACACGTTCGATCCAGATCGTAAGAACGCGCGCCAGCACCTCGCGTTCGGCCGCGGCATCCATAGCTGCCCCGGTGCACCGCTGGCCCGTGCCGAGACCCGCGTCGGCCTCGAGCGGTTACTGGACCGGACCACCGATATCCGCATCAGCGAGGCGCACCACGGCCCCCCGGATCAGCGCCGCTACCAATACATTCCGACCTACATCCTGCGCGGGCTCACCACCCTGCACCTGGAGTTCGATCTGGTGGATGGTGATTGACGATGAAGGTCACCGTCGACGAGGACCGGTGCGCCGGCCACGGCATGTGCCTGACGCTGTGCCCCGAAGTCTTCGATCTGAATGAGGACGGCTGGGCGGTAGCGGATCCCGAAGAGGTTCCGCCCGAGCTCGAATCAGCAGCGCATGAGGCAATAGCGAACTGTCCCGAACGAGCCATCCGCGAAATCGATTAGGAGATTTACAGTGCCAAAGGGCTATGTAGTCATCACCGAGGACGTCAAGGATCCCGCAGGGATGGGGGAGTACGCCAAGCTCGCCAGCAAGGCAATGGCGGGCGCGACGATCCTCGCGTTCGACCCCAGCGCCGAGCAGATCGAGGGGGAGTGGCACGGTACCCAGACCGTTCTGCTCGAGTTCGAGTCGGTTGACGCCGCCCGCGAGTGGTACAACTCCGACGCTTACCAGGAGGCCGCCAAACTTCGGCAGGCTGCTGCCGACTGCAACGGCGCGATCCTCACCG
Organism: uncultured Actinomycetota bacterium; assembly: GCA_963756865.1. Lineage (GTDB taxonomy): Bacteria > Actinomycetota > Actinomycetes > Mycobacteriales > Mycobacteriaceae > Mycobacterium. Next base: position 78,543 of record CAVWPQ010000021.1, on the reverse strand, counting down.
GTCTGGGCTGAAGCACCGTCTGCCGCCGCCGTGACTAGTTGGGGACCAGCGAGCCCGTCGGCCTCGTAGTCGTCGCGTGCACCAGCAGTTCGGCGAGCTCGCGCGGCCGGCTCAGGAACGGCGAGTGTGACGTGTCGATGGTCAGCTGATCGACACCCAGTCTGCGCGTCACCGTATCGGCCAGCCAGCGCGGCATCGACCGGTCCTGCTTGCATTTGATGAAGCCGCGGGGTAGATCGGCGGCCCAGAAGTTCGGCACAGAAACCGGCGTTACGGTGGTGTCGCCGAACCGCTCGGGCCCGAGCCGGTCGAACGCCCACCGCGCGGTCGCCTCGTCGCAATCGTGGTAGAAGTATTTCCACGCGCCGTCGAAGTCGGCGAACGTCATGGCGCCATCGTCATCGAACTTCAAGTAGCCCAACATCTCTCCGACATCGGCATCGAAATCGTCGGCAAGGTCGTCACCCTCGTCGCGCATCGCCATAGGCCTCGGGATAGGTGCGTCCTTCGCGCGGCTGCGCGGCGGCGAGGTAACCTACCGGGCCACGGCGCCCTGGTCGACGGCGACACCGTCATGGCCCAGTTGTCGCAGTTCGGCGATCGTGTTGTCCCAACACCAGGCGGCGTGAAATGCGCCGTGCACGAAGACGAATCGCATCTACTGCGTCACTCGTCGCGGATGGCGATGGCCTGCCGCGGGCATTGGCGGACCGATTCGCGGATCTGGTCTTCGTTCTCCGGCGTCACTTCGTCCTGCAGGACATGCAGGTAGTCCTCGTCGTCGAGATCGAACACCTCGGGGATGATGCCCATGCAGATCCCATTGCTCTCGCACAAGCCGAAGTCGACTTCGATTTTCTGTGTCAACTGTGCCCTCCGCTCTTCACGCAGGCATTCATCGCAGAACCTTCACGGGGACGTGCTTCCAGCCCACCACATTCTGCATCTGAACGCGCTTGCAGTTGTCGTAATCGACCTCGAAACGCGGCATGAAGTCGAGCAATTTGTCCAACGCGATGGTGCTTTCCAGGCGCGCCAGTGCCGCGCCGAGGCAGCTGTGAATCCCGTAGCCCAAGCCGAGGTTGGTTGCCTCCGAACGGTCGCGATTGATGTCGAACTTGTCGGCATCGGTCCAGGCGCGTTCGTCGCGGTTCGCCGAGCCGCCGATCAGGAACACCGGGCTGCCCTCGGGGATGGTCGTACCGTGCAGGTGCACATCGCGCATGCTGCGACGCACGTTGTACTGCGAAGGCGCCTCGTAGCGCAGCAGCTCCTCGACGGCGCCCGATATCTTGCTGCGGTCTTCCTGCATTTCCTGCCACTGGTCCTGGTGCTTGCCGAACAGGTACACCGCGTTGCCAACCAGCTTGGTCACCGTCTCGGCACCCGCGCCGCCGAGCAGGCTTGCGAATGCAGCGATCTCGAGATCGTCGAGCTTGTCCATCTCGCCGTTCTCCCGCTCGAGCTCGGCCTGCACCAGCTTGGTGAAGAGATCGTCCTGCGGTTCAGCACGCCGTTTGGCGACCAGGTCGAAGTAGAACATCGCCTGATCGATGTTGGCTTGCATGGCGTGCTCGCTGGTCTCGACCTGTCCAACCTCGCGGGTCAGCGATTCGTCGATCCAGTGCCGAACCTGCTGTGCCATGTCCTCGGGCACACCGAGCATCGTCGTGATCACCTCGACGGGGAACGGCGCGGTGAACTCCTGCACGGCGTCGAAACCATCGGGGTCGAGCCGACTGAGATATCTGTCGACCTTGTCGAGCACGTTGTCGTTCTGCGCCATGATCGCGCGGGGCGTGAAGACCTTGTTGAGCAGGCTGCGCATGTTCCGGTGCGACGGCGGGTCCATGAAGATGATCATTCGAGGCCCGGTATCGGTCGGCAGCCCGTTCTTGATGGTGTGCAGATCGATGCCGTACGCCGAGGAGTAGGTGTCGAAGTCCTTGAACGCAGGTGCGACGTCCTCGTGTCGTGTCAGCGCGTAGAAGTCGTAGCGCTCGTTGTAATAGACCGGCGCTTCGTCGCGCATCCGGCGGTAGGTCTCGTAGGCCCCGTTGAAGAAGTCGAGCGAGAACGGGTCGAAATCGAGCTTCGCCTGGGTCATAAAAATGGCTCCTGAGCTGTGCGAACGGTTCGGTACCCGTTACGAAGGGCTGTTGGCCTGTAACCCTATCGGTAATGGTGTTTTCATAAAAGAGAATGAGACATTCGCAGAATGTGTCTCATTGCCTCAGGCCTGCGTCAACCAGGCCGTCCAGCGCGCCGAGATCCCCGCCCAGTTCTGTAAGCGCCCGGCGGACGACTGCGACGTCCTTGCCGATGAAGCCGCCGACGGCGTCGACGAAGGCCGCCGCGGAGCCCGCCCTCGCGATGTTCCCCAGTGCACGGCTGTCCGCGCTGCCGTGCTTGAGCGCCTCGAGTAGCGCGGGCTCGGAGATGCCGAGCAGGCCGCCGAGACGCACACCCTCGGTGACAAGTCCGATCTGCGCCGCGAAGAGCGCGTTGTTGACCAGCTTCACCAGTTGGCCCGCGCCGAGACCGCCGACGTGCAGGACCGGGTCGCCGTAGGTCTCCAGAAGCGGCCGCGTGCGCGCCACGGCGTCGTCGTCGCCCCCGACGAACAGCGTCACCTGACCGGCGGCGATGTCGTGCGGTCCTCCGCTGACCGGCGCGTCGATCACCTGGATCCCGCGGGCGGCGATCGTCTCGGCTGTGCGCGGGCTTCCGGTGGTGTGTAGGACAAGCACAGCATCGGTCGGTATGCCGGTCACCAGGTCGTCGTCGAGGCAGACCTGCCGCACCTGTTCGTCGGTGAACACGCAGACGATGACGACCTCGGCGCCCTCGGCGACCGCAGGGAGATCGGTGACGGCGCGTGCGCCCGAATCCTCGATCGCTTCGCACTTCTCGGGTGTGCGGCCGAGCGCGCTGACATGGTGGCCTGCCTCAACGAGCCGCCGCACCATCGGTGCGCCCATCCGCCCGGCGCCGATGAAGCCGACACGGGTCATCGCGGGTGTTCCATCGCGATCAGGGCCGCGTCCGCGGCGTCGAATACCGCGCCCTGCGTTGCCTGTGCGGCATCGGCAAGGCTGGCCGCGTGCCTGACGTCTTTCTGCAGCAGTGCCCCGGCGATCGGAGCGAGTCGGTCGAGCGTGCCGCCGAAGGCAGAGATGCTGCCAAGCGCCTTGCTCGTAGCTGAGCCGCTGTCGAGCACCGTTGCCAACCGATTGCGTTCGATGCCAAGGGATTCGCCGAGTTCCAGGGTGTCGATCGCGCTACCCAGGTTGGCGGTGAACAGCACGTTGTTGAGGATCTTGGTGACCTGCCCGCTGCCGACCGGCCCGAGATGCACGATCGGATCGGCGTAGGTGGCGAAGACCGGGCGGCAGCGCTCGACGATGTCGTCGTCGCCGCCGACCATGACGAGCAGCTTGCCTTCCTCGGCGGCAGGCCCGCCACCGCTCACCGGCGCGTCGATGACCGAAACACCTTGACGGGCAGCGGAGTGCGCCAACTCGCGGCATGTGTCTGGGTGCACGGTGCTGTGGATCGCCACGACCCCACCCGTTGGCAGTCCGGCCAGCACGCCGCTTTCGCCGCCAAGCACTTCCCTGACGTCATCGTCGCCGACGACGCAAACGCAGACCAGATCGCTGACTGCCGCCAACTCGGCAGGGGACTGCGCGGTCTTGGCGGCGGTGTCCGCGTACGGTTCGAGGCTGGCGGGGCTGCGCGCCCACAGCGTCAGGTCATACCCGCCCTCGACGATCCGCCGGGCCATCGGGGCGCCCTGGCTGCCCAGTCCGATGAAGCCGACGCGCATCATCCCGCCTCCAGTTCTCTGCGCGCCGCCGCGCATTCGTCGACGAACGCCAACACCCGGCGGTGGTACTCGCCCGCGCTCCAGCCGACGCTGAGATTGTGTCCGCTGTCCGGCATTTCGTTGACGACGACCCGCGGCGACGATGTGAACAGCGCAGCGACGGCGTCGGCCGCCTTCCGTGTCGACTCCCAGACGCGTTCGTGGTCGGCGACGCTGAATTCGACAGGAACCGTGACCCGCCCTGCGACATCCGCAAAGTCGCGGCGGGGCCAGTTGGCCGTCACGTCGGCTTCATAGGGTGCGCCAGGCGCCGACAGGCCGCCGGTCAGCACCTCAGGGGGATAGAGCTCGGTCGGCTGCCAGAGCAGATCCCGTAGACCCGCGGGGCGCGACGTCGCAGTGGCCTTGCTGATGACCGTCTTCGCCTCGTCGCCGTATCGCAGCCCGGTCCCCGACAGTTCGACTCCCAGGATGTCGGCTGCCCGTTCGTCGACCGCCATGCGCAGCCCGATCTCACAGCCTGCCGAATGCGCAAGCAGGAAAAGTCCTGCGCCGCGGGCACTCTCGCCGAGGATCTTGTCCACCGCGCCGAGCGCGAAGCCGACCCGCCGCTCGGCCTCGGTCATGTCGTCGTGGTAGAACGCCGATGCGCCGTAGCCGGGCCGGTCGAGTGCGATGGCCGTGTATCCGGCGGCGGCCGCCGCGCGCAGCAGCGAGAGCTCCTGGTGGCCGGGGCAGTCGAAGTACGCCGCCGAGGTGGCGCCGCCGTGGACCGCGACGATCACGGCCTTCGGCTCCGGGACCGCCGCGACCAATGCCGACATCGGTACGCCGTCCACAAGGACGACGCGTGGGCGTGGAGTCACGCCTCGGTCCGCAGAAGTATCGCCCCGCTGGGTGTCAGCCCGCCACTGCTGACGACGCCGACGCGTGCATCTTTGACCTGGCGATCACCGGCGTCGCCCCGCAGCTGCACGACGGCTTCGTGGATCAGCCCCATGCCGTGCGTGCGGCCGTGTGACAGCTGGCCGCCGTGGGTGTTCAACGGGATCACACCGTCGCGCGCGATGGCCTTGCCCCCGTCGATGAAGTCCCTCGCCTCGCCGATACCGCAGAAGCCGAGACCCTCCAGCCACGACAGACAGTTGAAGGTGAAGCCATCGTACAGCTCGGCGACGTCGACATCCTTGGGCCGCAACGATGTTCGCGTCCACATGTGGGCGGACTGGCCGAGCACCTGCGGCTCGTGCGTCAGCGTGGTCTGGTCCCAGTCGGTTCGCTCGACGATCTGAGTGCCGACCGCCTCGAACAGCACAGGCTTTTGCGGCATGTCCTTCGCGGCATCGACGGCCGAAACGACCACCGCGATCGCGCCGTCGCACGGCACGTCGCAGTCGTAAAGGCCGAACGGAGTGGTGATCGGCCTCGCGCTCATGTAATCGTCCATGGTCATCGGATCGCGGTAGATCGCGGTGGGGTTCAGCGCCGCGTTGGCTCTCTGGTTCAACGCGATCCAGCCGAGCGTCTCCTTGGTGGTGCCGTACCGGTCGAAGTGACGCTGCGCGTTCAACGCGAGGGTGTGCGCCGCCGACGTCGCACCGAAGGGCATCTGCCAGCTGGAGGTGCGGGCACCGCCAGGTGGCGACATCTTGCCTTCCTTCATCAACTGCTGGAAGGTCGCCTCCCACAGCGTGCGGAAGCACAGGACGTGCCGGGCCATCCCCGTTGCGATGGCCATCACCGCGGCGATCAGCGAGCCGCCGGGACCGAAGGTGTCCATTCCGCCGTTGATCCATACCGGGCGCAGGCCAAGGGCACCTTCCAGTGCGCTGACGCCACCCTCGCCCATGCCCGCGATGTCGAGCCCCGGATACGTTGAGAGCCCGTCGATGTCGTCGAACGTCAAACCCGCGTCGGCAACCGCCTGTTGGCACGCGTCGATCGTCAGGGAGAGCGGCGGCACCATCTGTCGCCTGCCGATCTTCGACATGCCGATCCCGGTGATCGCCGCGGCGTCCTCGAACTTCTTCTCCGTGAGCATCGGTGAGACGTGCTTGCCGAAGTCCTGTGGCGCGATCTCGTCGACTGCCTGCGGCCCGGTTTTCTTCTCGGCGGTCGGGGCGAACACCGGAAGCCAGACGGTACCGACCTTGTCCTCGGCCTTGTCGAACTGGACGGCCACGGTCTGTCCGAGCTCGAGATCGTCGGGTTCGCAGTCAACGATGTTGGTGGTCAACCGGACTCGCGGATCTTCGACGATCGCTACCTGTGCGACGACATAGGGCGGGGGGAGGTCGGGAAAGCCGAAGCGATGGTTGACCGTGAAGGCCGACAGGGTGGCCTCACCCGATACGTCGCGCACACCCATTCTGCGTCCGCGGCAATACCGGCACACCGGAGCTGGTGGATGGATCAGCGCGTCGCAGGTCTTGCACTCCTGGATCCGCAGCACGCCGTCGGCGCCCGCGGTCCAGAAGAACTCGTTCTGCGCGTTGACTTCCGGCAGTGGTCGGGTCACCGGACGAACTCCGATATCGCTTCGTTGTCATCTGTGTTCGGGTCGGGTTCCGGCGCTTCCCCGACGTCCGGATGCGCAGCCCCGTCGCGTGACGGTTGGTGTGTACCCATCTCGATGATGGCGTGTACGGGGCAGTCCAGCAGGGCCCGCATCACCGCGGCCTGGTCCTGCTCGGGGATGGTGCCGTTGCCCTCCAGCGATGCATATCCCCAGTCGTCGAGCGAGAAGTAGTCCGGTGCGTGCTTGGCGCACATGCCGAAGCCGTCGCACATCGTCCGGTCGAGACGAATCTTCATAACGCTGCCACCGCCTCGATCTCGAAGGGCCGCAGTGCTTTATAGGCGCTTGTACTGCATTCAGCGCAGTCGTTGTTCAAGTGGTTCTCGACGACTTGCGGGAACGCCGACAGCAAGCTGGCGGCGATGTTCGTTGCGGCGTCCAGCGTCGCGCAGGCGCCGCGGCCGCGCAGCACCACCGACCACCGCTCCAGTCGCGCGAGATCCTCGTTGGTGGCCACGCCGTCGCGGAGTGCTTCCGTCACCGCCGACATCGCCGCGGTGCCGTTGAAGCACGATCCGCATTGGCCCGCGTTCTCCCTGTCGAAGTAGGCCATCACCGACGCAGCCACGGCCAGCGGGCAGTCGTCGGTGAGGATCGTGACGGCGCCGCAGCCGAGCCCGCTGTTGAGACGTCGCAGCGACTCGTGGTCGAGCGTGATGTCGAGGACCTCACGGTTCAGCAGGCCGGCGAAGTAGCCGCCCATCAGCACGCCGTGTACCTGATCGGCTGGCACGCCGTGGAATTCGAGCAGTTCGGTGAATGCGAGGCCGTGCGGAAGTTCATACAGGGCCGCAGGCCTGCCTCCACCTGTGATCGTGGCAAGGAACGTTCCCGGTGACGCCGACGTGCCGTGCGCACGGAACGTCACGGCTCCGTGCCGCGCGATGAACGGGATCAGCGCGAGCGTCTCGACATTGCTGACCATGGTCGGTAGCAGAGCGACACCCTCCTCGAACGGGCGCGGCGGCTTGTCCGTCGGCTTGGCAGGCCCGCCGTTGAGCGCACGCACCGCGGCCGTCTCCTCACCTGCGACGTAGCCCGCCTCGACCGTCATCACCTCTATCGACAGCCCGGCGAGCACGTCCCGGTCGATCTCGGCGAGCGCGGCGCGCACCGATTCCGCTGCACGTCGGTCGGAGACGTACACGTGTGCGCGCTCGGCCGACACCATCTGCGCGGCGAGACGCAGGCCGTCGAGCACGAGGTGCGGGCGGTGCCGCAGCAGCCAGCGGTCCTTGACCGATGCCGGCTCGCCCTCTTCCCCGTTGGCGACCACCACCGCCCCGCCGGCTTGTCGGCCGTTGTCCCGGACGGTCTTCAGCTTGACCGCCAGCGGGAACGCCGCTCCGCCGCGACCGAGCAGTCCCGACAGGTCGATCTGGTTGAGCAGGCCGTCGATATCGTCGATCCGCTGGTATCCGCCCGAGGCCCGATAATCGGCGTAATCCTCGGCGCCCTCGCGGAGCAGACGCGCCTTCAGGCCCGGCCACACCGTGACAGCGAGATCGGTTGTGGCCGTCACGGGGCGCTCCTGCCCGCGGATATGGTTGCGGATATGAGAACCGCGGTGGTGCGTGTCCTGGTGGACCCCGCGGACCGGCTCGCGCCGGACCAGTTAACGGACGGCATGACGGCCCTCCGCGCTCTTGTTGATGCAACCGATGTCGAGGTGCTGGAGAACAACCTCGCCGCGATGCCCGCGAGCCGCCGGGAGGTCCAACTGCTGATGGCAGGCGGCGACGCCGATGAGTTGACGCGCGACGCGGTTGCCCTGTGCGCGAAGGCGTTCGGCACCGATCCGGTGCCCGGCGTGGTGACCTATGTCAGCAGGGGCACCGACGACGACGCCCACGGCGTGCTCGCCGGTTTCGGTCTGGCCGGTGAGATCACCCGCGAAGAAGGGGACGACGGCCTTGACGTCGTTACGGTCACGCTGCGCACGTCTGATCTGGATCGCATCCCCGAGAGCAGAATCCACACCGCGCTCGAGGCATCCCTCAACTGCGAGGTGCACATCCGAACGATTTAGCGTCATTTCTTGTCCAGGAACTTCAGGATCTCGGGGGCGGCCTGCACCCAGGTATCAAAGAGGCAGAACTTCTTGCCGCCGCTGGCGGCGAACCTCTCGCCTGCACGCTCCCATGCGTCTTCCGGCCACGGTGGGTCGATCAGCTTGGAGCCCTTGATCAGACAGCTGACCTCCAGCGACGTGCGTTTCGGGTGGTCCCAGTCGTTCTCGCCGCCGCGGATGATCAGGGTCGGAACCTTGATGTTGTCGAACATCTCGTCCTCGACACCGGGAATTGTCTGGCCCGGCTTGGAGACGAACGCGTTGAGCCAGCGCAGCATCACCTTGAGGAACTCGTCGGTGTCGAGCGCGCGGAACCGCGCCTCGTTGGCCGGATTCTCGGCGATGCGTTCCTTCCACTCGCCGACGTGCAGCAGACCGTTGATGCCCGCACCCCTGGCCGCGAGGATGCTCGGCACCACGTAGTGGCCGCCGAGCACGAACGAGCCGTACACCCCGCCGACGATGTTCCAGACCACCAGCTTTCGCACGATCTCCGGGTAGAGCATGGTGGTCAGCATGGAGTCGCGGGCTCCGCCCGAGCCGCCCGCGATGACGCATGGCCCGATGTCGAGACCGGTGATCAGCGCGTGCAGCGTCTCGGCCCGCATGTGAGATTCACTCTTGCCGTAGAACTGCACGTCGGACCTGCCGCAGTTGGGCCGATCCCACAGCAGCACCCGATAGCCGCCCTTGACCAGCGCCTGCGCCAACGGGCGCAGGCCGGGGATGTCCTTGCTGAACCGGCCACCGGGGGTGAGGGCGATGAATTCGCCTTCCTTGCCGAGGATCTCGTAGACGACGTTGCCGCCGTTGACTTCGAAGACCTTCTCGCCGCGCTTGAGCTTCGGGCCCGCCGCCTGGGTACTGGTCACGCCTGCACCATCACATCGTCGCCGACGACCCGCACCGGATAGGTGCGGATACTCCACTCGGGTTTGACGGCCGTCGTCCCCGTTGCGAGCTCGAATCCCCATTGATGCCAAGGGCAGTAGATGAACTCGAGGTCGCGGACCATGACGGCATCGCCGGGCACCTTCTCGTCGACGACGGTGCGGCCTCGCGCTCTGCCGGAGCACAGCGGGCCGCCTTCGTGGGGGCAGTAGTTCGCGATCGCGTAGAACGTGCCGTTGACGTTGTACACACCGACGCCGTGACGCCCGATCGGCACCAATTTGTGCTTCCCAGGCGGGATTTCGTCGACGGTGGCTACGACATGTTCACGCCCCTGTGCCAGTTTTTTTGGGCGATCCTGAGGCGGTTTCGATTCCTCTTCCACCGCTCAGAACACCCGGACTTGGCCCTCGAGGGCCGGGACCGTATCGGGAAGGTGATAGGTCGCGATGCCGTTGCGGAACATCACTGCCTCGCGGGCGTGCTCGGGCAGGTGCTTGACGAGCCAGCGCGGGTCGTCGAACGTCCAGTGCGGGTAGTCCGAGGAGAACAACAGGATCTTCTCGCACTCCATCCACTCGAAGGCCCGGCTGAGTTCGGTCTTGTCCTCGGGGTAGTCCAGCGGCTGGGTGGTGAACTTGATGTGATCCTTGACGTACTCCGACGGCTTGCGCTTGATGTCCACCCAGGATTTGCGCGCTTCGTAGATGGCGTCCATCCGCCACATCAGCGGCAGGATCCAGGTGAATGCGTGCTCCACCAACACGATTCGCAGGGTGGGGAATCGGTCGAAGACCCCGTCGAAGATGAGGCTCATCACCTGGTTGGCCGCCAGCAGCGAGTAGGTGACCATGAAATCGTGGTTGTAGCTGGGGAATCCGACCGGTGGGATCGGTAGTTCCTCATGGTGGCCGCGGGACAGGTGGCAGCTCACGGTGATGTCGTGCTTGGTCGCGGCGGCCCAGATCGGGTCGTACTTGGGGTCGCCCCATGACGGGCGCGGCTCGGCCTTGATCAGGATCTGGCCCATGTAGGGATGGCCTGCCCACTTCTCGATCTCGCGGGCGCCGGCCTCGGGTTCCTCGATCGCGACGCAGATCGACCCTCGCCACCTCTCGTGCCAGTTGTTATGACTGTCCAGCCAGTGATTGGCCTGCCATTCGTTCAGGCCACAGCTGATCGCGTGGTTGGCCTCGCGGAAGCGCGCCGGGTAGGCGGCGGGCTCCAGGATCGCGATGTCCGCGCCCGCCTCCATGATCAGTTGCTTGAACGCCAGGTCCGGATCACTGCCGGGGAACTGGCCGTCGGCGGGGAAGGTGTCCGCCCGCATCGCGTAGGCGTGGGCGTAGTCGGGGGCGTCGTAATAGATCTGGTCGCCGATCTTGCGGGCAAGGAAGTACTTGCTTCGCCATGGCTCAGGGATGTACTGCGTCAGCTCACCGCCGCGCGGTGTCGGGTGGACGTCGGAGTCGACGCACCGCACAGCGATTCGCTCGGCGGCGGGCTTGCGCTCCGTGGTTGTGACCGTCATCGTGGTCTCCCTTGATCAAAAGCTCCGCTACTACTGTGCGCTGACACCGGCCCCGACGTCTATCCCGTAGAGCTGCGCGGCGTTACGCCAGCACAGCTTGTCGCGCTGCTCGGGGGTGAAGGCAGCGGGGACCTTCAGCTCGTTGTCCTGCCAGTGCGGATAGCTGGAGCCGAACATCACCATGTCCTCTTTGCCGGTGAAGCCGAACCACTCGCCTGCGAAGTCGACATCACCGGGGCCGTCCATCGCGCCCTGGATGAAGAAGACGTGGCCGGGAAGGTAGTCGCTTGGCATCTTCGGCGCCCACGGCGTCTGTTCGAGGTGCGGCCTGCCGAAGCAGTCCATCCGCCAGATGAACGGCGTCAGCAGGTCGGCGGCGCCGTCGGCCCAGACGAACTTCAGATCGGGCATCCGCTCGAATACCCCTTCGGCGATCATGTTCATCAGGTGATAGAGGTAGTTCAGCGCCATGAAGCTGACGTACTGCTCGTATGTCCTTGTGACACCCGACGGCGTTGGGGCGAACGAGAGGCCTGCCCCGACCTCGATGTGCACGGCGACCGGAAGATTCGCGGCGACGGCCGCCTCCCACAGCGGCCAGTACTGCGGCTTCCCGTAAACCTCGCGCGACTGCAGCGGCACACCGATCTGCACCACCTTGGGGTGATCGGAGTACTTCTCGATCTCCCGCAGCGAGCCCGCGACGTCATCGGGGTTGATCCTGATGGTGCCGCGGAACCGATCCCGGTAGGTGCCGTCGTCGAGCCAGCGCGTCACCATCATCTCGTTGTGGCCCGCCGCAATAGCGGTTCCGAGGTGCCGATCCGGCATGATGCCGCGCGTCATGGGATGCAGGATCGCGACATCGACACCGCGGTCGTCGAACAGATGACGGCCGACGATCTCAGGGTCCGAACCTGGGTATTGGCGGTCGGGACCCTCGCTGCCCTTCGTGTACTCGCCGCCGGGTGCGCCGTACCAGTCCATCTCGTAGTCAGGGAACCCACGGCTGCGGTAGGGCTCGGCCATGAAGTTCTTGCGGAGGTCCTTGTTCGACTGCACGAAAATGTGCACGCTCGCATCGATGACGGGTGTCGTCGCTCCGTCAGGATGTTGGATCACTGGTGGCCTCCGATGTCTGCCGGTCTGCACCGGGCATTCACCCAGTGTAAAGCCAAGTTCTTCAATGGCAAGAATTGGGTTCTCAAGCGCAATGCTTACTTCTTCGCAGGTCAGAGTGTGCGCTGGTCACATGCACGGCAACCACGGAACGAAACGGGGTAGTCGCTTTACGAGAACAGTTACGACAGCTAAGGAGAATGTTATTCTCGTTGCCGACGGGCAATCGCACCAGGAGGCCGGATGCTACTCGAGTTCGACGCGGATCAACGGCTGTGGCAGGACACCGTCCGCGATGCGGTGGGAAAGCAGTGCCCACCCTCGCTCGTCCGTGAAGTCGCGGAGAACGGCGTCGATCCTGCCCCGCTGTGGCAGGCCTACATCGACGCGGGCTGGACGGAGCTGACCGACCCGCAGAACGCCGTCGAGCTTGCGATCGTGCTCGAAGAGCTGGGCCGGGCCACCGACCCCACGCCGTTCCTGGCGACGTTGACGCAATTCGCACCGCTTGTCGGCGACCGCTTCGACCCGCAGCACGCAGGCGCGGCGATCTACGAGGGCATCAGCGCTTACCGCGACGCAGACGGCTGGGTGCTCGACGGGACCGCGCGGCATGTGCTCGATGCAGACCGGGCCCAACGATTCGCCGTCGTCACCGACGGCGGCGTGTTCCTCGTCGACGCCGACGACGTGACTGTGAGGCGCAGCAAGGTATTCGACCCGGTACTGCACATCGCCGACGTGACCGTCGCCGGTGTGCGGCTGCCCGACACCGAACGGCTGCACACCGATGCGGAGAAAGCGCGCCATCTGGCCCTCACCGGCATCGCGATCACCACCGTCGGCGCCTGCCAGCGTGTCCTCGACCTCGTTCTCGAGCACGTCAAGCAGAGACAGCAGTTCGGCGTCGCCATCGGCTCGTTTCAAGCTGTCCAGCACAAGGCCGTCGACATGCACATCGCCACCGAGCGCGCCCGCGCGCTGTCCTATTTTGCGGCACTGACCATCTCGGCCGACGATCCGCGCAGGCGGCTTGCGGCGGCGATGGCGAAGGCGGCGGCGGGGGAATGCCAGGCCGTGGTGTTCCGGCACGGGCTGCAGTTGTTCGGCGCCATGGGATTCACCTGGGAGAACGATCTTCAGTTCGCGTTGAAGCGGGCCAAGGCCGGCGAGCTGCTGCTCGGCGGTGCGGCCGAGCATCGCCAGGTCATAGCGAAGGAATACAGGGATTTCTGATGCAGCTGACTTTTGATTCCGACGTCGAGGAGTTCCGGGCGGAGTTCTCGGCATTCCTCGACGAGCACCTCCCCTCGGAGGCGGACACGCTGGAGCGGCCCCGGTCGGTATCGCACATGCCGCAGTGGGCGCGCGATTGGCAGCGGCTGCTGTTCGACAACGGCTGGCTGCTGCCCGCCCAGCCGCCCGAGTTCGGTGGCCGCAACGCCACCGTGCTCCAACAGTTCGTCCACCTCGATGAGCTCTGCAGACGCCGCATCTACCACAGCTTCAACCCGCAGGGCGTCAACATCGTTGCCGCATCGCTGATCTCGTTCGGCTCCGACGAGCAGAAGCACCGTTGGGCGGTGCCCGTGCTCAAGGGTGAGCTGACGGCGTCACTCGGGATGAGCGAGCCGAGCGCCGGATCCGACCTCGCGTCGCTGCGCACGCGTGCCGTACTGGACGGCGATCACTTCGTCGTCAACGGCCAGAAGGTGTGGACCTCCGGTGCCCACGACGCCGACTACCTCCTGACGTTCGTGCGCACCGATCCGGATGCGCCGAAGCACAAGGGAATCAGCGTGCTGATCATCCCCACGGACACCCCCGGCGTGGTGTGCCGCCCCTTCGCCGACCTGTGCGGTGAGGACAATCTGGACTTCAACGAGGTCTTCTTCACCGATGCGCGGGTTCCCGCGGAGAACCTCGTCGGCCCGCGGGACGGCGGCTGGGGTGTTGCCAACGGCTCGCTTGGGCACGAACGCACCATGATGTGGCTTGGCTTCGCCGACCGCATCAACAACATGATCACCGACTTCCGGCCGCGCGGCGAACTGCAGCGTGACCACTACGCATCGTCGGTGATGGATTACATCGCGTTGCGCGCCATGGGTTCTGCGGCGCTGAGCAGGGCGGCACGCGGCGAGGCGGACACCGCATCGGTTTCGGTGCTCAAGCTGTTCGGATCCGAAGCCGAACTGCGGACGGCCGACACGGCGCTGACATCGGCAGGTGCCGAGGGTCTGATCCATCCATCGACGTCGGGTCCGTACTCGCACATGAACCTCGACCACTACTTCTCGAGTTGGTTCGAACGCTTCGCGCGCAGCTTCTCGGGCACCATCGCGGGCGGCACCTCCGAGATCCAGCGCAACATCATCGCCCAGCAGGTACTCGGCCTGCCGCGGCGCTGAGACCGGTGACCGAGACGCTGCTCGTCGAAAGGCCGCACGCCGGCGTCCTTCTCGTGACGCTGAACCGGCCCAAGAGGCTCAACGCGATCAACGACGTGCTGCGGCACGAACTCAGCGAGACGCTGGTGTCGGTGGCCGACGACGTGAAGGCCGTCGTGCTCACAGGCGCAGGACGCGGGTTCTGCTCCGGCATCGACATGCGCGACTTCGGATCGGACGTGCCCGGCGCCGATGCCCCAGCGATCGAACGGCTGCGGTTTCAGGAGTCGATGGCCGCACTGCCGCAGGCGATCCGGGATCTGCGCCAGCCCGTCATCGCCGCGGTCAACGGGCCGTGCGTCGGCGGCGGATTGGCGCTGTGCCTGGCCGCCGACATCCGGATCTGCTCCGGTGCAGCCACATTCGGCAACGCCGCGATCCTGCTTGGGCTATCCGGCGCGGAGATGGGCATGAGCTACCACCTGCCGAGAATCGTCGGGACCAGCGTCGCCGCCGACTGGATGTTGACAGGCCGAACTGTGACGGCGGAGGAAGCCGACCGCCGCGGACTCGTCAGCCAGCTCGTCGAGCCCGACCACCTGATCGGCCGCGCCGTGGAGATGGCGTCGGCGATCGCCGAGCTGTCCCCGCTCGGGGTGCAGCTCACCAAGCGTGCGCTTCAGGTCAACACCGATGCGGGAATCGACGCGGCGGTGGAATTGGAGAACCGCAACCAGGTGCTCAGCCACGCCACCGACGACGCTGCAGCCAGGCGTCAGAAGTGGTCGCGGGACTGAGCTTTCGACGGAAGGACGACCGATGGCGTGGGACTTCTCGACCGACCCGGAATGGGCGAAGCAGCTCGCCTGGGTCGAGGCGTTCGTGCGCTCGGAATGCGAGCCGATCGACCTGATCGTCAAGGAGTCCCACGACCTCAACGATCCGGTGCGACAGGCGCTCATTCCGCCGCTGCAGAAAATCGTCAAACAGCGTGGGCTGTGGGCCACCCACCTCGGTGCGCATCTCGGCGGCCCCGGTTTCGGTCAGATGAAGCTGGCGCTGCTGAACGAGATCCTCGGTAGGTCCGAATGCGCGCCGATCGTATTCGGCTCGCACGCGCCTGATTCGGGCAACAGCGAGATCCTCGCTCACTACGGAACGCCCGAGCTCAAGGCGCGCTACCTCGAGCCGCTGCTGGACAACCGCATCGTGTCATGCTTCTCGATGACCGAACCCCAGGGCGGCGCCGATCCCAAGGTGTTCACCACCACCGCCGTGCAGCACGGTGATCATTGGGTGATCAACGGCGAGAAGTGGTACTCGTCGTTCGCGTCGATGGCGTCGTTCATCATCGTGATGGCGATGACCGACCCCGATGCGCCGCCGTACAACCGGTACTCGATGTTCGTCGTGCCCGGCGACACCCCCGGCATCAACGTGCTGCGCGATGTCGGCCTCGGTTATCAGCCGCCGGGTGGAGGCGGACGGGAGGGCTATGTGCGCTACGAAAACGTCCGCGTGCCCGACGACCACATGCTCGGGCCGCGAGGTGGAGCGTTCGTCGTGGCGCAAACGCGGCTGGGAGGCGGCCGCATTCATCACGCGATGCGCACCGTCGGGTTGGTTCGCCGCATCTTCGACATGCTCACCGAGAGAGCGGTGTCGCGCTATACGCAGGGTGAGGTGCTCGCCAACAAGCAGATGGTTCAGGAGATGATCGCCGACTCTTGGATGGAGATCGAGGCGTTCCGCCTGATGACCCTTCAAACCGCTTGGAAGATCGATCAATACAACGACTACAAGGCGGTGCGGGCGGACATCTCGGCGGTCAAGGCGATGATGCAGAAGGTGCTGCACGACGTATCGGCTCGCGCGCTACAACTGCACGGCTCGCTTGGCACGTCACACGAGATGCCGTTCGTGCAGTATCTGACCGAGTCGTTCGTCCTGGGTCTTGCCGACGGACCGACCGAGGTGCATAAGGCGACCCTGGCGCGCCTCTTGCTGAAGGACGTGAAGCCCGCGCCCGACGTCTTCCCGTCCGAGCACCTGCTGAGGCTGCGGGAAGCCGCCGAGGCGAAGTTCGCCGACAAGCTGGCCGGGATCAAGCGCTCATGACAGCGTGTGACGGCAAGGTCGCCCTGGTCACCGGCACCAGCCGGGGCCTTGGCAAGGCGATCGCGAAGCGCCTCGCGGGTGAGGGTGCCACCGTCGCGCTGACCGCGCGCACCATGGAACCCGATCCGAAATATCAAGGCTCCCTTCTGCAGACACTCGACGAGATAGAGACCGCAGGCGGGTCGGCGACCGCGATCCAGGCTGATCTGTCCAACGCCGAGGACCGCGAGCGGCTGTTCGGTGAGGTCGTCGACCGTGTCGGTGCGCCCGACATCCTGGTCAACAACGCCGCGGTCACCTTCCTGCGGCCGCTCGACGAGTTTCCGGACCGACGGGTGCGGCTGATGATGGAGATGCATGTGCTCGCGCCGTTGCACCTGACCCAGCTGGCGATTCCCGCCATGCGTGAGCGCGGCCGTGGCTGGGTGCTGAACGTGACGTCGGTCGGCGGTGACCTGCCCGCAGGCCCGCCGTTCTCCGAATTCGATCGCACCGCAGGTTTCGGTGTCTACGGCACGGCGAAGGCGGCGCTGAACCGGCTGACGAAAAGCCTTGCCGCTGAACTGTACGACGACGGAATCGCGGTCAACGCCGCTGCGCCGACGAACCCGGTCGCCACCGAGGGAGCGGGCGCGCTCGAACTGGCCAAGACCGACACCGAGGACATCGAGCTCATCACCCAGACCGCATACCTGCTGTGCACCGGCGACCCGAAGGCGCACACCGGCCGCATCGCACACACCCAGGAGTTCTTGCGCGAAGTCGGCTGGCTGACCTGACGACGACTCGTTAGCGTGGCGCCGACGTGGTGTTGCCGTAACACGGCGGTCCCCACAGACCCCGCATGGCGCCCCGCGCCTCGGCTTCCGCTGCCTCGATTGCGTCGTAGCGGCTCACCGGGATTCCGCCGTAGACATACGACTTCGCCGTGCCTGCGCGGGCAGCCTCGACCGAGTAGTCGAAACCGTCGGCCCGAACAAGGTATGCGAGCGTACGGCCGTAGCGGTCGGTCCTGTCCTGCGTCGGATCCGGCTGCAGCGCGACCCGCTGACCGAGCATGGTGGATTGCGCGAATTCCGTGGCCTCCGGCCCCCAGCATGCGACCCCGTAGCCCGGCTTCTTGGTCTCGGGCGTGTCGATGCCGAGTACGCGCACCCGGAGCCGACCTCGGACGTCGTCGCGAATGTCGATGGTGTCGCCGTCGACGACCCGCAGCACCTCAGCGGTAGTGACGACGACATCGGCGGTGGCTCGGGCAGGCGTTATCAGGGCGGCGACCAACCCGCACATGGCCAGCGCGGACATCGTCGAACGTGCACCTACTGCGAGAATTGGCGAAATTTTTCGCAGAGGGTTCACGATCGGGGATCATAGGCCGTCGAGGACCGCCATAACGTCGCTTGACGCCCAGAGGTTCAGCACGTTGGTCAGCATCTGCAGTGGCGCGCGCAGGCTCTCGTCGGCCTTGATCGCAGGATCGGTCCTTCGCGTCGTCGAACCGCCGCCAGGGATCCGCGATCGGATCAAGGCGGGCACGTCCATCAACCACGTGACGCCCATCAGCGCGGCGTAGAGGATCACCTGCTGCTGTAGTACATCGGGATTCAGCTTCGGGCCGCCCGAGGCATGCGCCTCGTCACAGAAGAGATGGACGAACTCGTCGAAATGGCTGTCCCACAGGTCGGTTTCGGCGGCCGACATCGCGCCCCAGATCGCCATCGCCACGTTCAGCCGGCTGACGCAGCCCCAGTCCATCAGACCACAGCGAAGCTCGGCGTCGGCGCCGGTCCAGAACCACGCGTTGTCGACGTTGGCGTTCCAGTGCGACAGCGCGATGTGGTCGCTCGAGTCGGTGAGCAGATCCCAGATCGACGACTCCTGTTGCAGCACGCCGGGCGCCTCGATCGCCAGCCGGTCCAGAAAATCCCTCGACTGCACCTTGTCGGGCAGCAGGTGCGGATGTGTGTAGGCGAATTCCGCCAACCGCGCGACGCGACGGGAAAGCCTGTCGGGTGTCATCGGAGGCGGCTCGCCGACGGCGGCGGCCCTGAGGTCGACCGGGAACTCATCGGTGAGGTGGGCGGGCAACCGGCCCGATCTGTGGGTACCCGCGAGCCGGGCGATGGCTGTCAGCAGTGCCCGATAGTGGTCCGCCGGTCTCGGCATCTCATAGTCGAGACATTTGTGATACTGGGGCTCGATCCCGTTGACGCCGAACGTGATTCGTTCGCTGATCAGGATGCCGGTGCCGGTGTCGAGGTGATAGTCGGCGAACTGCGGACGCGGCACCACGATCGGAAAGCCGGGTGTGAGCGACAGCGACGCGAACTTCACCTCGGATTCCATCTGAGTCCTGCCGCGGTCACGCACGGGGTCGTCGAAGTCGCGGGAGAACTTCACGAACAGTTCGGTGTGCAGGCCCGGCTGCGGCTCGAGATAGGTGACGTCCAGCAGCATCTTGCGACCCGTGCTGCCACCGGCCACCTCCTCACACCGGGTGATCTCGCTGACCGGCGCCTGAAATGCCTTGCTGAGAAACGGGACTCCGCCGTCATGAAAGGTGGCCGGATCCGCGGGGAACGGCAGCCGCGTGTGGTCGCCGGTGACCCAGCGGTCGCTCACCAGGTTTGCTCGGCAGCGCGCACCAACATCTCGTTGACCGCCACCCGCCGGTCACGCGTCACCATGTAGACGACGGCGTCCGCGATGTCCTCGGGCTGCAGCTTGACCATGCCGGCGGTGGTTTTCTGCTGGGCCGCCAGCGCCTCAGGTGACAGATGCTCGGTGATCTCCGTCTGCACGGTGCCCGGCTCGACGAGCCCGACGCGGACCCGCTTGCCGATCAACTCCTGCCGGATGCCCTCGCTGAACGCGTTGACCCCGAACTTGGTGAGCGAGTAGACCGCGGTGTTAGGCCTGGCGACCCTCCCACCTGTCGAGCTGATCGTGACCACATCGGCAACCCCTCGTGGCGAGTCGGCCGCGCCCGCGATGAGATGGGGCAGCGCGGTGCGCGTGGCGTAGAGGACGCCGTTGACGTTCACGGAGACGAGGTCGTCCCAATCCGCAAGCGGCGCATCGGCGGCGGCGCCCATCCGCAGCAGTCCGGCGTTGTTCACCAGCGTGTCGAGGCGGCCGAGCCCGTCGACCGTGGCTGCCACCGCGGCAGCCACCTGTTCGGCGGCGGTCACGTCGGCGGGCGTCGCCAACGCGGTGCCACCGGTCGCCTCGATCTCGGCCTTCAACTCCTCGAGTCGCTCGGCTCGACGCGCCAGCAGCGCAACGGCCGCACCCTCGGCGGCCAGTGCGCGTGCCGTCGCGGCGCCGATGCCGCTGCTGGCGCCGGTGACCAGCGCCACGGTGCCCGCCAGTGTCTTCGTCATCGGGCCTCCATGCCCTTGAGCCTCAAGGCTTGTTGCGGCCCGAGCGGCTCAGTCGCCATTCGGGCGGGAAGTTCATGTCGTTGTCCTTGACGACGTTGTTGAGGCCCTTCTCGAATGTGCCCTCGGTGAGGTCGACGTCGTTCTGCTGATCGTTCTGGATCAACGGCAGCATGCCCTCGACCATGCCGGTGAGCAGGCTGCCGAAGTACTCGCCCTTGTGCTGCTTGTAGAGCTCGAGGAAGGTCTTCTGCACGGCGACGGTGTCGGTCGGACGCGACTTGGAGCACGCCAGCGCGTATTTCTCGGTCTCCTTCTCCAGCTGATCGCGCGGAACCACGCTGTTGATGAAGCCGCATTCGTACATTTCTTTGGCGCTGAACGGCCTTCCGGTGAACAGCATTTCGGAGAACTTGCGCAGGCCCATGGTCTCGGCCCACCACCACAGCCGCGGCCCCCAGCCGACGTAGCGAAATGCGGGATGGCCGAATAGCGCGTCATCGGACGAGACGACGAGGTCTGCGTCGCCTGCCTGGTAGAAGTGCCAGCCGTAGCAATAGCCCTTCGCTTCGATGATGCTGATCTTGCGCAGCTCCTGCAATGGGCGGTTACCGGCCCTGGCCTTGGCGTAGAAGTCGGTGACCGTCGACAGATAGCGGTAGGAGCCGCCCGGCGGATACTTCACCTCGTCGTCGTTGATCGCCAACTCGTGTAGCAGCGGCATACCGGGGTTCTCGAGCATGCCGCGCTGCTCGGGAAGATCGCCGCCGCTGCCGAAATCCTCACCCTCGCCGCGGATCACGACCACCTTTACGTCGTCGTCGACGTTGCACTTGTGGATCAGGTCGGCGTAGTTCTGCCGCATGCCGAGGGTCGTGGAGTTCTGCGCATCGGGCCGGTCGAACGTGATGTAGGCGATGCGGTTCTTCTTGTCCTTCTCGAACTTGATGTACTGTTCGGCTTCCTTCTTCATCTCTTCGTAGTCGTAGTCCGGCATGCGCAACTCCCTCTATTCGTCCCGCTTCTCTGCTACGCAGTCTTTCAGCGCCGGAACGGGTTGGGGCAGTTTGTACTCTTTGCTTAGAAGAAAGGGTGTTTCGCATGTCTGACATCGCATTACAGCCTGCACATGCGCTGGCCGAGGCCATCCGGCGCCGTGACGTGTCGAGCCGTGAGTTGCTGGAGCACTACCTCGCGCGCGTCGATGCGCTGAACCCGCCGCTGAACGCCGTGGTCACACTCGATCCCGACGGCGCTCGCACGGCCGCCGACGCCGCCGACGCATCGCTGGCTCGCGGCGATGACGTCGGCCCGCTGCACGGTGTGCCGATGACGGTCAAGGACACCTATCTGACCGCGGGCATGCGGACCACCTGCGGGCTGCCTGCCTGGGATCACGTGCCCGACCATGATGCCGAGGCGGTCGGCAGGTTGCGCCGCGCGGGTGCGGTGATCTTCGGGAAGACCAACACCCCGACGATGGCAGGGGACTGGCAGACCTACAACGCGATCTTCGGTACGAGCAACAATCCCTGGGACACCACCCGGAGTACCGGCGGTTCCTCGGGCGGTGCCGCGTCGGCGGTGGCCACGGGCATGACCGGCCTGGAGCTGGGCAGCGATATCGGTGGCTCGATCCGTTTCCCGTCGAGCTGGTGCGGCGTATGCGGCCACAAGCCGAGCTGGGGCATCGTGTCGCAGGCGGGCCACCTGCCGCCCGCGCCAGGCACTCTGTCGGCCACCGACCTGTCCGTCGTCGGTCCTCTGGCGCGTGACGTCGCAGACCTCGAGATCGCACTCGGGGTGCTCGCGGGTGCGTCAGGCCACGCCGCCGTCGGGTGGCGGCTGCAGCTTCCGGCTCCCCGCGCGACGCAGCTGCAAGATCTGAGGCTGGCGTTCTGGCTCGACGACCCGGCATACCCGGTGGACACCGAAGTGGCAGCGGTGCTCGACGACGCCGCCACTGCGTTGCGGGGCGCCGGTGCCCAGGTGATCGACGCCCGGCCCGAGGTCGAGTTGCCAGATGTGTTCCGGCTCTTTCAGCAGTTCCTGTATCCGATCCTGTTGTCCACCATGGGAAAACGCTCCTTCGACAACATGGTCGATCTAGCCCGCTCGCTGGACGACGACGACGACCGGCCGCTCGCGCGCACGGCTCGGTTCGCCACCCAGCGCTACCGCGATTGGGTGTTCGCAGGCGAGAAACGCGAGAAGTTGCGCGCTCTGATGGCGGACTACTTCGTCGGTGTCGACGCGCTGCTGATGCCCGTGGCGATGGTGGCTGCCATTCCGCACGACCACAGCGAACCGTTCCCGGAGAGGGTGATCGAGGTGAACGGCGATGACAGGCCCTATACCGACTTGATGGCCTGGGTGGCACTGGCGACGTTGACGCATCTGCCCGCGACCGTCGTTCCCGTCGGCCGCACGGCGTCGGGACTGCCGGTCGGCATCCAGATCGTCGGGCCCTATCTCGAGGACCGCACCACGCTCGCCGTCGGCCATCTGGTGTCCGAAGTGCTCGGCGGGTTCGTTCCGCCGCCGGGAGCGTGAGCGTGCGCTAGAGCCGCTGCAGCGCGAACGTCCAGAACTGCGTTCCGGGCGGACCGCCGAAGCAGCCCACGTCATAGGTCGAGTTGATCTCCCCGGCCAGGCTGACCTGGTTCCAGGTGTACGTGTCACGCGATGGCAGCACCTGACCGAAGGGGCAGCGCAGGCCGTCCGGTACATCGACGACCAAGGTGTAGGTGTCGCCGTCGAGGTGCGCCTTGCCGCTGTACTCGTAGTAGTACTTCAGCCGGGATATCCCGTTGACGTCTACACAATCGAGCGACTTCTCCGGAATGCAGGCCGCGATGCCCCATACCCACGACGCCATGTTGTACCGATTGGTGAGCACGTCGTAGTTGCCCAGCATCATCATCGCGTTGGCAGGCGGTGCGACCACCGTGCCTGCCGCGGTGATCGCGACCGCTGCGATCACACCCTTCAAGGGAATCACGAGCGTCCCTCCGTTTCCTGTCGCGTGCTGGCTGATTATCAAACCACCCGGCCCGAAGGCTTGTTTGGCCTTCAGTCGATAACGGCGGCTTCCTTGCGCTCGGTGATCGGCCGGGCGAGCTCCTGCTCGTTGCAGATGCGCTGCAGCTTCTCCAGCGTCTCGTCCAGCCCGGCACCGACTCGGTCGCCGGGGGTGAAGTTAGCGGGCAGGTGCTTCATGCCCTGGATGACACCGATGGTCTCGTAATGCACTGTGCCCTCGGGGTCGCACACGTAGTCCGGCATCCGGTCGAGCACCGCGGTCAACATCGACTTGAACACCGTCCTGGCCACGTTGGAACCGACACAGCGGTGCACACCGATGCCGAAGCTGAAGTGCCGGTTGCCCTTTCGGTCCATGATCAGCTCATTCGGCTTCTCGAACACCGCGGGATCCCGGTTGGCCATCGCCCACGAGATCCAGAGTCGCTCGCCTTCTTTGAACCTGGTGCCCTCGACCTCGACATCCTCGGAGAACGTGCGACCGTCACCCGGCGCTGGCGTGAAATAGCGCAGGAACTCCTCGGTGGCCGGGTTGAGCAGGGTGTCCCGTTCGCGGCTGAGAAGCTCGCGCTTGTCCGGGTTCTCCGACAACCACTCCAACGAATGCGCGGTCAGCGCGGTGGTGGTGTCGAACCCGCCGCCGATGATCAGGCCAAGATTGCCGAGGATCTCCATATCGGGAGCGGGCTCGCCGTCGATGCGCAGTTGCAGCAGCGCGTTGACCAGACCGGGGCGGGGGTTCTCCCGGATCTCCATCATCGTGGTGATCATGTCGATGCCCATCTGCCGGTTCATCTCGGCGACGCGGGCGGCGTCGGGTGAGTGCTCCGGCGTGGACACCGAAAGGTGTGCGGGCTCGCTGTAGACCGGCCACTTAGCCAGCTCGATACCCATCATCGCGAGAGTCAGCACCGCGGGCACGATGTTGGCAAGGTCGTCGACGAAGTCGATGTGGCCGGACTCGATCTTCTCGTCCAGCGACGCACGCACGATCTCGTCGACGAACGGCTGCCACCGTTTGATGGCGGCGGGGGAGAGATACGGGTTCAACGCGCCGCGGTAGATGCTGTGGTCTGGCTCGTCCATTTCCAGGATGCCGCCGCGCACGACGGTGGCCCGCTGTGCCTTCGGGATGGTGATGCCCTGGTAGCCCTTTCGCTCACCGTTGATGTCGTGGTCGTTGGACACCATCGGGCAGCGCGCCAGTTCGAAGACGTGCTTGCTGTCCGCGGCCACCCAGTGTCCGTCGTACACGTCGGTCCAGGCCATCGGGCACTTGGCCTGCATCTCCTCGGTGATCTCGTCGAACTGCATCCGGTAGGAGGGGGTGTGCCGGTCGAAGTGGTACGAGTTCTTCTTGCGGGCGTTGTCGGCGGCCGATCTTTCCGCGAAGTCGTCGACGGGGCTCACGGTTGTGTCTCCCTCATTCCTCGATCGAGATGGCCTGTTCGGGGCACGAGAGCACGGCCTCGCGCACGACGTCCTCCTGATCGGCGGGAACGATCTCGTTCACCGGCGACGCCGTGCCGTCAATGTCGCTGAGCTCGAATGAATCCGGCGCGATCATCGCGCACAGCGTGTGGCCCTGGCACCGCTCCGAGTCGACAGAAACCTTCACTTCTGACCTCCGTTAGACGTGGTAGTCGTACCACTTCAGATACCCGCCTGCGTCGACGCGCTGCTGTGTGCCCGTCACGTAGCGGGCCTCGTCAGAGGCGAGGAAGAGGACCATGTTGCTGATGTCCTCCGGCTCCACCCACGGCACCTTCATGGCCTGCTGCACGTAGAACACCGGCTCGGCGTCGGCCTGCGTCGGGTTTTCCAGATCGGGCCGGAAGGATTTGTACATCGGCGCGCTCTGCAGCATCGGCGTGTTGGTGTTCGTCGGGTGCACGACGTTGGCGCGAATGCCCCGCGGTGCGAGTTCGGCCGCCAGGTTGTGGACGTACTGCGACAGCAGCCTCTTCGAATGCAGGTACGCCGAGCCGCCAGGGTCTGTGCCGGGATTGTCGTTCTTGCCGACATCCATCAACGCAGCGGTTGAGCCCGTCGCGACGATCGAGGCGCCCTCGCCGAGATGTGGCAGCGCGACCTGGATGGCGTTGATGGTTCCGATCAGGTTGGTGTTCATCACGTCGATCCAGGCCAGCAGGTCCGCCGACCCCTTCATGCCTGCGATACCCGCCGCGGTGACGACGATGTCGAGCTTGCCCAGTTCGGCGACGCCGTCGTCGAGAACCGACTTGAGCGAGACGACGTCGCTGACGTCGACCTTCGCCGTGATGCAGCGTTGCCCGGTCTTCTCGACGAACTGCGCGGTCTCCTCGAGGTCTTCCGGTGTCGCCATGGGATAGCCGATCGTCGCGAAGTCCTCGCACCGGTCGACGGCGATGATGTCGGCGCCCTCCTCGGCCAGCCGCACAGCGTGGCTGCGGCCTTGACCGCGGCCTGCCCCGGTGACGAAGGCGACTTTCCCTTGAACGCGTCCCACTGACATTCCTCTCGGTTGCTTCGCTATGTGTTCCGGCCGCCGTTGACCCCGAGGATCTGCCCGGTGATGTATCCGGCTTCCTCGGAGATGAGGAACGCGCACGCCGCGGCGATGTCCTCAGGCCTGCCGACCCGGCGCACCGGGGTCCGGTCGATGTGTTCCTCGACGGTTCCGCCGAGCAGCCCTCGTTCCTCGGATTTCCGCAGCATCGGGGTGTCGATGAAGCCTGGCGGCACCGCGTTGACCGTGATTCCCATCGGCCCGTACTCCAGGGCAAGCGATTTGGTGAGGCCGTTCACCGCGGCCTTGGCTGCTACGTAGGCCGACATGAAGGGCTGGCCGGACTGCGCGCTGGACGAGGAGATGTTGACGATCCGTCCCCAGCCTGCGTCGACCATGTCCGGCAACACCGCCTGTATGCAATGGAAGACGCCGTTGAGGTTGACGTCGACGACGCGGCTGAAGTCGGCGAAGGTGAGGTCGGTGAACCGTTTGAAGCGTTCCATCCCCGCCGCGTTCACCAGGATGCCGACCGGGCCGAGTTGTTCGCGAACGGCATCAAGCGCGGCGTCGACCGCCGCGCGATCGGTCACGTCGGCGGTGTGCGCGAACTTCTCCTCGGATGCCACGAGGTCGAGGGTGGCGACGTGATACCCGTCGGAACGCAGCCGGTTTGCGACGGCGAAACCGATGCCGGAACCGCCACCGGTGACGACGGCGGTCTTCACTGCACCGTGCCCGTCTCAACCATCAAGAATCAACCTTTCCGAATATGAGAACCGTACTCTCGCATTGTGCAGCATCGCAAGACAAATCGAGGCCAATTGTCGCATCCGTTTTCCGTGCCATCGCCGTAATCAGGCCACATGACTAGGCCATCTTCATTTTCTTGAGTTCTCATCGCACGAATGTATGATTCGCCGAGGATGAGAATGAAGTTTCCATCACACTGGAACTTTGCTGAAGGATTGGGTGGATGACGGAAGCGTCGACGATCTCGAGAAATACAACTGAGGGGAACGCCGACCGGCGGATGCTGATCGACGGCACCCTGGTCGAGACGCCACGAACGTTTCCTTCCATCAACCCGGCCACCGAAGAGGTGGTCGGCCATGCTCCGGACGCGACGGTGGCTGACGCCGAGTCTGCGGTCGCAGCGGCGCGGCGCGCGTTCGACACGACGGACTGGTCGACCAACACCGACTTGCGGGTCCGCTGCCTCGACCAGTTGCACCGGGCGCTTGTGGATCACCGTGACGAACTCGCGTCACTCACGATCGCCGAAGTCGGTGCGACGCCTGCGATGTGCGCGGGCGCCCAGCTCGACGCGCCGATCGCGATCGTGCGCTACTACGCCGACCTGCTGAAGACCTACCCGCTGACCGAAGATCTGGGAAACAGCGAGAGCCACGGTATGCAGCACCACCGCTGGGTGGAGAAGGAAGCCGCGGGAGTGGTGGCGGCGATCATCGCCTACAACTATCCGACGCAGCTCGCGCTGGCCAAGATCGCGCCCGCGCTGGCGGCCGGATGCACCGTCGTCCTCAAGGGCGCACCCGATACCCCGCTGATCACCCTGGCGCTCGGTGAGTTGATCGCCGAGCACACCGATATTCCTGCCGGTGTGGTCAACGTGCTCTCCGGCACCGATCCGGAAGTGGGGGTCGCTCTGACGACGAGCCCTGACGTCGACATGATCACCTTCACCGGCTCCACCCCGACCGGTCGGGCGATCATGGCCGCCGCAAGCGAGACGTGCAAACGCGTCTTCCTCGAACTCGGGGGCAAGTCGGCGGCGATCGTGCTCGACGACGGCGACTTCGACATGGCCGCGCTTTTCACCGCATTCGCAACGGCCAGCCACTCCGGTCAGGGCTGTGCGATCACGACGCGGATCCTCGTACCGAGCAAGCACCACGACGAGATCGTGGAGAGGCTGAAGAACAACTTCGGGGTGGTGAATTACGGAAACCCCACCGAAGAGGGCACATACACGGGTCCGCTGATCAGCGAGAAGCAGCGCGACAAGGTCGACGCCATGGTCCAGCGCGCGGTCGAAGCAGGCGCGACACTGGTCACCGGCGGTGAAAAGGTGAGCCCGGGCTTCTTCTACAAGCCGACGCTTCTCACCGACGTCGAACCGGACAGCGAGATCGCACAGCACGAGGTGTTCGGACCGGTGCTGGTCGTCATCCGGTATGACGATGACGACGACGCCGTGCGGATCGCCAACAACTCGATCTACGGACTGTCCGGTGCGGTCTTCGGCAGCGAGGAGCGTGCGCTCGCGGTGGCACGTCGCATCCGCACCGGCACGCTTTCCATCAACGGCGGCATGTTCTTCGGTCCCGACAGTCCGTTCGGCGGCTACAAGCAGTCGGGGATCGGCAGGGAGATGGGCGTCGCAGGGCTCGAGGAGTTCCTGGAGCGCAAGACGATCGCGACGGTGGTTTCGTGAGTAGGCCGCTGGAAGGTATCCGGGTCCTCGAGGTCGCGATGTACGGCTTCGTCCCTTCGGCGGGTGCGGTGCTGACCGAATGGGGCGCCGACGTCATCAAGGTCGAGCACGCGATCACCGGCGACCCGCAGCGCGGGCTGCGCCAGACCGGGCTGCTTCGCGTCGAGGGCGACCCCAACCCGAACATCGAGCACGCCAACCGCAACAAGCGCAGCATCGGGCTGGACATGTCGGTGCCAGAGGGCAAGGAAGTGCTCTATGAGCTCGCCAAGCGCGCCGATGTCTTCCTGACCAGCTTCCTGCCCGGACACCGCCAGAAGTTCGGCATCGACGTCGACGACATCCGCGCGGTCAACCCGAAAATCATCTACGCAAGGGGCAGCGCACTGGGTCCCCGCGGCGAGGAGTCGGTCAAGGGCGGCTACGACATGACCGCGTTCTGGTGTCGTGCGGGCACCGCGGCCACCATCACCCCGCCTGGCATGCCGGGGATGATCGGGCCGCCCGGCCCCGCCTACGGCGACACCATCAGCGGAACGAATCTGGCAGGCGGCATCGCGGCCGCACTGTTGAAGCGGGAGCGCACCGGCGAGCCGTCGATAGTCGACGTTTCGCTGCTCGGCAGCGGTTTCTGGTCGATGGGGCACACCGTGGCGCTGACCAAGCACCTCGGCGAGCGGATGGAGGCTTTCCCGCCGGGAGTGCACGGGTCGCCGATCAATCCGCTGGTGGGGCTGTACCCGACCGCCGACGACCGCTACATCTCCTTCGTGATGATGCAGCCGACCAAGTTCTGGGCCGACGTCTGCAAGCACATGGACCTCGACGAGCTGGCCGACGACCCGCGCTTCGCCACCGTCGAGTCGATCGCGGAGAACACCGCGGCGGCGACGGAGATCCTCACCGAGGCGATGTCGAAACGACCGCTCGCGGAGTGGAGCGAGCGGTTCTCGTCGCTGCTCGGCCCGTGGGCGCCGGTGCAGGACACCCTGCAGGCAGTCGAGGATTCGCAGATCCGGGCCAACGAATATCTGGTGCAGGCGGGCGAGCTCGAATTGGTGGCGAATCCGGTGCAGTTTGATGTCACCGCACCCCAATCCGGTCCCGCGCCGGCGTTCGCAGAGCAAACTGACGAAATCTTGCTGGAAATCGGCCTGGACTGGGATCGCATCATCGAGCTCAAGACTGCCGGCGCCGTCACCTAGACCACGAAGGATCACATGCCCTACGCCGCTTCGATCGGCACCTACCTGCCGTGTTGGGAGACTCCCCAACGCCGGGCGGCCGATGTTGACCTAGCGGAAGTCCACGATTTTTTCACCGACGTCGATCCGATCGGCTATGAAGATCTGGGCCCGACTGCGGTATCTGCGGTCACGATTCTGGAAGGACCGGTTGCCCGTGGCAGATAGATGGTCTCCAGGTATCACGATCGGAAAGAACCTGTCCGGTCCGATGCAGGCCGTCGGCGGCCTTTTCGCGATGTCGAAGGACGCGGTGCGGTTCATCTTCGTCAGGCCGTTCCAGTGGCGCGAGTTTTTGGAGCAGTGCTGGTTCATCTCGCGGGTCTCGCTTGCGCCCACCCTGCTTGTGGCGATCCCCTTCACGGTGCTGGTGAGTTTCACACTGAACATCCTGCTGCGCGAGCTCGGTGCAGCCGACCTGTCCGGTGCGGGTGCTGCGTTCGGGGCGGTCACGCAGATCGGTCCGCTGGTGACGGTGCTGATCGTGGCGGGCGCGGGCTCCACCGCGATGTGCGCGGACCTGGGCTCGCGAACGATCCGGGAAGAGATCGACGCGATGGAAGTGCTCGGGATCAACCCGGTGCAGCGGTTGGTGACGCCGCGATTCCTCGCCTCTGGACTTGTCGCGCTGCTGCTGAACAGCCTCGTGGTCATCATCGGGATCCTCGGCGGCTACATGTTCTCGGTCTTCATCCAGGACGTGAATCCGGGCGCGTTCGCCGCGGGTATCACGCTGCTGACCGGTGTGCCCGAGGTGATCATCTCCTGCATCAAGGCGGCCCTGTTCGGTCTGATCGCCGGCTTGGTGGCGTGCTATCGCGGGCTGACGATCAGCGGCGGCGGCGCCAAGGCCGTCGGCAACGCGGTCAACGAAACGGTGGTGTACGCGTTCATGGCGCTGTTCGTCATCAACGTGATCGTGACCGCCATCGGTATCCGGATGACGACGGGATAACGCGATGGCTGTCAAAGCGGTATATCCGCGGCTGTTCCGGGAAGCGCGACGACCCGTCGATTTCTTCTCCAAGATCGGCGATCAGGTCCTGTTCTACGGCAAGGCGCTGGCCGGTATCCCGCACGCGGGGGTGCACTTCCGCAAGGAGATCATCCGGCTGATCGCCGAGATCTCCATGGGCGCAGGCACGTTGGCGATGATCGGGGGAACCGTCGTCATCGTCGGCTTCCTCACCCTGGCGGCCGGTGGGACGCTGGCGGTGCAGGGCTACAGCTCACTGGGCAACATCGGCATCGAGGCGTTGACCGGTTTCCTTGCCGCGTTCATCAACGTGCGAATCAGCGCCCCCGTGGTCGCGGGCATCGGCCTTGCGGCCACCTTCGGCGCCGGTGTGACCGCACAGCTGGGCGCGATGCGGATCAACGAGGAGATCGACGCGCTGGAGTCGATGGCCATCCGCCCCATCGAATACCTGGTGTCCACCCGGATCATCGCGGGCATGATCGCGATCACCCCGCTGTACTCGATCGCGGTCATCCTGAGCTTCGTGGCCAGCCAGTTCACCACCGTCGTGCTTTTCGGCCAGTCCGGCGGCCTGTATGACCACTACTTCAATACGTTCCTCAACCCGATCGACCTGCTGTGGTCATTCTTTCAGGCCGTGTTGATGGCGATCACGATTTTGCTGATCCATACCTACTACGGATATTTCGCCACCGGCGGCCCGTCGGGCGTCGGCGTCGCGGTGGGCAACGCCGTGCGCACGTCGCTCGTCGTTGTGGTGTCGGTGACGCTGCTGGTGTCCCTCGCCATCTACGGCGCCAACGGCAACTTCAACCTGTCGGGATAGGGGACACACGTCGATGAAAGGTAGTGCGGTGCGACCGCTCGCGGGCTTCGGCCTCGTGGTGGCGCTCGGGTTGACCTTTGCGCTCGCCGTGGCCTTGTTCCGCGGCAGCTTCACCGAAACCGTTCCGGTGACCGTCATTTCGGACCGCGCCGGTCTGGTGATGGACAAAGACGCCAAGGTGAAGATGCGCGGCGTGCAGGTCGGCAAGGTGGCCGACATCGAGGACCGCGCCGACGGGACGGCCGTTCTGCATCTGGCCATGGACCCGAAGCAGATGAAGCTCATCCCGTCCAACGTGCTTGTCGACATCACGTCCAACACGGTGTTCGGCGCGAAGTTCGTGCAACTGAACGCCCCGCCGGATCCCTCCGGCGAGAAGTTGCGCGGAGGACAGGTGATCCAGAGCCAGCACGTCACGGTCGAGATCAACACCGTCTTCCAGCGACTGGTGACCGTGCTGGACAAGATCGACCCCACCAAGCTCAACGAAACACTCGGTGCGATCGCGACCGCGTTCAACGGGCGCGGTGAGAAGTTCGGCCAGACGCTGGTCGACTTCAACGCGCTGCTGGCCAAGATCGAGCCGAGCCTGCCGAACCTCAGCCATGACATCGAGGCATCGGTCCCGACATTCAGCGCATACGCCGACGCGGCCCCCGACCTCGTCTCGACAGTGGCGAACACGACCACGATCAGCAACTCGATCGTTGACCAGCAACAGAACCTCGACGAATTTCTGGTCAGCGCAATCGGTCTCGCCGAACTCGGCAACGAGGTCGTCGGTGCGAACCGGCAGGGGCTGACCGATGTGGCGCATCTGCTCGTGCCGACCACCGGCATCCTCGCCGAGTACCACGACTCCATCCGGTGCGGCATCGGCGGGTTGGTACCGTTCGCGAAATCTCCACCGCAGTACAACACGATCATCGTGTCGGCCGGTCTGACGATGGGCGTCGAGCGCTACCGGTACCCGGGTGACCTGCCGAAGGTCGCCGCCAAGAGTGGTGGCGCCAACTACTGCGACGCCCTCGGCCTGCCCGACCTTCCACCAAACTTCGTGCCGCCTTTCGTCGCAGGCGATGTCGGCTCGAACCCGGCGCGGTATGGAAACCAGGGCATCCTGCTGAACTCCGACGCGCTGAAGAACTATTTGTTCGGTCCGCTGGACGGCCCGCCGCGCAACACCCAACAGATTGGACAGCCGGGATGACGCGCGCAACCGGCACGCTGATCAAGTTCACAGTCTTCGGGCTGGTGATGGCGGTGCTGACGGCGTTCCTCTTCATGGTCTTCGGTCAGACGAGAACCGGTTCCACGAACGGATACTCGGCGGTCTTCAACGACGCGTCGCGGCTGAAGTCGGGCGACTCCGTGCGCATCGCGGGCATCCGGGTCGGCACCGTCGACGATGTGGCGCTGCAGCCCGACCGCAAGGTTCTCGTCAAGTTCGACACCGACCGCAACATCAGGCTGACCACCGGAACTCAGGCTTCGATCAAATACCTCAACCTCGTCGGCGACCGCTACATGGAGCTCGGCGACGCTCCCGCGGAATCGACGAAGATCCTGCCCGCAGGCTCACAGATTCCGGTCGAGCGCACCGCGCCTGCGCTGGATCTCGATCTGTTGCTCGGCGGCCTGAAACCCGTTATCCAGGGCCTGAATCCGCAGGACGTCAACGCGCTGACCGGATCGCTGGTCCAGATCCTGCAGGGCCAGGGTGGGACGCTGGAATCGCTGTTTTCCAAGACATCGTCGTTCACGAATTCGCTCGCCGACAACAACCAGGTCATCGAGCAGTTGATCGACGACCTGCGAACAACGCTGGACACCTTGTCGAAGGACGGCGACCAGTTCTCCGGTGCCATCGACAGGCTCGAGAGCCTCGTCGACGGCCTGTCGGCGGACCGCGACCCGATCGGCACGGCGATCGAGTCCCTCAACAACGGCACGACCTCGCTGGCGGATCTGCTCGGCCGGGCGAACCCGCCGCTGGACGGCACGATCGATCAGGTCGCCAAGTTGGCACCGATACTCCAGAACGACAAGGACCGCCTCGACGCCACCATCCAGAGGTTGCCTGGCATCTACAAGAAGCTCGCCAGGGTAGGCGCCTACGGCGCCTTCTTCCCGTACTACATCTGTGCGGTGACCTTCCGGGCAAGTGACCTGCAGGGCCGGACCGTGATCTTCCCGTGGGTCAAGCAAGAGGGTGGAAGGTGCAGGGAAGAGTAGATGCAGAAGTACCGCGGTAACTCCCTCATCAGGGCGGGCATCATCGGTGTCGTCCTGGCCATCCTCGTGGTTGCGGTCGGGCTGCAGCCCGAGCGTCTTGTGCAGTGGGCGACGGCGTTGCGCTATCAGGCGCTGTTCTCCGAGGCGGGCGGGATCGCCGTCGGCAACGACGTGACGGTGTCCGGCATCAAGGTCGGCTCGGTGTCGTCGGTGAAGCTCGACAACGGCGATGCACTTGTCGGCTTCACCATCAACAGCAAGTACGCGCTCGGCGACGACACCACCGCACACATCCGCACCGGGACCCTGCTCGGCGAGCGGGTGCTGGCGCTGGAATCGGAAGGCTCCGGCACGCTGTCGCCCAATACCGTCATCCCGATCACGCGGACATCGTCGCCGTATTCCCTTACCGACGCGGTGAACGAGCTGACGGCGAATACCGCGGGCACGAATACGGATTCGCTCAACCAGTCGCTTGATACCCTTGCCCAGACGCTCGATCAGATCGCTCCGCAACTGGGGCCAACGTTCGACGGGGTGTCGCGGCTGTCGAAGTCGCTGAACAACCGCAACGAGAGCCTTGCAGAGCTGCTGAAGACCGCGGGTGACGTGACCGGGATCCTGTCCGAGCGCAGCGAGAAGGTCAACGCGCTGATCCTCAACTCGAATGACTTGCTCGGTGTGCTCAACGAGCGCCGGTACGCGATCACCAGCCTGCTTTCGGCGACGTCTGCGGTTTCGAAGGAACTCACCACGCTGGTCGCCAACAACGAGAAGGAGTTGGCGCCTACGCTGGAGAAGCTGAACGATGTCACGGCGATGCTCGAGAAGAACCGGGACAATCTGGCGAAGATTTTGCCAGGTGCGGCGAAATACTATCTGACACAAGGTGAGATCGTCGCCAACGGCGCCTACTACAACGCGCTGGTGCCCAACCTCGTGTTCGGACAGCTGCTCCAGCCGTTTCTTGACTATGCGTTCGGCTTCCGTCGCGGTGTGAACGCAGGCCAGCCGCCGGACAACGCCGGCCCGCGCGCGGAACTTCCGTTCCCCGTCAACAGCATTCCTCAGCCAGGAGACCTCCCCAACGATGGAGACCCAGGTGAACCCCAACCGTAAACGGCTGGTCACCATCGCGGCCGTCGCCCTCGCCATCGCCCTTGTGGCGGGCACGGCGTTCCTGGTGCGCCAGGTGTTCTTCGGGCCGAAGACGATCACCGCCTACTTCCCTTCTGCCACAGGCATTTATCCCGGGGACGAGATCCGGGTGTCGGGGGTGAAGGTGGGCACAATCGACTCGATCACGCCCGAGGGCACGCAAGCGAAGATGACCCTCAAGGTCGACAGCGATGTGCCCGTCCCGGCGCAGGCCAAGGCGGTGATCGTGGCGCAGAATCTCGTCGCGGCGCGCTACGTCCAGCTGACGCCTGCTTATCGCAGCGGCGACGGACCCACCATGGGTGACGGCGGAGTGATTCCAAGCGAGCGGACCGCTGTTCCCGTCGAGTGGGACGATGTCAAGACCCAATTGATGCGGCTGGCAACGGAATTGGGGCCCAAGAGCGACGCGCCCAACGCGGTGTCGGACACCTCGGTCAACCGTTTCATCGACAGTGCGGCCAACGCACTCGGGAACGGGAACGGCGAGAAGCTGCGGGAAACGCTGGCGCAGCTGTCGGGGGTCGCGCGGGTCTTCGCCGAGGGCAGCGGCAACATCGTCGACATCATCAAGAACCTGCAGATCTTCGTCTCCGCGCTGCGTGACAGCAAGGACCAGATCGTGCTGTTCGAGAACCGATTGGCGACCCTGACCAGCGTCATCGACGACAACAGGTCCGATCTCGATGCGGCCCTTTCGAACCTGTCCGTCGCGATCACCGACGTGCAGCGCTTCGTGGCAGGCACTCGGAACCAGACCGCCGAACAGATTCAGCGGTTGGGCAGTTTGACGCAGGTTCTCGTCGACAACCGGTTGGCGTTCGAGAACGTCCTTCACATCACGCCGAACGCGATCGCGAACTTCAACAACATCTATTACCCGAACGGCGGGTCGGTCACCGGTGCGTTCTCGCTCGTCAACTTCTCCAACCCGGTGCAGGCGGTCTGCGGCATGATCGGCGCCGTCGAAAACACCACCGCGCCGGAGACGGCGAAACTGTGTGCGCAGTACTTCGGTCCTGCGCTGCGGCTGCTGAACTTCAACGGGCTGCCGATTCCGATCAACAGCTACCTGCGGCCCGCGACCAATCCCGACCGGATCATCTACACCGACCCGAAACTGGTGCCTGGCGGGCCAGGCCCGCAGGATCCTCCGGAGCCGCCGCCGACGGTGTCCGCCTACACCGGCGCCGGTGACATCCCGCCGCCGCCAGGGTGGAACGGGCCGCCGAACACATGGCAGGGTGTCCAGGCGCCCGGCGGTCCCGAGGCCGCCTCGATTCCGTCGCCCGCGCTGATTCCGAACGCGCCACCTCTGTCTGATCCGCACGTCATCTCCAACCTTCCGACTCCGGGGTCGTCGATCGAGGGGATGCTGCTTCCGCAGACCGCGGCGCCCCCTCCGCCCGGACCGCCCGCAGACCCGAACGCACCGTTGCTGCCTGCGGAAGGGACGCCGCCGTCATGATCCGCGGAACCAAGAAGCTGGCCGTCATCGGCTCGTGCGTCGCGATGGCGATGACGGGCTGCTCGTTCCAGGGGCTCAACTCGCTTCCGCTGCCTGGAGCGGTGGGACGCGGGCCCGACGCCGCGGTTTATCACGTCGAGGTCCCGAATGTCGCGACACTGGAGTCGAATTCGCCGGTGCTGATCGACGATGTCGTTGTCGGCAGCGTCGGCAAGATGACGGTCGAGAATTGGCATGCCAATGTCGAGATCTCGGTGAAGCCCGACGTTGTCGTGCCCGCGAACGCCGTGGCCACGGTGGGGCAGACCAGCCTGTTGGGCTCGATGCATCTTGCGCTCAACCCGCCGCTCGGCGAAAAGCCCAGTGGCCGAATGACGCCCGGCTCCACCATCCCGTTGAACAAGTCGTCGACCTACCCCTCCACCGAGCAGACGCTGTCCTCGTTGTCCACGGTCGCCAACGGAGGCGGGCTCGGGCAGATCGGCGACATCGTGCACAACTTCAGTTCGGCCGTCAGTGGGCGCGAGCCTGAGATTCGCGAGCTGCTCACCCGGCTCGACAACTTCGTCGGCGTGCTGGATGCCCAGCGGGACAACATCGTCGCATCCATCCAGCAGTTGAACCGAGTCGCGGGAACATTCGCGGGGCAGCGCGACGTGATCGACCGCGCCCTCAAGGAGATTCCGCCCGCCCTGGACGTGCTGATCAAGGAGAGGCCGACTCTGACCCAGGCACTCACCAAGCTCGGCGAGTTCAGCGATACGGCCTCCGGGCTGGTCAACGACGCGGGCGATGACCTCGTCACCGATCTGAAGAACTTGGAGCCGGCACTGAAGGCCCTTGTCGACATCGGGCCGGACCTGAGCTCGGCACTGATCTGGGCGACGGCGTTCCCATACGGACCGGGCTTCGCCGACACGATCACCCGCGGTGACTACATCAACCTGACCGCCGTCTTCGACCTGACCTATCCGCGGTTGAAGAAGACGTTGTTCCTCGGCACGCGATGGGGCGACGAGAACGCCAAACTCATACCAGCGCCTGGTGATCCGTACTACCTCAACTACTCGTACAACCCGATGTCGGTGCCTATTGCGCCGCCGCCGGACGAAGCCCTGCCCGCGCCTCCACCGTCAGCCGACGGAGCACCACCGCCGATTCCCGGACCGGTGCTTCCTGTCGCGCCGCCGCCGACGGCGCCGCAGACGCTCTCGACGCAGGCCGGAGCGGGTTCACCGATCTTCGCCGGACCGTTCGGCCCAGACGCCCCGCCAGCGCCTGCGGGGCCGATGCCTGCGCCTGCCGACGTACCTCCGGCACCGGGAGGTGGTGGCTGATGATGACACGCTTCGTCCGAAATCAGTTGATCATCTTCACGATTGCGTCGATCGTGGGCGTGGGCGTGATGCTGTTCACCTACATGCAGGTGCCGACCCTGCTGGGTCTCGGCCGCATCAACGTGAAGCTGGAATTGCCCGCCGCGGGTGGGCTGTACAGGTTCTCCAACGTGACCTACCGCGGTGTGGAGGTCGGCAAGGTCACCGACGTCAAACTGACCGAGACCGGCGCGGAAGCGACGCTGACCCTGGATACGTCGCCGAAGATTCCCGCCGACCTGCAGGCCGAGGTTCGTAGTGTCTCGGCGGTGGGCGAGCAGTACGTGGACCTGCGTCCCCGCACCGATTCGGGTCCGTACCTGAAGGACGGCTCGGTGATCGAAAAGGAGAACGCGACGATCCCGCAGGAAGTCGGCCCGATGCTCGATCAGGTGAGCAAGCTGGTGAACAGCATTCCGGGGGACAGGATTTCGGATCTGCTGGACGAGTCGTTCAAGGCGTTCAACGGCGCGGGTCCGGATTTCCAGTCGCTGCTGGACTCCGCTTCCAAGGTGACCAACGACCTCAACAGCGTGTCGGATCAGGCGAAGGGTCTGATCGATGACACCGGGCCGCTGCTGGATTCGCAGGTCGAAACAGCTGACCAGATCAGGACCTGGGCGCGAAGCCTTTCCGGCGTCACGCAGCAGGTCGCGCAGAACGATCCGGAATTCCGGGCGATCCTGCAGAAGGGACCCGGCTTCGCGCAGGAGGTTTCGTCGCTGCTCGACCAGGTCAAGCCGACCCTGCCGATCCTGCTGGCGAACCTCACCACGATCGGCCAGATCCTGGTCACCTACAACCCGTCACTTGAACAGCTTCTGGTGATCTTTCCCGGCATCATCGCCGCACAGCAGTCATTCGGTCTGCCGAAGAACAATCCGACCGGCCTGCCGTCCGGTGACTTCGCGCTGACGATCAACGATCCGCCGCCGTGTACGGTCGGATTCCTGCCACCGTCGCAGTGGCGCAACCCGGCCGATGAGGAAATCATCGACACCCCCGACGGGCTGTACTGCAAGCTCCCGCAGGACTCGCCGATTGCCGTCCGCGGCGCCCGCAACTACCCGTGCATGGGCCACCCGGGCAAGCGGGCACCCACGGTCGAACTCTGCAACGACCCACGGGGCTATCAGCCGACGGCGATCCGTCAGCACATCCTCGGCGCCTACCCGATCGATCCCAACCTTGTCGCGCAGGGAATCCCGCTGGATGACCGCGTCGACTTCAACGAGCGGATCTATGCCCCGGTCGAGGGCACGCCGCTGCCCGCAGGCAACGCATCGAGCGCTCCACCCGATGCGGTCCCACCCGGCGCACCCCCACCACCGATGGGGCCGCCACCCGGTCCGGCACCGGTCTCGGCCCCGATCGCGCCGCCACCCCCGGCGGGCAATTCGCTCAACGGGGTGCCGCTGCCCGGGCCTGCGCCTGCCGGTGACCCCGCCGCCGCGTCGCCCCCGCCGGATGGCGCCTTGCCCGCTGCTGCGCCAAGTGCGTTCAACGGCAATGCTTCCGGTGGCGGTCCGTCGCTTGCGGTCGCGCATTACAACCCGGAGACGGGCGAGTACATGACACCCGACGGTCAGATGCAGCAGGTGCAGAATCTGGCCGCAGGAGGCGCGCCGAAGTCGTGGAAGGATCTCCTGCCAATCTGAGCCGGACGGTTAGGAGATCCGCTCCATCCGGACGGGCAGCTCGATGTCGAGCGGCTGGTTCTTGCCGCACGCGCCGCTCTCGGTCTCGGTGATGTTGCGTCCCGCGAGCAGGTCGGTGATCTTCAGATCGCGTTCGTTGAGCGCCGGGTTGATACCCCAGACGACGAACTTCTGATGTCCGACGGCGGCGGTGCCGTCCGGGCACGGTGCCCAGTTCGGAATGTCGCGGTTGAGGATCCAATAGGACTTGACGAGGTTGATCGGAGCGGACCATCCTCCTTCGCTCGTCACCGTCCCTGTGCATTCGATGGGGCTCACGCAACTCGACGAGATGGTCCAGTTCTCGATGGTCGTCTTCTCATCGATGAGCACCTGATTCGTCCTGGCCCACTCGCCGTTGGACATCACGCGCCACACACCGTTGAGCTCGACTCCGTAATTCGACGCCTGTGCAAACGGCGCGAGGCCTATGCTTCCGAGCACGGTCATCGCTGTCGCCGCAATGCCGCCGGCGACCCTCAGTGCGCGCATAGCGCCAGCCTAACGCCCCTGGGAGCAATACTCTCCGAAAGAGAGAATTTCGTTCCCACCATGTGTGAGAATGACGGCGTGCGATCTGTCGTCACGGTGCTCGCGGGGGTGGTCACCGCTGGTCTCCTTTCGGTTGCGCCGCCTGCGGCCGCCGATGAGTGCAACTATCCCGACTGCACGCCTGGCATCGCGCCTGGCATCGTGCTCGGTTCCTACTGCGACAACTCCACCTACTACGCCTTCGGCGTGACCAGCTGGGGCCGGTTGGTGTTCTGCGGATCGCCGCGCCGCTACGAGCCGCGCTGGTTCCGCTCGCCCGAGATGCACGGTGTGAAGAACGAGGGCGAAACCTGTGCCGGGCAGGACGGCGACATGGCCCAGGCGCCCGACGGCCTGGTCCTCGCCTGCGTCGCGAAGGACGGGTTCACCCGCTGGCAGCGCGGCGACCTCTGAGTTTTGCTCCTCGCGTGCGCAGAAGATCCTTACTGCGCCGGCGTGAACTTGATGTTGATATCGGTCAGCCCGCGCAGGATGAACGTCGGCTCGTAGGTGTATGCGCGTGAGGCGGCCGATCCGTGCTTGTCCTCGTCGATCGTGATGTCGGCCAATCTGTCCAGCAGCCGCTCGATGCTCACCCGGCCCTCGACCCGCGCGAGCGGTGCGCCTGGGCAGGAGTGGATGCCGCGGCTGAACGCGATGTGCTCGCGGACGTTCTTGCGGTCGAGCGAGAACTCGTGCGGGTTGTCGAACCGGTTCGGGTCCCGGTTCGCCGCGCCAGGGCTGACCATCACCGTGGTGCCCGCCGGTATGGCGGTGTCGCCGAGCGCGGTGGTCTTGCGGGCCATCCGGAACACGCTCTTCACGGGGCTGTCCATCCGCAGGCATTCCTCGATGAACACCGGGATGAGGCTGCGGTCGTCGCGCAGCTGCTGCTGGATGTCCGGCCGGTCGCCGAGCACCCGCATCGCCGCGCCGAGCAGTTTCGCGGTGGTCTCCTGCCCCGCGGCGAACAGGAACGTCGCCGTGCGCACGACGTCGACCACGTCCGGCGTCGACCCGTCGGGATACTTCGCGGTGGCGATCGACGTCAGGACGTCGTCACGCGGCGACTCGCGGCGCTCCTCGATGTACTGGGAGAACTTCTCGTCGGCCCACGCCAACGGGTTCTGGACGATCACCTCGTGGTCGAGGCTGCCGATGTTGGTGCCCGGCTGTCCTGCGCCGAAGGACTCCCGGAAGTCCTCGTGGTCCTCCTCGGGCACGCCGAGCAGGTCCGCGACGACCAGTAGTGAGAAAGGCTTGGCGTAGGCGGCGAGGAATTCGCACTGCCCGGCGCCGATGAACTCGTCGATGTGGCGGTCTGCCAACCGCCACATGAAGTCCTCGTTCTCCTTGAGCCGCTTGGGGGTCAGCAGCCGGGACAGGATGGACCGCGCGTCGGTGTGCCGTGGCGGGTCCATCGTGACCATGTGCTCGAACATCGGGATCTCGGTGCGGTGCTCCTCGAGCTGCGCGCAGATGTCGTCGCCGTCGGGGGTGAACGGGATGGGCGTGAACGGGCCCATCACCGCAACGCACGAGGAGTAGTTCTCGACGTCCTTGTAGACGGAGTTCGCGGCCTCCCAGCCGGTGACGGCAAGCACCCCGTTGCTGATCGGGCAGCAGACCGGGTCCTTGGCGCGGACGTGGTCGTAATACGGGTGTGGGTCGGGCACCAACGACGGGTCGGTGAAGTAGTCAACCGCGTCGAAGTCTGTGGTCATATGCTGCGTGCCTCCCGGGCCGGAACGGTGATTGCCGTCGAATGACGCCAATATGCTGAGCACCTGCTTAGCATGGGGTTAAGGTCAGGGTCAAGGCGACGGGCCCGGTCGCGG
Organism: uncultured Actinomycetota bacterium; assembly: GCA_963756865.1. Lineage (GTDB taxonomy): Bacteria > Actinomycetota > Actinomycetes > Mycobacteriales > Mycobacteriaceae > Mycobacterium. Next base: position 37,293 of record CAVWPQ010000021.1, on the reverse strand, counting down.
CTAACATCGGCGTTTCGGGCGGTCAAGCCGCCGCTGAGCAGTGAGGAAGGCGAAGAACAGGCATGGCATCGGAGCGCAGGATCGGGGCGCCGGACGCGAAGAACCGGACGGTGCTGCTCGACGCCGCCGAGCGGTTGATGCTCGAGGAGGGCTACGCGGCGGTGACGTCGCGACGCGTCGCGGAGAAGGCGGGGCTCAAGCCTCAGCTTGTGCACTACTACTTCCGCACGATGGAGGACCTGTACCTGGCGGTGTTCCGCAGGCGCGCCGAACAGGGACTCGAGGCACAGGCCCTTGCGCTGAAGTCGCCGCAGCCGCTGTGGGCGCTGTGGCGATACAGCTCGGATCCGAGAGTCACCGCCTTCACCGTGGAGTTCATGGCGTTGGCCAGCCACCGTGCGGAACTGCGGGCCGAGTTCGCGCGCTATGGCGAGTTGTTCCGCGAGAGGGAACGCCAGGCCTTGACCGACGCCCTGAAGCGCTACGGCATCGATGCTTCGCAGGTTCCGCCCGTCGTGTGGGCGGTGTTCGCGACGAGCCTGTCCCGGGTTCTGGTGATGGAAACGGCGCTGGGGATGTCGACCGGGCACTCCGAGACGCTCGAGTTCGTCGAAGCCTGGCTGCGGCAGCTCGAGGGGGAGCCGGCAGAGTCTGCGGCTGCCGGCGCCTCCGGACGGGTCTAGCCGCCTCACCAAGTGCGGATGGAACAGAGCGCTCCCTTGGGGCCCTGGTGGGTCTTGACGACGACGCCGTCGACGGCGAGCACGCAGTGGAAGTTCGGCGCCGCTTGCGAGTCGGCCGCGATGCTCGCGGTCACCATCGCCCACGAGTCGGGGTTGGCCAGCCCGACGTCGAGCACCCATTTCGAATCGGGGCCGAGGTTGGCCTCGATGTTCGGGCTGTAGAGGTAGGGGTTGTGGCTGTACTCCTGCCAGTTCGGCGGGTCGGTGTCGCGGAAGTAGACCTCGGCGCCGTTGTACGGCTGCTCGGTCCACACCGTGTACTTGACCTGGCGCAGCGGCGGGGGAGGCGGATCTGCCTGCGCGACCGCGGAGGGGCCAACGATGGCGGCTGCCAAGAGCGCCGCCAGCGTCACGCGTCCTACCGGAAACATCATTTCCAAATTTTAGAACAAGATTTTCAGCAGGTATAGAGAATCTTCCATCCGCTCGACGGTAGCGGGGGCAGGCGGTCAATACAGCTGGATCGCCAAACACTGAGGTTCCCGTAGGCGGGATGCGCGAACGGCGCATCCCGCGTACTCCTCTAGGTGCGCGAATGTGCGCAGCCAGCGGACTCCGGGTCGCCGACCACCCACGCGACCGGTACGGAGACTGACCCCCAGCAGGTTTCCTGCGCGAGATCCATCTGGTCGTCGTACGTCCCGGTATCGGGTGTCGCGTGTGCAACGGCGACGCCTGCGAAGCCGCCGAATCCCGCGAGGCAGAGTGCGAATGAGGTGGCCGCGATAGTTCTCTTCATGGCCCGTCCTTTCGATGGGTGCCGCCGTTGTCGGCGCCACTGTTTCGAAAGCCTCGGCGGATTTCCGCCGACCAGACCAAGTAGCGAGATACTCGTTTTACAGCCGAATCTCGGCCGGCAACTACTCGCTCTGACTCAACGGCTTGCTCGCTCTAGGACTTGCTGACGGTTGGCAAACCACTGTGCCCAGGCCGAAGCCGAGAAGTGTCGTTTCTAGCTTCCGGGAGCCGACCAGAACGCCCGCATGGACGTGATCAGGGCCTGGTCGTCGAACGTCATCACGTCGATGCCGTCGATCTGCGTGCGGACGTCCCCTGTGGTGACGGTCAGTCGCGCCAGGAACGCCGCCTCGTTGCCGTTGATGTGCACCGACAGGAGTTCGACTGTGCGGGTTTGTTTCTCGACGCGGCGGTACAGCTCACGGATTTCGTCGTGGCCGTTCCGCACACCACTGCCGACCGGGTCCTCGACGGAGGCATCCGGTGCGTACAGCGCGGTGATCTCATCGGCGCTACCCGAGCCGAGCAGCTCCGCGTAGCTGGTGACGGTGTCGGCGACTGTCGGCACGCTTTTCCGGCTACACCGACAGGATCGTCGCCGACGCCGTTCCCGGCGCGCCGTACACCTGGGCCAGGCCGACCTTCGGCTCACCGGGCACCTGACGGTCGCCCGCCTCGCCGCGCAGCTGGCGCACCAGCTCGTGCACCTGCCGCAGGCCGGAGGCGCCGATCGGCTCGCCGTTGGCGATCAGGCCGCCGTCGGTGTTGATCGGGATGGTGCCGTGAATCTCGGTGGCGCCGTCGGCCAGCAGCTTCTCCTGCTCGCCGTCCGCGCAGAGCCCGGTCTCGGCCATGTGAATGACCTCGGCGCCGGCATCGGTGTCCTGTAGCTGCGCGACGTCGACGTCCTCCGGACCGATACCCGCGACCTCGTAGGCGGCCTTCGCGGCGTACACCGTCGGCGACGGGTCCTCGTCGAGCGGCGCGAAGGTGGCGTGCACCTCATAGGCGCCGAACGTCCGCGTGCGGATCTCCGTCGCCTTGACGTAGACGGGCTTCTTGCTGAACTTGTGCGCGATGTCGGCGCGGCACATGATCACCGCGGCAGCCCCTTCGTCGGGTGCGCAGAACATGTACTGCGTCAGCGGGTAGTTCAGCACCGGCGAGTTGAGGATCTCCTCCTCGCTGATCGGCTTGCGGCGGAACGCATTCGGGTTCTTCTCGCCGTTGCGGAAGTTCTTGGCGGCCACCTTAGCCAGCGTCTCCTGGGAAATGCCGTGCTTGTGCAGGTAGTGGTTGGCCTTGATACCGAAGAACTTCGTGGTGACGAACTGGCCGTTCTCGGCATACCACTGGGGCAATGCCAGCTTGGCGGGGTCGTCGGTGAACGCGCCGCGGGGGTGCTTGTCCAAGCCGATGGCGATGCCGATGTCGTACTTGCCAAGCCGGATCGTGTCTGCGGTCTGCTGGATGGCCGAGGCCGCCGTCGCGCAGGCGTTGAACACGTTGGTGAACGTGATGCCGGTCAGGCCGACGAGCCGGGTCACCGCGTCGGGGTTGGACACCTCATGGCTGCCGCCGAAGCCGAACTGGATGTCCTTCCATTCGACGCCCGCGTCGTCGAGTGCGAACTGAATCGCCTCGGCGCCCATCTCCATCGCGGTCTTGTCGAACCGGCCGAAGGGATGAAGTCCCACGCCGATGATGGCGACGTCGTTGGTCACGGCTGATTCCTCTCTAAATCGGCTGGAATGCGAACGTGACGAGTTCGTTGCCCTCGTCATCGGTGGTGAACGGAATCATGGTCAGCTCGACGTCCATCCCGAACTGCAGTCTCTCGGGGTCGTTTTCGGTGAGCCTGCCTTCGACGCGGATGACGTCATCGAGTTGCACGAGCCCGACACCGAACGGCACGAAATCCTTGCCCGTCGGCCCCTTGTACGGCGCCCCAGGGGGAAAGCCCTGCGTCGTCCACGCGACGAGGGTGCCGCGGCGCGGCAGGTTCACATCGGACATCTCGCCTGCGCTGCACTTGGGGCAGCGCTTCTGCACGGGGAATGTGGTGGCGCCGCATGCGCCGCAGCGGCTCCCGATCAGCTGCGGGTTGTCGTCGGGCCAGGTAGAGATCTCGGGCGCGAGCGCTTTTTGCTGTGTCGACACCCGGTTGACAGTAATGGGAAATGGCATTCTCGTCTAGAGAGAACACGCGGTCCAGCAGGCGGCGATCGGCTAGCCTTCCGCCCGTGGACGCCGACAGGGCTCAGATCACCGACGTGCTCATCCGCTATGCCACGGGCATCGATTCGAAGGACTGGCCACTGTTCCGCACCTGCTGGACCGACGAGGTCGACCTCGACTACGGCGAGCTCGGGACATTCACCGACCCCGATGCCTTCACCGATCTGTTCGCGCAGATCCACGGCACGATGGGGCCGACGTATCACCGGCTGTCTAATTTCGCCATTGCGATCGACGAAGGCGGCGATCTGGCAACGGCACGGACCTACGTACACGCCGTGCTGATGGTTACCTCTGACGACGACAGCCCATGGGTCGATGCCATCGGCCACTACGACGACGAGCTGGTGCGCGGACCCGACGGATGGCGGATCCGCCGAAGGACCGCCAACACCCCGCGGCTGCTGACCGGCGGGGGATCGACGTCATGACAGACGATTTCGCGCAGCGCTACGGGCCGTGGGCGGTCATCGCAGGCGCATCCGAGGGGGTTGGCGCCAGCCTGGCCGATCAACTGGCCGAGCGTGGACTGGATCTCGTGCTGATCGCGCGTAACGAGGCGCTATTGGCCGAGGTTGCGGCGGGCGTGCGCGAGCGCCACGGCGTCGAGGTCCGCCCCGCGGTGCTTGACCTCACCGCCCCCGATCTCTCGGAGCGGGTGGCCGATACGACCGATGGGCTCGAAGTCGGACTGGTCATCTACAACGCGGGAGCCGCGAACCGCACGGTCGAGTTCCTCGACGACTCCCTCGAGGACTCGCTTCGGCAGATCAAGTTGGCGTGCATCGGACCGGTCGCGCTAGCACGGCACTTCGCCCCGGCGATGCGCGAGCGCGGTCGCGGCGGCATCGTGCTGGTGGGATCGCTCGCGTGTCTGTCAGGAGCGTCCCTGCTCGCGGTCTACTCGGCGGTGAAGGCGTTCAACGTCAACTTCGCCGAAGGGCTGTGGGCTGAGCTTCGTCCGCACGGCGTCGACGTGTGTTGCACGCCGCTCGGCATGACGTACACCGAGGCGTTCCAGCGGATGGGCGTTCCCTACGATCCGGACACCGTGATGCTTCCCGACGATGCGGCGCGAGAAATCATCGACAACATCGGCAACGGTCCGACTTACCCTGTGGGAGAGAGCAATCGAACCATGGCATCCATGATATGGACCACAGACAGGCGTACGTTGGTCGAGCTCACCAGTGCCGCATCGATCGACTTCGCGTCCAAGCAGGGGACCGCGGGCTGATGCGCGCCGTGGTGCTGCGTGGCGGGAAGCTCGAGGTGCGGGATACCGACGATCCGGTACCCGGCCCAGGCGAACTGCTGATCAAACCGCTGAGCGCGGCGATCTGCGCGTCCGACGTGCACTACATGGATCATCCGAACTCGGCCGACAGGTTCAAGTGGGACGCCGACCGCGACACCGTCATGGGCCACGAGTTCATCGGTGAGGTTGTCGGTCACGGACCCGGCTGCTCGGGCGATTTCCCCGTCGGTACGCGCGTCACCAGCCTGCCGATCATGATCCGGCACGGCGAAGAGCCGCTCGTGATCGGTCACAACCCGGACGCGCCAGGCGCATTCGGCGGGTTGATGCTCGTCTCCGAGATGATGGCCCGAAAGGTGCCCGATGGCGTGCCGAACGACTCCGCCGCGCTGGTGGACGCATTCGCGGTGGGGGAGTTCTACGTCCGTTGTTCGGGCATCAAGACGGGCGAGCTGCCGCTGGTCATCGGTGCGGGTGCCATCGGGCTGTCGACGGTGGCCGCGCTCAAGGCGCGTGGCGTCGGGCCGATCGTGGTTTCGGACTACAGCGATGCCCGACTTGCCTACGCCAAGACCTTCGGAGCCGACGTCTTGGTCAACCCGTCGTCACGCGATCCGTACGACGTGTGGCGAGAGACATTTCGGGCCAACGACTTTCAGACAACGCAAGTCATCTTCGAATGTGTCGGTAAGAATGGTCTCATGCAGGACATCGTGGAGTCGTGCGAGTTCATGGCGCGCGTGTACGTGGCGGGCGGTTGGTACGACGCGGGCACGATCGACTGCACCGCGGCCACGCACAAGGGTATGACGATTCAGTTCGGCGGTGGTCCGCTCCCGCAGGACTGGTACGGCACCCTGGACGCGGTGGCCGACGGCCGGCTCGATCCTTCGCCGAGCATCGGCAGGATCATCGGGCTCGACGAAGTGCCTGACGCCATCGACCAGGTGCGCAAGGGGCAGGGCCCGCCGCGCGTCATCGTCCACCCGACTGCGTCATGACGGTGCTACCCGGCCCGGTGCGCCAGATCGGTTATGTCGTCACCGATCTCGACCAGGCGATCGCGGGTTGGCTTGCGCTCGGTGTCGGTCCGTGGTTTGTGATGCGGGACATGCCGTTGCAGGCGCTCTACCGTGGCGAGCCGTGTCAGGCGACGGTGTCGCTGGCCTGGTCCAACAGCGGCGAACTGCAGATCGAGCTGATCCACCAGCAGGACGCGACGCCGAGCATCTTCACCGAGTTCTTGACCGCCAACGGTCCCGGTCTTCACCAGCTGGCCTACTGGACAAGCGATTTCACCGACACCATGCGTGCGGTGCAGAGCGCGGACTGGCCGGTCGTGTGGTCAGGCGGCGAGGGATACGGAGTGCGCTTCGCCTATGTCCAACCGCCGAATTCGCCCGCGGCCGTCATCGAGATCTCCGAACTCACCGACGCGACGGCCGCGAATGCGATATTCATTCACGACGCCGCCGCGGAATGGGACGGCAGCAATCCGATCCGGGTACTCGGCGGCTGACCTTCCGCACCGCGACGGTGCGCAGTTGCACACCTTTGGCGGCGCGTCGCCGTGCAGACATGCACGCTCGCGGTGCAAGGAGGCCTACTTGTCGCGCTTCATCACCTTGTCGGCGGCGGCCCAATGCTCATCGGACACCCACAGCCGCGCGAAGGCGGCGACCGCCTCTGTGGTGCTGACACCCCGCATCACGCGTTTGATCTCGCCTGCCGGACGGTTCGCCAGTGCCCGCGCGATCCTGCGCCATTCGGCGTCGAAGGACTCGCGAGGGATGACGTGGTCCACCAGACCGCTGCTGTTGGCCTCCTGCGCGGTGAGGATCATTCCCGTGCCCGCCAGAAGCAGGGCCTTGCTGTACCCGACGAGTTCGACGAGCCGCTCGGCTCCACCCCATGCGGGCATGATCTCCAGCGCCACCTGGTTGAAGCCGATCTTGATGTCGTCGGCGGCGAGCCGGATGTCGGTTGCCACCGCCACTTCTGCGCCGCCTCCGAGCGCGTGCCCGTTCAGCGCCGCCACCGTCGGCCCAGCGAAGCCCGCGATGCGGTCGCAGATCGAGCGCATCCGCAAGGCCATGTCGCCTGCTTCGCTTTCCGTGCGCAGTGCGCTGAGCTCCTTGAGGTCACCGCCCGAGACGAATGCGCGGTCGCCCGCTCCGGTGATGACGAGCGCGGCAGCACCCTCGGCGCCGTCGATGGCCTTGTCGAACTGGTCCATCGTCTCGAGCGAAATGGCGTTGCGCGCGTGCGGGCGGTCGATGGTGATGACCGCAAGACCGTCGTCCAACTCGAGGTCCACCACTGCTCATTCTCCGTCTGCGGTATTGGCATTCTCTTGAGCGGAGAATAACATCACGACCGAACGGAGGTGCCGCGGCACGCGATGCGAAAAATCCCGGTAGAGCTGACGAAACGCTACGTGGACGAAGGCTGGTGGCGACCCGAGACCCTCGGCGATCTGATCGCCGACGGACTGGCCGCCAACCCGGACACGGGCTTCTGGGTGCACTCGGCCGTCCGTCCGTATGAAGGCTCATTCGCCGACGTCGAACTGCTGGCCCGGCGGCTGGCGGCCGGTTTGCACGCGCGTGGCGTCGGGCCTGGCGATGCCGTCGCGATCCAACTGCCGAACTGGGCGGAGGCGGCGGCGTCTTTCTGGGCGTCGGCGTTCCTCGGCGCCGTGGTGGTGCCCATCGTGCACTTCTACGGACGTCGAGAACTGACCCACATCATCGGCACGGCTCGGCCGAAGGTGTTCATCACCGCCGAGGAGTTCGGCCGGATGTCCTACCAGCCGGATCTGTGCGCAGACGTGCCGATCGTCGGCCTGGTCGGGACCGACTTCGACAACCTTCTCGCCGACGAGCCGTTCGTCGGCACCATCGCCACCGATCCGGGCAGCCCGGCCCTGATCGCGTTCACCTCGGGCACGACGAGCAACCCGAAGGGCGTCGTGCACAGCCATCAGACGCTCGGCTTCGAGACCCGCCAGCTGCTGGCCAACTACACACCCGACCGCGGCAGGCAGCTGACGGCAACGCCGGTCGGGCACTTCATCGGGATGCTCGGCGCATTCCTGATCCCCGTCCTCGAAGGCGCGACGATCGACCTCGCTGACGTCTGGGATCCGGGCGAGGTGCTCAAGCTGATCGAGAGCGACGGGTTGTCGATCGGCGGCGGCCCGCCGTACTTCGTCACCAGCCTGCTCGACCATCCCGACTGCACCGCCGAGCACATGTCGCGCTTCAAGACCGTCGGCCTCGGCGGATCGACCGTGCCTGCGGCGGTCACCCGCAGGCTGGCCGATATGGGCATCTTCGTGTTCCGCTCCTACGGCAGTTCCGAGCATCCGTCGATCACCGGATCCAGTCGTGATGCGCCTGAGGACAAGCGCCTCTACACCGACGGAAACGTGCGGCCAGGGGTGGAGATACGGCTCGGCGAGGACGGCGAGATCTTCAGTCGCGGGCCGGACCTCTGCCTCGGCTACACCGACGATGTGTTGACAGAACAGTCCTTCGATTCCGACGGGTGGTACCGCACGGGCGACGTCGGCGTGCTCGACGACGACGGGTATCTCACGATCACCGACCGCAAGGCCGACGTCATCATCCGTGGCGGTGAGAACATCTCCGCGCTCGAGGTCGAAGAGGTGCTGCTCAGCATGCCCGCGGTGGCGGAGGCCGTGGTGGTGGCCGCACCCGACGACCGCCTCGGCGAGCGGACGGCGGCGGTGCTGCGGATCCGTGACGGCCACGACATGCCGAGCCTCGACGAGGTCCGCGAGCACTTCAAGGCTGCGGGTGTCGCGATCCAGAAATGGCCTGAGCAACTACACGTGGTGGACGAGTACCCGCGCACCGCGAGCGGCAAGGTCCAGAAGTTCGTCGTTCGCCAGAACATTTCGGCCTGAGTTCGCCAGAACATTTCAGCCTGAGTTCGCAGAACATTTCAGCCGAGTCCAGAACCTCTCGGCCTGAGCCAGGGGCGCATTGCGCCACGCAGCTAGTGAGAATAGGATTCTCCCAAGAGGATAAGGAGTATTTCATGGGGCAACTGTCGCACAGGGTCGACATACCGTTTCCGCTGTTCGATGCGGACAACCATCTGTACGAGCCGCCGGAGGCGATGACCAAGTACCTGCCCAAGGAGTACAAGGACATCGTCCAGTACGTCGAGATCAACGGTCGCACCAAGATCGCGCTCAACGGTGTCATCAGCAACTACATCCCGAATCCCACGTTCTCGGTTGTCGCCAAGCCGGGCGCCTGGGAGGAGTACTTCAAGTTCGGCAACCCCGACGGCAAGAGCAAGCGAGAACTCTTCGGTGAGCCGATGCGGGCCATCCCGGCGTTCTTCGAGCCTGGGCCGCGCCTCGAGAAGATGAACGAACTCGGCATCGAGCGCTCCCTGATGTTCCCGACGCTGGCGAGCCTGATCGAGGAGCGGCTGAGCGACAATCCACTCGCCATCCACGTGATCATCCATGCGCTCAACGAGTGGCTGGACGAGGTGTGGGGATTCAACTACCAGAACCGGATCTTCACCACGCCGGTGATCACACTTCCGATCGTCGAGAAGGCCATCGAGGAGTTGGAGTGGTGCGTCAAGCGCGGCGCTCGTGCCATCCTGATCCGGCCCGCGCCGGTGCCGGGATTCCGAGGCCCGCGGTCGTTCGCGCTGCCCGAGTTCGACCCGTTCTGGGAGCGGGTCGTCCACCACGACGTGTTCGTCGGCATGCACTCGTCCGACAGTGGTTATTCGCGTTACACCTCCGAGTGGGACGGTGCGGCGCAGGAGATGCTGCCGTTCCAGACCAACGCGATGTCGATCCTCAACGAATGGCGCCCGATCCAGGATGCGGTGGCCTCCTGGGTGATTCACGGTGCGCTGTTCCGGCACCCCAAGCTGAAGGTGGGCATCGTCGAGGCGGGCTCGAAGTGGATGTTCCCGCTGCTGGATTCCATGGCCGAGGTGTGGAAGAAGGCGCCGGAGGCTTTCCTGGGTAACCCGATCGAGGAGATCAAGAACCGCATCTACGTCAGCCCGTTCTACGAAGAGGGCATCGACGACCTGGTCAACCTGATCGGCGTCGAGCAGGTGCTCTACGGATCCGACTGGCCGCATCCGGAGGGGCTCGCGGAGCCGACCCACTATGTGACCGCGCTCGAGCACCTCTCCGTCGAGGATCAGGCCAAGATCATGGGCGGCAACCTGGGGCGTCTCGTCACGACGTGACCCGACCTTCGTGGGAGACCATCCCCGAGATGGTCTTGAGCGCGGCGGACCGGTTCGGCGACGCGGAAGCTGTCGTCGACGGTCCGTTGCGCTTGTCGTTCACCGAGACCGTTCACCGCATACGTTGTGCTGCAGGCGCTTTCGCAGACCTTGGGATCACGAAGGGCGATCGGGTTGCCGTATGGGCGCCCAACTCCGCTGAGTGGATCATCGCTGCCTTCGGGTTGCTCACCGCGGGCGGTGTGCTCGTCACCGTCAACACCCGGTTCAAGGCCGACGAGGCCGGCGACATCATCGGTCGCAGCGGGGCCAAGGCGGTGGTGGTCCAGCAGGGCTTCCTCGGCCAGGACTACGCGGCGCCAACCGGCGTGCCTGTCATCGATCTGAAATCCGACTTCCTCTCCAGCGGTTCACCATCCGTGCGCGACGGGACTGACGTCAAGGGCACGGACACGTCCGAGATCATCTTCACGTCGGGCACCACCGGCAGGCCTAAGGGCGTGCTGATGAACCACGATCAGAATCTGCGCCACTACACCGAGTACAGCGGTCTGATCGATCTGCGTGAAGGCGACCGCTATCTGATGATCAACCCCTACTTCCATACCTTCGGGTTGAAGGCGGGCCTGCTGTCCTCGTTCATCCGCGGCGCAACGATGTTCCCGATGGCGGTCTTCGATATCGATCGGGTCGTGGACACCGTTGCGGCCGAGAGCATCACGGTGCTGCCGGGGCCGCCGACGCTCTATCACTCGCTGCTTGGCGTCGCCGACAAGAGCAAGCTGGCGACCCTGCGGGTGGGTGTCACCGGTGCGGCGGACATCCCTGTCGAACTGATCAGGCGCGCGTTCTCCGAACTGCCGTTTCAGACGCTGGCCACCGGTTACGGGCTGACCGAGGGCGGTACGGCCACGCTGTCGCGACGGGGCGACTCGGCGGAGGACATCGCAACGACCGCGGGTCTGCCGATGGGCGGAGTGGAGCTGCGTATCGCCGACGACGGTGAGGTGCTGATGCGCGGCTTCACCGTCATGCAGGGGTACCTGGATGACCCGGCGGCGACGGCAGAGGCCATCGATGCGGACGGATGGCTGCACACCGGCGACCTCGGCACGATCGACGACACCGGCAGGCTTCGTATCGTCGGCCGCAAGAAGGACATGTTCATCGTCGGCGGCTTCAACGCCTATCCCGCCGAGATCGAGGGTTTCCTGCTTGAGCATCCGGCCGTCGCCCAGGCCGCGGTGATCGGCGTTCCCGACGACAGGCTCGGACAGGTTGGCAAGGCGTTTGTGGTGCTCAAGGGCGGTGAAGAGGGAACCCCCAGCGCTGACGATCTGGTCTCATGGAGCCGGGACCGGATGGCTGGTTTCAAGGTGCCCCGATACGTAGAGTTTCTGGACGAGCTGCCGCTGAATGCGACAGGCAAAGTGATGAAGGACCAACTGATCAATAGATAGCGCTAAGCGCCCGCACAGACCGTAAATAGCATTTCCGCAGGACATGCTCTGATTTCGACAGATATCGGCGTCCTGTATCGTCGCGGCGATACCGAAAATTGAAAATGCCATTCTCATAATCATGTTGCGTACCGGACAGGAGGTTGCATGCGGTCCCGGAAGCAGACTCCGCCGGAATTGAACGGCGACCACGTCGACGAGGCGTCGGAGGCGTCGAAGGAAGCCGATTCCGTCGACGCGCTCTCGCTGGCGGAAGAGGCCGAGGCCGAGGCAGCCGAAGCCGAAGCGGTGGCCGCCGCCGCCCGCGCGCGGGCCCGCGCATTGCGTCTGCGCCGCGAGGCGGCGCAGGCCAAGGCAGCCGAGACCGTCGCAGTGCCCGACGACGACACCGACGTCGAGGAAGACGACGACGCGGCGGATGCAGATGAAGACTCCGCCGCCGCCGCCGACTCCGATGTCGCGACCGGCACCGCAGTCGAGTTGACGGGTGAGCCGACCCGGGAACGCCGAGGCCTTCGGATTCCGCTGCCGACGTGGAAAGGCGCCGCCGCCGCCCTCACGGTCCTCGTCATCGCCGCCCTGCTGACGGGGTGCGTGCTGATGTTCATCAGCCATCGCAACGCGCAGGCCGAAGTCCAGCGCAGGGCCGAGTTCGAAGCCGCCGCCCGCCAGGGCGTCGTCACGCTGATGTCCCTGGACTACAACAAGGCCAAGGAAGACGTCCAGCGCATCATCGACAACTCGACCGGACAGTTCAAGACCGACTTCCAGAACACCGCAGACGATTTCGTCAAGGTCGCGGTCGAATCGAAGGCGGTCACCGAGACCAACGTGACCGCAACCGCGGTCGAGTCGATGACGGCTGACACCGCGACCGTGCTCGTCGCGGCGTCGTCGCGCGTCACCAACGCCGCCGGCGCCAGACAGGAGCCACGAGCCTGGCGGCTCAGCGTGAACTTGGCTCGTGACGGCGGACAGTTGAAACTTGCGAAAGTCGAGTTCGTGCCGTGACCGATGAGAAGGACGCTCCCGACGTGGACGTGACCGAGGGCGACGAACCGGTATCGACCGCCGTCGAGAGCGAGGCCATCGAAAAGGTCGAAGATCCCGAGCCCGAACCGAAGGCGCCGGCAAAGTCGAAACGCGCGAAGCGCAATGTGCTCGGCGGAGTGGGACAGGGCGCCAAGAACCATTGGGTCGCAGTGACGCTCGCGCTTGCGTTGGTCGCTGCGGCGGCCCTGACGGCCTGGATGTTCTTCTCTGTCTACAAGCCGGATCGACAGACCAACGATGCGGCAGCTCAGTCGGCGATCAGGGCCGCATCCGACGGCACCGTCGCGCTGCTGTCCTATTCGCCCGACAGCCTCGACAAGGACTTCGCGACGGCGAAGAGCAAGCTCACCGGCAGCTTCCTTTCGTACTACACCCAGTTCACCGAGCAGATCGTCGCGCCCGCGGCCAAGCAGAAGGCGGTCAAGACGCAGGCTGCGGTCGTGCGGGCGGCCTTGTCGGAGATTCGTCCGCAGAGCGCGGTCGTGCTGGTCTTCATCAACCAGACCACCGAGAGCAAGGACCGGCCCGACGCCAGCTTCATCAACAGTGCGGTACGGGTCACCATGCAGAAGATCGACGGTGGCTGGCTCATCTCGTCCTTTGACCCGGTGTAGCGCCGTGCGGGGCCGTGCTCGTCGTTGACCTCGGTGACCCGCCGACCGGTTCGCCCGCCCGGACCGGGGTGGTCGTGGCCGTCGGGTCTGCCGACGACATCTCGAGCCGGCACGCGCAGCCATGGCTCGACCGCGCGGCGTTCACCATTTGCGAGGACGACGTCGCCGACCGCCGCGTCGTCACCGTCGGATCGACAACGACGGCGTTCGCGGAGCTGACCACCCGATTCGAAATGTGGCCGCAGGCTGCGACCGTGTGCGACGACGTGTTGCGCGCGGCGGGTCCCGCGCCCTCGACGTTGGCCGGGGTGATCACCGAGTCGCTCGCGTATTCGACGCTGCAGTCCGGTGGGGAGTTCACCGCATGGCTGCAGCAGCGGGGACCTGCAACCGCGCCTGTCCTTCCCGATCCGGTGGTCGCCGACAGGGACGGCGACACATTGCACATCCGGTTCAACCGGCCGTCGCGCCACAACGCGTTCTCCAACGACGCCCGCGCCGCGCTGCTCGAAGCCCTCGATGTCGCCCGCCACGACCCGTCGGTGAACGAAGTGGTCCTGACCGGTAACGGCCCGTCCTTCTGCAGCGGTGGTGACCTCGCTGAATTCGGCTCGTTCGCCGACCCGGCGAGCGCCCATGCCGCGCGCGTAGCGCACAGCCCTGCGCTCGTCCTCGACGAACTGACCGCTCGGATGGGTGCACGATGCCGGGCGCGGGTGCACGGACAGGTCCTCGGCAGCGGGCTGGAGATGGCTGCGTTCTGCGGAACGGTTGAGGCGCAGCGTGATTCGATGTTCGGGTTGCCCGAGTTGAGCCTGGGGCTGATACCGGGTGCCGGTGGCACGGTAAGCGTGACGCGACGTATCGGGCGGTGGCGGACGGCCTACCTGGTGCTTTCCGGGCACACGATCAGTGCAGCCACCGCGCTCGGCTGGGGTTTGGTGGATACGGTGGAAGCGTCGTAGGCCGATGCAGAATATCGTGGTGAGCTCGTTGGGTATCCCTGACTCCGTGGTGGCGCGTGCTCGGCGGTCCGCGAGCGATATCAGCGGCGACGCAGCTGATCTCGGCGGCGTCGTGAGAGTCGATGCCGACGAAATCCTCACCGGTCGGGCCGGGCTGCTGGGGCTTGCGCCGGCGGGACGGACCTCGGCGGGCGGTGCTACGCGGCTGCTGGAGAGCAGAACCGGCTGGTGTGCGCTCACGCTGTCACGGGTCGACGACATCGAAACCGTTCCCGCCCTTCTCGGGATGAGCCGACAACCCGTAGACCTGTGGACGGCTGTGGCCGCCGCGGTCGTTGACGGCGATGCGGCCGAGTTCGTCGCGAGGGCACGGCTGCTCGACCTACCGGCGGCGGTTCTGGGTGAAGTCCGGCCCGCACCACCGCGATTCGTGCCGAGCGGCCTCAAGGCGCCGCGCCGGATGTCGGACCTACTTGTCGCCGACCTGTCGTCGATGTGGGCGGGTCCGCTGTGCGGGCAGATGTTGGCGGCGGCCGGTGCGACCGTCGTCAAGGTCGAAGCGCACGGCAGACCCGACGGCACCCGTCGCGGCGATCGGCGCTTCTACGACTGGATGAACTCGTCAAAGCTCTCCTACGCCACAGACTTCGGGGGTGACGGCCTACGGAGGCTGCTCGAGGCCGCCGATGTGGTGATCGAGGGGTCTCGGCCTGCGGCGCTGGTCCGCCGCGGCCTCGGCGCAGAGCAGGTGCGAGCTCGTGCCGGCCGAGTGTGGTTGCGCATCAACGGCTATGGCGGGTCGGGGGAGCGGGCCGACCGCGTCGCGTTCGGCGACGACGCCGCGGTCGCCGGTGGCCTGGTCGGAGCAGGCACCGTCTTCGTCGGCGACGCGATCGCCGATCCGCTGACGGGCCTCACCGCCACGCAGGCGGTGCTCGATTCGCTTCGGCGCGGCGGCGGCGAGATCGTGGAGGTGGCGCTGGCGGAAGTGGCCGCCGAGTACGCCGCCGCTGCGCCCGCACTCGGTTCAAAGAGCGATGGGCCGCCGCGCGTTCCCGGGCCGCTGAAGCCCGCCTCTGAGCTGGGGGCGGACAATCAGCGGGTACTGCAGCTGGTCGAAAAGCGGCTGGCAGCATGCTGATTCGGTGCGCCACGTTGCCTGACGGCCGCATCGCCGATATCCGGCTCGGCGATCGTATCGCCGAAATCTCCGACCACCTCGAACCATCGGACTCCGAGCAGGTCGTCGACGCCGAGACCGCCGCGGTGCTACCCGGACTTCACGACCATCACCTGCACCTGCGCGCGATGGCCGCCGCACTCGACTCACTCACGGTGGGACCACCGCAGGTCGCGACCAAAGCGCAACTCGCACAGGCGCTGAGAACCGCCGAACCGGGGCCTGACGGCTGGATCCGCGCCGTCGGCTACCACGCATCGGTCGCGGGTGAACTCGACCGCGACCAGCTCGACGCGCTCATCACCGATACGCCGATACGGATCCAGCACCGCAGCGGCGCGATGTGGATCCTGAACTCGGTGGCGCTCTCCCGCGTCGGCCTCCGCGACCATCCCGACGGCCGGCTGCACAGCGCCGACGACTGGGCGGACGCACTGCCCCGTCGGGCAACGGCGCTCGCTGAGGTCACCACCCGTCTGGCCGGCTACGGCGTCACCGGAATCACCGACGCCACACCTGATCTCACCGCCGACGACGTGGTCACACTGTCGGTGGCGCACCGGCGTGGTGAGATTCCGCAGCGACTGCACTTCCTCGCTCCGGGAAAGCGAATCCTGCACGACGACCGCCTCGACGTCGACGAGCTCACCGAATGGATCACCGAACGCCACGATGACGACTGCCCCGTCGCGCTGCACTGCGTGACTCACGCTCAACTGGTCGTCGCGCTGGCCGCGCTGCGGGCAGCGGGCAGGCACTCCTGCGACCGCATCGAACACGCCGCGATCGTGCCCGACGACATGGTCACCGACCTGGTGGACGCCGGCGTCACCGTCGTCACCCAGCCCAACTTCGTCGCAGAACGCGGTGAGCACTATCTACGGGACGTACCCGCCGACGAGCATTCCGCGCTGTGGCGGGTGGCTTCGCTGCTGCGGGCTGGTATCCCGTTGGCGGCGAGCACCGATGCGCCGTTCGGCGGAATGGACCCGTGGGCCGCGATGCGCGCGGCGGTTCACCGCACCGTTGTAGGGGGAGAGGTCATCGGCCCCGACGAGCGCGTCACCCCTGCCGAGGCCTTCGGCTTGTTTCTCGGCCACCCGGACCGCCCGTCGGTGCCGCGGACCGTCGACGTTGGTCAACCAGGCGATCTGATGCTGCTCACACCGGGTGCCGACGTCGAGACGCTGGCATCCGACATGGTCGCCACGACCATCGTCGGCGGACGGGTCAGCTAGCGTCCGACTTCTGCGGCGGCCGCCAGAACAGCACGAGCTGGCCGATGCCGCCCGCGAGACCGAGCCCGGCGGCGATCAGCAGTCCGCACCAGCCGTGCAGGAAGTTGTAGAGACCGGTGCCCGAGAAGAGGGCGTAATCAAGGCTGAACCGGCCTGCGCCGAGCCCGCCGAGAGCCACAGCGGTGACGCCGAGTATCAGGTTGTACTCGTAGCCCTCCTTGACGATGAAGAAGCCGTTCGGGCGGTGCACGGTCCACGCCGCCACCAGCATCAGGGCGACGAAGCCCGCCGCAGGGATGGGGGTGAGCAGGCCGACGGCCAGCCCGAGGCCCGCCGCCATCTCGGTCGTCGCGGCGATGCGGGCGTGCAGCATGCCGGGTTTCATCCCGATGCTCTCGAACCACCCCGCGGTGCCGGGTATCCGGCCGCCGCCGAAGAACTTGTTGTAGCCGTGCGCCGCCATGGTGAGGCCGAGGCACACGCGAAGAATCAACAGCGCAGTGTCGTAGGCGTAGCCGTCCATGACTGACAAACGTAGTTCATTGTGTAAACCATGGCACCGACCACCGCCTGATCTCAGGTCTGGGCAGCGCTGTGACTAATCAGCGAGATCGAAGGCCTTGATCACCTTCGTCGGTCTCAGGCGGACAACCAACTCGCCGGGCACTCCGTTGCGGCGGCCGTACTCCTCGGCCCGGTCGGCGCCCATGTACCGGCCGCCCGCGCGGGTCGCGATGTCGAGCACATCGGCGGCATCCTCACTGATCGACACGGTTCCCTGCACCTGGACGAACGAATACGGCGGCCGGTCGTCGTCCACGCAGATCACCGCGCGCGGATCGCGGGCAAGGGCACGGCCCTTGGCGGTGTCCTTGCCGGTGTTGAAGGCCAGTGTGCCGTCGTCCACCACGAACCAGACGGGAGCGACCAGCGGACGGCCGTCGGATGCCGTGTAACCGAGCTTCGCAGTCCTGGTGCCCTCAGAGATGAAAGCGATTACGTCGTCGGAGAGTTCGTCCACTCGACAGAGGCTAGTCCTCGGCGTGCCGCTCGTAGTCCCAGCGCTCGAGCCGCGCCTGCAAATCGTGCACGCCGAGCGTGGCGAGCGTCGCCGCCAAGCTCAGGCAGGTCACGAGTAGCGCGTTCATCGCTGTCTCCCGGTCGTCTCATCCGTGTGTATCTATTTCACGATGAAAGCGTAGGAATTGTTCACAGCGACACGCACGCGTAGTGCACTACTTGTTGTTCGCGTGCGCGCCCACGAGCACGTCGAGTGCATCGAGTCGCAGGTCACGGTAGGTTTCCCTGGCATATGCGTTCCAGTCGTCGGTCCAGCCGTCGAGCAGCGCGCCCTCCCGCAGCAACGGGAGCAGTTCGGCGGCCAGGTCGTCATCGGGGTCGGCAGGCTCGCTGTGGCCGAGGAACTGTCCGATCAACTCGACCGAGTCGTGCCAGTCCACCGACACGTCGGGGGCGAGCGCTATCGATTGCGGTGCGACCGACAGTAGGGCGCCCGCACCCATCGGACGCAGCCGCCACAGCGTGGTGCGCAACCGTGCCGTCGCCCTGTCCGGCCGGGTCGTCGGCCACAGCGTCCGGCACAACCAACTCCGCGGCACCGCGCGGCGTTTCAACGCGGCGAGAGCGACCAGTCGCTGACATGAGGGCGGCAAGTCGAGCGGCAGGCCGTCGCGGTGTACCTCGAAGCCACCCAGCATCTTGACCGTGAACTGTTCCGACATCGCGTGCCGCCTTCCGCTTCGCATAAGCCTCTGCGCTCGATGATGCGAAGCGCGGGGCGCCACGGCATGCGTAGTCGACTACCTGTCTCTGCGCTGCTCCGTGTAGAAGACCGCGGCACGGTCCAGCGGCGGCATTGTGTGAAACAGCCGCACGCTCTGGCTTGACAGCTTCAAATCACGCCGCAGTACTGTCCGCAGGGTTTCCCCGAGATATCTCAGCGCGTACGTGACACGCAGGAGCACAACGAATTTCGGCGACCGGATGCCTCCCGCGCGTAGCCGCGGTCTCGATGCCGCGCGTAGCTCAACACGAGGTTCTCGGCCTCGACGCGCGACCGGATGTAACCGCCTGCCTTCTCGCGCCTGGACAGTGCCGCGTCGGCTGGGCAAACTCTGCAGGTCATGAGCGAGGTTGAGCGGCAACAGCCCCAGCGGGTCGAGGTGCATCGGATCCGCAAGATGTCCGGCCGCGACCCCGACGAGTCACACCGGACGGCCACCCCGCTTGAGCTGTTGTTCGACCTCACCTTCGTGATCGGCTTCGGCATCGCCGCTTCCGAGTTCGCCCACCAACTCGCCGAGGACCACGTCAGTGCCGGGCTGGCGGCATTCGTCTTCGCGACATTCTCGATCTGCTGGGCGTGGATCAACTTCAGCTGGTTCGCATCGGCCTATGACACCGACGACTGGGTCTATCGCCTGCTGACGATGCTTCAGATGGTCGGGGTCATCATCCTCGCGCTCGGACTGCCCGAGATGTACGCGTCGATGGCCAAGGGCGGTCACGTCGAAAACCGGGTGATGGTGGCCGGTTACGTCGTGATGCGAATCGCCTTGGTGGCCCAGTGGTTACGGGCAGCCAAACAGGATCCGCAGCGCCGCTCGGCGTGCCTGACCTATGCCATCGTCGTCACCGTCGCACAGATCGGCTGGATCGCGATGATCCCGGTCAGTACGTCGATCGTCGCTACGTTCGCGTGGGCCGCGCTCTTGGTTGCGTTGGAGATGTCAGGGCCCTTGCTGGCCGAGCGCCGCATGGGCGGCACCCCATGGCACCCGCACCACATCGCCGAGCGCTATGGACTGCTGACCATCATCGCGCTCGGCGAGGGGGTCGTCGGCACCGTCGCCTCGCTGTCAGCGGTCGTCTCGTCGCAGGGCTGGACCGTGGCGGCGGTCCTGGTCGCGGTGGCGGGAACCGGCCTGACGTTCGGCATGTGGTGGATCTACTTCAGCCTGCCGCAATCGCGGCTGCTCGAGGCCCGTCGCGAGCTGTCCTTCCGGTTCGGATATCTGCATCTGGTGGTGTTCGGGGCGATCGTGGCCACCGGCGCCGGATTGCACGCCGCCGCTTACTACGTCGAGCACCACTCGAAGCTGGACGCGATGGCCACCGTGCTGTCGGTGGCGATACCGGTCGCGATCTACATCGCGGCGGTCTACGTGCTCTACTCGTGGCTTGTCGGCACATTCGACGCGTTTCACGTGCTGCTCATCGTGCTCACCGGCGCAGTGCTTGTCGCCGCTGCGGTGCTGGCAGGCAGGGGTATGTCGATGGCCAACGCCCTGCTGATAGTCATGCTCGCCCCCGCCGTGAGCGTCGTCGGTTATGAACTGCTCGGCTACCGGCATGCCGAGGAAGCGATCGCGGCGCGTTTAGAGGATGACGAGTCGGGTAAGCCCTCCTAGCTGTCCGAAGTCGTGCGGAATGCGAGCGGCACCACCGTCTTGCGATTGCGAGCGTTCGATGGGTCCGGTCAAGAAGCGGCCGCCATTCATTGGGGAGTTGACGAACGTCTCTGGGCGATTTCGGGCGGCGCTCAACGCGCTAGCGCGCCTGTGCGGGTTCTGGCGGGTGAGGGTTGAAGCCCTCCAACAGATTTCGCTCGTCGGCCATCAGCTTGCGCGTCTTCTTGCGGGTGATCAGGATGCCGAGGGTGGCCAGTGCCCAGATTGCGTACTGGACCGTCCACGCGATTCGGAACGATTCGAACGAGTAGCCGCCCACCGCGCCGATCACCACGCCCATGACCTGCATCACCATCAGGGAAGCCAGGAAGCCGCCCATGTTGACCATGCCCTGGGCGGTGCCGAGCGTTGCGCTCGGGTTGAACGTGCGCGCGAAGTCGAAGCCGACCATCGAGCCGGGGCCACCGACCGATACGACGATGACGAGCAACGTCAGCAGCCACAGTGGCGCGGCGGAGGGCAGTGCCAGCACGACGGTCCATATCGCGGCGTTGCTCGCGATGATCGCCAGCACCAGGCGCGACCGTCGATGCGGCACGCGTCCGGTGAAGATGCCGATCAGGATGCCCGCGACGATGCCCGTGACGACCGAAAGGCTCAGCAGCGTGCCTGCGACGTGGACCGACAACCCCTGCCCGACGGTCAGGTAGGGCAGCCCCCACATCAGCGCGAAGACGGTCACCGAGAACTGGCTGCCCATATGGGTGAAGAAGCCAAGGCGGGTCCCGGGTCGCAGCCACACGGTCTTGACGCTGGTCCAGACTTCCTTGACCGATGTCGACGGTGGATCGTCGACTTTGCCGTTGGGAGTGTTCTTGACCAGGGCGAACGTCAACACGATCGACACCACGCCGAGTGCGACGACCGACAGGTACGCCCTTGTCCAGCCCTCGCCCGCCAGTAACGCCAGGAACGGCACCGCCGAGAGCACCTGGCCGAGTTGGCCGCAGATACCGGTCAACTGGGTCACCAGTGGAACCTGACTCGGCCGAAACCAGTGCGGGACCAGTCGCAGCACCGAGATGAACGTGACCGCGTCGCCGAGACCCACCAACGCGCGGGCGGCGATGGCCGCAGGCAGCGATTCGGTGAATGCCAGAGTCAGCTGACCCGCCGCCATCACCATGGCACCGGACATGATCAGCGCCTTCGAGCCGAACCGGTCGAGCAGTAGGCCTGCGGGCACCTGGGCGGCCGCGTACACGACGATCTGCAGGACGACGAAGGACGACAGCACGCTAGGGCCTGCGGCGAAACGGTCGCCCGCCTCCAGACCCGAGACGCCAAGCGTGGTGCGGTCGAGGACGGCGACGATGTACGCAAGGAGTCCGGTGGCCCACACGATCCAGGGACGCACGCAGAAACTCCTCGTCGATGCCTTTTTTCTTAATGACTGCCGCGTTGATGGCTGACCGTTTCATGGTCCCGTAGCCGGCTGCGGATTTGCCAATTCATTACCGGTGAGATCACTCACCCGGCCGTCAGGAATACTCGGTAACGAGGTGCTGAAGTTGGCTGAAATTGCGCGGCCGTGTGGTGATTTATATCACTTATGCACCATATGGCCTGGCACATGCCTATGTGTTACCTAAGCATGACTTCGTGGCTGAACCGGTCACGACTTCGCTCAAAACCGCGCTAGAGGTATTACAGTGTCCGAATGCGAGGTTGCCGCTCCCGTCGTCGACGTCTGGTGTGCAGGCTTGGCTGAATACCGACTCGACGACCTCGCGCGGATCTCGGGTGTCAGCTCCCGCAATATCCGCGCCTACCGGGAACGCGGCCTGCTCGACCCGCCGCGCAGGCAGGGGCGCTCGGCGTTCTACGACGACTATCACCTGTCGCAGCTGAAGACGATCAACCAGCTGCTTCGCAAGGGCTTCAACAGCGCGCACATCGCCGAGTTCTTCGCCCGCATGCGCGAGGGCCACGACCTGGCCGCGATCTTGGGCGTCCAGCAGGCGATCCTCGGCAGCAGCGGCGACGATGTGCGCCCGGCATCGATTGCCCTCGACCTCGATCCGGACTGCGACGAAGCGCAACGCCTGTTGTCGTGCGGTCTCGCCGAACTCGTCGAGAACGCGGTGTCCCTCACCCATCCGACGATGGCCGAGATCGTCACGCGGTCCACCGATCAGCTCGCCTACGTCCAGATGATCCTGCGGGTGGTCGACTCGACCAGCGGCACGGTCGACGAGCTGGCGTCCGTTCTGGTTGCTGCACTGGAGGAGGCAGTCGCCGCGCGGTACGGCGCCGGGTATGTACCCAAGCCCGACGAGATGGACGAGATCGCCGGACTCATCGAGGACTACCGCGCGCTCGGTATCGCGGTCGTGACACACCTGCTGGACACGGGACTCCAGCGGCACATGGTGTCGGCCGTCTCCGAGTACACCACCGGGATCGTCGCGCGGGGGCTCACACCCGCGTCGTCGCGGGGTCGCCGCCGAATCGCTGAGCCAACCACACCGGAATGATGGCGACGAGTGTCAGGGCCGCTGCGACGACGTTGATGACGGGTGCCTGGTTGGGCCGGAACAGGTTTCCGAAGATCCAGATCGGCAGCGTCTGCACCTTCGGGCCCGCGGTGAACGTCGTCACCACGATCTCGTCGAAGCTCAGGGCGAACGCCAGTATCGCCCCCGCGACTAGTGCACCGCGCATCATCGGGAAGGTCACGTAGCGGAACGTCTGCCATGGCGATGCGCCGAGATCCGCGGAAGCGTCCTCCATACCTGCACCGAGCCTGCGCAGGCGCGCCTGCGTGTTGTTGAACACGACGACGATGCAAAACGTCGCATGGCCGATGATCACCGTCGCCATCCCGAGCGTGACACCGAGTGCCGAGGTGAATGTCGCGTTGAGGGCGATGCCGGTGACGATGCCCGGCAGTGTGATCGGCAGCACCACAAGCAGACTCACCACTTCGCGGCCGAAGAAGCGATAGCGCTGCACCGCGAAGGCGGCCATGGTGCCGAGCACCAACGCGATCGCCGTCGCGGCCAGCCCGACCACCGCCGAATTGGCCAGCGACGTCCACATTCCCTCGCTGTGCCATGCGGTGACCCACCATTGCGTGGTGAAGCCGGACGGTGGGAAGGCGAACGTACGCGAGGAGTTGAAAGCGTTGACGAGTACCAGAGCCAAAGGGGCATAGAGGAACAGCAGGATCAACACGGTCCATGCCCGAACTGCGCGCCGCGCGCCGTGCGACAGCATCAGACGTTCTCCAGTGCGCCGGTTCGGCGCATCGCCAGCAGGTAAAGGATGATCGCGGCCAACGGGATGATCGACAGCGCAGCGGCGAGCGGCTGATTGTTGGCTGTCACCAGCTGGCCGTAGATGACATTGCCGAGCAGTTGCGTCTTGCCGCCGACGATCGTCACCGCGATGTAGTCACCGAGCGACAGCGAGAAAGTGAAGATCGAACCTGCCGCGATACCGGGAAAAACCAACGGCGCCATCACCATCCGCACAGTCGACAGGTCGGATGCGCCGAGGTCTGAGCTGGCGTCGATCAGTGAGTCGGGTACCCGGTCGAACGCCGCAAACACCGGGATGATCATGTACGGCAGCCACAGGTAGGTCAGCGTGATCACGGTCGCCGTGAGCCCGTACCCCGGTGTGTAGCCGCCGGCCCAGGCCAGCGGGCCCCCCGGCGAGAGCAACATCCGCCATGCGTAGGCCTTGACCAGATAGCTGGCCCACAGCGGGGTAGTCACCGCGATCACCAGCGCCACCCGCATCCGCGGGGAGGCCACCTTTGCCATGTACAGCGCCAGCGGTACCGCGAGCACGATGCAGATCACCGTGACGATAAGGGCAACTCCGATCGTGCGGAACGTCGTGATCCGGAACACCGAATCCGTGAACGCCTGCACGATGTTGTCCGTGGTGAACTTGTGCACCACCTTGCCCGTGAAGCTATTGGTGCCCCAGAACGCCGAGACAAGAAGCACCGCAAGCGATCCCAGGTAGGCCAGCACCAGCCAGGCCATCGGCGGGACCAGGAGGAAAGCCAGCGCGATCCGGCGCCTCGCGGACACCGAGATCGGGCTGGCTTCTATTACCCCTTGATCTGCTGCCACTTGGTGACCCACTCGTCGTAGGTCGTGCAGTTGTCGCCGCTGCCGTCGACGCACTGCTTCTGTGGCGTCGTCCAGTAATGAATCTGGCCGGCGTAGTCGGCGTCGGTCGCGTGGAAGATGTCGCAGAAGTCCTTCTCGGTGGTGAACTCGCACGACTTCGTCTGCCCCGGCGCCTCACCGAAGTACTCGGCCACCTGCGCGTTGATCTTCGGCGAGGTGATCCAGTCCATCCACTTGTACATGCAGTTCGGATGCGCGGCCTTCGAGGCGACCATCCACGTGTCCGACCATCCGGTGGCGCCTTCCTTCGGCAGCACGGTGTTGACCTGGACCTTGTTGTCGGCGCCGATCAGGTTCGCGATCACCTGCCAGGTGGTGCCGATGACCGACGTGCCGGACTCGAAGGCTTGCACCTCTTTGGTGTAGTCCGACCAGTACTCGCTGACGTTCTCCCGTTGCTTCTTGAGCAGATCCGCTGCCGCATCGAGTTGTTCGGGGGTGAGCGAATAGGGATCCTTGATGCCCAACTCCGGCTTGGTCTTGGACAGGTACAGCGCTGCGTCGGCGATGTAGATGGGGGAGTCGTAGGCCGTCACCTTGCCCTTGTACTTGTCGGCGCCCTCGAACACCGCGCCCCAGGAGTCAGGCGCGTCCTTGACCACGTCGAGGTTGTACATCAGCAGGTTGGCGCCCCAGCCGTGCGGGATGCCGTACATCTGGCCGTCCACCGAGTTCCACGACTTGTCCTTCAGGAAATCGGAGATCGTGGCGTAGTTCGGCACCAGGTCCGTGTTGACCGGTGCGACGTCACCCGCGTATATCAGCCGAAGCGTCGCATCGCCGGAAGCCGACACACCGTCGTACTGACCGGTGCGCATCAGCTGAACCATCTCGTCAGATGTGTTGCCCAGCTTGACGTTCACCTGACAGCCGGTCTCCTTCTCGAACGGCGTCACCCAGTCGACGGTCTTGTCGTTGGAGCCGTCCTCGGCGTAGCCGGCCCAGGCGATCAGGTTCAGCTCGCCTTCACCTTCGCCGACGGAACTCAACGCCTCCATCTTCGGTGGGGATTCGCCCGAGCCGCTCGATTCCTCAGAGCCCGAGCACGCGACGATCAGCGCGGCGCATGCGCCGAGCACGAGTCCGATCCGGATGGTTGCTTTCATCGCTACTCCTCGTTTGACAGTTGATGAAGGGCTTTTTCGGGCCACGCCAACGTGATTGGGGCCCCGTGCTGCAGATCTGCCGGCAGCCAGGTGCTGGCGGTGAGAACGGTGGCGGTCAACGTGACTCCGTGCGCCGTCGCTGCGGCGATCTTCGTGGTCGGTCCCGCGTAGATGACTTCGAGAACCGTCGCGTCCACCGTCTGCACACCGGAAACGGGATCGGTGCCCTGTGCGAAGACGGCAATGCGTTCGGGCCGCACGACGAACGTGCCTGGTCTGCCGACAAGGGCCTCGGCCGCGGATCCGTCGAGCACGTTCGACGTTCCGACGAAGTCGGCGACGAACCGGTTGACGGGGCTCTCGTAGACGTCGCGAGCCTTTCCGATCTGTTCGATGCGGCCGTTGTTGAACACCGCGAGCCGGTCGCACAGGGTCAGCGCCTCGTCCTGGTCGTGGGTCACGATGACGAAGGTGATGCCCACCTCGCGCTGGATCTCCTTCAGCTCGATCTGCATCTGTTCGCGCAGTTTGAGATCGAGCGCGCCGAGCGGTTCGTCGAGCAGCAGCACGCGTGGACGTCCAACGAGTGCCCGCGCCAACGCAACCCGCTGTCGTTGACCACCCGACAACTGGGCTGGCTTGCGCGACGCCTCACCGCTCAGCCGGACCATGTCGAGTGCGTCCGACGTCCGTCTGCGGCGTTCGTCGCGCGCGACGCCCTTGACCTTCAGCCCGTATTCGACGTTCTGGGCGACCGACATGTGGGGGAACAGGGCGTATTCCTGGAAGACGGTGTTGACGTCGCGACGTCGTGCGGGCAGTGCGGTGACGTCGGCGCCGCCGAGGCGGATCGTCCCCGCCGTCGGCTGCTCGAATCCGGCCACCATGCGCAGGACCGTGGTCTTACCCGAGCCCGACGGGCCGAGGATGGCGAACAACTCGCCGTCGCCGACCTTCAGGTCCGCCCCCTCGACAGCGACCACCTTGTGCCGGGAATCCCCGAACTCTTTTCGGACGCCGATCAATTCAATCTGCGGATCGTCAACGGCGGCAGCGGAATCTACGCGCTGCTCAGCGCTGGCCATCCCCGAGGGCATTGGCAGATCCTACGAATTCCGCGGTCAAACCGCAGCACAGTCGCGATTTCGGCGTGTTTGGCTGCGCTCAGCGCGCGTTTCCACGCCGAAATCGCTTTCAGGTGAGGGTCGCCTCGAGCGAAACTCGGCAGTTGGGAATCTTGATGCAAGTGTGACCAGTGGCGTCAGAGTGAAAATAGAGGTTTCTGTCGTATCCTGTGGCACGTGTTCATGTCCCGACGGGACCTTCTGAAGTGCGCGGCCGCGGCCCCGGCGATTCTCGCCGCGTCGTCGTTGGTCGCGCCTGCGCAGGCGGCAGCCGCGCCGCTGGGAATCCTGCTGGATTACGCGGCCGGCGTGATCAAAGCCGCGGATATCCGCGCCGCCGGCGCACACGGAGCTATCCGCTATGTGTCCGACCGAAGGCCCGGCGGGCAGTGGATGCTGGGTAAGCCGATCCAGCTTCCCGAGGCCCGCGACCTCTATCAGAGCGGCCTGAAAATCGTCTCCTGCTACCAGTTCGGCAAGCAGGACACCGCCGACTGGCTCGGCGGCCAGAACGCAGGCGTTCTGCACGCCAAGCGCGGCTGGCAGTTACACGTCGCCGCGGGCGGTTCCTATGGCGCACCGATCTATACATCGATCGACGACGATCCGTCATACGAGCAGTACAAGGCCCAGGTTGTGCCGTATCTGCGCGGTTGGGAGACCGTCCTGGGACATCAGCGGGTGGGTGTCTACGCCAACTCCAAGACCATCGACTGGGCGCTCCAAGACGGCCTTGGCTCGTATTTCTGGCAGCACAACTGGGGATCACCGAAGGGTTTCACCCACCCCGCAGCACATCTGCATCAGGTCGAGATCGACAAGCGCAACGTCGGCGGCATCGGGGTGGACATCAACCATGTCCTCAAGCCGAGCTTCGGTCAGTGGGACTGAATATTACCGATCAGTAAGTAACAGCAGCAAACGTTTTTCGTTGGTTGGCGTTCCCGACTAGACAAATTCCGTCGAGTTGTCGCGTCTGATCCGGCCGCGCGGACGCCGCGAACGAGACCAAATTTCTACATAACGATTTGGTCACAGTCATGCTTTGATCTGCACCGTTTCGCCTACTCGACCGTAACCACTTGCATGCAGGACGTTTGTCCCGGATGTCTTCAGGCGTTTTCGTACCACGTGTTACACAACACATGGTTACCCGAGCGTAGAACTCGCCAGTAACCATTTCGGGCGTGAAAATAGTGCTTGCCCTTATGACACTCTTAGTACAGCTGGAATGTCCGAGGGACGGTCCACGAAGGGCCGTCAGACCATCCGATCGCGGGATGAGTCCGAAGCCAGTCGGGATTCGACGACGAATCAAGTGTGACCCCGCAGGGGAGCCGGGTCGCACGGTCCCCAGACAGCGACAGCCCACATAAGACGACGTACGACGTGAGACGTGCATGAAGAGGACTTGAGGAGATTACGAGACGTGACGATCAATGAACACGACAGAGTGTCCACCGGCCGCGACGACGAATCAGGAGTACCTCAGTCGAGCCACGCCCTTGTCGATCGTCTGACCGCAGGCGAGCCCTACGCCGTCGCGTTCGGCGGTCAGGGCAGCGCCTGGCTGGAGTCCCTGGAAGAGCTGGTGTCCTCGGCCGGGATCGAGGCCGAGCTGGCGACGCTCGTCGGCGAAGCCGAGCTGTTGCTCGGGCCGGTTGCGCGCGAGCTGATCGTCGTGCGTCCGATCGGGTTCCAACCGTTGCACTGGGTCCGCTCGCTGGCGGCAGAAGAAGCCGTGCCGACCGCCAAGAACCTGACCTCGGCCGCCGTATCGGTGCCCGGGGTGCTGCTCACGCAGATCGCCGCTGTGCGCGCGCTCCACCGCCAGGGCATGGATCTGACCGAAACCCCGCCCGTCGCCGTCGCAGGCCACTCACAGGGCGTGCTGGCCGTCGAGGCGCTCGCCGCCAAGGGCGCCAAAGACGTCGAACTGCTGGCGATGGCGCAGCTGATCGGTACCGCGGGCACGCTGGTGGCCCGTCGCCGCGGCATCTCTGTGCTGGGTGACAACCCGCCGATGGTTTCGGTGACCAACGCCGACCCCGCGCGCATCGCCGAGCTTCTCGAGGAGTTCGCGCAGGACGTGCGCACCGTGCTGCCGCCGGTGCTGTCGATCCGCAACGGCAGGCGCTCCGTCGTCATCACAGGAACGCCCGAGCAGTTGTCGCGTTTCGAGCTCTACTGCCAGCAGATCGCTGAGAAGGAAGAAGCCGAGCGCAAGAACAAGATTCGCGGCGGCGCCGTGTTCAACCCGATGTTCGATCCGGTCCAGGTCGAGGTCGGCTTCCACACGCCGCGGCTGTCCGACGCCATCGACATGGTCGGCAACTGGGCGCAGGCCGTCGGCCTCGACGAGGCGATGGCCCGCGAGATGGCCGAGGCCATCCTGGTGCGCCGCGTCGACTGGGTCAAAGAGATCAGCGACCTGCACGCGGCGGGCGCCCGCTGGATCCTCGACCTCGGCCCCGGCGACATCCTGACCCGGCTGACCGCACCGGTCATCCGCGGCCTCGGCATCGGCATCGTGCCTGCCGCCACCCGCGGCGGGCAGCGCAACCTCTTCACCGTCGGCGCGGTGCCCGAGGTGGCCAAGCCCTGGTCGAGTTACGCCCCGACGCTGGTCACCCTGCCCGACGGTTCGGTGAAGCTGTCGACGAAGTTCACCCGGCTGACCGGCCGGTCGCCGATTCTGCTTGCGGGCATGACCCCGACCACCGTCGACGCCAAGATCGTCGCCGCGGCCGCCAACGCGGGCCACTGGTCCGAGCTGGCGGGTGGCGGACAGGTCACCGAGGAGATCTTCGACGCCCGCATCGCCGAGTTGACGCAGCTGCTCGAGCCCGGCCGGGCCGTCCAGTTCAACTCGCTGTTCCTCGACCCGTACCTGTGGAAGCTCCAGGTCGGCGGAAAGCGACTGGTGCAGAAGGCGCGCCAGTCCGGGGCCCCGATCGACGGCGTCGTCGTCAGCGCGGGCATCCCCGAGCTGGAAGAGGCCGTCGCGCTCATCGAAGAGCTCAACGAGGTCGGCATCAGCCACGTCGTGTTCAAGCCCGGCACCATCGAGCAGATCCGTTCTGTCATCAGGATCGCCGCCGAGGTGCCGACCCGGCCCGTCATCATGCACATCGAGGGCGGCCGCGCAGGCGGTCACCACTCGTGGGAGGACCTCGACGACCTCCTGCTCGCCACCTACTCCGAGCTCCGTTCACGGTCGAACATCACCGTGTGCGTCGGCGGCGGCATCGGCACCCCGGAGCGTTCGGCCGACTACCTGTCGGGCCGCTGGGCGCAGACCTACGGCTTCCCGCTGATGCCCGTCGACGGCATCCTCGTCGGCACCGCCGCGATGGCGACCAAAGAGGCGACGACGTCGCCGTCGGTCAAGCAGATGCTGGTCGACATCGGTGGCACCGAGCACTGGATCAGCGCCGGAAAAGCGCAGGGCGGCATGGCTTCCAGCCGTAGCCAGCTCGGCGCGGACATCCACGAGATCGACAACACCGCATCGCGTTGCGGCCGGCTGCTCGACGAGGTTGCCGGTGACGCGGAGGCGGTCGCCGCGCGGCGCGACGAAATCATCGCCGCGATGGCCAACACCTGCAAGCCGTACTTCGGCGACATCGGTGAGATGACGTACCTGCAGTGGCTGCAGCGCTATGTCGAGCTCGCCATCGGCGACGGCAACAGCACTGCCGACACCGCCGCGCCGGGCAGCCCGTGGCTCGCCGACACCTGGCGCGACCGGTTCGCCGACATGCTCAAGCGCGCAGAAGCCCGTCTGCACCCGAAGGACTTCGGGCCGATCGAGACGCTGTTCGCTGACGAAGCGCTGCTCGAATCGCCGGAGCAGGCCATCGCCGCGCTCGTCGGCCGCTACCCCGACGCCGACACCATCAAGCTGCATCCAGCCGATGTGCCGTTCTATGTCCAGCTGTGCAAGACGCCGGGCAAGCCGGTCAACTTCGTCCCCGTCATCGACAAGGACGTCCGGCGCTGGTGGCGAAGCGACTCGCTGTGGCAGGCCCACGACGCCCGCTACGACGCCGACCAGGTGTGCATCATCCCCGGCACCCAGGCCGTTGCGGGTATCACCACGGTCGACGAGCCCGTCGGTGATCTGCTTGACCGCTTCGAGAAGACCTCGATCGACGAGGTACTCGCCTCGGGCGCCGAGCCCGTCTCCGTGGTCACGCGCCGCCAGGCGCGCGGCGACGTCACCGGTGCGCTTGCCGTCGTGCTCGACGCGCCCGACGTGCTGTGGGCGGGCCGCACCTCCATCAACCCGGTGCACCGGATCGGCGCGCCGGCCAAGTGGCAGGTCAACCAAAACCGTTCTGCCACACACCCGTCCACGGGCGCGCGGTTGGAGCTGTCCGATGACGAGACGGTCACGCTGAGCGTTCCGCTTTCCGGCACCTGGATCAAGATCCGTTTCACGTTGCCGACCGCGACGGTCGACGGCGGTATGCCCGTGGTCACCGTCGACGATGCCTCCGATGCGATGCGCGCAGTGCTGGCGATCGCCGCGGGCGCCGAGGGCCCCGATTCGCTGCCAACGGTGGTGAACAACACCGCACAGGTCACCGTCGACTGGGACCCGGAGAAGGTCGCCGACCACAAGGGCGTCACTGCGACGTTCGGTGCGCCGCTGGCGCCCGGTCTGCGGCTGGTGCCCGATGCGCTGGTCGGCCTGTGCTGGCCCGCGGTGTTCTCGGTGATCGGTTCGGCCGTCACCGACGAGGGCTTCCCCGTCGTCGAGGGACTGCTGAGCCTGGTCCACCTGGACCACGCCGCGCACCTGCTCGCCGAGCTGCCGAAGACAGAAGCCGAATTGACGGTCGTCGCAACGGCTTCGGCGGCTACCGACACCGAGGTCGGACGTGTGGTGCCCGTTGAGGTCACCATCTGCGATGCCGATGGCACGGAGCTGGCCAAGCTCGAGGAACGGTTCGCGATCCGCGGCCGCACCGGCGCGCTCGAGCTGACCGACCCGCCGCGCGCAGGCGGCGCGATGACCGACAACGCGACGGATACGCCACGGCGTCGTCGTCGGGACGTCACCGTCACCGCACCTGGCGACATGAGTGCGTTCGCGGTGGTCTCCGGTGATCACAATCCGATCCACACCGACCGCGCAGCGGCGCTGCTGGCGGGCCTGGAATCGCCCATCGTGCACGGCATGTGGCTGTCCGCAGCCGCGCAGCAGGTCGTCACCGCCACCGACGGCAGGGCCGTTCCGCCTGCCCGGCTGATCGGCTGGACCGCCCGATTCCTGGGCATGGTGCTGCCGGGTGACGAGGTCGATATCCGCGTCGACCGTGTCGGAATCGACCGTGGCGCAGAGATTCTCGAGATTGCCGCACGCGTCGGATCCGATCTGGTGATGGCGGCGACGGCTCAGCTGGCCGCGCCGAAGACCGTGTACGCCTTCCCCGGGCAGGGCATCCAGTCCAAGGGCATGGGCATGGACGTTCGCGCCAGGTCGAAGGCCGCCCGCAAGGTGTGGGACTCCGCCGACAAGTTCACCCGCGAAACCCTTGGCTTCTCGGTGCTGCACGTGGTGCGCGACAACCCGACCAGCCTGATCGCCAGCGGTGTGCACTATCAGCACCCGGAGGGCGTGCTCTACCTGACGCAGTTCACCCAGGTCGCCATGGCGACCGTGGCGGCCGCGCAGGTCGCCGAGATGCGCGAGCAGGGTGCGTTCGTCGAGGGCGCCATCGCCTGCGGCCACTCTGTCGGTGAGTACACGGCGCTGGCCTGCGTCAGCGGCGTGTACGAACTCGAGGCGCTGCTGGAGGTCGTGTTCCACCGCGGCTCGAAGATGCACGACATCGTCCCGCGCGACGAGTTCGGCCGGTCCAACTACCGGCTCGCCGCGATCCGGCCGTCGCAGATCGATCTCGACGACGACCTCGTCGTCGACTTCGTCGCCGAGATCTCCGAGCGCACAGGCGAATTCCTGCAGATCGTGAACTTCAACCTGCGCGGCTCGCAGTACGCCATCGCGGGTACGGTCCGTGGCCTCGAGGCCCTCGAGGAAGAGGTCGAGAAGCGCCGCGAGATCAGCGGCGGCAAGCGGTCCTTCATCCTGGTGCCCGGCATCGACGTGCCGTTCCACTCCTCTGTGCTGCGGGTCGGGGTGGCCGACTTCCGCCGCTCGCTGGAGCGGGTCATGCCGCGCGACGCCGATCCTGACCTGCTCATCGGCAAGTACATCCCGAACCTGGTGCCGCGACCGTTCACGTTGGATCGCGACTTCATCGAGGAGATCCGCGATCTGGTGCCCGCCGAGCCGCTCGACGAGATCCTCGCCGACTACGACACGTGGCGGAACGAGAAGCCGCGCGAGCTGTGCCGCAAGGTGGTCATCGAGCTTCTGGCATGGCAGTTCGCCAGCCCGGTGCGCTGGATCGAGACGCAGGACCTTCTCTTCATCGAGGAGGCCGCAGGCGGTCTCGGTGTGGAGAGGTTCGTCGAGATCGGGGTGAAGTCCGCACCGACCGTCGCAGGCCTGGCCACCAACACGCTCAAGCTGCCCGAGTATTCGCACAACACAACGGAAGTACTCAACTCCGAGCGCGACGCGCCGGTGCTGTTCGCGAACGACACCGACCCCGCGCACGAGGACGACGACGAGGGAGCGACGACGCCGGCTGCCGGCGGCCGAGGCCGCTGCCGAACCGGCCGCCGCCGCCGCCGCGGCGCCCGCAGGCTCGCCCCGATGCGCGCCCGCGGCGCTCCTAGCCCCAATGTCGCGCCCAGCGGCGCTCCGCGACCCGACGACATCACCTTCGACGCCGCCGATGCGACGATGGCGCTGATCGCGCTGTCGGCGAAGATGCGCATCGATCAGATCGAGCCGCTGGACTCCATCGAGTCGATCACCGACGGTGCGTCGTCGAGGCGCAACCAGCTACTCGTCGATCTCGGCTCCGAGCTGGATCTCGGCGCCATCGACGGCGCCGCGGAGGCCGATCTGTCCGGGCTCAAGGGTCAGGTCACCAAGCTCGCCCGCACCTACAAGCCTTACGGCCCAGTGCTTTCCGATGCGATCAACGACCAGTTGCGCACGGTGCTCGGCCCGTCGGGCAAGCGGCCGGCGGCCATCGCCGAGCGCGTCAAGAAGGCGTGGGAGCTCGGCGACGGCTGGGCCAAGCACGTCACCGTAGAGGTCGCGCTGGGCACCCGCGAGGGCACCAGCGTGCGCGGCGGCGGTCTGGGCGGGCTGCACGACGGTGCGCTGGCTGACGCCGCGACGGTCGACAAGGTCGTCGATGCCGCGGTGCAGGCGGTGGCAGGCCGGCGCGGCATCTCCGTGGCGCTGCCGTCGGCTGGTGGTGCGGCAGGCGGCGGGGTCGTCGACTCCGCAGCGCTGACCGAGTTCGCCGAGCAGGTCACCGGCCGCGACGGCGTGCTGGCTTCTGCCGCACGCACCATCCTCAACCAGTTGGGGCTGGACAATGCCGTCTCCACCCCGGAGGCCGCGACCGACGCCGAACTGATCGACCTGGTCACCACCGAGCTCGGTTCGGACTGGCCGCGTTTGGTGGCACCGGTGTTCGACGGCCGCAAAGCGGTTCTGTTCGATGACCGGTGGGCAAGCGCACGTGAGGATCTGGTCAAGCTCTGGCTGATGGACGAAGGCGAGATCGACGCCAACTGGCAGGAGCTCTCCGAGCGATTCGAGGGTGCAGGCCACGTCGTCGGCCAGCAGGCATCGTGGTGGCAGGGCAGGTCTTTGGCCGCCGGACGCAACATCCACGCGTCGTTGTTCGGGCGCGCCGCAGCCGGTGCGGAGAATCCGGGCAAGGGTCGCTACAGCGACGAAATCGCTGTGGTGACAGGCGCTTCCAAGGGGTCGATCGCGGCTTCGGTGGTCGCCGGTCTGCTCGACGGCGGCGCTACGGTCATCGCGACGACGTCCAAGCTCGACGACAACCGTCTCGAGTTCTACCGCAACCTTTACCGCGACAACGCCCGCTTCGGCGCGGCCCTGTGGGTGGTGCCTGCGAACATGGCGTCCTACTCCGACATCGACGCGCTGGCGGCCTGGGTCGGTAACGAGCAGAGCGAGAACCTTGGGCCGAAGTCCATTCACCTGAAGGATGCGCAGACGCCGACCCTACTGTTCCCGTTCGCGGCACCGAGGGTCGCAGGCGACCTGTCGGAGGCGGGCTCTCGCTCCGAGATGGAGATGAAGGTTCTGCTGTGGGCCGTGCAGCGGCTGATCGGCGGGCTCTCGCACATCGGCTCCGAGCGCGATATCGCGTCGCGTCTGCACGTCGTGCTGCCCGGTTCGCCGAACCGCGGCATGTTCGGTGGCGACGGCGCGTACGGCGAGTCCAAGTCCGCGCTCGACGCGGTCGTGACCCGGTGGAGTGCCGAGTCGTCGTGGGCGCAGCGCGTCAGCCTGGCGCACGCGCTGATCGGCTGGACCCGCGGCACCGGTCTGATGGGTGCCAACGACGCGATCGTCAACGCCGTCGAGGAGGCAGGCGTCACCACCTACTCGACCGAGCAGATGGCCGCCATGCTGCTCGACCTGTGCAGCATCGAGTCGAAGGTTTCCGCAGCCCAGGAGCCGCTGAAGGTCGACCTGACCGGCGGCCTCGGCGATATCGACATCGACATGTCCGAACTGGCCGCCAAGGCCCGCGAGGAGATGTCCGCAGAGG
Source organism: uncultured Actinomycetota bacterium (assembly GCA_963756865.1). Lineage (GTDB taxonomy): Bacteria > Actinomycetota > Actinomycetes > Mycobacteriales > Mycobacteriaceae > Mycobacterium. The sequence goes on along the minus strand of CAVWPQ010000021.1, from coordinate 1,997 downwards.
CCGGCGAGGAGACCGACGAGCAGGACGGCACCATCGCCGCGCTGCCGTCGCCGCCGCGCGGCTTCACCTCCGCGCCGCCGCCGGCATGGGACGACCTCGACATCGACCCCGCCGACATGGTGGTGATCGTCGGCGGCGCCGAGCTCGGCCCGTACGGCTCATCGCGGACCCGCTTCGAGATGGAGGTCGACAACGAGCTGTCGGCTGCCGGTGTGCTCGAGCTGGCATGGACCACCGGCCTCATCAAGTGGGAGGACGACCCGAAGCCGGGTTGGTATGACGCCGAGTCCGGCGACATGGTCGACGAGTCGGAGCTGGTCGAGCGCTACCACGACGCGGTCGTGGAACGCACCGGCATCCGCGAGTTCGTCGACGACGGTGCGATCGATCCCGACCACGCGTCACCGCTTCTGGTGTCGGTGTTCCTCGACAAGGACTTCACCTTCGTGGTGTCGTCTGAGGCCGACGCTCGCGCGTTCGTGCAGTTCGACCCGGAGCACACCGTTGCGATCCCGGTGGCGGACAGCAGCGACTGGCAGGTGACCCGCAAGGCGGGCACCGAGATCCGGGTGCCGCGCAAGACACAGTTGTCGCGGACCGTCGGCGGTCAGATCCCCACCGGGTTCGACCCGACGGTGTATGGCATCAGCGCGGACATGAACACGTCGCTGGACCGGGTCGCGGTGTGGAACATCGTCGCTACCGTCGACGCGTTCCTCGGAGCGGGTTTCACCCCGAACGAGCTGATGCGTTGGGTTCACCCCGCGATGGTGGCCAGCACGCAGGGCACCGGCATGGGCGGCATGACCTCGATGCAGACCATGTATCACGGCAACCTGCTCGGGCGGAACAAGCCGAACGACATCTTGCAGGAGGTTCTGCCGAACGTCGTTGCGGCCCACGTCATCCAGTCCTATGTCGGCAGCTACGGCTCGATGATCCATCCGGTCGGCGCGTGCGCAACGGCGGCGGTGTCGGTCGAGGAGGGCGTCGACAAGATCAAGCTGGGCAAGGCGGAGCTCGTCGTTGCAGGCGGCTTCGACGACCTGACGCTCGAGGCGATCATCGGATTCGGTGACATGGCGGCGACCGCCGACACCGAGATGATGCGCGCCAAGGGCATCAGCGACTCGAAGTTCTCCCGCGCCAACGACCGTCGCAGGCTCGGCTTCCTCGAGTCGCAGGGCGGCGGCACCATCCTGCTGGCCCGCGGCGATCTCGCCCTGAGGATGGGTCTGCCGGTGCTGGCCGTGGTGGGCTACGCGCAGTCGTTCGCCGACGGCGTGCACACCTCGATCCCGGCGCCAGGGCTCGGCGCTCTCGGCGCGGGCCGCGGCGGCAAGGAGTCGCTGCTGTCCCGTTCGCTGGCCAAGCTCGGCGTCGGCGCCGACGACATCGCGGTGGTGTCCAAGCACGACACCTCGACGCTCGCGAACGACCCGAACGAGACCGAGCTGCACGAGCGGCTCGCGGACTCGATGGGTCGATCCGACGGCGCGCCGCTGTTCATCGTGTCGCAGAAGAGCCTGACGGGTCACGCCAAGGGCGGTGCTGCGGTGTTCCAGATGATGGGCATGTGCCAGATGCTGCGCGACGGGGTCATCCCGCCGAACCGCAGCCTGGACTGTGTCGACGACGAGCTGGCCGGTTCCGAGCACTTCGTGTGGGTGCGCGAGACCCTGCGGCTGGGGGAGAAGTTCCCGCTGAAGGCGGGCCTGATCACCAGCCTCGGCTTCGGCCACGTGTCGGGCGTCATCGCACTGGTGCACCCGCAGGCGTTCATCGCGGCGCTCGACCCCGAGCAGCGGGAGGCCTACCAGGAGCAGGCGGGCGCGCGGATCTTCGCGGGGCAGCGACGGCTCGCATCGGCGATCGCAGGTGGCAAGGCGCTCTACGAGCGCCCGGCGAGCAACCGTCGACTCGACGATGACGCGCCGGAGAACCGCGAAGAGGCGGACATGCTGCTCGATCCGGCGTCGAGGCTTGGCGAAAACGGT
>CAVWPQ010000020.1:0-321889 GCA_963756865.1 uncultured Actinomycetota bacterium | reverse complement strand
TCGCGGTCTCGGTGATGTTGCCCATCCCGACCGAGTGGTGGTTGCGGCCGGTCAGCAGCGCCTGACGCGTCGGTGAACACAACGCGGTGGTATGCAAGCGCGTGTACTTCAAGCCCCTCGATGCCAGCTTCTCGAAGTTGGGCGTCTGACACGGCCCACCGAACGCGCTACTGGCTCCGAAACCGACATCGTCTATGAGGACGACGAGCACGTTTGGCGCGGTCGCAGGCGGGCGCACATCCTTGATCGGCGGATAGCTGGTGTCCGGGTCCTTCGCGTCGTACGTGGTGAGACCGACATGCGCGATGTCGGGGATGGGGAGAATGTCGCGGTGGATGTCTCCTGCCCCCGCGTCCGACTGACCGTTGTTGGGCGATGACGGGCTTGGCATTGGCATCCTCTCGGCATTCTCCGACCACGCTTCTCGGGTCCGAGAAGACCAGCCTATTCGGCCGCAGCTGTCGTCGACACCGATTCGACGGTGTAGTACTCGCAACCCGCAGCCGCGCCTCGTCGAGACGATATTGCGGCACCAAAAGTGCGAGTGGTGGCGTGCTGGAATTTCGTCTCGGCGAAATTTATGGCGAGCGCACCCGGGTGAAACGGTGCAGCAGCCACGCCAGCGGGACCGTCACGATGAGGGTGGCCACGAATAGCACCGGCATCGAACCCGTATAAACGTGGAAATGCAGGATCTCGACCATCACGATCTCCATCGTGACCAGATGGATCAGGAAGATCTCATACGAGATCTCGCCGAAGAAGACCATCGGGCGGCTGCCGAGGAAACGGGCGTACCAGCCGCGGTCACCCAGCGCCACCGGTGCGACCATCAGCGTCGCGATCACGGCGTAGAAGACCGCCTTCCATACCGCAGGCGCGAGTGCATACGGAGACGTCGCGGGCTCCCCCGCGATCGGTGTCGAGGCGATGAAGTAGCTCACCACCGCGACGGGTAGCACCGCGAATGCGTAACAGCGCACACCCATCGCGGCGAGCACCGCGAGCAGCATGCCGCCGACGAACCAGATCAGATATGTCGGTAGCCACAGGCGGGCTCCGTCGGGCAATCCATCGACGGTGTGCACGAAGATCAACCATGCAGGTGACACCGCGGTCAAGACCAATACGCCGCCGAGCAAGAGCCTCGGACGCCACCGACGACGGCACAGCACTGCCAACAACAGCCATGCCAGCAGCGGCAGCACGACATAGAACGCGGCTTCGACAGCCAGGCTCCACATTTGGGTCAGGCCCTGGTGGATATAGGAGTACATGTACTGGTCGGTGTAAATCTGCGTCAGGCTGAGGTTTCGAAGGAAGCCGATCCAGGTGTGGCCCGGGTTCGGTAGCGCCTCGCGGAAGTGATAGAGCACATACGCCCCGACCACGGTCACCGCGTACGCGGGCATGATCCGGCGCACCCGGTGCCAGGCATAGCGGCGCACCGATGGCCAATCACTTCCTGCCACTGTCGCTTTCACCCACGGCTGAAAGAGCAGGAACCCCGAAAGAACGAAGAAGACGGGAACCCCGATCTCCATGCGGGCCTGGACGAGTCCCACGTAACCGTGGGTGTACTTGCCGGTGGTGTAGGCGGCGTGCGTCGCCACCACCAGCAGCGCCGCAACGCCGCGGATCCCGGTGAGCCCCGCCACCCGTTCGGGTGCCGCAACGGACTCCAGACCGCCCTGCGCTTCAGATCCGGCGACACCCTTGGAGACGGTCATTTCGACTTGCGATGTGGCTTCTTCGGACCGTGATCGGGGCGTAGCTCGATCAGCTGACCCTGAATGCGAGTCTTCGCAAGGGCTTTCAGCGTCTCTTTGGACAACTTCGCGGGAAGCTCGACCAGCGAGTACTCCGGGCGAATGGAGATGTGCCCGAAATCGCTGCGGTGCAGACCGCCCTCGTTCGCAATCGCGCCGACGATGGCGCCCGGCATGACCTTGTGCCGCTTGCCAACCGCGATGCGGTACGTGGCGAGGTCGCTGCGGGACTCGCGCCGATTGCGCGGCGGACCGTCCTCGCGCTGACCTCGCTCGGGACGCTCGCGACGCTTCTCCGGTGGCGGTTCCGTCATCAGGAACTCTTCCCCGTCGCGACTCTGAAGTGCCAGCGCCGCGGCGATATCGGCCATGGAGACGTCGTTATCGCGTTCGTAGCCCTCGATCAGCTTGCGGAACAGGTCGATCCCGGGCGCGTTCAGCGCGCTGGTGATTGAGTCCCTGAACTTCTCCACCCGCTGGGCATTGACGTCGTCGACCGACGGCAACCGTGATTCGACGAGCTTCTGCCGGGTCACCCGCTCGATGGAGTTCAGCAGATGCCGTTCGCGGGGCGTGACGAAGAGCAGGGCAGCACCCGACCGCCCGGCCCTGCCGGTGCGCCCGATCCGGTGCACATATGACTCCGGGTCGTGCGGGATGTCGTAGTTCAGCACATGCGAGATGCGGTCGACGTCGAGACCACGCGCCGCGACGTCGGTCGCGATCAGGATGTCGAGCTTGCCCTCCTTGAGGGAGGCGATGGTTCGCTCGCGTTGGGCCTGCGCGATGTCGCCGTTGATGGCCATTGCAGAGAAGCCTCTGGCACGCAACTTCTCGGCGACCTCTTCGGTGGCCTGCTTGGTGCGGACGAACACGATCATCGCCTCGAACGGCTCGACCTCGAGCAGCCGGGTCAGCGCATCCATCTTTCGATGCCCGGAGACTTGAATGTAGCGCTGGGAGATGTTGTCGGCGGTCGCGGTCTTTGACTCGACCTTCACCTGGACCGGGTCGTGCAGGTACTTGTTGGTGATCTTGCGGATGGCGGGCGGCATCGTCGCCGAGAACAGTGCGACCTGCTTGTACTCGGGGGTGCCTTCGAGGATTCGTTCGACGTCCTCGGCGAAGCCCATCTGGAGCATCTCGTCGGCCTCGTCGAGCACCAGGTAGTCGAGGTGCGAAAGGTCGAGTGTGCGCTTCTCGAGGTGGTCGATGACCCGGCCGGGAGTGCCGACGACGACTTGCGCACCACGCTTGAGCCCAGCCATCTGCGGGCCGTACGGAGAGCCGCCGTAGATCGGCAACACATTCACGGGTAGGTGCGCGCCGTAGCGGCTGAACGCCTCGGCGACCTGCAGTGCGAGTTCCCGGGTGGGCGCCAGCACCAGCGCCTGCGTGGTCCGGCTGGAGGTGTCGATCTTCGACAGGATCGGGATGGCGAAGGCCGCGGTCTTGCCGGTGCCGGTCTGCGCGAGACCGACGACATCGGAGCCGGCCATCATCGCCGGAATCGTGGCGGCCTGGATAGCCGACGGTGTTTCGTATCCGACGTCGGCCACCGCCTGCAGCACGGCCGGGTGCATCTGCAGATCGGCGAATGTCAGTTCGGCGCTGGTGGCGTCCGGCTCGGATGGCGTCATGGCGTTGCCATTCTAGTGGCCTGCACCCGCTCGACCCGCCGCGCCGCCTGCCGGGGCGGCGGCCACGATGACGGTACGGTGCGGATTTGTGAAATGGGTCTGGACGGCTGCCGCCTCCGTCGTCCTGCTCGCAGGATGCGGCTCGAGCGACTCGACGGTCTCCAAGACACCGGAGGCGAGCACCACCATCGCTGCGCCTGCGCCTGCGACCGCCCTGCCAGCACCGTCACGCAACAGCGCGCCGAGCACGGCGGCACCCGATCCGTGCGCGGTCAACCTTGCCGCACCCGAGATCGCCAAGGCGGTCTCCGAGCTGCCGCGCGACCCGCGCAGCGGGCAGGCGTGGAGTCCCGAACCGCTGGCGGGCACCTACAACGAGTGCGCCCAGCTGTCGGCGATCATCATCAAGGCCAACACGAACGCCGAGAACCCCAACACCCGTGCCGTGCTGTTTCACCTCGGTAAATACATCCCGACCGGCGTGCCGGACACATTCGGGTTCAACAGCATCGAGCCAACCCAGAGCACGGGCGACACCGTCGCCCTTGTCTACTCCAACGGCACGCCAGGGCTGGAGAGCGTGGTCAAGTTCCGTTGGAACGGGGCAGGCGTCGAGTTGATCGGCAACACGCCGGGCTGACCTTTCGGCCGGCTCGGCTGTCGGGCGGCGGGCCTACAGTTGGGCACGTGTTCGTCGCCGACGATCGAGTGATCTACAGCGCCTCCGACCTCGCAGCCGCGGCCCGCTGCGAGTACGCCCTGCTGCGCTCGTTCGACGCCCGGCTGGGCTGGGGTCCGCCGGTCGCGGTGGAAGACGAATTACTAGCCCGCACCGCCGAACTCGGCGGTGAGCACGAGCAGCGCCACCTCGACGAGCTGCGCGCGATGTCTCCGGACAATGTCGCGATCATCGGGCGTCCCAGCTATACCGCAGCCGGACTCACGGCTGCGGCGGCCGCGACCATCCGCGCGGTCGAGCGCCGGGCCCCGGTCATCTACCAGGCCGCGATGTTCGACGGCCGATTCGTCGGCTTCGCCGACTTCCTGATCCTCGAGGACGGCCCCGACGGTCAGCGCTACCGGCTGCGCGATACGAAGCTCGCGCGCTCGGTGAAGGTGGAGGCGCTGCTCCAACTCGCCGCATACGCCGACACGCTGGCCTCCGCAGGCGTCCCGGTGGCGCCCGAGGTCGAGTTGGTGCTCGGCGACGGCGCCACGGCGAGCTACCGGGTCGATGAACTGCTGCCGGTGTACGGTCCCCGCCGCGCGGCCCTGCAGCGGCTGCTCGACGACCACCTGGCCGGCGGCAAGCCGGTGGACTGGCAGGACGAGACCGTCCGCGCGTGCTTCCGCTGCCCGGAGTGCACGATCCAGGTTCGCGAGAACGACGACCTGCTCCTGGTGGCCGGTATGCGGGCCAGCCAGCGCGCCCGCCTGATCGACGCGGGCATCACCACGATCAGCGGGCTCGCACAGCATGACGGCTCCGTTCCCGAACTGTCGGAGCGCACCGTCGCGTCGCTGTCCGCACAGGCACGCCTGCAACTCGCGCCGCGTGTCGACGGCAAGCCGCCCTACGAGATCGCCGACGCGCAGCCGTTGATGGTGCTGCCCGAGCCCGATAAGGGTGATCTCTTCTTCGACTTCGAGGGCGACCCGCTGTGGACGGCCGACGGTCGCGAGTGGGGGCTCGAGTACCTGTTCGGCGTGCTGGACACCTCCGACGGTTTCCGGCCTTTGTGGGCGCATCACCGCGCCGACGAACGGCAGGCGCTGCGCGAGTTCCTCAAGATGGTGCGCACGCGCCGCAAGCGCTATCCGAATATGCACATCTATCACTACGCCGCCTATGAGAAGACGGCCCTGCTACGACTGGCCGGCCGTTACGGCGTCGGCGAGGACGAGGTGGACGATCTGCTCCGAAACGGCGTCCTCGTCGACCTTTATCCGTTGGTGCGCAAGAGCATCCGGGTCGGGACGCAGAACTACAGCCTGAAGTCCCTCGAGCCGCTCTACATGGGTGGCCAGTTGCGGACAGGCGATGTGACGACGGCGACCGACTCGATCACCCAGTACGCGAGGTACTGCGAATTGTGTGCCGAGGGACGCGACGACGACGCTGCGGTCGTGCTGAAGGAGATCGAGGAGTACAACCGCTACGACTGCACGTCGACGCGAAAGTTGCGGGACTGGCTGATCTGCCGGGCGATCGACTGCGAGGTGCCACCCGTCGGCGCCCAGCCCGTCACCGGCAGCGCAACGATCACCGAAGACGACAAATTGGCGCACCGGCTGGGCAAGTTCGTCGGCGACGATCTCGCCGCGCGCAGCCCGGAACAGACTGCGGTGGCAATGATCTCGGCTGCCCGGGGCTACCACCGCCGCGAGGACAAGCCGTATTGGTGGGGCCACTTCGACCGGCTCAACAATCCGGTCGACGAATGGGCCGACAACACAGACGTCTTCATCGTCGACCATGCCGAGGTCGAGACCGACTGGCACACGCCGCCGAAGGCGCGTAAGCCGCAGCGGTGGGTACGACTGCGCGGCGCCGTTGCGGCGGGCGAACTCGACAAGGCGATGTACGCGCTCTACGAGCCGCCGTCGCCCGCCGGCCTCAGCGACGACACCGAGCGAAGGGCGTTCGGGGCGGTCACCGTCGTCGACTGCGACGATCCTGCCGCCCCGACCGACGTCACCGTCGTCGAGCGAGAACCAAGGGAAGGCGGGCCGTTTCACCAGTTGCCCTTCGCGCTGACACCGGGACCGCCGATCCCGACGGGTCCGCTGCGCGACGCCATTGAGGTGACCGCCACCGACATCGCGGCCGGCCTGCCGCAGTTACCGCCGAGCGCGGTCATCGACATCCTGCTGCGTCAACCGCCGCGCACCCGCAGCGGCGGGCCGCTTCCGCGACACCCCGCGGTCGCGGACTCGATCACTGCGGCGCTGCTCGACCTCGACTCGTCGTACCTTGCCGTGCACGGCCCGCCCGGCACCGGTAAGACCTTCACCGCGGCGGCGGTCATCGCCCGCCTCGTCACCGAAGAACACTGGCGCATAGGCGTCGTCGCACAGTCGCACGCTGTCGTCGAGAACCTGTTCCGCGACGTGATCGCCGCAGGGGTCGACCCGTCACTGGTCGCCAAGAAGAAGAAGCACGGCGCCGACGCGGGCTGGCGGGAGATCGACGAGAAGGAGTATCCGGGTTTCATCGCCGACCATGACGGCTGCGTTATCGGCGGCACCGCATGGGATTTCGCCAACGCGGGCCGGGTGCCGCGCGGCAGCCTCGACCTTCTCGTCGTCGAGGAGGCCGGCCAGTACAGCCTGGCGAATACCGTCGCGGTGGCATCGGCCGCCGAGAACCTGCTGCTGCTCGGCGACCCCCAGCAGCTGCCGCAGGTCAGCCAGGGGACTCACCCGGAGCCGGTTGATTCGTCGGCCCTCGGCTGGCTCATCGACGGCAGGCACACCCTGCCGGAGGAACTCGGTTACTTCCTCGACCTCTCCTACCGCATGCATCCCGACGTGTGCGCGGCGGTGTCGCGACTGTCCTACGACGACCGGCTGCACTCTGTCGACCAGTTGACCCGGGCCCGCAGTCTCGACGGGCACGAACCCGGCGTGCGGGTGCTCACCGTCGACCATGACGGCAATGCGACCGACAGCCCCGAGGAGGCCGACACCATCGTCGCCGAGATCGGGAAGTTGATGGGCGCATCCTGGAGCGACGAGCACGGGCCACCCCGGCCGCTGAAACAGGACGACGTACTTGTCGTCACGCCGTACAACGCGCAGGTCGCGCTGCTGCGCGAGCGGCTCGACGCCGCGGGACTGGAATCGGTCCGGGCGGGCACCGTGGACAAGTTCCAGGGTCAGCAGGCGCCGGTGGTGTTCGTGTCGATGACCGCGTCGTCCATCGACGACGTGCCGCGTGGAATCGCGTTCCTGCTCAACCGCAATCGGCTCAATGTCGCGGTGAGCCGGGCGAAGTACCAGTGCGTCATCGTCCGCTCCCCGCTGCTGACCGAGTACTTGCCCGGCACCCCCGACCGGCTGGTCGAGCTGGGCGCGTTCTTGTCGCTCCCGTCATGTGGTACACCCACGGGGTGACTGAATCGCTGACCGACCGACTTGCCGAGATCGTCGGCGCGGCGCACGTCAGCGCCGACCCCGACGTGCTCGACGGTCGCAGCATCGACCACACGGGCCGCTACCGCGGGAAGGCCAGCGTGCTGGTCCGCCCCGGCACCGCCGATCAGCTCGCCGCGGTGCTCGGTGTCTGCCGCGCGGCCGGCGTGCACGTCACGGTCCAGGGCGGCCGCACCTCCCTGGTCGCGGGAACGGTGCCAGAGCATGACGATGTGCTGCTGTCCACCGAACGGCTGACCGATGTCGGTGAGGTGGACACCGTCGAACGGCGCATCCGGGTCGGCGCGGGCGTCACCCTGGCCGCGGTCCAACGGGCCGCGACGAAAGCGGGTCTGGTGTTCGGTGTCGACATCGCCGCACGCGACTCCGCAACCGTCGGCGGGATGGCATCCACCAACGCAGGCGGGCTGCGCACCGTGCGGTACGGCAACATGGGCGAGCAGGTCATCGGCCTCGACGTGGCACTTCCCGACGGGTCGATCGTGGCGCGGCACAGCCAGGTTCGGCAGGACAACACCGGATACGACCTGGCATCCCTGTTCGTCGGCGCGGAAGGCACGCTCGGCGTCATCACCAGCCTGGATCTGCGACTGCATCCCACGCCGACCCACCGGGTGACTGCGGTCTGCGGATTCGCCGACCTCGACGATCTCGTCGACGCGGGCCGCGAGTTCCGCGATATGGACGGTATCGCCGCGCTGGAGTTGATCGACTCCCGCGCAAGCGACCTGACCGCGAAACATCTCGGCGTCGCCGCGCCGGTGGACGGCGCCTGGCAGCTGCTGATCGAACTCGCGGCCGACACCGACCAGACTGAGCAGTTGGCCGACGCGCTGGAGCATGCGCGGCTGACCGGCGAGCCCGCGGTCGGCGTCGACGTCAACTCGCAGCAGCGGCTGTGGCAGGTGCGCGAATCGGTCGCCGAGGTTCTCGGTCTCTACGGCCCGCCGCTGAAATTCGATGTGTCGCTGCCGTTGTCGGCGATCGCGCCGTTCGCGCGCGAGTCCGGCGAGCTGATCGCCGAGCACGCCCCTGACGCCATCCCGGTGCTGTTCGGTCACATCGGCGAAGGGAATCTTCATCTCAACGTGTTGCGCTGCGAGCTCGACGGGCAGCGCGAGGCCGCGCTCTACTCGGCGATGATGGCGTTGATAGCAGGGCGCGGCGGCAACGTCAGCTCCGAACATGGTGTCGGCAGCCGCAAACGCGACTACGTGGGAATGTCGAGAACCGACACCGACATCGCCGCGATGCGGGCGGTCAAGACGGCATTCGATCCCGCAGGCTATTTGAACGCCGCCGTGCTGTTCGACTAGTCGCCGTCCTGTTCGACTAATCAGCGGGGCGCGAGTGTCGCCCGCGCCGCCCGTAGCTGGGTGCGTCGTCGGCTTCGATGCGGGAATGCCTTCCGTTGGAAGGGCTGTCGTCATCGGTCAGCCCGTGGCGCGACGGCGGGTCGAAGCCGGCCTCGTCGGGACTTTCGAAGTGGGCGTGGCTGCCGAAATGCACGGGGTAGTCGGGGCTGAGGATGTCCGGCTTCGGCGGGTCGGCATCAATGGGTGGCTCCTCGCGCGCCCCGAAGCGTTCGAGGGGCTGGAAGCGTTTCTCGTCGTCGGTGTGGAAACCGTTGTGGGCGAAGCCGATCGGCTCGACCGACGGTTTCGGTGGCGGCACGTCGGCGAGGAAGTCGTAGAGGCTGCGCATCGGCTCGCGTCGATAGCCGGGCAATTGCTCGGGCTCGACGGGTGCGGGCGGGGCGGGTTGCTCTGGATCCTCCTTCAGGAGCGAGTGCCATGCCTCGACGGGCTCGTCGTGCCAGGTATCCGCGGGAGGCGTGAGTGGAACCTCGTGCCGCGCTGCAAATGGCTCGGTGTCGCTCTCGTCCTCGACCCGCTCGACAACGGGTTCGGCGACAACCGGCGCGGGGGCAGGAGCTACCGCCGTCAGGACGGCCGTGGGCGGGTCATACACAGGCGCGTCCTGTACGGGCTCGTCATGCACGACGGTAAACTCGACGTAGTCGTCGTCGTCGACGTAGTCATCATCCGAATAGTCGTCCTCAAGACGCGCGTCGGTGCGCTGCTGTTTCGGCGCGTCCGTGCCGTCGAAGCCCAGCAGGAACATCGCGGCCACCACACCGACCAACGCGATGAACGCGGACAGCAGCAGGGACTGCGACATCGCGGCAGCGAACGGCTCGTGCAGGAATGCGGGAAGTTGGGTCACCGACCCGTCCCCGCCGGGACCGTCTGCGGCAAGCGGCATCTCGGCGCTGATCCGCGTCGTCATGAACGCCGCCATGCTGGCACTGCCCAACACCGACCCCACTTGGCGGGTGGCGTTGTACACACCGGAGCCGGCGCCTGCCACCGTCGACGCCAGATTGCGCGTCGCGGTCGCCGCCAGCGGTGACCAGATGAACGCCATTCCGATGCCGGTCGCCGTGAGCGGCAGCACGATTCGCCAGATCGGCGTCGTCGGCGTCATCTCGACGGACAGCCACGTCAACGAGACAGCCAACAGGGAGAATCCGAACCCGATGATCGGCCGCGGGTGATACCGGTCGACGAGCTTGCCGACCCACGGCGCCAGCAGGCCGGTCGAGATCGCCATCGGCGCGGTCAGCAGAGCCGCGCGCGTCGGCGTCAGTCCGCACACCGCCTGCGCGTAGAACATCACCGGCAGGATCATCCCCGTCACGACGAAGCCGATCGTGGCCACACCAACCGCCGACAGGCTGAAGTCGCGGTCGCGGAACATGCCGAGCGGCACCAGCGGCTCGCCCCGGTTGGCCTGCTGCCAGAAGACGAAGGCCGCCATGAAGCCGATGCCGCCGGCAAGCGTGCCCCAGACCCACGGCTCCCAGTGGTGCGACTGGCCCTCCTGCAGGGCGAAGACGACCATGAACATGCCGACACCGGACAGCACGACGCCGATCAGGTCGAAACCGTGCTTCTCGGTCGGCAGATCGGGCACCAGCCAGAAGGCGAGCCCCAACCCGATGATCCCGATCGGCACGTTGACGATGAAGATCCACTGCCAGCCAAGCCCGTCGACAAGAACACCGCCGGCAAGCGGGCCAACCAGCGTCGCGACGCCCGCGGTGGCACCCCACACACTCATCGCCACTCCACGACGCTCGGCCGGAAAGATGCGGGTGATGGTCGACAGAGTCTGAGGGGTGAGCAGTGCCGCCCCGACGCCCTGAACCACGCGGGCAGCGATGAGCATGCCGATGGTGCCGGACAGCCCACACCACAGCGACGCGCCGGTGAAAACCAGTAAGCCGATCAGGTAGAGGTTCTTCGGTCCGTAGCGGTCACCCAGCCGGCCCGCAATGAGCAGCGGTACAGCGAAGCCGAGCAGGTAGGCGCTGGTGACCCAGATGACCGCGTCGTAGCCGGTGCCAAGCGCGGTCATGATCGACGGATTGGCCACCGACACGATCGTCGCGTCGACGAGGATCATGAAGAAACCGACCATCATGGCCCAGAGCGCATGCCACGGGTCGGCGACCGGCGCGGCCCCGACCGCAGCCCGGCCTCGCAGCCCCGTGGTCATATCCCCACTCCCCTCGCAAGCTGGGGGCCCACGTCCCAACTTCACTCGATGGTGTCGGCAAATGCGCCCCGACGCCACCGCTATCGACCTGTTCTTAGGGACTTCGCAGCCAGATGACCTGCGCCTGTCCGCAGATCAGCAAAAAAGCCGATACGGCCGACTACCCCATGTGAAGGAGTTCGCCCCGACGGTACGTCCCGTTAACGACCGCGACAACTATGCCGGCTCGGCCAAGGCCCCATCGGAGACGGCCTTTTCGGCGTCGTCGCTGGTCGAGACGCCGACCGCAAGAAGAGCGAGCAACGCCACCAATGCACTGACGGCCATCACGGCGGCCAGCGCGAGCTCGTCGTTCCCGAGTACGCCGACCAGCGGAGCCACCGCGGCGCCGAGGCCGAACTGCGCCGCGCCGAGAAGCGCGGCTGCGGTTCCCGCGGCGTCGGGGTGCCGGGACAGGGCGACCGCCGGTGCGTTGGGGATGACCAGGCCCATCGAGGCGAGGATCGCCCATACCGGCGTGACGAATCCGGCGAGGCCGCCGACGCCCGCCGCAGACACACCGACGAAGACCCCGCCCGCGAGGAGCGCGGCGGCAAGAGCCCACAGAGTGATCGTCTGCGGCGAGAACCGCTTCAGCAGCACGACGTTGAACTGTGTCGCACCGATCAGCGCGACGGCGCCCGCGCCGAAAACCAACGCGAAAGCCTGCTGATCGAGCCCGTAGATGCCCTGCAGGACGAAAGACGCCCCGGCGATGTAGGCAAAGAGGCCCGACATGCCGAGCGCGGCAACCAGCACGAGGATGACGAAACGCTTGTCGCGCAGCAGTTCCACGTAGGTCGCGGCGATGCTGCGCACCCGCAAAGGTCTGCGATGCGACGGCGGCAGCGTCTCGGGCAACGCAAACACGGCCACCACAAGCAGGGCGCCCGCCAAGATCACCAGCGCGGTGAAGACCCAGTGCCACGAAGCGTGCAGTAGCACCGCCGCACCGAGCGACGGCGCGACGACCGGGGCGACACCGAGGACGAGCATCAGCCGGGACAGCACGGTTGCGGCGGCGTTGTCGGCGAACAGGTCACCGACGACGGCGATCGCGACCACCATGCCCGCGGCGGCACCGACACCCTGCAGAACGCGGCCGAGACCCAGCAGGGCCAAGTTCGGTGCCAGCATGCAGATGACCGACGCCACCATGTGCAGCACGATGCCTGCCATCAGTGGGCGCCTGCGGCCAAGCGAGTCCGACAGCGGGCCGACGATCAGCTGGCCGAGCGCCAACCCCGCCAACGTTCCGGTCAGGGTGAGCTGCACGACGGACGACGAGACCGACAGATCGTCCGCGATCTTCGGTAGGGCAGGCAGATACATGTCGATCGTCAATGGACCAAGCGCAACCATGACACCGAGCACGATGATCATGCGCCAGCGGCCAGGTGTCTTCACGTCCACAAGGGGCGATGTTGCCATGCAAGTGGTTAGCACGCTAAATCAATATTTTCTTCCCTGATCACCCCGGTGACCGCCGTCACCAGCGGGGACAACGACCGTCGGCCGTTCGTTGACGAACCGTTAGCCTGAAGGCAACGGTTACCCCAGGAGGCCGCTATGAGTGCTCGCTCCAAGGCGAAGAGCCAGCTTCCCGCCACGGTCGATGAGCATCCGGGCGCCGCCGCCCGCGCGCTGTCGGAGATCATCGAACGCGGCGCCAGGGTGCAGGGCCCCGCGGTAAGGGCCTACGTCGAGCGGCTTCGCGACGGAAATGCGGACGCGACACCTGCCGAGATCGTCACCAAGCTGGAGAAGCACTACCTGGCGGCGGTGATGGCCAGCGGCGCGGCGGTCGGCTCCGCGGCGGCGTTCCCCGGCATCGGCACGCTGGTTGCGCTTTCGGCGGTGGCCGGCGAGACCGTGGTGTTCCTGGAGGCGACGGCGGTCTTCGTGCTCGCGGTGGCCGAGGTGCACGGCATCCCAGCCGAGCACAGGGAACGCAGGCGCGCGCTGGTGCTTGCGGTACTGGTCGGCGAGGACAGCAAGCACGCCATCGCCGACCTCATCGGCCCTGGCCGGACCAAGGGCGCCTGGCTCAGCGACGGCGCGGCGACTCTGCCGCTGCCTGCGGTGACACAGCTCAATTCGCGGCTGCTGCGCTTCTTCGTCAAGCGTTACGCCCTCAAACGCGGGGCGATCGCATTCGGCAAGATGCTGCCCGTCGGCATCGGCGCGGTCGTCGGCGGAGTCGGCAACCGGTTGATGGGTAAGCGGATCATCGAGAACTCCCGGATGGCGTTCGGGTCGCCGCCGCCGCGCTGGCCGTCGAATCTCCATGTGCTGCCCGC
Source organism: uncultured Actinomycetota bacterium (assembly GCA_963756865.1). Lineage (GTDB taxonomy): Bacteria > Actinomycetota > Actinomycetes > Mycobacteriales > Mycobacteriaceae > Mycobacterium. Next base: position 308,425 of record CAVWPQ010000020.1, on the reverse strand, counting down.
GCCCCCCGGCTCGGACGTCACCTGACGATTAGCGCTCTTGTGGCATGCACGCCTGCGCGTAAGCGCTAGCCTTTAGGCGGCGTTGATGCGGGGTAACCGCAGGCTGGAAGAAACAGACGGGCAGGCGTCCGTTCGGACACTTGCCGAAGGCGAAGGAATCGAGGCGAGTAGCTGCCGTGAGCAGTTCAACTTCACCATTCGGACAGAACGAGTGGCTGGTCGAGGAGATGTACCGCAAGTTCCGCGAAGATCCCTCCTCGGTCGACCCGAGTTGGCATGAGTTCCTCGTCGACTACTCGCCCGAGTCGACCACAGGCACCAAAGCCGAGCCCGCCAAAGCGCCCGCGTCCGCGTCCGCATCTGCGCCCACCGCGCCGCGCGAACCAGGCCCTGCGCCGGCACCGAAGGCCACCGAGGGCAACGGTGCCGGCCCCGGGAAGGCCGAGCCGGCGGCAGCGAAGGCGGATCCGGCCCCTGCGAAGGCCGCAGCGCCGCCCGCCACCACACAGCCGCCCCCCGACAAGACCGACGTGGCACCGGCCAAACCCGCAGCGGCCGAACCGAAGCCTGCCGAGAAGGCCACCCCTTCCGCCGACGGTGACGAGGCCCAGGTGCTTCGCGGCGCGGCTGCCGCCGTCGTGAAGAACATGTCGGCATCGCTGGACGTGCCGACCGCCACGAGCGTGCGCGCCATCCCCGCAAAGCTGCTGATCGACAACCGCATCGTCATCAACAACCACCTCAAGCGGACCCGCGGCGGCAAGATCTCCTTCACTCATCTGATCGGCTACGCGATCGTGCAGGCGGTCAAGAAGTTCCCGAACATGAACCGGCACTTCGCCGAGGTGGACGGCAAGCCGAACGCGATCACGCCTGCGCACACCAACCTCGGCCTCGCAATCGACCTGCAGGGCAAGGGCGGCACGCGCCAGCTGGTGGTGGCCGCCATCAAGGGTTCCGACGACCTCCGGTTCGGCCAGTTCATCGCCGCCTACGAAGACATCGTGCGGCGCGCCCGCGACGGCAAGCTGACCGCCGAGGACTTCTCGGGCGTGACGATCTCGCTGACGAACCCCGGCACCATCGGCACCGTGCACTCGGTTCCGCGGCTGATGCGTGGTCAGGGTGCGATCGTCGGCGTCGGCGCGATGGAGTACCCGGCCGAGTTTCAGGGCGCCAGCGAAGAACGCATCGCCGAACTCGGAATCGGCAAGCTGATCACGCTCACCTCGACGTACGACCATCGCATCATCCAAGGCGCGGAGTCCGGCGACTTCCTGCGCACCGTGCACGAGTTGCTGCTCTCCGACGATTTCTTCGACGAGATCTTCCACGAGCTCGGCATCCCGTATGAGCCGGTGCGGTGGCGCACCGACAACCCCGACTCGATCGTCGACAAGAACGCCCGGGTGATCGAGTTGATCGCCGCCTACCGCAACCGCGGGCATCTGATGGCCGACATCGACCCGCTGCGGCTGGACAAGAGCCGGTTCCGCAATCACCCCGACCTCGATGTCACCACGCACGGGATGACGCTGTGGGACCTGGACCGGGTGTTCAAGGTCAACGGGTTCTCAGGCGCGGAGTACAAGAAGCTGCGCGACGTCCTCGGCCTGCTTCGTGATTCGTACTGCAGGCATGTCGGAGTCGAGTACACCCACATCCTCGAGCCCGATCAGCAGAAGTGGCTCGAGGAGCGCGTCGAGGTCAAACACGAGAAGCCAACCGTCGCGCAGCAGAAGTACATCCTGTCCAAGCTCAATGCCGCCGAAGCGTTCGAGACCTTTCTGCAGACCAAATACGTTGGGCAGAAACGGTTCTCCCTTGAGGGCGCGGAGACCGTCATCCCGATGATGGACGCCATGATCGACCAGGCCGCCGAGCACGCTCTCGACGAGGTCGTCATCGGTATGCCGCACCGCGGCAGGCTCAACGTGCTTGCCAACATCGTCGGCAAGCCCTATTCGCAGATCTTCAGCGAGTTCGAGGGCAACCTGAACCCGTCGCAGGCGCACGGCTCCGGCGACGTCAAATATCACCTCGGCGCCAACGGCACCTACCTACAGATGTTCGGCGACAACGACATTACGGTGTCGCTCGTGGCCAACCCGTCACACCTCGAGGCGGTCGACCCCGTTCTCGAGGGCATCGTGCGCGCCAAGCAGGACCTTCTGGACAAGGGCGACGGGCCCGACGGCTTCACTGTCGTGCCGCTGATGCTGCACGGCGACGCGGCCTTCGCAGGCCAGGGCGTGGTCGCCGAGACGCTCAACCTCGCGCTGCTGCGCGGGTACCGCACCGGCGGCACCATCCATATCGTCGTCAACAACCAAATTGGTTTCACCACATCACCTTCCGACTCCAAGTCGTCGGAGTACTGCACGGATGTCGCGAAGATGATCGGGGCGCCGATCTTCCACGTCAACGGTGACGATCCAGAAGCAGCGGTATGGGTGGCGCGGTTGGCGATGGACTTCCGGCAGAAGTTCAACAAGGACGTCGTCATCGACATGCTGTGCTACCGCCGCCGCGGGCACAACGAGGGCGACGACCCGTCAATGACGCAGCCCGCCATGTACGACGCTATCGACACCAAGCGCGGCGTCCGCAAGACCTACACCGAAGCGCTGATCGGCCGCGGCGACATCTCGATGAAGGAAGCCGAGGACGCCCTTCGCGACTATCAGGGCCAGTTGGAGCAGGTGTTCAACGAGGTCCGCGAACTCGAGAAGCACGAGATCGAGCCCAGCGAGTCGGTGGAGAGCGACCAGATGCTGCCCGCAGGCATGAACACCGCCGTCGACAAGTCGCTGCTGGCGCAGATCGGCGACGCGCACCTCGCGGCGCCGGACGGCTTCCACGTGCACTCGAGGGTCAAACCCGTGCTGGAGAAGCGCAGGGAGATGGCCTACGAGGGCAAGGTCGACTGGGCCTTCGCCGAACTGCTCGCGGTCGGCTCATTGATCGCCGAGGGCAAGCTGATTCGGTTCTCCGGTCAGGACACCAGGCGCGGCACGTTCACGCAGCGGCATGCGGTGGTGATCGACCGCACGACCGGCGCAGAGTTCACCCCGCTGCAACTGCTGGCCACCAACGCCGACGGACAACCGACCGGCGGCAAGCTGATGATCTACGACTCGGCGCTGTCCGAGTACGCCGCGGTCGGCTTCGAATACGGCTACTCGGTGGGCAACCCCGAAGCGGTCGTGTTGTGGGAGGCGCAGTTCGGCGACTTCGTCAACGGCGCGCAGTCGATCATCGACGAGTTCATCAGCTCCGGTGAGGCCAAGTGGGGTCAGCTGTCCGACGTCGTGCTGCTACTACCGCACGGGCACGAAGGCCAGGGCCCCGACCACACATCGGGTCGCATCGAGCGGTTCCTGCTGCTGTGGGCAGAGGGGTCGATGACGATCGCGATGCCGTCGACGCCTGCGAACTACTTCCACCTGTTGCGGCGGCACGCACTGGACGGCATCCACCGCCCGCTGATCGTCTTCACGCCGAAGTCGATGCTGCGAAACAAGGCCGCCGTCAGCGATATTCGTGACTTCACCGAGCAGAAGTTCCGTTCGGTGATGGAAGAGCCGACATATACCGACGGCATCGGCGACCGCAACAAGGTCAAGCGGATCCTGATGACCAGCGGCAAGATCTACTACGAGCTTGTCGCTCGCAAGGCCAAGGACAACCGCGACGACGTAGCCATCGTGCGCATCGAGCAGCTCGCGCCGCTGCCGAGGCGGCGGCTGAGCGAGACACTCGACAGCTACCCCAACGCCGAGCAATTCTTCTGGGTGCAGGAGGAGCCTGCGAATCAGGGCGCGTGGCCGACGTTCGGGCTGACGATGCCCGAGATGCTTCCCGAGAAGTTGACGGGGCTCAAACGGATCTCGCGGCGCGCGATGTCGGCGCCGTCATCGGGCTCCTCGAAGGTGCACGCGGTCGAGCAGCAGGAGATCATCGACGAGGCGTTCACCGACTAACCCCACACAGTGAAGTAGCCGACTACTTACCGCCGCCTACCGGCCGGCGACCAGAATTAGCCCTATGGGTAAATTCGGCGTGGGCGCGGTGGAGTTCCTGGTCAACAGCCGGTTCGGTCCGACGCCGTTCGTGCGCAACAGTCTGCTCACCGCCCAAGCGGCGCAGGTCGACTCGCTGTGGGTGCCGGATCACTTGAACGCGCTGATGCCGCGTTCCATCGCCAAACAGCCGTATCTCGGCGTTGCCAACTTGATTCCCAAGATCGACGCGTGCCTCGAGCCGTGGACCATGCTCGGGCACATCGCTGCGAAGAATCGCTGGCGGCGGCTGAACCTGGGTGTCGCCGTGACCGACACGGGTCGACGCAATCCCGCGGTCACCGCTCAGGCGGCGGCAACGTTGCACCTGCTTTCGAAGGGCCGCGCGATTCTCGGCATCGGGACCGGCGAGCGGGAAGGCAATGAGCCATACGGGGTGGACTGGTCGAAGCCGGTCGGGCGATTCATCGAAGCCGTCGCGACGATTCGCGCTCTGTGGGAGTCCGATGGCGAGCCCGTGACCCGCGACTCCGAGTTCTTCCCGCTGCACAACGCGACCTTCGATCTTCCGCCGTACAAGGGGAAATGGCCGCAGATGTGGATCGCCTCGCACGGGCCACGCATGTTGCGGGCCACCGGGCGCTATGCCGACGGCTGGTTTCCCGCCGCGATTTTTCACCGACCCGACTACAAGGCCGGCCTCGAGCTGGTGCGCTCTTCGGCATCGGACGCTGGACGAGACCCGATGTCGATGCGCGCCGCGAACTTCTTCTACGTCGTCACCGGACGTAACCGAGACGAGGTCGACGAAGCGCTCGAGTCGGTTGCGATCAAGACGTTTGCGCTTCTGGTGCCTGCGGCGGAGTGGCAGCGGCACGGGGGCCGGCATCCGATGGGCGACGACTTCGGCGGCTTCCAGGACATCATTCCGCAGACACTCGACGAACAGACCGTGTTGGCGTACACCGCCGATGTGCCGCCGTCACTACTGCGATCAGGGCTGCTGAACGGCACGCCCGATGAGGTGGTCGACCAGGTCGCCGAGTGGCGAGACTTCGGGTTGGATTACGGCGTATTCGCCAACGCCAGCTTCATGCAGCCGAGTCTGAAGAGGGCGGCCACGGCGAGTACGCCGTTCCTGCAGATCCTTCGCAAACTCCGGAAGCTCTGACCGCGTCGCACCTACCCCTGCGGTGCGGCCCGGCCCTGCGCCCAGATGCCGCGCACATGGCCGATGTGATTGCGCATCACCCGTTCAGCGCCATCGCTGTCGCCCGCCGCGATCATGTCGAGGATTTCGGTGTGCTCATGGGCCGACGGCACGAGTTGGCCGTCGTCGGCGAGTTCGGGCAGCCCGGTGATCCGTGACCTTGCTTTGAGCGAGCGCACGATTTCCACGAGGTGCTTGTTGCCCGCCAGCGCCAGTAGTTTGCAGTGGTACTCCAGGTCGATCGTCACGTGGGTGATCACATCGTTTTCCGCCGCGGCTCTTTCGATGTCTCGCGCCAGTTCGCGCAGCTCCGCGAGAGCCTCTGGGGCGACGCCCATTTCAGCGATCCGCGCAACGGTGGGCACCTCGAGCAGCATGCGCAGCTCGGCGAGCTCGTCGAGTTCCTCATCGGAGGGTTGGCGCACCCGAAAGCCCTTGTTGCGTACCGATTCCATCAAGCCGTCGTTGGCCAACTGGATCATGGCCTCGCGTACCGGCGTCGGCGATACGCCGAACTGCTCGGCCAGGATGGGTGCCGAATAGACCTGGTTCGCCTTGAGTTGGCCCGAGATCACCGCCGCACGGAGCGTTTCGACGATCTCGTCGCGCATGATGCGCCGCGGCGGAAACGCCGCCAGCGTCGGCGCCAACTCGCCGCCCTGGCCAGACATCGATTTCTCCTCTGCGGTAGCCGCACAGCGATGACTGCGATGCTACCTCACTGATAAAATTTCACATGTCACATACTCACGGCGGAGGAGGTTCATCGCGATGCGTAGCACCCGGGTCTTCCATGCGGTGGACTCACATACCGAAGGCATGCCGACCCGCGTGATCACGGGTGGCGTCGGGACCATCCCGGGCGCCACCATGTTCGACAAGCGCAGGCATTTCATCGACAACCTCGACGATATCCGGAGGCTGCTGATGAACGAGCCGCGCGGCCACTCCGCGATGAGCGGAGCCATCCTGCAACCACCGACTCGTCCAGACGCGGACTACGGGGTCGTGTACATCGAGGTGTCCGGCTGCCTGCCGATGTGCGGACACGGCACCATGGGAGTGGCGACCGTCCTTGTCGAGACCGGGATGGTCGCGGTGACCGAGCCGGTGACCACGATCCGCCTCGACACGCCCGCGGGACTGGTCGTCGCTGACGTCGAGGTCACCGACGGGGTCGCGCACTCAGTGACCCTGACCAACATCGCCTCGTTCGCCCTCGGCCTGGACAGAACCGTCGAGGTACCGGGTTGGGGCGCGGTCCCTTACGACATCGCATACGGCGGCAACTTCTACGCCATTGTCGAACTGGACAAGCTCGGTATCGAGTTCGACCGGGCCAACAAGAACGAGATTCTGGCCGCGGGGATCGCGATCAGCGCGGCCATCAACGACCAGGATCTGCCCGTGCACCCCGCCAACCCGGAGATCTCCGGCTGCCACCACGTCTACCTGGCCGCGCCGGGATCGACCGCCGTCCATTCGCGTCACGCAATGGTGGTCGAACCAGGGATGTTCGATCGCTCCCCGTGCGGAACCGGCACAAGCGCGCGCATGGCCCAACTGCACGCACGCGGCCAGCTGCCGCTGCACACCGACTTCACCAACGAGTCGCTGATCGGCACCCGCTTCACCGGGCGGCTCATCGAGCAGGGCACCCTCGGTGACCTGACGACGGTGACGCCGACAATCACCGGCAGGGCCTGGATCACCGGAACCGCGCAGTACATGCTCGATCCCCTTGACCCCTTTCCGTCGGGCTTCGAGCTCTAAGTGGACCTGACCTTCGTCGCCGCCGACGTCGTCGCGGAGGCGCTGCGGCCCGCCGCCGCTGTGCGCGCCATCGAGGACGCGCTGCTCGGTGGCCTCGACCCGGCGAAGGATTTCGACCGCCAGATCGTCGACACCGAACACGGCCAGGTGCTGCTGATGCCGTCGCAGTCGCGGTCCAGTGTCGGGGTGAAACTGGCCACCGTCACGCCGGACAACCCGAACCGCGGGCTGCCCCGTATCCACGCCCTCTATGTGGTGTTCGATGCGGCCACGCTGTCGCCGCGGATGCTGATCGACGGGGCCGCACTGACCACGCTGCGCACGCCCGCCGTATCGATCGCCGCGGTCAAACCCGCCCTGCTGGCCAAGGACGCCCCGCTGCACGTGACCGTCTTCGGCGCGGGCCCCCAGGGCATCGGGCACGTGGCGACCATCCGCGAGGTCGTCGACGGCCATCGGCCCATCGCATCGGTCACCTACGTGGTGCGCAATGTCCGTACGGCGTCGACCGTCGCTCTGCCGCTCGGGAACACCGTCGTGGCTGTGGGCTCACCCGAGGCCGACAACGCCGTGGAACGCGCCGACGTCATCGTGTGCGCCACCACCTCGGCCGACCCGGTATTCGATTCCGCCGCAACCAAACCCGCCGTGATCGTCATCGCTGTCGGATCCCACGAACCAACCCGACGCGAGGTCGACACGCCACTGGTGTCGCGCGCGCAGATCATCGTCGAAGACCGTGAGACCGCGCTGCGGGAATGCGGGGACATCGTGATGGCGATCGCCGAAGCCGGCCTGCCGGCGGAAAGCCTGATTACCATCAAGGACGTCGTCACCGGCGCTGCGACGATCGACGCCGATCGAACCGTGTTCTTCAAAAGCTCAGGGATGTCATGGGAGGACATCGTTGTCGCCGACGCCGTCGCCGACCGGCTGAGGCGATAACTGCACCCTGTCAATCGCCGGGTTGCGCGGCAATCTCGCTGAGCCGGACCGGCTGGGCTATCGGCCGACTGTGTGCCGTGGCGGCGGGCGTTCCTTCGGTTCGCCGGCGATCGCACTGGACGACGGCGCCGCACAAGGCATCGACGTTGGCGCCGCAGAACCTGGCTTGGCACGGCCCCAGCCCGGCGCGGGTTGCCAGCCGGGTCGCCCGCAGGGACAAATCAACTTCGTGGGCGGCCCGCAGTTGCCCGAAAGTGGTGTTCTCACAACGACAGACCGTGGTGTCGTCGTGCAGCCAGCTGCGCCACCCGTCGGGCACCGGGTGGGCGGCGTGCATCCGCGCCGCGAAATGTCGTGCCGCAGCGAGCTTCCGCACCAATCCGGCGGGTATGTCACGGTTGCCCGCCGCGGCCAGTCCGGCTACCCGGCCCTCGACGTCGGCGCAGTCGGCCCCGCCGATCCCGGTGATCTCGCCAGCGGCGTACACGCCCGGCACCGAGGTGAGATGGGTGTCGTCCACGGCGACGAATGTTCCTGCGGCGGTGCTCGTCAGCCGGCAACCTGCGGCAAGCGCGAGTTCGAGGGACGGCGTGAAACCGTGCCCGACGCAGACGGCGTCGACGGCCACCACCCGCTCAGAGCCGGCGACGGGCGTCCAGGCCGAATCCAGCCGAGCGGTGACCACCGCCTCGACGCGGTCCTCGCCGAGCGCGGCGATGACCGCCCTGCCGGTGCGGAAGGGGACGCGATGGCGGACGTGGTGCCAGCCGTACAGGCCGAGTTCTCGTAGCTTCCCATGGTGTGCGGCCAACCGATGCGGATGTCCGAGCCAGCCGCGGGCCAGCGTGGCCGCCGTGTTGGCGTCAAGCACGGCGACGACATCGGCTCCGACGCCGAACAGCGACTTCGCGACCGGCAGCAGAAACGGCCCGGTACCAGAAACCACCACCCGTCGGCCGACCGCGACGCGTTCGGTGCGCGCCAGCGTCTGGGCGGCGCCTGCCGTGTAGACACCAGGAAGCGTCCAGCCGGGAAACGGGACGACCCGTTCGTGCGCGCCTGTCGCGAGCACGAGCGCGTCGGGTTCGATGACGCGGCGCTGCCGAGCGGCGCTGTCGATCGGACCGGTGCTCACGTGCAGGCGCGGGGCGGCGTCGGGCCGCGGTTCGAGGTTGAACACGACCGTGTTCGCCAGCCATTCGGACCGCGGATGTGAAAGCACCGTATCGCGCATGGCCCGAAACGCCGCCCAGTCATGGTGCACCCGTTGGGGATTGGCGGCCCGATACTCGTCGGGGAGCTGACGGTGGTACTGCCCGCCTGGGCTGTCGTTGAGATCGATGACGACGACATGGGCGCCGGAACGCAGCGCCGATTCGGCCGCCGCGAGACCAGCGGGCCCGGCTCCGACGATGGCGATCAGGGTCATGGCGAACTCCGCGACTGGCGGGTCACAGCATCGCCACTCTGCGCACGGCGACGGCACAGTCGCACGTCGGTTTCGCCGTTGACGGTGGCCAGGCATTCGAAGCAGGAACCGATGGCGCAGAACAGGCCGCGGGGCCGGCCCTCGGTATCGGTGCGCCACGCGATCTGACCGTTGACGATGAGGATTCCGGCCAGCGTCTGGCCGGCGATACCTCGCATCACCTCACCGTCGAGGCTGATCTCGATCGGGGTGTCGCTGCGGCCCACTGGGTCATCGGCGGCGGGTACCAGCCTGCCGCTCATGCGCCGACCTCGCTGCCTGCCAGCACGGCCGGACGGTCGACGCGGAAGTCGTCGGCGGCCATGGGAATCGGCTGACCGAGAAGCTGGGCGCGCAGCAACGCTGCGGTGCCCGCGCACAGTCCGATGCCGCCGCCTTCGTGTCCGGTCGCGTGCCACAGACCGGGCAGCCGCGGGTCCGCGCCGATGACCGGCAGGTGGTCGTCGACGTAGGGGCGGAACCCGCCGTATGCGCGCATCACCTGGACTCCCGCCAGATGCGGGAAGAGTCGAATCGCCTTGCGGGCCATCTGTTCCAGGCTGGTCATGCTGATTCCCGCGCTGAAGGGCGTTCGCTCGCGGGATGATCCGATGAGCAACGGACCTCCCCGTGTGGCCTCTACAACCGTGGAGGTTTGCAGGCCTGCGTCGCCACTGCCGACCGCGCCGACGTAGTCCGCGTCGTAGACCTTGTGGAACACGGTCGGCGGTTGCGGGGTGGTGACCAGGAGATTGCCGCGCCGAGGTTTGACGATTATCGGCGCGCCGAGGTCGGCGGAAACCGTTGCGGCCCAAGGGCCCGCGCAGTTGATGACGACCTCGGCGGCAAACTGGCCCACGGAGGTCGTGACGCCTCGGAGCTCTCCGCCCTTGACGACAGGCCCGGTGACGGTCACACCGGGATGAATGCGGGCGCCGTGATGCATCGCGCCGCGAAGCAGCGCGAGCGCGGCGGCGACTGGCTGGACCTGGGCGTCATCCGGATAGTGATAGGCCACTGTGAAGTCACGGGTCAGGAACGGCTCCGCGGCGTTGGCATCGTCGGCGCTCAGCTCGCGGGTGCTCACCCCCGCATCGGACTGGGCGGCCGCGAACCGCGTCAACCCCGCGGCGCCGTCGCCGGTGGTGGCGACGACGATGCCTCCCTTGGGTTCCCATTCCACCGAACCGGCGACCTCGGCGCCGCACTCATCTCGGATCGCTTCGAGGAGTTCCGGCCAGAGGCGCCGAGACAACTGCGACAACGCGAGCTCGGGTCCTGGCCCCTTGTCGGACACCAATATGTTGCCTTCGCAATGCGCCGTCGTCGCGGAGCCCGGCGCACCCCGGTCCAGGATCTCGACCGTCACGCCGTGCACGGACAGCTCGCGGGCCAGTGCACAGCCGACGATTCCTGCGCCGATGATCAACGCGCGCATCTGAACTCAGGCTCCGCTTGCCCGCCAGTGTGCACTGTGACATTGTACATAACATGGCGACGGCCAAAAGCGCTGGCGCGCGGTGGCAGAACTGGGCCGGCAACCAGCAATGTCAGCCCACGGTCCTCACGCCGGCCAGCGCGGCCGAGCTACAGGACGCCGTCGCCGACGCGGCCCGCCGCCGCGGGACAGTGCGCGTCGTCGGAAGCGGGCACTCGTTCACCCCGCTCGCGTGCACAGACGACATCATGATCGACGTCGGCGCGCTCAGCGGGATTGTCGACGCGGACACCGCCAACGCCACCGCCGTCGTCGGGGCGGGAACCACGTTGGGAGACCTCGTCCCGCAGCTGTGGTCGGCGGGGTTGTCTCTGCGCAACCAGGGCGACATCGACGCCCAGACCATCGGCGGCGCCATCGGAACCGCCACCCACGGATCGGGCCGCGCGTTCGGCTCGTTCTCGTCGGCCGTGCGCAGCATCTCCTACGTCGGCGCGGACGCAGGCTTGCACAACATCGACTCGACCGACCCGCGCTTCGACGCCTTCCGAACCTCGTTGGGGCTGCTCGGAATCTTCACCACGGTCGAACTCGACCTGCAACCCGCGTACTACCTCCGCGAGCGCATCGAGCACTGGCCGCTGGCGGACGTTCTGCGACGGTGGGACGTCGAAACGTCGACCCGTCGGCACTTCTCCTACTTCTGGCCGCCGACCGCTGAGTCGCTCCAGATGTACGGCATGGCGCCGACCCCGGTCGAGGACGGCTGCCACGTCAAGATCTACGACGAGCTCACCCCGAAGCAGGGGGCAGCCGCCGCCGCACCGGACGGCACCAGGGTCGCGCCCGCCCACCAGATCTACGCCGGCGACTTCGACCTGGAGTTCCATGAGCTGGAGTACTTCATCCCCTTCGGCCACACGGCCGCCGCGGTCGAGGCCGTCCGCGCGGTGATGCTCGACCATCCCGACCAGGCCTTCCCCCTAGAGGTGCGGACCATCGCCGCGGAGAGCGCCTGGCTGTCGCCGATGTACGGCAGAGACAGCACCTCGCTTTCGGTGTCCGGCGTGCCCGGCACCGACTACCGGCCGTTCATGCGCGCATTCGACGCCGCCCTGCGCCCCTTCGACGCGCGGCCGCACTGGGGAAAACTGCACCTCTTCGATCGCCCCCGCCTGCGCACCGGCTTTCCACGTTTCGACGACTTCTGCGCCCTACGAACAGAACTCGACCCCAACGGACTGTTTCTCAACTCCTACACCGCAGAGTTGTTCACCGAGCCCGCCTAGGCCGCTGTACGCGCTACCGGCGGTACCGGCTAACCTTCTCCCCGACTCAGTCCACATCCTGGGGGTGCGTACATGAAGGGCTTCGACGGGAAGGTCGCCGTCGTGACAGGTGCCGGGTCCGGCATCGGTCAGGCGTTGGCGATCGAGATGGGGCGCTCCGGCGCCAAGCTGGCGATCAGCGACGTCGACACAGATGGCCTCGCGACGACCGAGGAGCGGCTCAAGGCGATCGGTGCGCCGGTGAAGGCCGATCGGCTCGACGTCACCGAGCGCGAGGCGTTCGAGTTGTACGCCGACGCGGTCAAGGACCACTTCGGCATCGTCAACCAGGTCTACAACAACGCGGGTATCTCGTTCATGGGCAGCATCGAGGCCAGCCAGTTCAAGGACATCGAGCGGGTGATGGACGTCGACTACTGGGGCGTCGTCAATGGCACCAAAATCTTTCTGCCGCACCTGATCGCCTCCGGAGACGGCCACATCGTCAACGTATCCAGCGTCTTCGGACTGCTCGCGGTGCCCGGCCAGGGCGCCTACAACGCGGCCAAGTTCGCCGTCCGCGGTTTCACAGAGGCGCTGCGCCAGGAGATGCTCGTCGCAGGCCATCCGGTCAAGGTGACGTGCGTGCACCCGGGCGGCATCAAGACAGCCATCGCCCGCAACTCGGCAGCCGTCGACGGCGTGGACCAGGAAGCGCTGGCGAAGTACTTCGACAAGCGGCTGGCCAGTACGTCTGCCCAGAAGGCCGCGCGGATCATCCTCGACGGCGTACGAAGGAACAAGCCGCGGGTGCTGGTCGGCAACGACGCCAAGGCTCTCGATCTGCTCGCCCGTGTCACCGGGTCGGGCTATCAACGGGTGGTCGCCAAGGTGACGTCCCGGCAAGGGCCCGCAAGCACGCTCGCCTGACCTATCGGCTGGTAGCACCAAGCGGATGTTCGGCGAGGAACCCGTCGGCGACGTGGGCCGGGTCGCTTCCCGCGTCGACCTGACGGCGCATCTGAACCAGCCCCGCGGTATCCAGCACGCCGGCCACCTCGTTGAGCGCGAGCGTCTGCATCTCGGAGAGTTCGTTGCGGCGGTACAGGGGCACGACGTTCTCGGCACGGATCAATGCCGTGCGGTCTGTGAGCACCACGGCGTCGGCTGGGATGTCCGGATCGGCCGTCGACGTCCACGCGGCGTCGATCTGCCCGATCCGCAGCGCCTCGAACAGCCTTGCGGCGTTGGCGTATTCGCGCGCCTTGGCCGCGCACGTGCCGATGGTCACCGGAGCGTCGGCGACCCGCCCGACCTTCAGCTTGTCGCAGTGGCGCACAGCCGCCGTCACATCCCGTCCGCCCCAAGCGTCGACGGTGGACTCGGTCACGGCGAGCGCGGGCTTGTCCTCCGCAGCTTCTGCGAAGTCGCCCGCTGCGATGCCCTCGGGAAGGGCCGACACCATCTCGCGGTACACCTGAGCGGCGGCGCGGGCCTTGGCGCCTGGCGCGAAGGTGTCGAGCAGCCGTCCGGTGAATCCCGGCACCACGGTGACGTCGCCGGAGTCCATGCCTCTCAACGGGTCGGGCGACACCTCGACGTGCGCGGGCGTTCCGTACGTCCGCAGCGCCGATGCATAGATGTACGCGAGCAGCGTCGACTGGACGTCTTCACGGGCTCCGACGGCGATCGACCGACTGGTGGTCGTGCCTGCGCAGCCCGCAACGAGAAGTGTGGCGAGCAGCACAACGACGAGCCTGCGGCCCGGGATCGAGCGGATCAGACGTCTCCGGTGCTTGCGGCCGCCGCGACCGCCTCGGCCACTGCTGGTCCGACGCGGGGGTCAAGCGGGCTGGGGACGATGTACTCCGCGGACAGGTCGCCGCCTACCACCCCGAAGATCGCCTCGGCCGCAGCCACTTTCATCTTCTCGGTGATGCGGCGCGCACCGGCGTCGAGCGCACCGCGGAACACACCGGGGAACGCCAGCACGTTGTTGATCTGGTTGAGGAAATCGCTGCGCCCGGTTGCCACCACGGCAGCGTGCTTGGCGGCCATCTCCGGATGGATCTCCGGATCGGGGTTGGACAGCGCGAACACGATGCCGTTCGGAGCCATCGTCGCGATCAGTTCTTCGGGCACGACGCCGCCGGAAAGTCCGAGGAACATGTCTGCACCCTTGAGCGCTTCGACCATTCCGCCGGAGATTCCGTCGCGGTTGGTGTGCTGTGCCAGGTCGGCCTTGACCGGGTTCAGGTCATCGCGGCTCGGATGCAGGATGCCCCGCGAGTCCAGCAATGTCATATCCGAAACACCCGCCGCAAGCAGGATTCTCGCGCAGGCCACGCCTGCGGCGCCGACGCCGGAAATCACCACGCGCAACGAGGAGATGTCGCGGTCGAGCACCTTCGTCGCACCGAGTACCGCCGCGAGCACCACAATCGCCGTGCCGTGCTGATCGTCGTGCATGACCGGACAGTCGAGGGCCTCGATGAGGCGTCGCTCGATGTCGAAGCAACGCGGGGCCGAGATGTCTTCGAGGTTGACGGCGCCGAACGTCGGCCGCAGCCGCACCAATGTCTCGACGATCTCGTCGGGATCCTTGGTGTCCAGCACGAGCGGAATCGCGTCCAGGTCGCCGTACGCCTTGAACAGCGCGCACTTACCCTCCATCACCGGTAGCGATGCGGCCGCACCGATGTCGCCGAGGCCGAGCACCGCACTGCCGTCGCTGACGACGGCCACCAGACGGTTCGCCCACGTGTAGCGGGCGGCAAGCGTCTGATCCGCTGCGATCGCGCGGCTTACCTGCGCCACGCCGGGCGTATAGGCGATCGACAGCGCGCGCTGGGTGTCCAGCGGCGACTTCAATTCGACCGATAGCTTGCCGGCTACGTGGGCCTCGAAGATCTCCTCGTCAGTGACGGTGATCTGCGGGTTTTCTTGCTTCTGAGGCACAAAATCAGGGTAACGACGAACTGGTAGGTAACCTAATCGCCTTGCTTCCAGATCAAACGACGTCACCGCTCCCCCGGCCATATCATTATTGGCCAGGAGAGGGATGGGTAGCGATGTCGAATTATCTTTCGCCGGAGCAGGAAGACCCCGAGCAGCGCATCAGAGAACTCGAGCGCGGGCTGGCCGACACCAATCGGCCTGCGCCGCAATATCCGGCACAATTCCCCGATTACGGCGTCAGTCCCACCGGTGGATCGATCCCCACGTGGTCGCCCACCCCTGTTCCGTCTGGCGATCTCGACGCACCCGCGTTCCGTCGGAGGCGCAGTGGGCCGCGGTGGATCGGGATACTCGCCGGCCTTGTTTTTCCCGTCGGGATGCTCGTCGCGTTCGCCGTGCCGTGGAAGGACCTGGGCGTATTCGAAGGCCTATTCGGCCCCACGAAGGTGCCGCACGGCGGAAGCCTGATGGTCAACGAGAGCAACAAGACCAAGACCATCGAATGTAATGACGGCAGGCTGACGCTCAACGGCAACAACCTGACGGTCACCGTAACCGGCCACTGCGCCAACCTCTTTGTCAACGGGTACAACCACCAGGTCACCGTCGACAGCGCCGACGGCATTCAGGTCAACGGCATGAACAGCATCGTCGTCTACCATTCCGGCCGACCTGCGATCAGCAAGAACGGGAGCGTCGAGGTCACACAGGGCTAGCGCCCTACGGCGCGAAGCCGGTTCAGATCAATCCGAGTTCTTTGACGGCCTTGCGCTCGTCCGCCAGCTCCGCCGTCGACTTGTCGATCCGGCCGCGGGAGAAGTCGTCGATCTCCAGCCCCTGCACAATTTCCCAGTCGCCGTCCTTCGTCGTCACCGGGAACGACGAGATCAAACCCTCCGGTACGTCGTAGCTGCCGTCGGAGACCACCGCCATCGACACCCAGTCGTCCTTCGGGCTGCCGATAAGCCAGGAGCGGGCCGCGTCGACGGTGGCCGACGCGGCAGACGCGGCCGAGGAGGCGCCGCGCGCATCGATGATCGCCGCACCGCGCTTGGCGACCGTCGGGATGAAGTCGTTCTCGATCCAGTCCTGGTCGTTGATGACCTCGGCGGCGTTCTTCCCGCCGACCTCGGCGTGGAACACGTCGGGGTACTGGGTGGCGGAGTGGTTACCCCAGATCGTCATCTTCTTGATGTCGGTGACCTTGGCGCCGGTCTTGCGGGCCAGCTGCGAGATCGCCCTGTTGTGGTCGAGGCGGGTCAACGCGGAGAACCGCTCCTGCGGGATGTCGGGTGCGTTGGTCATCGCGATCAGCGCGTTGGTGTTCGCCGGGTTACCGGTCACGCCGATACGAACGTCTTCGGCGGCCACCGAGTTCAGCGCCTTGCCCTGGGCGGTGAAGATCGCACCGTTGGCCTCGAGCAGATCGCCGCGCTCCATGCCGGGGCCGCGCGGCCGTGCTCCGACCAGCAGGGCGAGGTTCACCCCCTCGAAGATCTTGTTGGCGTCCGCGCCGATCTGGACACCGGACAGCAGCGGAAACGCGCAGTCGTCGAGCTCCATCACGACGCCCTCGAGCGCCTTCAGCGCGGGCTCGATCTCGAGCAGACGGAGCTCGATCGGCCGGTCAGGACCGAGCAATGAGCCGCTCGCCAAGCGGAACAGCAGGCTGTAGCCGATCTGGCCGGCGGCGCCGGTCACCGCGACCTTGAGGGGAGAAGTGCTCACGTCTTCAGGCTCCTTGGGAAGAGAGGTTTTTCCGTCGTCGAGACTGTGGTCGAAACTAGCGCACCGGCGACATCGCGAAACGGGCGGTCCACAACCGGCCGCGCGTAGCATTATCCGGGGCCGAGCCCGGCTGCGCTGCGACGGGAGGTGGTGGGAATGCCATCGTTCCGGAGCGCTCTGCCTCCCTCCCTTCGGCCGGTCCGCCCAAAGCACCGCCACGACCACTCCGACGGCAAGTCCATCCACGTGCCTGTCGCCAGGGCGATGGTCGACTGCGCCATCTACGTCGACGGGAAGCGGCTGCCGGGCAAGTACACCCACGCCGCGGCGCTTAACAAGGTGCACGAGCTCGAAGCCGAGGGCAGGGAAGCGTTCGTGTGGATCGGCCTGCACGAACCCGACGAGCACCAGATGCAGGCCGTCGGCGACGTGTTCGGCCTGCATGAGCTGGCGGTCGAGGATGCGGTGCACGCCCACCAGCGGCCGAAGCTGGAGCGCTACGACAAGACTCTGTTCTTGGTCCTCAAGACGGTGAACTACATCGAGCACGAGTCGGTCGCCAAGGCCAGGGAGATCGTCGAGACCGGCGAGATCATGGTGTTCGTCGGCGCCGACTTCGTGGTGACGGTCCGGCACGGTGAACACGGCGAACTTGCCGGCGTGCGGCGGAAACTCGAAGCCTCCCCCGCGCTGCTCAAGCTGGGCCCCTACGCGATCATGCACGCGATCTCCGACCATGTGGTCGACGACTATCTGGACGTCACCGATCTGATCGAGGTCGATATCGACGCGATGGAAGAGGACATCTTCTCGCCGATGACCCACACCAACATCGAGTGCATCTATCTGCTCAAGCGGGAAATCGTCGAACTGCGCAGGGCCGTCAATCCGTTGACGCTGGCGCTGCAGCGAATCCACTCCGACCACAACGACCTGATCTCGGTCGAGGTGCGGCGCTACATGCGCGACGTCCTCGATCACAACATCCTGGCCTCCGATCGCATCACCAGCTACGACGAGATGCTCAGCTCGCTTGTGCAGGCCGCGCTGGGCAAGGTCGCCATGCAGCAGAACGTCGACATGCGCAAGATCTCCGCGTGGGTGGCCATCGCCGCGGTGCCCACCGCGCTTGCGGGCATCTACGGGATGAACTTCGAGCACATGCCCGAGCTGCAGTGGACGTGGGGCTACCCGGCGGTGCTGACGGTGATGTTCTGTGTCTGCTTCCTGCTCTACCGGACGTTCCGTCGCAACCACTGGCTCTAGCTGGGCGCCGATGCCTTCCGGTTCGGGTCGAGCACGTCGACAGCGTCGGCCCGCCACGCATCGCGCATCGCCTGCGCCCCCTTGAGCCGCACCCACGCCCCTTCCGTCGGTGTGATCGGAACGGCCGACAGAACGGCGACCTGGTCAAGGGGTGCGGGCAGCTCGACGTCGCCGATCTCGCTGCCGCCCAACAGGAATGCCGTGAACGCGGCGCCATTCCACAGCGGACTACCAAGGTCGACCAGCGCATCGGGGGCCAGCACCAGACCCTCGACGGCGGGTGCGGCGGCCAGCACCGCCACGCTGCGGGCCAGACCTGTCGGTGTGGCCCCCCGCAGCGCGACCGATACCTCGGCGCGGGGTCCGCGCACCGGATCGGCGGCGAACTCGGCCGGATCGGTCATCGGCTCGCGCGAACACCCCAGTGACACATAGTGAACGACGTCGTCGTCATCGGATCCGAACCGCAGCACGTCGAAGGACTGCGTGCCCAGAAACGTCACACTCGCGGCGTCGGGCTCCCGGGCGAAGTGCGCGCGCAGGTGGGCACGAACCTCCGCCAGGACGTCGGTCACTCCGCGGGCGGTGTGGTCTGCTCGTCCTGCGGCGCAGGCGCCGGTTCCTCGCGTCCCCCAGCAGGAGGAATGCTCAGGTTGGCGCCGGTGTCGGCGTCGAAGAGGACCAGCTTCGTGGTGTCGAAGGCAAGCTCCACCTTCTGCCCCGGCGCCACCTTAGACTCGGTGGAAACCCTTGCCACGAACTCGTTCTCGCCGGCACCCGACTCGGCCGCGAGCTCCTCCAGCTGCGCCGCTCGCGCACCTGCGCCCTCGGACTTGAAGTGCGCGTACTTGTCGGCACCGAGCGATTCGACGAAGTCGACCGTCACCTCTGACGTCAGCGCCCGGATCCGGGCGTACGTGTCGATCAGCGAGGCGTCCTCGATGTGTTCGGGGCGGATGCCGACGATCACGTTGTTCGGCCTGTTGTGTTGGGCCAGCACGTCATGCACCTCTTGGGTGAGCGTGACCTCGCCGAACGGCAGCCTCACCCCGACATCGGTGAAGGTCGCGGGGAAGAAGTTCATCGCGGGTGAACCGATGAACCCTGCGACGAACAGATTGGCGGGCCTGGAGTACAACTCCTCCGGCGTGCCGACCTGCTGTGCGATACCCGCCCGCATCACGACGACGCGATCGCCCAGCGTCATCGCCTCGGTCTGATCATGCGTCACGTAAACGGTAGTGGTGCCCAGCCTGTTCTGCAGCCGTGCGATTTCCGCACGCATCTGCACGCGCAGCTTGGCGTCCAGGTTCGACAGCGGCTCGTCCATCAAGAACGCCTTGGGGTTACGCACGATCGCGCGTCCCATCGCTACCCGCTGCCGCTGACCACCCGACAGCTGTGCCGGCCTGCGATCCAGAAGTGCGGTCAGATCGAGGATTTTCGCGGTCTCCTCGACCTTGGCGGCGATATCGGCCTTCTTCAGTTTCGCCAACGTCAACGGGAACGCGATGTTCTGGCGGACGGTCATGTGCGGGTACAGCGCATAGGACTGGAACACCATCGCGATATCGCGGTCCTTCGGCGCCTTTTCGTTCACCCGCTCGCCTGCGATGCGCATCTCGCCTGAGGAGATCTCCTCCAGCCCGGCGATCATGTTCAGCGTGGTGGACTTCCCGCAGCCGGACGGGCCGACGAGGATGATGAACTCACCGTCGGCGATCGTGATCGAGAGATCCTTCACGGCCATGGCGCCGTCTGGGTAACTCTTGGTCACCCGGTCCAACACAATCTCGGCCATCGAACTACCCCTTCACCGCACCAGACGTCAATCCAGCGACGATCCGTCGTTGGAAGATTAGAACAAAGATGATGATCGGAACCGTGATCACCATTGCGCCCGCGGCAATGGATCCGGTCGGCTCCTCGAATTGCGAACTGCCGGTGAAGTTCGCGATCGCCACCGGCGCGGTGATCGCGCGTTCGGTGGCGGTCAGCGACAGCGCCAGCAGCAGATCGTTCCACGCGAAGATGAACACCAGGATCGCCGCGGTGACGATACCGGGAGCCGCCAGCGGCGCAATCACCTTGCGGAACGCCTGCGCCGGTGTGGCGCCGTCCATCTTGGCCGCCTTCTCCAGATCCCATGGGATCTCCCTGAAGAACGCCGACAACGTGTAGATGGCCAGCGGAAGCGCGAACGTGATGTACGGGATGATCAGGCCCGGCCACGTGTCGAAGAGCCCGATGCTGCGCCACATGTCGAAAATCGGTGTCACAAGCGAGATCTGCGGGAACATGGCGATCAGCAGCGCGACACCGACGAGCAGCTTCTTACCCGGGAAGTTCAACCGCGCCACCGCGTAGGCCGCCATGCCCCCGACGACGACGGCGATCACCGTGGTGATCAGGCCGATGCCGATCGAGTTGATCAGCGCCGAACTGAACGCATTGCCGGAGAAGATGCCCTTGTAGTTGTCGAAGGTGATCTCACTGGGAATCAGCTTGCCGTCCTTGACCGTTGAGGTCGGCTTCAGAGACAGCGACAGGATCCACAGGACGGGGAACAGGGCGTAGATCACCACGATGATGTTGACGACGGTCCACCCCGTCGCCCGTCCCGCGCCGACCCGCTCGGCCATCAGCGCCTCTCCTCGTCGGATCCGGGTGCCGAGGCGCCGAAGATCGTGATGTAGATGAACGCGATGATCGCCACCGCCAGGAAGATCAGCACGCTGATCGCCGAGCCGAGGCCGAGGTTGAAGGCCTTGAACAGGTTGTCGTAGCCGAGGATCGACACCGACCCTGTGCTGTTGGCCCCACCGGTGAGCACGTAGATGTTGTCGAAGATCCGGAACGCATCAAGCGTGCGGAACAGCAGCGCCACCAGGATCGCCGGTTTGATGAGCGGCAGAATCACTTTGACCAGTCGCTTCCATGCGCCTGCTCCGTCGACCTGCGCGGCGTTGAGCAGATCCTGCGGCACAAGGGCCAGCCCCGCGAGCAACAGCAGCGCCATGAACGGAGTGGTCTTCCACACTTCTGCGAGCACGACGATCGCGAGCGACGGGAGCTGTTCGGTCAGCGGCGCGCTGCCCTCGGGAAGCAGGTTGGCCAGATAACCGGTACCCGGTGTCCATGCGTAGTACCAGCTGTAGGACGCGGCGACGGTGACGATGCCGTACGGGATCAGGATCGCGGTGCGCACGACACCCTTACCGAAGATGGTTCGGTGCATCACCAGCGCCAGCGCCATGCCGAGTACGAACTCGATTGCCACCGAGACGATGGTGATGGCGAGGGTCACCACGAACGCCGTCCACCAGTAGCGGTCGGTGAGCACGGTCTGGTAGTTCGAAAGCCCGACGAACGCGGTGTCGTCGGGGGCGGCCAGGTTGTAGCGCTGCAGGCTCAGCCACACCGCGTAACCGATCGGGTACGCGGTCACCGCAAGCATCAGGATGACCGCGGGCGTGATCAGCAGATAGGCCAGTCTGCGGTCGGACTTCTTGTCGTCGCCCGCACCGCCTCCGGCGGCGGCCTTGGGTGCGTCGTGGTTTTCCAAGGTGGCCGTCACGGAATCAGCCCCTTACCGTCGATGGCCTTCTGGACCGCCTCGGTCAGCTCGTCGGCCGTGGCCTCCGGATCGATGTCGGTGATCGGCGCCAGCGTCGCCGAGATGCGGGTCGAGACGGGCTGATACACAGGCGTCAGCGGCCGGATCGCGGCATCGGTCAGCTGCTGGCGGATGATGTCATAGGGCGGGTATTTGGCCTGGAACTCCGGATCGTCGTAGAGCGAAGCCAGCGTTGCCGGCAACCCGCCCTCCATTGAGGCGTACTTCTGACTCTCGGTGCCGCGCAGACAGCGGATCGCCTCGAACGCCTCGGCCTTCTTGTCGCTCGTACTGGCTACCGCAAGATTGAGTCCACCCAGGGTGACCTTCGCCGGCTGTCCGGGCAGCACTGAGGGGTAGGGCGCGAACCCGAACACCTTCTTGGCGGAGTTGTAAGCCGCGTCGAACTGTTCGAGGCTGGGGGCGAACGTGCCGGCGTCGTTGATCGTGCCTGCCAGGTCCGGCTGGTTGTTCAGCGGCAGGAACGGCACGCCGCCCTTGACCGCATTCTCCAGCATGGATGGCAGCACGAATGGCCAGTTCACCTCGAGTGCGGCGTTCCCCTGCTCCAGCGCCAACCGCGCGGTTCCCTCATCGGTCTGGGTGACCGACGGATCGGCGCCGGGCGCGGTGGCTACCGACTTCATGATCTGCAGCGCCTTCACTGTGGCTGCCCGGTGCTCGGGAGTGTCGGTCAGCGTGACAGTCTGGCCGTCGTCGGAAAGCACCTGGCCACCCGCGCTCTCCAGCAACGTGTTGAACCAAACCACCAAGCCCTCGTACTGCTTACCCTGCAGTGCGATCCAGCTGGGCTGGTCGGCGGCGTGCAACCGGGTCGCCTCGGCCACCATGTCGTCCCACGTCGAGGGCGCCTGCTTCATCAAATCGGCTCGATACCAAAGTAATTGGGTGTTGGACGTGACCGGGGCGGCATAGAGTTTGTCCCGCCACTTGGCTGTCTCCAGCGGCCCCGGCAGCGTGTTGGTGGTGGCGTCGGCCTCCGCTCGGCCGGACGGATCATCGGAGAGTGGTAACGCCCAACCCGCCTCGGCGAACTCGGCCGTCCAGACGACGTCGAGGGCCATCACGTCGAGGCTTCTGTCGTTGCCGGTGAGCCGACGGGCCAGCTGAAGGCGCTGCGCGTCGGCCTCCTTGGGCAGACTGATCTGCTGAATGGTGAAGCGGCCGCCGAGCCGCTCGTTGCACTTTTCTGCGATGGCGGTGAAGGTGGCGGCTTCGCTCGCCGGCGTGTAGAAGCTGACTACCTTGCCACCGCCGCCGGAACTGCACGCCGTCACCACCGATGCCGTCATCGCGACGGCCAACGCCGCCCTACCCAGCCGACGTCCGCGCACCACACGCCTCCTGTCCGCGGAACCCTCCCGCGCCAGAACCGTAGAGCTAGCTGTGCGTGATTTGCAACACTTCCCGGCGGCGCGTCGACAGCCGCCGCACGATCGTGGCCTGCATCAGCGGGTGAGTTCGGACTCTAGATGGCCAAGCGCGCCAGCAGTTCCCGGCCCTTCTCGGCGCTCTGCGGGTCACACAACACGTCATAGCGGCCTGCCACCAACTGCATCGTCGAACTGAAATCTCTTGTGCCGCGAGCCATCGCGTACGGGATCGCCGAGGTGATCAGGCCGAAGAAGACGCCCGCGACCAGGCCGGTGATCAGCGACGCCCACGGGTTCTCGCTGAAGAACCCAAGGATCAGACCGATGAAAAGGCCGAGCCATGCGCCGGTGATCACGCCACCGCCGAGCACCTTGGGCCAGCTCAGGCGGCCGGTCACCCGTTCGACCTGCATGAGATCGACGCCGACGATCGTCACCTGCTGGACGGGGAACTCCTGATCGGAGAGGTGGTCCACCGCGCGCTGCGCCTCGGCGTAGGTCGGATACGAGCCGATCGGCCAGCCCTTCGGCGGCGTCGGCAAGGGGGCCGGCCCGCGGGCCGGGGCTGTCTTCGCGCCCGGTGTCGCGCCGGGGGTCTGTCCGGGCTGGAAGGGGCTGGTCATGGATCCTCATTCTCCTCTATCCGCGGCGCGAATTCTCGTCGCCACACATGCTCAACGATCTGGCGCCGATGTTGGTGCCCAATGTCCTCTCCGACCACGGGTACCAGCGCATACGCTAGGTTGACAGCATGACAAATCCGGGCGGGGACTCCTCCGAAACGCCAGCATCCGACTCCAGTTCGAGCTCGTCGGAGCCACCGTCGGGCGGGTATGAGGCGCCGTCGATCGAGCAGTCGCAGCAGCAGGACGATCAGTCCTCGCCGCAGCCCGCCACGGAGCAGTTCACCCCGCCCGCGGCGACCGAGCAGTACGTGCCGCCCCCAACCGCCCACCGAGCATACGTGCCCGCCCAACCGCCCACCGAGCAGTTCACTCCGCCGGGTTACGCCGGGCCGTCATCGGCATTCGACACACCGCCGACCGGTTTTGCGCCGCCCACCGACTTCCAGCAGAGCGGCTACCCGTCACCCGCCTACCCGCCTTCGCCCGCGTACCCGCCGCCCCCACCCGGATACCCGTCTGCTGGTGCCCAACAGCACGGCTATCCGCCGCCCTACCCGGACCCGTCGGGCTTCGGTGGGCAGCCGGGATACGGCGGCCAGTCCTATCCCCCGCCGTCGTACGGCGCCGCACCGACCGACTATCCGCCGCCACCGTCGTCGTATCCAGGACAGGGATACCCGGGGGGTTACGGCGGTAGCTACGGCCAACCGCAGCCGGAAACCAACCAGTTGGCGATCTGGTCGCTGGTCGCCTCGCTGATCGGAATCCTGTGCACCATCGGATCACTCGTCGGGATCGGACTCGGGGTCGTCGCGCTCAACCAGATCAAGGAGAGGCGTCAGGGCGGTCACGGACTTGCCATCGCAGGCATCGCGGTCGGCGTCGCGACATTGATCATCAGCATCATCTGGACCGTGTTCGCACTCAGCGCTTGACATGAGCAACCCGCACGAGCAGCCGTACCGCGGCGCCGAATATCCGCCACTGGAACAGACTGCGGCGCAGCCCGATCCCTATGCGCCTGTCGATTATCCGACGGAGTATCCGCAGCTGCCGCCGCCCGTCTACCCGCAGGGCGGGGTGTATCCGCCGCCGTATCCGGCCTACCCGCCGCCGTACGACCCGTACCGGGCCGGTAAGCCGCTCGGCACCAACGGCAAGGCAATCGCGTCCTTGGTCACCGCGCTCGGCGGCCTTGTGTTCTGCGGCCTGCCGTCGATCGCGGGGTTCATCCTGGGCATCATCGCCATGCGTGAATGCAAGCGCACCGGCCAGGACGGCTACGGCCTCGCATTGGCGGGGACCATCGTCGGTGGACTGGTCAGCGCACTGGTCTTGCTCTACTTCATTTTCGTATTCGGCCTCTTCGCCAGTGGATGGCAGTGGGCGCCATAGGGATTCGCGGCTAGCTCGGCGGCCTGAAGGGTTCGGCCTCGCGCCTCATGCCTGCCGCGCGGCCTTTGCCGGCGATCACCAACGCCATCTTGCGGCTGGCTTCGTCGATCATCTCGTCGCCGAGCATCACCGCGCCGCGCGCTCCCCCTGCGTGCGAGGTGTGCCAAAAGTATGCCTCGAGGATCAACTCGGCGTGGTCGTAGTCGGCTTGGCGGGGGCTGAAAAGCTCATTGCCCGCGGCGATCTGGTCGGGATGCAACACCCACTTGCCGTCGTACCCGAGCGCCGCCGACCGGCCGGCCACCCGGCGGAACGCGTCGACGTCACGCACCTTCAGATACGGGCCGTCGATCGCGAGCACTCCGTGCGTGCGGGCGGCGATCAGGATTCGCATCAGCACATGGTGATGAGCGTCTCCGACGTCGTACCCCTCGGGCTGCTCCCCCACCTCGAGCGTGCGCATGTTGAGGCTGGCCGCCATATCCGCCGGACCGAGCACAAGGGCCTGCACCCGCGGGGCCGCCGCGATCGCGTCGATGTTGGTCAGCCCCTGCGCATTCTCGATCTGCGCCTCGATACCGATCCGGCCCACCGGTAGGCCGTGCGTGGTCTCCAGTTGGCTCAGCAGCAGATCGAGGGCGTTGATGTGGGACGCATCGGTCACCTTCGGCAGCACGATGATGTCCAACGACGCGCCCGCGGTGGAAACCACCTCGATGGTGTCGGCGTAGGTCCACGGCGTAGTCCAGTCGTTGACCCGGACGCCGCGCAGCTGACCCGCCCAGCCCGAGTCGGCAAGCGCCGTCGCGACCTGCGTGCGGGCCTGCGTCTTGGCGTCAGGCGCGACGGCGTCCTCCAGATCGAGGAACACCTCGTCTGCGGGCAGAGTCTTGGCCTTCTCGATCATCTTGGCGCTGCTACCCGGAACGGAAAGGATCGTTCGGCGGGGCCGATACCGGTTTTCCACAACCACACTCTCTACCCTTTGAGTCATGGCGGCGGTGAACAGGGTCTACGCGGCCCGGCTTGCGGGAATGGTGGTGTTGGGCCCCGACGGTGAGTCCATCGGCCGTGTCCGCGACGTGGTGATCAGCATCAGCGTCGTCCGCCATCAACCCAGGGTGCTCG
Source organism: uncultured Actinomycetota bacterium (assembly GCA_963756865.1). GTDB lineage: Bacteria > Actinomycetota > Actinomycetes > Mycobacteriales > Mycobacteriaceae > Mycobacterium. Next base: position 282,190 of record CAVWPQ010000020.1, on the reverse strand, counting down.
GCCTCGTCGTCGAACTGCTCACCCGCCGCCGCATCTTCGTGCCCATCGGCCGGGTCACGGCGATCGACCCGAGCGCCGTCACGCTCATCACCGCCAACGTCTCTCTGCGCAAGTTCACGCAGCGGCCCGGCGAGGTGCTGGTGCTCGGCCAGGTGATCGAGACCCGCGTTCGCGTCGACGATCCCGACCTGCCCGAGCTCGCCGGGGTGGACGTCGTCGTGATCGATCTCGGCATCGAGCAGTCACGGACCCGCGACTGGCTGGTCACCAAGGTCGCGGTGCGAGCGCTCGGGCGTCGGCTGGGCCGCCGCAAGAACATCGACACCGTCGACTGGCAGCAGGTGCAGGGCCTGACTCCGTCGGGGCTGGCAATGCCCGGTCAGGGCGTCGCCCAGCTGCTCGAACAGTTCCAGGGCCAGCGCCCGATCGAGGTGGCAGAGGCGATCCGCGAGCTGCCGGAGAAGCGCCGTTTCGAGGTCGTGAGGGCCCTCGACGACGAGCGGCTCGCCGACGTGCTGCAGGAGCTGCCGGAGGACGAGCAGGCCAACATGCTGCGCCAGCTCGAGCCCGAACGCGCGGCCGACGTGCTCGAGGCGATGGATCCCGACGACGCCGCCGACCTACTCGGCACGATGACCCCCGCCGACGCGGAGCTTTTCCTGCGACGGATGGACCCCGAGGACTCCGAGGACGTGCGCAGACTGCTGGCCCACTCGCCGGACACCGCGGGCGGCCTGATGACCTCAGAGCCCGTGGTGACCGCCCCTGACACCACCGTCGCGGAGGCGCTGGCCCGCGTCCGCGACCCCGACCTCACCCCCGCGTTGGCTTCGTTGGTCTTCGTGGCGCGGCCCCCGACGTCGACTCCGACCGGCCGCTACCTGGGCTGCGTGCACCTGCAGCGGCTGCTGCGCGAACCACCTGCCGCACTGGTCGGCGGCATCATCGACACCGATCTGCCCAACCTCGGCCCCGACGATCCGCTGACGGCCGTCACCCGCTATTTCGCTGCGTACAACCTCGTCTGTGGTCCGGTCGTCGACGATGAGAACCACCTTTTGGGCGCGGTATCGGTCGACGACGTGCTCGACCATCTGCTGCCCGACGACTGGCGGGAGCGCGAGGAACCCGAATTCTGGAGCGCGGAGGGGGTGACGTGAGCGAATCGACGCGCCAGCGGCTCGACACCCCGCGTTCGTCACGGCGCCGATTCGCCTTCACCGTCGACGCCGAGACCGTCGGGCAGTTCAGCGAATCCATCGCCCGCTTCCTCGGCACCGGGCGCTTCCTGCTGTGGCAGACCATCCTCGTCGTGGTTTGGATCAGCCTGAACCTGTTCGCGGTCACGCTGCGGTGGGATCCCTACCCGTTCATCCTGCTCAACCTGGCCTTCTCCACGCAGGCCGCCTACGCCGCGCCCCTGATCCTGCTGGCCCAGAACCGGCAGGAAAACAGGGACCGCGTCTCCCTCGAAGAGGACCGCCGCCGAGCCGAGCAGACGAAGGCCGACACCGAGTACCTGGCCCGCGAGCTGGCCGCATTGCGGCTGGCCGTCGGCGAGGTAGCCACCCGCGACTATCTGCGCCGCGAACTCGACGAACTGCGCGACCTGTTGAGCGAAATGCGCCCGCCGGAACCCGCCGACGAAGGCAAGGACGGCGCGGGCAGATCCCACACCGGCGAGCGTCGAGCAAAAAAGCTCAGTTAACACAGGTCAGGCATTGTTGTAACGCGCTGCGCGTCGACTAGGTATGGTGACTTGGTTCACAAGGCAGAGCGAACATAGGACGGTCGAGTGCACATAGGGGGAGGAGCCGCGCTGGAGGCAGTGCGGAGCCGCGCAGCGCGGGCTATGCGCTCACCCGTGATCGGCATTGCGGCTATCACCCCCATCGTCTTCGCCGGAGCCGTCGCCGCCACACCTGGCACGGTGTCGCCGATCCGGGATTCCGCGGTGACCCCGCTGGCGGCCGTCGCTCCCGGGCCGATAAATCCGGACGGCGCCTCGGTGGTCGCGGCCACCAAAGCCCCGACTCCTTTCCACATCGCCTCGACTGCGGGCATCTCCGGGCCACCACCATCGGTTGTGGTGAGTTCGCCTGGCACGCTTCGCATTCCGATGATCGCCCTGAACGCATACCAGAACGCCGAGCGGATGATGGCCGCGTCCTACCCCGGCTGCGGCATCAGCTGGAATCTGCTCGCAGGCATCGGGCGCATCGAGTCGATGCACGCCAACGGCGGCGCCACCGATGTCTCGGGCTCGGCAGCTCGACCCATCTACGGGCCGTCCCTCGACGGCAGCCTGCCCGGCAACGAGGTCATCGAGTTGACCCGCAGTTCGAGCCGGGTCACCTACGCCCGCGCGCTCGGCCCGATGCAGTTCCTGCCCGGCACCTGGTCGCGCTACGCGTCCGACGGCAACGGCGACGGCAAAGCCGATGTGCAGAACGTGTTCGACGCGAGCCTGGCTGCGGCGCGCTATCTGTGCAGCGGCGGGCTGAACCTGCGCGACCAGTCTCAGGTGATGACCGCGATCCTCCGCTACAACAACTCGATGGCCTACGCCCAGAACGTGCTGGGCTGGGCGGCCGCGTACGCGACGGGCGTCGTGCCGGTCGATCTGCCGCCGATCACCGGGCCCATCCCGCCGATCGCCGACGCCCACCTGGACAACTACCAGGGCCTCGGTCCCGGATCGCCGATGAACGTGCTCGGCCTGCCCGCCGACGACCCGTTGGCGATGGTCCCGTTGCTGGACCAGACCCGCACGGACGTGGCAAGCCAGCTCAACGGGCAGTTCGGTCCGCTGCCGGGGCCCGCGCAGGAGGGTGCGCCGATCTTTGCGCAGCCCGCCGCGGCCCCGCCCGCGCCGTCCTGGATGCCGCCGTGGATGCAGGCGATGCAACAACCTCAACAGCAGCCGGTGCAGCAGGCTCCGATGCAGAACTGCGCGGTGTTCTGCATCGGCAACAACCCGCCGGCCCCCGTGCAGCCGCAGCTGCCGCCGGAAGCATTGCCTCCCGGTGTCGTCCCGCCACCTGCCGCTCCACTCGACATCGCGCCTCCCCCGGCGCCGGAACTCCCGGTGCCACCACCCGGCGAAACACCACCCGCATTGGGGCCGCCTGCCGAGCTGCCGGTCGTCGGACCGGCGCCAGGTCCGCCGCCCGCCTGACCGGGCGCGAATCCGCACACCTCACTCCGCCTACACTCGGCGGTGATGTCAGAAAGTCCCAGTGAGCTGGTCTCCGCGATCCGCGCCGGCCTTGCCAAGGTGATCGACCCCGAGTTGCGCAGGCCGATCACCGAGCTCGGCATGGTCAAGAGCGTGGACGTCGACGCCGACGGCGGTGTGCACGTCGCCGTGTACCTGACCACCGAGGCATGCCCGAAGAAGGCCGAGATCTCCGAGCGGGTAGCGGCCGCGGTCGCCGACGTGCCGGGCACCGGCGCGGTCAAGGTCAGCCTCGACGTCATGAACGACGAGCAGCGCACCGAGTTACGCAAGCAGTTGCGCGGCGACGCTCGCGAACCCGTCATCCCGTTCGCCCAGCCCGGCTCGCTGACGCGGGTGTACGCCGTCGCATCGGGTAAGGGCGGCGTCGGCAAGTCCAGCGTGACGGTCAACCTCGCCGCGGCGATGGCGACCCGCGGGCTGTCGGTCGGCGTCCTCGACGCCGATATCTACGGCCATTCGATTCCGCGGATGATGGGCACCGACGAACGACCGACCCAGGTCGAGTCGATGATCCTCCCGCCGATCGCCCACGAGGTACGGGTGATCTCGATAGCGCAGTTCACACAGGGCAATACGCCGGTGGTGTGGCGCGGCCCGATGCTGCACCGGGCGCTTCAGCAGTTCTTGGCCGACGTGTACTGGGGCGATCTCGACGTGCTGCTGCTCGACCTCCCACCGGGCACCGGGGACGTCGCGATCTCGGTCGCGCAGTTGATCCCCGGCGCCGAGATCCTGGTCGTGACAACGCCACAGCTGGCCGCGGCCGAAGTCGCCGAGCGCGCGGGTGCGATCGCACTGCAGACCCGCCAACGCATCGTCGGCGTGGTCGAGAACATGTCCGGCTTGGTGCTGCCCGACGGCACCACGATGGCTGTGTTCGGCGAGGGCGGAGGCCGTCAGGTCGCCGAGAGGCTGACGACGGCGATTGGCGCGGACGTCCCACTGCTCGGCCAGGTGCCGCTGGACCCCGCGCTGGTGGCCGCGGGTGACTCCGGGGTGCCGCTGGTGCTCAGCGCGCCGGATTCGGCCGCAGGCAAGGAGTTACGCGGCATCGCCGACGCGATCTCGTCCCGTAAGCGCGGGCTTGCGGGGATGTCGCTGGGGCTGGACCCCAGCGGCCGCTAGACGCGTTCGTCACGAAATCACGGGTCCCCCGCTTGCGGGCGAGATTCCGGCAGGCCTCTCCTCGATATTCCCCTGCCGGATTGCCATTTCGCGGCCAGACTGGGGCGCGATGGACTCCGAACAGATCATCCGCATAGCGCTGACGGTCGTCACGCCGATCCTGACCGCGGGGATCGGCATCGTCGCACTGGTGATCGGTGACTGGCGCGAACGCCGAACCCGGCACGGGCTTCGCAAGCTCTCTTTCGAAGACGCAAGCAGGCAGGTCGAATTCGCCGTCGACTGGTTCAAAGCCAGCAAGGAAATCGCACCAGGACAGGAACAGCAGGCCGCCGCGCGAGCGCAGGCCTGGCTCGAGGAGGCCTCGGACCTGATCGCCGAGACCAAGCCGCCGCCGCCCGACGAAGAGAAGAGGCGGACCATCACGGTCCGCCGGTTGCTATTGGCCTATCCGATGCATCGCCGCGGCGCGCGGGTTCTTCGCGGCTTCTACTACTTCTTCCTCGGCGTGATCATCTTCCAGATCTCCGGAGCGTTGGCCGCAGCCTTCGGCAGGACGGACACACTCGGCGTCCCGAACTACTTCTCCGGCGGGTTGATCTACGCCGACCTCGGCGGCATCGTCATGTACACGCTCATCGCGATGGGATTTCGCTTCTGGTCGCTGCGTGTCGAGGAATCGCATTCCGCGGACCAGCCACGGCGTCGGATGACGCTGCGAAACACGCTTTTGTTGTATCGGTTCACCGGGATTCGAGCGCGCATCGCGCGGGTCGTCTACTGGTTCTGGGTGTTGTTGACCGTTTTCATCATCGTTGCGATCGTGATCAGCGCATTCGAGGACCCGCGAATCCTGCCGTCCAACCTCGTTGTGCTCGTCGCCTGGATCGGCTGGGCGGTCGGCATCCGCTACTGGGCGGAGTCGCACAACGAGCGCGCCGTTGAGCGGGCCGGCCAGCCGACCAACGCCTAGGTGGCGTCGCTGTCGTACGGCGTCGCGCCCGGCTGCTTGGAGGTCGGCGTCGACGGCGGCGGGGTGGTCTCCGCGGCGGGCTGGACTGCGGGCTTGCCGTCGGGCTGATCGAATTTGCCGGTGAAGATCGAATCATCGCCGTCGAGAAGATGTTTGGTCAGCGCAGCACGCGGTGTCATACCGCGCAGCTTCTGCAGCTCGCTGAGCGGCTCGCGGAGATCGTCGAACTCGGGGCCGAGATCGTCGCGCAGCTGCTTGGTCGCACCGCTGACGTAATCGCGCGCCTGGCGCAGTGCACCCGACGTCCACCGGATCGCGCCCGGTAGCCGCTCCGGCCCCAGGATCACCAGTCCGGCGATCACCAGGAGCAGCATTTCGCCCCAGCCGACGTTGGCGAACATTACGTGCTGTTGTCGGAACCGGGGTTGACGGTAAGCGTGACGCGGCGGCCGTCGCGGACCACCTCGATCGGGGCGTCCTGGCCGATCTTCAACAGCCGCACCGCGACTACGAATTCGTCGGCGTCGGCGACCGTGCGATCACCGACCTTCACCACCACGTCGTTCTCGAGGATGCCCGCCTTCTCCGCAGGGCCGCCTGCCTTGACGTTGGCCACCTGCGCGCCCGACGCGAGGTCGTTGCTCACCGACCGCGCGGTGAGGCCCAGCGTCGGGTGGGCGATCTTGCCGTCCTTGATCAGCGCCTCGACGACGCTCTTCACCTCGTTGACGGGGATAGCGAAGCCGAGCCCGCTGGCGCTGTCCGACAGAGACTTTCCGGCCGTGTTGATGCCGATGACGTCGGAGTTCATGTTGATCAGCGGGCCGCCCGAGTTGCCGTGGTTGATGGCCGCGTCGGTCTGCACACCGTCGATCACGGTGTCGGTGTCCGACCCGTCGCCCGAAAGCGGGACGGGCCGGTGCAGCGCGCTGATGATGCCCTGGGTCACCGTGCTTCGCAGGCCGAGTGGGGCGCCCGCCGCGATGACCTCGTCGCCGACGTGGAGCTTGTCGGAATCGCCGAGGCGCGCGACGCTGAGGTTGTCGACGTTGTCGACCTTCAGCACGGCCAGGTCGGTCTTGGGGTCGCGGCCGACGAGGTTGGCGGGGACGTCCTTGCCGTCGTTGAACACCACCGACAGCTTGTACTGGCTCGGATTGGTCGCCGCCTCGGAGATCACATGGTTGTTGGTGACGACGTAACCGCGCGGATCGACGACGACGCCGGAGCCCTGAGCACCCTCGTTATCGCCGACCGCCTCGATGGTGACAACCGAATCGGCAACGGAGGCTGCGACTTTCGCGAAGCGGCCTTCGGGTTGGTCGGCGCCGTTGTCAGTGGCCAGCGTCACCTTCGATGTGGTGAACGCCTGGACGACCTCGGCGGTCTTTCGACCGACCCAACCGCCTGCCAATCCGATCACCAACGCGATGATCGCCAACACCGCCAATGCGACGTAGGACACCCGGCCACCGAACAGCACGTCGCGCACGCCGAGCTTGCCGACGTTTGTGGCGGCCGGCGCGGGTGCGGGTGTAGCAACGGCAGGCGTACCGAGTGCGGCCGCCGCGCCGGGATCACGCCACGGGTCGTCGGGCTCCTGGAGCTTCTCCCTCTCGCGTTCGGCGGCCAGCGCGCCGATATCGGCGGGGTGGCGCTGCAATGAGTCGCCGTTGCCGTTCGGACGTCCGAAGGCCTCGTGAAGGACGGGGTCGGGCGACTGGTTGGTCGGCGTGTACTCGCCCTGGTCGCGCACCTTGTCGTCGCCGACGAACGAGCCGTTCACGCCGTCGGGCCTGCCGAACGCCCGGGTGGTGGACGGATCGACCGGCGGCCGCGAAACAGGGCGCGGCGGCACCCGCTGGCCTTCGGACTGGTCCTGCTTCGTCACCCGTGTATCACTCTCTATTTGGTCGCCGATGTTCGTCGGCGCGCGCCGATGCGTGGTTTGTCGTCCAGACTACCGGCGCTTGCGCCGGTCGCGGATTGTGTCGTCAGCAAACTGGGTCTGGTCACCGTCGCTGGGCTGGACCTGCGCGGTGTCCTGCGGAATCTGGGAGAGCATGCCGAGCAGCGAACTGGGGATGGCGATAGGGCGGGAATCCCGCAGCGCGGCGCGCGCCTGGCGCTGGGCCTCCACCTCGCCAGCGCACTGCGGACACAGCGACAGGTGGTGGGCGGCCCGCAGATGTGCGCTCATCCGCAGCTCTCCGTCTGCAAAAGCGGCGATGGCCTCGGTGGACAGATGCTCGGTCGAGCCGAACTCACGCGGTCCTACCGGCGCATCACTCTGCGAGGCGAACTGGGAGGGCAGCCAGGAGAACGCGCGACGAAACACATGCCCCGGGTCGGCCATCACCCCGCTCCTCTCGGCCCATCACCACTGCGACAGACGCTTCTCACTTGAATGTAGCGCGGGACGGCCCACCCGACACCCGTGAACGTCAGGCCGACTTCGCCGTGTCGGGAGAATGGCGCGCCAGATAGTCCCGCAGCGCCTGTCGGCCGCGGTGGATCCGGCTGCGCACGGTGCCCAGCTTCACGCCGAGCGTCGCGCCGATCTCCTCGTAGGACAGACCTTCGATATCGCACAACACCACGGCGGCGCGGAACTCCGGCGGCAGCGAGTCGAGCGCGGCCTGCAGGTCGGGCCCGAGGCGCGAATCGTGGTAGATCTCCTCAGGGTTGGGCTCGTCGGCGGGCACCCGGTCGTAATCCTCGGGCAGCGCCTCCATCCGGATGCGGCCGCGCCTGCGGACCATGTCAAGGAACAAGTTGGTGGTGATGCGGTGCAGCCAGCCCTCGAACGTGCCGGGCTGGTAGTTCTGCACGGACCGGAACACGCGGATGAACGTCTCCTGCGTCAGGTCCTCGGCATCGTGCTGGTTTCCGGATAACCGGTAGGCCAGGCGGTACACCCGATCGGCGTGCTGGCGCACCAACTCATCCCACGAGGGCATGGTCGATTGGTCACCGGTGGCATCGAAAACCGCGGTGCCCTGTGGCTCTTCGGACGGCTCAACCCATTCCCCGTCGGTGAACCGCTCGAGATGGGGCATCGAAACAGGCGCCAAATGGGGGGCCGTAGTGGTTGTGGTCGTCGGATCCTCCAGATCACAGCGCTCACCGCTTATCGGCAACGCGACATCCTCGGCAACACGACGGTCGACATGGTTATTCCCAGAGCGCCAGCGTCCGCCGTGTTCCATGCGATCACCGTTGCCCACCCTGGTGTGGTCCGCATATGAGCCGACTGAACTTTCCCTGAGAAACCCGATTGTTACCAATGTCACCCACGTCTCACCAGGGCAAATCACGCGATCGTGAACTGATTTGGCCGCCGCGGAACGGGCGTGTCGCGCCTGTTGACGATTAGGCGCCCCTCTACGCTGCGGGCATGCCCGATGACCCGGCGAGCCAGCCGCAACCCAGCCGCGCCGAGTCGATCGTCAACCACGCCGAAAATTCGATCTCCGAGGACGCCATCGTCGCCGCCGCGCGCGACCGCGCCGTGGAGACCGGGGCGGGCGCGGTCAGCCCCGCCGTTGGGGCGCTACTGAGCGTGCTGGCCAAGATCAGCGGCGCGAAGGCCGTGGTGGAAGTGGGCACGGGAGCCGGCGTCAGCGGGCTGTGGCTGCTCTCCGGTATGCGCGACGACGGCGTGCTCACGACGATCGATGTCGAGCCCGAACATCAGCGCCTCGCCAAGCAGGCGTTCTCCGAGGCCGGCATCGGGCCGTCACGGACCCGGCTGATCGGCGGACGCGCCCAGGACGTTCTCACCCGCCTGGCCGACGAGTCCTACGACCTCGTGTTCATCGACGCCGATCCCGCCGACCAGCCGGACTTCGTGGTGGAGGGCATCCGGCTGCTGCGGCCGGGCGGCGCGATCGTCGTGCACCGTGCGGCGCTCGGAGGGCGGGCAGGCGATGCCAATGCCCGCGACGCCGAGGTGACCTCCGTGCGGGAGGCTGCCCGACTGATCGCCGAGGACGAACGTCTGACACCGGTGCTCGTGCCGCTCGGCGACGGGCTGCTGGCCGCCGCCCGCGACTGGCCGTCGCGCGACGAGGACTGACCACCTCTCTCCCGCGAGCAGACGCAAAATCTCGCGAGCTGGGCCCACACGCAAGTAGGGGAACGCAAAAGTGCCCTTTTCGAGGGCTTTGCGGGTACTTATGCGTCTGCTCGCGGGTCCCGGCCAGCTCGCGAGGAAGGGTGGCGCGATTTTTACGCATTTTTGGCAGGTGCCCGCTTGACTTCGCACTAAACGGGCGTTTAGCGTACTAAACATGCGTTCAGCGGACGATCTCACGGCCGTCGCGAGGATTCGCGACGCCGCGATCGAGCAGGTGGGTCAGCACGGCTTCAGCGTGGGGTTGCGGGCCATCGCCCAGGCCGCAGGCGTGAGCGCCGCGCTGGTCATCCACCACTTCGGCTCGAAGGACGGGCTGCTGAAGGTCTGCGACGACTACATCCTGGCGGAGATCCGACAGTCGAAGTCCGAGTCGCTGAAGTCGGCCGATGCCACCTCGTGGTTCGCACAGATGGCCGAGATCGAGTCGTACGCGCCGATGATGGCCTACCTGGTGCGCAGCATGCAGTCCGGCAGCGCCCTGGCCAAGGCGTTCTGGCAGCGCATGATCGAGAACGCCGAGGGCTATCTCGAGGAGGGGGTTCGCGCGGGCACGCTCAAGCCCAGCCGCGACCCGAAGGCCAGGGCCAAATTCCTCGGCATGAACAACGGTGGCGGCTTCCTGCTCTACCTGCAGATGCACGACAACCCGACCGATCTGCGCGCCGTGCTTCGCGACTACGCCGAGGACATGGTGCTACCCGCGCTGGAGGTCTACTCCAACGGCCTGATGGCCGACTCGTCGATGTACGAGGCGTTCCTCGCCCAACGCGAACAAGGCATTCCGTTCAGCAGCCCACAGTCGGAGGAGGAAAACCCATGACCACCCAGACGTTCTTCGCCCTGTTCTGGGGATGGCTCACAGTCATCGTCACCGCGATGTTCTTCATTCGGCCGAAAGCGCTTCACGACGTCAAGCGGCTGATCGTGGAGAACCGGGCATTCGGCCTGAGCTACGGCTACCTCTCGTTGTTCCTCGGCCTGATTTCGGTTCTCCTGCACAACGAATGGGTTGCCAACTGGCATGTCCTCATCACGATCTTCGGGTGGCTCGCGCTGATCAAGGGCGTCATCGTCATCGCTTGGCCGGAGATCTCCAGCAACACCAAATACGAAACGCGCATCAAGTCCACCCGGATTGCACTCGTCGCCGTTGGCGCCCTTGCGGTCTGGATGCTCGGCGCCACCTACGCCTGATCCGCAGCGATAGACGGGAGACTGCCATGCACGCTGTTGAAATCCGTGGGTTGAAAAAGTCTTTCGGACACACCTTGGCACTCGACGGGCTGGACCTGACCGTTGCACCGGGTGACATCACCGGCTTCCTCGGTCCGAACGGCGCGGGCAAGTCGACCACCATTCGCGTGTTGCTCGGCCTGCTGCGCGCCAACAGTGGCACCGTGCGACTGCTCGGCGGTGATCCATGGCGCGACGCGGTGGCTCTGCACCGGCGAATCGCCTACGTCCCCGGCGATGTGACGCTGTGGCCAAACCTGACCGGTCTGCAGGCGATCGACTTTCTGGCGCGGCTGCGCGGCGACGGCGCAGTCGACGTTGCGCGCCGCGACCAGCTGATCGAGCGGTTCGAACTCGATCCGCACAAGAAGGCGCGCACGTACTCGAAGGGCAACCGGCAGAAGGTCGCGATCATCGCGGCATTCTCCGTCAACGCCGAGCTCTTCATTCTCGACGAGCCGACCTCGGGTCTTGACCCGTTGATGGAGAAGGCTTTTCAAGCCTGCGTGCAGGAGGTCGCCGGTCGCGGCGCTGCGGTGCTTCTGTCCAGCCACATCCTTGCCGAGGTCGAGAAGCTCTGTGACAACGTGACGATCATCCGCGCGGGCCGCGCGGTGAAGTCGGGCACCCTCGACGAGCTGCGCCACCTGATGCGCACCACGATCACTGTGCGCACCCACAACGACGGCCAGAAACTCCGACAGATCCCCTTCGTGCACGATTTCTCGATCGCCGACGGCCACTACGCGTTCTCGGTCGACCGCAGCGATCTGGACCACGCAATGGCGGTGCTGACGGATCTGGGGATCATCGACCTGACAGTCACGCCTGCGTCGCTCGAAGACATGTTCCTGCGCGAGTATCAAGGAGCAGGCCGATGACTGCCACCGCGGTCGCGCCCCACGCGGGTCGGCACGAACAGCGTTCGCCGGCTTCGGCGTTCACCGGCGTCGGCAGCCTGGTCAGGCTTGCGCTGCGTCGCGACCGGGTCCGGCTCAGCGTGTGGATCGCCACGCTGACGTTGATGATGGTGTATGCGCCGAACGCCATCGAACTGGCCTACCCGGAAGAGGCGCAGCGCGCCGCGCGGGTGAACCTGCTCAAGACGCCCGCCGGAATCATCCTTGGCGGTCCGATGTTCGGGGTCAAGGAGACCGACCTGGGCGTGATGATGGCCAACGAGCTGATGCTGACGCTCATCATCGCCGCCTCGATCCTGTCCATTCTCACCGTGATCCGGCACACCCGCGCCGAGGAGGAAAGCGGCGCAGCTGAATTGGTGCTGTCATCGGTGGTGGGGCGGCACGCCAGGACATATGCGGCGCTGATCGTGGTCGGGGGCGTCAACGCGGTCCTCGCGGTGACCATGACTCTTGCGATGGCCGCGACGGGCTTCGGCATCGTCGACACCGCGGCAATGTGCTTCGGCGTCACCGCGGTGTCGATGGTGTTCGGCGCCGTCGCGGCGGTCACCGCGCAGCTGTGGCGGCAGGCGCGGGCCGCCACGGGGGCGGCAATGGGCGCGCTCGCGCTCGCCGCGCTGGTGCGCGGGGTCGGCGATGTCATCGACAACTCCGGCAGCGCGCTGTCCTGGTTCTCCCCCATCGCCTGGGCCCAGCAGATGCGCGCGTTCGTCGACGTGCGGTGGTGGCCGCTGGCGTTGCTCGTCGCCCTGGCCATCGGCCTGATCGCGGTCGCCGCGGTGCTCGAGAGCAGTCGTCAGTACGACGACGGCGTCATCCCGTCTTCCGGCGAACATCCGAATGCCCACCCGATCAGAGGCACCCTCGGCCTGCATCTGACGCTGCAGCGGGGTCAGATGATCGGCTGGAGCGTCGGATTGTTTCTGTCCGGCTTGGCATTCGGATCGATGACGAAGTCGCTGCTCGACGCCGCGGCGGACAACGAACTGCTGCAGCGGGTGCTGGCGCAGCAGGGCACCGACGGTGTGTACACCACACTGACACAATTCCTCGCCGCGGCGGCCACCGCCTATGTCGTCTCCGCCGTGTTGCGCGTCCGCGGTGACGAGGAGTCGGGCCTCGGCGAAGTCGTGCTGGCGGGCGCGGTGTCGCGATGGCGGTGGCTCGTCACCGCAGTTGTCGCGGCGGTCCTCGGATCGACTGTGCTGATGCTGTTCGCGGGCCTCGGCATGGGACTCGGTGCGGGCATCACGATCAGCGAGCCGCAGACGATCTGGCGGCTCACGCTGGCAGGGTTGGCGTTCGTACCCGCGATGGCGGCGATGGCGGCGGTTGCGGCGCTCGCGGTCGCCCTCCGGTCAGCTTGGATCGGTTGGTTGGCAGTCACTTTCGTGATCATCTCGCTGTACCTCGGCGCACTGCTTCGCCTTCCGCAATGGCTGCTCGACGCGTCGCCGATCGGCCAGACCAAGGCACCGTCGGAATACTCGGTCGTCGCGCTGACCTCAATGGTCGTCGCCGCAGCGGCACTCACCTTCGTCGCAGGCGCGATCTACCGTCGCCGCGACGCGGCATGAATCGATAGGAGGAAATCATGAAGATCACTCTTCAACTGCTGGCGTCGACCGTGTTCTGCGTCCTCTTCTTCGGACTGCTGCTGTTCTTGCCCGCAGGCACGTTCGACTACTGGCAGGCTTGGGTTTTCATCGGTGTCTTCCTGATCGGCGCCATGGTGCCGACCGTCTACCTGGCAGTGAAATATCCGGATGCGTTGCAGCGGCGGATGAAATCGGGACCGTGGAACGAAACCCGGCTGGTGCAGAAGCTCATCACCGTCGGCATCCTCGCGATGGTCGTGGCGGTGTCCGTGCTGAGTGCCCTTGACCACCGGTTCGGCTGGTCAGATGTACCGACGGCGGTCATCGTTCTCGGAAACGTACTCGTCCTAGCAGGTTTCGTGATCGCCGAGACTGTGATCATCCAGAACAACTACGCGGCGGCGACCATCAGGGTCGAGGAGGAGCAGCCGGTGGTTTCCACTGGTCTGTATGGCGTCGTCCGGCATCCGATGTACGTCGGCGCGCTGATCATGATGGTCGGGATGCCGCTCGCCCTTGACTCCTATTGGGGCCTGCTGACCGCCATCCCGAGCACGCTGGTCTTCGTCGCCCGCATCACCGACGAGGAGAAAGCGCTTCGGCAGGAGCTCGCAGGCTATGACGAGTACACCGAGAAGGTGCACCACCGCCTGGTGCCCGGGGTGTGGTGAGGATGAAAACCTCTGTCCAAGCGGTCATCACATCCGTCATCGGCGCCGCCGCCTTCGGTGTCCTGGTGTTCCTGCCCGCAGGCACGTTCGACTATTGGCGAGGCTGGGCGTTCATCGCGGTGTTCGCGGCCGCGACGCTGATCCCAAGCGCATACCTCGCGATGAAGAATCCTGACGCGCTGCGTCGACGCATGCAGGCGGGCCCCGGCGCTGAGACCCGACCCGTGCAGAAGATCATCATTGCGTTCGCATTCGTTTCGATGGCCGCCATGATCGTCATCAGCGCGTTGGACTTTCGCTTCGGCTGGTCGACGGTGCCTGCGGCGGTATCAATCGTCGGACTCGTTCTTGTCGGTGTTGGCCTCACCATCGCCATGCTGGTGACGATCCAGAACGGCTATGCCGCAGCCAATATCCAAGTGGAAGCAGGCCAGCAGCTGTCGTCGACCGGTTGGTACGGGTTCGTCAGGCACCCGATGTACTTCGGGAACGTCATCCTGATGATCGGCACCCCGCTGGCTCTCGGCTCGTATTGGGGTCTGCTGATCGTCGTCGTCGGCCTGATCACTTTGGCGGTGCGCATCAGCGACGAGGAGGCGCTGCTGACGGAGCAGTTGGCCGGATACCGCGAATACATGCAGAAAGTGCACTACCGGTTGGTGCCCTATGTGTGGTGAGCGGGCCGACCCGAAGCGGCTCAGCGGCCTCAGTTTGGCCGTATAGGACTGCCCCGCGCCCATACTTGTCCCATGGAACTGCTGACCGGTCTCGGGCTGGCCACGGCATCGGGGCTGAACGCCTACATTCCGCTGCTGGCTCTTGGCCTGCTCTCCCGGTTCACCGACCTGATCACGCTGCCGCACGGCTGGGTCTGGCTGGAGAACGGCTGGGTGATGGGCATCGTCGCGGTGCTGTTGGTCATCGAGGTCGTCGCCGACAAGATCCCGGCGCTGGACAGCGTCAACGACGCCATTCAGACCTTCGTGCGGCCGACCTCCGGTGGCATCGTGTTCGGCTCCGGCACCGCCGCCCAGACCCACGCGGTCACCGATCCCGGCGCGTTCGCGCAGTCTGGTCAGTGGATCCCGATCGTCGTCGGGGTGGTCGTCGCGTTGATCGTGTCGCTGACGAAGTCGGCGGTGCGACCCGCGGCCAACGTCGCGACAGCAGGGGTGGCGGCGCCGGTGCTGTCCACCATCGAGGACGGGGTCAGCATCGCGCTGGTGTTCCTCGCGATCCTGATACCCGTCGTGGTGCTCGTCGTGATCGCTGCGCTTGTCTGGGCGTTCTTCAAGCTCTGGCGGCGACGGCGTCGCAAGCAAAAAGGCGCCGTGAGCGAGAAGTCAGGCTTGTGAATCCGCGGGGGTCACGGCCCGGAATGCTATTTCGCGGCTAGCCGATCAATTATTTCGCTGCTAGCCGATCAATGAGGCATTGGCCCCATGATTCGACCGCCTCCGCCATAGACCATTGCCGGCGGAAAGAAACAATTATGAACACCATCGGAAAAGCTACGATCGCCGGATTGGCAGCCGTTGTCGCCTTCTCTTTCCCCGCGACTTCGAGTGCAGCCCCTAGGGAATGGGATATTGGTGCCGTAGGGCCGGCAGGCAAGTGCGTCGCTCCGGCGAAAGAGCAGGCCGGCAGCCCACGCACCATGCCGTCAGGGGCGCCGGTTCAGACCTTCCAGCCCGCTCCTGCACCCGTCAAGGACCCTGGAGTCGTCACGCAAACCTTCGCGCCGGCGTCGGACTAGATCGTCGGTCGACTAAATCCAGACGCCCTTGCCGACGGCCACCACGCCGCCCGCGCTGATCGCGAACCGCTCGCGGTCCTTGTCCAGGTCGACGCCGACCATCTCGCCGGGTCCGACCACGACGTTCTTGTCGAGGATCGCGTGGCGCACCACCGCTCCGCGCCCCACCCGGACACCGGGCATCAGCACGCTGCCCTCCACGATCGCGCCGTCGTCGACGACGACGTTGGACGACAGCACCGAATTACGCACCGAGGCCGCGGAGATGATGCTGCCCGCACCGACAACCGACTCCTGCGCGGATCCGCCGTTGACGAACTTGGCGGGGGCCAGGTTCTCCGACTCACCCCTGATCGGCCAGCGCTTGTTGTAGAGGTTGAACACCGGGTGCACCGACACCAGGTCCATGTGGGCGTCGTAGAACGCGTCGAGAGTCCCGACGTCGCGCCAGTAGCCGTGATCGCGTTCGGTGGCCCCCGGCACCTCATTGCTGCTGAAGTCGTACACCGAGGCCATCCCGTCGCCGACCAAGCGGGGGATGATGTCGCCGCCCATGTCGTGGTCGGAGTCGTCGTCGTCGGCGTCGGCGCGGATCGCATCGATGAGGACCTTGGTGGTGAAGATGTAGTTGCCCATCGACGCGAACGTCGCCTCGGGATCGTCGGGGGTGCCCGGCGGATCGGCAGGCTTCTCGACGAACTCGCGGATGCGCCCCGACTCGTCGGCGTCGATGCAGCCGAACGCGGTGGCCTCGGCCCGCGGCACTCGGATACCCGCGACAGTGGCACCCGCCCCGCTCTCGATGTGGAACTGCACCATCTGCTCGGGATCCATCCGGTACACGTGGTCGGCGCCGAACACGACGATGTAATCGGGGTCCTCGTCGTAGATCAGGTTCAGCGACTGATAGATCGCGTCGGCCGAGCCGGTGTACCAGCGCGGGCCGAGTCGCTGCTGGGCGGGCACCGGCGTGATGTATTCGCCGGCCAGACCCGAGAGTCGCCAGTTCTGCGAGATATGCCGGTCCAGCGAGTGCGATTTATATTGCGTCAGAACGCAAATGCGCAGGTATCGGGCGTTGACAAGATTGGACAGCACGAAATCGATCAACCTGTAGGCGCCGCCGAAGGGAACCGCCGGCTTTGCTCTGTCCGCCGTCAGCGGATAGAGCCGCTTGCCTTCCCCGCCAGCCAGGACGATGCCGAGGACGTGGGGCAACTCCCTCATGATTCAAACCTATCCGTCGATACTCCAGCTGACCAGGCATTCGCACTATTGGGACCTTCGCGGCTGTCGGTCAAAGTAATTGGCTAGTACCCACAATTGGGGTTCCATACATGGCTGCATTGCGCGGCGACGGACACTACGGTCGTAAGCATGCGGGTGGCGATGATGACACGGGAGTATCCACCCGAGGTGTACGGCGGCGCCGGCGTACACGTCACCGAACTCGTCGCACAGTTGCGCAACCTGTGCGAGGTCGACGTGCACTGTATGGGCGCCCCGCGCGAAGGAGCATTCGTTCACCAACCTGATCCCGCGCTCAAGGGCGCCAACCCGGCGCTGGCGACGCTGTCGGCCGACCTGGTGATGGCCAACGCCGCAGACAATGCGACCGTCGTGCATTCGCACACCTGGTACACCGGGCTGGCCGGGCACCTGGCCGCGCTGCTGTACGGGATCCCGCACGTGCTGACCGCCCACTCGCTCGAGCCGATGCGGCCATGGAAGGCAGAGCAGCTGGGCGGCGGCTATCGCATCTCGTCCTGGGTGGAGCGCACCGCGGTGGAGGCGGCCGACGCGGTTATCGCCGTCAGCTCGGGGATGCGCGACGATGTGCTGCACACCTACCCGGCATTGGATCCCAACCGGGTGCATGTCGTGCGCAACGGGATCGACACCGAGGTGTGGTACCCCGCCGACCACTCAGGGTCCGACGAGTCGGTGTTGGCCGAGCTCGGCGTGGACCCGAACAGGCCGATCGTCGCGTTCGTCGGGCGGATCACCCGGCAGAAAGGGGTCGCGCACCTCGTCGCGGCGGCTCACCGGTTCTCCCCCGAGGTGCAGCTGGTGCTGTGCGCCGGCGCCCCGGATACCCCGGAGATCGCGGAGGAGGTGAAGGCCGCGGTTCAGGAGCTGTCGCGCGCCCGCACCGGCGTGTTCTGGGTGCGCGAGATGCTGCCGATCGGGAAGATTCGCGAAATCCTCTCGGCGGCAACTGTTTTCGTATGCCCGTCGGTGTACGAGCCGTTGGGGATCGTGAACCTGGAGGCGATGGCGTGCGCGACGGCTGTCGTGGCATCGGACGTCGGCGGCATTCCTGAGGTGGTCGCGGATCGCCAGACCGGACTGCTGGTTCACTACGACCCGGCCGACGCGGAGTCCTTCGAATCCCGACTGGCCGATGCGGTCAACTCCCTGGTCGCCGATCCGGCGCGGGCGCGTCAGTACGGAGAGGCCGGCAGGCAGCGCTGCATAGAGGAGTTTTCCTGGGCGCACATTGCCGAGCAGACCCTGGAGATCTACCGCAAGGTGTCTAGCTAGCTGCTGGTGACGCCCTTGAGTTCGTCGCCGAGGGCAGCCGCCTCGTCAGGGGTGAGCTCAACGACCAATCGGCCGCCGCCTTCCAGTGGTACCCGCATCACGATGCCGCGCCCCTCCTTGGTTGCTTCCAGAGGACCGTCGCCGGTCCGGGGCTTCATCGCCGCCATCGAGTGCTCCCTCCACATGAGCCGGCTGCCCACCCGTCGACAGCTCCCGGCATTGAACCGCTCCTGAACTACCCCCATTGTTCCCTATCCGGGCCGTTCGGTGTGCAAAGACCCGGTCAAGATCGTTTCGATACGCCGTTCAGGCGGTTGCGGGGACCCAGCAGGAGACCACGTGGTCGTCGACCATTCCGGTGGCCTGCATCAGGGCATAGGCCGTCGTCGGGCCCACGAATTTGAACCCGCGGCGCTTCAACTCCTTGGCCATCGCCTTCGACTCAGGGGTCACCGCAGGCACGTCGGAGAGCGTCGCCGGGCGCGGCCGCGACTCGGGAGCGAATGACCACAGCAGTTCGCCGAGATCGACGTCCAGGTCCGCGACGGCGCGTGCGTTGGCGATGGTCGCCTCGATCTTCGCGCGGTTGCGCACGATTCCTGCGTCGTTCATCAGCCGCTCGACGTCACGGTCGGTGTAGCGCGCGACCTTGCCGATTTCGAACCGGTGGAATGCACGACGGAAGTTCTCCCGCTTACGCAGAATGATCAGCCACGAGAGCCCGCTCTGGAACGCCTCGAGGCTGACCCGCTCGAACAACGCTTTCGAATCGCGAAGCGGTCGTCCCCATTCAGTGTCGTGGTAGTCCCGGTATAGGGTGAAATCGGCTGGCGCCAAACGCGATTGGTCGATCCAACCGCAGCGGACGCGGTCGTCGTCAGACGCCTCCGTCACGACTGGGCCCTGTCCTCCGACGGCAGCGCATGCGCACCACCTTCGACCGGCTGCTCGTCGGGCGCGTCGTCGGCTGGAGCCCGAGTCGCCTGCACCGCCGCCAACTCTCCTCGGAGCTGGTCGAGCTCCGCGCCGAGTCGGTCGAGCACCCAGTCCACTTCGCTGGTCTTGTAGCCGCGCAGTACCTGGGTGAACTTGACCGAGTCGATGTCGGCGCCGGTGACGCCGGACGCGGGCAGTGCCGTCGCGGTGGTGGCGCGCGGTAGCGGCGGCAACACCTCGCCGCGCCCGAACAGCACGCTGCCCACCCCGAACAGCACGACGGCCACCAGGATCAGGACCACGAGATACACCAGGATCAGCGTCACGATGTCGATACTGCCTCACCGGTCCGACGCGGACGCGCCGTGGCACGATCCCCGCGGGTTAGCGGGGGCGCAGCGTGTTCATCGGCGGCCGGTCGTCCAGCCGTACCTCCGATGTGCGGGGTGTGTAGTCGTAGCCGTCGGCGAAGAACTGCGTCAGGCCGACTCCGGAGTCGGGGATGCCGCAGCGCGACAGCAGGGTGGCAATGACCTGCCTGCTCATCGAGGCGAGTTCGGTCAACGGCCGGTTGCGGTGCTCCCGCACGCCGAGGTTGACCTGCGCGATCGCGTCAAGCCCCAGCCGGTCGTAGGTGTCGATCAGCAGGCCGATCTCCACGCCGTAGCCCGGTGCGAACGGCACCGCGGTGAGCAGTTCGCGGGTGCCTGCGTACTCGCCGCCGAGCGGCTGCATCACGTACATCAGCTCGGGCCGCAGTGCGGCAAGCAGCGGACGGGCCACGAGTTCGGTGACCCGGCCGCCGCCGGTGGCATCCTCGCTGCCGCTCACCTTCAGCGGGCGCCGGTAGAAGCCCTTGACCAGGTGCACGCCCTCGGTCATCAGCAGCGGCCCCAGCAGCTTGGGCACGAACATCGGGTCGGGATCGATCAGGTCGGAGTCGACGAACACGATGATGTCGCCGGTGGTCGCCGCCAGCGAGCGCCACAGCACCTCGCCCTTACCGGGTTGCGGCGGGACCTCGGGCAACGCGACCTCACGGCTGATCACCCGGGCACCGGCCGCCATCGCGCGGATCTCGGTGTCGTCGGTGGAGCCGGAATCCAGCACGATCAGTTCGTCGACCAGCCCGCCGAGCAGCGGCGTGATGGTTTCGACGACCGATCCGACGGTCAGTTCCTCGTTGAGTGCGGGCAGCACCACTGAGATCGTGCGCGAACCCTTGGCCGCCTCCAGCTCGGAAACAGTCCACATGGGTCGGCTCCAGCTGTGATCGGTCAACCATCTGCCGGCGACGACGTCTGTGCCGGGAAGTTCTGGTGTGAGTGTCATGCCAGTCCCCTTACCGTGCGCGTGGGCGAACGCACGCCCTGGATCGACGCGACCATTTCCAGTACGCGCCGTGTGGGCCCGACTTCATGCACACGGAACATCGCAGCACCCTCCGCGGCGGCAAGAGCCGTCGCCGCCAGGGTGCCCTCCAAGCGCTCCGTCAGGTCCACACCCAGAGTTTCCCCGACGAAGTCTTTGTTGCTCAGCGCCATCAGGACAGGCCATCCGGTATTAACAAGATCTTTTACATGGCGCAACAAACTAAGACCGTGGTAAGTGTTTTTGCCGAAATCGTGGGTCGGATCGATTAACACCGCGTCTCGTGACACCCCGGCGGCGACGGCCCGTTCGGCTGCGGCGGTCACCTCGGCGATGACGTCGTCGACCACCCCGCGCTCCGACGTCCCGTAGTTGACCCGGAACGGTCGGGTGCGCGGCGTCGCTCCGCCGGTATGGGAACACACCAGGCCCGCACCGAACTCCGCGGCGACGTCGGCCAGCCCGGGGTCGTGTCCGCCCCAGGTGTCGTTGATCAGGTCGGCTCCGGCTGCGCAGGCTTGTTTCGCGACGGCGGAGCGCCAGGTGTCGACGCTGATCAACTGGTCGGGATAGCTGTCGCGGAGCCACTCGATGAAGGGCACTACCCGCGCGATCTCCTCGTCGACGCCGACGTCCTCGCCCGGCCCCGCCTTGACCCCGCCGACGTCCACGACATCGGCGCCATCGGCGATCACCCGGTGTGCCGCGGATTTGGCGGCTTCATCGGTGAAGGTGGCGCCGCGGTCGTAGAACGAGTCCGGGGTGCGGTTCACGATCGCCATGATCAGCGCTCGATCGCCAGCCACCGGACGGCCGCAGAAGGTCGACTGCACCCTTACAGGCTACGGGCCTGCGGATTCGGCGCGTTTACGCGCGCTCAGCGTCGATTAGCGCGCCGAATTCGCGGAGAGAACGTCGTCGAGGATGGCCAGCCCGGCATCCAGTTCGTCTTCGGTAATGGTCAGAGGCGGGGCGATCCGGAAGATGCCGCCCATCCCGGGCAACTGCACGATGTTCATGTGCAGCCCGCGCTCCAGGCAGGCAGCGGTGACCTGCGCGCCCAGCGCGTCCGCCGGCGCCTTGGTGGCCTTGTCGGAGACCAGCTCGATGCCCTGCAAGAGGCCGCGCCCCCTGATGTCGCCGACCTGTTCGTAGCGGTCCCGCATCTCAGCCAGACGCGTCGTGAGCCGATCTCCCAGCCGGGCCGCACGCTCGACGAGCCCGTCGCGCGCGACGACGTCGAGCACGGTCAACGCCACCGCAGCGGCCAGCGGATCGGACACGTGGGTGGTGAAGAACAGGAACCCCCGTTCGTGGCAGACACTCTCGACCTCGGCGCTCGTGACGACGGCCGCGACGGGCAGGCCCGCGCCGAGCGTCTTCGACAAGGTGAGCAGATCGGGCACGATGCCGTCGCGCTCGAACGCGTACATGGTTCCCGTGCGCCCGATGCCGGTCTGCGCCTCGTCGACGATGAGCAGCATGGCGCGTTCGACGCACATCTCTTTGAGCCTCCGGAGATATCCCTGCGGGGGCTCGATGATCCCGCCCGACGACAGAATGGGCTCCACCAGGCAGGCGGCAAGGCTGCCAGAGGATTGCGCGTCGACCATCGCGAAGCCGTATTCGAGTTCGGCTTCCCAGTCGTAGCTCCCGTCGGCGCGCCGGAACGGGGACCGGAAGGCGTTGGGGGTGGGCAGGGTGAGATTGCCCGGCATCGGCGGTCCGTAGCCCCGCCGCCCGGCGCTGAAGGTCGCCGACGCCGCACCCGAGGTCATGCCGTGCCAGGAGCGGTCGAACGACACCAACTCGTATCGGCCCGTGTAGAGCTTGGCCATCTTGATGGCCGCCTCGTTGGACTCCGCTCCCGTGCTGAGCAGCAGAACCTTGCTCAGTGACGGCGGCAGGGTCGCCGAAAGCGCCTTGGCCAAGTCGACGACCGGCACACTGAGCATTCCGCTGTACAGGTGGTCGAGCGTCGCCACGGCCGTCGAGACCGTGGAGACGATGTCGGGGTGTGCGTGCCCGAGCACCGCGCTCATCTGGCCCGAGGTGAAGTCCAGGATTGCCGCGCCGGTCTCGTCGTAGACGTAGCTTCCCTTGGCGCGCTGGATGATTCGCGGGACGAACGATGAGCCGTACCGCACGATGTGTTCGTCGGCGTCCCGCCAGAACTGTTCGGTGTCCACCCTGCCTCCCGGCTCGCCACGGCGCCGTCGCTTGACGGCCCTGTCACTTAGTGACACAGTAGAGCTGTCACTAAGTGACACACAACCGGAGGAAGGCTGGATTCACCGATGACCCAGGCGGAGGCACGGCTCGCGGTATCGCGGCACGCCTGTGCGCTGTTCTGGGAACGCGGTGTGTCGGGGACCAGCGGCGACGACATCGCCGCCGCCGCAGGCCTTTCGACGCGCACGATCTGGCGCTACTTCCGCTGCAAGGAGAGTTGCGTCGAGCCCGTGCTGGCGAAGTCGGCGGACCGGTTCATCGAGATCGTGCACCGGTGGCCTGCCGAACTGTCGCTGGCCGACCATCTGGCCGCAAACGTCGTCGACCATCCCCTCTTGAAACAGGACATCGAAGACGAGGTGGCCTCGATGCGGATCGCGACCATGACGGCGACGGAGCCGGCGCTGCGCACCGCGTACCTGATGATCCACGACCAGATGGAGCAGGGCCTGATTCCGGTGATCGCCAAGCGGTTACGGCTCGCCGACGACGACCTCACCGTACGACTGTGCGCGGCCGCCGTCACCGGCGCGTTCCGCGTCGTCGACGAGGAGGTGAGCCGCGCGATCGTCATCGACAAGCGTGAGGTCACCCAGGACGAGGCGCTGGCGCTGATCGACCGTGCGATCCGCGATGCCACCAACGACCGCCTCGGAGGGCCGGTAGAGGCCAACTAGCACAACGTGATTCACCATCCACGGCCAGGCCCGACGATCTGGCCGGTGATGAAGCCTGTCAGAACAACAGAAAGGAACGTCATGCCGTTGCCCGACCGCATCACCGTCGAGGAGTTCTTCAGCCCACCCGAGAAGGCAGGCGCGACGATCTCGCCGGACGGCACCCGGATCGCCTATCTCGCGCCGTGGAAGAACCGCCTCAACGTCTGGGTAGCCGAGCTCGACGGTAAAGACCTCGACGACAGCGCGCGGTGCGTGACTGCCGACGAGACCCGCAGCGTGCTGCACTTCTCGTGGACCGACGACCCACGCTGGCTGATGTACCTGCAGGACACCGGCGGCGACGAGAACTGGCACGTATTCCGCGTCGACCTCGACGACCCCGATGCCAAGGCCGTCGACCTCACGCCGTTCCCCGGCGCGATGGCCGCCTTCGAACTGCTGCCCGATAAACCAGGCAAGGCGATCGTGCACTGCAACAAGCGCGACCCGCAGCAGATGGACGTTTATGAACTCGACATCGCCTCCGGCGAACTCAGCATGATCGTGCAGAACCCCGGCGGGATCTCGGGATGGTTGGTGAGCCGCAAGGGCGATCTCTTCGCGACGAGACTGAACAACGACGGCGATCTCGAGATCCTCGAGTGGGACAAGCAGTCCGGGTCGATGCGCTCGATAGCGGCGTACGACGGCACCGACTACACCATGGGCATGTATCCCATGGTCGTGACGCCCGACGGGACCGGCATCTGGATGGGGTCCAACGAGGGCACCGACCGGACGCGTCTGGTTCGGCTCGATGTGGCCGACGGCAAGCAGTACGCCGTCGACAGTCACCCCACGCTGGACATCGATGCGCGCAGCCAGGTCTTCGCGGGATTCCCCGAGCCGCTCATCCAGAGCAGGGGTACCGGGAAGCTGCTCGGTGTGCGGTATCTCGGTGAGCGGCAGGTGATTCGCGCGCTCGACTCGAATTTCGCCGACGTGCTCGCCGCTCTCGAGAAGCTGTCCGATGGAGACATCGGTGCCCTGTCGTCCGACAACAGCGGGCAGAAGTGGGTGGTCGGCTTCAATAACGTCCGCGATCCGGGAGCCACCTACCTCTACGACCACGCCACCGGCGAGAGTCGGCTGCTGTATCGGCCCTACCCAGATCTGGATCCGGAGATGTTGGCACCGATGCTGCCCGTGACGATCCCTTCCCGTGACGGTGTGGATCTGCCGTCGTACCTCACGCTGCCGGTCGGCTCCGAAGATTCTGAGCAGCAGAATTTGCCGCTGGTGCTGTTGGTGCACGGCGGCCCGTGGACACGGGACTCGTGGATGTACGTGCCCGCCGTCCAACTGCTGGCCAACCGCGGCTATGCGGTGCTGCAGGTCAACTTCCGCGGTTCGGCCGGGTACGGCAAGGCGTTCGTCAAGGCCGCGATCGGCGAGTTCGCGGGCAAGATGCACGACGACTTGATCGACGGGGTGAACTGGGCCGTCGAGCAGGGCTACGCGGACCCCGAGCGGGTGGCGATCTTCGGTGGCTCCTACGGCGGGTACGCAACGCTGGTCGGCGTCACGTTCACCCCGGACGTGTTCGCCGCCGCGATCGACTATGTCGGCATCTCGAGCCTGGCCAACTTCATGCGCACACTGCCGGAGATCGCGCGGCCGCACCTGGCCAACAACTGGCATCTGTTCGTCGGAAACCCTGATGTGCCCGAGGAATTGGAGGACATGCTGGCCCGGTCACCGATCACGAAGGTCGACGAGATCCGGACACCACTGCTGGTGATTCAGGGCGCCAACGACGTCCGCGTCGTGCAGGCGGAGTCCGACAACTTGGTCGAGGCGCTGCGTGCCCGCGGCGTCGACGTCGAGTACATGGTCAAGGACGACGAGGGCCACGGCTTCGTCAACCCGGAGAACACGATCGACATGTTCCACGCCGTCGAGCGGTTCCTCGCCGAGCACCTCGGCGGCCGTCCGTAGGTGATTTCGGCGTGGTTGGTTGCGCTGAGCGCGACCAACCACGCCCAAATCGCCGCTACTTGGGCTTCTTGCCGTCCTTGACCTCGGTGAGGTAGTCGTCGTAGAACTCGACGTAACCCTCGTCGCGGCCGGACAGGACGTAGATCGGGTCCTCGATGTCGTTGGCTTCTTCGTCGCCCTCGCCGGAGTTTCCGCCGTAGCCTTCCTTACGCAGGTCGACCTTCTGGCTCTTGAACGTCGAGGTGTGCGCCAGCTCCTTGCACACCCGCACGAACAGCGGAACGGCGTAGCCGGGCAGGTTGTCGTAGGCGGCCTTCGCCAACGACTTGCCGTCGAACTCCTTGCCCTCCTTGAGCTGGACGGCTGCCATGCCTGCCTTGCCGCCGACATCGGGCACCTCGACACCGAACACCGTGGCCTCCTCGACCTGAGGATCGGTCGACACCGCGGCCTCGACCTCGGTGGTGGCGACGTTCTCGCCCTTCCACCGGAAGGTGTCGCCGAGCCGGTCGGTGAACGCCGCGTGCCCGAAGCCCTGCGAGCGCATCAGGTCACCGGTGTTGAACCACACGTCGCCTTCCTTGAAGGCGTCGCGAACCAGCTTTTTCTCGGTGGCCTCTTTGTCGGTGTAGCCGTCGAACGGCTGGAAGTTGCTGACCTTCGAGATCAGCAGACCCGGTTCGCCGGACTTCACCTTGCGCACGCGGCCGTCGTCGCCGCGCTTGGGGTCGCCGGTCTCCTCGTCGTACTCGACGAACGCGACCGGCGTCGGGCAGATGCCGGTGCTCTTGTCCATGTTCAGCACGTTGACGAACGCGGTGTTGCCCTCGCTGGCGGCGTAGAACTCGCATACCCGGTCGATGCCGAACCGCTCGGTGAACTGGTCCCAGATCGCAGGGCGCAGACCGTTTCCGCCGATCACCCGCACCTTGTGC
This sequence comes from uncultured Actinomycetota bacterium, assembly GCA_963756865.1. Lineage (GTDB taxonomy): Bacteria > Actinomycetota > Actinomycetes > Mycobacteriales > Mycobacteriaceae > Mycobacterium. The sequence continues at coordinate 255,857 of CAVWPQ010000020.1, read as the reverse complement.
TTGCGGTCGTTGTCGTTCTCCGGCTGGTTGAGCAGATATGAGCAGATCTCACCGATGTAGACGAAAGCTGTTGCTTTGTAACGGATCACCTCGTCCCAGAACTTCGATGCCGAGAACGACTTGCCGAGCGCCAGCGTCGCGCCCGAGTTCAGCACCGACGACAGCGCCACCGTCAGCGCGTTGTTGTGGTAGAGCGGCAGACAGCAGTACAGGGTGTCGTTGCTGTTCAGCCGCATGCCAAGACCGCCGAAGCCGGCCAGCGCCCGCAGCCACCGGTAGTGCGTCATGATGCTCGCCTTGGGCATGCCGGTGGTGCCCGAGGTGAAGATGTAGAACGCCTTGTCTTTGGCGAGCACGGCCGACGCAGTGGCCGGATTCTCGGTCGGCGCGGTTTCGGCGAGGCCCTTGAACTCGTCGAGGGACACCAGCCCTTCGGTGTCGGCGCCGCTTTCGGAGATGGGGTCGACGAAATCCGGGTCGGCGACGACGATCTTCGCCGACAGCAGGCCGAGGCTGTGCTTCAACACGTCGCCGCGCTGGTTGTAGTTGAGCATCCCCGAAATCGCCCCGGTCTTGACGGCGGCCAGCATCAGCAGCACCGGCTCCGGCGAATTGCGCAGCATGATGCCGACGACGTCGCCCTGGCCGACTCCGCGCGCGGCGAGCACCGCTGCGTACCGGTTGACGGTTTCGTTGGCGTCGCGGTAGGTGACCTGCTGGTCGTCGAACTTGAGGAACACCTTGTCCCCGTACTGGGCCGCGCGGTCCTGGAAGACCTTGCCGATCGACGTCTTGGCCGACGGGCGGGCCCCGAAACCGGTGATCACTCCGCGCAGGATGGTGGGCGTATCGGCGATCAGGCCGGGTACTCGGCTGGCGATGTCCAGCAGCCCGACGCTGCTCCGGGTCCCCGATTTCTCGTCAGTCATGCGGCGTTCCCCCTCCGGTGTCATTTGACCGACACCCTATCCATGCGGGTGAGCGCCATCACGGGGCCGGTGCGCAGGCCGCCAGTGCATCGTCGATGTCGTCCACCACAACGAGCCGATCCAATGCCGACTGGCCGACGTAGCCGCTGTCGATAAGGCCGTGCAACCAGGCGAGCAGCCCGTCGTAATGCCCGAACGGATCGAGCATCACCACCGGCTTGTCGTGCATACCCAGATAGCCCGCCGTCCACGCTTCGAAGAATTCCTCCAGCGTGCCGATCCCGCCAGGAAGGGCGATGAACGCGTCGGCCCTGTCCTCCATCACCTGCTTGCGTTCCCGCATGGTCTCGGTGACGACGAGTTCGTCGGCGTCGACGTCCGCGAGCTCGCGGTGCACAAGCGCCTTCGGGATCACCCCGACGGTTCTGCCTGCGTGCGCCCGCGCGCCGTTGGCGACCGCACCCATGGCCGAGACGTTTCCGCCGCCGGAGACCAACGTCCATCCGCGCGCGGCGATGGCGGCGCCGACTCGGTCGGCCAGCTCGAGCAACTCAGGGTGCCTCGGTCCCGACGCGCAGTAGACGCAGACAGCCCATTCGTGGTCGGAATCGGTGGACACACCGCAAACGTAGACGAGTACGGCACGGCCGCCGCGGCCACACCCTAAACTCCGGCGGGTGCCCGTCGACTGGAAGACCGCGCCACCTGAGCCGGCAATCGAACAAGTCGAGGTGGCGGTCCGTGACCGCGGCGGGGCGGTGATCATCGGTGCGGTCGGTGCGGGAAAATCGACGGTGGCCTATGCGGCGCGCGAGCGCCTCGACGGGCCGTCGGCGCTGGTGACCGGGACCGTCTCGGATCGCGTCGTGCCGTTCGCGGCCGTGCGCGACCTGATCGGGGCACCCGACGACGGCAAGACGGCGGCGGTGCTGCAGGCGGCGCGCGACTCGGTGACCGACGGGCTTCTGCTGATCGTCGACGACGCCCATCTGCTCGACCATCTATCTGCGACCCTGATCTATCAACTGGCCGTCAGCGGGGCGGTGCGACTGATCGTCACCGTCGATCCCGACGAGGCTGCGCCGGACTCGATCAGGGCGCTGCAGCTCGACAATGTGCTGCCGAGGATCGAGCTGGACGTACCTGCTACCGACCGCAAGCGACTGGATGCCTCGGTCGGCGAGTTCGTCGCCGGGCTGCCGACTGGTGCGCGCACCGCGCTGAACTTTCTTGCGGTGGCCGATCCGCTGCCGCATGCGGACCTGACGGCCCTCGCCGGAGAAGGCGCGGTGCAGGCGGCAACGGATGCAGGCGCGGTCACTGTCGTCGGCGACGTGGCGCTTGCGGCCCATCCGCTGTACGCAGGCGCGGCTCTGGAAGAGATGTCGCTCGAAGAGCTGCAGGCGCGGCGCGCCGAGCTGTACGACCGATTGTCGGCCCAGCAGCCGCGCGACGTCGTCGACCGGCTGCGACTCGCAGTGCTGGCGCTCGACAGCGGTAACCAGCAGCCGGTTTCGGTTGTGGTGGCCGCCGCGGCGGACGCGCTGCGGCTCGGCGACCTGCCGCTGAGCGAGCGGCTCGGCGAGGCGGTTCTCAAACGCGACCCCGATCTGGAGGCGCGGTTGACGTTGGCCCAGGCGCTGGCGTGGCAGGGCCGCGGCAGGGAGGCCGACGACGTGCTCGCCGCCGTCGACCCGGCCAAGCTGTCGGACGCCGAACTGATGGCGTGGGCGCTGCCGCGGGCGGCCAATCAATTCTGGATGCTGTCGCAGCCGGAGCGCGCGACCGCGTTCCTGCAGACCACCCGCAACCAGGTGACGTCGCCGGTCGCACGGACGACGGTGGACGCGCTGTCGGCGACGTTCGCGATGAACGCGGGTCGACCCGGCCGCGCGGTGGAGATCACCGAGGGGGTGCTGGCCTCGCCGGATGCTGACGACACCGCGATCGGCTGGTCGGCGGCGGCTGCTGCGCTGAGTTGTGCGCGAATGGGCCGCTTCGCCGAGGTCGACGCGCTCGCCGAGCGAGCGATGGAGGCTCAGCATCCGGGGCTGCTGCGATTCACCAGTGGCTTCGGCCAGACGACGGCGCTTGTGATGGCAGGCGAGTTGGACCGGGCTCAGGAACTGGCGCAGCAGTTGACCGATTTCGCGCAGATGCAGCAGCCGGGGCGTGCGATCGGTGAGGTGCTGGTCGCCGACGTGCTGATCGAACGGGGCGATTCTGTGGATGCCGCGAAGCTGCTGCGCGGCGCCGCCGAGGCGCTGGCGCCGACCGGCTATTCGTGGGGGCCGCTGGCCTGGATGCTGCTCGCGCGAGCACTCGGTCATCTGGACAAGATGGGCGAAGCCGCAAAAGCGTTGTCCCGGGCGGAGTCCCGACACGGGTTGAAGTCCATGCTGTTCGCGCCGGAGCTGCTGTTGGCCAAGGCCTGGACGACGGCAGCGCGTCGCGATCCGACCGGGGCACGGTCAGCCGCGCGCGACGCGGGGCGGGCTGCCGAACGCGGCGGCCAATCGGCGGTCGCGGTGCGCGCGTTCCACGACGCCGTGCGGCTCGGCGACATCCGTGCCGTTGACGCAATCGCCCGCCTCACCGCCGACGTCGACTGTGTGGTCGGCGATTTGGCGTTGCGCCACGCCCGCGCGTTCGTCGCGGGCGATGCGGAGGCGCTCAAGGCGGTGTCGGGCGGATTCGCCGATATCGGGATGATGGCGTCGGCGGCCGATATCGCCGCGCAGGCCGACGCCGCGCGCTGACTGCGAATCGGGCGCGCTGGGCCACCCTCAGCGTCGTGAAGCGCGCCGAATTCACAACTCGACGGTCCGGTCGACGCGGATGTTGTCCAGGAATCTGGCGTCGTGGCTGACGACGACGAACGCACCGCGGTAGGCGTTCAACGCGGACTCGAGCTGCGCGATGCTGACGAGGTCGAGGTTGTTGGTCGGCTCGTCGAGCAGTAGGAGCTGCGGCGCCGGATCGGCATACAGCACGCACGCGAGCGTGGCACGCAGCCTCTCCCCGCCCGACAACGCAGAAAGAGGCAAATGAATCGTGTTGCCCCGGAACAGGAACTGCGCCAGCAGATGCATCCGTCGGGTCTCGCTGAGGGATCGGCGCGGACGAGATGAGGTTCTCGAGCACCGTCCGGTCCTCGTCGAGCAGGTCGAGGCGCTGCGACAGGTAGGCAATCCGCCCGTCGACCCGCTGGATGTCTCCGTCATCCGGTTCGAGATCGCCGGAGATGACGCGCAGCAGCGTCGTCTTGCCCGCGCCGTTCGGGCCGACGAGCGCGATGCGTTCAGGTCCGCGGATGGACAGGTCGATGCCATCGCCGAATAAGGCGCGCCCGCCTCGACTCATCCGTATTCCGTTGCCCACGAACAGGTTACGGCCCGCGGGCACATCGGTTTCGGGCAGATCCAGCACGACGGACGGATCGTCGCGCAGCGCACGCTCGGCATCGTCGAGGCGAGTCCTGGCATCGTCGACCCGTGCCGCGTTGACACCGTCGATTCGCCCGGCGGACTCCTGTGCCCTGCGCTTCATCGCGCCTGCGATGATCTTCGGCAGCCCGGCGTCCTTCACATTTCGCGCCGCGGTGCTCGATCGGCGCGCAGCGCGTTCGCGGGCCTGTTGCATCTGCCGCTTCTCACGTTTGACCTGTTGCTCGGCGTTGCGCACAGCGCCCTCGGCGACGCGTTGACCTTCGCGCACCGACTCCTCGTACGCGGTGAAATTGCCGCCGTAGACGTTCATCTCGCCGCGATGCAGTTCGGCGATGCGGTCCATCCGGTCGAGTAGCACGCGGTCATGGCTGACCAGCAGCAGCGTTCCCTTGTAGTCGTCGAGCGCGGTGTAGAGCTTGGCGCGCGCTTCGGAGTCGAGGTTGTTGGTCGGTTCGTCGAGCAGCAGGACGTCGGGCTGCTCGAGCAACTCGGCGGCCAACCCGAGCGAAACCACCTCGCCACCGCTCAGCGATCCCAGCCTGCGATCGAGCGCGATGTACGCGAGTCCGAGCCGGTCGAGCTGCGCGCGGGTGCGCTCCTCGATATCCCACTGGTCGCCGATCGCGGCGAACACCGCCTCGCCGGCATCGCCTGCCGCCAGCGCGTCGAGCGCATCGAGCACGGGTGCGACACCGAGCACGTCGGCGACGGTGCGCTCCGCGTCGAACGGCAGCGTCTGCGGCAGATATCCCAGCGAGCCGTCGACGCTCACCGATCCGGCCGACGGCAGGTACTCACCCGTGATCAGCTTCAGCAGCGTGCTCTTGCCCGCGCCGTTGGGCGCGACGAGACCGGTGTGACCGTCGCCGACGGCGAAGGACAGCTCCTCGAACAGCGGGGTCTCCCCCGGCCACGAGAAGGACAGATTCGAACAGACGATGGCGGTTTCAGACATATGTGGACTCTTCGCGATTGCACGGAAAATGGAGGGCAGCATCGATCCGGGGATCACCCGGAGACGGCGTCAGCTCACATGCGTCCAGGGTAGGCGAAGGGTCAAGCGGTTAAATATCGCCGCAGCGTGTCGGTGGCCGCCGTGATCTGCTCCACGTCGACCCGCTCGTCGACGCGGTGCGCCAGGTTGGGGTCGCCGGGTCCGAAGTTGACGGCGGGCACGCCGAGTGCCGCGAATCGCGCCACGTCCGTCCAGCCGTATTTGGCGCGTACCTGCCCGCCCGCAGCCTCGACCAGTGCGGCGGCGGCGGGTTGTGACAGCCCCGGTAGTGCGCCTGGGGCGGCGTCGGTCCGCTCGATCTGCACGTGGAGGCCGTCGAGCAGTCCGCGAACGTGCTCGTCGGCCTGCTCGATGCTGCGGTCGGGCGCGAAGCGGAAGTTGATGGTGACCGACGCGACGTCGGGGATGACGTTGCCTGCCACCCCACCGTCGATACGCACCGCCGACAGCCCCTCGCGGTAGACACAGCCGTCGATGTCGACGCTACGCGCTTGGTAGGCGGTCAGCCGATCCAGCACCGCACCGAGTTTGTGAATCGCGTTGTCGCCCAACCACGAACGCGCCGAGTGCGCGCGAGTACCGTCGGCGCTGACGACGACGCGCAGAGTGCCCTGACAGCCCGCCTCGATGACACCCCCCGATGGTTCACCGAGTATCGCCACGTCGCCGTGCAGCCATTCCGGCAGCTCGCGTTCGATCCGGCCCAGACTGTTCGCGGAGGCCTCGATCTCCTCGCAGTCGTACATGACCAGCGTGATGTCGTGGGCCGGATTGTCGACGGTGGCCGCCAGGTGCAGGAACACCGCGTCGCCCGACTTCATGTCCGACGTGCCGCAGCCGTGCAGTTCGCCGCCGCTCAACCGGCTCGGCACGTTGTCGGCGATGGGGACGGTGTCGAGGTGCCCGGCCAGGATCACCCGCGACGGAAGGCCGCGGTTGGTGCGGGCAAGCACGGTGTTGCCGGTGCGGACGATCTCGAACCCTGTGGTCTGTTCGCCAAGTGCGGCCTCGACCTCGTCGGCGATGCGCGCCTCGTCCCGCGACTCGCTGGGGATGTCCACCAGCGCGGCGGTCAGCGCGATCGGGTCGCCGTGCAAATCCAGGCCCACACCCGTTGAGGCTAGTCGAGTAGCCTCAACCAGCGTGACTGCAGCTTCTGGCGTCGGCGTGGCGACGATCGCCGCCGACGGAACCGTTCTCGACGCCTGGTTCCCGGCTCCCGAGCTGGGCGGCGACGGGCCATCGGGCACCGTGCGACTGTCGGTGGCCGAGGTTCCGCCCGAGCTGGCCGAGCTGGCGGGCCGCGACGAGGACCGCGACGTCGATGTCGTCGTGATCCGTACGGTCATCTCCTCGCTGGCCGACAAGCCCGCCGACACCTACGACGCCTACCTGCGGCTGCATCTGCTCTCCCATCGGCTGATACAGCCGCACGGTGCGAGCGTCGACGGCATCTTCGGCGTGCTGGCCAACGTGGTGTGGACCAGCTTCGGGCCTTGCGCGGTGGAGGGTTTCGAAACCGTGCGGGCGCGGCTGCGTCGGCGCGGCGCCGTTGCGGTGTACGGCATCGACAAGTTCCCGCGAATGGTCGACTACGTCACGCCCACCGGAGTCCGCATCGCCGATGCGGACAGGGTGCGGCTGGGCGCGCACCTTGCGGCAGGCACGACGGTGATGCACGAGGGCTTCGTCAACTACAACGCGGGCACCCTTGGCAGCTCGATGGTGGAGGGCCGCATCTCGGCGGGCGTGGTGGTCGACGAGGGCTCCGACGTCGGTGGCGGCGCGTCGATCATGGGCACGTTGTCCGGCGGCGGCACGGAGGTGATTGCGGTGGGTAAACGGTGTCTGCTCGGCGCGAACTCCGGTCTCGGCATTTCGCTGGGCGACGACTGTGTGGTGGAGGCGGGTTTGTACGTCACCGCGGGCACGAAGGTGCAGACCGCCGACGGTCAGACGGTCAAGGCGCGCGAACTGTCGGGGGCCGACAACCTTCTTTTCCGGCGTAATTCGCTGAGCGGGGCCGTCGAGGTGGTCAAGCGCGACGGCACGGGCATCACGCTCAACGAAGCGCTGCACGCCAACTGATCAGCACTCGACGACGTTGAGCGCGAGGCCGCCGCGCGCGGTCTCCTTGTACTTGTCCTTCATATCGGCGCCGGTTTCGCGCATGGTCTTGACGGCCTTGTCGAGCGACACCTGATGGGTTCCGTCGCCGCTCAGCGCGATCCGAGCGGCATTGATGGCCTTGACCGCGCCGACAGCGTTGCGTTCGATGCACGGTATTTGGACGAGCCCGCCGACCGGGTCGCACGTCAGGCCAAGGTTGTGTTCGATGCCGATCTCGGCGGCGTTCTCCACCTGCCGCGGTGACCCGCCGAGCAGTTCGGTGAGCCCGGCCGCCGCCATCGAGCACGCCGACCCGACTTCTCCCTGGCAGCCCACTTCGGCGCCACTGATGGATGCGTTCTCCTTGATGATGCTGCCGATCGCGGCCGCGACGAGAAGGAAGCGCACGGTGCAGTCGTCGTCTGCGCCGTCGACGAAGTTGTGGAAGTACTGCAGCACCGCGGGGATGATGCCCGCGGCGCCGTTGGTCGGTGCGGTGACCACCCGCCCGCCTGCGGCGTTCTCTTCGTTGACCGCGATGGCGTACAGGTTGACGCGGTCCATCGCGATCAGCGGATCGCTCGAACCCCCTGCAACCGAGAGCTTTTCAGCCAGCTGCGGGGCGCGCCGACGCACCTTGAGACCCCCCGGCAGCACAGCGGTCGTGGTGTTGATGCCTGCCTGGATGCACTCCTGCATCACCGACCAGATCTTCAACAGCCCGGTACGAACGTGATCTTCTGTGTGCCAGGTCATTTCGTTGGCCATCACGATATCGCTGATGCGCAGCCCGGTCTCGGCGGCGTGGATCAGCAGCTCGTCGCCGGTCAGGAACGGGTAGCGCACGGGCGTCGGGTCTGCAACCACGACGGGGTCGTCGTCGGATGAGACCTGTGTGTCGTCGACGACGAAACCGCCACCGATCGAGTAGAACGTACGCTCGGCCATCACCGCGTCGTCATCGCCGACGGCGCGAAACACCATCGCGTTGGAGTGAAATCTCGCCGTCTTGGTCGTGTGCAGGATGATGTCGTCGGCCAGGCTGAACGCGATCGAGTGTTCGCCCAGCAGCGACAGTCGTCCGGAGTCGGTGATCGCGGCGATGCGCTCGGGCGTGCGCTCGGGGTCGACGGCGTCCGGCCTCTCCCCCATCAGGCCGAGCGCGACGGCGGGGATGCTGCCGTGGCCCTTACCTGTCGCACCTAGGGAGCCGAACAGTTCGACGGTGACGTGCCGCGTCGCGTCGAGCGTCGCATCCTGCGCCAGCCCGCGGGCGAACCTGTCGGCGGCGATCATCGGGCCGACGGTGTGTGAACTCGACGGTCCGATGCCGATCTTGAACAGATCGAAGACGCTCAGTGCCATGTCATGGTCTTATTTTGGTGCTGGTTGGATCATAGATCGGTCGCAGCGACACCGATATGGGATAGAGCTCGCCGCCGACATTGACCTGGTAATTACCTGCCTTGACCCAATCCGCGTCGATGACGGAGTTGTCGGCGGCGCGCACGTAGGCCAAACCCACGCAGCCGCCTGCGGTTTCGCCCCACGCCGCCGAGGTGACCTGGCCGGCGACGGCACCGTCGCGCAGAACGAGTTCGCCGCCCCACAGCATGGCGTCGGGCGCGTCGACGCTGAAGCCGACGAGTTTGCGGCGGGTACCCTCCGCCTTGGCTTTCTCGACGGCGGCACGGCCGAGGAACTCGATATCGGATTTGAGCTTGCACGCGAACATCAGCCCGGCCTCGACAGGGTTCTCGCTGGGCGTCAGCTCCCGGCCGAATGCGCGATAGCCCTTCTCCAGCCGCATCGATTCGATCGTGTAGTAGCCGCCGCGCCCGACCCCGAACTGTTCGCCCGACTCCATCAGATCCTCATACACGCCGACCGCGAACTCGGCGGGTACGTAGAGCTCCCAACCCAATTCGCCGACGTAGGTGATCCGGGTCGCGCGCACGGTCGCATACCCCAGCGCGATCTGCTGGCTGGTGCCGAACGGGAACGCCTCGTCGGACAGATCGGCCGACGTCAGGGTGGACAGCAGCGCCCGTGAATTCGGGCCCATCACACCGAGAACCGCATACGCCGACGTCACGTCGACAAGCGAGGCGCGGGTGTCGGCCTGCAGGTTTCTTCTGATGTGGTCCTTGTCGCGTTCGGTGGTGGCCGCGCTGCTGACGATGAAGTATTCGTCGGCGCCGGTGCGGGTGACCGTCACATCGGACTCGTAAGTGCCGCGCTCGTTGAGCATTCCGGTGTAGACGGCCTTGCCGACTTCGACGCCGACGTCTGCGGTGCACAGCCATTGCAGCGCCGCCTCCGCGTCGGGGCCAACCATCAGATACTTGGAGAACGAGGTCTGGTCGAACACGGTGACCGCGGTGCGCGTGTTGGCTTGTTCGGCCGCAGACCATGTCAGCCAGTTGGGCTTGCCCCAGGTGTACTCGATTGCGGGGTCGGCGCCTGCGGGGGCGAAGAAATTGGCCCGCTCCCAGCCGTTTCGGCTGCCGAAGTTGGCGTTGGCGGCTTCCAGCAGGTGGTGTACCGGCGAGCGGCGGAACGGGCGCGCGGTCTTCATCTCCCTGTTGGGCCATGGGATTTCGTAGTGCAGTCCGAGCACCTCGGCGACCCGGTCGTGCAGCCAGCGGTTGTTGCCGTTGAACGGTGCGAAGCGGCGAACGTCGACACCGGTGAGATCACTGGTGGGTGAACCGTTGACGATCCACTCGGCGAGCGCCCGGCCGGCACCACCCGCGGTCGCGATGCCCACCGAGTTGAATCCGGCGCCGACGAAGAAGTTCTCGAGTTCGGGTGCCTCACCCAGGATGAACTGATTGTCGGGGGTGAAGCTCTCGGGGCCGTTGTAGAACTTCTTGATACCGGTCACCTCGAGCGCGGGGATACGCAGCAACGCGTTGTTCATCAGGATTTCGAAGTGATCCCAATCCTCTTCCAGTAGTTGGAATTCGAACGGATACGGGATGGCGTCGGGCGATACCCACGGCTTGGCTTCCGGCTCGAACCCGCCGATGACGAGGCCGCCGACCTCTTCCTTGAAGTACGTGTAGCCGTCGGGGTCGCGCAGGATCGGCAGGTCGGGGTGCACACCGTTGATGTCCTCGGTCACGACGTAGAAGTGCTCGGCCGAATGCAGTGGCACATTGACACCGGCCATCGCGCCGACCTGCTTGGCCCACTGTCCTGCGCAGTTGACGACGATCTCGGCCTCGACGTCGCCCCTGTCGGTGCGGACACCGGTGACGCGTCCTTCGCTGGTGAGAATGCCGGTGACCCTGGTCTTTTCGACGACGCGGGTGCCGCGCATCCGTGCGCCCTTGGCGAGAGCGAACGTCAGGTCCGTCGGGTTGGCTTTGCCGTCGGCGGGCAACCAGATCGCACCGACGAGGTCGTCGACCCGCATGACTGGGTAGTGCTCGAGAGCCTCTTCGGGGCTGAGCAGTTCGCATTCCATGTCGAACGCCGCGGCGTTCGCGGCCGTGCGCCGAAGCTGGACCATTCGGTCTTCGGTGCGCGCGACCGTCACTCCCCCGCACTGCTTGTATCCGGCCGACAGTCCGGTCTCATCCTCGAGTTCGGCGTACAACTGCGTGGAGTACTGCACCAGCCGGGTCGCGCTCTCCGATGCCCGCAGTTGGCCGACCAGTCCGGCTGCGTGCCAGGTGGTACCGCTGGACAGTTGCCCCTGCTCGATCAACACGACGTCGGTGAGGCCGAGTTTGGTCAGGTGGTAGGCGACGCTGGTACCGATCACGCCGCCGCCGATGATGACGACGCGCGCGCGATCGGGGAGTTCGGCGGCCACTAGTCGGCTGCCTGCACGTCGTCGAGCAATCGGGGCAGATCCGGACCCTTGAACACGGCCACCGCGCCCTCGTACCTTTCCATCGCCCATCCCCAGAAGTCGAAATCGATTGCGCTGGATCCGTTCTGAATGCAGCCCCACAGTGTCCAGCCGTATTTGCCGACGATGCCCTGCAGGTGGGCCCTTGCGATCTTGTGCCGCAGCCGTCGCCCGTAGTAGGCCGTGACGAACTCGTCGAGTTGGTCGGTGGACATCTGGCATTCGGCCCAGGTGTTCCCGAGTTCGAAACAGGGATCGTTGTTGCCGGAGTACTCGTAGTCGATCAGCCACATCTTGTCGCCGTCTTCGATGAAGTTGCCCGCCAGCAGATCGTTGTTGCACGGAACGGTGGTCTGGTCGGTTGCCGTCAGCACCCGAGCGATCTCATCGAACACCTCGGTGTGGTCGAGGTAGTCGTCGGGGTATCGGAACCCGTTGTCCATCACGGTTTTCAGATACATCTTCCGGCGCTCGAACATGTCGAAACGGCCCTGAAACCGCGGGCCGTCGTGCAGGGCGCGGACTGCGGCGGCCGCCTTGCCCAGGATCTCCGGCCGCTGGAAATCGTCGTTGTCCAGCGTCCGTCCCTCGAGGTAGCTCAGCAGCAGGATCCCCAGATCGGGCCGGTAGTCGATCACCTTCGCGCCGACACCGGCCTCCTCGGCGGCCTTGGTGTTGTGGAATTCGCGCTCGCGGTCGATGCCCAACATGCTGGTGGCGGTGTCGGTACAGCGCGCCACGTACACCCCGTCCGGCGTGGTGATCTTGACGTTCCGGTTGGTCAGACCGCCGGACAGTTCGTCGAGTTGCCTCGGCTGCCCGGCCAGCACGGGGAACTCGTCGAACACCTCGTTGAGCTGTTCGTCGGTGAGCGATGACGGCACCGACTCACTCTAGGTCTCCGCGAGCAGGGGGTACCACCCCCGCGAGCGTGCGTGTTTGCACTCGACACGCCGCAGATGTCTGTCCATCTGCGCACGTCCCCTACTTACGTGTGGGCCCACGCGGTGCGACGTCAGTCGTTCGGCGCCAAGATGCAGAACTCGTTGCCCTCGGGGTCCGCCAACACCACCCACGACTCGTCTCCGGTCTGGCCGATGTCGACGTGCCGGGCCCCCATGCCGATGACCCGGTCGACCTCGGCCTGCTGGTCTTCCCCTTTGAAGTCCAGGTGGATGCGGTTCTTGACGACCTTGTCGTCGGACACGGCGATGAAGATCCATGGCGGGCCCTGGCCCGGCGGCGGGTGCAGCCGTACGTCGCCGTCGTCGTCGACGTCGTGCGGCCAGCCAAGCACCTCAGCCCACCATGCGCCGAGTGCGGTGGCGTCGTGGGCGTCGATGCAGATCTCGTCAAAATTGAGCGTCATTTCACGAGCTCCTTCTTCAGCACCTTGCCCATCGCATTGCGCGGCAGACTAACGACGACGCGCACCTCGCGCGGCCGCTTGTGCACCGAAAGCTGTTCGGCGACATAGTTGATCAACGTGTCGGGGTCTGCATCGCCGACGATGAACGCGACGATGCGTTGGCCGAGGTCGTCGTCGGGCATACCGACCACCGCCGCCTCCGTCACGCCGGGATGTCCGAGAAGCACCGTCTCGACCTCGCCCGCGCCGACGCGATAACCGCCGGTCTTGATCAGGTCGACCGATTCGCGTCCGACGATGCGGTGCATACCGTCGCCGTCGATGACGGCCGCGTCGCCGGAGCGGTACCAGCCGTCGGAGTCGAATGCGTTCGTGGTGGGCTCTGCCAGGTTGAGGTATCCGTCGAACATCGTCGGGGTCTTAACCTGCAGCGCGCCAATGGTTTCGCCGTCATGCGGGGATGGCGCGCCGTCGTCGTCGACAAGGCGGGTCTGCACACCGTTCAGCGGAAGCCCGACCCAGCCGGGTCGCCGCTCGCCCGCGGCTCGGGTGCTGATGGTGATCAGGGTTTCGCTGGCGCCGTAGCGTTCGACGGGTGGGTGCCCGGTTAGTTCGGCGAGCCTGTCGAACACCGGCACCGGAAGCGCGGCGCTGCCCGAAACCAGCAATCGGGCCGCCGAAAGAGCCCTCGCTGCGTCGGTGTCGTCGACGACGCGCGACCACACCGTCGGCACCCCGAAGTACAGCGAACCATGAGCCTCGGCGTAACCCGCCGGCGTCGGTTTTCCGGTGTGCACGAAGCGGTTTCCGATCCGCAGCGATCCCAGCAGACCGAGCACCAGCCCGTGGATGTGGAACAGCGGGAGGCCGTGCACAAGCGTGTCGTCTGCCGTCCACTCCCATGCGTCGGCCAGCGCGTCGATGTCGGCGGCGATGGCCCGCCTGCTGACCAGCACGCCCTTCGGCGGCCCGGTCGTGCCGGAGGTGTACATGATCAGCGCGACCGCCTCTGGCGGCGGTTCGGCGTAGCGGTGCCACGACCGCGCATGTAACCGGACAGGGATGTGAGGCAGCCCCTCGGGTTCGTCGGGCTTCTCCCCCAGCCACAGCTGCGCACCGGAGTCGGTCAGGATGTGTCGTCGCTCGGCCGAGCCGACGTCGGCAGGCACCGGGACGACGGGTACGCCTGCGATCAGGCAGCCGGTGACGGCCAGCACGGTGGTGGCCGTCGGCCTGGCGAGCACCGCGACCCGCTGCGCACCGCCGACCCGCTCGGCGACCGAAGTCGCGGCGCCGACGAGGTCGCTGCGGCTCAGCGCGGCACCGTCGATGCGCACTGCGTCGCCGATGTCGGCACCACCCGCGACGGCCGCAGGGTTCAGCGAGGTCAGCAGCACGCCAGCGAGGTTACCCGCACCCGCTCGGCATACTTGGCGCGTGGATGAGATCCGGCGCCTCGATTCTCGCGAGGTGTACCGCAACGACTGGATGACCGTGCGCGAGGACCGGGTCCGTCGACCCGACGGGTCGGACGGCATCTACGGCGTCGTCGACAAACCGGCCTATGCGCTGATCATCGCGTCCGACGGCGACCGGTTCCGGCTCGTCGAGCAGTTCCGCTATCCGCTCGGCCTGCGTCGCTGGGAGTTCCCGCAAGGTACGGCGCCGGGACGGGCCGATGTCGACGCCACCGCGCTCGCCCACCGCGAACTGCGCGAGGAGACCGGGCTGCGTGCCGAATCGATGGTCCCCATCGGCCTGCTCGACGTCGCCGCCGGGATGAGCAGCCAGCGCGGCCGGGTGTTCGTCGCCACCGGCGTCACCGAGGGCGAGCACGATCGCGAACACACCGAACAGGACATGCACAGCGAATGGTTCAGCCGCGCCGACGTCGAGGCAATGATGCGGGACGGTGAAATCACCGACGCCCAGTCGCTGGCGGCATGGACACTGTTCCTGCTGAGCGAACGATAGGAGAACGTGGTGCCCGCAGCCCTCATCACCGGCGCGTCCACCGGCATAGGCCGTGAACTGGCAAGGCTTTTCGCTGCGCGGGTGCCGACCTCGTTTCCCGCGTCGACGAACTCGGTGTGGACGTCGCGTACCTGGTGAACAACGCGGGTGTCGGCATCCTCGGCCTCACGGTTCAGGACTCCGATCCCGACGCGGTGTCGCGCATGGTTCAGCTGAATGTGGTCACCACGACAGACCTGACGCTGCGCTACGCCGGGCGGATGGCCAAGGCGGGCCGCGGCGCGATCCTGAACGTCGGCTCGATCGCGGGGTACGTCATCCCGCACGGGCTGGAGGCCGGATACGCCGCAAGCAAGGCCTACGTCAGGAGCTTCTCCGAATGCGTGGCCCACGACCTGCGCGGTACCGGGGTCACGTGCACCCATCTGGCGCCCGGCCCGACCCGCACCGAGTTCATGAGCACGGCCGGGCTCGGTGACACGTCGCGGCTGGACCGGTACTTCATGGATGCCGAGCCGGTGGCCAAAGCGGGGTACGCCGCGATGCGGGCGGGGCGCGTCAACGTGATACCGGGAGTGGGTACGAAGATCATGCGCGCCATGTCGGCGATCTCGCCGTCGCGGCGCTTCACCGGTGACCTGTCGGGCCGCTTCGTGAGCAGGGCTTAGTCGAAAACGGTTGCACGCCCGACACGCTCCCACGCGGCCAGTTCAATCTTCGCCTGATCCAGTACCCCGGATATTCCGTCCACGGCGTCATTGCCGAGCGCCAGCCGCAACGGCGGTTCGGGTGAGTCGATGGCCTCCAAAATCGCGGCGGCGGCCTTCGCGGGATCGCCGGGCTGCTTGCCATCATCTTCGGGCATGTCCGTGCGTAGTGGTTTTATCTGCTCGTCGTAGGCCGAAATCGGCTCGGAGATCATCAGCGCCCCGACCCCGTTGAACGATGTGCGGAACGCCCCGGGCTCGACGATCAGCACCCGGATGCCGAACCGGTCAACCTCCTTGGACAGCGCCTCCGACCACCCTTCGAGGGCGAACTTCGTCGCCGAATAGGCGCCGACACCGGGAAAGGAGAAGCGACCACCCATGCTGCTCATCTGGACGATAACGCCGGATCCCTGCTCACGCATATGCGGCAACACGGCACGGGTCAGCGCGGCCGGTCCGAAGAAATGCAGGTTCATCAAGTCGCGAAGCTCGGCGTCGGTCGTCTCCTCCGCTGCACCGATCGCGCCGCGTCCTGCATTGTTCACAAGCACGTCGACGCGACCGTGTCGGTCAAGCACTTCGCCGACGGCGGCCGTGATGCGGTCGGCATCGGTGACGTCGAGCTGCAGCGCGGTGACGCGGTCGGGTGCCGACGCCACGAGGTCGGCCACCGCGTCGGGCCTGCGCGCCGCCGCTATCGACGGTGTCGCCGGCCGCGAGTGCCGCTTCGGCGATCGCGCGTCCGAACCCCGAACTGGCGCCCGTGATGAGCCACACCCGTGCTTGGCCGGCTGCCATATCTGCCTCCTGTTTGACATCGCCGCGATGAATCACGTTGCCGATGGCGGTCTATGTGTACATGTCCATTACCCAACGTAATCTCTGCGGATACGACCTGCCGGTCATCGAATGGAAGCGGGTGCGCAAGTCACGCAACATCGCCGCCGACTCTCAGTGCGTCCTCAGCATCGCCACGAAACAATTCGACCTCGTGGTCGAGGGACACGCCGTCAGGGTCGCACCGCAGACCGTGTACGCCTTCGGCACCGACGAAACCGGCGGTGCCACCAGATACTAAGTGGGAGAGGCCAATGAGTGACGAACAAGCCATCCGCGACGTGTTCACCGGCTGGGTCGAGGCGATACAGAAGCAAAACCTTGACGGCGTCGTGGCCAATCACGATCCAAACATTGTGATGTTCGACGTGCCGCCGCCCTATGACGGCGTCCGCGGCATCGACGACTACCGCGGGACGTGGCCGCCGTTCTTCGAGTTCATCGCCCAAGGCGCGGAGTTCACGCTTCTGGAGTTCGACGTGGTGGCGGGCGCCGACGTGGCGTTCGGCTATGCGCTTCTACGCTGCGGCACACAGGACCAGTTCGACGAGAACCCGGACAACCGGCTGCGCGTCACCGTCGGGCTGCGCAAGGTCGACAGCCGCTGGGTCATTGCGCACGAACATCATTCGTTCCCGATGGTGGACACGGCGCCGTAATCCGCGGGTTCGCCCGCTGCGGCGGCTACGGTGCCCCTCGTGAGGGCCGCGCTTCGTCGAGTGGGTTTGGCGTTACTCGCCGTCGGTCTTGTCTTCGCAGGTGTGTGCGCGACGCCGGTGGCAGGCGCCGCGGGCCAGGTCTGGAACGGGAAGT
The DNA here is from genome assembly GCA_963756865.1 of uncultured Actinomycetota bacterium. Taxonomy (GTDB): domain Bacteria; phylum Actinomycetota; class Actinomycetes; order Mycobacteriales; family Mycobacteriaceae; genus Mycobacterium. The sequence goes on along the minus strand of CAVWPQ010000020.1, from coordinate 238,790 downwards.
ACTCGCTGCTGCGGTACGCGGGCGAGAAGACGGGCACCAGCCTGGCCGCGCGCCAGTCCGAGCCGGATTTCAGCGACGTCTACAACTTTGTCACCGACTGCTCCAGCGGCACCTGTGTCGCCACGGTGGTCGACGGGCCCAAGCCCGCCAACCCGACTCTGCCGCTGCCACCGCGGTACACGTGGAATGGTTCCACGTGGGTGCACATCTACGAGTGGCAGTGGGATTGCTATATGGGCGAAGGCGTTCCGAAGGTGTGGGAGCCGGCACGGTCAGTCGCGTACTACACACCGCAACCCGATGGAACCCTGCGCGGCAGTTGGCGCACCGACATCTACGGCGGCCCGTGCGCGGGCTCGGTGGTCATGGATGTCGCCGCGTTCCCGGCTCAGTAACTCAGTGCCGCCGCTCGGCAAGTGCACGCAGGAAGAAGGTCAGGTTCGCGGGCCGTTCGGCCAGTCGACGGACGAAATAGCCGTACCACTGTGTGCCGAACGGGACGTAGACGCGGACGTGATCGCCCCCGTCGGCCAACCGACGTTGTTCGGGGTCACGGATGCCGAACAACATCTGGTACTCGAAACTGTCGACGCCGCGGTTGTTCTCGCGGACCAGCGCGGGCACGGCCTCGATGATCGCCGGATCGTGCGACGCCACCATGGGGTAGCCCGATCCCGCCATCAACACTCGCAGGCACCGCATGTACGAGTCGTCGACGTCGTCGCGATCACGGAAGGCCACCGACGCCGGTTCGTCGTAGGCGCCCTTGCACAACCGGATCCTGGCGCCAGAGGCGGCGAACTCCTCGCAGTCACCCTCCGTCCGCTTGAGGTACGCCTGCAGAACCGTACCGAGCCAAGGGAAATCGGCGCGCAGGTCGCGGACGATGGACAACGTCGAGTCGGTCGTCGTGTGATCCTCGGCGTCGACGGTCACCCAGATACCGGCACGCTGCGCCGTCTCGCAGATGGTGTGCGCGTTGTCGCGGGCGATCTTCTCACCGTCGCGCGGTAACGCCTGGCCGAGCGCGGACAGCTTCAGCGACACCTCGAGTGGCCGCACCGTGGCGGCGGTGTTCTCGTCGCGCGTGCCGAGCGCATCGAGCAGCGCCACGTAGGCCTGCACCGTCTGCTCGGCGTCCTCGACCACGGTGGTGTCCTCGCCGAGATAGTCGATGCTGACCATGCGCTTGCTGTCGCGTAGTTGTGCAACAGAACTGAGCGCGTCGTCGACCGTCTCACCGGGCACGAAGCGGTGCACCACATTTCGGGTGACCGAAAGCCGCTCGGCGGTATGCCGCAGTCGGTCAGACCTGCTGGCCGCCATAATCGCGGGGCGCGCCACCCGTTCGAAGACACCCATCGTCAGGACTCCATGTGCGGGTAGGTGTGATCGGTTGCCGGGACGAAGGTCTCCTTGATCGATCGCGCCGACGTCCACCGCAGCAGGTTCAGTGCCGAACCCGCCTTGTCGTTGGTGCCCGATGCACGGGAGCCACCGAACGGCTGCTGCCCGACGACGGCGCCGGTCGGCTTGTCGTTGACGTAGAAGTTGCCTGCCGCGAACCGAAGTCGGTTCTCGGCTTGAAGCACCGCCTGACGGTCGTCGGCGATGACGGCGCCGGTCAACGCGTACTTCGCGCCGTGGTCGACCACGTCGAGCATCTGCTCGAAATCGGAGTCGGGATAGACGTACACCGAAAGGATCGGTCCGAAGTACTCGGTGGAGAACGACTCGTCGCCTGGGTCATCGGACACCAGCACGGTGGGCCGGACGAAATAGCCTTCGCTGTCGTCGTATTCGCCGCCGGCAGCGACCGTGACGCCGGCCGCGCCCTTGGCGCGTTCGATCGCCTTGACGTTCTTGGCGAACGACCGGTCATCGATGAGCGCGCCGCCGTAGTTGGTCAGGTCGGTGACGTCGCCGTAGCGCAACGCTTCGGTGGCGCCGAGGAAGTCGTCACCCATGACCTGCCACACCGACCGCGGGATGAACGCCCGTGAGGCGGCCGAGCACTTCTGCCCCTGGAAATCGAAGGCGCCGCGGATCAGCGCGGTACGTAAAACGTCTGGTCGCGCCGACGGGTGGGCCAGCACGAAGTCCTTGCCGCCCGTCTCGCCGACGAGCCGTGGATACGTGTTGTATCTGTCGATGTTCGTGCCGACCTCGCGCCACAGGTGCTGGAACGTGCCGGTCGAGCCGGTGAAGTGGATACCTGCTAGCCGCGGATCTGCCAGCGCCACGTCGGAAACCGCGATTCCGTCGCCCGCGAGCAGGTTGATCACCCCCGGCGGCAGGCCTGCGGCCTCCATCAGCTGCATGGTCAGGTAGGCGGCGAAGGTCTGCGTCGGCGACGGCTTCCACACCACGGTGTTGCCCATCAGCGCAGCCGCGCTCGGCAGGTTGCCTGCGATCGCGGTGAAGTTGAACGGGGTGATGGCGTAGACGAAGCCTTCGAGTGGGCGGTAGTCCGTGCGGTTCCACACCCCGCGCGAGCTGGTCGGCTGCTGCGCCATGATCTCGCGCGCGAAGCCGACGTTGAACCGCCAGAAGTCGATGAGCTCGCAGGCCGCATCGATCTCGGCCTGATAGGCGGACTTGGACTGGCCGAGCATGGTTGCCGCGCAGAGCTTCTCGCGCCACGGGCCCGCAAGCAGGTCGGCCGCACGCAGGAACACCGCGGCGCGCTCGTCGAACGGGGTGTTCGCCCACTCGTCCTTGGCGGCCATTGCGGCGTCGATGGCAGCGGTGGCGTCGGCGTGCTCAGCGTTGGTGAGGGTGCCCAATTTGGCGGCGTGGCGATGTGGCTGCACGACGTCGATGCGTTCACCGCCGCCCATCCGGTGCGTGCCGCCGATGACGTGCGGCAGGTCGATGGGGTCGTCGGCCAGGTCGGCGAGCGCGGTGACGAGCCGCGTGCGTTCGGGACTGCTCGGTGCGTATTCGTGTACTGGCTCGTTGATCGGCGCGGGAACCTGGGTGACGGCATCCATGCAGTAAGGATCCCCTTTTCGAGCATTCTTAACCGATGGTGAATCGGACAACGATCTGAGGATTTATAGTCGAATCGGACAAAGGAGTGGTCAGTGGCGGAGCGGGAAGGGCTTTCCCTGGGTCAACTGCTGCTTGCGCTGGACCGCACGATGGTCACGTTGGTCGAGGCGCCCCGCGGGCTGGACATGGCCGTCGGATCGGTCGCGCTCGTCGACATCGACGACATCCGGCTCGGGCTGGCCCTCGGCGCGGGTTCGGCTGACCTGTTCTTCCTGCTCGGCGTCTCCGATGCCGAGGCGGTCGGCTGGATCACCGAGCAGGTTCATCGAGCGGATGCCGATTCGACGCCGCAGGCGGCCCGGCTCCGTGCGCCTGCCGCGATATTCGTGAAGGAGCCGTCGGCCACGGCGGTGAACCAGGCCGTTGCACTCGGCACCGCGGTCGTCGCCGTCGAGCCCCGGGCCCGCTGGGAGTCGCTCTACAAACTGGTCAACCACGCCTTCGAGCACCACGGCGACCGAGGCGACCCTGGCAGCGACTCCGGCACCGACCTGTTCGGGCTGGCACAGTCGATCGCCGACCGCACCCACGCGATGATCAGCATCGAGGACGACCAGTCACATGTGCTGGCCTACTCGGCTTCCAACGAGGAGGCCGACGAACTGCGCAGGCTGACGATCCTCGGCCGCGCCGGTCCGGCCGAGCACCTGGAATGGATCGGCCAGTGGGGCATCTTCGATGCGCTGCAAGCCAGCGGCGAGGTCGTCCGCGTCGCCGAACGCCCGGAGCTTGGCCTGCGACCGCGACTCGCGGTGGCCATCCACCTTCCCGCGACGGATCCGCGGCGCCCGCCCGGCTTCGCGGGCACGATCTGGCTGCAGCAGGGTTCGGCGCCACTGGCCGACGACGCCGAGGAAGTGTTGCGCGGTGGGGCGGTGCTCGCGGCGCGCATCATGTCGCGGCTGTCGGCTGTGCCGTCGACACACACGGTCCTCGTCCAGAACCTGCTCGGTCTCGGCGAGGACTCCGTCGACGCCGGCGCCATCGCCAGGGAGCTGGGGATCGCGGTCGACGGCCGCACTGCGCTCGTCGGGTTTCGCGGCGGAGGAACCGCGGTGCCTGCCAACGTTATCGCCCTGAGCGCGAGCGCTTTTCGAGCTGACGCGCAGGTGGCGTCGGCGGGTGAGCGGGTCTACGTGCTGTTACCGAAGATCGGGGCGACATCGTCGCTGACATCGTGGGTCAGGGGTATCGTCGGTGCGCTGCACCGGGAGTTGGGCCTGACGATGCGGGCGGTGATCGCCGCGCCGCTGGCCGGACTGGCAGGTGCGGCCACCGCCCGCGCCGAAGTGGATCGCGTATTCGACAGCGCCGAACGGCATCCCGCTGCCATCGGTCAGGTCACGTCGTTGGACGAGGCGCACACCACGGTGCTGCTCGACGAGATCGTCGCCCATGTCGCGGGTCAGCACCGCCTCGTCGACCCACGTGTCCGCGAACTGCGCGAGCAGGATCCGATGCTGGCCGACACGTTGGCTGCCTACCTGGACGGCTTCGGCGACATCGCCGCGGTCGCGAAGCGGTTGCACGTGCATCCGAACACGGTGCGGTACCGCATCCGTCGCATCGAGTCGCTGTTGACCACGTCGTTGGACGATCCGGACGATCGACTCGTGCTGGCACTTGGACTGCGGGCGACCGAGCAACGCTAGGGCGTGAACGAGCCTGCCACCAACTCGTCGAATCGTTCGATGGCGTCTTCGCTTTCGGAGTCAAGTCCGCGCAGCGGCCCGCGGTCGGCGAGATACCGCTGCGCGTAGAGACGGGCCACCACGGCTTTGCGTTCCGTTCCGTTCTCGGCGCGCTCCCATGCCGCCTGCTCGGTCAGCAGCGCACCGGCGTAGACGTCGCCCATGAACTGCGCGAGAGGGAACAACCGGGCCTCGGCCACCGCGCCGTCGAGCTTGCTCCACGCGGTGATAGCAGCATCGAGGTCCTCGACGCGACGGGCGACCAGCGCAGTGGTGTCGTCGGCGTCGGACACCGACACCGCATCGTGCAGACGTTGCAACAGCGACTCGTGCGCCTGCGCCCGCTCGATTCCCCGCCGCACATCGAGACAGAGGATGTTGTCGGGGCCTTCCCAGATGGTGTTCACCTGGGCGTCGCGCAGAATCCTTGCGACCGGCCAGGTTTCGATATAGCCGTTGCCGCCGTGGATTTCAATCGCATCCGATGCCATGGTGATGCCGAGACGACAGACCTTCATCTTGGTGACGGGTACGGCGATGCGCTGGCGCACCGGACGCGGCTGACGGTGGTTGGCGGCGCCGGTGCCGTCGAACACCAGCGCCTGCGCGGCTTCGACGTCGACCATCATCTCGGCCAGCTTGCGGCGCATCAGCGGCTTGTCGATCAGCGCGTCGCCGAATGCCTGCCGCCGCCCGGCGTAGCACAGTGACTCGACGAGAGCACGTCGGGCATTGCCGAGCGCGAAGAGCGCAATGCCAAGGCGCGCAGCGTTCGTCAGCTCCATCATGCGGCCGAGGCCTTTACCGTCGGACGGGCCTGCGCCCTCGCTGGCTTCACCGGAAAGCAGGAATGCCTCGGCGTCGACGAACTCGATCTCACCAGAGGCGACGGAACGGGTGCCGAGCTTGTCTTTCAGCCGGCGCACCCGCACTCCGTTCCGCGAGCCGTCGCGACGGGTCCGAAGAACCAGGAAATTCGCCACCCCTCTGCTCGAATCGGGCGCACCCTCCGGCTTTGCGAGCACCACGAACGCCTCGCCGTTGCAATTCGACGCAAACCACTTGAAACCGTTGAGCAGCCAGGCATCTCCATTACGGGTGGCCGTCGTCTCGAGCGCGCCGAGATCGGATCCGCCGGTCCGCTCGGTCAGAAGCTGAGCGGTCTCGCCCTCCCATTCTCCTGACTCGAACTTGGCGAGCACGTGGTCGCGCACGTCCGGCGGTGCGTACGCCGCCACGAGCGACTTCACCATTCCGCCGCCGGTGCCGAGCGCACACCCCATGCCGATGTCGGCCTGGTTGAGCAGATAGTTCGATGCAAACAGCGGCAGCGCCGAACTCATCCCCGCGCTGCGGGTGTCCTTGCGCAGCGCCTGCTGTGCGTCGAGGACCGCACGGCGGGACTCGACGAACGAGGGCGGCATGATGACGCGGCTGATGTCGTGGCCCCATCGGTCATAGCGTTCGAGTCGCGGGGGGTTGCGGTCGGTCTCCTCCGCCCACCGCGACACCGGGCCCGCCATCAGGTCACCGATGCGCCTCAGATGCGGCTCTGCCACTTCGAGTTGGTCGGGCTGTAGGTAGTAGGCCATCGTGGACTGCAGGGTGGGGTCGGTCGAATACCAGTTCTGGCCGACCGCCCCTCGATAGTCCTCGGTGCGGTAGCGCGCGGACTTCTCCGGCGTCGTGAACGGCAGCCTGTCGACGTCCTCGACGTCGTAATCGCTCATGACGCGACGGTATTGCAGGTTCGACGTTCGGTGAAGTACCTACGCCACTTCTCTTTCCGGCTTCGAATGCCGGATTTACGCAGTCCTTGCGTCAATTAGGGGCCGCGCGTTGCGCGACTTACACGCAATCGGGTAAGGGCTCAAGCGAGGTAAGAATTTTCGCTAGCAAACGAACAGATTTGATCATGAACTAAAATCTGGTATTCCAAACTTGAGCAACTCATCCATTGACATTCAATGGCGGGCAGATGTTATTGTCCGCATATGGGCAGGCCAAGGGCGCTGCCCACGCGCTGCACGGTCGAGGGGTGCGACCGCAAATACCGAGCGCGTGGGCTTTATTCTATGCATTACTACCGCATGCGGGCCGATAGGCCGATGACCGGTGGCGAACGGTCGGAGGGCGAAATGCATGGCAACGCAAAGCTCACCGCCGACAACGTCAGGGAATTACGCGGGCTTTATGCTGACGGCGCGACATTGCGGCACCTCGCCGAGAAATTTGGTGTGTCGAACGTGTCAATTTACAACGCCGTGTCGGGCACGACGTGGCGGCATCTGGCCTGAGGGTCAGCTGATCCGGCGGAGATGACTGCGCTCGCCGATCTCCGCTTCGTCGAGATAGGTCATCATCGGCACATCGGGAGCGCACAGCATGAACACCACGAACTTGCTCGCGATATCGGTGCGGAGGTTCGCAGCGCGATAGTGCACAACCTCGAATCCCGGCTCCCAGAACGCCTGGCCCGCCCTGATCGGATAGGGCGACTCCCCTTCTAGTTCGAAGAGGATTTCGCCTTCCAACACGTAGCCGAACACTGGACCCGAGTGCCGATGCGGCCCCGAGCCAGGATCGCATGGCGGAATAGTGACGGTGGCGATCATTGCGGCGGAATTCGGTGCGATGCGGGGAGTTTCGTGCAGCAGCACGTCGAAGATGTTCGTCGCAGACGGCCCGATCGGCAGCATGCCGCCAACGCTAGCGCCGCACACCATCCACCCGGTGGTCCATTCCGGCACCGGATCGATGGGCCAATACCTCGCGTCAGGCGGTGAGGCGCTCGACGGCTGCAGCGATTCGTTCGTCGGTCGCGGTCAACGCAATTCGAACGTGATGCGACCCGCGCGGCCCGTAGAACTCACCGGGGGCGACGAGGATTCCGCGTTGCGCGAGCCATCGGACGGTGTCGCGACAGGCCTCGCCCCTGCTCGCCCAGATATAGAGCCCCGCCTCGGAGTGGTCGACGGCGAAACCTGCCGACTGCACCGCAGGTAGAAGCGCTGACCGGCGTCGCTCGTAGCGTTCGCGCTGCTCGCGTTCGTGTTCATCGTCGTCGAGGGCGGCGACCATCGCGCCCTGTACGGGCGTCGGCATCATCATGCCGGCGTGCTTGCGCACGGCGAGCAGTTCGGCGACCAGCGACCGGTCGCCCGCGACGAACCCCGCCCGGTAGCCGGCCAGCGATGAGGTTTTGGACAGGGAGTGAATGGCCAGAAGCCCGGTGTGGTCGCCGTCGCACACCGACGGATGCAGAAGCGATACAGGGTCAGCGTCCCAGCCGAGGCCGAGGTAGCACTCGTCGGATGCGACGATCGCGCCACGTTCGCGCGCCCACCCGACGACCTTGCGCAAGTGGTCGACGCCGAGCACGGCACCGGTCGGATTGCTCGGGGAGTTGATGAACACCAACGCGGGCGACTGCGGACCGAGCTGGGTCAGCGAGTCGGCGAGAAGCACCTGCGCGCCCGCCAGTCGCCCGCCGACTTCGTAAGTCGGATAGGCCAATTCGGGTACCACGACGACATCTGCTTGACCAAGGCCGAGCAGCGTCGGCAGCCAGGCGATGAGCTCCTTGGTTCCGATCGCCGGCAGCACGGCATTCTCGTCGAGGGCGGTCACGCCGTAACGACGGTTGAGTGCCGCTACCGCCGACTCGCGAAGCGCTGTCGTGCCTGCCGTGGTCGGATAACCCGGCGCTGCGCTCGCCGCTGCGAGAGCCTCACGGATCAGCGGTGCGACCGGATCAACGGGTGTGCCGACGGACAGGTCGACGATGCCGTCGGGATGCGTGCGGGCCTGTGCGGTCGCGTCGGCGAGGGTGTCCCACGGAAATACCGGCAGCCCCGCAGAGATGCCGCGGCGAACCACGGCGGGTGTTACTCCTCGCCTTGAGGCGCGAGCTCCTTGACCGCGGGCGGGTCGTTCTCCGTCATGCCGACCTTGGAAGCGCCGCCGGGCGAACCCAACTCCGAGAAGAAATCGGCGTTGATCTGGGTGTAGGAGCTCCACTGGTCGGGCACGTCGTCTTCGTAGTAGATGGCCTCGACGGGGCAGACGGGCTCACACGCGCCGCAGTCCACACATTCGTCGGGGTGGATGTACAGCATGCGTGCGCCCTCGTAGATGCAGTCAACGGGACATTCCTCGATACAGGCCTTGTCCTTTAAGTCGACGCAGGGTTCGGCGATCGTGTACGTCACTGAAAGCTCCTCGAGTCCTCTCGATCAACCTGATCAATGGGGGCTGCCTATGGTTAGGGCCCGCCGAAATTCGCTCCAGTATCCGATGCGGATACGGGGAGGTGTTTGTCAGCCTGCCCTAACTTTCAGCGCCCACCGTTGGGTGGACGCGTAGTTACTGATACTAGACGTTGCATATACAAGTGCCTAGTCGGCACACCTCCATTCGGGCCGACGCACCCGGCCGCTACTTGATCGATTTCCCCGGCACCGCGCAGCGCTGGGAAAATGAGCAATTGTTCCCATGTGCGGCCGTTACGTCGAGCGATACCGTCAACGACGTGGCCGCGCTCCGTTCGCACCTCTCATTGCTCCTGTTAGCTTTCGCGCTCAGCAGCTGTAGTTTCAATTTTTCGGCTGGCGGGCCGGACTACGAGAAGCTGGAAAGTGGCATCACAGACGAGCTGAACGCGGCGTATTCCAAGATGTCGCGCCAGGTATCGAGCGTCGATTGTCCGCGCCAGGCGAACACCCCGAAGGCCGGCGACACATTTGTCTGTACCGCCGACGTCGAAGGTAACGACGTACGCGTGGAGGTCAAGCTCGCGGACGACGAGGGCGCGAACTTCAGCACGCTCGACGTTTTGTTCGATCTCCCCGACACGGCGAAGGGCCTAGCTCGCGAGATCTCGGCCGAGCAGGGGTTTGACGTGACTGTCTCATGCGGCAAAGGCCTGCAGGTCGTGGCGATCGGAGAATCCTTCGAGTGCACCGCGGCCAATGAAGCAGGCGATACCCGCACCGTGAAGGTCACCGCAGGCGAAGTGGGCGGCGAAGACCGTTGGGAGTTGGTCGAATAGGCCACGCATGCGGCGTGTTTGCCCGCTGATCTGCGATACTCTGCCTGCACAATGGCGGGCATCGCGTCGCGAGCTGAACTCAATCACACGCTTGCGCAAAGATGGTCGCGGGCCCTTCGGGGCGTAGGTCACGTAACGGTTCTGCTGGGCGACGCCGGAATCGGCAAGTCGAGCGCGTTGTCGTGGCTGTCCGACCACATCGGCGCGCCTGCGCACCTGATCTCATGCCGTGGTGGTGATGTCGGGACGCCGATGTCGACGGCCGGGGACATTGCCGTAGCGCTTGCGATTCCCGACGCGCTACCCGTTGACCCGATGCGGGCCGCCGACGTTCTGTGTGCAGGACTTGAAAGAGCCGGCTCGACGGCACTGCTCATCGACGACATCCACGACGCCGATCCATCCAGCCGGACGGCGCTGAATCTCGCGCTCCGGCGCGCCGCGGCAACCGGGGTCTTGGTGGTCGTGACCGGCCGCCGCGTGCAGTCCGCGCTGGCATTCGCCGAAGGGTTCGATACGCAGCTAATCGGCGGTCTTGCAGCCGCGGATGCCGTCGCGGTGCTGGAGGCCGCGAGCGATGCTCCAATCGCCCCGCAGGTTATGCAGAGGTTGCTCGAGATGGCCGACGGGAATCCGCTCGCGCTGACTCACCTGCCCCACGCGCTGTCGCCCGAGCAACTCTCGGGAGAGCAACTCCTGCCCGAGGATATTCCGCTTGTCGGAGACCTGCGCGCCGTGTTCACGCGCCAGCTTCCGCGCCCGGACACCGCGGCCAGGGAGCTACTCGACTTCGCCGCAGTGTCTGCCGATGGTTCGTGGGCTGTGCTCACCGCGCTGCATCCCGACGCCGCTAAGGGCTTGGAGGACCTCGAAGACTTGGGGCTGGCGAGCCTGAGCGATGGCCGCCTGGTGCTGCGGCACCCGCTGTTGCACAGCGCCGCCACCAGCGCGATGCCCAACAGTCGATGGCGGGCACTCAACCTGCGCTTCGCAGCGGTGTCGTCGCTGCCCGACGATGTGATTCTCGCTCATCGCGCGCGCGGCACGCTCGGCCCTGATGACGAGCTGGTGGACGCTCTCGTCGAGGCGGCGCGAGTCATGCGGGTCCGCGGCGGCACCGACGCCGCGGCACGAATGCTCGACAGGGCCGTCGACCTGACCGGCAGCGACGTGCGCCGCGGCGAACTCCGGCTAGAGGCCGCCACGTTGCTGGGCGCCGCAGGCGAGGCGACCGCCGCGCGGCGCCGACTCGAGGCAGTACTCGACGACCATGCGTCGCGTGACCTGCATGTCGCCGCGACGCTCACTCTGGCCATCCTCGAAGCCGTCGACGGTGCACCCGCCGCGGCCTGCCAGCGGCTGATGGAATGCCTGGTGGTCGCCACCCCGGCCGAAGTCGGCTCGGTCCACGCGCGGCTCACGCTGCCCCTGGGAATGCTGGGCCTCGTCGGGCAGATCGTGATCCACGCCGAAGCCGCGGTGGAGCACAGCAAGCCAGACTCGCCGGAATGGGTTGTCGCACGGGTGGTTCTCGCCCACGCCGCCAGTGCGCAAAGCGAAAGCCGCGCAAAAGAACTCGTCGGCGAACTCCTCGAAGAGGTCGACCTGGTCACCGCGGTCCAGCACGATCCGATGGCCGGCCTGCACGTCGGCCGCGCCTTGTCCATCGCCGAACAGTACGACGCAGCCGTTTCCGCGCTGACCGAGCTCGGCGCCCGGCTGCGCGGCGAGGGCGCACGAGCTGCGCTGGCGATGACCTTCGGAGCTCTTGGCGAAACCCACGTTCGAGCTTCGCGGTTCGATGAGGCACTGGCGTGCCTCGATGAGGCGATTGCGCTCAGTCTGGCCACAGGGCAGCGGGCGTTCGCCCCCTTCTGGCTATCGTTGCGCGCGCGCGTGCACGCCGTTCGTGGGGACGACAAGGCATCCGCGACTGATCTCAGCTTGGGGTTCGCGATCTCCACCGAACAGTCGACGTTCGGCGCTCGTTACTTCCTGCTGGCGAACGCCGGACTGGCCGCCCTGACATCGCAGCGATACGACGAAGCGGTGACGCACCTCGCCGAGTGCTGGGCCTTCGAACAGGCGGACGCGTTGTTGGCACCGCAACTGGCCAGGTGGCACGTCGACTTGGTCGAGGCGTATGTGGCTTGCGGCCGACACGAGGACGCCGAGCCTGTGCTGGCCCATCTGGTCGCGGTCTCGGCCGATCCAGGGGCAAGTCGGTGGACGAAGGCCACTGCTCACCGGGCGGAGGCGCTGTTTTGTGCCGATTCCAACCCGACTCGGTCGGTAGAGCTGCTCGACCTGGCGCTGGCCACCTACGATTCGCGCGTCGACGGATTCGACCGTGCCCGCGCATTTCTCGACAAGGCGCGGATCGCACAGAACCGCGCCGACCGGGACGATGCCTGCGCCGAAGCCCTCCATGCATTCCGCAGATTGGGTGCGGCCCCCTGGGCGGCACGTCTGACTTCCGCGTCCCAAACCGACGAAACCGACGCCTTGACTGACGCGGAGAGCCGAGTACTCGCCGAAGTCGCCAAAGGCCTGACCAACCGAGAGATCGCCAAGCGGTTGCACCTGAGCGTCAAGACGGTCGCCAACCACCTGTACCACGTGTATCGGAAGCTGGGCGTGGCGTCGCGCACCGAGGCCGCGCGCTACGTACTCCTCAAAGAGACCGACAACGGTCGGTAAACCGGCTGCCTAGTCTCACACGGCTATGCGCACGGATGCACTGCAACAAGTTGCATATGGCTGCGGTGTGCTTCTACGCTGCCCGCGTGGCCCTTCCCCACGCGATCCTGGTGTCGCTGTCCGAGCAGTCCGGCTCGGGCTACGAACTGGCGCGCCGGTTCGACCGCTCGATCGGGTTCTTCTGGAGTGCCACCCACCAGCAGATCTACCGCACCCTGCGGACGATGGAGGACGAAGGCTGGGTGCATGCGACGCCCGTCGTGCAGCAGGGCAGGCCGGATAAGAAGGTGTACACCGTCGCCGACGCGGGTCGCGCCGAACTGGCTCGCTGGATCGCCGAACCGTTGACCGGCCGCGGCAGTTCGGTGACCGACAGCCGTACCAGGGACCTGGCCGTGAAGATCCGCGCAGCCTCCCAGGGCGACGTCGCCGCGCTGGTCGACCAGGTCAGAGCGCTGCGATCCGAACGCGCCGAGCTGCTCGACACCTACCGCGGATTCGAGAAGCGACAGTTCCCCGACCCGAGCGCACTCACTGGAAGCGCACTGCATCAGTACCTGGTGCTGCGCGGCGGTATTCGAGCCGAAGAGAGCGCCATCGAGTGGCTCGATGAGGTGGCGACGAGTTTGAAGGAGAATTCGTGACCGACTTGTATCCGAACCTGTTGTCGCCGTTGGACCTTGGGTTCACCACGCTGCGCAACAGGGTGGTGATGGGCTCGATGCACACCGGCCTGGAGGATCGCGCGGGCGATACCGACAAGCTCGCCGCATACTTCGCCGAACGGGCGCGCGGCGGCGTCGGCCTGATCATCACCGGCGGATACGCCCCGAACCGTACCGGTTGGCTGTTGCCGTTCGCCTCACAGCTGGTGTCTGCGTCGGAAGCGCGTCGACACCGTCGCATCACCGATGCCGTGCACGACCAGGGCGGCAAGATCCTGCTGCAGATCCTGCACGCGGGACGCTATGCCTACCATCCGTTCTCGGTGAGCGCATCGGCGATCAAGGCGCCGATCAATCCGTTCAAACCTCGGGCGATCAGGAACGTCGACGGCACCGTCGGTGACTTCGCGCGCTGCGCCGAACTGGCCCGCGAAGCAGGCTATGACGGTGTGGAGATCATGGGCAGCGAAGGCTATCTGGTCAACCAGTTCCTCGCGCCGCGCACCAACAAACGCAAGGACGCCTGGGGCGGATCGGCTGCCAAGCGCAGACGGTTTCCGGTCGAGATCGTGCGCCGCAGTCGCGAGGCCGCCGGATCCGACTTCATCATCTGCTACCGCATGTCCATGGCCGACTACGTCGAAGACGGCCAGAGTTGGGATGAAATCATCGCGCTGGCAACCGAAGTCGAGGCCGCGGGTGCGACGATGATCAACTCCGGGTTCGGCTGGCATGAGGCGCGGGTGCCGACGATCGTCACGTCTGTGCCCAACGGCGCCTTTGTCGACATCAGTAGCGCGGTCGCCGAGCACGTCGACATTCCCGTGGTGGCGTCGAACCGCATCAACATGCCGCAGGCCGCCGAGCAGATCCTTGCCGACACGCACGTGCAGTTGATTTCGATGGCGCGGCCGCTGCTGTCGGACCCGAACTGGGTCGCCAAGGCGCAGGCCGATGTCGCCGACGAGATCAACACGTGCATCTCGTGCAATCAGGCCTGCCTGGACCATGCGTTCGTGCACAAGAAGGTGTCGTGTCTGCTCAATCCGCGAGCCGGGCGAGAGACCGAACTGGTGCTCTCGCCGACGCGCCGCACCCGCCGCGTAGCGGTGGTCGGTGCGGGTCCGGCCGGCCTTGCCACCGCGGTGACCGCGGCCGAGCGGGGCCACGATGTCACGCTTTTCGAAGCCGGCGGCGCGATCGGCGGCCAATTCGACATGGCGAGAAGGATTCCCGGCAAGGAGGAGTTCGGCGAGACCATCAGGTACTACACCACGATGCTCGGCAAGCACGGCGTCGACGTGCGCCTGAACACCCGCGCCGGTATCGAGGAGTTGGCCGGATACGACGAGGTGGTGCTGGCCACCGGTGTTGCGCCGAGGATGCCCGACATCCCAGGAATCGATCATCCGATGGTGTTGTCCTACGCCGAGGCGATCATGGGCAAGCCGGTCGGGAAATGTGTGGCGGTCGTCGGCGCGGGCGGCATCGGCTTCGACGTCAGCGAGTTCCTGGTCACAGACGAGTCTCCAACGCTGAACCTGAAGGAGTGGAAGGCCGAGTGGGGTGCCGCCGACCCACTGGGGGCACCTCCCGCTTGCGGGGGAGAGGCGCGCGGCGCGTTGACGACGCCCATTCCCGCACCGCCCGCCCGCGAGATCTATCTTCTGCAACGCACCAAGGGCCCGCAGGGCAGGCGGCTCGGCAAGACGTCGGGCTGGGTGCATCGGGCATCGCTGAAGGCGAAGGGCGTCACACAATTGTCGGGAGTGAACTACGAACGCATTGACGACGACGGGCTGCACATCAGCTTCGGCCCCGACCGTGAGCGCAAGCAACTGCTCGAGGTCGACAACGTGGTGATCTGCGCGGGCCAGGAGTCAGTGCGTGACCTCGAGGATGGGCTGCGCCGCAACGGAATCGACCCACACGTCATCGGGGGTGCGGCGATCGCAGCGGAGCTGGATGCCAAGCGCGCGATCAAACAGGGCACGGAGCTCGCCGCCCGGCTCTAGCCACTTCGCACCGCGAGCGTGCGCGTCTGCACACAACACGCCGCAATTTGGCATCACTCTCCGCACGCTGGTCAGGTCTCGGCGCCTTCGCTGGTGTCGGCCTTCGTCGTCGCCTGACGGCTGACCCGGTCTGCGATCCGGTCGGCGATGCGGTCGACGGCCTTCTTGACCGTGGCGATGGCGTCGCGCACCGGTCGTGCGGAGCCGACAGGACGGTTGGCCGCCCCACCCGATCGCCCAGCCGAATCCTTGTCACTGCCTGTCGATTTCGCGTGGCTGATGGACGACGACAGGTCGGCGTTCGTCATCTCGACCGACGTCGTCCCTGATCCGCTCAGCAGTGACGTTCGACTCCGATGCCGGTGGCGTCGGATCCGGAATCGCAGGTCGGCCCGTGTACGCCTTGTCCACGATCGGACGCAACATGTTGTCCAGCGCGGGCGCGAACGGACCGGTCCACGCGACGAGCGGCAGCGTGTCCGTCGGCACCCACACATAGGTGACCTTGGATTTGTGGTTCGTCTCGCTGCACACGCCCACGTCACAGTAGTACTCGGTCTTGGTGACGTTCCTGGGATCGTCCACGTCCACGTCCTCGTACGCGGTGTGCAGTGTCTGCCTACCGATATACGCATTGATGACCGCCAGCAGGTTGCCCGCATCGTCGGGTTCGTCTGCCCAGCCATCGTATTGGCGGATGACCTCCATACCGTCGTAGTCGAGGTCGGCGGGCAGCCCCTCACCGTTGGTGTACCCGATGCCGCCCATTGTGCCGCCGTACTTGTTTTCTGGATTACCGGTCGAGACCCAGGTGACGTGTTCGGGGTCCGGCGCCGGAAGCGCTCCCGTCGACCAGTCGCGCAAGGCGGAGTAGATAACCTGTCCGCCCTGGCTGTGGCCGAACAACACGACATCCTCTTCGGAGTCCTCAGCGTGGATGTCGGCGATCCTGTCGCTGACCAACTGACCGCCTTGCTGGGTGGCGGGGCCAACCGGCAGTGCGAAATAGTTCAGCGGGGTGCAGGTGTTCGGGGCCTTGCAGAGATCACCCTGCAGATTCTCCGGCGTGAAATGGAAAAATGGCTGCAGCCCGACGAGGCCGCCTTCCAACGTCAACACGGTGGCGGCCGCGCCGGTTGCCGAGCCGGCGATCAGTAAAGTCGCCATCCCGATCGGCGCGGCCGCAGCCAGCAGAATCTGCGAGTTACGTCGCTTCCCCATAGCCCCTCCTCTGGTTAGCCAGCAAATTTAACGCACCGGCTAATTGGAGGGGTGGGATCGGGCAAACCCGCGTCAGGCCTGCTTCAGAGCCTCGATCTCCAGGGTGATGGTCACCTTGTCGCCGACGACCGCGCCGCCGGTCTCCAGCGGCAGGTCGACGACGATGCCGAAGTCCTTGCGGTTCAGCACAACCGACGCGGTGAAGCCGGCTACCTCGCCATGGCCCATACCGGGATTGGTGCCGTTGAACTCCAGCTCGAGGCTGACCGGCTTGGCGATGCCCTTCAGGGTGAAGACACCGTCGAGCACGTACTTGTCGCCGCTCTCGCGGACGCCGGTCGAGGCGAAGGTTGCAGTCGGATGGTTCTCCACGTCGAAGTATTCGGCGGACTTCAAGTGGGCATCGCGCTGCTCGTTACGGGTGTCGACCGAGTCGACGGCGATCTCGGCAGTCACAGCCGGGGTTCCGTCCTCGCCGACCACGACCGCACCCGAGAACCCGTCGAAGGTTCCTCGGACCTTGCTCACCAGCAGATGGCGTACGGAGAACGCAATGGACGAATGAACTGGATCGATGGCCCACGTCCCTGCGCTGAGCTGGGTGGTTGCGGTGGCTGCGGTCATGTGACTCTCCTCGGATCAGGTGTCGGCCTTTCCGACGCCGTCGAGAAGGTAAAGCGGACTCTGGTCCGTTTCTATTCCCCCGTCCCCCACACCGCTCGTGCGCCGGTGTCGCCGATCATCACCACACCAACGATGGACGACACCCCGACGACGATGGCAAGCACCGCCGCGATCACGGCCAGCACCTTCTTCGGTTCAGACGAACGCGACTCGATTCGGTGCTGAACCGCCTGCACGATCGCCACGACCAGAAGACCGATGGCGAAGTAGATCATCCATTCGCCACGCTCTTCATGAGTTTCCAGGATCGCGGAGTGCTCGGACGACTGGTTGTACAACCACTCGCCTGCCGACGTGGTGAGCGGTGTCAGAACGACGACGGCTGCGGCGATTGCCACGTTGAGCCACACCAGTCGTCTGCGTGCGGCCGGCCATAAGGCACAGAGTATTTCGAGAAACGCGACCAATGGCGCGAGCACCACGATGGCGTGCACGAGCAGGGCGTGGGCAGGCAGACCGAAAAGGGTTGTCAAGGCGCGCTCCTGGGCTGGGATGGCAACGGTCACTTTCGTATACGTAGTGAGCGTGACACCCGGTTCACCGACAGGCGCGGATTCCGGCGCCGAAGGCCTCGGTGAGTCGTGTCAGGCGGCCAGCGGTGCGTAGGTGGTGGTGCGCTGACGGGCGGGTCGGCCGATGCCCTCGGCGATCGCGGTCAGTTCGTCGACACTCATGGCCGAGCCGAACTCCGAACCGGCCATCCGGGAGATGGTTTCCTCCATCAACGTGCCGCCCAGGTCGTTCGCGCCACCGTTGAGCATCACCTGGGTTCGCTCCACGCCGAGTTTGACCCAGCTGGTCTGGATATGGGAAATCCTGCCGTGCAGCATGATTCGCGCCAGCGCGTGGACTGCGCGGTTGTCACGATGAGTCGGACCGGGCCGTGCTCCACCCGCGAGGTAGAGCGGCGAAGACTGGTGCACGAACGGCAACGGGACGAATTCGGTGAAACCACCGGTCTTGTCCTGGATGCCGCGCAGCACGTTGAGGTGCCCGACCCAGTGCCGCGGCGTGTCGACGTGGCCGTACATCATCGTCGACGACGACCGCAGGCCCACCTCGTGTGCGGTGGTGATGACCTCGACCCATGCCGACGTGGGCAGCTTGCCTTTGGTCAGCACCCAGCGGACCTCGTCGTCGAGGATCTCCGCAGCCGTGCCTGGAATGGAACCGAGCCCGGCCTCGCGCAGACTGGTCAGCCACTCGCGGATCGACGTCCCGCTCTTGGTGACGCCGTTGGAGATCTCCATCGGCGAGAACGCGTGCACGTGCATCGACGGCACCCGCGCCTTCACCGCGCGCACCAGGTCCGCGTAGCCGGTGACCGGCAGTTCCGGATCGATACCTCCCTGCATGCAGACCTCGGTCGCGCCGGCGACGTGGGCCTCCCACGCCCGGTCGGCGACCTCGGCGGTCGACAGGGAGTAGGCGTCGGCGTCGCCCTTGCGTTGGGCGAACGCGCAGAATCGGCAGCCGGTGTAGCAGATGTTGGTGAAGTTGATGTTGCGGTTCACGACGAACGTGACCTCATCGCCGACGGCGTCGCGGCGCAACGAATCTGCCAGGGCGGCAACCGCATCCAGCGCCGGACCGTCCGCGGTGGCCAACGCGAGGTACTCGTCGTCGCTGCATCCCGCGGGGTCGCGTTCCGCGGACCGCAGAGCCGCTACGACGTCGGTGTCGATGCGCTCAGGAGCCCGGGCGGCGAGTTCCTCCACCTTTTCCCGAATGGACTCCCAGTCCCCGAATGCGCTGTCCAAGTCACTCCGGGTGGTCGTCAGTCGGCCCTCGGAGTCGATCGCTTCGTGCAGATCGATCCGGCCCAGCGACTCGGAAGCCTCGTCGGGCTCCTGCCAGGGCCGCCCGACCGGGTTGACGTCCAACGCGTAACCGGTGTCGGGGTCGGCCAGTGCGGCTACGTGGCCCTGCACGCGCGGATCGATCCACGCCGCGCCCGCCTGAACGTACGGCGGCTGCGCGGTGAGTCGCTGCACGAGGTCGTAGCCCGCCTCGGCGGTGACCGCGGCGAGTTCTTCCAGCGCAGGCCAGGGCCGTTCGGGATTGACATGGTCTGGCGTCAACGGCGATACGCCGCCCCAGTCGTCGACCCCGGCACCGATCAGGGCGAGGCATTCGTCGCGCGACACCAGGTTCGGTGGGGCCTGGATGCGCATCTTGGGGCCCAGCACCAGCCGGGAGACGGCGACCGTCGCCACGAAGTCGTCGATGCCGGCGTCGGGCACTGCGCGCATGGCGGTGCCGTCCTTGGCCCGGAAGTTCTGCACGATCACTTCTTGGACGTGACCGAACGCCTTATGGGACTTGCGGATCGCGTGCATGGTCTCAGCGCGTTCGGTCAGCGTCTCGCCGATGCCGACCAGGAGGCCGGTGGTGAACGGAATCGACAGCCGCCCTGCGTCATCGAGTGTCCGTAGCCGAACGTCGGGATCCTTGTCCGGGCTGCCGTAGTGCGCCAGACCCTTGGTCTCGAACAGCCGACGCGACGTGGTTTCCAGCATCATGCCCATCGACGGCGCGACCGGCTTCAGGCGCGACAGCTCAGACCACGTCATCACACCGGGGTTCAGGTGCGGCAGCAGCCCGGTCTCCTCGAGCACGCGAATTGCCATGGCGCGCACGTAGTCCAGCGTCGAGTCGTAGCCGCGCTCGTCGAGCCACTGCCGCGCTTCGTCCCACCGGGCTTCGGGACGGTCACCGAGGGTGAAAAGCGCTTCCTTGCAGCCGAGTTCGGCGCCGCGACGGGCGACGTCGAGGATCTCGTCGGGCTCCATGAACATGCCACGGCCCTCGGCCCGCAGCTTGCCGGGAACGGTGACGAATGTGCAGTAGTGACAGGTGTCGCGGCAGAGGTGGGTGATCGGAATGAACACCTTGCGTGAATAGCTGACCGGCAGCCGGCCGTTGGGTCCACGCCGACTCGACGATGTCAGCCCGGCGTCACGGACGCGCGCGGCGCTCGCGCAGAGGTCGACCAGGTCGTCTCCGCGGGCCGTCATGGCGATGGCGGCCTCGTCGACATTCAGCGCAACGCCGTCGCGGGCACGACGAAGCACACGCCGCAAAGCAGTTGTGCTGGGCGCGCCGGAACCGGGTGGGACAACCGGGCTGGGCAGATCGGTGCCGTGCTGGGGGTTCAGAGCCACTCCCGTGTAACCGCACGTTCGTCAATCATCATCCGCACGTCTCACATTCTGAAACACCGGCGCCTGCCATATCGGCCACAGTAGTCCGCGTAGCGCTCGGCGTGGCGGCTGCGGTCACCTCGGCGAACTCCGACACGCTTGAGGTTGCGATTTGCCGACGCCCGCGTCAGCGCCCGCGTAGGTTCATCCAGGTCGGGGCTCTATTTGGGAGGAGTCGACATGCAGATCTCCACACGCTCGGTCTTGATGTCAGGCATGGCCACGCTGACCGCGAGCGCCATCGCGCTGACTCCGGTGCAGGCGCTGCCGCGTGATGTCGCGGTGCCTGCCACCAATGCCGCTGTTCAGCAGGTGCCGTCGCAGCAACTCGTTGATCTCCTCGCGGCGGTGCAACGCCTAGCGCCGAACGGGCCGGGAGCGGTGCAACCCGCGGCCGCTCCGCAAGCGACACCGGTGCCTGGGCTGCTCGCGTTCCCGGGCCTGGGCAACGCCATCATCAACGTCTACAACGCGGTGGAGCCCTGGGTTGAGTACGGCTTCCAACTCGCGACGTATGCGGTCGGCTGGATTCCCTACGTGGGCTGGCTCGCACCCCAGATCATGATCTTCTACTACTTCGGTGAGCAGATCGTTCATAGCATCACGTTCAACATCGCTGACTGGATCAGCGGCGACTTCAGTTTTGCTCAGGGCCTGGTCAACGTCGGCGTCGACACGGTCAACGCCTTCATCTATCTGGCGAACCAGCAGATCGCGTTCTGGTTGCCACCGCTTCCCCCGCTTCCGCCTCTGCCGCCGATTTGTCTCTTCTGCAATACCCTCGCGGCAACGACGTTGGCGGAAGGTTTGGCACCTGAGGTTGGCGTTCAGAACGTCGCCAGTGATCTGGTCAACGCCGTTTACACCCCAGTCTCAAACACGATCACGTACGGCGTCGACGTGCTTCAGGCTGCCCTCGCGCCGATACCACTCGTGAATATCGCAGGCGATCAAGCCAGCATCCTGTGGAACGTCCTCGCCGATCCCATCGCAGACAGCGTGGTCTACGACGCAATCGATCCCATCCTCAATGCGCCGCTGAACATCAACAGTTACCTCAACGGGGCATATAACGTCGGTGCGACAACGGTCAATTCACTGATCAACACCGGACTGGCAGAGGCGAACTACTTCTTGGGCGGCCTGCCCTTCACCGCGAGTACGCAGCAGAGCCAGCTGAACAGGACGGCCGAGGTGAGTTCGGTGCCGTCGATCGTCAAAAACACGCTCGCACCGCAGAACAAGGTCGACGAAGCCCCCGGCCCGCTGGCCGAGGTCGCCAAGACGGTGCGAAACGTCCGAACCGAGATCCGCTCCGCCTTCACCGAGCGCGGCACCGGCGATGCGAAGCAAGTCAATGACGCAGCCGACGCCGGCGGCAACACCGTGGTTCGTACCCAAGGCGAGGCGCGCGGCCCGCTCACGAAGGCGATAAGCGACGTCACCAAGGCTGCGCGTTCAGGTAAGCCCGACAATGTCGCCGCCGAGGTCGCGAACGCACCACGGTCAATCGTGAAGAGTTTGAGCGATACGGCGCGCAAGGTCGTCAAGGATGTGCGGCAGGCGGCCAAAGACGCGCGCGGTGGGGCAAAGGATCGACCCGCGGCCGACGCCGCCGAGTAGTCGCTAACGCGGCTGGGTGCGCCGGTAAAGCAGAAGCGCCGGCGGGAGCGCACCCACCACAATCAGCAGCAGCAGTTGCCACTGCGCGCTGAACACCGCGTCGTCGCCTGGACCGGGAAATGTGAGTGCGGCGACCGTCATCAGCCATGTCCACAGCGGCAGGGCGGCGAGTCGGGGCGACGACGTCCACTTCATCCCGACCCATACAAGAGCGGCATTGAGTACGCCGCTGATCAGCGCGCTGATGGGAAATGGAACGTGGCCAATAGAAAGCGGCAGGAAAAAGGCGGCTAGTAGGGCCGAAATGACGCCGTCGACGGCGAGCACGGTGAGGACGACGGCACGTAGGGCCCGAGCGTCGTCGGGCGACTGGCTCAGGTCGGGATGCTGTCGAGCACTGACGACAAAGACCCCAGCACCCACTGGAAGTTGTCCAGCCGGTCCTGCCAGTGCTGCAGGTTGGGATCGAGATCCGGGTCCATGACTGTCCTTTGTGTGCGCGGCCACTCGGTCGAAGCTTAACCCGTGACTCCCGGTTATCCGAGACTCAATCCGGCGAGCAGGTCGGTCTCCCAGCCGCGATGGTCGCGGGCGCCGGGCTCTCCGGAGACGAGTATGTAGTGCTCGGTGGGTCCGATCGGCAACGCGATGTTGTTGGACAGCGCGCCGCAGTCGCCCTTCGGTGCGACGGTGACCTGAGTTGCGTGAGCGCGCAGCGCGGCAATCTTGGCGGGCAGGTGGTCGCTCGCGTCGATTTCCGCGTCGATCTTGTCGTCGGGATAGCCGAAGGGGACGTCGTCGATCGACACCCGGATCCAGCCGTCGGGCACTTCGTCGATGTTTTCGAGGCCGGCGCCCATCGCGCTTGTGGACATCACGGTCCAGTAGAACTTCGGCACTTGCCACGGCATGCCCGGGTAGTCGTCGCCCGCCGACGCGGCGACGGCTTCGGTGGTGACGCGGTGGGCCTGGATGTGATCGGGATGGCCGTAGCCGCCGTTGGGGTCATAGGTGACGACGACGTGAGGCCGGAGTCGACGGATGACCGCGACGAGTTGGCCGACCGCCTCGCGCATGTCGGCGTCGGCGAAGCGTTGACGATGCCGCGGTGCAGTGCCTACCATGCCGGAGTCTCGCCAATGGCCCGGTCCGCCAAGGAAGTTCGGCTCTTTGACTCCGAGCGCTTGTAGGGCGTTCGTCAGCTCGCTGATGCGATATCCACCGAGCTGGTCGGCGGCGTCGACGGCCAGCTGCGCGTAGCGCTCCCCGATGACTTCGCCCTCCTCGCCGAGGGTGCAGGTGACGACGTGAACGTCGGCGCCGCTGGCGATGTAGTGGGCGATGGTGCCGCCGGTGGTCAGCGTCTCGTCGTCCGGGTGGGCGTGAACGAAGAGCAGGCGAGGAGTTTCGGATGCCATGGCCAGACCTTAGCTGTCCGTGCGCAATTCGCTAATGTGGATTAGGTGGGGGAATTCTTGGGGGCGATTCGTGCGCGCAAATGGTTGATGGTCGCCGTCGCTGTGGTGCTGACAGCTGGCACCGGCTGCGGGAAGGCGGCGACCAGCAATGAGGTTGGGGGCGCGAGCCCGCCTACCGAGCCCGGGGTGACCACTGTGGCGAGGCTGGTGCCAACCATCGTCGCGAGAACTCCGCACGATACGTCGGCATTCACAGAAGGCCTGGTGTTCGACGGTCCAAGGATGTACGAGAGCACAGGAAAGCTCGGTAGGTCACAACTGAGGGAACTGGAGCCGGCAACTGGTGCGGTGCTCCGCTCGGCGAACCTGCCTCCGGATCTCTACGGCGAGGGAGTTGCTGTCGTCGGCGATCGCATCTGGCAGCTGACATGGAAGAACGGTGTCGCGATCGAGTGGGACAAAGCCACCTTCGCAGCACTGCGCCAAGTGCCTGTGCACGGCCAGGGTTGGGGGCTGTGCTTCGACGGGAAGCGGCTGATCCGCAGCGACGGGACCGACCAGCTTCACTTCCACGATCCGTCGTCCTTCGCCGAGACCGGATCGGTGTCGATCACCTTCGAAGGCCAGCCGCTCACACGACTCAACGAGTTGGAATGTGTTGACGGACAGATCTTGGCGAACGTCTTCATGACCGATCGAATCGTCCGCATTGATCCGTCGACCGGCGACATCACCGCGATGGTGGACGCCAGGCGCCTGGTCGACGACACGCGACGAGGCAAAGGCGAGGTACTCAACGGCATCGCGTTCGCCGGCGATGACGAATACGTGCTCACCGGCAAGTACTGGCCGAAGACGTTCCGTGTTCGCCTAACCGGTTAGGCCAAATAGAGGTACGGGCGCCCGGCTCGCCCGGCGTCCCGCCGAGACCAGCTGAACCGCCCGCTCCTGCGGTGCACGACGCCTAGCTCGACCATTGTTTCTTCGTCGAAGTTCTCTGTCACGTAATGCGCTGTGGCACAGAGCAACATGACGCGGCGGTCTTCGTGCCTGCCACCGGTCACGTTGCGCTACATACAGATCGCCACGCCGAGGTGCTTGACGCTTTCCGTCGTGCACATAAGTTCGCGCACCCCGAAAATGGGCGCACTTAACCGGCCAGATCGGGGTGTTCACCGATCACCACCGCTGCAGACATGTCCAGCTCGTCTTGACGGTTTCGCCAAAGCGGGTGCCGATAGTCGTGGTCCGTAGATCCATGACGGCGACGCGCTTCGGTCTGGCGGCGTGGGCGTTCCGCGTTCGTCAGGACGCGTCTCACTTACACAGGTCGGCGATCTTCTTTCGATCCTGTTCTGCGTTGGCAAGGCGCGACGCCTGCTCGCCGTTTGCGTTGGTGACCCCGGCGAGGGCATTCATCCCGACAGCCTGCAGGTTGTTCGCGAAAGACCGCACAGAATCAGCTAACTCTGTTGGAGTATCTGGCTGGAGGCTGGTCAGGAGGTACTGGCCGCCGCCGAACAAGGCCAATCGCGCGTTGCCCGCTACCGCCGCCTGCGGGATTGGATCGGAGCCGAGGTCGTTGTGCGTTTGTAGTGCTACCGCACTCGTAACCACGTTGAATGTGTCGCATACGCTCGACTTGGGGTCACCCTCCGAGTTTGCAGCGGCAGCGCCGGCTGGGGTGGCGGATGGCTTGCTCAATAGCGCCCAGGCAGCGAGCCCGACGGCGACCACCGCGACTAACAGTGCGACCGGTGCAATCCAGCGCGGCTGAGCCGACTGCACACGGACGGGTTCCCT
This sequence comes from uncultured Actinomycetota bacterium, assembly GCA_963756865.1. Taxonomy (GTDB): domain Bacteria; phylum Actinomycetota; class Actinomycetes; order Mycobacteriales; family Mycobacteriaceae; genus Mycobacterium. The sequence goes on along the minus strand of CAVWPQ010000020.1, from coordinate 213,663 downwards.
GCGGGACGGCGAACTTGCGGTGGTGCTCGAACCGACATCCGCAACTCCCCTTGACGACGAGGATGGGTCGGCCGGCTGGTCTGGCGTGTTCTCAGGCATGTGTGCGATACTAGCGACCGCAAGGGGCGGAAATACCCAGGGGGGATTCACTTCTCGTATTTTGAGATACGAGTTTTCTATCGATCCGTCGGTTCCCGTTTCGCGATGGCTGCTGCCCAAAATTGCTTGCGCTGCACGCGATCAGCAAATCCGTGCGGGTGGGATTCCGTCTTGGTTCCGATCCGTTGACGGCGTCGTTGGTCAGCCAAGATCAACGGTATTGCAAGCCAACGACTCAGCTTCGACGCGTAACGCGAGCGGGCTGTGGCGCTGCAACTCGCTTGAGATGAACTAAACAACCCAAGACGCTGCTTATCTCTAGCCATCCTTGATTTCGAACGAATTCTAAACGGAGACAGCTTAATTCGTGCGCTCTCGCATGACCGGAGGGGCGGTGGCGGAGAACCAATACACAAAGGTACGGGCGCCCCCGTTACGCGGTGGACGCCCGTACCTTTCGATCTATCCGTACAACGGACCTCTATTCAAAGGTCACGGCGTATCGGTAGTCCGGCGTGGGATCTGGATCCGTGCCCGCATCCGGACCGTCACCATTCACGCCCGACTCCCCTGGTTCCCCGCCGATGCCCGCGTTGCCGCCGGGTGTGCCGAGGCCGGCCTGCGAACCCGGACCGCCAGCGGCGTTGCCGCCGTTGCCACCGTCACCGCCGCTGCCGCCAAGGAAGCCGCCGTTACCCGCCAGGCCGCCGTTGCCCGCAACCGCGCTATTGCCGAGGCCGTTAGCTGCGTCGCCGGCGCTGCCAGCCGAGCCGCCGTTGCCAGCGACCACGGCGCTACCGCCGTTGCCACCGTTTCCGCTCGTGGCACTTCCGGCGGCCGAAAACGCATCGCCACTGTCGCCACCCCAGCCGCCGTCACCGGCGATGGCTCCGCCACCTGAGCCGCCCTGGCCGCTTTGAGCGTTCCCGACGGCGTCCGCGTCGCCACCGTAACCGCCGTCGCCGCCGCCCGTGCCGCCGAATCCGCCGTTGCCACCGCTGCCACCCGTCGCTGTCGGCGCCTGGACACCGGCCGTATCTGGGTCGGTGTCGGTGGTTGCATCCGTAGTCAATGCGTCACCGCCGTCAGCGCCTTCTCCGCCAACACCGAATGCGCCGCCTCCGCCGCCTGCGCCGCCTGCGCCGCCAGTCGCGGCACCGACGGTGGTAAACGCGCCACCACCCTCAGCGCCTCCACCACCGTTGCCGGAAAGGAAGCCACCCCTGCCGCCGCTGCCGCCGGCCTGACCGGTGGCTGCCACCAAGGCTCCAGTCGCCGGATTGATCGGGTTGAAGTCATCGCCGCCGAAGCCACCCTGGCCGCCGTTGCCGATGAACAAACTGCCGTTGCCACCGTTAGCACCGGCGCTTGCGGCGTGGTACGTGGTGTAGTTGCCGGCTGTCTGGGGCGTCGCGTGGTAATCCAGACGGCCGTCGTCGTCTGCGTCGCCGTAGTAGTAGCCATTGTTCAATCCGTCGCCACCACTGCCACCGCTGCCGAACAGAAACCCACCGCTACCACCAGCGGTCGCTGCGTGGAAAACGCCATCCTCATCGACATAGGCGTCGGTACCGTCCAGCCCATCACCAATCAGGAGACCACCTGGGCCGATAAGTCCGAGGAACGCACCGCCTCCACCGAATCCGCCGGTGAACGCAGCGGGATCGAACAAGCCGGCGCCAAGGCCACCGAAGCCTTCGACAACGCACGCCGGATCCGCCAGCGAGCATTCGTCCTGCACGAGCTGCACATCCGAGAACTCGACGGTGCGGATGTTCGAGTCATTGCTGTCAAGCGCGGCAATAGGCGAAGTCCCGCCGGGGCCTGCAAGCAACATCGCCGCACCCCCCGCGAAAGCAAACCCACCCATCATCATGGGCATTACCGGACAGTGCCGACCTCGGGTTGTTACCTCTTTACGATGCTTGGACATCGGATCCCCCTTCAAGTTGTTAGGCCTACAACCAAGCGTCAGCAACGTATCACTAAAAGGCTTAAATACAGTCAAAGTTTCAGAATTTTGGGCGAGAAATCTTTTCTCCTGCAAGTAGCTCAAGATCGCACGGTTGCTACGGGCGCAACCAGTTTCACAGGTTTGATCTTGAAGGCGTCCCTTGCCGCCTTACCGTCGACAGCATCATTCATGCAGCTCAAGCGGCTATTAGCCTGAAATCACAACTTTGACGTATTGAATACGCGCTCCAACCTGTGTGGGCTTCGGTCTGTTCTCAGACTGAGCTCAGGTGGCTGGTGTTTGCCGAAATTCCGGTTCAAGATCGTCTAGCCGACTACATACCGTGCAGTATGTCCGCTCTAGACGGGCTACCCCGCAAACTAATTAACACAATTGTCAGTACATTACCGCCAGGCTTTTGCCGAAAGTGCAAATTGTTGCGGTCCTTAACGGCAGAGTAATTCTCAAGTTATTGCTTATGCGAAGCAATTGATCATTGACTCTCACAGCAAGATCCCAGCTCAGACTTGATGGAATATCAATTAGGTTGCTATTCGCGACTCAGTTTTGATCTCGGTTCTGCTGCCTCGATCTTGAACCGCCGTCCGCACTACAACACGACCGTTTGGTTGCCGTAATGGACGACTCGGTCCTCACAGTGCCATCGCACCGCTCTCGACAGCACAGAACGCTCCACGTCGGCACCCAGCCTGGACAGATCGTCAACACCGTGCCGGTGGTCCACTCGCACGACGTCCTGCTCAATGATCGGTCCCTCATCAAGGTCCGCAGTCACGTAGTGAGCGGTCGCTCCGATCATCTTGACGCCGCGTTCCTTGGCTCGCCGGTATGGTGCCGCTCCGATTAAGGCCGGCAGGAACGAATGATGGATGTTCATCAACGGGCAACCGACTGCCTCGAGGAATCGCGTTTTCACGATCTGCAAGTCGAGCTCGCCCCGACGGTTTCGCCATAGAAGATCGAGTAGGCAGTGGTCGTCTTTTGACGCAATGATCGCGACACGTTTTGGTCTGGCGGCCTCGGTGAGCTTGAGTCCATGCCGAACGGACCCGCGATTATCTCGACGAAGTCGGAGTCCAATCTATCCCGCGCCGCGGCCAGCCCCGGTAGGTGACAGTTCGTGCGTTTCATGAACTTCCACCGCGGGTACCATCACTTGCTGTTCGAGAGACACATGTTGGCACCACTCTTGGCCAGGAAGGACTTATCGCCGCCACGAGTCCAGGCCGGTCGGCACATCGCAATAGGAGCCTGCCGACGTCTCTCACAGGCAGTGCAACATTCCCAACCGGGTACGGGCCCGCACCAACACGGTCAGTCTCGACATCAGACACATCGGCCCCCGTTGTGTGCGCTCTGGTCGTGGGACGCCCAGCCAGCACTCCCCATCTGACAGAACGACGCCTTCGCTGCGTTGGTCGCTGAAAGCAGTTCTCCGTTGGCCCTCTCAGGATTTCAGCGATTTCTAGTTTGCCAGCATCGGATACGGGCCGTGCCGCAAACTGTGCTCTCAATCTGCAGGCTCTCCCATGATCACTTTTGCGAGGCTCAGATGTTGAATGATCGCACCATGAAACTTTGATCGTCGGCCGATATCGAGAATGCCTACGCGCAGGCCTCACAGGCTGAACGCGATCGCGGCGGCGCGTCACCCCGCTCGACTAATAGCAGCTCACAGGCCTAATAAGTACTTTACGACCCGGGGTCAGCCTTCGAACTGCTCGCAACTCGATGTCAGTCAGCCCCTTTGGTGGTGTGGCGATCGTTCGCAAAAAGCGAATTCTCAGAATCTCTTGATTGTCCACTTCCGATCTTGAAGCTTATGGTGCTAGATTGCGCAGAGCAAACTCGAGAGCAGGCCGAGGAAGAAACTAAATAGATGTTCTACAGAGGCGGAGGCCTGTACCAGGAGGCATCTGCAGAAGTCGGTCATCACGGCTAGCGACAGGTCGACTAGAACCATCCGGCGGAGGTAGCAGGGGGAATTGGGGGAGGTAGCGGCCCCGGGACCGGTGACGGCTCCCGGGGTTTGCTACGCGGGCACCACATTGGGCAGTGACTGCTGGGCTGATTCTCGCTGCCGCGACAACGATGGCGATAAATCCAGTCTTGGCGCCGTACAACGACATTCGCGTATCCTCAACTGACCTTGCATCCGGTCACGACGATCTCGATCTTCTGAATCGCGCGTTTTTCGAGCCAGCAGCGGTGTCCGCCTCAGGACGGCAACAGTCCGACACCAGCCTCGAGTCTCTGCTCACCAAGCTCGTGGGGGCGAACTCGGAAACCGATTCGGTTCTATTGACCGACGCCGTTGCTTCCGACCCGGTGCTGGCGCTGAGCGTCCTCGCTGTCACTCCCATCTCCACGCCGTCGACCGGACTGAAGACAACATCTCCGGAAACCACGGCGGGACTTCTTCGCGCACTCGCAGTCATCGGTTCGGGGTTCGGCGAAGCGGGGACCGCCTTCATCGAACAGGTGGGGACGGCGCCCACGGCGATAACGGACATGGCTGCGCAAGTCGAAGCCGGAACCCTTGCGCCGGATGACGCGATCCGCCGGCTTGCCGCGGCGTCGCTGAACGCCGTAATCATCGGGACCTGCCAAGGCAATCGGGAATTCGATCATCCACGAAGTGTTCGAAGAGAATTCGTTGATCCCGATTCTTGATGCAGCGACGAACGCGCCAGTGCCGATTAATGAAGACCCTCGTTATGAGGCCCGGGCTACCGACGCGACGGAGCGGCGGAAGATCCTGCCGCTGTTGTGGATTCGACGCAGGAAGCCGCGGACAACGAGATAGTCAGCGGGAACACCGTCGTCGAGGCCAAGCCGCAACCTCCCCGCGAATCGAGCCTTCCGGCCGGGCCAGATCCTCAACCGGATGAGCGAACGCATCAACCAGCGCTTGAAGGACCTGCAGGAGCGGCTCGCCGGAGACCGACAAGGCACCGGTCCGGAGATAACGGCGCAGATGCCGAGAACGAGCCTGACAGCGGATCGTCTACGGGCGAGTCTGCCGGGGGGCGATTACCAGCGCGCCACGGGCGAGCTGGCGGACAGCGTTGTACGCATCATCACCACTTGCCGGGCGCACCGCCGGCAGCGTTCGGTACGGACCGACGGTAGAGCAGACCCAAACGCGTGTTCGCTCGTCAAGGTTGCTGGAGAAGTCCGCCGTATGTTGCTGGTGCGGCGTGTCGCACACCTTTGGAACCACCCTAAACTGCGACCCTGATCATCAATTGACCGCAGCGTCAGTTACCTTTTCGGCAATGAATCCTTTATCGTAAGACACGTTCGCTGCACTGTTAGCACTGTGTCGCATGATGCATATGGCGCTTAGCTGCCTCCTCGCCGATTGGCAGGAATTCGCGATTCGCTGGCCGCCTCCTTTTCTGCCGAGAAATCACTGTAGGTTCAAATCTCTTCGCATACTGAGCTTTTCAGCACCTCACTTCGGTTCTATGTACCGAAACGACGCACGCCTCGGATCGACCGCTGGCGCAGGCGGAGGCGGGTGTCCCGTGAAACCTCCGAGGTTTGCCGCAGTCGCTTGATTTGCCAGGGCGGACCGATAGATAGCTACTTCGCAAACATAAGAAGAGTTATTGCGTTTGCAACAATCACTGATGACGTCACTGTGGAACCTGAGAATTACATGAATTTTCCGGCATAGATTCCTGAGTGCTGCACATCACAGCCCAACTCAGGAGGCCTCGCCAGATGCAACTCTCTCTACGCCCATACGTCACGACCGGTGTAGCCCTTGTGGGAGCCAGCGTCATCGCTGCCGCGCCGATTGCACCGGTAACGCCGGCCGACGTACAGATCCCGAATCCGGCAGTACAGGCAGTCGAGCGCGGCGTCCAACTCACCGCCAACGAAATCCAGACTCGTCTGTGAACAACGCGATCTGTTAACGCTTCGACGCCCAACTGTCGCGGCGCCGAATCTGGGTCAACTGCTCGGCGCTCGGGGAAGAGCAGGCCGCCGCACTCCTCTCGCAGCCCTGGGTCGCGGGCCGTCGGATCAGCGGCGGCGGGTCCTTTGGAACCGCGCTGCAGGCGGTCGTTGACTCCGCGCGACTTCCGGGACTAACCAGTTACCTCGCTTAACTCCATCGGTGCCCTGGGACAATCATCGATGGCCCGTCAACTTATCCGTTTCTGCCCACCTTCGGGCTGCTATCTCGCACCCCCAATCCGGTCCTCTCGTACTCGCTGTTCGTCAACGCAGTTCGGCCCGATCATTGCGGCCTGGGAAGTCATCCTGCCTGAACCACTCTCCGAGGCCTGGCAGAAATCACCGGCGTGCTGAACGACGTCTCGCACGGGAGTTGGCGAATCTTGCAGGACCTGATCAAGCCCTACCTCTCGCTGTCTCTGAGCGCCGCAAGATGGCGGGTCACTGCGAGGCTCTCTGGCGGAGCCGACCGGCCGATCGAGGATGGCGTTAACGAGCTGCTGTACAGGGCGACAGCTTTGACGCTGCGCATCGTGACACTCGGCGCGCCGCTCCTCGCGCCGATCCTCGATGTGACTGAAGCGGCCCAGTTCCTCGCCATCGGCACCCTTGGGTTCATCGGGCCGCTGATCAGCGGAACAGGCGGCCTTGGGCATGCCGTCCAAGACCTCGTCGACTCCGACAATTTTAACAATTCCTCGACAATTCTCTGGATCTCGTCAGGTTGCCGCTCGATGGAGCAGTCAACGGCGGCATTTGGACCGAACCTGCAGCCGCTATTGCCCTTCCTGCCGACCGCGATCCCGCTGGTGGACCCTGGATGTGCCGCGGGACCCGGTGACTGAAGCCCGTCGAAGGCGTGTACGCTCCAGGCCTCGTTCAAATCCCGACTACGCTATACGAACCTGCCTGGGGGCCTGGGCCTTCAGCACTCGGGACGTCCGACTCCCACGGTTTCAGCATCAGCTCATCACCCTGGCACAATCCCCACGTTGCAGGGACTTGTTGGCCGCGTCTTCGGTTCGACTGCCGCCCGCACTCAGACAGCGTGGCGACAACGTCAAGGTCGCCGCCGCTAGGAGCGAGGCAGCAGGCGACGACCAGAAGGTTGAGCCCAAGAAGCGGAACCGCCCGCTCCTCAACCTGGTGAAGAACAATCCGCTTGGCGCTGGCGGGGCACAGCAAGAAGGTAGGCGCCGATCAGCACCTTGGCAGGCATCGGAATGCACCCGGTCCGCGACCTGGTCAAGAAGGTCCTTCGGCGGCGACGACAAGGAGAAGGCGCACAGCGGCTGAGGCCGCAAGCTAGCGCATCTGATCCGCTAGTAAGTCTGGGGATCAATGCCCACCTCTCTCAGTGGGCATTGGCTGTCGTCGAGTTCTGCGACAGGGCTGTTGTCGAACGGAAATCACGACCCTGCTGCAGAACCCGGGGACGGGGCTTAGATTCAGCCGGTGAGTCGTCGCACGCTTGAGTTCAGCTTGCGGCATCATCGTCATCGGACTCTTGGCCGGTGTTGCCGGTCTGTGCACCACCCTGCTGCTGCGCTTCGTCGAGCATCTGACGTATCACTACTCATTCGGCACGCTGCTGTCCGGCGTCACCGGGAGTAGTCCTGTGCGGCGCGCGGTCGGCCCGATGATCGGCGGAGCGCTCGCCGGCTTCGGATGGTGGATGCTCCGTCGGCGCACCGACGTGCCGCCACTGACCGAGACGATCCTCAACCACGGTCGTATCCCCCGCCTGACGATGACGATCGATGCCGCGCTTCAAGTCCTCATCGTCGGCTCGGGTGCGTCACTGGGCCGCGAGGGCGCACCCCGTCAATTCGCTGCTGCCCTTGGCGATCTCGGTACGTCCCGGTGGGCACTGACTGAGCGAGATCGCGAGATCCTGCTCGCCTGCGCCGCTGGCGCCGGTTTGGCCGCGGTCTACAGCGTGCCGGTCGGTGGCGCGCTGTTCGCCACCGCCATCATCTTGAAGACGTGGCACCCGCGTGCCGTCGGCACCGCTCTGATCACGTCGAGCCTGGCGGTCGCGGTTGCGTCACCGGTAACCCATGAGGTTCCTCCGCTGGACTGGCCGGATCCTCAATTGTCCTATCTTCTGGCGGCTTTCGCGATTGTGTTGGCGCCGCTGGCTCTGGGCGTGGGATTGGCGTTCAACAACCTCATGGCGCGGGCGAGGCCCGCCACACTCATGAGGTCGTGGGTGCTGATACCTGCGATCGCCGCGGCCGGTCTTCTCATCGGACTCTGCTCGATCCGGTATCCAGAACTTCCCGGCAACGGCAAGAGCATTCTGACGATCAGCCTCAACAGCGGGCTGACTTTGGGTGCCGCGGTGGTGCTCCTGTTTCTCAAGCCACTTCTCACGGCGGTGTTCCTCCGCGCGAGCGCAGTCGGCGGCATGCTCACTCCCGCCTTGGCGACGGGCGCGGCGATGGGTTCGGTGGTCGCATTGGCGATCAACACCTGGACCGAATACCACGTCAGCGTGCCGGCGGTATCGCTGACGTGCGCTGCGGGCGTACTTGCGATCACGCAACGTGCCCCCATATGGGCCGCGATCTTCGTCTGGGAGCTCGCACACCCGCCGTGGTGGATACTCGCACCGTTCCTGGTTGCCGCGGTTGCCGCCCATGGGCTGAGAATCGTGATCGAACGCAGCAGAGCTAAAGACGAGATCACAACGACCGGGTGATGTCGGGGCGCCGGACGCCATAAAGCCTGCATAGAAGCTGTGGAAGTTACCAGCCAGTAGTTCGGGCGAACGAGTGGCAGCGCCCGACACGTCGAACCAGTTAGTTGCCATCGCAAGGTTCTCTTCATTCGCTCGGCACAATCGGGGCGGGACAGCCAGTCGACCGATGGGCGTCCAATCGCAAAGATGAGGCATTGCTCCGGATCCCAGCACGATCTGCAACTCGGCCCGCACAACGTGAGCTGCCAGCAAATTCGAGACAGATGATCTCGTTCGACTTAGCTGCGCGATAAGTTCGCTACGGCGGCGATTTTGCTTAGGTTCCCAAGTTATCTGTGATATCTCACCGAAGAGCAACTACATGCGATCTAGCTGCTATTTTGCTGATTACAAGCTCACCTAACCTTCCTCAATTTAGTTTGCTTAAACCCCTCGCTACTTTTCTTACGGACGAGTAAGTTCCGACGCGTCTCATTCGTTCCGCGGCTTTAAGGAGTCGATATGCAATCTGCCCTCCGTCCCTACGCAACGGCGGGCGTCGCGCTGGTGGGGGCCAGCGTCATCGCTATTTCACCGGTCATCGCCACTCCGACGGCTATCGAGCAGGTCCGCGAAGACGCGGTAGAGCTGTCGGCGTCGGTAGATCCGATCGCGGTCTTCCGCCAGCTCATACAGACGACCATCACAGAGGCTCAGACCACCGGGCAGGCGATCATCAACAATCCCGCGCCCATATTGCCGCAGCTCATCCGCAATCAGCTCGGTCAGGCGCTCAACCTTCCCGAAAACCTGGTCAGCCAACTAGACGTGATTCCCAACCTGCCAGAACTACTTCCGGGCGTCGCCGCACATGAGATCGCGGACCTCCAAGCCCTCGGTCAAGCAGGTCAAGACTTTCTGACAAATATCGTCGACGGGATAACGCAAGGCGATCTGCAGGCCCAGCTGCAACTGGCGATCGATGCCGCGAAGGGTGGCGACTTCGGCAGCGCTTTCAACGATCTCGCGGCCCTTCCATTAGTGACGCTCCTCGGCCACGAATTCGGGAATCTGCTTCTCATCTCGACTGTTGGCGCCACTCTCGAAAAGCCCATTCAGGACCTGACCCCGTTACTACCCATCGTCGGACAACCGCTGGAAAACCTAGGAAACGTAGTCGCCGCCTTGCCAATACAGGCGGTACTCGTTGGCCTTCCTGCAATCACCCCTTTGAACACCACTGCGCAGGCTCTCGGAGAAACTCTTGAAGGGTTCATCGCGGCGGCACAGTCGGGTGACCCTGGCGTGGCATTCGAGGCGGTCGTCACTCAAGCCGCTGCGGTGACGCAAGCGTTCCTCAACGTCGCCGTCGCCCCGGATGGAGGCGGCTTAGTCAGCGGGCTACAGAACCTGCGTGAGGCAATCGCCGAGGCGATCGGTAAGCCCGCTCCTGCGGCTTTCGCAGCATCAGCGACTGCATTGCCCAACACAACTGCCAAATCGGTCACGTTGACCGCGCCGCTCAAGGAGATCGCATCAGCACCCAAGAGCAGTTCCGCCACCGCTGAACAGACCAAGGGATCCGCGACAGTCGACGGCGCTACCGCGTCGGGCACCGATACGAAGGCCACATCCGGCGAAGCGACTCCGACGGCCACGAAGGACAACACTCAAGGGCGGCAATCTTTTCACGCCCGGGATCGCTCGTCCACCAAGGGCGGCAGGCATCGCGCCGATACCGGGAGCTTCGCTCAAGGCTTGCGGGACAGCATCAAGGGGCTCACGGGCCTCGGTCGCGAGAAGAAGTCCGACAAGGAGACGTCGGGCGCCTCTGCGTCGAAGAGCGGTGAAAGCGCTTCGAGCAGTTCAGGTTCCGGCGACTCCGGCTCGGGCGGCGACAGCGGAAGCAAGTAGCCGTCCGCTGTAACTGCTCACGAATCGGCCCCCTCCCGCCCGGCAGGGGGCCGATCTCTATGTAGAAGCTATTGCGGCTTCTTGGACCACGTGCCCGCGTCGCCGACGATCCCCACGGGTACTGCGCCGGACAGGCTGACCCCCTGCACGCGCGGGCCTGCGGCGACGATCGTCGTGTCTTGCAGGATCGGCAGAACCGTCGACATGTTCCACAGCCGAGGCTCGACCGCGTCGATGACCTCGCCGATGTTCTCGGTTCCCCGCAGCGCGGCATCGATCTTCGGCTGAATGCTGCGGTCGCAGACGCCGGTCAGGTTACTTGGCGCCTGAATGAGCTGATCGGACTCCGGCGCCGGGCTTGGCGTCGTCGGCGTGGCCGTCGTAGTACCTGTCGTCGGCGGCGGGCTCGGGGTGGTGGAAGTCGTCGACGACGTCGTAGCAGGAGGCGAGCCTGCAGTCGTCGTCGTCACCGGCGTCGCCTCCAGCGCCCGGCAGCCGTACCGGGACGACAACGCGGTGCCCAGGTCGCCGCCGGCCTGATGCCAGCCGACGATTGCGTCGACCCGGTTCTGTGCGAGGGCATCCCCGTACAGCACAACAGGATCGAGCGCCAGCACCGACGCTTCGATGCCGACATTGCGCAACTGGTCGGCCGCAGTGTTGGCCACAGCCACCGACGTCGGGTCGTTGGTCGCCACACCGATCACCAACGACAGCGGTTCGCCGTCCTTGGTGATGCGCCCGCGGTCCTCGTCGGGCACCGGTGTGCCCGGCGTCAGCGTCGGCGGCGCATCCAACGGGACCAGCCGGTATCCGCTGTTGCCCAACAGCTGAAGCGCGGCCTCCTTACTCAGCGCCGGCGGCGCTGTCGGCGTGTAACCGGGATCCGACGGTGAGCGCACCTGCGCCTGCGCCAGCGTCACCGTGTTGTCACTGCCGGCACCAACCGACGCGAGGAGGTCAACGTCGAGCAGTCCCAGAATCGCTTTGCGCACTTGCGGATCGGCGAGCTTCGGCTGCTGCGCTCGCATGGTCAGCTGCATGACCCGCGGAGTGACGATCCGCGACGTCCGCACATCAGGGATGGCCGACAGCTGTGCGAAGGCCGCCGTTCCACCGTGCACCTGGGCTACCTGTGTGTCGCCGTTGCGGATCGAATCCGCCAGTGCCGCAGTCGCACCCGCTCGCCTGAAGAGGAGCTGGTCGGGCTTTGCCGGCTCGGCCCAGTACCGGTCGTTGCGCGCCAGCAGGATTTCCTCGCGCTGCGGATCGATGTTCTCCACCCGGAACTGGCCACCTGTCACGGGCAGCGCACGCGCCAAGCCCGAGGCGAAGCCGCCAGGAATGTCCTTGACGATGTGCGCGGGCAGGATGTCGTTGAACAGTTCCCGCCACGCCGGATACGGCTGCGAGAACGTCACCACCGCCGTCTTGCCGCCCTCGATCGACTGAACGCCGGTGATGAGGTCATACCCCGCCGGGTCGACGACACCGGGCTGGCTGACCATCTGCCGCCAGAGATACCAGTAGTCGTCGGCGGCGATCGGCGCGTTGTCGGTCCAGCTGGCTTCGGGGCGGATCTTGTAGGTGACGGTAAACGGGTTGGCGTTTGTCACCTCGGCCGACACCAGCAGTGTCGGGTCCATCTCCCACCGCGAGCCTGTTGGCGACGTTGCGTCAGACACAGGCCGGAACGAACTCGGCAGGACCAGCGAACTGATCGCCGCGTTCACCGGCGACTGGTCTGACAGCAGATGTGAGTTGAAACCGGGACCGATCGTGTCGATGGCCATGATGATCTGTGTCGCCTTCGGCGGCGGCGGAGCCGTGGTCTCCGTGGTGTCGGTGCTCTGCGGCGCTGGCGGCGGGCTCACAGTGCAACTGCCGACGACTACGCCCAGTGAGGCGAGGACGACGCCGCGCGCGATCCATTGACGAACGCGGGCAGGGGGCACGCCCATCAGGGTATCGACAGCCGTCCGATCCTCCGATTCGACAGCTTCACCGGCAGCGCTGCTGTCCAATTTACGAAGCCGTCATAGCAAACTATGTTTGCTGGCTCAGCTCACAGGGCCCTCACAGGGGATCCAGCCAGGCCATACGCGCCGGTATGGAAGATCCAGCGAAGTCGTGTGGTCCGGTTTCTAAGAATTTAAGGGCTGAAAGCATCGCCCCTAACGGGCATTTTGTACCAAAGGTCGAAAATGATTCAAATTTTTCTCAGGTAGGGCTAGACTCCGGAACCGTGCTGGTGCGGCGGTTGCAAACCGACATCCACTCGTTGTCACACCGTCCGACGTGCAAGTTCGAACAGCTTGCTCAGCAAACTTGTTCTGAATCGATTCATGCCTTACGCTTCGGGACAGGGGTCGGGTTAGATCCAAAATCAAAATCTGAGGGGAATGCATGACTACTCGTGTCCAAAAGGGCATCACTGCAGGTATGGCGCTGGTTGGCGCGGGGGTTGTAGCCGCAATGCCGGTGGCCCAGGAGGCGCCCGAGGTGCTGCGTAGCGCTAACGCTGACGTACAACTCGCCGCAGCCTTGACGGGGACTCCCGCGGAAAACCTCGCGCTGTCCGCACAGCGGACCGTTACCGCGTTAGTGGGCGCGCCCGTCGGCTTCGGCACGGCTGCGATTGCGCTCGCCCAGGGCGGCCCTGCCAATAACGCCGCTGCCTTCGCCATCTTGAAGGAGATTGTCGACGGGCCGCTGTACGCGGCAGACCCGGCGATATATGCGCTCGACGACCTGCTGCCCGCGCCGCTCGGCGGCGACCCGGACAACGTGCAGGAACAGCGGGGCGAGAGCCTGATCACGCAGTTCCGTGCCGATCAGCTCATCGCGGCGCGAGACGACATCAAGGAAGCCATCGGCGACAGCCTCGGCCTCGGAACGTCCCCGGACGTCGATAACGAGGGCCCGGTCTACGCGGCGGCCAGGTTGGGCGCCGGGTTTGCAGCCTCCGGCGTGCGCGCCGCCCAAAGCGCTGTCACCGCGCCGCTTGGGCTCGTCGCCGTTGCACAGGGCGTGCAGACCAGTTTCGACACCGGGAACAACAAGCCGCTCTATCAGGCACTGCAGGCATACATCGACGGCCCGAATTACGTCACCGATCCGATCGTCTTCGCGGTCGACGATGTACTGCCGCAGCCCGTTGGCAGTGATCCGCAGACAAACCCGGCACTGATGAACGGCAGTGAGATCTCGCGTCTGCGCGGCAATGTTCTGCTCGCGCCTCGTGATGCGGTCCGCAACCTCGTTGCAGGCAACCTCGGCGTCGACCCGGTCACCGGCAACCCCTGCGCCCGCCACGACATCCGTCACGACGCTGAGCAAGACTGCCGACACCTCGGAGCGGAAGGGTCCGGTCAGCCGAGTCCTCAACTCGCTGAAGGCGACTCCAGGTGGCGGCGCGTCAACCGAATCGGCGGGCGGCAAGCATCGCGCTCCCGCGACGGGCGGCCTGAGCAACCTGTTCAAGAAGAAGGAAGACAAGAAGGCTGACGCCGCACCGAAGGCGGAGTCGAACACCGACTAACAGTTCCAATCGAAAAGCCGGCCACGCGAATCCGTGGCCGGCTTTTTCGTGCCCAGAAACTAACCGCGCGCTTTCGCCCGAGCCTTTTCGCGGCCGCGCTGAGTCGCATTCAGCACGACCTTGCGCACCCGCACGATCTCCGGGGTGACCTCTACACACTCGTCCTCCGCGCAGAACTCCATGGCCAGTTCGAGACCCAGCTCCAAGGGCCGCGCCAGCGTCTCGAAAACGTCAGCCGTAGACGAACGCATGTTGGTGAGCTTCTTCTCTCGGGTCGCATTGATGTCGAGATCCTCTGCGCGCGGGTTGATTCCGACGACCTGACCCTCGTAGGTGTCCTGGCCCGGCTCGACGAAGAACTGACCGCGGTCGGCCAGCTGGGTCAACGCGAACGGCGTGATCTTGCCGGTGCGGTCCGAGACCAGCGATCCGGTGTGACGGGCCCGGATCTCCCCGGCCCACGGGCGGTAGCCGTCGAAGACCGCGTTGGCAATACCGGTTCCGCGGGTGATCGTCAGGAAGTCGGTGCGGAAGCCGATCAGGCCACGGCTCGGCACGATGAAATCCATGCGCACCCAGCCCGCAGCGTGGTTGGTCATTTCCTCCATCCGGCCCTTACGCGCCGCCATCAATTGCGTTATGGCGCCGACGAACTCGTCAGGGCAGTCGATGGTCATCGCTTCGAAAGGTTCGTGCAGCTTGCCGTCGATGGTGCGCGTGACAACCTGCGGTTTACCGACTGTCAGCTCGAAGCCCTCGCGGCGCATCTGCTCGACGAGAACGGCCAGCGCCAGCTCACCACGGCCCTGCACCTCCCACGCGTCGGGCCGGTCGATGTCGACGACCTTGATCGACACATTGCCGACGAGCTCAGTGTCCAAGCGCGACTTCACCATTCGAGCGGTCAGCTTGTGCCCGGACACCTTGCCCGCAAGCGGCGAGGTATTGGTGCCGATCGTCACTGAGATGGCTGGCTCGTCGACGGTGATCCGCGGCAACGCATGCGCGTGTTCCACATCGGCCAGCGTGTCGCCGATCATGATCTCGGGCAGGCCGGCGACGGCGACGATATCGCCGGCGATGGCCTCGTCCGTCGACGTCCGGTCCACACCTTCGGTGACCAACAGCTCGGTGATCTTTGCGTTCGTGATGACCGGATGCCCGTCCACCTCGCGCATCCACGCGACCTGCTGGCCCTTGCGAATTCGGCCCTTGTAGATGCGGATCAGCGCGAGCCTGCCGAGGAATGCCGAGGCGTCGAGGTTGGTCACCAGCGCCTGCAGCGGCGCCTCGGGGTCGCCCTGAGGCGGCGGAATGTTCTCGAGAAGCACGTCGAACAACGGGTCGAGGTTCTCCCCGTCGGGGTTCTCGCCGTTGGCAGGCTCGGTGGTGCTGGCGATGCCTGCGCGCCCCGACGCGTACAGCGTCGGCAGTCCGAGCGCGAACTCGGCGGCCTTCTGAGCCTCCTCGTCGAGATCCGACGCGACGTCGAGCAGCAGGTCGTGACTTTCCGACACCACCTCGGCGATCCGGGCGTCGGGCCGGTCGGTCTTGTTGACCACCAGGATGACCGGCAGGTGCGCGGACAGCGCCTTGCGCAGCACGAAGCGTGTCTGGGGCAGCGGCCCCTCCGACGCGTCGACCAGAAGCAGCACGCCGTCGACCATGGAGAGCCCACGTTCGACCTCGCCGCCGAAGTCCGCGTGTCCCGGGGTGTCGATGACGTTGATGACCGTCATGCTGCCGTCGGGGTGGGTGCGGTGCACGGCGGTGTTCTTCGCCAGGATCGTGATGCCCTTTTCCTTCTCCAGATCCCCGGAGTCCATCAGGCGCTCGATCGCATCATCACCTCGATGCGTCAGCGCACCCGACTGACGCAGCATCGCGTCGACGAGGGTCGTTTTCCCATGGTCGACGTGTGCCACGATGGCGACATTCCGGAAATCCACTTCCGAATCATCTCAGTGCAGTCGGCCGATCACGAAAACGAGAGACTCCCGTCACTTGAAGCCCAGCCAGCTTGCCGACCTGAAACCGAAGAAAAAGTGCTGCCGCAGCAAGCCACGCTGTAAGAAGTGCCCGGTCGTCGTCAGTCGGGTGCGCAAGGCCGAGCGTCACGGGATGACTGGCAAACAGCTGGTCAAAGTGTTCAAACGGGCCCGAAAAAGCTGAGAACGAAACCCTCGAAACTCCCAGGTTCCCGGCGTACCGTGACCCTGTTCCGGCAGCCGAGTGTGAAGGTGGCGAATATGTCGGTTTATGAGGTATTGACGATCGGTCTGATCGCCGTGATCGGCCTGGCGACGACGGCAGCCATTTATCTCGGGCTGCTGAATTGGATGGGCGCCTTCTTCGTCGTCCGGTGCGCTGCGTGTCACCACCTGGCGTTTTCGACGGCGAACGATGCCCAGCAGTCCTGTCCACATTGCCGTCACCCGGTGCTGACGCATCCGCTCTACGCGATCAACCACCCCGGGTCCCGGGTCCGCGTGGTGAGCGACCGGCTGCGCTACTAGACCGGTCCGTGCCGAGGCGAGGCGGGCGCCGCACGCAGAACGTGCGTCAGCACCCCGAGCCACGCGCGGTCTGCGGGCACCCACGGCAGACCCTCGAGTTCGTCAACCGTCACCCACCGCAATGCGCGATGGTCGTTCGGGTGCAACGCCCCGCCAGTCTGGGTGACCCGATAGGCGCGCAGCGTCATCGCCCCGTTAAGCGCGACGTCGTCGCCCAGCCGCTCGCCTACCTCCACCTCGACTCCGAGTTCCTCGAGCAGTTCGCGCGCCAACCCGGCGGCGTCCGTCTCCCCCGGCGCCACCTTGCCGCCCGGCAGTTCCCAAAGGCCGGCGAGTTCCTGGGGGCGTTCGCGCTGCGCCACCAGCAGCACCTCACCTGCGATGAGCGCACCGGCGACGACTATCTGGTTTGGCATCGCGGCTGACGGTATACCTAACAGACATGGCTGTGTTATCGGACGAACAAGTGGACGCCGCGCTGCCCGACCTCGACGGCTGGGAACGCAAGGACGGCGCCCTGCGCCGGTCGATCAAGTTCCCCGCCTTCCTCGACGGCATCGACGCCGTGCGCCGGGTCGGTGAACGAGCTGAGCAGAAGGACCATCATCCCGACATCGATATCCGCTGGCGGACAGTCACTTTCGCTCTCGTCACGCATTCCGAGGGCGGTATTACGGATAAGGATGTGGAGATGGCTAGGGAGATCGACGGGCTCGTGGGCGAGCACGAGTAGTCGCGATCCACCCCAACGTGGCCAACGTCGCCACGATGTAGATCAGCCCCGCCCATGCGAGGTACCAGGGTCTGCTGATCACCCAGATCGTCGGCTGGGCGAAGCTGAGCAACCACGGCACGCCGATGATCGTCAGCGCCAGCCAGCCCCAACCGAGTATCTGCGCGCCGCGCAGGCTGCGCAGCGGGCCGTGCAACAGCCAGATCATCAGCGGCAGCACCCACACCCAGTGGTGCGTCCACGAGATCGGTGACAGCAGCAGCCCGAAAAGCGATACCACCAGGATTCCGCCCAGCCGGTCGTCGCTGCCCAGTGCCCGCCACGCCAGGAACGCCACCGCGGCGGTGACGACGATCGCCGCCACCACGACCGGCCCGTAGCCGGCATCGTGGCCGAGGATCCGGGAGATACCGCCGCGCCACGATTGGTTGAACGACGTCCCGATCGGGCCCACCCGGCTGGCGTCGCCCATCAGTTCGGTGAAGTAATACCGGGCCTGGTCGCCGACCACCAGTGCCGACACCCCGATCGTCGCGAAGAACACGACTGCCGAGAACACCACGGTGCCCCAGCGCCGCTTACCCAGGAAGTACAGCCCGCTGACCGCAGGCGTCAGCTTCACCCCCGCAGCCAGCCCGACCAGCAGGCCCGACAGCCACCACCGCGTGCTGTAGACCGCGTACAGCACGGCCAACACCAGCAGCACGTTGATCTGGCCGTAGTCGAATGTGCTGCGCAGCGGTTCGAGCCAGATGCCGATAGCGGTCCACAACATCGCGACACGCCTGCTCTTGGCGAGTTCGTCATCCGTGACGAGCAGTCGCTGACTGATGCGCACCACGCCGTACAGCGCGGCGACGATGCCGATCTGCCACGCGAACGCGACGAGCCCGAACGGCAGAAGGTGCAACGGGTAGAAGACGACTGCCGCGAACGGCGGATAGGTGAACGGCAGCGGAAAGTCCGGCGTCTGATCGGCGTAGACGTAGTCATACAGCGTCCCCGGCTCGCCCAATGCGCCCGCGCCACCGACGTAGACGTGAAGGTCGACGAAGTTGGCGCCGTTGGGCACCAGATAGGTCCACGCGAGCCGCGCGGCGATGCTCGCGATGAGCAGCCATGGCGCCGCGGCCGCCAAGCGCGCAGGCAGCCGCGGCTGTGTCGTCGCGCGTACGTCGTCGTTTATTCGATCGACTCTAGCGATCCGGTCTCTAAAGAACGTCGCCTCAGTAACGGTTGCATAAATGCCACACGTGTCACTTGAGCCACACCAGTAACTAGCTAGCTTCAGGTTCAGACCTCACCACCAACGAACGGGAGAACCATGAACCGCACCGCGAAACTCTTTGTTTCGACCACGATCGCCGCCGCGGGCGCGGTCACCGCGCTGTCACTCAGCGCGACGGCGTCCGCCGATCCGGTGGCACCGGTCCCGGCCCCGCCGAACCCGGGCACCGCGCTGCTCAGCCAGCTGTCGACCGTTCAGGCTGCGGCACCGCAGCTGATGCAGAGCCTGGCATCGGTCATGTCGCAGACCGCCCCTGCCGCTGCCGCCACTCCGGCCACGCCCCCTCCTGGCAGCGCCACCGCGTCGCTGACCCTGCCGCAGACGCCTGAGCTTCCGACGCTTCCTGCCGCCCCCGCCGCCCCGGCGGTTCCGGCAGCGCCGGCCGCGTCAGTCCCCGGGAACGCGATCTCGACGCTCACCTCGGCGCTGCCTGCACCGCTTTCGAACGCAGGAGGGCTGGCCTCGTTGCTCCCGGCCGGAATGTCGCTGCCGGGTCTGACCGCGCCTGCGGCACCGGCGACGGCTGCCGCGCCTCTCGCGACGGCACCCGCGTTGGCCGCACCCGCCTTGACCGCACCCCTTGCCGCCGCGCCTGCCGCAGCAGCACCGGCAGCCGCCATTCCGGGGTTGCCGTCGGCGGCCGTGCTCAGCGCCCTGCCGTGACCCACTGAGACCGCCACACACCTTCAAGATTTGGGAGAACCATGTCAACGTCCCGCAAGCTGTTCGCCAACGCCGCCGTCGCGGTCGGCTCGTCGGTAGCACTGCTGCTGGGCGTGACGGGTACGGCCAACGCCGAGCCAGCCGCTCCACTGCCGATCGATGCCACGCTGGCACCGGGTATGTCGGCAATGGAGGGGCTGAGCCCGGCGGTTCAGAAAGCGGCTTCCGATCCGTACAACGCCGTGTCGACGCTGATGGCGGCGGCCGCGGCGTTCACGGGGAATTCGGCGGCTCCCACGGACTCGAAGAACATGGCGTCCGCGGTCAATGATTTCGTCGCACAACCGGCCGCCGCGCACGTGCCTGCTCCTGGCGCGGCGCCGGGCACCGAGGCTCATCTACCCGCGGGCGTCGACCCGGCGCACGCCGTCGGACCGGCGCCCGACGCCCTGCCCGTGCCCGCCCCCGATGCGGCGGCGGCACCCGAGGTGGCAGCGGCACCCGCACCGGCTCCAGACGGCACACCGCCGGCTCCCGAGGCCGCCGCGAATCCACAGTTCGGTGCCGACGCGCCGCCGACGCAGGACTTCATGTATCCCTCGATCAGCAACGGATGCCTGAAGGACGGCGGAAACGTGCTGGCGACAGCCATTTCGGTGGCGGGACCGGCGAAGATTCCGGCACCGGGACCAGGGCCCGGTCAGACCGCCTACGTGTTCACCGCGATCGGCACGCCCGGCCCGGCGGCCGAGCAGAAGCTGCCGCTGAACGTCACCTGGGTCAACCTCACCACCGGCAAGTCGGGGAGCGCCGCGCTCAAGCCGCGCCCTGACATCAACCCCGAGGGGCCGACGACGCTCTCGGCCATCGTCGACACCGGCGCGGGCAGCATCATGTCGACGATCTTCGGCCAGGTGACCACCACCGAGAAGCAGTGCCAGTTCCTGCCCACCATCGGCTCGACGGTGGTGCCTGAGCTAACTCAGTAAGCCATGAAGAGGATGGCGTCCCGGTCGTACTCGCGGCCGGGATGCTGCTCGGAAAGGTGCTTCTGCGCCTTCTCGACGAGATCGTCCTCATCCGAGCCGGTGATCGCCTCTCCGCACGGACAGTTCAGGTGGGTCTTCATCTCTCTACGATCCCACAGTCAAGATGTAGGGCATGGAGTTATACGACGTCATGCGCACAACGGGTGCGGTCCGCCGATTCACCGATGACCCGCTGCCCGACGAGGTGATCGAACGAATCCTCGACAACGCCCGGTTCGCGCCGAGCGGCGGAAACCGGCAGGGCGCCCATGTCGTCGTGGTCAGGGACCGGGCGACCCGCGAGGCGATCGTCGAGCTCAGCGTCACCGGCGCGCAGCGCTACCTGGCGCAGACCAAGAACGGCGAGGGGCCGTGGAATCCCGTGCAGCCCATGAAGGTTTCCGCCGAAGAGGTGGCCGCCACCGAGGTGCCGCCCTATCTCGGCGCACCCGTGCTCACCGCAGGCGCTGTCCTGGTGGTGTGTGTCGACCTGAACGTCTGCGCGGCCTTCGATCAGTACCTTGACCGCATCGCCGTCATCCCTGGCGCATCCGTCTACCCGTTCGTGTGGAACATCCTGCTGGCAGCGCGCAATGAGGGCTACGGCGGCGTGTTGACCACCATGGCGGTGGCGGAGGAGCCTCGCGTCAAGGAACTGCTCGCCATCCCCGACGACTACGCGATCGCCGCGCTGCTGCCGATCGGCAAACCGGTGAAACAGGTCAAGAAGCTCACACGCAAACCCGTTTCGGAATTCGCCACCAGGGAGCGCTTCGACGGCGACCCGTTCTGAGGGCCTACTTCTTGGCCGCCTTGGCCGCCGCTTTCATCTGCTTCTTGTACGACCGCACCTTCTCCAGGGAGCCGCCGTCGACGATGTCGGCAACCGACAGATGCGAGCCCGCCTTACCGTAATCGCCCGCTGCCGCACGCCATCCCTTGGGCGTCACGCCGTACTGTTTACCCAACAGCGCCAGGAAGATTCGCGCTTTCTGGTCGCCGAAGCCGGGCAACTCCTTGAGCCGGGCAAGCACCTCGGCGCCGTCAGGGTCACCAGCGGCCCACACCGCTGCCGCGTCACCGCCGTAGCGGTCGACGATGATGTGCGCCAACGACTGGATGCGCTTTGCCATCGATCCAGGAAAACGATGGACGGCAGGCCGTTCCGAGCACAGCGCAGCGAACTTATCCGGGTCGTAGTCGGCGATCTCGCGTGGGTCCACGCCACCCATCCGATCAGCGATCTTCTTCGGGCCCGCGAACGCGACTTCGAGCGGGATCTGCTGGTCGAGAAGCATGCCGACCAGCAACGCGAAGGGGTTGGACTCGAGCAGGGCATCGGCCGCCGGATCCTGGGCCAGCTGGAGGGTGGGCACCTGTCGAGTTTAGAGCGTGAGCCGGTAGTGACAATTCACGGATCTGTGTCGGTGGTCTGTGCGAACGTGTACACGACAGCCGGTGTTGGGTCCGTGGGGGATGAACATGAGACGTGTAGTTGCACCACTACTTGCGGCGGTGGTGACCGCCATAACCTTGGCCACCGCGGCGAATGCGATACCCGACCAGGGCACGCCAGCTTTCGACGAATACATGCAAGGCCTGCAACGCAACGGCTACAACCTGAATCCAGACACCGCGTGGCGTGTTGCCCACCAAGCGTGCGTGGGCGGCATACCGGGATACATCGGCTTGGAGATGGCTGCTCAAGGGGTCATCGGCCCCGGCGCACAGGAGCGGGTGTTCGACGTGGCCAGAAAATACGCCTGCCCAGTTCAGTAGGTGGCGACGACTGTTAGCCGCGGGCTTCGACCCGTTGATCGACTCCTTCAACACCTCTGGACTTGCTCATCGGCGGTTTGATTGCGACGCAGGGCGGGAACCCTCGCCTGTGAACTAGGTCTCAGTATCCTGTGAACCGCACAATTTCAGATCGAGGTCAGGAGTCCGCCTTGTCCGATACCGACCTTCCGCCCGCCCCAGCTGTGAGCGGTCAGGAATTCATCGCCGTCCAAGCCAGCCCTGAGTTCCAAGAGCTGCGGAACAGGCTGCGTCGCTTCGTCTTTCCGATGACGGCGGCATTCCTGATCTGGTACTTCCTCTACGTGATCCTGGGTGCGTTCGCCCATGACTTCATGGCAACCAAGGTCTGGGGCGACATCAATGTCGGCATCCTCGTCGGCCTCGGCCAGTTCTTCACGACCTTCCTGATCACCTTCATCTACGTGCGATTCGCGAACCGTGAACTCGATCCGCGCGCCGAAGCCATCCGTTCCGAGCTGGAAGGCGACGCGGCATGACCATCCACCTCTTGGCGGCCGAAGGCGAAACCATCGGCAACCCCGTCGCCAACATCGGGATCTTCCTACTCTTCGTCGCGATCACGCTCTTCATCGTGATCAGGGCCAGCAAGAAGAACGCGACAGCGGCCGAGTTCTTCACGGCCGGACGCTCTTTCACCGGCCCGCAGAACGGCATCGCGATCTCGGGTGACTATCTGTCCGCCGCCAGCTTCCTCGGCATCGCTGGAGCCATCGCCGTCTACGGGTACGACGGCTTCCTCTACTCCATCGGCTTCCTGGTCGCCTGGCTCGTCGCATTGCTCTTGGTCGCCGAATTGCTGCGCAACGCAGGTAAATTCACGATGGCCGACGTGCTGAGCTTCCGACTCAAGCAACGCCCGGTACGCCTGGCCGCCGCCATCACCACGCTCGCGGTGTGCCTGTTCTACCTACTGGCGCAGATGGCGGGCGCGGGTGGACTGGTGGCGCTGCTGCTCAACATCTCCAGCGATGTCGGCCAAGCCGTCGTGATCGCGGTCGTCGGCCTTCTGATGATCGTTTATGTCCTCATCGGCGGGATGAAGGGCACGACGTGGGTGCAGATCATCAAGGCGGTCCTGCTGATCGGCGGCGCCGCGATGATGACTGTCTGGGTGCTGGCCAAGTTCGGTTTCAACTTTTCCGAAATGCTCGGCGCGGCCCAAACCGCCGTCTCCGGATCAACGAACGAAGCCGTCGCCGGGCGCGACGTGCTGGCCCCAGGCGCCCAGTACGGCGGCAGCCTGACGTCGCAGATCAACTTCATTTCGCTGGCGCTCGCGCTCGTATTCGGCACCGCGGGTCTGCCGCATGTGCTGATGCGCTTCTACACAGTGCCGACCGCCAAAGAAGCCCGCCGTTCGGTGGTGTGGGCAATCGTCCTGATCGGCGCCTTCTATCTTTTCACCCTGGCACTGGGCTACGGGGCCGCGGCACTCGTCGGACCCGACACGATCCGCGCGGCCCCGGGTGCGCAGAACTCGGCCGCCCCACTGCTGGCGTTCGAGCTGGGCGGCGTCGTCCTGCTCGGAATCATCTCAGCGGTGGCGTTCGCAACCATCCTTGCTGTCGTCGCGGGCCTCACCATCACCGCGGCGACGTCGTTTGCGCACGACATCTACGCCAGCGTGCTCAAGAACAACGATGTGACCGAGAGCGAACAGGTTCGGGTATCCCGCATCACCGTCGTGGTGATCGGAATTCTGGCGATCCTGCTGGGAATCCTGGCCGCCGAACAGAACATCGCGTTCCTGGTTGCGCTCGCTTTCGCGGTGGCGGCCGCAGCCAACCTGCCGACGATTGTTTATTCGCTGTACTGGGAACGGTTCAACACGCGCGGTGCGCTGTGGAGCATGTACGGCGGACTGATCTCGACGATCGTGCTGATCATCTTCTCGCCCGCGGTGTCGGGCGCCAAGACAGCGATGTTGCCGAACGTCGACTTCGCCTGGTTCCCACTGGCCAACCCGGGCATCGTGTCGATTCCGCTCGCATTCATCCTGGGCATCGTCGGAACTTTGACGTCGTCGGACCGTGGCAATCCCGAAGTGAACGCGGAGTTCGAGGTGCGGACGCTGACCGGTGTTGGCGCAGAGAAGGCTGTGAGTTCGCACTGAGAACCGCTTCGGTGGAATAACGCGATCGGCCTTTGCTGCTGAAAACCTACGTGCTCGAAACCTCGCCTCGACGTCGGTACGCGTTCCCGCTGCTCGCGTACGCGTTCGCGGCGATCATGGCGGGTACTGCGCTGCCCACCCCGATGTACGCGCTGTACGGCGAGCACCTGCATTTCTCAGTGCTGACCACGACGATCATCTACGCCACCTATGCGGGTGGTGTGCTGCTCACGCTGATCGTGTTCGGGCGATGGTCCGACACGGTCGGCAGGCGGCCAGTGTTGCTCGCCGGGGCGACAAGCGCCGTGCTCAGCGGTGTGGTCTTCCTGTTCGCCGATTCGGTCGCGGTCCTGCTCGTCGGGCGGGTGCTGTCCGGGCTCTCGGCAGGATTGTTCGCAGGGACCGCGACCGCAGCTGTCATCGAGGCGGCGCCACCGCAATGGCGACCCCGTGCGGCCTCGGTCGCGACCATCGCCAACATCGGCGCGCTCGGCATCGGCCCCCTGTTGTCCGGTGTCCTCGTGGAATACGCGCCCGCTCCCCTGCAGCTGAGCTTCGCGGTGCACATCGTGCTCGCCCTGCTGGCTGCGGCCGCCGTGGCGTACGCGCCCGAAACCTCGCCGCGCACCGGTTCCATCAGCGTTCAGCGGGTGTCGGTGCCCGCCGAAGTCCGTCCGATGTTCGTCATCGCCGCACTCGCGGCGTTCGCCGGGTTCGCGGTGACAGGGCTGTTCACTGCGGTGGCGCCGTCGTTCCTGGCCGGCGTCATCGGCATCGACAACCACGCGGTCGCCGGACTCGTCGTCGCGTCGATCTTCTTCGCATCGGCGGTCGGACAACTGGCATCCACCAACGTGAGCCCGCACCGCGCGGTGGCGCTCGGCTGCGCGATCCTGGTGGTCGGAATGGTGATTCTGGCAGTGGCACTGCACTTCTCGTCGTTGGCGGGCGTCGTCGCAGCTGCGATTGTTTCGGGCGTCGGGCAGGGTGTCAGCTTCAGCAGGGGCTTGGCCGCGGTCATGGAGGGCGCACCGGCCGACCGTCGCGCCGAGGTGAGCTCGACGTACTTCGTCGTCGCCTACATCGCGATCTCGCTGCCCGTCGTCGGCGAGGGCCTAGCCACTCAGGCATGGGGGCTGCGGACCGCCGGGCTGACGTTCGCGGTGGCGGTTGCGGTCCTGGCGACCGCCTGCCTGGCCGCGATCCTGGTCCGCGAAGCGCGCGAATCGCGCCGCACGGCCCACGTGTAGGTCCATGCCGGAGCCCGGGAGACCGGCGGACGCACATTCACGGCAGACGGCAGTGTGAGCCTGGGGAGCACGTCCTACTCTGACGCTTGAGCCCATCGGAGGGAGAAGCACAGCGTGGTCAGGGCGTTCCGTAGCGACGGGCCGGTCATTGACATCCACTGCCATCGAGAATGCGCACCGGCGGCCGAGATCATGGCCGAGCCCGCACGCGCAGCCGGGAAGGTGGCCCTTGGCCACGGCAACCCCATCACCCAGGCGGTGAACCGGCGTCAACTCGAGACGATCAGGCCGAAGATGGACATCCTCGATGTCCGCATCGCCGACATGGATCGCATGGGTGTGGACGTTCAGGCCGTGGCGGTCGCGGTGTATCAGTACTACTACTGGGCCGACCCCGAACTGGGGGCCAAGGTCGCGCGGGTGATGAACGAGGAGTTCGTCGAGTCGACGGCGAAGTATCCGGGGCGATTCCAGCCCTTGGGCACCGTGCCACTGCAGGACACCGACGCTGCGATCCAGGAACTGCGTTATCTCGCAAACGATCTCGGTATGCGGGGCATCGAAATCGGCACCCACGTCGAGGGCGAGGAGATCTCCAGCGAGCGCCTCGAGCCGTTCTGGGCCGAGGTGGAGGCGCTGGGGCTTGTCGTCGTCATCCACACCCAGGGCGCCACCCACCCGCAGCGGATGCAGGACCACAACTTCGTCAACATCATGGGCCACGCGTTCGAAGCCACTCTGGCCACCGCGCATCTCATCTTCAACGGCGTCGTCGAACGCCACCCGAACCTCAAGATCCTCGTCGTGCACGGCGGCGGATACCTTCCTGCCTACGCGGGGCGGATGGACCACGGTTGGCGCGCGCGCGACGACATACGTGAGGGCGTCCCGCAGCCGCCGACGTCGTATCTGCGCAAGTTCTTCTTCGACACGATGGTGTTCGAACCGGGCCAGCTGGAGTATCTGGTGAATCTCTACGGGGCCGAACATGTACTGCTCGGCACGGACTACCCGTACGACATGGGCGACGATGATCCGCTCGCCTTTCTCGGCACCGCCGAGGGCATCGACCAGGCGCAGATCGACCTCATCGCGGGCGGTAACGCCGCCCGGCTGCTGGGGTTGACGTGACCGGCCCGCTCAAGGCACACGGCACCGTCGGCCTCGCGGTCATCGGATGCGGCACCGTCGGACGGATCCGTGCGGTGCTCGCCCGCGAATACCCGGGTATCGGGTGGCTCGGTCTGTGCGATGTCGACGAACCGACGCTCAAGACGCTGGCCGACGACGTCGCGCGGACTTCGCCACCACCGATCTCGCCGAGTTGCTCGCCAGACCCGAGATCGGGGCGATCATCGTCGCGACCGACGAACGGGTGCACGTCGAACCGATCCTGCGTTCCGTCGAGCTCGGCGTGCCGCTGTTCATCGAGAAGCCGCTCGCGACGGATCCCGCCGATTCGGCGCGGGTACTAGCGGCGATCGAGGATGCGGGCGTCGACGCCGTCGTCGGCTATACCCAGCGGTTCCGGCGCCGGTTCCAGACCGTCAAGCAGCGTTTGCGCGACGGCCAGATCGGCGACGTCACAACGGTTATCACCCGTGCATTCATGAACCGGATGGTGCCGGAGGCGACGCTGCGCAAAGTCCGACGACACCACGGCTGACACCCATGGTGGTGTCCGGCACGCACAGCCTCGACATGTGCATGTGGCTGATGGAGGGCAGCCGCCGGTCGAGGTGTACGCCCGCTCGACCGATCGCACGCTCGGGCCCATCGGCACGAAGGACGGCACGTCGGGCATCTTCACGATGGACGACGGCGTGGTGTTCAGCATGAACATCAACTGGGCACTGCCCGACGGTATGGCCCGGCGCCGTCTACGGATTGGAGATCGGCATCGTCGGCACGCGCGGTGTCATCGATATCGAGGACACGCACCGCGACGTCATCATCGCGTCGGAAGTCGGCCAGCCTGCCGGCTACACCAGCCGCGGGTTCGCACCCCCGCCGACCGCGACATGTCGATTTCATCGGCAGCTACCCGCCCGGCGACGTGTCGGACGGCTTGCTCTGGGGGCCGATGCGGGAAGAGACCATAACGTGGTTCACCAGGGTCTGCCGCGGGGTGCGACACCCCGCACGCGACGGCCGCCGACGGCCACGCCAACTTGATCAACACGATGGCGATGGATCTCTCGGCCCGTACAGGGCGACCGGTTTCACTTCCCATCACCCCCGACGAACTGATCGCCGGGCTCAGCTCCTAGCGAAGAGGACGGATATGCGAGCAGATCAACCTCGGCATCATCGGGACCGGGTGGTGCGGCGGAATTCGCGCCGTTACCGCTGCCCGCAGCCCGCTGGTCGACGAATCTGCATCATGGCCGAGATCGACCCGGCGCGTCTCGACAGAGATCGTCCGCGCAGACGAATCCGACCGTCGCGACGACAGAATTGGGAAGAGATCGTCAACAATCCCGATATCGACGCCGTCGTCGTCTCGGCGACGCCGGAGGGATCTTCACTACCCGATGACGAAGGCCGCGCTTGAGGCCGGTAAGCATGTGCTGCTGGAGAAGCCGATCGCGCTGACCCTCGACGAGGCCGACGAGCTCATCGAGCATGGCCGAGGCGAACGAGCTGAAGTTCACGATCGGCTACTCGCAGCGGTTCAACCCCAAGCCGCGCCATGATCAAGCGGGCGATCGTCGACGGCACGCTCGGGCGACGTCGACCAGCATCCTGGTCAGCCGCCACATCGCGCGCACGCTCGGCGCGAAGATCAGCAGACCGCACGAAGCTGTCGCCTGCCGCGATGGAGGCGACACACGACATCGACTTCGCGTTCTGGTGCCTCGAGCCGCGTCGCCCGGTCCGGGTGTATTCCCAGAACGCCTGGGGTGTCCGCCAAGACACGGATGGCGTGCCCGACACACAGTTCATCGTCATGACGATGGACGACGGCGTTGTCGTCACGATCAAGGCCGGGATGTCGCTTGCCGACTCACTATCCGAACGCCTCGACGATCTGGATCGAGGTGATCGGCACCGAGGGCGCGGTGATCGCCGACGCCAGCCACCGCGACATCGTGTTCAACACGGTCGCCGACGGTATTCAGTTCCCGCTCTCGACGATGCCGGGCGAGTTCATCGACGAGATGTACGAAGGTCCGATGGAAAGGGAGACAACGCATTTCATCGAGGCGGTGGCGCTGGACCGCCCGGTGATGGTCGACCCGCATCTTGCCCGCATGACGATGGAGGTCTACCTGGCCGCGGATCTGTCGGCCGAGCTCAACCAGGTCGTCGAGCTGCCGCTGAGTCGAGAACAGATCGGCCTGGCCCTTGCGGAGGCATACGTCGACCGTGGGTGACTGGTGGCAAGAGCTGGCGCCGCGTGTCGAACCATCGCGGGCACCACGCCATAGTGGGCTGTGCGTCGACGCGCACACCCACCTGTCGGTGAAACCGGCCGCGGCACTGGCGAAGCCCTTCTTTCGCCCCGAATTCGAACCGCGCTCGTTGCACTCCTCAGAGGAGACGACGCGTTACAACGCCGAGTACCGGGCGAGCGTGCTGAACACCGCGCAGTTCGAGGACGCTGAACAGCGAATCGCTGACATGGATGCCCAGGGCCTCGACATGCAGGTGCTCTCGGTACCGCCCACCGAATACTTCTACTGGCTGCCCGAGGCGGAGGCGTTGCGCGCCAATCGTCTTCAGCACGAACGATTCGCCGAGGTGGTCGCCCGATGGCCGGATCGGTTCACCGCCGTCGCGAACGTACCGATGGACCACCCCGCCCTCGCCGTCGAGACGCTGCGCGAAGCCCGCCGCGACTACGGCTTCGGCGGCGTCGAGATCAGCGCCGACGTGCTGGGCCGCGACCTCGACGACCGGCGCTTCGACCCTGTCTGGGAAGCGGTCGTCGAACTCGATATGACCGTGATCCTGCATCCGCAGGGCTTCACCCACGGCGAGCGGTTCTCCGACTACTACCTCGTCAACGTGATGTGCATGCCGCTGGCGTCCACGCTCGCAGTGACGCGGATGATCCTCGGCGGCGTGTGGTCCCGTCACCCCGCCCTGCGCGTGATGGTCGTCCATGGTGGCGGGTATCTGCCGTTCTATGTCGCGCGCACCGACCACGCCTGGCGGGTGCGGCCGGAGCTGCGTCATCACCTCGACGTGCCCCCCAGCGAGGTGTTGCGCTCGATCTTCGTCGACACCAACGTCTTCGATCCGCACATGGTCGAGAAGCTGGTCGCCGACCTCGGCGCCGACCATGTGCTGATGGGCACCGACTATCCGTTCGATATGGGCACGGTCGATCCCGTCGACTTCCTGGCGTCGGTCGACCTGCGCGACGACGAACGCGATCTCGTGATGGGCGCCAACGCCGTCCGGCTGTTCGACATCAAGGTGCCGACATGACGACACGACAGTCCTCGGCCGTCCTGATCGAACTTGCGGCGGCGATCCTGCGCGCCAGTGAGGTGCAGCCCGAACACGCGAACATCACGGCCTCTCGTCTCGTCGAAGCGGACCTGCGGGGACGTTCGGGACACGGGCTGATCCGGCTGAAGCCGTACGTCGAGCGCATCCGCGCCGGCGGCATCAACATCAGGCCCGACATCGCGGTCACCCACGAGACCCCCGTCTCCGCACAAGTGGACGGCGACAACGGCCTCGGCCAGGTGGTGATGACCAAGGCCACCGAGCTGGCCATCGCCAAGGCGGCGACGTCCGGCCTGGCGTGGGTCGGCACCGTGCACTCGAATCACGCCGGTGCAGCGGGCCTCTACGCCGAGCAGGCCGCCGACGCGGGCCTGATCGGGATGTACTTCGCGGTGGCCAACGCCAACGGCATGCCGCCGTGGGGTGGTACCGATCCGCTGCTGGGTACCAACCCGATCGCAATCGCCATGCCCACCAACCGAACACCGTTCGTCCTCGATATCGCTACCACCGCGACATCGCACGGCACCATCAAGGTGCACGCCCGCGACGGCACGCCGCTGCCCGAGGGGTGGGTGGTCGACAAGGAGGGCAGGCCGATCACCGACGCCGCGCGCGCAGGTGAGGGATACCTCGTACCGATGGGCGGTTACAAGGGATCCGGTCTGACGATCGCGATCGGTCTGCTCGCCGGGGTGCTCAACGGCGCGGCGTTCGGCGCCGACGTCGTCGACCATCGTCGAGACCAGGTCACCCCGACCAACACCGGCCAGTCGATCCTGGTCATGCGCCCAGACCTCTTCCGCCCGAACGACGAGGTGCTCACCGACCTCACACGGCATCTCGACGCGCTGCGGGATGCGGGCAGCGTCGACGGACGACCAGTGCGCCTGCCCGGCGACGAAGCCGCGCGGGTTCGCGGCGAAAACCAGTCGCAGGGCGTGCCGCTGTCGGAATCGCTCGCGAACGAACTGCACGAGCTCGCAGGAGAACTCGGCGTCGAATCGCCCTTCACGAAAGCAGATATACGATGAAGCTCATCACCTTTCAGGCCGACGGCGGTCCGGCGATCGGAATCCTCGACGGCGAGGAGATCATCCCGCTGGCAGCCGATCCCGCGTTGCCCGCCGCGATGGTCGACTTCGTCGCGCTCGGCGCGCGATGGCCTAGAGCGTGCCGCCGCGCTGCAGCAGACGGCTGCGCGGATACCGGTAGGCGGAGTTCGTCTGCTCGCCCCGATCCGGCCGCGTAACAACATCATGTGCGTCGGCAAGAACTACCACGAGCATGCGCGCGAATTCGCGGGCAGCGGCTTCGACGCCTCCGCCAAGCAGACCGTGCCCGACGCGCCGGTGATCTTCACCAAGGCGCTGTCGGCGATCGCAGGACCCGGCGACGACGTGCGCATCAGCGACGATGCTACCGCGACAAGTGATTACGAGGGCGAGCTCGGCGTGGTCCTCGGCCCCGGCGGGCACAAGGTGTCCGAGGCAGACGCGCCCGCGCACGTCTACGGCTACACCATCGTCAACGACGTCACGGTTCGTGATCTGCAGAAGCGGCACGTGCAGTTCTTCATCGGCAAGAGCGCGGCCACCTACTGCCCTATCGGCCCCGTGCTCGTCACCGCCGACGAGATCGACGACGCAGGATCGCTGCGTGTTCAGACGCGGATCAACGGCGAATTGCGGCAGGACGCACCCGTCAAGGACCTGATCTTCGATATCCCGCAACTGATCTCGTCGATTTCCACGGCGGTGCGGCTGGAAGCGGGCGACATCATCGCCACCGGCACACCCGCGGGCGTCGGTATCGGGTTCAACCCGCCGCGCTTCCTTGCGGCAGGCGATGTCATGGACGTCACGATCGACGGCATCGGCACTTTGACCAACCCCTGTCGTCTAGCACTCCCGCCGATCGCGCATCGCGAGCGTGCGCAGAATTCTCGCGCAATCGCGGCCTGTCGCGTGCAAACGCGCACGCTCACGGTGCAAAGCGGCCAGCTAGCTGACGGCCATCGCCCCCAGGCTCTCGAAGGTCTTGAACACGTCGGCCTTCATCAACGCGACCTCGCTGTCGGCGACGTCGCGCGGGAACGGCAGCTTGACGTCGATATCGTCGGCCAGTCGACCGCCCTTGGCGAACACCAGGATTCGGTTGGACAGCTCGACGGCCTCGCCGACGTCATGGGTGACGAAGACGACGGTCTTACCCGTCTCGGCCCAGATCGTGTGCAGCTCCTTGCGCAGCGTGCGCGCGGTGATCGCATCGAGGTGGCTGAACGGCTCGTCCATGAACAGCACATCGGGTTCGGTCGAGAATGCCCGCGCGATACCCACGCGCTGCTGCATGCCGCCAGACAGCTCGCCGGGGTACTTGCCGCCCTTGTCGCCGAGCTGCACCATCTCGAGGTAGTGCTGGCAGCGGTCGCGGGTCTGCTGGTTGCGTTCCTTCTGCACGAACAGCATGTTGTCCATGACAGATCGCCACGGCAGCAGGCGCGCTGCCTGGAACACGTAACCCGCCCGCGCCGCCTTGCCGTCCTGGGTGATGCTCACCCTGCCGCTGCTCGGCACATCGATGCCGGACAGGATGTTCAGCAGCGTCGACTTGCCGCAACCCGACGGGCCGACGACGGAGACGAACGAGTGCCCGCTGATGCTCAGGTTCACGTTCTCGAGCGCGACGACCTTATCGGCACCCAGACCGAATTCCTTGTGCAGTTTGTCAATTGTGATGTCAGCCATGCGATGTTTCTCTCCCTCAGTCCTCGGGTGGTTCTTCCAGCTCGTCTTCGACGGTCTGCGGCCGTCCAGTTGTCACCATCGTGATGCTGCCGATTGCCGCGCCGGTCGCGGTCGATGCGGCCGCGGCGGCACCGATGGACGCCTTGGCCGGCGCGTCGAACTGCTGCTCGACCACTTCGACCTCGTCCAGCGACGGCCGCCACTTGAAGAGTCGCTTCGACAGTTGGTCGAACATGAACTTCTCGAATATCAGCGCGAAGATCACGAAGAACAGCGCATAACCGATGACGCCGTAGGCGCGGTGTGCGTCGTACCAGAACTTGATCGTCCAGCCTGCGCCGTCCTGGCCGCCGAACACTTCGGCGACGACCAGACCCTTCCACCCGAGGGCGAAGCAGTACCGTGCCGCCGCGAACAGGAACGGCAGTAGCGACGGAATCAGCACGTGCCGGATGACCCGCTGCCGAGGCACATCGAAAGCGCGCGCCATGTCGAACAGATCGGCTGGAGTGTTCTTCACGCCCTCGCGGACGTTCATGATCACGAACGGAATGCCGGTCAGTACCACGGTGATGATCGGGCCGGTGTCGCCGAATCCGAAGGCCAGGCTGCAGAACAGGGCCCACGCCAGGTTCGGCATGGCGAGGATCGCGACGACCCAGTCGTTCAAGAACGCGTCGACGGCCCGCGACAGCCCCATCGCGATGCCGATGATCGTGCCGAGAATCAGCGCGATGACCATGCCGATGGCCAACCGCTGCAACGAGATCGCGAAGGTCACGTACAGATTGTGTGGAGCCAGCGTCTCGCCGGTGATCTCGTTCCACATGAACCCGAACACCTGCCACGGTGTCGGCAACACGTCGACAGCGAACGGCCAGATGGTCGTCACCAGCTTGATCCCCACCAACCAGATCGCCAGGCAGACGAGCGGGAACAGGAGCCTGCCGGTCAGCGAACTGCGCGTCAGCCACCGCCATGCGCGGGCGGGTGTCATCGTCGGGGTGCTCATGATTTGAGCTCCACTCGCCAGGCGAAGAACCGCCGTTCGATCGTCTCGAGCACGATCTTGTCGAGGAACAATGCGAGCACGTAGAACGCGAGGATCCAGGTCAGGAACTCGTCGAGCCGGAAAAGCTGCGTGGCCGTTCTCATCTCGAAGCCGATGCCCTTGGAGGCGGCGAACACTTCGGTCAGCACCGTGACCTTCCACGCGATCGAGAACCCGAAGCGGATACCGGTGAAGATGAACGGCGCCAGGTGCGGAAGCACGATATGCCTGTTGCGTCGCACCACGCCGACATCGAACGACTTCCCCATGTCTATCAAGTCCTTGGGCAGCGACTTGATGCCTTCGGACACGTTGACGGTGATGATCGCGAATGTGGTCAACACGATCGCCAGGATCGGGCCCGCGTATCGGTTGCCGAAGATGATCGCGGTGATCAGCGCCCAGATCAGGCCGGGCGTCGTCACACCGATGGTCACCGCGTCGCGGAAGAACCCGTTGAGGAAGCGGTTCTGCATCAGGATGCCGATACCGATTCCGACGAAGAATGCGATCGTGAACCCGACCGCGATACGAGAGAGCGTGGTGGCGAAGGCCCCCGGCACCTCACCCGTCGCCCACAGTTGCCCGAAGGTTCGAAACACTGTGGACGGGCCCGGAAGCAGCCTCTCGTCCATGAGCCGGCCGGACGCAAGCTCCCAGATGCCGAGGAAGAAGATGTAGCCGGCAATTCGCCAGCCCCACCTGGTGATTCGGTCCTTACGCTTGGCCGCACGTACGAGGTCCTCCTCGCTCGTGCGCTTCTCGGTCACCGGTGGTGACTCCAAGGTCGTCGACACGACTGCCCTTCATCTCGTCGTGGTGCCGGGGCCGGCATGGCCGACCCCGGCCCGGTGATCACTGGGGGGTGATGGCCTCGAACCGGGGCGTCGGCGCATCCGGTGCGAGGTAGTTCGCGTTGTCCGGGTTGAGTTCCTTCTGCAAATCCCAGATCTGCGTCTCGCCGCCAATCCAGTCCTGCTCGAGGGCGATCTTGTCGACGAACCAGTCGTTCGGACCGGAGACGAAGTCGATCATGTAGTTGACGTCGTCATCGGACTCGACCGAGAAGTGCTGCGGATACTTGCGGATGGTCTCTGCCTTCTGTTCCTTCCACATGTCGACGCCGGTCTGCCACAGGTCGACGAACTTGGCGGCGAGATCCTTGTTCGCGTCGTACCACTTCTCGGTGGCGACGAAGTTGTTGCCGGAGACGTGCAGCTTGCCGTCGCTGTCCGGGGCGAACTCCTTGTACAGCTGGAAGGGCAGCTTGCCGTCGTACATCAATTCCAGCTCGCCCTTGCGAAGCTGCGGGATGGCGGCCTCGGGGATGATCGCGGCGGCCTCGCAATCGCCACGCAGCAGGTTCGTCGGATTGACGAAATGGTCGTTGACCACGAGCTGGAAATCGCCGCCGCCCACTCGATAGTCCAGGTTGTGCATCTGCTTGGCCAGGACCGTCCAGAACGCGGTGTTCGATGTCGGTCCGGACACGCAGATCTTGCTGCCCTTGGGAATGTCGGCCAGCGTCTTGTACGGGTCGCCCTTGCGTTTGAACATCGGAACGCGCTGGTAGTTGTACTTGCCGAAGGTCACCGTCTTGATGCCGGTCTCGGCCTCGAGGACGGGCGTCTCCTGGGTGGCCATCGAGACGATGTCGCCGTGACCACCGGCGAAGTAGGTGAACTCGTCCCACGTCGAGCTGGTCTCGATCTTGACGTTGTTCTCCTGCTCCCATTTGGCCGTGGTGCCTGAGTCTTTCAGCAGGTCCCACACCGGGTCCGGCGCGAACGCGAACTTGATGACCTTCGCGTCGCCCTCGGCGCCCTGCTGATCACCAGATCCCCCACCTCCGCTGCAACCCGCAACAACCGCAAGCGCCGAGACCGCAGCCGCGGCGACGCGTATTGCCCTTTTGACCTTCACGATGACCCTCCTCGGTGAGCGCCCCACCAACTGGATGGAAGCCGACTGTGATGCGTACCACTGCTGAGTACAGTGCCAGCACGGCCGACGTCCTATGTCGGGCCCCGTGAATTTCGATCGCGAAGGGTGTCGCGCCCTGTGACGCCCCCCGACAGCGCCCGTCCGCGCTGACGAATCGCGTGAGCGAGCGGGTCGGGAATTCGCGGTAGACGCCACTGACCGGTGGACCTTCGCGGCATTGACTGACTCAATGCGACTCGGCTATTTCTCCATGCCCCTGCATCCCGCCGGCCGGAACTGGTCGGAAACGCTGCGTGAGGATCGCGAGGCCGTCCTGCTCGCCGATCGCCTTGGCTTCTACGACGCGTTCATCGGCGAGCACCTCACCGACCGGCACGAGAACATCACCAACAGCCTGGTGTTCCTGGCCACGCTGATCTCCGAGACCCAACAGATCAAGCTCGGCACAGGCACCACGAACCTCAGCCAGCAACACCCCGTGCTCGTCGCGGCGAACTCCGCGATGTTCGACCACCTCGCCGATGGCCGCTTCATCCTCGGCATCAGCCCCGGCGCGCTGCCGTCGGACGCCGAGGCGCTCGGCATCCTGGACCAGGACCGCAACGAGATGTTCGCCGAGGCCATCGACGTCATCACCGCCATCTGGGAGAGCGAGCCGCCGTATTCGCTTGTCCGCCAGGGCGGCCGGTTCAACGTCACGACGGAGAAGACCCTGGATCTCGAACTCGGCGTCGGCATCCTTCCCAAACCGCTGCAGCAGCCCCGGCCGGAGATCGTCGGCACCGTCGTCGCGCCGTTCTCCAAGGGCGTCATCGCGATGGGTACCCGTAACTTCCATCCGTTGTCAGCCAACTTCCTTCTGCCGCAATGGGTTGCGACGCACTGGCCCAACTACGTCCAGGGCAAGGAGTCGGTGGGCGAAACCGCGACCACCGAGGACTGGCGGGTGGCCCGCACGGTGTTCGTCAACGACGACGCCGCGGTCGCCGAGGCGTACGGACGCACCGACGCGCGCAGCCCGTACCGGTTCTACTACGAGAAGATGCTGACCAAGATGCGCAGGATCGGCCGCCTCGAGCTGTTCAAGACGAGCCGCGATCAACCCGACGACGAGGTGACCCTTGACAGCGTCGTCGACCAGCTGGTCATCACGGGCACCCCGGATTCCGTCGCTGACCAGCTATTGGCCTTCCGCGAGCAGACCGGCGACTTCGGTGAACTGGTGTACGCCGGGTTGGACTGGGTGGACCCCGACCTGGCGCGGCGGTCCATGGAGCTGATGGCCCAAGACGTGATGCCGCGGGTCAATGCCGGCTGAGTTGGCCACCGGCGCCGACCGGCTACCACTTCCGTCGGAGCTGTCGACGGACCAGCAGTATGCGATGGACAAGGTTGCGTCCGGTCCGCGAGGTGAGCTGATCGCCCCGTTCGTGCCGCTGCTGCGCGCCCCGGAGCTGATGACCCGGCTGCAACTGGTCGGCGAGTACCTGCGCTTCGGCTCGGGGCTTCCTCCGCATCTCACCGAGCTGGTGATCCTGGTGGTCGCGCGACGCTGGGATCAGGACTACGAGTGGGGCCACCACGTTCCGCTGGCCCGCGCTGCAGGCCTCGGCGAGGACGTTATCGCCGCTGTGCGGGACGGGGGAACGTTCACCGGTGACGACGACGTCCGCGCGGTGTGGCGACTGGTCAGCGAGCTCGAATACCGGCGCGGTGTCAGCGATTCCACGTTCGGCGCCGCACTCGGCGCCGTCGGTGACGACGGTGTCGTCGAGGTGATAGCGACGGTCGGCTACTACACCACGCTGGCGATGATCATGAACGCCGCCCGCACACCGGTGCCGGATGACTACGAGCGATTGCCTGCACGGGGATCATGAGCGCACCGATCGTCTTCCTTCATCCGTTGGGCGCCGACGCCCGCTTCTGGGATCCGGTTCGTGCCGTACTCGGGTCCGAGTCGACGGCGGCCTTCGACCTGCCGGGGCACGGGTCGGCCCCGCCGCCACCGAAGGGCGCGGGAATCGATGCCTACAGTGCACCGGTCGCGCTGCGGATCGCGACGTTGGGCGAGCCTGCGCACCTCGTCGGCATGTCACTCGGCGGCCTGGTGGCTCAGCATCTCGCGGCGGTGCATCCCGATCTGATCGCCTCTGTCGTGCTGGCCGATACCGTGCCGGTGTATCCCGATCCCATGCGCCAGATGTGGCGAGATCGGGCACGAACGGCCAGGGAGGGTGGGCTGGCCTCGCTCGTCGAGCCGATGGTCGACATGTGGTTCACCGCAGAGTCTGCCCAGCGCAACGACCCGCGGGTGGAGCAGGCGCGACGCACGTTCGCCGCCACCGATCCGGAGGGTTACGCACGCACCTGCGAGGTGTTGGCCGACGTCGATCTGCGCGACGGCATGTCCGCGCTGGCAGCGCCGGTGGTGGTGGTCTGCGGCGACGACGACGCCCCAGCATTCCGCGACGCGGCGCAATGGCTGGCCGATGCAACCGGCGGATCCGTGCAGTGGCTGCCCGGCAGGCACGCCTGCGCCCTCGAGAGCCCCAAGCGGTTCGCCGAGCTGGTTGCGGGTACGACGGCGGTGTAGCCGGCTCCGCACGTCTGGCAGGAGACGACCGCGATAAGTTGTGTGTCATGGGCTCGCAGACCGCAGGTCGAGTACTGATCACCGGCGGTGGCGGCTTTATCGGCAACGCTGTCGTGAGGGCGTTCTGCAGCCGTGGGATTCCCGTCACTGTCGTCGACCGCCAGACCCCCGACGAAGCGCGCGCCGGCGTGACCCACGTCGTTGGAGACCTTCGCGAAAGCTATGTCCGCGACGAAGCGCTGGCACCCGATACGAGCGCCATCGTCCACCTCGCGGCAGCGACGTCGGTGCTCCGCTCGGTGGAGCGGCCCGCGCAGACCTACGCCGACAACGTCGCCGTCACACAGGAATTGCTCGAGCTGGCCCGCATCAGGGGCGTCGGCACGTTTCTGCTGGCATCGACGAACGCGGTGGTGGGCGACGTGGGCACCACCGCGATCACCGAGCAGCTGCCATTGCGCCCCCTCACTCCGTACGGAGCGACGAAGGCCGCCTGCGAGATGCTGTTGTCCGGCTACGCGGGGGCGTACGGGATGACGACCTGCGCGCTACGGTTCAGCAATGTCTACGGACCCGGCATGGCCCAGAAGGACAGTTTCGTGCCGAGACTGATGCGGGCGGCACTCACGGGATCGACCGTGCGTATCTACGGCGACGGATCGCAGCGGCGCGACCTCGTCCACGTCGACGACGTCGCACGGGGAGTGCTGCTCGGTTGGGAGAGCGGCTACACCGGAAGCGCGATCGTCGGATCCGGGACGTCGGTGTCGGTGCTGGACCTCGTCGAGACCGTCCGTCGTGTCACCGAAATGCCTATTCACACCGAACACGTTGCGGCACAACAAGGTGAGATGCCCGCCGTCGTTGTCGACCTCTCGCACAGCGCAGACGCCATCGGCTACCGGCCTGAGGTCGAGCTCGCGGATGGGCTCGCGAGCACCTGGCGTTACTTCCGCGACGAGGTGCCAGGCGCGACAGCGTGACACGCCTCGCTGACTACCCCGACGAGGTGGACACCCGCGCACTCGCGGAGTTCCACCGGCGCTATCAGCAGCCCCGCCTCGCAGAACTGGTGGTGGTGATCGCGGCGTACAACGAGGCCGCCAGTATCGGAACCGTGTTGTCCGACATCCCAAAACAGTGCTGCGAGATGGCTGTGGATGTCCTCGTTGTGGTCGACGGCGCAACGGACAAGACCGCAGAGCTTGCGCGCCAACATGGCGTCTACACCTGTGTCGCACCCCGCAACCGCGGGCAGGGAGCGGCCCTTCGTCTCGGCTATCGCCTGGCTTCGGACTGCGGAGCACGCTACGTCGTGACCACCGACGCCGACGGCCAGTACGACAACAGTGAGCTGGCCGCCCTGGTGCGACCGCTGGTCGAGGACCGCGCAGACTTCGTGACCGGTTCACGCAGGCTGGGCACACACGAGTCGGACAGCCGGGTGCGATGGATCGGGGTACGCGTCTTCGCGATGCTGGCCTCGCTGCTGACGTTGCGTCGAATCACCGATACGTCGTTCGGGTTTCGTGCCATGCGTGCCGACCTCGCCTGCTCGGTGACGCTGGTCGAGCCGCAGTACCAGTCGTCGGAACTGCTGCTCGGCATGACCGCCAGGGGCGCACGGGTGCTGGAGGTACCGATGGCGATGCGCCTCCGCGGCAACGGGGCCAGCAAGAAAGGCGGAAACCTCAAATACGGGGCTAATTACGCGCGTGTCATGACGCGGACGTGGATCCGGGAGTACGCGCTGCGCGGTCGACGAAGATAAACCGGTCGAAGAGCACGAATTTCAGCACGAACATCACCCCGTAGGTCGCGAGGAACGCGGCGCCGACGAGTGCGGTCTGCCATGCGTGTGCGGCGATGTGGTCGCGCACCCAGCGATCAGCGGCGGTGGTGACAAGAATCGCGATGATCGCGGTGACGACGACGATGACGGTGTACGGCAGTATCTCCATGGTGCGGTCCGCGCGCCCCCGGCGCTGCCACGCCCAGTACCGATTCATCAGGTAGTTCGGTACGGCGCCTGCCACGAAGGCCAGCAGGCTGGCCACCAGCGGGACGGCGCCGAACCAATAGGTGACGACGAAGACGATCTCACTGATGATCCCCGCGATGACCGACGCGCCAGCATATCGGGCCCACAGCTGAAACCGCTTGCGGGACAGCTGGATCACGCTTCTGCTCGTTTGCGGGCCACACACAAGACGGACTGGCCGAAAGGCACCCGCACCCGGCGTTCCAGTGCCTTCGTCACCGGCACCACACAACGATCGAAGACTGCGACCATCTTCGGGTTGGGTGAGCTGACGCCGCTCCTACGCACCGTCAGCCACCAGGCGATGCCACCGAGCAGGTTGACCGGTTTCACCAGCTCGACGTCCAGGCCCGCACGCCGGACGGCGTCGGCCAGAGTGCTCGGCGTGTAGCGGCGGACATGGCCGACCTTGCGGTCGAATTCGCCGTAGAGCTGCTGGTAGCCGGGCACCCAAAGGACGATGCAACCACCGACCTCGACCGCTGTCGCGAGTGACCGAAGCGCACCGGCGTCGTCGTGGATGTGCTCAAGCACGTTGATTGCGACCACGGAGCTGACGGGTTGCGCCAGATTCGGCGATTGTCCCAACTCCAGTTGCTGGGTCGTCACCTCGGGACGTCCGGCAAATCGGCGCGCCATGACCCTGACGGCATCCGGGTCGACATCGGTGAGGACCAGCCGGTCCAGGTCAGCGAACTGTTCCGCGAACTCGCCGAGGCCGGCGCCGACCTCGAGGACCGATTTACCGCAGTGCGGCGCGATCAGTTCGTACTGATAGCGGCGATAGCGGGGTTTGTCGGGGCCTGCGACCTCGAGTTTGCGGCCGGTGGCCGCAGTGAACGCACCGCTGTGGTCGTGCATGTGCTTCTCCTCGATCCAGGACGCTTACAGCCATCCTGCAGGTTACGGTGGTCAAGACTTATGCTCTCGCGACCACAACCAAGGATAGGGTTCTCTTTTGCGGGTTCTGGTGCTCGGCGGAGACGGATATCTCGGATGGCCAACTGCTCTGCATCTCTCGGATCGCGGGCACGACATCGCGGTGCTCGACAACTTCGCACGACGCGGCTACGACGACGAACTCGGCGTCTGCAGCCTGGTGGCGATCGAGGATCTTGACGTGCGCGTGGCGGCATGGCGAGAAGTGTCCGGCAAACATATAGCGTCATACGTCGGTGACTTGCTGGACGCGGAGTTCGTCTATGCCACCTTGCGCGATTTCGACCCCGATGCGGTCGTACACTTCGCCGAACAACGGGCAGCGCCGTATTCGATGATCGACCGCGCGCACGCTGTCTACACCCAGAACAACAACGTCATCGGAACGTTGAATCTGCTATACGGCATCGCCGAGACGAACGACGACATCCACCTCGTGAAGCTTGGAACCATGGGGGAATACGGCACACCCAACATCGATATCGAAGAGGGTTGGCTGGACGTCGAACACAACGGCCGCAAGGAACGCGTGCTGTACCCCAAACGGCCGGGATCCTTTTATCACCTGAGCAAGGTGCACGACTCGCACAACATCGAGTTCGCTTGCAGGAACTGGGGTTTGCGCTCCACTGATCTCAACCAGGGCGTCGTCTACGGGCAGCAGACGCCGCAGACCGCGTTGGACCCGCGGTTGTCGACCCGGTTCGACTACGACAGCGTGTTCGGAACCGTGCTGAATCGGTTCGTCATCCAGGCGGTGCTCAGCGAGCCGCTGACCGTGTACGGAGCCGGAAAGCAGACAAGGGGTCTGATCGATATCCGGGACACCGTTGAATGCATCAGACTCGCGGTCGAGAATCCCGCCGACCGAGGTGAATTCCGGGTGTTCAACCAGATGACCGAATCGATGTCGGTACGTGACATCGCCGACGTAGTCGCGCGCCAGTTCCCAGGGCCGGTGCAGATCGAGCACATGGACAACCCGCGGACCGAGGCCGCCGAGCACTACTACAACGTCACGCACACCGCCCTGGTCGAATTGGGACTCCAGCCTCACCTGCTGTCTAACACGCTCATCGAGTCGATGTTCGGCATCGTGGAGGCCAACAAGCACCGGGTCGACGTCGAAAAGCTGTACCCCACCGTGCACTGGTCGCGCGCCAACAACACCTGACCCGGTGGCGTTCCATTCGCGCACGGCCCGCTTCGTTGCGCAGCACTGGCCGTTCATCGCGCTCCTGATCGCCGGCGTCACGCTGCGCGTACTGGCCTGGTTCGCCTACCAGCCCGCCTTGTTTTTCGGCGATTCGTTCCGATATCTCGGCAATGTCGGCACATATGACCCTGCCGGCCTGGCACCCATCGGATACGAATTGTTCGTGTTGACGCCCGCTCTCGCGGTGGACGGGCTGGAATTGGTTGCGGCGCTTCAGCACCTTGCGGGCGTGGCCTCGGCGATTGCGCTGTACGCCTTGGCGTTGCGACTTGGCGCGAATCGATGGCTGGCCGCGCTCGCCGCCGCGCCGC
This sequence comes from uncultured Actinomycetota bacterium, assembly GCA_963756865.1. Classification (GTDB taxonomy): domain Bacteria; phylum Actinomycetota; class Actinomycetes; order Mycobacteriales; family Mycobacteriaceae; genus Mycobacterium. The sequence goes on along the minus strand of CAVWPQ010000020.1, from coordinate 170,764 downwards.
TGCTTCTGGATGGTTATCAGATTCAGATCGAGCAGCTGATCATGTCCGACATCTGGCAGCAGGTCCTCCTTGTCGCACTCCTGTGGGTACTGCTGGGCACCGGTGCGCCGAACCCGCGCCGGGCCGCACTCGCAGGCGTGCTGCTCGGAGTGGCGGTGATGTTGCGGCTGGTGGCGATTTCGTTGGTGTTGCCCGCGATCTGTTACCTGATCATCGCCGGCGGGGCATGGCGGTTGTGGCGAAGCTGGCCGGGCTGGCGGACGATCGGGGCGCGCACCCTCGCGTTCGCCACGGCGTTCGGCGTGATCATCGTCGGGTACGGCTGGTACTTCCACGCGCAAACCGGCGAATGGGGGTTGACCCGCACGACCGCCAATGTGCTCTACGGCCGCGCCGCCGTCGTCGCGGACTGTGACAGGCTGACACTCGACCGGCTGACGGCGCTGGCCTGCCCCAAGGAGCCGTTGGGGCAGCGCAGAAAGCTGGACGACTATGCCCACATCCAGCGTGAGGCACCGTTTCGCGACCGCTTTCCTCCGCACACCGATCTGAACACGGTGCAGAGGGAATTCGGCAGGGCAGTGATCGCTCAGCAGCCATTGGACGTCGCCCGCGCGATCGGGCTGGATTTCTTGAAGGGATTCCGGCCCACGAGGACGGATGCGCCCGGCGATACGAGCGTGGCGCGCTGGCAGTTCAAGCCCGAGTACCCGACCGTCGACTTGCAGTACAGCACCGAAGCTTCCCGCGAGTTCAGCGGACGCGACCCGACCGCCGTGGTCGGGCTCGCCCAGTTTCTCCGCGGATACCAGCTCAGCGTGGGCTACACCCCCGGCCCCGTGCTGGCTGCGTTCGGCGTGGTCGCGCTGCTTGCCGGGTTCGGCCTAGGCCGCGCCAGAACGAGCGGCCTGCGCTCAGCCACGCTACTTGCGGTCGGCATGGCCGTGACCATCCTGCTTGCGTCGGCAGCGTTCGAGTTCTCGTGGCGTTACCAACTGCCCGGCCTCGTGCTGCTGCCGTTCGCGGGCGTCCTCGGGATCACCGCGTTGCTGCGGCCGCGAGCTGCCTCGACGGACCAGTAATCTGCCGACTGCCCCGCGGGCTCGGAGTCACTCCTCCTCGATACCCGACAGCAGCCGGATCAGGCGGGCCGCGACCTGAAGCTCTGTGCGTCGCTCGTTGAGCGTGTGGCCGAGCAGCTCTTCGGCCTTGTGCAGGCGGTTGCGGACCGTGTGCTCGTGCAGCTGAAGGTGCTCGGCGGCCGCGACGTGCGAGCCGAACCGAAACGATGCCTCCAGCGTCTCGCGCAGCCGCGACGCCTCGACCGTGTCGCTCGCCAGCGGGCCGAGTTCGCGCTCGACGAATTGCCGCGCCTGTTCGGGGTCGCGCATGAGCAGGATCTCGAGGCCGACATCGCCGTGGTGGACCACCGACGGCGCGCCGGGCCGATCCCACGCCGCGCGGATCCGTTCTGCGTCCATCGCCTCGGCCAGCGTGAGGCGGAACCCGTCGATTCCGCCATGTGCCCCGCCTACCGTCGCGGGTACGCCCGCCTCGGTCAGCACGCCGTCCAGGGCCGCGAGGACGGAGCGCTTCCACTCCCCGATCCGGCCCAGCCACACCACCGTCGAGCTGAGTGTCAGCGGGTAGACGAGCGAATGCTGGCAGCTGACCGCGTTGCGCAAACCGATCGCCAGCTGGGCGGCCGCCCCCTCCGCGACGGTCGGCAGCACTACCGCGATGTGGCGGCTCGCCAGGTCATAGGTCAGGATCGCGGCGTCCGAGCCGGACAGCACACCGCTTTCGTCGCGCAGGATGTCTTTGACCAGACTGCGGCGCATATGGGCCCGAGACCTGTTGAGCGCCTCGTAATCCCGGGTGTAGGTCTCGGCGACCTGGGAGGCCACGAAGTCCTGATAGCCCAGGATCGTCTGGGTGAGCAGCTGCTGCGCAAGCGCCGCCTCGTCGCGGTCGACGTCGCCGTCCTTGATGGCCTCGCGCAGATGCCCGCTCCACGCCTCCCACATCGTGTAGAAGCTGATGCGGTAGGACCGCTGCATCGATTTCTGCGGAATACGAAGCTGCGCTTGCACTTTGGCGAACGACAGCACCGTCTCCAGATAGACGTCCTCGAGTGCGATCTCGCCTGCGATGACCGAGCGCAGGCATCGGGCGTTGGCGCTGGTGCTGGCCGTCAGGTATTCACGGAATTCGTCGTCGTGCGCCTGGTTCGGGAATGCGATGGACAGGCAGCGGCCGATGATGACCTCCACGAGGTCATCGACATCGAAGTCCTCTGCAAGCGCCTGCACCCACGCAGGCAGCGGCCGGTCGTCGTGCCACAGGTTCAGCGGGGCAGGCATGCGCGCGTCGGCGGACTCCATGGCGTGACCGTCATCGATGGTCAGTGACATCGCGATGCACCTCGATCAGATTGTGTGCGCGATTTTAGTCCGATGCCGGATATCCGCTGCGGCTGCACCTCACCGGACCAACTCGACCGAACCGCTCAGCGCTGACCTGGTTATCGCTTCGAAGGTGCGCGCGTTGGCCACCATCTCCTCCAGCGGAATCGGGTACGGCGCCTCACCTGCGACGGCCTTCGCGAACGCCTCGATGTTCTCCCGCACCGACCCGTGCGGCGGGAAGAAGTCCGAGCTGGCGGGCTCGCCGCGGACCTGCCGGGTGACATCCCAGCCCTGCGAATCCTCGGGGTGGTTGCGGTCTCGGATCTCCACCCACCCCTCCGAACCCAACACGGTGATCCGGCCGACGAACGGGGTCGCCAGAATCGCCGTGATCAGCGCGGTCTGGCCTTTTTCGAACGCCAGCGTGATCGCAAGGGTGTCGCCGTTGGCGAAGCTGGTCGCCTGCGTCGAGAGCCTCGCCCACACCTCTGTCGGGCGGCCGAAGATGCCGATCGCCAGGTCGACGAGATGGATGCCGGTGGCCGACAACGGTCCGACGGGCGCCTCCACGGCGGACAACCGCCAGTTGTCGGCGGGCAGATCGAGGAACTTGTCCTGGCTGAAGTTGCCCTCGAAGACCAGTGGGGTGCCCAGCTTCCCGTCCATGATGGCGCGGCGCAGTTCCACGACGGCGGGCTCGAAGCGCCGTTCGTGCCCGATGCCCAGCTGCAGTCCCGCGGCGGTGATCGCATCGACGGCGCGTTGGGCGTCCTCACCGGAGGCGCTGAGCGGCTTCTCACAGAACACATGCTTGCCGTGTGCCGCCGCGGCGATGATCTGCTCGGTGTGGAACTTGTGTGGCGTGCAGAGGATCACGGCGTCGACGGAGTCGTCGGTCAGCACGGCGTCGATGTCGGAGCAGACGCTGTCCAGCGAGCCGCTGATTCCGCCTCCGCGCGCGCGCGCCAGGGTCGACGTCGACCCCTGCGACGATCTGCACGTATTCGTTGCCGTCAAGATCGCTGACGATCTTGCGGCCCCACCATCCCAGTCCAACGACGGCTGCATTGATCACACCGATCAGTCAATTGCCAGCAAAGCGGCGACGCATTGTCTGAGTACGTGAACTTCGCGCCCGTGTGTGTCGCAATCCGTGAGTGTCTGCACCCCGGTTGTCGACGTTCAATTGACCTACCAACGGCAATTACTGGAGATCGGTCATGACACAGGACTACGTGCACGCCGCGCAGGCGGTCGACACGGACCTGTTCCGGCACGTGGTCGGCCACCTGGCCAGCGGGGTAACCGTCGTGACAACCAGAGACGACGGCCGCGACCACGGTATGACGGCAAGCTCGGTGACGTCCCTTTCGATGGATCCGCCGATGATGCTGGCGTGCGTGAACAACGCGGTGCCGACCGCGGCGGCGATCGAGCGCAGCGGCCGGTTCACGGTGAATGTGCTCGGCCGGGCGCACGGCGACCTGGCCTACCAGTTCGCCACCCCACGGCCGGACAAGTTCGAAGGCGTCACCGTTGACCGCGGCGCGGGTGGAGTTCCGATGCTTGCCGAGGCCATCGCGTCGATCGAGTGCGAGGTCACCGAGAAGGTGGCAGGCGGTACACACTCGGTGTTTCTCGGCCACGTCACGTCGGCGACCGCGCGCGAAGGCGATCCGCTGACGTACTTCCGCGGCGGGTTCGGCCGTTTCGAGTTCGAACGCAACGACCGCGCCTATGAACGCTCGAGGGACATGGTGCTGAGCCGGGTGTTCGCAGCGGGACAGGTGATCACCGTCGACGAGCTCGCCGAGCATCTCGACGGCGACAGGGCCCGCGCCTTCTACGCGCTGACCCGGCTGTCCGGCGACGGCCTTGTGCGCCGGGATCCCGATCGCGGCTACGTCATCACGCCTTTCGACGTGCGCACCTCCGACGACACCTTCGAGGCCCGCCTCGCCATCGAGTTGGGTGTCATCGATCTCGTTGCGGGTCAGGGGGATCCGGATCTGCTCGCCGATGCCCGACGCCACCTCGACGCGATGTCGCGGCATCTCGTCGACGACCATTTCGAGGACTTCCACGCCTACCTCGACGCGAATTACGCCTTCCACGAGGCGATCGTCGCGTTGTCGGGCAATCCGCTTCTCATCGCGGCGTTCGGTTCGCTCAGTGTCAAGAACGTGATGGCGCGCAGCTTCGGCACGACGGCGCAGTCGTCGCACGCATTCCTGGCGGTACAGCGCGACCTGCTCGTCGCGCTCGAGAACGGCGACGCCGACGGAGCCCGAACGGCCGCGAAGGCCTATTGCGAACTGGCCAAGGCGCGGGCCCGGCAACTGCTGGCGCTGACGGGCGGACAGGTCTGATGGCCGACCGGGTGGGAGTGGTCCTGCGGCCCGCGGAGATACCGGCGCGCGAACGGGGCGGCGGGGCGAGCACGATTCCGCTGGTGTCGCAGAAGGTCGGATCGAAAGACTTCCTCAACGGCATCACCAGGTTCGGGCCCGGCGCGGCGATCGCCGAACACTTCCACAACTGCGACGAGAGCGTGATGCTGCTGCGCGGCGAGGCCATCGCGCACATCGACGGGGTGGCGCACCACGTGAGCGTCGGCGATACGTCGTTCATTCCGGCGGGCATTCACCACTACTTCGAGAACGCGTCGGCCACCGAGGAGATGCAGATCTTCTGGACCTACGCATCCGTCGACGCGACGCGAACCATCGTCGCCACCGGGGTCACGACCCGCATCGACGAGGAGCACGGAACCGCCGTACACACCTGAAGCGTCGGGATTTGAGTGCTTCTACTCAGATATTCGCGCGCAGGTCAGGCCTAGATTCGAGGCATGAACCCGCTGTTCCCCAGCCCGGCTGAGGTGGAGGCGAACACGCCCGCCACCAGGGACCGTGCGATCGACGTCATCCGGATCGTGTCGCTGGTGGCCGTCGTCGTCGGTCACACGATCATGGCGACGAGCATCATCTCCGACGACGTCTTCATCTGGAGCAACCTGCTCACCGAGTCGGTCGTGTTCCAGGCGCTGACCTGGATTTTTCAGATCATGCCGCTGTTCTTCTTCGCCGGCGTCGCGGCGAGCATCGACAGTTGGCACTCGGGCCGGAGCTGGGGCGACTGGCTGATGCGCCGATGCACCCGGCTGTATCGACCGGTGTTCTACTACCTGGCCTTCTGGGTCGCCGCGCTGGCGATACTGCGCTACTTCCTGCCCGAGCACGTCTACGACCCGGTCGCGGGCATCTCGATCCAGCTCTTGTGGTTCCTCGGCGCCTACGTGCTGGTGCTGGCGGCGGTGCCGCTGCTGGCGCGCATCACCACCACCGGCCGCCTCATCGCGGCCGTCGCGGGCACCTATGCGTTCATCGCGATCATCGATGCGATCCGCATCAACGCCGACGTGCCCGCGGCCGTCGGCTACCTCAATCTCGTCGCCTGGTTGATCCCCGGCATGCTCGGCGTCGCCTACCGCAGGCGGCTGCTCGCGGGCCGCGCGGCAATGCTGCTCGGCGCCGCGATGTTCGCCGTCAACCTCATGCTGATGTGGGCGGGCCCATACGAACTCAGCCTCGTCGGTATCGAGACCCAGCAGCTGAAGAACATGACACCGCCGTCGCTGTTACTGGCCGGCCACGCAATCATGATGTGCGCGTTCGCGATTGCCGCAGCGCCTGCGATCGCCCGGTGGGCGCGGCGCCCGCGCGTATGGTGGCTGACCGCCATCGGCAACTCCGGCGCCATGACGCTCTACCTGTGGCATATCCCGGCGCTGCTGGGAATGCACCTGGTCTTCGACCACCTCGGCCATCCGCGTTACGACGCGGGGACGCCCGGCTTCGTCGCACTCAGCCTCCTGCAACTGCTGATCATGGCCTGCCTCGTCGCGGCCGCGTTCGCCGCGCTGCGACCGCTGGAGAACAACCCGCTTCCGCTGTGGGACGGCGGCCATGTTGCCGCGACGGGTACACGCAGCGCGGCCGTCGGCGCCCTCCTGTGTGTGGCGGGCGCGGCGACGCTGGCGTCGGTCGGCTGGGGCCTCAAGGGCACCGGCCTCTACTGCGTCGCGGTGATGCTGGCGGCATTGATCGCGGCGAGGTTCCTGGCGAGCGATCGGGCGGCCACCGCTCAGCGCGTCTGCGCGGCCAGCCTGCCTGCCAGCACCAGGTAGGTCGCGCCGAAGCTACGGCGCACCCACGCCACCACCCGCGGTCTGGTGAAGACCTTGTTGCGGACCGCCGCGGCGAACACCCCGTAGACGCTGAACACCGCAAAGGTCACCGCCATGAAGACGGCGCTTAGGTACACCATCAGCGGCACGGCGCCTGCGCTGTCGGCGGGCACGAACTGCGGAAGGAACGCGAAGAAGAAGATCGTCAGCTTCGGGTTGAGGGTGTTGACCAGGATGCCCGACACGATGACCCGCCACGGCGACGGCTTCGCCTGCTCGGTGTCGATCGCGAACACCGACTTGTCCCTGAAGGTCTTCCACGCCAGATAGAGCAGGTAGGCGACACCGAGCCACTTGATGATCGAGAAGGCCACGGCGCTGGCGTGCATGATCGCCGCCAGCCCGGTGACCGCCGCGATCATGTGCGGAAGGATGCCGAGCGTGCAGGCGAATGCGGCGACGATGCTGGCCTGCCAGCCGCGCGATACCCCGGCAGCCAGCGTGTAGAGCACACCCGCGCCGGGGGTGGCCACCACGATGAGCGTGGTCAGCAGGAACTCCGGAGTCATCTGCTCACGCCTGCCCTAACCGCTCTTGCGACGGAACTCCCGCCGGCTCTCCAGGGGCCCGTGCGCCCGTGGCTGCTTGTTTCCGCCGTCCTTGTGATCGGATCCGCCACCGGCCTTGGCTTTCTTCTTCTCCAGCGCCTCCCGGAACTTGCGTTTCGTGTCGTCTTCCGGTGTCTCAGCCATAGCGGCAGCCTAGCGCGGCGCGCCTGGCGTCGTCGTGGTCTTTTCCCCTCAGCGCTTGCCCGGCGGCATGCCGTAGAGGTGCGTGATCTGCAGCGTCATCACGACCCGCCGGTCGTCGACCATCGTCCGCCGGTAGTCGTCCCAGTCGGGGTGCTCGCCTGCGATGTTGCGGTACAACGCGATCAAGGCTTCGACCGTGTCGTCGTCCTCGGACGCCGCGGGCGGGGTGAGGATCGACGTTGCCCTCGGCCACCGCGTAGGACCAGCCGTCGTCGCAGCTGACGTGCAGCGACGCCCGTTTATCGCGACGCAGGTTGCGCGTCTTGGCGCGCGGTTCGGTGATCGACGCCTGGATGGTCAGCTTCCGCGGGTCGAAGTGATACGAGACGTTGGACAGCTGCGGCCTGCCGTCGCGTTTGATGGTGGCCAGGACGCCAAGCGAGTTGTTGCTGATCACCGCGAGCAGCTTGTCGTCGAAAACCTGGCGTGACATGCCCCGAGCCTACGTCGGCCGCCTGCGGGGCCGACCCCTAATCGCGCCGCGTACCTACTATGGGCAAATGGCCCCAATCAGCGGTGACACCCTGGAGGGCGTCTCGGCAACCACGCTATGGACCCTGAACAGCCGCGCCACCGAGGCCAAACGGGCCGACGGAGTGATCAGGGATCCGTGGGCCGTCTCCCTGTCCGACTCGATCTCCTACGACTACCTCAAGTTCGGCAAGCCCGCCCAGTCGCACGGCCTGCGAGCAGCGGCCTTCGACGCGGTGATGCGGCAATACCTCGAGTCGCACCCGAAGGCGTCGGTGGTGGCTCTCGCAGAGGGGCTGCAGACCAGCTTCTGGCGCCTGCACGCCGCTGACCTCGCCGACGAATTGACTTGGTACTCCATCGATCTGCCCGCGGTGATGGCGATACGCGCACAATTGCTTCCGCAGGACGACCGCATCGTCCCGCTCGCGCAGTCGGCGCTCGACTACAGCTGGATGAACAAGGTGGACGGCGCACACGGGGTGTTCATCACCGCCGAAGGCCTTCTGATGTACCTGGAACCCGACGACGCGATCGGGCTGATCCGCGAATGCGCCACCCGGTTTCCCGGCGGCCAGATGATGTTCGACAACGTCCCGCCGTGGTTCAGCCGCCGAACAATGAAGGGCCTCAAGCTCACTGACCGCTACACCGCACCGCCGATGCCGATGGGGATGACATCCGAAGAAGGCCTCGCGCTTGCCGACACCGTGCCGGGCGTGCGCGCGGCACACGACATCAAGTTGGCCCCTGGCCGCGGCTGGTTCAAGGTCGCCGGGTGGCCGCCGCTGGACCGGATCGGGTTCATGCGCCGCATTCGGCCCAGCATCACGCTGCTGGAGTTCGACCAGTGACCCGGTACGCGGCATTCCTGCGCGGAGTGAACGTCGGCGGCGTCAACCTCAAGATGGCCGAGGTGGCCGCAGCGTTGGAGGATGCCGGATTCACGAGCGCCAAGACGATCCTGGCGAGCGGTAACGTGTTGCTGGAGAGCCGATCTGGTGTCGAGGGGGTCCGCAAGAAGGCCGAAAAGGCTCTGCGCGACGGCTTCGGCTACGACGCCTGGGTGCTGGCCTACGACATCGAGACCGTCAAGGCGATATCGGACAAGTTCCCGTTCGAGCGCGAGGTCGAGGGATACCACAGCTACGTCACGTTCGTGACCGACGCCGACGTACTCGACGAACTGGCCGCGCTCGCCAAGGATGCGGGCAAGGACGAGAAGATCAAGCGCGGCAACGGGGTCGTCTACTGGCAGGTGCCCAACAAGGGCACGCTGGACACCACGATCGGTAAGACGATGGGCAAGAAGCGCTACAAGTCGTCGACGACGACGCGCAACCTGCGGACAATCGACAAGGTGCTGAAAATGAGCTCAGATGAGCAAGGCTGACGGCTCCTCGCTGACCGGAGTGTCCGAAACGGCACTGCTGACGCTGCTGGTGCGGGCAAACGAGGCGCGCCGATCGGACTCCGTCATCGACGACCCGATGGCTATCAAGCTGGTAGACGAGATCGACTTCGACTTCGCCAAGTTCGGTTTCACCCGTCGTCAGGACATGGCGCTGCGGGCGCTCACCTTCGACAGATACACCAGGCGTTACCTGCTCGATCATCCGTCGGCCACCGTGGTCGCTCTTGCCGAAGGGCTGCAGACCAGCTTCTACCGACTGGCCGCTTCCGACGTCGGCGACCAGTTCCGTTGGCTCACAGTGGATCTACCGCCGATCATCGAGTTGCGCGAGCGATTGCTGCCCGAGTCGGGTCGGGTGACGACGATCGCGCAGTCCGCATTGGACTACAGCTGGATGGATCGGGTGGACCCGTCGGACGGGGTGTTCATCACCACCGAGGGCCTGCTGATGTATCTGCAACCCGAGGAGGCCCTCGGGCTGATTGCCGAATGCGCCAAACGGTTTCCCGGCGGGCAGATGATGTTCGACCTACCGCCGGTGTTCTTCGCCTCATGGGTGCGCCGCGGCTCCCGGGTGTCGCTGCGCTACAAGGTGCCGCCCATGCCGTTCACGTTGTCACCGTCGGATATCGCGAACCTGGCGAACACCATTCCCGGCGTCCGCGCGGTGCATGATCTGCCGATGGTGCCCGCCCGCGGCAAAGTGCTGAACGGGTTGATGTGGACGCTGCAGCGCGTGCCGGTGCTCGATTCCCTTCGGCCGGTCGTCACCCTGCTCGAGTTCGGTTAACCGAACGCAGCCTCGACGTACTTGAGCGCCTCGTTCTTGTCGACGCCGAGGGACTTCGCCGTCGACACGTAGCTGTGCGCAGCGGTGGCCATCGTGGCGTCGGCCGGATCGGTGCGCGCGACGAAAGTGCCGAAGCGGCCACGTGTTTCGAGAATTCCGGCCGACTCGAGCTCGCGATACGCGCGCGCGACTGTGTTGACAGCCATGCCCAGCTGCCCGGCGAGTTCGCGCACCGTCGGGAGCCGCGTCCCCGGTTTCAGCCGACCAGTTCGAATCCCCTCGATGATCTGGCCCCTGAGCTGGTCGAACAACGGCTTGCCGGCATGCGGATCGCCCTGAACCCATTCCCCCAAATCGGTCACGTGCTCAGTATCGCGCATACGCGTTAGTTTGGTGAGGTGCAATTGACGGTGCTCAGTGGGGCGGGTATCTCCGCCGAGAGCGGGGTTCCGACGTTTCGCGACGTCGAGACGGGGTTGTGGGCCAAGGTCGACCCGTACGAGATCTCCAGCGCGCAGGGCTGGCAGCGGCATCCCGAGAAGGTCTGGGCCTGGTACCTGTGGCGCCACTACATGATGCAGGGTGTTGAGCCGAACAACGGCCATCGCGCCGTCGCCGCCTGGCAGGATCACGCCGAGGTGCACGTCGTCACCCAGAACGTCGATAACCTGCACGAACGCGCAGGCAGTCAGCATGTCTACCACCTGCACGGCAGCCTTTTCGAATTTCGTTGCGACCGTTGCCAACGCCAGTACGAGGGTCAGCTGCCCGACATGCCGGAACCCGTCGAGACGGTGACGCCCCCCGAATGCCAGTGCGGCGGCCTGATCAGGCCGAACGTGGTGTGGTTCGGCGAGCCGTTGCCCGATTCCGCCTGGCAGAGGTCGATCGATGCGGTGGCCAATGCCGATGTCGTCATCGTGGTGGGTACGTCGTCGATCGTCTACCCCGCCGCGGGGCTGCCCGAACTGGCGCTGGCCAACGGAATTCCGGTGATCGAGGTCAATCCCGAGCGCACGCCGCTGTCGGATACGGCGACGGCGACGGTTCGCGAACCCGCAGCGTTAGCACTGCCGACGCTGCTGCAGCGGCTGCCGTCGATCCTCGGCTGACTGCGAGACTGTAGTCGGCGCGACAAAGTGCGAGATGCGCCATCGGTAACTACAGGCTCACGGCGTTGTCGGGGTCGAGTGCGACCATTCGGCCGTGACGAGGGTATTTCTCGGTTCGGAAGCGCTCGCCAAAGGTGAACTCACCGAGTACGAGCTGAGGCGCTGGCATCGGCGGATCTTCCGCGACGTCTACGTGAACAAGTGTGATGACGTTTCACTCCGGGACCGAATAGCCGGTGCATGGTTGCGGTCCGGGCGGCGCGGCATCATCGCGGGCGTAGCCGCGTCGGCACTGCACGGCGCATCGTGGGTTGACGACGACATACCGATCGAGATGATCTGGTCCACAACAAGATCGCCCATCGGCATCATCGCTCGCGATGAACGGGTGACCGAGGACCAGGTCATCCGCATCAACGCAGTGCCCGTCACCAGCCGCGCCCGAACGGCGTTCGATCTCGCAAGGCATCTGTCTCGGGTCGACGCGATCGCGCGTCTCGATGCGCTGATGTGGTCATCTCCGTTCTCGACGGAGGATGTACAACTACTGGCGAAGCGGTACAGCGGCGCCCGAGGCATGAAACAGCTTCGGGAGGTGGTACACCTCGTCGATGGCGGGGCCGACTCTCCACGGGAAAGCTGGTTGCGGCTTGTCTTGCTCGACGCGGATCTGCCTCGGCCGACTACTCAGATACCGATCTTCGACGGTCGAAGGCTCCTCCGGACGGTGGACATGGGGTGGGAAGACTTCAAAGTGGCGGCCGAGTATGACGGCGATCAGCACCGCACCAGCCGCAAGCAGTACGTCAAAGACCTGCGAGTGCTGCCACAACTCGAGCAACTCGGCTGGATCGTCATCCGGGTGATCAACGAGGACGATCGGGTCGACGTCGTCGAGCGTGTGCGCGACGCACTGACCTCGCGCGGCTGGCGAGGCTAAACGGCGGGCTTGATAGCGCGTCCGATGGTGTACTCGGCCACCGGCGTGGGGAACCAGGCGGGAAGCGCAGGCTCGCGGCGGACGCGGTCCATTTCGAAGCCCGCGCCGACGATCGACGACTCGGTGTCGCGATGCGTGTGACAGTTGCCCATCATCCTCGGCCAGACGGTCGCATCGGCGAACTTCTGCAGCCGCCCACGGAACCCGCCGCTCCTGACGTGCTCGAGAAAGCGCACCTCGCCGCCGGGGCGGACGAGTGAAAACAGCTGCCGCAGAACGCTGTCCGGATCACCCACCGAGCAGAGCACCAGCGAGCACACCACCGCGTCGAACGGCGTGCCGTCGGCATCAGTCAGATATCTCTCGACGGTGCCCGCGCTCACCGTGACGGGTACGGGTGCCTTGCCCGCCGCTTCACGCGCCTGTGGGGCCAACCGCACCTCGGGTTCGACGGCGACCACCTCGGTCACCGACGCCGGGTAGTACGCGAAGTTCGTCCCGGTGCCGGCACCGACTTCCAGCACCCGACCGGACAGTCCGGCCAGGTTTTCGGTCCGCAGACGCTGGATCTCCTCGGTCTCGTGGTTCGACAGGAACGTCCACAGCTTGGCGAAGAACGGGTTGTCTGTGGTGTCGCCGGTATCTGTCACGACTTCCTTTCCTGCGGTTTGCGATTCAACAACCAGTCAACGGTCTGCGCAGGGGTGGCATCAGCGTCTTCGACGAGTCCGAGCACGATGCTCCCCAGGCAGGCCGCCGACAGCGTCTGGTCGGCGAACTCCTCGACATCACCCCACGGCAGATACGGCTTCGATATCAGCAGTGCGGCGACGCCGTGTGCAGCGGTCAGCAGCTGAAGGGCAGCGACGGTCGGATCGCCGGGCGGATAGACGCCCTCTTCTATCAACCCCTCAACCGAGTGGCGCAGATGCAGGAACGCCGAGCTGTTCAACGTCGTGTCGACGTCGCTGCCCTCGCGGCCCTCGCCCATGGTGGCGATCCGGTACAGCTCAGGGGTCTGCGTGGCGAAGCGGACGTAGGCCAGACCCTGCGCTCGCAGCACCTCGACCGTCGACGTCTGATCAGCGGCGGCCTGCTCCATCTCCTCGTCGAGCTTCTCGAAGTACCGTGCGCAGACTGCGTCCAGCAAGGCATCTTTATCGGCAAAGTGCAGGTAGATCGACGGCGGTGTCACGCCTACCCGCTGCGCGACCAAGCGGATCGACACGGCCTTGGCGTGGCCCGTCTCCAACAGCAACTTGGTGGTGGCGTCGAGGATTTCGTCTCTCAGCTGGTCACCTGCGCCGCGCGGGGCGCGGCGTCGCTTGAGTGGCAGAGACATCGTCACCCAGTCTCTGTCATGGTGACCGCCGCGCGCTCGCGTTTCTCCGCGGGCGGTATCAAGTCGTCCGACGACTCGCTGATCCCGAAGCGTTCGTGCAGCCGGGCCAGCGGTTTGGGCGCCCACCAGTTCCAGCGGCCGAGCACGTGCATGAAGGCAGGCATCAGCAGCATGCGCACCAGGGTGGCGTCGACCAGAATCGCGAGCGTCAGACCGACGCCGAACATCCGCATGAACGACACCTGCGCGGCCATCAGCGCGGCGAACGAGATCGACATCACCACCGCAGCCGCGGTGACCACGCGGCCGGTCCGAGCCAGGCCAAGCGCGACGGCCTCGTCGTTGTCGGCGCCGGTCTTGCCGGGTAGCGAAAGCCAGTACTCCCGGATCCGGCTGACAAGGAACACCTCGTAGTCCATGGACAGCCCGAATGCGATGCAGAACAACAACACCGGCATGTTGGCGACCAGCGTTCCCGTTGGTGTGGTGCCAAGGGCTCCGAGGTGGCCCTCCTGGAATATCCACACCAGCGCACCGAATGCGGCCGTCAACGACAACATGTTGAGCACCAACGCCTTCAACGGCAACACGATGCTGCCGGTCAACAGGAACAACAACACGAAGGTGATGGCGGCGATGATTGCCAGCACGACCGGAAGGCGGTCGGTGATGCCGGTCGAACTGTCTCTGTTGATCTGCGCGATGCCTGTCAGCTCCACGGGCTTGCCCTCGGGCGTCTTCACCGCGCGTATCTGATCGAGTTGGACCTCAGACGCGTCGGAGAACAGCGGCGCATCGCTGCCAACGGTCAGGAACGCACTGCCGTCCTTCAATCCCGTTGCCGCAGAAGGCGGCCCGGCCGGGCGACCGGCGACGAACGCTCCGATCGGCGACGAGACCGATGACACGCTGGGCACCCGGGACAACTCGGCTGCGTAGGCGCCGAGGTCCTGGGGCGTGATTCCGTCCGCGTCGGGGATGACGACCGTCACGGCTCGCGCCGAATCCACGGCGAAGTCGTTGCGCATCTGGTCGCCCACCTCGCGGGCCGACAGCGACGTGGGCAGTACGCGGTCGTCGGGGAAGCCCCATTTGGCGCCGAGGAACGGTGCGCCGAGAAGGAGCAGAAGGGTGACGATCGCCAGACCGATCGGAATCGATCGGCGCATAACGAATTTGGTGGACCGGTACCAGAAGTTCTCTTCTACGGGCTTGGGCGTCGGTTCGGGGCGCCCGAGCACGCCTCGGAGCAGTCGGCGCACGTCGAGCGAGTCCAGCCGGTCGCCGAGCAACACGATCGCGGCGGGGGCCACCACGATGGCTGCGGCTGCGGCAAATGACACCACGGCAATTCCCGCGTACGCGAACGACTTCAGGAAGTACATCGGGAACAGCACCATCGCGACCATCGACAGCGCAACCGTCAAGGCCGAGAACAACACCGTCCGCCCGGCGGTGGCCATGGTGCGGATCAGTGCCTCGTCCCGACCCGACCCGGCGGCAAGCTCGTCGCGATACCGGCTGACGATCAGCAGCGTGTAGTCGATTGCCAGGGCAAGGCCCAACGCCACACTCAAATTCAGCGCGAATATCGATACGTCGGTGACGTACGTGATCGCATGCAGCACCGCCATCGACCCAAGAATCGCGAACGCACCGACGGCAAGGGGCAGAGCCGCGGCCAGCAGGCCGCCGAACACCCACACCAGCACGATGAAGCTCAGCGGTATCGCGATGGATTCCATCAGCAGCAGATCTCGTTCGGTCTGACCGTTGATCTGCACGTAGACCATCGCCTCGCCGCCTGCGCGCACGGTGACGCCGTCGCGGTCGTAAACGAGACGTTCGGTCAGCTCCTTGGTGTACTTCTGCGCGTCGTTCTCGCCGCCCGTGATGCTTGCGACGATCAACCCGGTCTTGCCGTCCTTGCTGACCAGTGCCGGCGCCGCTGTCGCGGGTGCGTTCCACGCCGAGGTCACCTCGGCCACGTGCGGCGAGGCCTGCAGCTGTGCGATGAGGTCGTTGGCGACCGCGCGCGACTTCGGGCCCTGTGCCCCGCCATCCGACGTCAGGCTCAGGACGAGATCCATATCGCCATCGCCGAATTTGTCGACGAGCAGCTGGCTGGCCTTGGCCGACTCGGATGTCGGATCCTGGAACCCGCCTGCGGACAGGGCTTTGGTTACCGGGATGCCGAATATGCCGGTGGCCACCATCACCAACAGCGCGATGACGACGATCCGCTTCGGAGCTCTGATGGCCACCCGGGCGATCTGCTGCAACACGTGTGTCCCTCCGAATGTCCACCGAAGCTAGCGCCGATAACTTATCGGCGGTAACTTACCAACGTCAACGCGTATCTCTCTTCGTAACCACGTCTTAAGCCGCAGAACCGTTCATCGGCAAAACGTCACGATTAGTTCAGCGGCCCGCTCAAGTCAGAACTGCATGACATCCACAGGATCCTCACAGGCCCCTAGGCTCGGCGACATGGCCAGCACCGAAACCACGTCACTGTCCACGTCGCCGGTAGATATCGGCCTGCTGATTCTCCGTATCGGCATCGGCGCCGCCATGATCCAGGCCGGACTGATCAAGGCCCTCGACTTCGGCACCACGGTCGGCTTCATGGAGGCCGGCGGCTGGAACCTGCCGACATTGGGCGCCCTCATGGTGACCGTCGCCGAGACCGCAGGCGGTATCGGACTCATCCTCGGCATGCTGACGCCGCTATCGGCATGCGCGGTGGTCGGCGCGATGATCTGCGCGTGGGCCGTCAACGTCTCGCAGGGCGCATTCTGGTCTGAGCCGTTCAATGTGCCGTTTCTGCTGTTCCTGGGGGCGGCCACGCTGTTGTTCACCGGCGCCGGGGCGTATTCGGTCGATGCCAGGGTGCTCGGCAGGCACCGCTGGCCTACCAAGATCGCCGTGGGACTGCTCGTTGTGGCGTTCGCGGTTGCGATCCTCACGTGGATCCTGTTGAACGGCACAAATCCCATTCATTTCAGCTCACCGGCGTAATCGCAGGTCAGCTACTCGCCAGTAACCTCGGACCCTACCGGACGGTAAGAATTGCCAGGGTTTTCCGAATCGTGACTCAAAGAATCCTTAATGGAGACACTTACTGTTCAGTACATGTGGATCGACGACACCAGTGCTGATGTCATCAAGGTTGACTTCGAGGCGCTCTACCACGGCGATGTTCTCGTCGAGGGCGACACCTCCGAGCAGCTTGACGACATCCAGCAGCTGCCCTACGCAGTCTGAGTCAGCGCGCTCGTAGCGAGCGCGCTGAGCCGTCAGACAGTTTGCCCCTCCCGGGGCCCTCGCTGATCCTTTGTTGTTTCCAAATCTGTCGCCTATGCGACATTCTCTTCCGCCGAAACCTCGACCATGTCGGCCAGCTTCTCGGTGATCAGTTCCTCGGCGTCGGCAACGATGCGGGACACCAGCTCGTCGCACGTCGGGATGTCGTTGATCAATCCCATCGCCGTGCCGACCGACCAGATACCTGCGTCGACGTCGCCGATCTCGTAGACCTTGACCCCGCGCGAACCAGCGACGAGGTCCTTCACGTCCTCGAACTGGCCCCCCTTGTTCAAAATCTCCACCACCTCGCGCGACACTGCATTGCTCGCGACGCGCGCGGTGTTGCGCAGCGGCCGGAAGATCATCTCGGTGTCGAGCTCGGTACCCGCGACGATGGCGTCCTTGACCTTCTGATGAATCGCCGATTCGACGGTGCACATGAACCGCGACCCCATGTTGATCCCGTCGGCGCCGAGCGCCAGCGCGGCCACCAGCCCGCGACCGTCGGCGAACCCGCCGGAGGCGATCATCGGGATGTCGATCTTGGCCGCCGCCGCGGGGATCAACACCAGGCCGGGAATGTCGTCCTCACCCGGGTGGCCGGCGCATTCGAAGCCGTCGATGCTGATGCCGTCGACCCCGAGGCTCTGCGCCTTCACCGCATGCCGAACCGAGGTGCACTTGTGCAGCACCTTGATCCCGTTCTCGTGGAACATCGGCAGGTGCGGCGCTGGGTTGGACCCCGCAGTCTCCACGATCTTGATGCCCTCGTCGACGATCACCCGCCGGTACTCGTCATACGGCGGCGGATTGATGGTCGGCAGGATCGTCAGGTTCACCCCGAACGGCTTGTCGGTCAGCTCGCGGCACTTGGCGATCTCCTTCGCCAGATCCGCGGGCGTCGGCTGCGTCAGCGCGGTGATGAAACCCAACGCGCCGGCATTCGCCACACCCGCAACGAGTTCCGCGCGACCGACCCACTGCATGCCGCCCTGCACGACTGGATGTTCGACCCCGAAGGCCTCGGTGAACTTCGTCCGTATCGTCATCGGGGCGCCATCCTGATCGCACCGTCCAGCCTTATCACTTCGCCGTTGAGCATCGGGTTCTCCACGATGTGCACGGCCAGCGCGCCGTATTCGTCGGGGTCACCGAGGCGGGCGGGATGCGGCACCTGCTTGCCCAATGAGGCCTGCGCCTCCTCCGGCAACGAGCCGAGCAGCGGGGTCTTGAACAGTCCCGGCGCGATCGTCACGACGCGGATGAACTCGCGTGCCAGGTCGCGGGCGATCGGCAAGGTCATGCCGACGACGCCACCCTTGGATGCCGAATACGCGGCCTGACCGATCTGGCCCTCGAACGCGGCGACGGACGCGGTGTTGATGATGACGCCGCGCTCGCCGTTGACCGGCTCGTTCTTGGCGATTCGCTCGGCGGACAACCGCAGCACGTTGAAGGTGCCGATCAGGTTGACCTCGACGACCTTCTTGAACGCGTCCAGTGGGAACGGGCCGTCCTTGCTCAGCGTCTTGGCCGCATTGCCGATGCCCGCGCAGTTGACGTTGATGCGCAGCGGGCCCATCTGCTCGGCGGCGTCGAGTGCCTTGCTGACCGCGTCGGGGTCGGTCACGTTCGTCTCGACGAACTGGGCGCGATCGCCGAGTTCCTTGACGGCGTCGGAACCCCTGAGGTCGATGACGACGACCGATGCGCCCCTGTCGAGCAGCCGCTTGGTGGTGGCCAGGCCGAGACCGGAGGCGCCTCCGGTGACGACGGCTACGGAGTCTTTGATCTCCACTTAGTGCGTTCCTTTCCTATCGGTTTCTTCCGCCGAGCAGACGCAAAAGTCCGCTTTCTACGGCGTGTCGCGGCACTTTTGTGTTCCCCTACTTACGTGTGGGCCCAGCTCGCGCAATGACGGGTCGGCTCTATTTCCAGTCGCGCAGAACGGTTTCGATGTCTGTGCCCGGCTCGCCCAACGGTTTGGGGGTGGACGTCGCGCTGCGGGAGAACCGCGGCGCGGGCGACGGCAGCAGGACGTCGCCGTCGAGATAGAAGGTGTCGCGTTCGGTGATGTGCGGTTCGGTCTGCACCTCGGCGAACGACAGCACGGGTGTGGCGCAGGCGTCGGTGCCCGCGAACACCGCTGCCCAATGGTCGCGATCCTTGGACGCGAAGACCTCGGTGAAACGGGCGCGCAGCTCGGGCCACCGGCTGACGTCCTGCTGGGCGGGCAGGTCCTCACCGTCGAGGCCGAGCCCCTTGAGCAGCTCCGCGTAGAACTGCGGCTCGATGGAACCGATGGACATATAGCGGCCGTCGGCGCACTCGTAGGTGTCGTAGTAGGGCGCACCGCTGTCGAGCATGTTGGTGCCGCGCTCGTCGGACCACATCCCGCCTGCGCGCATCCCCCACATCATCGCCATCAGGATGTTGGAGCCGTCGATCATCGCCGCGTCGACCACCTGGCCCTTGCCGGAAGTCTGTCGTTCCCACAGCGCGGCGAGGACACCGACGATCAGGAACATCGAGCCGCCGCCGAAGTCACCGGTCAGGTTGAGCGGCGGCACGGGCCTGCCGTCCTTGTGGCCGATCGAATGCAGCAGTCCGTTCAGCGAGATGTAGTTGATGTCGTGGCCTGCCTGTTGGCTGCGCGGGCCGGTCTGCCCCCAGCCGGTCATCCGCGCGTACACCAACCGCTCGTTGACCTTCGCGCAGTCCTCGGGGCCCAGCCCGAGCCGCTCGGTGACGCCGGGCCGGTAGCCCTCGATCAGCACATCGGCCTCGGCGATCAACGCGAGCACCTGCTCGCGGCCTTCGTCGGATTTCAGGTTGGCCGCCACCGCTCGCCGGTTGCGGTTCATGGCCTCGTGGCTGCCTTTGGGCACTCCGCCGGTTCCGCCCGGGCGTTCGACACGCACCACGTCGGCGCCGAGATCGGCGAGGATCATCGCCGCGTGCGGTCCAGGGCCGATGCCGGCCAGCTCGACGATTCGCAAACCCTGCAGTGGTCCCGCCATTGGAAACCCGCCTCCCGTAGTTGACCGGGACATAGCTTACTTGTATAACCAAGTGGACCAGCCGCGGGCCTGCGTGGACCTCGTGCTCCTCACATCCGCGCCCGAATCTAAGGTTCACCAATGACCATCGACTCCAGTACCGGAGCGTATGTGAGCGTCGAAGGGCTCGAGGTGAGCGTCGGCGACGGTGTGCTGTCGCTGACGCTGAACCGGCCCGACAGCCTCAACTCCCTGACCGCGACGATGCTCAACGGCATCGCCGACGCACTCGACCAGGCCGCGACCGACCCGCAAGTCAAGGTGGTGCGGTTGGCCGGTGCCGGACGTGGCTTCAGCTCGGGTGCGGGAATCAGCGCAGACGACCAGGTAAAGAAGGCAGGCGGCCTGACCGTGCTGGATGCGGCGAACCGGGCGATCCGGGCCGTCGTGGCGCTGCCCCGACCGGTGGTCGCGGTCGTTCAGGGCCCCGCGGCAGGCGTCGGCGCATCACTGGCCCTGGCGTGCGATGTTGTAATCGCCTCGGACAAGGGCTATTTCATGCTCGCGTTCACAAAGATCGGGTTGATGCCCGATGGCGGAGCAAGTGCTCTGGTCGCAGCGGCCGTCGGCCGGATCCGCGCGATGCGGATGGCGCTGCTGGCGGACAAGATCCACGCCGATGAGGCGTTCCTGGCGGGCCTGGTGACGGCTGTCCACCCCGCCGACGAACTCGACGCCGAAGTCGACAAGGTGGTCGCAAAGCTCGTTCACGGTCCGGTGGTGGCGTTGGCGAAGACCAAGGACGCGATCAACTCCTCGACGCTGACCGAACTCGAAGCGGCACTCGAGCGCGAACACTCCGGGCAGGCCGCGCTGCTGCGCGGCACCGACTACCGCGAAGGCATCAAGGCCTTCCAGGAGCGGAGATCGGCCACCTTCACCGACTCATAGCAAGCCCCTCACTCCCCTAGCTTCGCTGTGGGCCCAGTGAAATTCGGTGGACGCGGCTATGGCCGGTCAGCCACCATCTGTTGGTGAGCACGCAATTCGACTGTGACAAGCCGGTGATTCCCGCCGGCCGATGGCGCGTGCTCGCACCGTTCCACTCCCGCGAGTACCGCCTGCTCATCACTGCGGTGTCGCTGTCGATCTTCGCCGACGGCATGTTCGCCGTCGTGCTGGCCCTCCAGGTGATCGAACTCGACAACAATCCCGTGTCGTTGTCGATCGTGACGACCTGCTGGGGCGCGGCCTTCGTCGCATTCGTCCTAGTCGGCGGGATCACCGCAGACCGAATCAAACAGCGCACGATCATCATCTTCACCGAGTCCGTCAACGTGACCGCCTCATCGGCCATCGCGGTGCTGGGACTGGTCGGCGCGCTGCAGGTCTGGCATCTCGCCGTCGCCTCGGCGGCGATGGGCGCCGCGGCGGCGTTCTTCTTCCCCGCGTACAGCGCGATCCTGCCGAGGATCCTGCCCGCTGAGCAACTGCTTGCTGCCAACGGCGTCGAAGGCGTTGTGCGCCCGGTGTTTCAGCGCGCTATCGGACCTGCGGTGGCAGGCATCGTGGTGGGCGCGACGTTCCCTGCACTGGGCGCCACCACCGTGGCGGTGCTGTTCGCCGTCGGCCTGGTGCTGCTTGTAGCAACGCGGTCGTCGTCGAAAGCGCATGTTGCAGAAGCTGATCAGGAGCGGCCACATGTGCTGCGCGATATGCGCGACGGCTTCGTCTTCATGCTGCGCACCCCGTGGCTGCTGTGGACCCTGCTGTTCGCCAGCATGATGGTGCTTCTGGTGCTCGGCCCGATCGAAGTGTTGCTGCCGTTCATCGTCGACGACCGCTTCGTCGACGGCGCCAAGACGTACGGCTTCATCCTGGCGTGCTTCGGAACGGGCAGCGCGCTTGGCGCGCTGGCGGTGTCGGCACGACGGCTGCCACGGCGCTACCTGTCGGTGATGATGGCGATGTGGAGCCTCGGGTGTATCCCGCTGGCGGTGCTCGGCTTCACGTCGTCGTTCGCGACGATGGCGGTCGCGACCTTCGTCATCGGTGTCACCGATGGTGCGGGCATGGTCATCTGGGGCACGCTGCTGCAGCGCCGGGTACCGACTGAGATGCTCGGCCGGGTTTCGAGCCTGGACTTCTTTGTCTCGCTTGCGTTCATGCCGGTGTCGTTCGCGATCGTCGGCCCGCTGTCGAAGGTCGTCTCGATGGAGACCATCTTCCTGGTGGCTGGCATCGTGCCAGTGGTGTTCGCGGCCGTCGCGTACTGCGCGGCGCGGATGCGTAAAGACGAGTTGGCGAATCCGCTGCGCTAGACGCCGAACACCGGCGGAAGTACGAGCACCATGATCGGTCCCCACACCATGTGGGTGAGGATCGGTGCGAGCACTCCGCCGGTGGCTCGGCGCTCGAATGCGCATACAGATCCGAGAATGATCGCGGCGAAGGTCAGCATCGGGTTGAGCGTGGAGACACCGATCGCAAGGGTGTATACCACCGTGGAAATGATTGCCGGGTGGTGCTTTTCAAGCGCTGAGTACAGCGCGCCGCGGAAGAACAGCTCTTCTGCGAGTCCGTTGACCAAGGTGATGAACACAATCAGCGGCAGGCTGCCCTGGGTTGCGAACTCGAGTACGGCGGCTGTGTAGTCCCGCAGCGCGGGGATCTCGCGGGCGATCAGACCCCCAAGGACGAAGACGCCGCCGAGAGCGAGGCCGATGACGGCGCCGCTGATGACGGGGCGCTGGTTACGGCCGAAGAAGCGCACATGGCCCAGGTGCAGCGGACGCGACACCAGCGCGCCGAACGCCCACACGCCCGCCAGCGCCAACGTGAGGCCGTAGAACGAGCTGTCACCGGGAGCGCGTGCCAGCGAATAGCCAAGCAGCGCAGCGCCTATCACCACCACGATTGCGACCGCGATGCGACGTCGCCGAACGACCGCGGGTGGCTCGTGATGAGGGACAGCGACCCTTGTGAGGTTGTCCCTCACCTCCTGAAGAAACGGAGGGTGCGTCGCGGGGGACTCTGTCGCGGTCGGTTCTGTCATCCCAAGTGAGCCTTCGGTGTGAGGTTGATCAGGGTGTCGAGACCCGTCCGCAGCGCCGCGGCGACAGGTCCGGGTAGTTCATTGATGAGCCCGAGAAGCGGGCGGGCGAACGGCGGCGTGACCGACCTCGCCAGGCGTCGGATACGGAGCGTGTCGCCGCCCGCCCAGGCCGGATCGGTGTCGGCGAGATGGTGAGGGTCGGCGAGATCGTTCACAGGACGTGCAGGGCCGTTCGGGAGCGACCGCGTGATGGCATCGTCGATGCCGAGGAGACCGCCGGGCGGATCGGACACCAGATCGCGCAGACCGTCGGAAGCCCTCATCGGATGATCAAGTGACTCAACCAGATCGGCGGCCAGTCCGCCGGGCACCGGCAATACCGCGGCGGTCAGCATCGACGCCAAGCCGGTATCCACTCCACGGATCGGCACACTAGCCCGCCACTTGCCCGACGCGCGGCCATATGCGGCCAACAGGTCGCGGTATGTGGTGGTCTCCGGGCCGGAGATGTCGTAGGCACCTGCGGGCACGCGATCGGCATCGGCGGCGACCGCCAGGTAGTACAGAACGTCGCTGATGGAGATCGGGTCCATCGGGTTGTTCATCCACTCCGTCGAGGGAATCACGACGAAGCGATCGCCGACGTAGCGCAGCATTTCGAACGACGTCGAACCTGCCCCGATGATCATCGCGGCGCCCAGCCAGACCACCTCGGGTCCGCCCTCGATACTCAACGCGGCGGCAACCTCGGCCCGGCTGGTCAAGTGCTCGGACAGGTCGCCTTCTTCGGGTACGAAGCCGCCGAGGTAGACGATGCGCCCGACGCCGGCCTCCTTCGCGGCCTCGGCGACATTGGTCGCGGCCGCGTTGTCGGCGTCACGGAAGTCGGGCTGGCCGATGCCGTGCACCAGGTAGTAGACGACGTCTACGGGTCCTGCATCGGAGAACGCCGTTCGTGCCGACACAGGATCGTGGGCGTCCATCGCGACGGCCTTGACGTCACCGTTCCAGCCGAAATCGGCCAGCCGATCGATGTTGCGCGACGTGGCGACGACATCGTGGCCTTGGGACAGTAGTTCGGTGACGAGCCGGGAGCCGACATAGCCGGTGGCCCCGGTGACCAGAATTCGCATTGCTTTCACCGTACGGTCTTACCCGTAGTGAGCCGACGGGAACCGGGACGGGTCAGTCGAGGGCGGCGCGGTGAAGGTCGATCAGCCGCTGGTAAGCATGGGCGTTGTAGCGGTTGTGGGCGATCTCGGCGTCGCTGATTTCACGCCGCACCGCCCCCGGAACGCCGGTGACGAGCGATCGCGGCGGCACCACGGCGCCCTGGAGCACCAGCGCGGAGGCGGCGATCAAGGAGCCCTCACCGATGCGTGCGCCGTTGAGGATGACGGCGCCCATTCCGATCAGAACGTCATCGGAGACCTCGCAGCCGTGCAGCACGGCGTTGTGGCCGACGCTGACGCCCGCGCCGATCTTGACGGGGAACTCCGGGTCGACGTGGATGGTGACACCGTCCTGGATGTTGGTGCCGAACCCGATCTCGATGGGTTCCGCCTCGGCCCGCAGTGTTGCGCCGTACCAGACGCTGGCCCTGGCCGCGAGGACGACCTGACCGATCAGGCTCGCGTTCGGCGCGACCCAACTCTCGGCGTGCATCTCGGGCGCACGACCCCGGATGGGGACGATCAGAGGCTCGGCCATGCGCGCCATTTCACACGCGAACGTTCCTTACCGTTCGAGAATTCGCCGAAAATTTCGAGCGGTACGGAACGTTCGCGGGGATGGGTAAGGCCGTCAGGCGCCTTGGTAGACCTTGCGATAGCTCGACGGCGACATGCCCATCCCGCGGCGGAGATGGTGGCGCAGGTTGCCGCCGCTGCCGAGGCCCGACAGCCGGGCGACCTCGTCGACCGGCAGGTCGCGGAATTCCAGGAGTTCGCGGGCACGGTCGACCCGTCGGCTGCGGATCCACGCGCCCGGCGACTCGCCTGTCTCGTCACTGAACCGCCGGCTGAAGGTGCGCGCGCTCATCTTCGCGTGCGCCGCCAGCCGCTGCACCGTGAGTTCCTCGTCGAGGTGGGCAAGCGCCCACTCCCGCGTCGGCGCTGTCGAGAAGTGATCCGGTGTGGGCACCTGCCGGTCGATGAACTGCGCCTGACCGCCTTCGCGCCACGGCGGCACCACGCAGTATCTGGCGACGGCGTTGGCCACCCGCGCGCCGTGGTCGCGCCGAATGATGTGCAGGCACAGGTCGATTCCGGCGGCCAGCCCCGCGGACGTCAGCACATCTCCGTCGTCGACGAACAACACGTTCTCGTCGACGAGCACCTCGGGATGCAGCAGGCGCATCGCGTCGGCGAACTTCCAGTGGGTGGTCGCGCGTCGCCCGTCGAGCAGGCCTGCCGCGGCCAGCACGAAGGCGCCCGTGCATATGGACACCAACCGGGTGCCGGGACGGATCAGCGCAAGGGCATCCGATACCTCTGCGGGCAGCACGCCGTCGACGCGGGCAGGCGGATAACGCGTACCGGGGATCACCACGGTGTCCGCGGTGGCCAACACCTCGGGCCCGTAGCCGGGCAGGATGCCGAAGCCCGCTGTCGCCTCGATCGGACCATCGGTCACCGCACAGGTGACGACGTCGTAGAGCGCGTCGCCATCAGCGTCGGTCGCGCTGGAGAACAGCGTCGGCGCGATCGCCGCATCGAAGCCGACCACGGGCGGCAGCAGCAGGACGGCGATGCGGTGCATGGCCTCAGTTTGGCACGTTTTTGATGACTGTTGTCATTCTTGCCACTATCCACGTGCGGACCCGATCCGCCACAGTGTTCGGGTGACGCTCGCCGCCGCAGACAAACGCGCGCCTACCGGCCGGATCCACTGGGCCTGGGTGGTGGCCGCCGTCAGCTTCATCGCGATCCTCGGCGCCGCCGGTTTCCGGTCGGTGCCCGGCGTCATGATGACCCCGCTTCATCACGAGTTCGGCTGGTCGCACGGCACGGTCGGTCTGGCGATGTCGGTCAACATGACGCTGTTCGGCCTGACGGCCCCGTTCGCCGCGGCGCTGATGGACCGCTTCGGTGTGCGGCCGGTGTTGTCGGCCGCACTGACGTTGATCGCGACCGGATCGGCGCTGAGCGTGTTCATGACGGCCAGCTGGCAGCTGGTGCTGCTGTGGGGCGTATTGGTCGGCGTCGGGACCGGCTCGATCTCGATGGGGTTCGTCGCGACGGTGGCGACCCGGTGGTTCGAGGCGCGCCGCGGACTGGTCACCGGAGTGCTGACCGCGGCGAGTGCGACGGGACAGCTGATCTTCCTTCCGGTCGTCGCACAGGTCACCGAGCGCCACGGCTGGCGTTGGGCGTCGCTGATCGTGGCCGCGGCCGCACTCGCCGTAGTTCCGCTGGTCGCGATTTTCATGCGAAACCAACCGCAGGACAAGGGATTGACGGCCTACGGCGCCACCGAGGCGGCCGAACCCGCCGCGGTGCCCGCCTCCAGTTTCCGGGCGGCGTTCGACGGGCTGCTCCTCGGCGCGAAGGTGCCCGCGTTCTGGCTCCTCGCCGCCAGTTTCGCGATCTGCGGGATGACGACCAACGGGCTGATCGGCACCCACTTCATCCCTGCTGCCAACGACCACGGCATGCCGACCACGGTGGCGGCGGGACTTCTCGCGACCATCGGCATCCTCGACGTCGCGGGCACGGTGTTCTCCGGCTGGCTCACCGACAGGGTGGACCCGCGACTGCTGCTGGTCGTCTACTACACCGGTCGCGGCGTTTCATTGCTGCTGCTGCCGTCCCTGCTCTCCCCGCACGCCGAGCCGAGCACGTGGGTATTCGTCATCTTCTACGGGCTGGACTGGGTGGCCACCGTGCCGCCGACGATCGTGCTCTGCCGCAATTACTTCGGCGCCAACACCCCCGTGGTGTTCGGCTGGGTGTTCGCGTCGCACCAACTCGGTGCGGCGGTAGCGGCCGCGGGGGCAGGCCGACTGCGCGATCTGCAGGGTGATTACAACCTCGCGTTCTACCTCGCTGCGGGCCTCTGCATCGTTGCCGCCGGGCTGTGTGCCAAGGTTCGCAAAACGCAGGTCAGCACCCCTGCGGCATGAGATCTCGGTGATCTTGACTTTGGCAATGTCCGTTCAGTGCACCTAACATGCCTAGCGAATGACGAGCTGAGGAGCCTAACGTGAAGACTCGCACCAGCAAGGCCATGGGTGCAGCGGCAGCGATCGCCGCGATCGGAGCATCGATCCCGCTGGCGGTGACCGCCTACGCCGAGCCCACACCGCAGCCCGCGGTGGAGATCCCTGACCCGCAGGGCAACTGCGACCCGTTCAAGGCGGCCGTGCCCAACTGGAAGGGCCTCAACGACGTGCCGGTCAGCAAGGCGCTGGCCAGCATCCCCGACATCAGCACCTTCAACTCGGCGATCTCCGGCGGGCTGAACCCCGAGGTCAACATCACCTCGGTGCTGGACAACGGGCCCTACGTGGTGTTCGCGCCGACCAACGATGCGTTCGCCGCACTCGAGCCCGCCCAGCTGGAGGCCCTGAAGACCGATCCGGCCGCGCTGACCAAACTGGACTACTACCACGTGTTCCTTGGCCTGCTTGGCCCCGAGGACGTGCACGGTCAGCGGCCCACCCAGGAGGGCGCCGACATCAAGGTCGAAGGCAAGAACGGCGACATCAAGGTCAACGGAACCGCCAAGGTGATCTGCGGCGGCATCCAGGCCGAGAACGCACGCATCTACATCATCGACACGGTGCTGGATCCTGCGAGCCCGCCCGAGCCACTCACCCCGACCGTCAGTGGCACCTCGTCGACCACGACGACGACCACCACGACCACGACGTCGGAGCCTCAGAACGCCGAGGTCGTGCCTGGCGCTGAGGCGCCCGCCGGCTAGAGCCGGCCGCTACCTGGCTTTCCAGACGGGCTGACGCTTCTCGGCGAACGCCAGGGGACCCTCTTTGGCGTCCTCGGACCGAATCAGCGTGCCGATTTCGCGCATGGTCCTGGCCCAGCCGGGCTCGTCGCCCGTGATGACGCCGTCGTCGACGCCCATCGCGACCCGCTTGCTCGCCCAGACGGCGAGTGGCGCGTTGACGGTGACCCGCTCGGCGAGTGCCAGCGCGGCGTCAACCGCGGTGCCGTCTGGGACCACTTGATTGATCAGGCCCCACTTGAACGCGTCGGCCGAACTCATCGGTTCGCCGGTGAGGATCAATTCCATCGCGACCTTGCGCGGTAGATGGTCGACGATGCGGAAAACTCCACCGGCCGCGGCGATCAGGCCACGCTTGACCTCGGGCAGCCCGAACTTCGCGCGTTCTTCCGCCACCACCAGATCGCTGGCAAGCGCAAGTTCGGAGCCGCCACCGAGCGCGGTGCCGTTGACCGCCGCGATGGTCGGCTTGTCGATGTAGTGGTGGACGTAGCCCGCGAAACCCCACTCACCGTGGTCGGGGTGGAACAGGTTCTCCCGGCGGGATATGGCCTTGAGATCGGCGCCCGCGCAGAAGGATTCACCGGCGCCGGTGATGACGACGGCGCGCACTTCTGGATCGTCCTGCGCATCCTGGAGTGCATCGCCGACCGCGGTGGACAGGGCGCCGTTGACGGCGTTACGCGCCTCGGGCCGGTTCAGCGTGATGACCATGACGTTGCCCCGCCGCTCGGTCAGAGCGGCGGGTGCAACGGCTTCTGTCACAGCAGCTCGATGATGGTGGCGTTGGCCTGCCCGCCGCCCTCACACATGGTCTGCAAGTCCGTACTGAATTCCCTTGTCCCGCATGTGGTACAGCATCGTCGTCATGATTCGGGCGCCCGAGCCGCCGAGCGGGTGGCCGAGCGCGATCGCGCCGCCGTTGGGGTTGAGCTTCTTCTCGTCGGCGCCGATGTCTTTCAGCCACGCCAGCGGCACGGGCGCGAACGCCTCGTTGACCTCGAATACGCCGATCTCGTCGATCGACAGGCCGGAGCGCTTCAGCGCCTTCTGCGTGGCGGGGATCGGCGCGGTCAGCATGATCACCGGGTCTGCGCCCGCAAGCGTCGCGGTGTGCACCCGCGCAAGCGGCTTGAGCCCCAACGACTTCGCCTTCTCGGCCGACATGAACAGCAGCGCGGCGGCCCCGTCGGAGATCTGCGACGAGTTGCCCGCGTGGATCACGCCGTCTTCCTTGAAGGCGGGCTTCAGAGTGGCCATCTTCTCGATGGTGGTGCCGCGGCGGATGCCCTCGTCCTTGAGCACCGGATTGCCTTCCTGATCCTTGATCGCGACGATCTGGTCATCGAACGCACCGGAATCCTGTGCCGCGGCGGCCTTCTCGTGTGAGCCGAGCGAGTACTGGTCGACGGCGGTCCGGTCGAAGCCCCACTGCTCGGCGATCATCTCGGCGCCGATGCCCTGGTTCGGGGTTCTCTTGTAGCGGTCCTTGAAGCCCTGCGGGTACGGGTTGCCGCCGCCTGCGAGCGATGCGCCCATCGGGGTGCGCGACATCGACTCGACGCCACCGGCGACGACGGCGTCGTAGTGACCGGCCACCACACCGGCGGCCGCGAAGTGGATCGACTGCTGGCTCGAGCCGCACTGCCGGTCGATGGTCACACCGGCCACACTCTCCGGCCAGCCTGCGGTCAGCAGCGCGGTGCGGCCGATGTCGAGTGCCTGCTCGCCCGCCTGCATGACGCAGCCCCAGATGACGTCGTCGACGATGCCGGGGTCGATGCCGGTTCGCTCGGCGAGGCCGTTGAGGACCTGGGCCGAGAGTTCGGCCGGGTGCACGCCCGACAGTCCACCGTTGCGCTTGCCGACCGGTGACCGCACAGCCTCGACGATTACGGCTTCTGCCATGACACTTCTCCTTCGAAGGTTTTGGTGGGTTCTCCCGGTTCAACCGCAGAGTCCACAGGGTCCACTGTGAACGTAGAGGAACAAGGTTTACTAGGTCAACCTACTGGTTGGTAGATCACATCATCTCCGCGGACCAGGCCATATGACCCTCAAAGCCCCTCGCTACGCGGGGAGTTTGTCGTCAGGTCACGGCGACGAGGTACTCGCCGCGGTAGCGCAACGTTCCGTCGTCAGCCTCATTCACGTCGTCGACCCAGCGCAGGTACGTCTCGCGGACGATCTCGTCGCCGACGTCCGCGCGCAAGGCGACAAGGGGTGGAAAGCGGGTCAGCATGAAATCGGCATAGCTTGCGGGCGACGGTTCCTCGAACTCGACGTCATCCCGCTCGAACTCGACGCCGTCGCCGAGCAGTTCCCGCACGTGGTCTTCGGTACCCCACAGCAGAGGCGATTGAAAACCCGGCGGCGGCGGCGCCGAGATCTCGCCCAGTCGCCGGAACATGGCGCCGATGCTGCCCTCCGGCGTCCAACAGGCAATCGCGATACGGCCGTCTTTCCGGCTGACGCGGCGCAACTCATCGGCTGTCCGCCGGTGATCGGGCGCGAACATGTGCCCGATCGCAGAGATGACGCGGTCGAAGCTGTCATCGTCGAACGGGAGCGACTGCGCGTCCCCTTCCAGCCATTGGACGTCGACGTTCGCCTCGGCTGCCTGCTCGCGCGCGATCGCGATGAGCCGCGGCGAAAAATCCACGCCGGTGACTCGCGCACCCAGCTGCGCCGCCGCGATGCTTGCGTTGCCCGTTCCGCATGCGACGTCAAGCACGGTCATCCCGGATTCGATGTGCGCACGCCGTACGAGAACATCGGCGATGGACGTGACCTTCTGCGCGACTGCCCGGTAATCCCCGGCTCCCCACATGTCGTCGGTCATGGCGTCAAGCCTTCGCCGGTTGTCGCCGATAATCCAGTGCACGGTTGCACGTCCCAGGGTCCCCCCTCGCGACATGGTTTACTGAGTTGTACACCTGGCCGCACGGCGGGTGTCTACCTCGTTACCAGGAGTGGTGGTGGCTCGCAGTACACCGTTGGCGCCGATGATCGGCCCCGACGCGGTCCCATCTACCGCAGGTGCGCCGATCCGGTCACCCAAGACCGCGGAACTGGTCGCAGGGACGCTGCGCCGCATGGTTGTCGACGGCCAACTGAAGGAAGGCGACTACCTCCCCAACGAGGCCGAGCTGATGACGCACTTCGGTGTCAGCAGGCCGACCTTGCGCGAGGCTGTCCGGGTTCTGGAGTCCGAGCGGTTGGTCGAAGTACGCCGCGGATCGCGCACCGGCGCGCGCGTGCGGGTGCCCGGCCCCGAAATCGTCGCCCGCCCCGCGGGCCTGCTGCTCGAGCTGTCCGGCGCAACGATCTCCGACGTGATGACCGCCCGCTCCGGTATCGAACCGATGGCGGTGCGACTGCTCACCGAGGCACAGACAACGACGGCGTTCGACGAACTCGAGCGCATGCTCGACGAGGACATCCCCACGGGTTGGCAGTCGGGACGGCTTGCCGAGACGACGGGCGAGTTCCACCGCAGGCTCGTCGAGCTTTCCGGTAACGCGACCCTGGGGATGATGGCGGGCATGCTGCACGAAATCCAGGTTCGGCACATGGCTTTCGTCTTCAAGGAGCGCCGCCCGGTATCCAAGACCGACTACGAGAAGGTGATGCGGTCCTACCGCCGCCTGATGGAGTTCATGCGGTCCGGCGACGGCGCCGCAGCGGAAGCGCACTGGCGAAAGCACCTCGACACGACGCGCAACCTGCTGTTGAAGGGCATGGAGACCGTCAAGGTCCGCGACGTCGTGGGCTAGGGCTTCGCTGTCGATTCCGCCGACCATTCGACGTGCACGGGTATGTCGTCGGTCCACGGTTGGCCCGTCACCATGTCGGCGACGTTCACATAGCCGCGCTCGAATTCCCCTGTGGCCGCATCGACCAACCGGTATCGCTGCCGCTGCTGATGGATCGGCTGTGCGTCCAACAGGATGACGCGCACTTCGCCCGGCTCGAAGTGGCAGCGCTCGTGCATCGCGTTGATCAGCTGCTCATTGTGCATGTGCCCGTCGCCGAAGTTCCATCCGACGGCGGTACTGCACAACCGCTCACCCTCGGTGATCATGTAGTCGTCCTCATTGCGCCCCGCCAACGCGTTGTGCACAAGCGTCAGCAACGCCTTGCCGTGAGAGTTGAAGCCGCGGAAGGCATATCCCTTGTAGAGGAAGATCATCGCCTGCTCTTCGCTGCCGTAGAACTTCGCAAGCTGGGAGGCCGGCATGCTCGCGATCGCGACGAGGCCGCGGTCGATCTTCTCGTTCGCCGACGGCTTGATGCACCACCATGAGGTGTCCCAGTTGCCTGCGTAGTAACGCATGCCGGGCAGGAATGAGATCTTGCGCGGGAACAGATTTCCCAGCGCCACGGTCGTCGCGAGCACGGCGAACAGCACCACGGGAAGCGGTGTCGTCATATCCGAAAGGCCTACCTCGGCGTGGCCGACGAACAGCGCGATCACCGAGAACATCATGAAGACGTTCCACTCCAGCGGCACGCCCATCGGAATCGCCGAAAGGATTCCGAAGTGGAAGCAGAGCATCACGAACGCGGCGATGGCCGTCGGCCAGCCGCCGTGGGAGAACAGCAGCGCCAACGGCACCAGCATCTCGATCGCGGTGCTGAAGTGGGCGATGAACCGCGACACCCGGCCTGGGCGCAGATCGTCGGGAAACTTCTCGAAGAACTTGCGCTTCAGCCACTTGGTCCTGATCAGCGGGTTGTTCGACATCATCGTCGAGATCACGAACGGGAAGTGCTTGTTGAGCTTCGACGTCGCCGCGCCCATCCAGATCGCGACGCACACGAGCTTGCACGCGATGATCAGGTCGACACCGTAGCCGGCGAGCAGGAACGCAACGGTGAACGACCCGTACACCTCGCCGCGGGCGGCCAGGAAGATCACCTTGTCCCGCAGACCCGCGACCGCGAGTAGTCCGAGAATCGTCGCGATCTGCCACATCGGCAGCACACCGATATCGGTGCCGAGAGCGGGAATGGGCCCCGTCCCGTCGGAGAACAGCGCGATGACGAGCACCACCAGAAGCGCACCGTAGAGCACGACATCGATCGGTGAACGGTTGGTGCCCCTGGTCAGCGGCACCCGGTCGGGCCACGGGGGCAGCCGAATGGTGTTGGGCCGCAACCAGTACAGGATCGATCCCAACGGCGGGAAGAATCGATTGTTCAACGGTCCGAAGCCGCAGCCGAGACCGACCACCTCGAACAGCATCGTGTAGAGGACGACCTTCTCGAACACGATCGGTTCGGTCCACCACTGCCCGACGTTGGTGAAGCCGTCGACCCCATTGGTGGCCAGCGCGAACAGCCAGCCGCCGAGGATGTAGAGCGCGATCTTGACCACGTAGAACAGGTGCATCACCACTGGTGTGCCGAAGCCGACCTCGGCCCAGTGCCTGGCCATCGGGCGGATCTTCTCTGACCGGCTGCCCTTGATCCACTCGGCGAAGTCGACGACGGGCATATCGGGCTTCAGGAATCCCATGACCTCACAGACTAGAACGTGTTCTAGCGCCGTGGATTGGATTGCGGGATCAAACGGACGCGAAACCGCCGTCCACGCTGAGGATCGCGCCGTGGATGTTGGCTGCGTCGTCGCTGGCCAGGAAGACGACCGCGGCGGCGACCTCATCCGGTGTGCTCATCCGCCGAGACGGAATGCGGGCGAGCATCGGCGCGACATGCTCTGCGTACTCCTGCTGGCGTTCGGTCGCGATCGGGCCCGGTGCGACGGCGTTCACCCGCACCCCTGACGGGCCGTATTCAGCCGCCCACGACTTTGTCAGCGAGTGGATCGACGCCTTATTGGCCTCGTAGATCGCTGACCCGTCGCTGCCGCGCAGTCCGGCGATCGAACCGATGTTGATTACCGCGCCTGTCCCCCGTTCGGCCATGACGGGGGCGACGAGGCCAGTCAGCAGGAACGGCGCGAATACGTTGACCCCGAACGCGTCGCGCAACAGGTGCTCGGTCACCTCGGCGGTCGGCGTCGGCATCAGCAGCATCGCGGCGTTGTTGACCAGGATGTCGAGGTGACCACCCGCCGCGGCGGTTGCATCCGTTGCGAGGCGTCGCACTTCGGCCTCCCCGGATCCGATGTCCGCGGCGACGAACTCGGCGCTGCCGCCGCGCGAACGAATGTCGGCAACGACAGCGTCACCGCGCTTTTTGTCTCGGCCGCTGACGACGACGAAGGCCCCGTCGGCGGCAAGCGAGGAGGCGATGGCCACCCCGAGGCCGCCGGTGGAACCGGTGATCAATGCTGTGCGGCCTGCTAGCCGCGTACTGTTTGAACTCATGAGTCCACATGCTCCGCCGACAAAAATGGACCTGCAAGTCCATAATCTGACCGCCAAGGGTCAGGCGACGCGGCAGCGCATCATCGAAGGCGCCGCGACCGAGATCCGGCAGACCGGCGTCTCGATCGCGACCCTGGACGACATCCGCGCGCGCACCCAGACCTCGAAAAGTCAGCTATTCCATTACTTCCCCGGCGGTAAGGAGCAACTGCTGTTGGCCGTCGCCGAGTACGAGGCGCAGATGGTGCTCGACGATCAGCAGCCGTACCTGGGCGACTTGACATCGTGGGCGGCGTGGCAGCGCTGGCGCGACGCGGTGGTGGAACGCTACCGGCGGCAGGGCCAGCACTGCCCGCTTGCGGTGCTGATGTCCGAGATCGGGCGCACCACACCGGGCGCTCAGGCCGTGACATCTGCGTTGATGGACAAGTGGCACAACGAGATTGCCAACGGAGTGCGCGACATGCAGCGGCAAAGCAAAGTCGTGGGCAGACTCGATGCCGATCGGACCGCCGCGGCCCTGCTTGCAGGCATTCAAGGCGGCGTCGGCGTCCTCATGGCGACAGGCGATATCGGGTACCTCGAGGCGGCGCTCGACGTCGGAATCGACTCGCTGCGCAGCAGCGCCTAACCGCAGGCGAGCACCCCGTGCTGCGCCATCCACTCGTCGATGCGCGCCATCGTCACCGGTAGCGCGGCCCCGTGGAACACCAGGTGATCCGACGCGGGGATCTCGACGTACGTGCCGTTGTCGTAGTGGCGTGCGGTGGCCCGTCCGACGCGGTGGTTCACGGTGCGGTCACGTTCGGCGCCGATCGCAAGCACGGGTCCGGTTATCGCCGCGAAGTCGACCTTGGTCGCCCTGGCGCGGTCAAGGAACCAGAACGCCAGCTCGCAGTAGACCCGGCCCGAATCACACACCAGCTCGGAAAACAGGTCGCGGGCGATCTGTTCGTCGGTGGCGTTGGTCACGTACCGCCGGAACACCGGCCACGTCACCGGATACAGCGGCTTGGTCCATGGCCGCATCTGGAGGTAGTGCCGACCGAACAAGCGGATCGTTCCTGGATAGGTCGCAAAGATTCCGGCGGCAGGCGCAGGCGTGGCGGCCACCAGTCCGGCGTGGCGAGTACGTGCGGCCGCCAACTGAGCTACCAGACCGCCGAGCGAATGTCCGACCAACAACGGTGGCGAATCGAGCGAATCGACAAGCGCCACAACATCGTCGGCGTAGTCGCGCACAGTCAGGGACGCGATCTTGTCGGCGCCCTCCTGCAGCGGCAGATCGTGGAAGCGCAGCACCGGAGTGTGCACCGTGTAGCCGCGGGCCTCGAACGCGCGCCTGGCGTCGCTCAACGAGTCACCGTTGCCCCACGTTCCGTGAACGAGCACGACGTGTCGGGAATCGGACATGGCGTTCATCCTGGCAGCGCGGCGTCGAGCCGGGCGACGTATTCGTCGACATCGCCGACCGCCGACTCGGCTGCATGCACGCTGATGGCGATGGTGTCGCCGATCCCGTGCACGCCGTGGCTGAGGCCCATCATCGGCGACAGCGCCGGATAGCCGGCGGTCATCACCACGGGTGCATCGCCGAAGGACAGGTCCGCAAGGCCCCTGTTGACGCTGGAGACGACGGTGTTACCGGTCACGGTGGGCGAGCGCACGGTCGGGTCGAACTGCGACACACCCCAGTGCATCAGCGGCGCGGGCACCGCTGCCGTCGCCCTGCTTGCGGCCTGCATGGCCGGATGCCCGGCCCGTCGGCGGCGATCGGCCAGATCGGCGACGATGCGCGCCGCGCGCTCGTCGACGGCCAGCTCCGGATACAGGCTGACGCCGACGTTGCCGAAGTGATTATTCGCCTCGCGTTCACTGGTTTTCGCCATCGGCACCTCGGCGCCCAGTGTCGAAGGGTCGTCGCCCAAGGCCCGCAGATGAGCCGACAGTGCGGTGGACACCGCACACAGCACGCCGACGGTCACCGTTGGGCCGGGCATTCGATCGCGGTGCCGGACCAGGGTGCGCACGCTGCGTGCACCCGCCGGTCGGGCGTTGGTTCGCAGGGCGGGGCGCGTCGGCGCCTGCGGCGGCACGAGGCCGTCCTCGGTGTCCTGGATGAGTCTGCGTTGCGCGCGGGCCGCGAGGAAGCCGCGCCATGGCAGCTTGACTCCGCGTAGCCGGGGCGCCGGTACCGGCGCGACGTCGTCCGCGCGTCCGAACAGCCGCGCCGCCAACGCAGAGGATCGCGCGCCGTCGGCGTACGCGTGCGACATCTGCACGACGGCCACCGTGCCTGCTCCCGACACGGTGGGGACGCCGACGACCGGGCTGAAGACGTGCAGCCGCCATGGCGACACTCGCGGGTCGAGCTGGTGGTCGGCGAGTCTGCCGACTGCCGCAAGGCAGCTCCCCCAGCTGTTGTCATCGAGTTCGTGCACCGCGAACTGACCGGCCTCGATGTCGCCGCTGACCCACGCCGGATAGGTCAGTGCGATGCCGTCGCGGATGCGCAGCCGAAGCTCAGCACAGTCGTACGCCCGACGCCGAACCTTCTCGATCGCCTTCTCGAGATGGTCTGGGCTCCCGGCGAACCCGTACAGCAGGAACGCGTCGTTGGGGATCTTGGCCGATATCCAGTACGACTGCGCATCGACGGAGGCAAGCCGGCGCACCGTCATGAACCCCTGTCAGCCTCGCCCGATGAAGTCGACGATGTGACCCGCGACGATGTCCGGCTGCTCGAGTTGCAGGAAGTGCCCCGCACCCTCGACGACGAAGGCGTCTCCGCCGGGAAGGAGCAGACGCTCGACCCACGCAATGTAGTCCGGCGCCATGCAGCCGTCGTCGTCACCGTGAAGGTACAGAAACGGCATCGCGGGCTGCTTCATGAACAGGGAATGCAGATCGGCGTATTCGTCGGGCGGCGTGGTGCCGCGAAAGTTCTGCCGGTACATGCTGATTGCGGCGCGCCAATTCTCGGGCGCGCCGATGGCCTCCTCGACGAGTCGGACGTCGACATCGGTGTCCTCGTAGCCGGGTGACCACTGACGCCACAGGATCGGAACCACCCGGGATGCGGAAACTTCAGGAAGCCATGGCAATTGGAAGTACATGATGTACCAGCTGCGAAGCAGTTGCCTGGGAATCTGGGCCACCAGCCGGATCTGATCGGGTGCCCGCCCCCACGGCTGATATGCCGCGAACGGCGGCACCGACATGATCACCGACTTGCTGAACGGGCTGTCAGGCAATGCGGCGAGTCCGGCAGCGGCCATCGCGCCCCAGTCGTGCCCGATGACCACGTCGCGTCCGGTCGGGCCGACCGCATCAAGCACCTGCAGGGCATCGTCCATCAATGCGCCGACGTGATAGCTGCCGTCGGCGGGGATCGACGATGGCGCATAGCCGCGCATGAACGGCGCGACCACCCGCCAGCCGGCGTCGACAAGCAGAGGCGCCACCTTCCGCCAGCCGTAGGCGGTGTCGGGAAAGCCGTGCATGCACAGGGCAATCGGCGCATCCGCCGACCCCCACGTCAGTGCGCGCAGTTGCACCGAGCGAGTCGCGACGTCAATCCATTCGGGCTCGCGCATGGCGTGACTACACCGGTTCGAATTCCGAGATCAGCCAGCGGTCACCGGTCTTCTCCAGCGTGATGCGGACGCTGGATGCGGTGTCGGTTGGTACGCCGTTGCCGACCGTCACGGTCTGGTTCACGAACAGAAGCACGACCGCGCGGCCGGGATTGGCCGATACCGACGCCGCTGCCGGCACGCTGGCGACCGCCGAGATCTGCTTCTCCTTGGCGCCGGGAATCACCACGTTGTTGGTGAGATCGGTGTACTGGTCCCGGAACTCGCCGGTGAGCCTGTCCCGCGCGGCGCCCAACTGCTGCTCGACGGTATCGGGCTTATAGGACAGCAACGCAACCGTGCTGTCCTTGGCCACCTGCATGGACTGGTCGCGCGCGGCGTTGCTGTCACGCACGCCGGAGTCGAGGAATTTCAGCGTGCCCGCGCCGATGGCGAGCAGGAACGCGAGCGCGGGTAGCACCGCGAACGCGACGATGCGTGACCAGTCGACCTGCCGTTTGGGCTCAGCGAAGCCGGCGACCGCGGCCTCATCTTCGGCCGTGATGACGGGCGCGTCGACGACCTCCTGGTCGCCATCCGATGGGGTCGCGTCCTCGTCACCGGTGTCGGCGGTCAACCGGGCCGCTGCTTCCTCGACGCTCTCTTCGCTCGCGTGCTTGTTGTCGGTCAAGATACGAACCTCACGTTTGCCACCTTGGCGTCGTCGCCGACCTTCTGCACTGTGATCCGCATCCGCCAGGCACGTGGTTCCTGTTCTGCCGCACCGGCATTGGATGTCCTGACAGTGACTGCGACAAGCACCTCTGCCCCGTCCGCGGTTTCGCTTTCGATCCCGGCTTCGGCGATTGTGCCGACGGATTTCGACTTCGCCTGCTTCACCACCTCTTTGAACGGCTGGGCGCGCGCATTGAAGTCGTCATAGAAGGTTCCCGTGGACGAGTCGAGGACGCGCTGCACGTCCTCGTCGGCGTGTTCGAAGTCGATCGTGGTGAGGTTCAACGCTGCCTGCCGACCCACCTGGAGGAACAAGCTGCGCTCCTCGGCGGATTTATGCGACTGGTAGGCGCGGAACCCGAGCCATCCACACAGTCCCGCCAGAGCGACCACGGCGACCAGTCCGAGGATCGTGGCCAGCCGGACGTGCGACATCGCGGTCTTGGCGGGCGCCGATTCGTCACCGCTGTCTTCGTCGACTTCGTCACCGCTGTCTTCGTCGACTTCGTCACCGCTGTCTTCGTCGACCGAGTCTGCGGCGCTGGCTTCGGTGGCGTCCGACTCCAATACCTCGTCGCTCAGTTCCCCTTCGGGGGCAGCAGCATCGTCTGCCATGTTTGCTCCTCATTGGCGCTACGGGCCAAGTCCGCTTGTCTGTACACGTGCCCGTCGGGTCCAACGTACGTGCCGGACGATGGGTCGTATTCGGCGGCCGCGATCGGAGGGAGCGCCGAAGCCGGTTGAGGAGCTGATTCGGCAGGTGGCACAGCAGGCGGCACGTGGGGCACAGGTTGCCCGGACAGCGTCGCGTTCGGGTCTCCCTTCCAGTTGTAGCCGTCGTTGAGCGGCACGTAGTACTCGCCGCTTTCGCACTGCTGCCACGTCGGCGCGCGTTTGCCAGGAACAGTTATGCATGGCAGGTTACGGGCGCCCCGCACGTTGAATGGTGCGTCCTGCGGGACACGGCAGTACACGTCGCCCGCCGGCCGGTCGGGGTAGTCCTCGAAGGTGGGAATCCGCTGCTGCTGAGCGGGCAGGAAGCCCGTCGTGCACGGCGGCGGCAGCTGCTGCGGCGGCAGCGGAATCGGCGCAGGCAGCGCTGGGATCACGAGGTTCAGGTTGAAGAGCAACGCGTCACCCTTGTAGTCCTGTTTGGTGTTCCTTTTGTGCACGCCGACGGCCTGGGTGACCGCGGTGCCTTGGGGCAGTAGTACGAGTAGCTGCTCGAGGCTCGGCTGGTAGGTGACGGCCACTTCGCCGATGCTGACCAGATTGGCCAGCACGATCGGCAGCGTGGGCTGTAGCCGGTCGAGGAGTGCCCGTACCTCGTCGGCTGCCCCCGGACCCTTGTCGAGGAGGCCGGCGACCGCCGGATCCTGGCTCTGCAGCTGAGTACTGATGCTCGCCAGGTTCGCCGCCCACGCCTGGATGGAATCCGCCGTGTCGATTTGGCTGTCCAGCACCGGTTTGGACTTGTCGATCAGGGTGGTCAGCGGGTCGAGGTTCGCGCGAGCG
Organism: uncultured Actinomycetota bacterium; assembly: GCA_963756865.1. GTDB lineage: Bacteria > Actinomycetota > Actinomycetes > Mycobacteriales > Mycobacteriaceae > Mycobacterium. Next base: position 130,798 of record CAVWPQ010000020.1, on the reverse strand, counting down.
TCGCTGGCGAGCGCGGTGCTGCCTGCGACCAGCCGACGCAGTTCCGGTCCCAACCCACCGACCGCGACATAGGCCTCGTCGACGACGGTCTTCAGGTTGTCGCGCGGGATCGCTTCGAGACCACGGTTCGTCAGGTCCAATACCGTGTTGATATCGGTCGGAACGGCGGTGCGGTCCATTGGGATCACGTCGCCGTCCTTCAACACCGGACCGTCTCCGCTGCGAGGGAGTAACTGGACGTATTGCTCGCCGATCGAGGACACGCTGTGCACCTCGGCCTCGAGGTCGGCGGGAATCTTGACGCCGGAGTCCAGCGACAGCACCGCGTCGACACCGATATCGGTCAGCTGGACGCTTTTCACCTCGCCCACCTGCACGCCGCGGTAGGTGACGTTGCCCCGGGGATACAACCCGCCCGTCTCGGGCAACTGCACGGTAACGCGGTACTGACCGATGCCGAGGAAGGACGGCAACCGCATATACACGAACACCATGATCATCAGCGCGGTGGTCGCTATCACGGCGAAGATCGCCATCTGAATGAGGATCTGACGGGTCATCCGCATGCTAGGGCCCCTGGTCCAAGCGGTACGGAGCGACCAGCGGGTTTCCCGCGGTGCCAGGGCCGCCTGCGTTGCATGGGCTGGGGAACTGGCCGATGGTGCGGCCCCACTGCAGCTCGAGCCAAGTCAGGTCGCACTCCCATCGCGTTCCGGTGAAGAACCCCGAGTCGAGCCGGCTCAACGTCAGGTCGACGATCAATGTCAGGTTGGCGTAGTCGCCGCGCATCCAGTTCGTCAGCGTCTCCTTCGGGAACGGGAAGGTCGGCAGGAAGCTCAGTGCCCTGGTGAGCGCCGGACCGGCGTTCGCCAACTGCTCCAATACCGCGCCGAGGTCCTTCAGCTCGGTGACAAGGGCCTCCTTGGTTTGGTTGACCGAGTCGGCGGCGAGCGCGCTGAACTTGCCCAGTTGCGCCAGCGCCTCGGCGAGGTTTTCACGTTGATCTCGCAGCACGGCCAGCGCATCCGGGATCGTCTCTAACGCTCTGTCCACCACCGGCTTCTGGTCGGCGAACTGACCGATCAGATTGTTCAGGCTCTCGGTGGCGGCGATGATGTCGTACTTCTGGTCATCGAGGTGGCCGATCGCCGTGTCGAGTTGTTCGAGCAGGCTGCGCAAATCGTTCTCGCGACCGGCGAATGCGGTACTCAATGCCTCGGTGATGTCCTGGATTTCGGAGATGCCACCCCCGTTCAGTAGCAACGCAACAGCGGCCAGGGCCTGCTCGGTGCTTGGAAATGCGCCCGACGACGACAAGGGGATCAGCGAGCCTTCTGCGAGCTTGCCCATCGGCGGCACGTCGGTCGGCGGCGCGAGCTCGATGTGCAGCGAACCCAACAGGCTGGTTTGACCGAGCTTGGCCGTCGCATTCGCGGGCAGATCGACGTCACCGTTCAGCTCCATCGTTACCAACGCATGCCAGCCTTGACGCTCGATCCTCCTGATGTGCCCGACATTCACATCACCCACCCGGACTCGGGAATTCGGCTCGATGTTGTCCACGTCAGGCATCTGCGCCCGAATCATGAACGCCCCAGGCCCTGCGCCCTCGACGCCCGGCAGCGGGATCGAGTTGAGTCCTCGCCAGTCCGCGCAGCCGGACAACACCACGGCGGATGCCACCGCCACAGCCACTCCGCGAATAGCCCTACGCCGCATCACGGTCCGACCCCCTGCCCGGGCGTGGGCTCGGGTGGCACCATCAAGCCGGTCAGGCCGCTAGCCGGATCCGGTGTGAGTGGCGCTTCAGCCGCCAGCGGCGGCCCCGCCTCCGGTGGCAACGGCTCGGCCGCGGGTAGTGGGCTCGTACCGCCCGGCGGCGGCGCTTGCGGCGGAACGTAATCCGGTCGCAGCCAGTCCTCGCTGTAGGTGAGTTCATTCGGTCTCGTCGTGGCGCCTACGAAAACGTTCTGCGCGAGTGGGAGGAAGTTGTACTGGCGGTTCTTGACGATCGGCGCCAGGTACTGCACGCAGAGCTTCGCCGACTCCTCGGCACCCAGCCTGGACGCCGCCTGAATTGCGCCGCACAGAAAGGAAATCGGGTTGGCGAAGTTGTTGAGCATCGGCACGCTGCTCACTGCGCCCTGGGCGGGTTGCCAGATGTTCACGTAGTTCTGCAGCGTGTTGGGTGTTACGTGCAAGACCTGCTTGATGTCGCCCAGACTGTCGGTCAGCGCCTGGGTCACCCCTGCCAACTTGTCGGAGGTGGTGCCCAGCGCTTCACGGTTGTCGGCGACGAACGTCTGGACCTCGCCGACGACGTCGTTGAGATCGCGGACCGCGTTGGCCACCTCGTCGGGATTGTTGGCGAGAAGGCCGGTGACGGTCGCCAGGTTCTGGTTGAGCTGGCGCATGAGGTCGGTGCTGTCTTGTAGCGCTGACACGAGGATCGCCAGGTTCTTGACGGTCGAGAAGATGTCAGTGCTGTGATCGCCAAGGGCCGAAATGGCTTGCGACAGCTTGATGACGGTGTCACGGATGTTGGCGCCCTCACCACGTAGGTTGTCGGCGGCGGTGTTGATGAGTGAGCCAAGTGGGCTCACCCCTCCTGGCTCCGTCGGCTGCAGTGTGTCGGTGAGTTTCTCCAACTGCTTGCGGACCTCATCCCACTCGACCGGAACCGCCGTGCGGTCGCGCGGGATGACGGCGTTGTCCTTCATCACTGGCCCAGCGGTGTACGCAGGGGTGAGCTGGATGGCCCGCGCAGTCACCAGCGTCGGCGACAGAATCGCGGCATTCGCGTCGCCGGGAACCCTGTACTTGCCGTCGTACCAGAACGAGATCTTGACCTGCTCGGGCTGCGGCTCGATGGACTCGATCCTGCCGACGGACACACCGACGATGCGGACGTCGTCGCCCGGATAAATTCCGTTGGCGTTGTCGAAGTATGCGACGACGTGTGTGCGGTTGATTCGGTCGCTCGTGCGCAACAGCACGACGATGCCGCCTGCGAGTATCACCGCCAGTGCGATGGCCAGGAAAGCCTTTGCGGCGCGGGTCATTGCCCCGTCCCTTCTGATGAAAGCGGGGGCACCTCACCGGGAGCGGGCACCAGGACCGGTGACGGCGTCGGCTCCGGAGTGGACTTCAGTTCTGGCGGCGCCTCGGCTGGCGGACCTGGCGGCGGCCCGCCGGGCGGCGGCGCAGCCAACGGCTCGCGGTAGGGATAGCAGCCGGGGCCGGGCAGCGGTAACCCGGGCAGACCGCACGGCTGGTCGCCGGGGTTGCCGGTGATGGCGTCGGGAAGGAACAGATGAGGTTCGCCGCCCTGTCCGGTTCGGGGGTAGGGCACGGGAAGCGCGGGGGTGCCCGGCTGGCCGATCTGTGGGTCGCTGCGCTCGGACGGCAGCAGCACGTTGGGATCCAGACCAAGGTCTGAGAACGCGGCGTCGATGAACGGCTGAAGGAACTGGCCCGGCAGCAAGTTCGCCACGTAGGTCTTGAAGAAGGGACCCCCCGCCACGGATTCGCCCAGCGACATCGAGTACTGGCCGAGCAGCTTGATGGACCTCTGCACGCGTTCCTTGCGGTTGTCGACGATCGTCAGCACACCGTTGAGCTTGTCGAGAGCGGGTCTCATGGTGTCGCGGTTCTCTGCGATGAAACCCCGCAGTTGATTGCTGAGTAATGAGATGTTGCCGGAGATCTGATCCAGTGCGGCGCTTTGGTTTTCGAGTTCGAGCAGTAGAGAATTGGAGTTGGCGATCAGGTTCACCACTTGGTTGCTGCGATCGGCCAGCACCGTGGTGGCCTTGTTCGCGTTCGTCAACAAGCCGCGAAGTCGCTCGTCGCGTTCGTCCAGCGTCTCCGAGAACCGCGCGACGCCTTCGACGGCGATCCGCAGCGCAGGCGGGGTGTCGGCGAATGTGGCCGCCAGCACCCTCAAGGAATCGGACAACTGATTGGTGTTCAGGCCGCTGATCGTTGTTGCCAGCTCGCCCAGTGCGTCCGGCAGTTCATAGGGAGATCTGGTGCGCTCGACGGGAATCGTGCCCTCCAGCCGGCCTGCGCCGCGAGGGGTGACTTCGAGGACCTTCGTCCCGAGCAGGCCCTTGGTCTTGATCGCCGCCTCGGTGCGATCGCCTAGCGGGATGTTCTTGGCGACGGTGAAGGTGACGAGTGCTCGCGGCCCATCCAATTCGATGGACTTGACGTCGCCCACTTCGAAACCCGAGACCTGCACGCCTCCACCGGTTGTCAGCCCGCCCGCGTCGGCGAAGTAGGCCGAGTACTCCCTGCCCTGGAGGAACGGCAGCCTGTCGTAGTTCAAGGATCCGAACACAATGCCGATCGTCAATGCCAGCCCGACGATGCCGATGACCAACTGGTTTCGTTCCGCGAAGGACTTCACTTGGGCGCGCACCTCCCCGTGGACTGGCCGGCAACCTTGACGTACACCGGCTGACCACCCTTGCCGTTGAGCTTCAACACGATGTCGCAGAGGTAGAAGCTGAAGAAGTCGCCGTAGATGCCTTGTCGGGCGAGGGCTTGGTACGCGTCCGGCAGGGTGTTCAGCAGGTCGTCGAAATAGTCATGATCGGCCACCACGATCCCAGCGGCTCGGTCCGTTTCCCGAATGGTCTTTTGCAGCGGCGGACGCGCTTGCGCCAAGAGGTCCGCGATGCTTGCGGCGGCGGCGTTTGTGTAGGCAACTCCGTTGCCGATGTCTTCTTTGCGCGCCTCTAGGGTCGTTGTCAAGTCCGCGAGCGCATCGACGGCCTTCCCGAATTCGTCGCTTTGGTCACCGAGCGATCCGAGCACGGAATTGAGGTTGGTGATCACGTCGCCGATCAGCTGGTCCCGGTCCGCCAGCGTGTTCGTCAGCGCCGCGGTCTGGGCCAGGAACGAATTGATCGTTGCGCCCTGCCCCTGTAAGGCCTGGATAAGCTGGCCCGACAACGCATTTACCTGATCGGGGTCCAGCGCCTGGAACAGCGGCTTGAAGCCGCCGATCAGCGCGTCGAGATCGAGGGCGGGTGACGTGCGAGCCACCGGAATCGTGTCGCCGGGCTTGAGCGTCGCGACACCGCCCGCTCCCTCCTCCAGCGCCAGGAAGCGGCCGCCGATGAGGTCGTCGTAGCGAATGACGGCCCGGCTGCCCTCGGTCAGCACCAACGAGTCGTCTGCGGTGAACTCGACCACCGCGGTCGTGTCGGGTTGAATGGCGACGCCGTCGACCTTGCCGACCTCGACACCGGCGACGCGGACGAAGTCGCCGTTTTCCAGGCCGGTCACGTTGGTGAATACGGCCCGGTAACTGTGAGTCTTCTCCCCGAAGCGCATCTGCCCGAAGACCGCGAACAAGCCGAACACGCCGAGCAGGCAGACAACCAGGAACACGGCCAGACGCCATGCGTCGTGTCCAACTTTGGCCCTCATGCCCGGCATGGCGGATTTCCTCTGGTGGTTGTCTCGGTGGCGATCACGGCGACGGCGCCGCCTCCCGCGGCAAGGGAATCGGAGGAAGCGGTGTCGGCTGCATCTGTGCAGGCGCAGGCACAACGAACGGCTCGGAACCCGGCGTCGACCCGGGCTCGCGCGGCGCCATAGGCGGTGGCGCAGGGGGCAGTCCCGGCCAGAGCGGCGTGCCGTCCGGCGCGTACAGGTCGGCACCATAGGCAGGCGCGCCCGGATATGGAACCGGCCCGATGGCGGGCCCGCCGAAGAGGTTGCGGATGCTGGGCGGTTCGGGCACTGCGCGCGTGACGGGGAGGTAGTTGGCCCACGCGGGGAAACCGATGCCGGGGTTGGGCCGCCAGTCGATCCCGGTGCCGAAACCTGTGTTGGTGACGAGATTTCGCACCGGCCAGTTCTGTGCGACATCTGGCAACGAGCCGCAACTTGGCTTGCCTCCCGGCCCGCCCTTGGCGCCGACGACCGGCAGGTTGTCCGGGTAGTGGTAGGGGTCGTCGCCGAGCGACAAGGTGGTGTCGAGCACCAGCGTCCGCCCGTTACCTCCCGGTGCTTCGTAGCCGCCCTTGTCCAGCAGGGTCTTGGCACCCGTCAGCAGACAGGTGTATTCCGGGCTGTACTTGTTCAGCAGGTTGGTAGTCGGCTCGAGCACGTTGATGGACCTGATGAGGTTGGCCTGATTCGGCGCGAGCAGGCTGATGCCGCTGTTGGAGAGCCCGATGGTGGCCAGTAGCAGGGCATCCAATTGGCCTGCGCGATTGGTGACGGTGGCGCTGGTGGTGCTGAGCGCACCGAGCGTGGTCAAGATATCTTGTGCCGCAACGCTATACGTGTCGTTGAAGGCCCTGAGCGCCCGCAGATCCTCACTGATCGTCTCGTGGCGCGGATTCAGCTCGAGCAGTACCTGATTCGCGTCCGTGGTGGCCTGACCGATTCGCTCGCCCTGGCCGCGTACACCGTCGGCGAGTGCGGACAGGGTGCTGTTGAGCTTGGCCGGGTCGATCTGTTCGAGCACGTCGACCAGGTTCTGAAACACTGTGTTGGCCTCGACGGTGACGTTTTGGGATTTGATCACCTGACCGGAGGCCAGCCGCTGCGGGCTGGGGTCGCTGGGCATTATGAGCTCGACGAACTTGGCGCCGAACACCGTCGTCGCCCGGATCTGCGCTTCGACATTGGCCGGGATGTAATTGATCTTGTCGCTGTCGATCTCCAGCTGCAGCGCCACCGGCTGACTGCCGCCCTGTATCGAGGCGACCCGCCCGACCTGGACGCCGCGCATTTTGACCTTCGCTTGGGTCTCCATCACCAGGCCTGACCGATCGGAGGTCAGTGTGACCGTCTCATGCCGCTTGAAAGTGCCGACGAAGGACGCATATGTCAGCCAGAGAGCGACGGCGACGGCGATCAGCAGGAACAGCGTCCACCACCCCGGGTGCAGGCCTTCTTCTCGTTGGTCCATCGTCATCCAGCCAGATTGAAGTTGCCGGACCGGCCGTAAACGGCAAGCGAAAGCATCACCAGCACGAAGGCGGAGACGATCAGCGAGGTACGCACCGCACGCCCCACGGCCTCCCCGACCCCCGCAGGCCCGCCGCGAGCGGTGTAACCGTAGTAGGTGTGCACGAGCATGATGACCACCGACAGCGCGATGCACTGGCCGAACGACCACATCAGGTCGGTGGGGTTGAGAAACGTCTTGAAGTAGTGGTCGTACACCCCCGTCGATTGACCGTAGAGAACGGTGGTGCCGAACCGCGCCGCCCAGAACGCCATCAACACGCCCACGCAGTACAGCGGGATCACCACAAGAAAGCCCGCCATCACCCGGGTTGAGGCGAGGAACGCGACACTGCGGATTCCCATCACCTCGAGCGCGTCGATCTCTTCGTTGATCCGCATCGCGCCGAGTTGGGCAGTCGCGCCCGCGCCGATGGTGGCAGACAGGGCGATGGCGGTGGTCGCAGGCGCGATCAGCCGCACGTTGAAGTAGGCCGACACGAACCCAGTCAGCGCTTCCACACCCAGTTCGGAGAAGTCGCTGTAACCCTGCACCGCCACCAGTGCGCCGGTGGTCACGGTAAGGAAGCCGACGATCGCAACCGTTCCGCCGATGACGATGAGCGCTCCGGCCCCGAGACCCATCTGCGCGATGAGACGAATCAGTTCGATCCGGTAATTGACGAGTGCATACCGGATCGAGGTCAGGGTCCGGCCGTAGAACTTCGTTTGCGCCCCGATGTGGTTCCATCCGCCGACCAGCCCGCGGTACCTGTCCTTCAGCCAGGATGATCGCAACCGCGGCTCGGAGACGGTCACAGCGTGACCTTGATCGCCACAGCCGTCGCAACGATGTTGATCGCGAACAACGCCATGAAGGTGAACACCACGGTTTCGTTCACAGCGTTGCCGACGCCCTGCGGCCCGCCGTGTACGGAAATCCCCTTGTAGCAGGCGATCAGGCCGGCCGAGAGGCCGAACAGCGCCGCCTTTACCAGCGCGATCACCACGTCGGTGGCCCCGATGATCAGGGTGAGGCCTGCCGCGAATGCGCCAGGCGAAACGTGCTGGATGTAGACGACGAAGACGTACGCGCCGGAGATTCCGACAAGGATCACGGTGGCGGCCAGCGCAAGCGACACCGTGGTGGCCGCCAGCACGCGCGGCACCACGAGCGCGTGAATGGGATCGACACCCATCACCCGCAGTGCATCGAGTTCGTCACGAATGGTCCGCGCACCAAGGTCGGCACACATGGCGGTGGCGCCGGCACCGGCGACCACCAGGACGGTCACGATGGGGCCGATCTGCCTCACTGTGCCGAGCGCGGCACCTGTGCCGGAGAAGTCAGACGCACCGATCTCGGTCAGCAGGATGGTCTCGATGAAGGTCAGCAGCACCGTGTACGGAATCGTCAACATCAACGTCGGCACGATGGACACACGCGCGACGAACCAGGCCTGCGCGATGAATTCGCGCCACGCGAAGGGCGGCTTGAACATCAACACGAACGTGTCGAGCGCCATCGAATAGAACCCGCCAAACGCGCGCACGGGCTTCGAGAGTGCCGCGGAGGTGACCATTACCCGGCCCCTCGCCGTATGCGCCGCCTTACCGCCATCGGGCCGCCGACCTTCCGAACAGCCCCGTCTGTTTGAGGCTGTTGGCCGATGTTTACACACGGTGACAGCCGAGACTCGCTTATCTGCGATTTGAGGACGTTAGTCCTTCGTCAGGCGTTGGCGACGGCCCTTTCCAGCTCGGCGATGACGATCTTGCCCATTCCGTGCATGGCCTTGTCTGCGGCGGCCGCCCTGGCCGGATCGGGATCTGTGGTCAGCTCGAGCAGCCGGTCCGGACAGATCTGCCAGCTCAGCCCGAACCGGTCCTTGAGCCAGCCGCACTGGGATTCCTCGCCGCCGTCGACCAGCCGTTCCCAGTAGTAGTCGACCTCGGCCTGATCCTTGCAATGCACCATGAACGACACCGCTTCACTGAACTGGAAGTGCGGACCACCGTTGATGCCCATGAACCGCGTGCCGTCCAGCACGAAGTGGCCCCACAGCACCTCGCCCGGCGTGCCCCCACCGTTCTCGGTGCCGTGATGGAGCTCCTCTATGGACGAGTTGGGGAAAATCGAGGCATAGAACGCTGCAGCGTCAGTGAGGTTGTTGTCGAACCACAGACACGGGGTGATGGCCGGCATCGGGCTTCCTTTCTACGCAGGGCTACTACCCAATGCAGACTCCGCAGGGTCCCGAAACTCATCTAGCGGGCGTCGGCAGCGCCCAACGCCCGCAAGGCGAAGTCGAGGACCCGCGCTCGGGCTTGCTGCAAATCGTCATCGCTGCCAGGGCCCGAGATCGTCAGCTCCCGACTGACGATCGCGTTGATCGCGACCGCGTCCCGCGGCGGCTGAGCCAGCGGGAGGGACCCGTCGTCGCGGCCGGACTCGAGGACCCGCACCAACGACCGCTCGCGGTCGGCGTGCAGCCGCTCACGCATCTCCCGGTAGCCCTTGGCGGCGCGCACCTCATCGGAGTCGATGACGGTGAGGTGCATCCGCAGCTGCGGGTCGTGCGCCAGGACGAACATCACCTCGACCCATGCCGTCAGCTGCTTGACCGGATCACCGGGCAGTTCGTCGGCGACGCGGTCGAGCCGACCGGCCAACGCGCTGGCCTCCTGCTCCAGCATCGCGAGGAACAGCTCGTCCTTCGACGCGAAGTGGCGGTAGAACGCGCGGGTGGACAGGCCGGCCCGCTCGAGGATCGCGGCCACCGGAATGGGACCGCTGTGCGGTTCGGACAGGCAGCCGTACGCGGCGTCGATGATGCCCTGGCGGTCATCAATGCTCGGCGAGTCGGGCTGCACGTTCGCAGATTGTAGGGGTGGCGGTTCCCGACGTTTGGTCACCATCGGGGATACGGCGATTTTCCGCTGGGTAACGTGAGCGCGGGGTTTGGCTGAGAGGGCGTCGGTGAGCACTGAGCACAGCGAGTTGCAGACGGTGAAGTTTCGGGGTGCCGACGGCCTCACCCTCATCGCAGACGAGTGGAATCGGGCATCGGCGGCGGGGCCGTCGGTGTTGTTCCTGCACGGCGGAGGGCAGAACCGCTACTCCTGGAAGAACACGTGCCAGGTCCTGGCCGACAAGGGTCTGCACGTCGTTGCGCTGGACTCCCGCGGCCACGGCGACAGCGACCGCGCGCCCGATGCGAACTACTCCGTCGATGCGCTGTGCACCGACACACACTCGGTGCTCGATCAAATCGGTCGGCCGACGATCCTGATCGGGGCGAGCATGGGCGGGATGACGGCGATGCCCGTAGCGCAGGAAGCCGGACCGGAGAAGGTGACGAAGCTGGTCCTCGTCGATGTGGTGCCGCGGTACGAGAAGGACGGCAGCGCACGCATTCGGGAGTTCATGGCCAGCGGTCTGAACGGCTTCGAGTCACTGGACGAGGCCGCAGAAGCCGTCGCGTCGTATCTCCCGTACCGAACGAAGCCGCGCAGTCCCGAAGGGCTGAAGAAGAACCTACGGCTGCGTGACGGGCGCTGGTTCTGGCATTGGGATCCGGCGTTTCTGACCGTGCCCGCCGACGACAAGTTCGTTCGCGTGACGAAGCTGGAGCAGGCCGTCATGGCACTGACCATTCCGATCCTGCTGATCAGGGGCAGGCTATCCGACGTGGTGAGCGAGGAGGGCGTCAAAGACTTCCTGGAGAAGGTGCCCAGTGCCGAGTTCGTCGAACTCTCGGGTGCCGGGCACACCGCCGCAGGTGACGACAACGACGCCTTCAGCGATGTCGTGGTGCAGTTCGCTCTCCGATGAGCACCGCACGCCGCACCGTCGGCTTCAATTTTCTCGAAGAGCCCGAGCTGCCCGGCCCGCAGGTGACAGAAGCGCAGGCCGAGCAGATCGTCGAGAATCACTACGGGATAGGGGCTCGGGCCAAGTTGCTCGGCAGCAACCAGGACTGCAATTTCGTCATCCGCGACGCGAGCGACGACATCGTCGGAATCCTCAAGATCGCGAATCCCGCTTTCAACGCAACGGAATTGGAAGCCCAGGACGCCGCGGCGGACCTGATCGCCGAAGCCGAGCCCGCGCTGCGAATCGCGGTGCCGCTGCCGAACCTCGCCGGCGAGAAGTGCACCGCGATAACGGGTCTGCTCGACAAGACCGCCTATGTTCGGCTGCTCCGATATCTGCCAGGCGGCACCCTCTACGAATCGGGCTACCTGCCGCCCGCCGCGGTCGCGGGCCTCGGCGAGGTGGCCGGGCGGGTGAGCCGCGCGCTGGCCGGGTTCACCCATCCGGGACTCGACCGTGCCCTGCAGTGGGACCTTCGCTACGGCGCGGACGTGGTCACACAACTGGCTTCCCACGTCACCGACCCGTCGCGGCGGGCGACGGCCGAGGACGCGGCGGCCGCCGCATGGGCGCGGATCAGCCCGCTCGCCGACCGGCTGCCCCGGCAAGCCACACACCTCGACCTGACCGATGCCAACCTCGTCGTCACGCGCGGCGCCGGCGGGGCCGCTCACCCCGACGGCGTGATCGATTTCGGCGACCTGTCACACACCTGGGCGGTTTCGGAACTGGCGATCACGGTGTCGTCGGTGCTCGGCCATCCCGGAAGCGATCCGACGTCGATCCTGCCCGGGGTCAGGGCATTTCACGCAATCCGGCCGTTGAGCGCCGACGAGGCCGAAGTGCTGTGGCCGCTACTGGTGCTCCGCGCGGCCGTGCTGATCGTCAGCGGCGCACAGCAGGCCGTCCTCGATCCCGACAACGCCTACGTCACCGAGCAAACCGACGGCGAGATCCGGATGTTCGAGCAAGCCACCACGATCCCGGTCGATGTGATGACCGCACTGATCAAGGCGGACCTCGGGCTTGCGGGTGAGCCGGTCGCGGTTTCGGTCGACGCTCCGCTCATCGACGGCCTCGGCCGGGACTCGGTGGTGACGCTGGATCTGTCGTCGCAGTCGGATGCGTATGACGCCGCGTTCGTGCCCGGCGGATGGCTGCGGCCAGACATCGAAGACGAACTGGCAAGGGAGGCAGTCGATAACGGCGCCACCCTGGTGGTGACCCGATTCGGCGCGCCTCGGCTGAGGTACGCCCGCCCGCTGAGCCAGGACAGTCCGGACGTGGTGCCGACGGGCATCAGCCTCTGGCCCGCTGCGGATACCCGTGCGACGGCACCATGGGACGGTGAGGTCGTCGACAAGGGCGAGCACAGCGTCACGCTGCGCGGCGGCGACTACGAGCTGACGCTGTCCGGCGTCGCCCCGGTCGCGGCGCCGGGTGACGTGTTGCGCGCGGGCGATCCGCTCGCCGACATTTCGGCGGCCCGATGGGCGCAGGTACGTGTGCAGCCCGTCGGTGCAACGACCGCACCGGCCCTCACCACTGCCGAACTCGCGAAGGGGTGGCTTGCGCTCAGCCGCGACCCGCGCCAGGTGCTGGGACTTCCCGCGGTGACCGAAACGCACCGCGACGGCGACCTTCTGGCCCGGCGCGACGACAGCTTCGCGCCGGTACAGGGGCACTACTACGCAAGGCCACCGCAGATCGAACGCGGCTGGCGGCACTTCCTGATGTCGACAGACGGCCGGTGCTACCTCGACATGGTCAACAACGTCACGGTGCTCGGTCACGCCCACCCACGTGTCGCCGACACCGCATCGCGTCAGCTGCGGAAGCTGAACACCAACTCGCGTTTCAACTACGAGGCGGTGGTGGAGTTCAGCGAGCGGCTCGCCGCCATGCTTCCCGAGCCTCTGGACACGGTGTTCCTGGTGAACTCCGGTTCGGAGGCAAGCGATTTGGCGCTACGGCTGGCGATGGCAGCCACCGGAAGACGCGACATCGTCGCGGTCCGCGAGGCCTACCACGGGTGGACGTACGGCACCGACGCGGTGTCGACATCGGTCGCCGACAATCCGAACGCCCTTGCCACCCGGCCGGATTGGGTGCACACCGTGGAGTCGCCCAACAGCTTCCGCGGCAAGTACCGCGGCGCCGACGCCGACCGATACGCGATCGACGCGGTTGCCCAGATCCAGGAGCTGATCGCCGACGGCCGCGCGCCCGCCGGGTTCATCGCCGAATCGGTGTACGGCAACGCAGGCGGAATGGCGCTGCCGGACCGCTACCTGGAGCAGGTGTATGCGGCGGTGCGTGCCGGCGGCGGCCTGGCCATCGCCGACGAAGTGCAGGTCGCCTACGGCCGGCTGGGCCATTGGTTCTGGGGCTTCCAGCAGCAGAAGGTCGTGCCCGACATCGTCTCGGTGGCGAAGTCCACCGGCAACGGCTCGCCGCTGGGCGCGGTGATCACCAGCCGCGACATCGCCGACAGGTTCCGCAGCCAGGGCTACTTCTTCTCGTCCACCGGCGGAAGCCCGCTGTCCTGCGCGATCGGCATCACCGTCCTCGATGCGCTGCGCGACGAAGCGCTGCAGGAGAACGCCGCGCGGGTCGGCGCCCATCTGAAGGCGAGACTGCAGGCACTGCAGGACAAACACCCGATCATCGGCACCGTGCACGGCGTCGGGCTGTACCTGGGTGTCGAGATGGTCCGCGACAGGGGCACCCTCGAACCTGCCGTCGAGGAGACCGCCGCGATCTGCGACCGCATGCTCGAACTCGGTGTGGTGATCCAGCCGACGGGCGATCACATGAACATCCTCAAGACCAAGCCGCCGCTGTGTATCGACGTCGATGGCGCAGACTTCTACGCCGACGCGCTGGACCGAGTGCTCACCGAAGGCTTCTAGCGCGGAGACTTTCCACCGCGAGCAGACTGAAAAGTACCCGTAAATGGGTGCAAACTGGGCTATTTGCGTCTGCTCGCGCCGGATCGTGCCGGCTCTGGGTTACCGTCCGATGCCGCTTGCGCAGGATCTGCGGGACGCATCACCGGCGGACGGAGCCGCTCCGGCAGTGCGCGTAGCACCGCACCGACGAGCACGACGACCCCGAGCGAGATGGCCACCATCGCCACGCCCGCCAGCGCGGGGAAGAAGCTGTCCAGCAGCATGAAGGCGCCGAAGACGACGAACAGGGCAGCGGCGGTGATCTGAATGAACCGCTCGGGAAGGTGCTTGCCCGCGATGGCGCCGACGAGGATAGCCAGCGCGTCGGCGGCCACCATTCCCAGCGTCGAACCGATCCAGACGCCGACCCAGTCGTTGTCCGCGGCGAGGGTCACCGTCGCGAGCATCGTTTTGTCGCCGAGTTCCGCGAGCAGGAAGGCCGAGGTGACCGCAAAGAATGCCGGCGCGCTGGATCGCTGGGCGCGGGTCGCCTCGTCAGCGGAGAGGCTGTCCCCCCGCAATGTCCACAACCCGAACAGGACGAAGGCCACCCCGGCGAGGATGCCAAGCAGGTGTGTCGGCAGCGCCGCACCCAGGTAGTGGCCGACGGCAACCGATATGAGGTGAATCGCCGTGGTCGCCACGGTGATCCCGCCGAGCACCACCCACCAGCGGTGGCGCAGCGCGAACGTCATCGCCATCAGCTGCGATTTGTCACCCAGCTCGGCGACGAAAATGACGGCGAAGCTCAGCAGCAAGGCTGCGAACACCAGATCTCCTCGGTCGGAGGCTGCTGGTCAGAGGATTCAGAATGCCTCCGGCCTGCAACCGATACGGTCTACGGCCGAAGGTCTCGCCCACCGGCTTCTCGGCCGGTTCGGGGACCGGGTCCAGCAGGACCAGTGTGTCGATCACCCGATTGGGGGCTACTCCCCTTCGCTTGAACCCATGCTACAGACACCACTGCGCATCCCGCAACTAACTGATTTGAAATGTGCTCTGCCACAATAAGTTTGAGTACCCAAGTTACAATTCTTCGGGTACCCGTAAATCATCGGCAGCGTGGCCGGAGTTCCGATATGGACGACCCGCCCCGCCTGCGACCAGTCAGTCCGCGGCTGCCGGGCCTTTTCGGATGATGGCGGCCAGCTCCTCGCGCGAGTTGGCGCCAACGCGCTGGCAGGCGCGGTACAGATGGCCCTCGACACTGCGGACCGACATGAACAGCCGCTTCGCGATGTCTTTGTTCGACATGCCTGCGACGGCGAGCTCGACGATTTCACGCTGACGCTCGGTCAGCGGGTGACCCGTCGGGCTCCGCAGCGCGGGCGTGCTCAGGCCACCGCACTCGTCGGAGAGCCCCTGCGCGATCGCGGCGGCGTACAGCCTGCGCCTGCGAAGCTGACTCTGCGAGAACGCCACCGCAGCCTGCGCGGCGGCATCGGCGGCCGTCGCCCTGTCACCGAGCGCCTGATACTCGTTGGACGCCGCGAGCAGACCTTCGCCGTCCTTGGCCGCCAGTGATTGCACATGGCGCGCAACGGCATCGGCCAGCGGCAGCGACAACTCGTCGGCAAGCTCGCGCGCCCTTTTCGCCATGGATGCGTCGCCCCACTGGGCCGCCACCTGCATACAGATCAACTCGTGGGTGGGCTGACCCCGGTCGCGCGCGTTGGCGGCCGCCTGGAGAACGGTTCCCACCGCGTCGGACAGATAACCGCCGGCCGCGAGTGCCCATCCGGTCGCGATCGCCAAAGCTGTGTGCATGTAGACGTAGGTGTCGGGCACATTCTCGCGCGCTTCTTCTAGGGCGGCATTCGCCTCGACCGACTGGCCGAGCTTGGCGTGCACCTCCGTCAGCGCGAAGCAGGTCGCGGGCCGCAAACCCGTTGTGATGCCATGGTGTTCGACGCCCGCAAGCGCTTCGTGCAGGAGCTTTGCCGCGCCGGGCAGGTCGCCGCGCATGAGATCGGACTGTCCAAGTAGGAACACCAGGTTGGCGTAGGCCAGACCGGGAACGTCGTTGACGGAGTCGGCCATTTGCTTGGCCAGCCTCGCGCAGTCGTCGATGCGGCCGGTGAGCCTGCAGGCGCGGGCATAGACGCCACCGAACCAGAACCGAAGATGCGCGGTCTGAAACGACGTCGACGCGCGGTCGAGCGCCCGGTCAGCGACGGCCGTCAGCTCATCGCCGCGGCCAAGCGCGCCGAGCGCCATCGCCAACGCGAACGACGCCATCATCGCGTGGAAGTCACCGAGCTGCCCTGAATCCAGTGCCCCGGTGGCTTTTTCGGCTGCGCGCTCGCAGCGGCCGTAGACCGCATCGACACACGCTTCCACCGCCGCGCGGGACGCCTGCTCGGTCGGTGTCTCCTGGCCGGCGGTGAGGCCCTCGAGGATGGCCGCGGCGTCGGACGGTCTGCCCAGTGTCCAGATCAGATTCGCCGCGCGCACGGTCGACCACCGGTGCGTATCCTCGTTGCCCTCGGCGGTGATCTCCTTGAGGAACTTCTCGGCGTCATCGCCTCGGCCGCGCAGCACCAGGTTCATGGCCTGCACCCCGGGCGCTTCTGCGGCGCCGGCGGACACGGCGGCTGCGGCGAACCGGTCCGCCAGATCGAGGTCGAGAAGTGTCATCGCGAAGCGCGCGGCATCGACGAAGAGATCGGGGTCGGGACGCAGGTCCGACTCGAGCGTGAGCAGGGCGCGTCGCACCGTGGATTGCATGTCGGCATCGGGCTTTTCGCCCAGCCCCTTGGCCAGCTTGCCGCGAATCCGGGACAGGTACATCTCACCCGCGGAGGACCGCCGGAGCTCGCCGTAGAGCGGATGCGCAAGGCGGGCCATCCGCTCGTTGCCGGAGCGTTCCACGTTGACCAGGCGCATCTGCTCAGCCGATTCCAGGTCGGAGCGGTCGGCCACCGCGCACAGCACGTCGACGGCCAACGGCTCGCACTGCGACAACGTGTCGACCACGAGCGCCACGCCGTCGGACAGCCCACCCAATTGCCTGCCCACCATGTCGGTGATGTTCTGCGACACCGCGACTCGCTCGTCCCACATCCACACCCCGGCGACCCGACGCATCCGTCCCGCGGTGACCTGATCGCTCAGCAGCTGCCGAAGGAACAGAGCATTACCACCGGTGAGTTTCCAAAACCGTTGCGCGCTGCGGGCATCCACCGGCCCGTCGAGGGTCGTCTCGATCAGGCTGCGGGTCGCAGTTTCGGAGAGCGGCTCGAGGTCGAGGCGGACAAGCAGGCCGTCCTTCCACAGCGCGGTGACGGCGTCGGGCTCGGGCTCGCCGGTACGCACGGTGACGACCAGCCGCGGCCCACGAGTTTGCGCGAGCTGGTGCACGACGTGTGCGGACAGCCCGTCGAGCAGATGTGCGTCGTCGACGCCGATCAGGACCTTGCCTTGGCGTTGTTGCGCGACAAATGAATTGATGAGACGACCGACATCGGGCATCGAACCGGATGCCGTGTCGGTGATGGAACCCGTAAAGGCGCCGAGCGGTAGCGGACGGGCCGACTCGGTTCCGGTGATCCAGTTCGTCCGCTCGCCTGCGGCCTGCGCGCGAGCCAGCACCTCGCGGGCCAGTCGCGTCTTGCCGACGCCTGCTGCACCGCAGATCACCACGCCGCAGTGGTTACCCGCCCCGCTGAGCGCACGACGAATCGCCCCGAGTTCGCTGTCGCGCCCCGTCAGCAGATCGCCGGTCATGTCATCGCCTCCGGCAAGACCATGCCCCCCTCCGCCGGTCATGGACTGTTTTACGCGCTAAGCATAGGTCTCCACCGTTGACGAGGCCGGTAATTGAGGACGCAATTAGTGGTTCCCCTCACCGGGCGTTCCGACGCCGAGTTCGGACGTGAAATACGCCAGCGCAATGTGCTTGGCTTCGCTGGAGGGAACGGCCCTCACGACCATCTGCGCGCCGAGACCGTCGATCATGGTCAACAGTCGCCGCGCCGAAACATCGGCGTCTGCCACATGAAACTCACCGGAGCTGACGCCAGAGCGAACGATCTCGGCGATGCATGCGAGCCATTCGACGGTCAATGTGTTCGCCGCTTCGGCCAGCGCGATATTGCGTCTGCCGAGGCTCCACGCCTCGAGCCAGAGGGCGCTGGCGTCCTCACTGGATTCATCGAGCACGTAATCCATCAGCGCGTCCATCTTCGCGGTCGGCGAGTCGACGGCAGCCACCCGCGAGCGCGCCTCGGCCAGGTCGGCGTCCGCGGAGGCCGTGAACGACGCGGTGATCAGCTGCTCCGCGGATGAGAAATAGTGGCTGACCAGACCCGGCGTCACGCCGAGATCGGTGGCCACACGGCGCAGCGTCACCGCGGAAAGCCCTTCGTCGGCGCTGATCTCGACAGCCTTGGCCAGCAGCTCGCCATGACGTTCGGCAGGCAGCTTCCGCTTGGCGTCCCGCACCTGGACGGTCAACTTCTCATCTCCTGTCGACGCACTTCTCGGCGAACTATTGACGAACTCGATTTCTTATTGAACACTACATCAACACTATTGAAGTACCCATCAACAAGCCGAATCGAGCAGCTCATGACCGCAACACTCCCCGCTTCCGCCGCCGAAGTCGCCGAGGACCGCATCGGCGCGGTCGAAGCGGCAGGCGTCGAATACCTCCCCGAGGACGCTCGCGACTCCGGCCCGCGCAACCTGTCCGCGGTGTTCCTCGGGGCAAACCTGACCTGGACGAACGTTGTCTTCGGCGCCTTCGCGATCCTGTTCGGCCTCAGCTTCTGGCAGACGGTCGCCTCGATGGCGGTCGGTACCGCCGTCGGCACGCTGGCGGTTCTGCCCACCGCGATCATCGGGCCGCGCACCGGCACCAACATGACCGTGTCCAGTGGCGCGTTCTTCGGCATCCGCGGGCGGTTCATCGGGTCAGGGCTTGCGCTGGCGATCGCCCTCGCCTTCGCCGCGGTCACGGTGTGGACCAGTGGCGACGCCCTCGTCGCCGCGG
This sequence comes from uncultured Actinomycetota bacterium, assembly GCA_963756865.1. Lineage (GTDB taxonomy): Bacteria > Actinomycetota > Actinomycetes > Mycobacteriales > Mycobacteriaceae > Mycobacterium. The sequence continues at coordinate 112,005 of CAVWPQ010000020.1, read as the reverse complement.
GCCATCGGCTGTTCGGCACATCGCAGGGCGACGTCGTGCACGCCATCGCGTACGCCGCGGTCGCCGCGCTGATGGTGACGGTGGCGCTCTACGGCCACGCCACGATCGTCGCCATCCAGAAGATCGTCGTGCCGGTCGTCGGCGGGTTGATGGTCCTCGGCGTGTTCGCGTTCGCAGGCGGCTTCGACCCCAGCGCGTCGGGCGGTGAATACGCACTGGGCGGTTTCTGGCAGACCTGGGCGCTGTCGGCGGTACTGTTCGCGGCCGCGCCGATCTCCTACGGCCCGACCATCGGCGACTACACACGGCGCATCTCGTCAATCCGGTTCAGCGACAAGCAGATCTGCATCGCACTCGGTGCCGGCATGTTCATCGGCGTCCTGCTGCCAAGTCTGTTCGGCGCGTTCACGGCGCTGACGTTCGCCAACCCGACAGACTCCTACATCGACGATCTCGTCGCGGCCTCCCCCGCCTGGTACGTCCTGCCGATCGTGGTGATCTCGTTGTTCGGCGGCATGAGCCAGGGCGTGTTGTGCGTCTACGCCAGCGGCCTCGACCTGGAAGGGCTGGCGCCGCGGCTGAAGCGGACGCAGACCACCATCATCACCGCCGCCGTCGCGATCGCATTGCTGTACATCGGGGTGTTCGTGTTCGACGCCATCGACTCGGTCACCGCGATGACCGTGGCGCTCAACGCCGTCATCACGCCGTGGGTGGCGATCCTGGCCATCGGTGCGTTGCGCACGAAATCGTATGACCCCGTTGATCTTCAGGCGTTCGCCGACGGCCGGCGAGGTGGCCGGTACTGGTTCACCGGCGGCTGGAACGTGCCTGCCGTCATCGCCTGGGTGGTCGGCGCCACGTTCGGGGTCCTGACGGTGAACACCACGCTCTACGTCGGGCCGCTGGCCGAGATCGCCGGTGGAGTCGACCTGAGCACCATCGGGTCGGCCGCGCTTGCGGGGTTGATTTACGTCGCGTCGCTGCGTTACATCAAGCCATGACGCGCTCAGCCGACGAACTGATCACCGAATTCTGCACGAAGTGGTCGACGCCCGATCCCGAGGAACTGGCCGGCTACTTCGCCGAAGACGGCGTCTTTCACAACATGCCGATGGACGCCGTGCAGGGCCGCGAGGCGATCAAGCAGTTCATCGCGGGATTCGTGGCGGCCTTCGACTTCGACGGCGTCGACTTCGTGGTGCACAGGCAGGTCAGCGACGGCAACCTGGTGATGAACGAGCGCACCGATGTGATGCGACGCAAGGACGGCGAGCCGATACGACTGCCCGTCACGGGGGTCTTCGAGATCGAGAACGGGCAGATCAAGGCTTGGCGGGACTACTTCGACATGGCGACGGTCACCAACGCGATGAGCTAGTTACCTTTCAGGGCTCACCTTTCCCTGCCGAGCAGACACAAAAGTCCCCGAAAGGCCCGCGTTTTGGGTACTTATGTGTTCCCCTACCTTCGGTGTGGGCCCAGCTCGCGGGGAGAACTAGGCGAGCAGCGGCACGGACGAGTTGCGGGTGTCGGTGAGGATCTCGAACATCGCACGCCGGGTGGCCGCGAGCTCTGTTGCCGCGATTCCGCTGCCGGACAGGTGGATACGGCATGTCGCGAGCGCGGAGTTGTAGCAGTACTTCGACTCGCCGTCGGTGTCGGTATAGGTCAACCCGATGACATCGCCCGGCTGTGCGGTCATCTCACCGTCGACGGTCACCCCGTCAACGCGCGCGCCGAACGACCAGCTGAACGGCCGGTAGTCGCCGCGCGTATGGCGGGTCGCGAGCACCGAGCGCACGGCCACCTCCCGCCCGTCGTGGCGGAGCACGAGAAGCGTTGCGGCGGGCAGCGAGACGGGGCCGATCCCCGCGTGCGCGGTCACGATCTCCAGGCTCGACTCCGGCGCACCGTCGAACCCGCACACCTGACCGAAAGCGTACGAAGGCGTGTGCCGTCGGCCCCAGTTGTGGTTGACGCTTCCGGTCCAGCCGTGCACCTCGAAGCGGACGTCGTCCAGTTGGACGCTGCCGTCGAAACGCGCGAGCGGGTCACGAACCCTCGTCTTGGCAGTCGGGAACTTGGCCTTGTAGGCGCGGTCGGTCAGCAGTTTGACCGGCGCGGCGGGGCCGGGGGTGATCCGCAGGTCCCACCGAGCCGACCGCTCCTGTGCGGTGACCGACCCGCTGGCGGACCAGTCGTCGATAGAGGTTGTGCCGATCCGGGCGGTCCAGTTGTCGTACCGGTAATCGGACTGGTCGATCGGATACGGCTGCTTGAGTGCCCGGTTGCCCGACCCGTCGGGATCGAAGAGCATCACCCATGAGTCGGCGACGGGGACACCCGCAGTCGGCAGCAGAAGGGTCGAGCGCATCCACACCGCACGGGCACGATCGGGGTCGTTCGCGCGGATGAATCTGCTCTCGTAGTAGGGCGCCTTCGGCTTCACCGGACCAGCATCCAATACTTGACCGGTGACAGGGATGCAGATCGCCGTCTACGTTCTGGCGGCAATCGCCATCGCCGAGGCCGTCGCGCTCGGCGTCCTCTGGGTGCAGCTGACCCGAGCCCGACGCGAGGCCGACGAACTGCGCGGCCGGGTGGATGCCCGCAACATGCTGCTGTCGGGCGGCCGCGAGGCCGTCAAGAACCTATGGCAGACGGCGACCATCATCCGCAGGGATGGCCTCGGCGCTGCAGTGCGCTCCTCGATCGAAGACCTCGCGGACTGGGCAGAGGTGGAGCGGCCCGACCTGGCGCGCCTGGCGCCCGATGGGAACGTCGCGATCCTCTTCTCCGACATCGAGGAGTCGACGGCGCTCAACGAGCGCATCGGTGACAGGGCGTGGGTCCGGCTGATCGGCAGACACGACAAGCTGATCCGGCGATACGTGCAGAGCAACAAGGGGCACGTCGTCAAGAGCCAGGGCGACGGGTTCATGGTCGCCTTCGCCGATTCCGCGCAGGCGGTGCGGTGCGGCATCGACATACAGCGGGCGCTTCGCAGGCGTCCCAACGAAATCCGGGTGCGGATCGGCATTCACGTCGGCAAGTCGGTGCGTCGGGGTGACGACCTGTTCGGCAGGAACGTCGCCATGGCGGCGCGGGTGGCCGCCGAGGCCGACGGAGGGCAGACGCTGGTCAGCGAACAGGTGCGGGAGTCGGTCGACGGCCGGGACGGCATCGCATTCGACGACGGCCGCGAGGTCGAGTTGAAGGGCTTTTCGGGCACGCACCGGCTCTACGCGGTGGCCTAGCGAGTCGCCTGCGACTCGATTTCCCACGCCAGCTTCTCGCCCAGGCGAGTCAAGTCCAGCAGACAGCACCATTCCCACATCGCGGTTTCGTCGTACCTGTCGATATAGAAGGCGCGGATACGCCTCAATGCCTCCTCCAACGAGCAATTCCACGGCACCAGGCCATCCGCGTTCTTCTCGATCTGCCCGATCACCGCCAGTTCCTCTTCCACCAACTCGGCAATCAATTGCAGAGTTCGCTGCTGGACCACCTCGATCGGCACATCAGGGCTGACCTCTTTGACACGCCAGTGGATCTGACCCAGCTCGACCCAGTCAATCGTGCCGTAAAGCAGGACCTCCCGCGCAGCATCCAGCAGAGGCCAACTGAATTGCTTGACAGCGCTATCCGGCGACCTCTCCTTCTTCGTGACCGGAACTGCGTTCGCCGCAAGTCGGCCCGCCTCGGTCAGCTGCAACCAGGTTTCCTGTGTTCCGTCGAGTAGGTCGTTGTGGGGATCCGACCGCTTCATAAACCCCGACTCGGTGCGATCCCCCACGACCGCGAGCCCGTCGCGGAGCAACGCGCGCACCAACTCCGAAGTCACCTCCCCGATGGCCTCCGGCGACCGATCGGGATCCTCCCGATAGGCGAGATTGCGCACCGCCTTCAACCCAAACAGGCCCCTCTGCGTCCGGAAAAGCACTTCATCACGTAGCCATGACACGGCCCCGACGCTACCGGTGCCTGTACCGGCCCCTCGCGGCAATTCTGCGCGCTCAACACCCGTTGGCCTGCCTTAGATTTTCGTGAGCTGCCAACGTCCGATCAGATCCGAGCGCTCTACGACTGACTGCCGCAAAACGCTGCGCCAGCCCCGCCGAGGACTTACAACGGCGTCGAAGCGTCCGTCGACATCAATTTCGGCGACGGGCGGGCGCCCATGAAAGTCCATCTACCTAGAGACGGTGAGGAGCCGCAGCCCGCCCCCGAATCCGGAAACCCCGGCTTCTGGGAAACAGTCGGCGGGATCGGCGTCGCGATCCTCGGCCGCCCACCCGTTCAGCTGAGCTAGTCGAAATAATTTCGACGCCGAATCATCCGAGCGTTCACTATTGCCCGCGGGTGCCCGGCGGCAGGACGATCGGTATCGCTGGAAGGACATCGGATGACCCGGACAATTCAGTTACACGACCGTGAGGACTACAAGCGCGCGATGCGCGATCTACTCGTCGTTGATCCCGCGAAGACCGTTGCCCTGACGATCGACATGCAGCGCGACTTCCTTGACCCTGCGGTGGCGACCGCGCCGGTTACCGCCGACATCGCCGACAACGTCGTCGCCAACACCGCGGCGATGCTCCAGTTGTGCCGGGCGACAGGCATTCCCGTGGTGCACTGTTACGTCAGCCGGCGCCCGCAGGAGGCGGCTCTCGGTGGCCATCACGCGCCCTACACGCTTGCCGGCCAGCGGGCCGGCCTCTCGCAGAACCGCATCGCCCCCGCGCGCACGCGGGTGGACAGGATCGCCGGTTCGGGCAGCGAGGAGGTGATGGCTGCACTGGTGGCCGACGGCGACTTCATGATGGGCAACAAACGGGAGATGGACAGTTTTCATCTGACCGACCTGGAGATGATCCTGCGCCGCTACCTGCAGCCCGACGTCGTGCTCCTCGCCGGCATCAACACCGACACGTGTGTGTACGCGACGACATTCGGCGCGTCCGCCCGCGGATTCCGGCCCGTCCTCGTCGAGGAATGCGTCGGCAGCATGCGTGGTGCAGACCATCACCAGATGGCGCTCGAACTGATGGCGGGCAGCGTGGCGTGGGTGCTGACGATGGATCAATTGCGCGCCAAGTTGGCGCCGGTCCCGGCTCGCGTGTAGCGCGCTAGCTCTTCTTTTCCGACTCAGCCAGCCGTTCGTGCAACTTCGACCGGATATCGTCGGGCGTGTAGGAATTTCGCTTTCGCTGATCACGCGCCACCAGCGCGCCACCTGCGACGACGCCTGCGACACCGGCCATGCCAACCCACTTCCAGATGCTCCGCATGGCTGTCAGTGTGCCCCACAGGGCGTCCAAGAAGTGGCGAGGATGAGCCGTCATTAGGGCAAGACGATCTGTCGGAGCCTCAAATCCCTCCGTAACTGCTGCGGTGAATTCACGGCGTCGTCAGAACCGTGGCGAGTAACCGATCAGAGGCGTCGGCGCATGTATAGGGGCTGTCGGTGGGCGGTGGGATGCTCGTACGCAATGAGCCGCCACACGACGTTCAAGTTCTGCCTCGACCCCACCGTCGAGCAGCTTGAACAGCTGGCTCGTCATGCCGGGGCGGCAAGATTCGCGTTCAACGAGTGCCTACGGATGGTGAAAACTGCACTGACCCAGAGCAAGACCGACCCCGACACCAAAGTGCCTTGGAGCGGGTTCGATCTGATCAACGCTTTCAACGCATGGAAGAAAACTGAGGACGCTGGACGCGTGTTCACCGTAGATTCCGATGGCCTGACAGAGAAGGTGGTGACGGGTCTTCCATGGCGGACCGATGTCTGCCAACAAGTGTTCGAGGAGGCGGCGGCTGACCTGGGCAAGGGACTCAGGTCTTGGTCGAACTCCCGATCCGGCAAGCGCACGAACAAGAAAGTGGGCTTTCCTCGCTTCAAGAAGAAGAACCGCGCGACGCCGTCGTTTCGCCTGCGCAATAAACACTTGAAGGGCCGGGCGGAGACAATTCGTATCGGGGATAACAACCAGCTACGCGGAATTACGCTGCCTGGAATCGGTCAGATTGGTGTGCACGATGACACTCGCCGGCTTCGGCGTATGCTCGGCAGCGGCCGGGCTAGAATTTGTTTCGCGACCATCACGCGATGCGCCGAACGATGGTGGATATCGCTGAATGTTGAAGCTGCCGACCTACACCCGGCCCATCGACACGATGCCCGTCACACGGGAAGCGGCCAATGGATCGGCGTTGATCGGGGCTTGTCGGCGTTCCTGGTCGCGGCTAATTCCGCGGGCAGCGAAGTTGCCCGGGTCACTGACGCGCCCAAAGCGCTGGCCGCGGGGATGAAACAGCAGCGTCACCTTGCGAAGAAGTTGTCCCGCTTAAAGAAAGGATCCCGTAACCACCGTGACGCCGCAGCAAGACTGGGACGTCATCACAATCGAGTCGCCAACGTGCGCCGCCACTTCCTGCACCAGGTATCCAACGAGTTGGTCAAGACCCACGATCGGCTAGTCATCGAAGACCTCAATGTGTCCGGAATGCTGCGCAACCACCGCCTTGCCCGTGCCATCTCCGACGCCGGTTGGTCTGAATTTGCGCGTCTGCTGACCTACAAGCAAGCATGGCGCCGCGGCCGCCTCATCATCGCTGATCGGTGGTACCCGTCGACCAGGCTCTGCGCGGCGTGCGGAACCATCCGCAATGACATGACGCTCGCTGATCGGGTTTTCACCTGTGGCTGTGGGCATTCCGCGGATCGCGACACCAATGCAGCGGTGAATTTAGCTCGGTGGGGCGAATTCAACCTTCACTCTGATCCGCAGCACGATCCCCGGACCTCTAAGCAAAGGGGCCGGGCCACCAAAGCCCGCCGACGGGACGGCGCTGACCTGCAGCCTTCGCGGGCAGGTACATCCAGCCCGGGTGACGCGGGAACTGACGTTCACTCCGCCCAGGCGGGCTGAACCGACGACGCCCGAGAAGGGCGGTTCCGGACACCCAACAGGGGTTGCCCGGGACGCTTTAAGCTTCGCTCGTGGATGCGAACACCGTCACCCTCGAGCGCGCCTTGCACGAGACCCGCACAGGAGATATCTGGCTGTTCCGCGGTGACTCGCGGCCGGATCGCGCGATCCAGACCATGACGAACGCCCCGGTCAACCACGTCGGGATGACTGTTGCGATCGATGACATGCCGCCGCTGATGTGGCATGCCGAGCTCGGCGACAAGCTGCAGGACATCTGGACCGGAACCCACCATCGCGGCGTTCAGCTCAATGACGCAAGGGCCGCGGTGGAACGCTGGATCAACAACTACGGGCAGCGGTGCTGGCTGCGTCAGCTCTCCCCGTACGCCACCCGCGAGCAGGAGGACCAGGTGTTGCGCGTCATCGCCCGGATGGACGGCACACCGTTTCCCAGCACCGCGCGACTGACCGGGCGGTGGTTCCGCGGCCGGGTGCCGACAGCCAGCGATTGGACGCGGGGAATTCCCTTTGTGGACAAGCGGGTTCGCGAGTCCACCGAGCGCAAGAGAGCCGACGAGCGGGTGGCGCTGGAGACCGCTTACTGCGCCGAGACCGTCGCCATCACCTACGAGGAGATGGGGCTGCTGACCACCGAGAAGCACACCAGCTGGTTCGACCCGGGCAAGTTCTGGAGCGGCGACGCGCTGCCGCTGAACGAGGGATATCGACTCAGCGACGAGATCGCCGTCGTCCTCGGTTAGGCGATGTCAGCGGGGCTGATGCGATAGCTTTCGTAGGATGCGCCTGACGAATGCCTTCTTCGCCAACCACGCCGAAGTGGTCGACGACATGCTCAACGTCACCGGCGGGTGCTGGACGTCGACGACGGTGGCGGACGGGGCGACAGCGTTTGCGACGCGCTGTGTCATCTTCTGCGAGGTCAGCAGGCAGGACCGGGGGAAGCAGTTCGGTCTGCACATCGATGCGGCAGGACCGTCGGGGCAGCAGTGGACGCCCGCGAGATCGTCCTATTTCACGGTGCCGAGCAAAATCGCGTTCATGGTGACGCCGCCGATCGCGCTACCGATCGAGCCCAACGGCGGACTGCACTCCTACACCGTTCGGCTCGAGGACCACGACGAGCGGATCACCCTGCCGTTGCATATTCAAGTCGTGGCGGGCAGCGCGTTTCCCAGTCGCTGAATTGTCCGAACCCGTCGTCGATCACCTCAGCAGCGCTATCGTCCGCCCATGCCACTGCACTATGTGGATCCGCACAAGAAACACAGCCGTTGGTACACGGCAATGGAAAGCTTCAGCCGCTCGAGCGCAGGGCAGTTCATGGCGCATCACGTGTTCCCTCGCATCGACCCATGGCTGTACCGCGCGTCTCGCGGTAGGTATCCGTGGGTCCTCGGCGGTCCGTCGACGGCCCCCTTGATCACCACGGGCGCCAAGACCGGTCAGCGCCGCGAACATCAACTGACCTATTTCCACGACGGACCCGACCCGATCCTGACTGCATCCAACTACGGCGGCGAGAAGCACCCGCAGTGGTACTACAACCTGAAGGCCAACCCGACAGTGCGAATTCGGCGACGAACCGTTCACTCGCAACCGAGGTCACCGACCCCGACGAGTACAAGCGGTTGTACGGACTCGCCGAGAAGGTGTACGCCGGATGGAGCGACTACCTGGTGAAGACCGCCACGGCAGGCCGCACGATCCCCGTCTTCCGCCTTGTCGCGCGCTGAGCCGTTTACAGCCGCGCGAAGCAGGGGTTGGCGTCCTCCTTGGGGATCGACGCGTCCTGGCTGGAGAACTTGCCGACGACTCCGCTGTCGGTGACTTCGACGCTGTCGGCGTGAATGCCGAGCGGATAGTTGTCGTTGAGTTTCTTGGTCAGGTCGTTGAGCGCCGTCTGCACCGCGTCCTTCGGCAGCGGACCGGTCACCTCGAGCACCTCGAGATTGAGATCGCCGTCGGTGACAACGGGTTTGGCGGTGACGCTGTTGTCGCCCGCGTCGACGACGATCGTGCCCGCCGCTGGATCGGTACGTACGCCGGTGATCAGGTTGCCGACCCCGGGAAGGTTGGCAGCCAACGTTTCCTTGATGCCTTCTGACTTCCAGTCGAGCGTCGCTGTCAGTGAGCCGATGGTGCCCTTGGAGTCGCCCGTTTCGCGCAGTCGCACATCGGAAACGGTCACGTCGGCCGTCATTCCGTTGGCGTCCTGAACATTTCGTCCGGCGGTCGTGACGGAGATATTGGTGTAGTGGCCGGTGATGTGCTGCCACAGGAACGGCGGATTCACGCCGTAGGAAATCGTGACGCCGTCTTTCACGACGCATTCCGCGACATCGACGAGGACGTCGTCGGCCCGGTTGCGCGCATAGAGCTCAGCACCGGCCAGGCCGCCGGCGATGAGGGCGACGACGATGACGGCGATCAGGATGATCGACTGCTTGTTGAGGAATCCGCGGCTTCGCCGCTTCTTGGCCGCAGGAGGCTCGGCAGCCTGGTGAGGTGGGGGTGGGGGCGGAGGCGGACGACTTGCGCCGGGTGGGGGCGGCGGTGCGCCAGGCGGAGGCGGCGGTGTGCTTGCTGGAGGTCGCGGCGATCGAATCTTCTCGGTCGGCGCCGCATCGGGGGGCTGCCTGCGCGCCCGGATCTGTTCGGTGGGAGGTTCCGGCGGTCGGGCGGGGCGCTGAATCCGACGCGTCACAGGGTCCTGATGCGGGTCACCCCTGCCCTGCCGACCGGGCTGCCCTGGGGGTTGCGGCGGCGGCGTGGTCATCTGCGCGATTCTGCCTCATCGAGCTGGATACCTCGCGGTTATCCGGTTTGCCGCGTCGCGAGGGCGAACCCGAAGCCGAGGCTGGGCCAGCCGGAATCCGGACAGCCGGGAAGACACGCCGCTCGTCGATCATCGGGAGCTCCTCGCCCGCGATAACCTCGATCGGTGGCGACTCGGAGGCCAACGCGCGCAACCAGGTACGCGCGTCGTCGCAGGCGGCGTATCGCCGCGAAGGTGCACGACCTCACCGATTTGCAGTGGGATGCACTGAAATTGGCCTGGGGTGGCTGCGCTTACTGCGGCGAGATCGGCAAACCGCTGCAGAGGGACTGCGTGCTGGCCATATCGCGCGGCGGACGGTACGAGCTCGCCAACGTCGTGCCCTGTTGCCGGTCGTGCAACACCAGTAAGTGCAACACCGAGGTCACCAGCTGGATGCGACGCAAGAAGCTGGACGAGGCGCGATTTCTGTTGCGGCAGGCTGAGATCAACCGGCAGATCAGGGACGTAGGCGTATCCGGTATGTGACCTTGCCGCGATAACCATCGGACATGCTGTCCGATATGCCGACGCTCGAACTGATCTGCCTGCTGGTCGCATCGATGTCGGTGGCCTATTACCTCGGGCGTCGCAGCGTCAGGTCGGCGCAGCCCTGGTACGCCCGCACGCGACGTTCTCGAATCGCCCGGCAGGCGATCTCACTGATGGCGCTGGGGATGGCAACTCGGATCCGACGCTCGCTTCGGCGCCAGTTTCGTACCAACACCCTCCCACGGGCGGCCCAAGCTGTTGCGCTAACGGTGAAGGGACCGCCGAGGCGTTAGCTAGCTGCTTCTGACCGTCGAGAAGGTGGGCGTACGGGTCGTCGTCAGAGCCGACAGATAAGCCGATTTCGCCGGTGTGCGCCTCTGGCCCCGTCATCAGATGAGACGCGTCGCTCTCCTTCCAATCTCTGCGACAAAGGCAGCGCGCAACCGTGACGGGCCTAGGGTGATCGCATGGACGTGCCGTCCAGGATCGTCGGGGCCGCCAACGCGTCGGGGTTTTCGGGCATTGCGGCAAGCGGCGGCGAGTCCCCTGATGATCGGTGGACGCTCGTACGCGGACTCGCCGACCGGGCGCACTCGGTCCCCGTCACGCTCGCGACGCGCTTCGGGATCGCCAGCGGCAGTAAGACTTTCACCGCCCTGGCCGTCATCGCCCTCGTGAGCGACGGGCAGCTGAGCATGGACACACCGGCGCGGGAGGTGCTCGGCTCGGATCTGCCGCTGATCGATGACACCGTCACCGTCGAGCACCTGCTGGCCCATCGCTCCGGGATCGGCGACTACCTGGACGAGGACGCCATGGGCGCCATCACCGACTACGTCATGCCCGTGCCGGTGCACCGCCTGGAGACGACGGAGGACTTCATCGCTGTACTCGACGGTTACCCCCAGGTGTCGACGCCTGGTGAGCGATTCGCCTACAACAATGGCGGCTATGTCGTGCTCGCACTCCTCGCCGAGCGCGCGTCCGGCGTGGCGTTCCACGACCTGGTCCGCCAGCGGGTGTTCGAACCCGCCGGGATGACCGGTGCGGCGTACCTCCGAAACGACGAACTGCCTGGCGACGTGGCGATCGGCTACCTGTCCGCCGACGGGTTACGCACCAACGCCTTGCACCTTCCGGTCCGCGGCTCCGGCGACGGTGGCGCGCAAGTCGGCCTTAGCGACATCGACGCCTTCTGGCGGGCGCTGTTCACCGGGGCGATCGTTCCGCGCGACGTCGTCGCCGAGATGATCAGGCCACGCAGCGAAGACCCGTCGGATCACAGGCAGTACGGCCTCGGGTTCCGGCGCACACCCGACGGCGCCGTCGAGATCGAGGGATATGACGCAGGCGTGTCGTTCCTCAGCACGCACGATCCCCAGGATCGCCGGACATGCACGGTCATGAGCAACTGGAGTGACGGCGCATGGACAATCTGCGAGGCGCTGGTTTGAGACCGCGTCCAGGGTTGTGATCTCCGTCGAATCGCAGCCCTCAGTACAAACTCGACGAAGGCGAACACCTACACGTTGAACCGAAACTCGACGCCTTCTCCGTCACGGTTCACTGACGCGCGGGATACCGGCCTCACGCGATTGGCGTCGCTTAGCCAATAGCTCTCGCTCACTACACTTACTCCGCCTTCTGATTGACCACGTTCAATCCAATTGACGGCGCGGCGCGGCTGAAGATCCGCAGTGCTTTGGCCAGACCCACGACGATCTCCTCACGGCCCGCGTCCAAGCCAGCCATCGCGGCGGCGACAAAGGCATCGAGTTCCATCGCGCGCGGCGGGATTTGGTCGAGATTTCGATGCAGATCGGTCACAACGACGGGCGGGATCAACTCGACGATCTGCACAGTGGAATTCCTGAGTTGCCGCCGGAGGGCGATCGTGAAGCTGTGCACGGCGGCCTTAGTCGACGAGTAGATCGGCGCTGCTGCGAGCGGCACGTAGCCCAGCCCCGAGCCGACGTTGACCAGCCGCGAGCGCGGCTGTGCTTTAAGTAGCGGCAAGAAGGCGTTGGCGACATAGATCACGCCCTTGAGGTTGACGTCGACTTCGCGCCCTAGCTCGGCTGCGTCGAGCGGGCCCGGCCCGGCGAAGTCGAACAGATGTTGAATGCCTGCGTTGCTGACGACCGTCGTCAGCTCGGGCCATCGCTCACCAACCCGCTCGGCGAGTGCCACCACCTGCTCGGGATCGGCCACATCGACTACCTCGGCCTCCATTCCGGGGTGGCGCGTCGCTACCGCCTCGACGCGCTCGCGCCCGTGCCCGGCGACGATCACCTGGCTTCCACGCGCGTGGAAGGCGGCCGCGAGACCGGCGCCGATGCCAGAACCGCCACCGGTAATGAGCACTACCTCCATCGCCATCTACACGTTGAACCGGAACTCGACGACGTCGCCGTCGGCCATCACGTAGTCCTTGCCCTCCATCCGCACCTTGCCCGCGGCCTTCGCGGCCGCCATCGAACCGGCCGCGATCAGATCGTCGTAGGACACCGTCTCGGCTTTGATGAAGCCCTTCTCGAAGTCGGTGTGGATGACCCCGGCCGCCTTCGGCGCGGTGTCGCCCTGATGGATCGTCCACGCCCGCGACTCTTTGGGGCCTGCCGTGAGGAACGTCTGCAGCCGCAGCGTGTGGAAGCCGGCCCGCGCCAGCGCGTCGAGTCCGCGCTCGGTCTGGCCGATCGACTCGAGCAGCTCGGCGGCCGACTCGTCGTCGAGCTCCTGCAGTTCGGCTTCGATCTTCGCGTCGAGGAACACCGCGTCAGCCGGTGCGACCATCTCCCGCAACGAGGCGATGCGGTCGGCGTCGGTCAGCACCTCCTCGTCGGCGTTGAACACATAGAGGAACGGCTTGGTCGTCAACAGGTTCAGCTCCCGCAGCAGCGCCGAATCCACAGATTTCCCGGCCGCGAAAAGCGTCGTGCCGCCGTCGAGGATCTCCTGGGCGGCCACCGCGGCCTCGTGTGCGGCTCTGCGGTCCTTATGCGTGCGCGCTTCCTTCTCCAGTCGCGGCAGGGCCCGCTCCAGTGTTTGCAGATCGGCCAGGATCAACTCCGTCTCGATCACCTCGATATCGGATCGTGGATCGATCCGGCCGTCGACGTGAGCGACGTCATCGTCGGTGAAGACCCGCACCACTTGGCAGATCGCATCGCTCTCGCGAATGTTGGCTAGGAATTTGTTGCCAAGACCTGCGCCCTCCGACGCGCCTTTGACAATCCCGGCGATATCGACGAACGTCACAGGCGCATGCACGACTTTTTCCGATTCGAACATTTTCGCCAGCTCGTCCAGCCGCGGATCCGGCAGCGGCACCACCCCCTCATTCGGCTCGATCGTCGCGAAGGGGTAGTTGGCAGCAAGCACGTTATTGCGCGTCAGGGCGTTGAAGAGCGTTGACTTACCCACATTCGGCAGACCAACGATTCCTAGGTTCAAGCTCACAGGGAGCCAAGTCTAGGAGACAACCCCGGCCACGCCAGCGTGCGCTGGCAGCCACTTCCAGCCGAAGCCGGTACGGTCAACGTGTGTCAGGTCAGCGCGCGAGGTCAGCGGTAGCGGCCGAGCATCGCTCCATGATTCCCACCATTCCTGGTGTGCCGTCGTGGGGTGCGGTGCTCATAGCCGTCACATTCACCGCGATCGGCTTCGCTTTCGATGCAGGTTCGGGCTCAAAGGAACTGACCCTCGCGTTTGCTGCCGCCTACGCAATCGGGTGCATCGCCGCCGCGGTGGCAGTACGACAGACGAGCATTTTCACCGCGGTCATCCAGCCTCCGCTGATCTTGTTCGTCGCCGTGCCCGGCGCGTACTTCCTGTTTCACGGCGGGGCGATGGACGGTCTCAAGGATCTGCTGATCAACTGCGGCTATCCCCTGATCGAGCGCTTCCCGTTGATGTTCTTCACCTCCGCGATCGTGCTGCTGGTCGGTTTGGCCCGCTGGTACATGGGGATGTCGGGTCATCGCACGACCGCCGCCGAATCCGACGAGCCCGCCGCGGGACGGTTCTCGGCCGTGACCGCCAAGATCTCTGGGCTGCTGACACGCGAGGGCGCAGAGGACGTCGAGGAGGCTCCCGCGCCGCGGCGTAGCAGGCAGCATTCGATCGACCGCAGCTCACGACCGGCCAGGTCGGCCGCGGCGACAGACAGAGCCCGCAGCGGACGGCCGGCCAAACGCACACAGACGTCGCGCTCGCGGCATGCCCGACCGCCGGAGACCGAGATCATCGAGCCGGTCGCAGAGCGTCCGCGTCGGCCGCGCCCGGCCCGCAGCAGCACCGACCCGATGGTTCCACCGCCTGAGCCGCGCCGGAGGCAGCGGTCGTCGTCGTCGCGTGAATCGGGTCGATCGTCGTCGCGTGAATCGGGTCGATCGTCGTCGCGTGAATCGGGTCGATCGTCGTCGCGTGAATCGGGCCGGTCGGGGTCGACCCGCGAGCCCCGTAAGCAGCCGCCGCCGAACGATCGTCGGTCGCCGTATCAGCGGCCCGATCGGCACACCCGGTTCGACGGTTTCGAGCCCTTCGAACCGCACGGCACGAACGGGTCAAACGGCAAGGGCTCCAACGGGTCCAGCGGAAACGGATCGAACGGCAGCCACCACCCCGTCTCACGGGTGCGCTACCGCGGCGCCGAAGACGGTGAGCAGCATCCGCCGAACCGGGCCCGGCCACGAACAGGCAAACACCAGGCCGAGGCCTGGGAGTACGACGTCTAGACAGCCCTAGCCACGGGCCGCACGAATCTCGCGGGGCAACGCGAAGACCAGTGTTTCGTTGGCGGTCGTCACCGGCTGCACTGTGTCGAAGCCGTACTCGGCCAGCCGGTCCAGGACGCCGCGAACCAGAATCTCGGGAACCGACGCACCGGAGGTGACGCCAACGGTCGTGACGCCCTCGAGCCAGGCAGGCTCGATGTCGTCGGCGTAGTCGACGAGGTAGGAGGCGTCAGAACCGGCGTTCAGCGCGACCTCGACCAACCGCACCGAGTTCGACGAGTTGCGTGAGCCGACGACGATCACCAGCTGGCACTCCGGCGCCATCGCCTTGACGGCGACCTGGCGGTTCTGGGTGGCATAGCAGATGTCGTCGCTGGGCGGATCCTGCAGCGTCGGGAACTTCTCCCGCAGCCGACGCACGGTCTCCATCGTCTCGTCGACACTCAACGTCGTCTGCGACAGCCAGATCACCTTGCTCTCGTCGCGGACGGTGACGGCGTCCACCGAGTCGGGGCCGTCGACGAGCTGCACGTGGTCGGGTGCCTCACCGGCGGTACCGACGACCTCTTCGTGACCCTCGTGGCCGATCAGCAGGATGTCGAAGTCGTCGCGCGCGAACCGCTTCGCCTCGTTGTGCACCTTGGTGACAAGAGGACAGGTCGCGTCGATGACCTTCAGGTCGCGTTCCTTGGCGTTGACGTGCACCGTCGGCGCCACCCCGTGCGCGGAGAACACGACGATCGACCCCTCGGGCACCTGGTCGGTCTCGTCGACGAAGATCGCACCCGCCTTGGCGAGCGTCTCCACCACGTGGACGTTGTGCACGATCTCGTGCCGGACGTACACCGGCGCACCGTGCTTCTCCAGCGCCCGCTCGACTGTCTCCACGGCGCGGTCCACACCCGCGCAGTAGCCGCGGGGCTCGGCGAGCAACACGCGCTTACCGGCAGGGCTGTTCTGGCTGCCGCCAGCGACCGAGCTGGACGCGCCCGGAATCCCCATGTTGATAGTCGACGGCATGGTTCCCAGGGTACTGACCCGCGCCGCCGAAGGGCCAGCCGTAGGCTGTGGCGCATGGCAACCGCACCGTATGGGGTCCGTCTGCTGGTGGGAGCGGCGGTAACCGTCCTCGAGGAAACACGAAAGCTTCCGCAGACCATCCTGACCTACCCGATGACCGTCGCCAGCCAGGTCGCGCACCTCGTGATGAAGGTGCAGCAGGACGTGGCCGACCTGGTCAACCGGGGCGACGAGACGCTCGAAGGCCTCTTCCCGCCGAAGGACGAGCAGCCCGAGTGGGCGACGTTCGACGAGGACCTGAGCGACGACCGGAGCCGCTCCGGCGGCGACATCCGACTGGTGCCCGCACCGTCGGGTCCGGACGGCGAACGGCTCACCGAGGGCAGGTTCGCCCTGTTCACCGGCGGCGAGCCGGAAACGCTGGCTGACGACGCCGACGGCTCGGTGGCGCCTGCGACGTCCGGCCAGCCCGACATCGTCAAGAAGTTGGACTACGAGACGTTGACGCTGGCCCAGTTGCGGGCGCGGCTGACCTCGCTTCGGGTCGCCGACCTCGAAGAGCTGCTGGCATACGAGGAGACGACCAAGTCGCGCGCGCCGTTCCAGACTCTGCTGGCCAACAGGATCACCCGCGCGACCGCCAGGTGAGCACCCGAGCGGGCTCGGAAAATGACTGAGGACGAGCGGGGCCAATCCGCGGACAACCCGTTCCCCGTCCGCACCGTCGCGATGATGGTCAAGGATTGGATCGAGAAGCTCGGCACCGTCTGGATCGAAGGCGAAGTCGCCCAACTCTCGATGCGGCCCAACACGAGTACGGCGTTCATCACGCTGCGCGATCCTGCAGCCGATATGTCGTTGTCGGTGACGTGCCCACGCGACCTGGTGCGCAACGCCCCGGTCAAGCTGACCGAGGGTACGCGCGTGATCATGCTGGGCCGGCCGAATTTCTTCGTCGGCCGCGGGACTTTCTCCTTGCGTGTCAACCAGATTCGCGCGGTCGGTGTCGGTGAACTGCTCGCCAGGATCGACCGGCTGCGCAAACTGCTCGCCGCCGAGGGACTGTTCGATCCCCGGTTGAAGCGCCAGATTCCGTTTCTGCCCAACACCATCGGGCTGATCACCGGACGCGCGAGCGCCGCTGAGCACGACGTCGTCTCGGTGTCCAAAGACCGTTGGCCTGCAGTCAGATTCGCCATTCGCAACACCGCCGTGCAGGGCACCAATACGGTCCCGCAGGTGGTCGAGGCGCTGCGCGAGCTCGATGCCGACCCCGCCGTCGATGTCATCGTCGTCGCGCGCGGCGGCGGCAGCGTCGAGGACCTTCTGCCGTTCTCCGACGAGACGCTCTGCCGGGCGATCGCATCGTGCACGACGCCGGTGGTCAGCGCCATCGGGCACGAGCCGGACAACCCACTGTGCGATCTGGTCGCCGATCTGCGGGCCGCGACCCCGACCGATGCCGCCAAGCGCGTCGTTCCCGATACTGCAGCGGAGCTCGCGCTGGTGCTCGATCTACGTCGGCGCAGTGCGCGCGCGCTGCGCGCCTGGGTGCGCCGCGAGGAACAGCACATCGGCGGCCTGCGCAGCAGACCGGTGCTGGCGCAGCCGCTGGCCGCACTGGCCCTGCGCGCTGACGAAATCGGCCGCTGCAGAGCCGCCGCCAGGCGCGACGTCACCCGGCTGGTGGGCGCTGAATCCGAGCGGGTCAGCCATTTGTCGGCGCGGCTGGCGACACTGGGACCCGCCGCGACCTTGAAGCGCGGCTACGCGGTGGTGCAGGCCGTGTCGGCTTCGGGTGAGGCGACGGTGCTGCATAAGGTGGCCGACGCTCCTGCGGGGACACGGCTGCGGGTGCGGGTGTCCGACGGGGCGATAACGGCGGTCAGCGAGGGAAGTCAATGAAGCCTATTAGTGAATTGGGCTACGAAGAGGCCCGCGACGAACTGATGGAGGTCGTGCGCCAGCTCGAGCAGGGCGGGCTCGATCTCGATGCGTCGCTCAAGCTCTGGGAAAGGGGCGAGGAACTGGCTAAACGCTGCGACGAGCACCTGGCCGGGGCCCGCAAACGCATCGAGGATGCGCTGGCGGCAGGCGACGACGCTGACGACAGATAAAGTTGACAGTTCAAGCAGTTTCGCGCTAGGGACTCGAAACTGGAACACGTTTCATTTATGCTTCCGGCATGGGTGATTCAACGCTGACCACTGAACTCGGCCGTGTGCTGGTCACCGGCGGCTCCGGCTTCGTCGGCGCCAACCTGGTGGCCGAACTGCTCGAGCGGGGCCACGAGGTGCGCTCGTTCGACCGCGCCCCGTCCCCGCTGCCCGCGCATCCGCGGTTGCGGGTCATCGAGGGCGACATCTGCGACAAGGACACCGTCGCGGCCTCTGTCGAGGGGATCGACACCGTCTTCCACACCGCGGCGATCATTGACCTGATGGGTGGCTCCTCGGTCACAGACGAGTACCGCCAGCGCAGCTTCGCCGTCAACGTCGGCGGCACCGAGAACCTGGTCGTCGCCGCGCAGCAAGCAGGTGTCAAACGGTTCGTATACACCGCGTCCAACAGCGTGGTGATGGGCGGCAAGCAGATCTCCAACGGTGACGAGACCCTGCCCTACACAGAACGTTTCAACGACCTCTACACCGAGACCAAGGTCGCAGCCGAGCGATTCGTCTTGTCGCAGAACGGCATTCGCAACATTTTGACCTGCTCGATCCGGCCCAGCGGCATCTGGGGCCGGGGCGACCAGACCATGTTCCGCAAGCTGTTCGAGAGCGTGCTGGCCGGCCACGTCAAGGTGCTGGTCGGTGGCAAGAACGCCAAACTGGACAACTCCTACGTGCACAACCTGATTCACGGCTTCATCCTCGCCGGCGAGCACCTGGTGCCGGGTGGCACGGCCCCCGGGCAGGCGTACTTCATCAACGACGGTGAACCAATCAACATGTTCGAGTTCTCCCGGCCCGTCGTGGAGGCCTGCGGGCAGCGCTGGCCCAAGTTCCGCATCTCCGGCGCCTTCGTTCGCTTCGTCATGACGATCTGGCAGTGGCTGCACTTCCGCGTCGGGCTGCCCAAGCCGCCGTTCGAACCGCTTGCCGTCGAGCGCCTCTACCTCGACAACTACTTCTCGATCGCCAAGGCCGGACGCGATCTCGGCTACCGGCCGCTGTTCACCACGGACCAGGCAATGCGTGACTGCTTGTCCTACTACACCGAGTTGTTCGAACAGATGAAGGCCCACACGAAGGCGGTGCCGGTGACGGTGGTGCCTGCGGGCGAGCCCGCGGCCTGACTCAATTGATCAGGTGCACCGGGTGACGGGTGACCGCCTCGATCCGCGCTCCTGCGCGATGTAGCAGGTCAGTCCCCAGCGCAATCAACGCCCTGGCCGCGGCGATCTCTTCACCGATCATCGGCTGGCTGATGTCCGTCGGGTTACGGAAGGCATCCCCGATGGCCGTCATCTCGCCGTCGTCACCGAGTCGCGCCCGGACCGTCGCATGTGTATGCGTCGCGTCCTCGTCGAACTGGATGTCGAGATGCCAGTCGTTGTCGATAGCTCTGTCGTACATGTCGCCGCCTTCCTGCCTATAGAGTGCGCCGCACCAGGCTCTGCCATCGACGATTCCGAAAATTTCGCAGGCAGCCTGCCGAAGACGATCCCCTCGGGCTCGCGCCGCAATAGTGTCGATTAACACGGTTGATTCCGAGCGAGGGACTGAATGCTGGAGAGCTGGAACGATGGCGCCACGAAGTCGGCAATCGTCGACTTCGTGGGCCGGGTGACCGCAGAAGGCGGCCCCGACTTCGTCGCGCCGGAAGCGCGCGTTGCGGTCTTCGACAACGACGGCACGCTGTGGTGCGAGAAGCCGATGTACATCCAACTCGACTTCCTGCTGCGGCGTTTCAAGGAGCAGGCAGAAGCGGACCCGGCACTGCGGGACCAGCAGCCGTATCAGGCGGCCTACGCGGGCGACCTCACCTGGCTGGGAAACGCCGTCACCAAGCACTACCAGGGCGATGACACCGACATGAGACCGCTGATGGGCGCAATACTGCGGGCCCACCACGAGATCACCGTCGACGAGCACTCCGCCAGGGTCAACGCGTTCTTCGCCGATGCAAAGCACCCGACGCTGGGCCGGCCTTACACGTCGTGTGGATATCAGCCGATGGTCGAACTGCTGCGCTATCTGAAGGCCAACGAGTTCACCAATTACATCGTCTCCGGCGGCGGACGCGACTTCATGCGTCCGGTCACCACTGCGCTCTACGAGATCCCCCCCGAGCGGGTGGTGGGCAGCTCGGTGGGCCTGGTCTACCGGGACGGAGAGCTCTACACGACCGACCAGCCGGAGTTCCTCGACGACGGGCCCGTCAAGCCGGTGCGGCTGTGGAGTCGGATCGGGCGGCGGCCCATCTTCGCGGCGGGAAACTCCAACGGGGACATCGAGATGCTCGAGTTCACCCGCGGCCTGCAACTGCTGGTGCTGCACGACGACGCCGACCGCGAATTCGACTACGTCGCGGGCGCAGAAAAGTCGCTCGACGACGCGAAGTCGAAGGGCTGGACCGTCGTCAGCATGAAGAACGACTGGACGACCGTCTTCAGTGACTAGTGATCTCGTCCGCATTCCCGCGCAGAGGGCAGTAGTGGGATCCGATGCGCACTATCCGGAAGAGGGGCCCGCGCACACCGTCAGCGTCGACGAGTTCTGGATTGCGGCCCACGCGGTGACCAACACCGAATTCGCCGAATTCATCGATGCCACAGGCTATGTCACGGTGGCGGAGCGAACGCTGAACGCGGACGACTTCCCCGATGCACCGGCGGAGAACCTGCAGCCCGGGTCGATGGTGTTCACCCGCACGCAGGGGCCGGTCGATTTACGACACCTGAGTCAGTGGTGGGCGTGGACGCCAGGCGCGTCCTGGCGACATCCCGTCGGGCCGCACTCGTCGATCGACAAGCGCGCGAATCATCCTGTGGTGCACCTCGCTTACGCGGATGCCGAAACCTACGCAGACTGGGCGGGTCTGGCGCTGCCGACGGAGGCCGAGTGGGAGGTCGCCGCCCGCGGTGGTCTCGAGTCCGCGACGTACACGTGGGGCAACGAACCCGAGCGGGGTGAGCCGTTGGCCAACTACTGGCACGGCGAGTTCCCGTGGCGGCCGGAACCGGGGTACGGCCGCACCGCTCCGGTCGGCAGCTTCCCGGCCAACGATTACGGCCTTTTCGACATGGCGGGCAACGTGTGGGAGTGGACGACCGACTGGTACGCCGACACCCGCGAGGGCGACCCTTGTTGTGAGGCAGGCAGTTACGACACGCAGCAGCCGCAGTTCCGGGTGCCACGCAGGGTCATCAAGGGCGGCTCATTCCTGTGCGCCGACAACTACTGCCTGCGCTACCGGCCCGCTGCCCGCAGGCCGCAGATGATCGACACAGGGATGAGCCATATCGGATTTCGCTGCGTGACGCGGACACCACCTGGGAAGATGCACGGGTGAAGGACGGCGGCGTTCACTACGCACGCAACGGTTCGGTGCGGCTGGCCTATCGCGTGTTCGGCGAGGGTGACACGACGCTGGTGTGGATACCGGGCTGGATCAGCAACGCCGACATTCTGACCGCACCGGATATGCCGTTCCAAGGCTTCCTCGAAACGCTCAGTCGCGGCAACAGGTTGGTGGCGTGGGACAAGCGCGGCACCGGCCTGTCCGACCCGGTGACCCATGTCCCACCGCTGGACGAGCGGATGGACGACCTCCATGCCGTGCTTGATGCGGTAGGCGCAGACTCCGCTGCGCTGTTCGGCGTCTCCGAGGGCGGGCCGATGAGCGTCCTGTTCGCCGCGACCTACCCTGAGCGCGTCGAGTCATTGGCGCTCTACGGCACCATGGCCCGCTTCACTCCCGAGTTGCCGGATCACCCATGGGGTTTCACCGCCGATCAGGCTGCCATAATCATCAACGAGATCGAAAATCATTGGGGCGAAGGGGCACTCGCCGACCTGTTCTTCGGCGAAGTCGGAAAGATGCCGGGTTTTCTTGATTTCTATGGCCGTATTCAGCGGTTCGGGGCAAGCCCGACGATGTCCATCATGCTTTGGCACGCGCTGTTGGACAGCGATGTCAGGGGCGTACTCGGCTCGGTGCACACACCGACCCTCGTGCTGGGGCGGGCCGACGACAATGTGGCACCCATCGACGCCGCGCGCGCTCTGGCAGCGGCCATGCCGAACGCCCGCTTCCTCGAGCTGCCAAACGGGCCACACGGGCTGATGGATGACGTGTTGGCCAACGAAGTGGTGAACTTCGTCCTCGGCAAGCCCGCCGATGAGTCGGGCGAACGCGTGCTGTCGACAGTCTTGTTCTCCGACATCGTCGGCAGTACAGAACAAGTCAGCGCGCGTGGCGACGCGCAATGGCGCCGCCAGCTCGACGCGCATGACAAGCTCGCCGATTGGCTGGTTGAGAAATACGGCGGTCGCCGCGTCAAACACACCGGCGACGGCATGTTCGCGCTCTTCGACGGCCCGACAAGGGCCGCGCGCTGCGCCCTCGAAATGGTTCCGGCACTCGCCGCACGGGGTACCAACATCCGCGTTGGCGTCCACACCGGCGAATGCGAACGACGCGGCGACGAGTGGAGTGGCGTCGCCGTCCACGTCGGTGCCCGGATCGGGGCGATGGCCGGTACGGGCGAAGTGCTCGCCAGCCGAACCGTCCGCGATCTGTCGGCCGGATCAGGGCTGCAGTTCGACCCGATCGGTGCGCAACATCTCAAGGGCATCGCCGAGGAGGTCGAGGTCTTTCGGGTGACGACGCCCGCCCGCTCGTAACCGCGGATCGGTCAGGAGGCCTCGGCGGCCTTTTTGATCGCGGCAAGCGTGGCGGGGATGCCGGTGCGCGCCGCGCCACTGCGTTGCTCGATCTGAGCCTCGGCGTCGTCGCCATAGCGTTCGTGGAAACCCGCAATGCCTGCGGGCAGGAACTCCCAGCGCTCGGTGAGCCTGGTGCCGTCGCCGTCGGGCTCGAACTCATACTCCCAATGGACCCAGCCGTTGTTGACCTGCCAGGCGAATTTGCGCCCTTGGTCGGCCGCGACCACCTGACTGCGGGTTTCCCACGTCCGCTCCGGCGTCTCATTGCGGCCGGTGAACCATGCGCCCACCTGCGGACCGTCGTTGTCGTCCCACCAACAGGCTTTGCAGGTCGGGCTCCACTCGCCGGTTCTCGTCACATCCGACACCATCGCGTACAGCTGCTGTGGCGGCGCCGCCACATGAATCGACTCTGACATCTTTAATTCGGTCACCTGTCGATTGTGACAAGAGGCTAAGTTAGAACACGTTCCACCGCCGTCGAAAGGCCAACTGGATGAGCAACAGTAATGACCGGGTCGCCGTGGTCATCGGAGCCGCGTCCGGGATCGGCTTGGCGAGTGCACGCGCGCTGGCCGCCGACGGCTGCCGCGTGATACTCGCGGACCGCAACGGCGACGGCGTCCGCGCCAAGGCCTCCGAGCTCGGCGAACCGCACACCGCCGCAGAAGTCGACGTCACCGACGAGGCCTCGGTACAACGCCTCTTCGACGACATCGGTCCGCTCGACGTCGTGGTCAACTGCGCGGGCTTCGGCAGCCTCGGGCTGATCACCGATCTCGCGGTCGAGGAGTTCCGCTCCGTCATCGACGTCTGCCTCAACGGCTCCTTCATCGTCGCCAAGTACGCGGGCCAAAAACTGCGCGAGGGCGGCTCACTGGTGACGATCAGCTCGCTGAACGGCCGGCAGGCGGCGGTCGGCATGAGCGCGTATTGCTCGGCCAAGGCGGGGGTCTCGATGCTGACCCAGGTCGCCGCCCTGGAAATGGGGCCGCGCGGTATCCGGGTCAACGCGATCGCCCCCGGTTTCGTCGACACTCCGCTCACGGAGGGCTCGTATCTCGTGCCGGGTCTCGTCGAGGACTATGTCGAGAACACCGCGCTCGGCCGCGCAGGCAAGCCGGATGAGATCGCCGACGCCGTGGTCTTCCTGTGCTCGCCGAAGTCGGCGTGGTTGACCGGTGAGGTGCTCGACCTCAACGGCGGCGCACACCTCAAGCGCTACCCGGACGTGCTCGGACACGTCATGAAACTCGCGGAGGCGCAGTGACGAGCCCTCGGGCGAGGAACCGACGATGAAGACTTTCACCGGTAAGCAAGCCATCGTCACCGGCGCCGGTTCCGGTATCGGGGCGGCGTTGTGCCAAGCACTCGTGGCCGCGGGCGCGGACGTCGTGTGCACCGACATCGACGGCGATGCCGCCGAACGCACCGCATCGTCGCTCGGTGACCGAGCGCGATCGGCTCGCCTCGACGTCACCGATGCGACGGCCGTGCAGGCGACCGTCGACGACCTCGTCGGCCGCACCGGCAGGCTGGACCTGATGTTCAACAACGCGGGCATCGTGTGGGGCGGCGACACCGAACTCCTTACGCTCGAACAGTGGAACGCCATCATTGATGTGAACGTCCGCGGCGTCGTGCACGGCGTCACGGCGGCGTACCCCCAGATGATCAAGCAAGGCCACGGCCACATCGTCAACACCGCCTCGATGGCCGGTCTCACCGCGGCCGGACAGATCACCAGCTACGTGATGACCAAACACGCGATCGTCGGGCTGTCGCTTGCGCTGCGCTCCGAAGCCGCCGCGCACGGCGTCGGCGTACTCGCTGTGTGCCCGTCGGCCATCGAGACCCCGCTGCTCGACAAGGGCGCGATCGGCGGGTTCGACGGCCGCAACTACTTCCTGCAGGGCGGACGCTCGAAATCGGCCTACCCCGCAGACCGGCTGGCGCAGGACACCCTCAAGGCCGTCGAACGCAACAAGGCGCTGCTGGTCAGGCCGCGCAGCGCGCACGGCCAGTGGTTGTTCGCCCGGCTCGCGCCCGGATTGATGCAGCGCGCGTCGATCGGCTTCATCAAGAGCCAACGATCGCATCAGGCCAAGGCCCGCTCGGACAAACGCTAGAGCAAACCGGGTTTCCCGCGACTCGACTGGCTACGGTAGGTCGGTGGCCGCAATGAAGACCGAGTTCACGCTGACCCAGAAGCGTGCGCTGGCGGTCGCGACAGTCATCGCCATCCTGTTCGGCGCGTACTTCTTGCGTCACTACTTCATCCTCATCGTGGTCGCCGCGGTGGTGGCCTACCTGTTCACCCCGCTGTACAACCGGCTCAACAAGAAAATGGGCACCGGCCTGTCGGCGACGCTGACGCTGCTGGCCGCCTTCGCAAGCGTGATCGTGCCCGTCGGTCTGATCGTGCTGATCGCGGTCGTGCAGATCACCGAGATGGTGAGGAGCGTCGCCGTCTGGGTCGAGAAGACCGACATGTCGACACTCGGGGACAAGACGTTGAAGTTCGTCAACGAACTCCTGGCGCGGGTTCCGTTCGCCGATATCACGGTGACCCCGGACATGATCCGCAAGGGTATGACGACCGTCGCGCAGAACGGCGGGGAGTGGCTGCTGCATACCCTTCAGGGCGCCGCGGGAGGTCTCATCGGCGGCATCACCGCCGCGATTCTCTTTCTGTACGTGTTCATTTCGCTGCTGACCAACAAGGAGGCGGTACAGCGGCTGATCCGCCAGCTCAACCCGCTCGGCGAGGAGGCCACCGATCTCTACCTCGCCAAGATGGGCGCGATGGTCAACGGCACGGTCAGAGGGCAGTTCATCATCGCCGTCTGCCAGGGCATCGCCGGCGCGATCTCGATCTACATCGGCGGCTTTCACGATGGATTCTTCATCTTCGCGATCCTGTTGAGCGCGCTGTCGGTGATCCCGCTCGGCAGCGGCGTGATCTCGATTCCGTTCGGCATCGGGATGATGTTGTTCGGCAACGTATTCGGCGGTATCTTCGTCATCGCCTTCCACATCATCGTGGTGACGAATATCGACAACTTCCTGCGGCCGATACTCGTGCCGCGGGAAGCCCGACTGGACTCCGCACTCATGTTGCTGTCCGTCTTCGCAGGCATCACGATGTTCGGCGCGTTCGGCATCGTCATCGGCCCGGTGCTGATGATCGTCATCGTCACCACGATCAGCGTCTACCTGGCGGTGTACAAGGGCGTTCCCCTCGAACAACACGACGACGACGACACCGAGAAGTCGAAGAATAACAAGGGGCTAATGAGCCGGCTGACGCGACGGGCGAGGAAATCGGATACCGAAGCGCCAGAGGCCAACTCCGACACGCAAGAGCGCGAGCCCGGCGCAGCGGAGGAGACCGCTAAACCAATCGCTCCGTGAGGAATTCGACGACGCGCTTACGCGCCTCGTATGCGGGATGGCCGTCCCGCTCCCGGACCTCGAGCGTGAGCACCGAGTGCGCCATCTTGCCGAAACCGTGCTCGTTACCCTTCTTCGAGTTGATCTCGATGACCTCGAACGCGTCGCCCAGCCTGTCCTTGAGCGTTTTGAACCGAGCACGCGGCGACAGCGGGTCTTCGCTGAACCGCAGGCCCAATGCACACAGCCCCTCGTCTGCGGCCCGCTTTTCGACCACCTTCAACTCTGCCTCGGACAGGCCCGGATCACGGCGATGCTTCGCGGTCAGTCCGATCGGCAACGACGGCTGGCTCAGCACCGGAGCGATCACACTGTCGTCCACGGCGGCCGCCAGCGCGAACCCACCGCTCCAGCACTCGCCGATCACCCCGACGCCCTTACCGGGTGTCTTGCCGTTGAGATCGCGCGCCAGCGCCCGTAGATAGTGCGCGACCGGCCGGTCGGCATTCGCCGCGAAGGCCGCGAATTCCTTTGCCACACAACCGCGCAGCATGACCGGTATCGCACCGGGCCGCACACCGGGGGCACCCGGCGTGCCGTACAGAGACGGGCAGGCGACGGTGAACCCGTTGTCCACCAAGTGATTGCCGAGCGCGAGCACGCCTGGATGAATGCCCGGCATCTCCGGTATCAGGACGACGCCGGGACCCTCACCCTTGCGGTACACGTCGTGGGTGTAACCGGTGGCGGTGAACGGCTCAGCGGTCCAGCCGGTGAGGTCGGCTTCCGGAGCCGCCCCGCCTGCGACGTTCGGGTCAGCAGCGGTCATCGTCTCTCCTACTTGGCGGCAAGGGGCGGCTGCTTCTGCACCGCCGCCGCAAGCGTACGGTACTCCTCGGTACCACCGGCACCCTTGATCGCGATTTGCGCGGGTCCGGTCGGTCCTTTCAGTCGCGCGGTCCACAACGGCTCGGACCCTTCGCCTTCGTAGACCACCCATTGCACCCCGTCGACGTCCTGGGTACCGGTCGGCACCATCGTGGGGTCGATTGAGCCGACCAGTTTCTCCTCGTCGGCGTTGCTCTGGGTCAACGCCAGATACATCCCGTTGGGCGTCAGATAACCGACGGTGGAGGACACTGCACGGGCGGGCCGCCCGGAGGCCTCGGTCCGGCCCGCCTCGATGCCTGCGCGACTACCGGAGTTCGCATTCCAGCCCTCGGGAAGTGCGGGCACCCGGATCGCGACGGGTAGCGCGTCGGCGTCGGCCTGCAGGGCCGCGGGTGCGTCGTAGTCGGGCGCCGGTCCAGGGCCTGGGCCGCTGGGCGAAAACGAGCACATCCCGACGATCCCCGCGAGCACGATGCACACCGCGACCAGCGGCGCGAGAGACCAGAACATGTCGCGCCCGTCCTGCAGCAACCGCGGCTTCGCGGGTCTGGGGGCGGGTTCCGGCTCGGAGGTCACAAGCGCCAGTATCCCAGCTCCCACGGAAGGACCGACCAATGGGAGAATCGCAGGCATGAGCCCAGCACGAGGAGAAGCCCCCGATCGCAACCTCGCCCTCGAGCTCGTTCGCGTCACCGAAGCGGGCGCCATGGCGGCAGGTCGCTGGGTCGGCAGGGGCGATAAGGAGCGCGGTGACGGCGCCGCCGTCGACGCCATGCGCGAACTGGTCAACTCGGTCTCGATGCGCGGCGTCGTGGTGATCGGCGAAGGCGAGAAGGACAACGCGCCGATGCTCTACAACGGCGAAGAGGTCGGCAACGGCGACGGCCCCGAATGCGACTTCGCCGTCGACCCCGTCGATGGCACCACGCTGATGAGCAAGGGTATGCCCAACGCGATCTCGGTGCTCGCGGTCGCCGAGCGGGGCGCGATGTTCGACCCATCGGCAGTCTTCTATATGAACAAGATCGCCGTCGGCCCCGACGCGGTCGACGTCATCGACATCACCGCCCCGATCGGGGAGAACATCCGACGGGTGGCCAAGGTCAAGAACTCATCCGTCGCCGACCTGACCGTGTGCATCCTCGACCGGCCGCGCCACGACCAGCTGATCGCCGAAGCGCGCGAGGCCGGTGCGCGAATTCGGCTGATCTCCGACGGCGATGTCGCAGGCGCGATTTCGGCGTGCCGACCCGAGTCGGGCACTGACATGCTCGCAGGTATCGGCGGAACCCCTGAGGGCATCATCACCGCCGCCGCGATCCGCTGTATGGGCGGTGCGATTCAGGCCCAGCTGGCCCCGACGGACGAGGAGGAACGCGCGAAGGCCCTCGATCGCGGCCATGACCTGAGCCGGGTGCTGACCACCGAGGACCTCGTCTCCGGCGAGAACGTGTTCTTCTGCGCCACCGGCGTCACCGATGGCGACCTGCTGCGGGGCGTGCGATTCTTCGGCGGCGGCTGCACGACACAGTCGATCGTGATGCGAAGCAAGTCCGGCACAGTGCGGATGATCGAGGCCTACCACCGGTTGTCAAAGCTCAACGAATACTCCGCCATCGATTTCACCGGCGACAGCACGTCCGCCTACCCGCTGCCGTAATCACCGACACAAGAAGGGCACGCATGAGCACCGACTCGTCTTCCAAGGAAGACGTCGAATACCGCATCGAGCACGACACCATGGGCGAGGTCCGGGTGCCGATCAACGCGCTGTGGCGCGCGCAGACGCAACGAGCGGTGGAGAACTTCCCGATTTCGGGCCGGGGCCTCGAGCGCAGCCAGATCCGGGCGCTCGGCCTGCTCAAGGGCGCCTGCGCACAGGTGAACAAGGACCTCGGGCTGCTGGACGGCGAGAAGGCCGACGCGATCATCGCCGCGGCAGCCGAGATCGCCGACGGCCGTCATGACGACCAGTTCCCGATCGACGTGTTCCAAACCGGATCCGGCACAAGCTCGAACATGAACACCAACGAGGTGATCGCAGGCATCGCCGAGCGTAACGGCGTGAAGGTGCACCCGAACGACGACGTGAACATGTCGCAGTCGTCCAACGACACCTTCCCTACGGCGACGCACATCGCCGCCACGGAAGCGGCTGTGCGCCATCTTATTCCGGCTCTCGAGGTGCTGCACGAATCGCTGGCGGGCAAGGCCAGGCAGTGGCGGGTCGTGGTGAAGTCGGGTCGCACGCACCTGATGGACGCGGTGCCGGTGACACTGGGCCAGGAGTTCAGCGGCTACGCGCGCCAGGTCGAGGCGGGCATCGAACGCGTCAAGGCCACGCTGCCGCGCCTCGGCGAGCTGGCCATCGGCGGTACCGCCGTTGGCACGGGACTCAACGCACCCGACGACTTCGACGAGCGCGTGGTCGCGGTGTTGAAGGAGCAGACCGGGCTGGCCGAATTACGTGTTGCCCAGAACCATTTCGAGGCGCAGGCAGCGCGCGACGGGCTGGTCGAGGCATCCGGCGCACTGCGCACCATCGCCGTGTCGCTGACCAAGATCGCCAACGACATCCGGTGGATGGGCTCTGGCCCGCTGACCGGTCTCGGCGAACTCCACCTGCCTGACCTTCAGCCGGGCAGCTCGATCATGCCGGGCAAGGTCAATCCGGTGCTCCCCGAGGCGGTTACGCAGGTGGCCGCGCAGGTGATCGGAAACGACGCGGCGATCGCATGGGGCGGCGGCAACGGCGCGTTCGAGCTCAACGTGTACATCCCGATGATGGCGCGCAATACGCTCGAGTCGTTCAAGATCCTGACCAACGTCGCGTCGCTGTTCGCCAAGCGCTGCATCGACGGCCTGGTGGCCAACGAAGACCGGCTACGCGAGCTGGCTGAGTCCTCGCCGTCGATCGTGACGCCATTGAACTCCGCGATCGGCTACGAAGAAGCGGCGGCGGTTGCCAAGCAGGCGCTCAAGGAGAAGAAGACCATCCGGCAGACCGTCATCGACCGCGGGCTCATCGGCGACAAGCTGTCCGAAGAGGAACTCGACAAACGGCTCGACGTGCTGGCGATGGCCAAGGTCAAAGACGGGGACGCCTAGGCGCCGTTGTTCGGCCCGCCGGAGTTGGCGCCGGGGATGTCGGTGATCGGGAAGTTCGGCATCGGTGGCGGCGACGGTGTGGCAGGCAGCGGCGGAATCTGGTCGACCGCGATGTCGCGAAGGTCGTTGGCCGGCGGGCCGTTGTCGCGCGAACCGTAGGCACTGCCCGGCTCACGCGGCCCGAGCAGCTGGCTGACCGTCACCAGGTGATAGCCATTGGCCTTGAGCACGGGAATGAACTGATACACCAGATCGACTGTGCTGGAGTAGGTGTCGTGGAACAGCACCACTGATCCCGGCTTGATCTGGGTCATCAGCATGTAGCGCGACGCCGCGATGTTCGAGTCGTTGATCCAGTCGAAAGGGATGACGTCCCAATTGATGTCGGCGAGCCCCTGCTTCTTGGCCTCCGCGAGCACCTGATCGTTGACCAGCCCGCCCGCGGTGCGGACCAGCTTGGGCCGCTGACCGGTCGCCGCCTCGATGGCGTCGCTGGCCCTGCTGAACTGTGCGGGGATGTCCTGCGGCGGGATCGCGGTCATGTTGGGGTGTTCCCAGGTGTGGCTGCCGATCTCCATGCCGGCGTCCGCGATGCGCTTGGCGCCTTCGGGGTTCGCGGCGACCTTGTTGCCGATGAGGAAGAACGTCGCCTTGGCGTTGTTGTCCTTCAGGATCTGCAGCAGCCGGTCGGTGTAGGGGCCGGGACCGTCGTCGAAGGTCAACGCGACGCATTTGACCTTGGCGCAGTCGACGTCGTCGGGCGCTTCACGTTCGGCGTGCCCGGTCAGCAGCGAGACCACCACGACGACCACCGCCGCCACGACACCGAGGACCACGAGCC
The DNA here is from genome assembly GCA_963756865.1 of uncultured Actinomycetota bacterium. Taxonomy (GTDB): domain Bacteria; phylum Actinomycetota; class Actinomycetes; order Mycobacteriales; family Mycobacteriaceae; genus Mycobacterium. The sequence goes on along the minus strand of CAVWPQ010000020.1, from coordinate 80,857 downwards.
CGTACTGCCAGGCCCTGCTGTCGCGTCGCTTCGGCACGGCCGCAGCTTACCGGCGATTGCTGAGCGGTTTACGGCAGTGCGCCGGGGCTGATCTCCTCCAGCATCTCGGTCACCAGCGCTGCGATCGGCGATCGCTCACTGCGCAGCAGCGTGATGTGCGCAAACAGTGGGTGACCCTTGAGTTTCTCGATCACCGCCGCGACACCGTCGTGCCTGCCGACGCGCAGATTGTCGCGCTGGGCCACATCGTGGGTGAGCACCACCCGCGACCCGGCGCCGAGGCGCGACAGCACAGTCAACAACACATTGCGTTCCAGCGACTGCGCCTCGTCGACGATGACGAAGGAGTCGTGAAGGGATCGCCCGCGAATGTGGGTGAGCGGCAGCACCTCCAGCATCCCCCGCGCCAGCACCTCTTCGAGTACGGCGGGGCTCGCCAGCCCCTCGAGTGTGTCGAAGACAGCCTGCGCCCACGGCCCCATCTTCTCGCTCTCGCTGCCAGGCAGGTAGCCGAGATCCTGACCGCCGACCGCGTACAGCGGCCGGAAGACGACGACCTTGCGTTGAGTGCGCCGTTCCAGCACCGCCTCCAAGCCCGCGCACAGCGCAAGCGCCGACTTTCCGGTGCCCGCCTTGCCACCGAGTGACACGATGCCGACGGACTCATCGAGCAGAAGATCCAGCGCCACCCGCTGTTCAGCGGAGCGGCCACGCAGCCCGAAGACCTCTCGATCACCGCGCACCAGTTGCAGTCGCTTATCGGGATTGACCCGGCCCAGGGCGTGGGAGTTGGCTCCCAGCAACCGGATTCCGGTGTGGCACGGAAGATCTCGTGCCGCCTCGAGGTCGATCTCACCCTCGGCGAACAACGTGTCGATCACCTCTGAGGACACATCGATCTCGTCCATCCCGGTCCAACCGGACGTGATGACGTCCTGGGCGCGGTATTCGTCGGCGGGAAGACCGACCGCGCCTGCCTTGACGCGCAGCGGAATGTCCTTGCTCACCAACGTGACTCGCTTGCCCTCGGCGGCGAGATTGGCAGCGCACGTCAAGATCCGGGAGTCGTTGGTGTCGTTGCGGAACCCGGCGGGAAGCACCGTCGGGTCGCTGTGGTTCAGCTCGACGTGCAGCGTTCCGCCCTGGGTACCGACGGGAATGGGCTGATCGAGCCGCCCGTGTTCGAGCCGGAGATCGTCGAACAGGCGCAGCGCCTGACGGGCGAACCAACCCAATTCATGATGATGGCGTTTAGCCTCCAACTCGCTGATGACGACCAGCGGGACAACCACTTCGTGCTCGGCAAACCGGGTACAGGCCCACGGGTCGGACAGCAACACCGATGTGTCGAGAACGTAGGTCCGGATGGAGGAATCGGTCACGTAGCGCTCCTCGATGCGAGGGTGGCCGTGCGGCCCCGCACGAACCTCTCGGCGGAATCTGCAGCACCAGGGCCGGGACCGGCCCTTTCGAGTCCAGTCGACCGGTGTTGCCCGGATAGCAGAGCATGTCGCTAGCCATCGAAAACGACGCTACTCCCGAGATGGCAAGCGTGGCGTGCAGGCGCGCCGGGTTAACCGGCCAGCAACTTAGGCGTTGACCAGTGGACGCAATCGGGCGTCGTCGGCCAGCCCCCACGCGGTGATCCGGTCGGAGATCACCTGGCGCAGCGCGGCTTCGTCGAAGATGCCCGCGTCGGCGACGACCTTGCGCTTGTCGGCGTAGGCGTCGATGTCCGCACCGACGACGTCGAGCTCCGCGGCGCGGCGGGCGATCGCCTCGATCGTCTCTTCGCGATGGGTGTCGAGGAGATGGGCGACGAGATTGTGGAAGAACTCCTCGTGACGCTCTTCGTCCCTGGCGATTCGGCCGACGAGACCGTTCAGCACCGGCTCGGTGATCTGCGCTTCGAGGTTGCGGCTGTAGACCGCGTAGGCGCGCTCGTAGAACGCCATGAACACCAGCCGCTCGATCTGGCTGTAGGTGTCGGCGCGGTAGCCCTTCATGACGTGCTCGACGCGGACGTCCTCGTTGGCGGTCGGGTCGATCTCACGGGTGACCACGAGGTAGTTGCGCAGCGCGATCGCGTGCAGGTGCTCCTCGGCGGTCCAGCGGCCGAGCCAGCGGCCCCACTTATCGTCCAGGATGAAGCTGAACACGAACTCGCGGTGGTAGCCGGCGAGGTTGTCCTTCTCGATGAGCAGGATCTCCAGCGCATCGGTGACGTGCTTCGGCAGCGTGACCTGAGACGCGTCCCAGTCCTTGCCGCCGAGGAACGCGAAGTTCTCGCCCTGCTCGAATGGCACGTAATCGTGCGCGAACCAGATGTCCTCGGACTCCAGATGCCGGTTCAGGTTCTCCGCGACAACGGGTTCGAGCTCAGCCGTCAGTGCGTTAGGGACAGGTTTCTGCGCCATGAAAATAACTGTAACCCACGTTCACACCTTTTTTGAAATCGGGTGAGCGTCGACTCGATTACAGCGTCAGACCCGGGTACAGCGGGTTCGCAGCCAGCAGTTCTTCAGCTGCGGAGTGCACCCGGTCGGCGGTGCCCTCGGCGAGCTTGTACTTGGCCTTCGACGGGCCGGACGACGCGGCGGCGGGCTCGGTGTTGGTGAGGACGTCGACGATCAGCTCGGCCACCCGGTCGAATTCGGCGGCACCGAAGCCGCGTGTCGTCAGCGCGGGGGTGCCGAGCCGGATGCCGCTGGAGTACCAGGCGCCGTTGGGGTCGTTCGGAATCGAGTTGCGGTTGGTCACCACGCCGGAATCCAGTAGCGCGGACTCGGCCTGGCGTCCCGTCACCCCGAACGACTGCACGTCGAGCAGCACGATGTGGTTGTCGGTGCCACCGGTGACCAGCGTGGCGCCCCGCTTCAGGAAGCCCTCGGCCAGCGCCTTGGCGTTGTCGGCGACCTTCTGCGCGTAGGCCTTGAAGGACGGCTGGCGCGCCTCGGCCAGCGCGACGGCCTTGGCGGCCATCACGTGCGACAGCGGCCCGCCGAGCACCATCGGGCAGCCCTTGTCGACGGCGTCGGAGTACTCGGCGGTGGCCAGCACGAGACCGCCGCGCGGACCGCGCAGCGATTTGTGCGTGGTGGTCGTCGTGACGTGGGCGTGCGGCACCGGGTCCTCGTCGCCGGTGAACACCTTGCCCGCCACCAGGCCCGCGAAGTGGGCCATGTCCACCATCAGCGTCGCGCCGACCTCGTCGGCGATCTCCCGCATCTTGGCGAAGTTGACCCGCCGCGGATAGGCGGAGTAGCCGCCGACCAGCACCAGCGGCTTGAACTCGCGGACGGCGGCGGCCAGCGCGTCATAGTCGAGCAAGCCGGTCTCCGGATCGGTGCCGTAGCTGCGCTGGTGAAACATCTTGCCGCTGATATTGGGTCGGAAACCGTGCGTGAGGTGCCCGCCCGCGTCCAGCGACATGCCCATCAGGCGCTGGTTTCCCAGCTTGGCCCGCAGCTCCTCCCAACCGGCCTCGGACAGGTCGTTGACGTTCTTCACGCCCGCGTCGGCCAGACCGGGCGCCTCCACCCTGGTGGCGAGGATCGCCCAGTAGGCGACGAGGTTGGCGTCGATGCCGGAGTGCGGCTGGGCATAGGCGTAGGGGGCACCGAACAGTTCGCGCGCGTGCTCGGTGGCGACCGTCTCGACGGTGTCGACGTTCTGGCAGCCCGCGTAGAACCGGTGCCCGATGGTGCCTTCGGCGTACTTGTCGGAGAGCCAGGTGCCCATCGTCAGCAGCACCGCGGGTGAGGCGTAGTTCTCGCTGGCGATCAACTTGAGCGAATCCCGTTGATCGGCAAGCTCTTTGCGTGTCGCCGCCGCGATACGCGGTTCAACGGACTCGATGATCTGCAGGATGTCCTGGTACGCGGCGCTTGCGGTTTCGGCGTACTCGGCGCCGGGTGCTGGAGCGCTGGTGGTGATGGGGTCAGCAGCCATGCCTGCAGCCTACTTCGCCACGTTGTGCGCTCGGATCAAGCAGCGCGAAGCGCCGACGGAATCAACGGCTCGTCGAGCAGCCTGCCGAACCGCTCACTGAGGCTGACCTCGGCAGGCCGGTCATCCAACCAGGCCCGCAGCAGCCGGTAGCCCTCGACATAGGTGCTGGTGTAGGCCCGCCACAGCGGTGAGGACAGGAACCGCAGCGACTGCCTGGCCCGCTCGTCGCTGACCAGCAGCCAGCGCCGCAGGAAGGCCGCCACCTCGTCGGCGTCGCGATGTTCGTCGTGCAGCATCAGCGCGGCGTCCTGCCGGACATCGGCCAGCGCCGCGGCCGCCTCCGACACCGCCTCTGCGCGTTCTCCGTCGAAGCGAAGCCCGAGGTCGGCGTAGATCTCGCCGGCCCACGTGCCCCACTTCGGGCCGATCGCCACGTGCAGCGCGAGGTCGGCCAGACCTTCGGCCATCAGGCACTGCGGGGTGTTGACCAGAAACAGCGTCTGCTCCTGCTGGTCGCCTTTGGCGACCAGCCCAGCCTCCTTGCGGCAGTGCTCGGTGTGGTGGCCCGGATACGACTCGTGGGCCACCAGCCGCGGCAGGTTCGACATCTGTTGCTTGAGGTCGGCGTTGACCGCGACCGTGGATCGGTAGTCGCCGAGGTAGTAGTTGAACCCCGACCACGGCTTGTCGGTCACCACTTCGTAGTCGATGGTCTCGCTGTCGGGCAGTGGGAATTCGGCGCGCACCCTGTCACGCAGCGCGCTGGAGAACGCGTGGATGCATTCCTCGAGGCGCTCGGGCGGAATCTCCTCGGCGCTGCGGTAGGCAGCCATCCGCTCGGCGAGCTGGCCCGTGCCGCCGAGCGCCTCGTCGAGGCGGGCGTGCGCCTCGCGGTAGCGATCGGGATCGCCCTTGCTGATCTGCACGTCGAAGTAGGCGTCGACCTCGTCGACGAAGCCGACGGACTGGCCTGCGAATTTTCTGCCCGCGCAAGCCAGCGCACGCAGATGGGCACCGATGTAGTCAGCGCGGGCGCCATCGAGTCCGGCGGGCAGCTCGGTCAGCAAGCGGTCGGCCTGACGTGCCAGGTCAGCGGGGTCGGGCGCCGGCTCGGATGCGACGGCCTCGCGCAGCGCGGGGTCACCGGTGAAGGAGTCGACGTAGCCTTCCTCGATCCGATCGAACCGCAGGCCGAGCAGCAGATATTCGCGGATCAGGGTGCCGGGGTCCATAGCGAACACGCTAACTGCAAGACTGACCCCATGCCGCGGCTGAGCGAGCCGAGCCCCTACGTGGAGTTCGACCGGAGTCAGTGGCGCTCGCTCCGCATGTCGACGCCGCTGAAGCTCAGCGAGGACGAGCTGATCAAACTGCGCGGCATCGGCGAAAAGATCGACCTGCTCGAGGTCGAAGAGGTCTATCTGCCGCTCGCCCGCCTGATCCATCTGCAGGTCGCGGCGCGGCAGCGGCTGTTCGCCACGACCTCGGAATTCCTCGGTGAGCCCCAACAGAACCCGGACCGGCCGGTGCCTTTCATCATCGGCGTGGCGGGCAGCGTGGCGGTGGGCAAGTCGACGACCGCGCGCGTGCTGCAGGCGCTGCTGGCCCGCTGGGAACACCATCCACGCGTCGACCTCGTCACCACCGACGGCTTCCTGTATCCGAACGCGGAGCTCACCCGTCGAAACCTCATGCACCGCAAGGGTTTCCCCGACAGTTATGATCGCAGGGCGCTGATGCGATTCGTCACAGCGGTGAAGTCAGGCTCTGACTATGCCTGCGCGCCAGTGTATTCGCATCTGCTCTACGACATCGTCGCCGGTGAGAAGCAGATCATTCGGCACCCGGACATTCTCATCTTGGAGGGGCTCAACGTCCTGCAAACCGGTCCGGCGCTGATGGTTTCGGATCTGTTCGATTTCTCGGTCTACGTCGACGCCCGCATCGAAGACATCGAGCAGTGGTACATCTCGCGGTTCCTATCGATGCGCGCGGGCGCGTTCGCCGATCCGGCGTCGCACTTCCACCATTACTCCACGCTGACCGACGATCAGGCGGTGTTCGCGGCGAGCGACATCTGGCATTCCATCAACCGCCCCAACCTGATCGACAACATCCTGCCGACGCGTCCGCGCGCGACGCTGGTGCTGCGTAAGGATGCCGACCACTCCATCAACCGACTGCGGCTGCGCAAGCTCTAACCGCGAGCAGACGAAAAAGTACCCATTATCAAGGCATTTCGGGTACTTTTCCGCCTGCTCGCCAAGAGAAGTTAGGCCTTCATGCGTCGCACGCCCTGGTATTGCAGTTCGGCGAACACCAGGGTGTAGACGCCGGTGGCCAGTGTCAGCACCACACCGAGTGTGGTCAGCGGCATCCAGTCGACCAGCACGAGTACCACGGCGCCGACCGTGTAGAGCACATTGGCGATGATCACGGCGATACCGGGCTTGCGCACCGACGAAAGCTGGGCAAGCGCCAGCACCACGATGCCGTAGCCGATGAAGAAGGCGCTCATCGAGTACTCGAAAGCCTTCGTGGTGCCGGAGATCTCGGCCAGCCAGCCCGCGAGCGGGATTCCGGCGATGCCTGCTAGCCCGGTCAATACTGCGTCGGCGCGCATCGCGAAGCGCAGCAACGAGTCCGACGACTGTTTCAATGCAGGAGTGGTGATGGCGGTCATGCGTGTTCCTTTCTTGGTGGGTGGGCGACCGTTCCGGAGCCGACGCCGCAACCTCTGTCAGCGGCGGCTCCGGACCAGTCATGAGGGAGTCACGCGAGACGGCGAACTCCGAGGTATTGGGCATAGGCGAACGCGACGGTGACGACGGTGAACGCGATCGTCGATGCCACGCCGAATGCGGTCAGGGGCAGCCAGCCTGCGATCAGCACGACGGTGACGACGACGGCGAAGGCGATGTTTCCGGCCAGCACGACGACGCCAACGCGTTGCACGTTGGGCACGCGTGCGGCGAGATACAGCGCAACGCCGTAGCCGACGAGAGTCGCGCCCGCGATCCATTCGGACGTGGCCGAAAGCCCGGACAGCCGCGACAGCGGATCGGCGGCCATGGCGATGAACAACCCGAGCGCACCGCACAGGGTGGCGTCGGCGCGGAGGGCGAAACGCAGCAGTGAGTCGCCTGCAGACGCGCTGGCGGCGACGTTGGATCGAGGTTCCCGGACTTGCCGGGTGGTTACGGCGGTCATGGCACCGATGTTGCGCAGATCTCACTGCCAAATCGACGCCAGACGCTGCCAGCTACTGCCAACCGCAGGTCAGCGAGTTTTTACGCGTCTTGCGTCGCGGGGAGATTTCCGCGCAGGTCGGCGGCGATCAGCCTGGCGGCGGCGTTCTGCCAGTTGTGCAGCGACCGTTGCGGCACCTCGGTGACGAACCACTGCCACGCCTGCCGAGCGGTCGGGTCGAGTCCGGCCGCCGTGGCGTTCTGCGCGTACGCCCGCACGCCGACGACATACGGGAAGTACAGCGCGTTGTAGTGCCGCCACTGCTCGGTGGTGCCGAAGTCGCCGCCGTCGCGCGGCTTGAGCCTGGCGATCCGATCGGCAAGCAGGGCCTTGAGTTCGTTGGCGCGCTCGAGTGGCTGGTCGGGTGCGCCGCGGCCGGCCAGTCGTTCGTCGATGACGGGCAGTGCGGTCAGCGGGCTGGCGACGAGCTTGGACAGGTCGCCGTAGTGGCCGAGCGCGCGGCGGGTGAGCCGGGCGAAGGTTTCGTCGTCGACATGCTCCAGCGGGTTGGCCGATCGCAGCGGAAGAGCCGACTCGGTGCGGCGCAGCGTCGCACGGTCGGCGCGCAGGGCAGGCGATCGGGAGAACGCCAGCCGGTCGAGCAGGCCCGCAAGCGGATCGGCCAGCACGTTGATCGTGATCGCGATCGCGATGCTCGTGAACAGCAGCACCGTCAGCGCCGTCCGCTCCCCCGTGATCGCCATGCCGATCAATGCCTGACCGCCGAACAGCACCACCACCACGCCCGTCGCGACGAACGAGCGCAACATGTCGCTTCGCAGCGCCTGCCCCTCGTCGAAGGCGTCCCACATGGCGACGGCAACACCGAGCAGGACCACGTCACAGCCCGTGGACGCCAACGCGAGCCAGCTGGGCACCAGCCCGAGCGGGATGACGAGGATGGCGTTGCCGAGCGCGAAGAACAGCGTGGCGACGACGACATAGCCCACAACGGGGCGCGGCTGCCACGGTCCGAACACCGCCCATAACAATGCGCCGAGCGACGACAGCGAGATCACGCCAAACAGCACCCAGTGGCCCATGCGCATAGGGCCCTCGACGCTGCCTGCCATCGCCGCGCCGATGAAGGCGCCTGCCGCCACGCATGCCACCGCCATCAACTCGCCTGCGCGGCTTCGCCACGTGTCGTGCGGCCGGGACAGTTCGAGAAGCACAGCGAACCAGGCGATACCGGGCACGGCGACCAGATAGATCTCGATGCCGCTGAGCCAACGCAGACCGCTGGCCACGCGTACGGCGTCGAGCGCCACGACGACCGCGAAACTGGTCAGGCCGACGGCGGCCAGCAAGAGAACTGGTTTACGCGGGTCTCGGGCCAGCAGGTACAGGCCCAGCCACCAGCTGAGCGAAAAGACCAACGCCGAGAGCGCCGCCATGGGTCAAGTGTGGCACGCGCCGGTGTGTGGTCAGCGGCCGTACCGGCGGTGCCGCGCGGTGTAATCGCGCAGCGCACGCAAGAAGTCCACCCGCCGGAACTCCGGCCAGTAGGCCTCGGTGAACCACATCTCCGAATATGCGCTCTGCCACAGCAGGAAACCGGACAGCCGCTGCTCCCCCGATGTCCGGATCACCAGATCGGGGTCGGGCTGGCCGGAGGTGTAGAGGTTCTCCGAGATCGCTTCGGCGGTGACGGCCTCGATCAGCTGCTCGCCGGTGGCGCCGTTGGCGAGTTCCTTGCCCAGCAGCCCGCGCACCCCGTCGACGATCTCCTGCCTGCCGCCGTAGCCGACGGCGACGTTCACATGAAAGCCGGTGGCCGCCTCGGACTCCGTGGACTGCACGGCGTCACGCAGTCGCCGTGCCGGCTCCTCGCCGAGCAGCTCGAGGTCGCCGACGGTGCGCACGCTCCATCTGTTGGCGGGCGCGCAAATCTCCTCCACCACGTCGGTGATGATCTCGATGAGTGAGGACAGCTCCTCGGGTTCGCGCTGCAGATTCTCCGTCGACAGCAGGTAGACCGTCGCCATCTCGATGCCTGCCTCCTGGCACCAGCGCAACATTTCTGCGATCTTCGCCGCACCGACCCGGTAGCCGTAACTCACGTCATCGTGACCAGCGTCACGCGCCCAGCGGCGGTTCCCGTCGCAAAGCACCGCGATATGGCGGGGCAGTTCGGATTTCGAGGCCGTGAGACCCTGCCGCAACCGCATCTCGTAGAGCCGGTACATCGGCTCCTTGAGGCGAGCGGGAATGATCTCCACGAAAATCCACAGTACTGTGACGATTGAGATTCACCGAGCGGGCAATGGAGGTGACATGACCGCCTCGATCGACACCGAAGACCCAAACCGTTCGCAGCATGACGCGAACGGCGCCGAGGACTTTCCCGAAGCGGTCGTAGACCAGGTCGCCCAGGCCATCGGTAGGCCGCGGGCGCGCGGCTGGATCCACGTCTATGCCGCCGTGGTCGCGTTCATCTGCGGAGCCACGCTGGTGTCGGTGTCCTGGGCCATGGAGGGCACACGGGCAGGGCTGGCGACCCTGCTCTACACATTCACCATCGTCGCGATGTTCGCCGTCAGCGGTACCTATCACCGGGTGACCTGGAAGTCGGCCACGGCGCGGAAATGGATGAAGCGCGCCGACCACTCGATGATCTTCGTGTTCATCGCGGGCAGCTACACCCCGTTCGCCCTACTGGCGCTGCCGTCGAACGAGGGCATGGTGCTGTTCTGGATCGTCTGGGCGGGCGCCATCGCCGGTGTGCTGCTCAAGATGTTCTGGCCGTCGGCGCCGCGCTGGCTCGGCGTGCCGCTCTACATCCTGTTGGGCTGGGTTGCTGCCTGGTTCGTCGGCCCGATCATGCACGGTGCGGGCGTTGCGGCCCTGATTCTGCTGATCGTCGGCGGCGCTCTCTACAGCGTCGGCGGGGTGCTGTACGCCCTGAAGTGGCCCAACCCGTGGCCCACCACGTTCGGGCATCACGAGTTCTTCCACGCCTGCACCGCGGTGGCAGCGATCCTGCACTACATCGCGATGTGGTTCGCCGTCTTCAGCGGCTGATCACTCATCCAGGCTTGACGTCTTCGGGACCCCAGTAGGCCTTCATCGACGCGATCTTGCCGTCGTCGTTGAACGTCATCGTGCTGATGATCTCGATACTGACCCGATTACCGCCGAGGTCGATGGCGAGCGCCCAGTAGAAGGCGGCTTCGTGCCCGAGCGCGCGTAGCGTGAACAACTCGGTCGAGTTGTCGCCTGCGGGGATCTTCGAATAGAACCCGCGGATCGCCTCGCTGCCGATGTGCACGTCGCCACCGACCGGATCCTCGACGGTGCCGTCTGCCGCGTACAGGTCGACGATGTCGTCGACCTTGCCTTGCGCGGCGAGTTCGAGGTAGCGCTTGACGGTCGCGGCATTGCCTTCTGGCGTCGACATGCGCCGAAGGCTACACGGCCGTGCTCAGCGCCGATGCGAGATCCCCGGCGCTGGTGACGGGCAGGTCGCACACCCGGCCCCTGCACACGTAGGCGGCGTCGGCGTCGCCGATCCGGTCCCGGTCGATGAGCAGCTCAGAGGAGTTCACCGCGCCGCCGACCACCACCGCGCCTCCCGGTGCCAGTTCCCGCGCCGCGGTCAGCAGCGCCGATCCGGAAGAGGTTGTGGCGACGGCGATTTGGATGGGCCCGCGGACAGCGGCCTCCGCGACTGCGAGCCAGTGACCGCCCGATCGAGGTAACTTCGCCAGCACCGGTGTCGCGGTCGACAACGCCTCCGCGGCAGCACTGACATACCGGTCGGCCCGCGGCGCGGATACCAGATGCGCTGCGGTGAGCAAGGCTTCGGCGATCGACGATGCGCCCGAAGGGGTCGCGCCGTCGAGAGGGTCGGCTGGCCGTACCAGCAGCTGCTCGGCGTCGTCGGCGGTATCGAACCACCGGCCTGGCTTGTCGGGGTCGGCGAAGTGCTCCAGAACGGTGTCGAGCAAGCCCGTTGCCGCGTCCAGCCACCGCGGGTCACCGGTGATCTGGTGCAAGGTGAGCAGGCCGGTGGCCAGCGTCGCGTGATCCTCGAGGATCGCGGCGCTGTCCCCGACCTGCCCGCCGAGGCTGGCGCGCCGCAGCCTTCCTTCCACGATGTGCAGGTCGAGCAACCTGCTGGCGCATTGCGTTGCGGCGTCGAGCAATTCGGGTTCGCCGAGCGCGACGGCGGCCTCGGCGAGCGCGGTGATCGGCCCAGCCGTTCCACGCGGTGACGACCTTGTCGTCGCGGCCCGGCTGCGGCCGGGTCGACCGCGCGGCAAGCAGAGCCGTCCTGACCCGGTCGAACCGGGCCGGGTCGTCGGGGTCCGCCGGTAGCTGCAGCACCGAGCTGCCGTGCTCGAAGGTGCCGGCTTCGGTGACCCCGAAAAGTGCTGCCGCCCAAGCGCCGTCATCGACACCGAGCACTTCGGTCAGCTGTGCGGGCGTCCACGCATAGGTCAGGCCTTCGGTGCCGTCGGCATCGGCGTCCAGCGACGAGATGAACATCCCGTCGGCGCTCAGCCCGTCGATCATGAACCGCGCGGTCTCGGATGCGATCCGGCGCGCCAACGGATTCGCGGTGCGCCTGGCCCAGTGCGCATAGGCGCGAAGCAGCAGGGCGTTGTCGTAGAGCATCTTCTCGAAATGGGGGACCACCCAGGAGGCGTCGACGCTGTAGCGCGCGAAGCCGCCAGCCAATTGGTCGTAGATGCCGCCGCGGGCCATCGCGGTGGCGGTGCGTTCGACAGTCGCCAACGACGCAGGATCGGCGGTGCGTTCGTAGTTGCGCAGCAGCGCCTCCAGCAGCGCCGCAGGCGGGAACTTGGGCGCGCCGCCGAATCCGCCTCGTACGGTGTCCTCGTCGCCGAGTACCGCCGCGACGGCGTGGTCGCACAGCGCGGGCGTCACCTCGGGTCCGCCGCCGGGCAGTCCGGACGCCATCGACCGCAGCTCCCCGATGATTTGGTCGGAGGCCTGCTCGACCTCGTCGCGCCGGTTCTGCCAGGTGTCGCTGATGGCCGCGAGCAGTTGCAGGAAGTTCGGCTTCGGGTAGTAGGTGCCGCAGAAGAACGGCCTGCCGTCAGGGGTGAGGAAACAGGTCATCGGCCAGCCGCCCTGGCCGGTCAGTGCGACAGTGGCGTTCATGTAGACCGAGTCGATGTCGGGCCGCTCTTCACGGTCGACCTTGATGCAGACGAAGCCCGCGTTCATCGCGGCTGCCACCTGGTCGTCCTCGAACGACTCGTGGGCCATCACGTGACACCAGTGGCAGGCCGCGTAGCCGATCGACAGCAGGATCGGCACATCCCGTTCGGCCGCTTCGGCCAGCGCCTCGGGGGTCCACTGGCGCCAATGCACCGGGTTGTCGGCGTGCTGTCGCAGGTACGGGCTTGTCGCCTCGACGAGGGTGTTGCCCGCCACTAGGGCGCCTTGCGGTCTGGGTCCTCGGCGGACTCGACGGTGCCGTCCTCGTCGGCGGCCTGATCCTCGTCGAACGACTCGGGCAGCTTCTTGAGGCGGCTGTTCATGTTCCGCACCAGCAGGAGCGTGCCGATCAGCAGCAGCACGACGATCAACAGGCCGAACGGGCTGGCCTTACCGAAGTCGGGTCCGGTGTCCTTGGGCGCCTCGTCGGCCAGCAGCCCGGCGATCATCACCAGGGTGTCAGTCATCGGTCGGCTCGATCCCCGCGAACAGGTCGGTCTCGGGCAGGCTCACGGGCACGCGCGAGCGGGCCAGCTCGAACTCCTCGGTCGGCCAGAGCCGCTGCTGCCATTCGATGGGGGCGGCGAAGAAATCACCACCCGGGTCGATCTGGGTGGCGTGGGCACGCAGTGCGTCGTCGCGCTGGGAGAAGTACTCCGAGCATTCGATGCGGGTCGTCACGCGGCCTGCGAACACGTCGATCTCGGGGTCCCAGTGTTTGAGCCACTTGTCGAACGGCCCCGTCTGGCCGTGCTTGGCGAACTCCTCCTGCAGCAGCTGCATGCGCTGACGCAGGAAACCGTGGTTGTAGTACAGCTTGCTGACGCTCCACGGCTCCCCCGCCTCGGCGTACAGCCGGTAGTCGGCTGCGGCTTCGTACGCGGCGACCGAGACCCGGTGGCACGCGATGTGGTCGGGGTGCGGGTAACCGCCGTTCTCGTCGTAGGTGGTCATCACGTGCGGCTTGAACTCGCGAATGACCTTCACCAGCGCCTCGGCCGGCACCTCGAGCGGTTCGAGGGCGAAGCACCCCTCCGGCAGCGGCGGCGGCGGATCGCCCTCTGGCAGGCCCGAGTCGACGAACCCAAGCCAGTGGTGCTCGACGCCGAGGATCTCGGCGGCCTTGCGCATCTCGTCGATCCGGATCTCGTGGATCCGGCCGTGCACATCGGGCAGGTCCATCGCGGGGTTGAGGATGTCGCCGCGCTCGCCGCCGGTCAGGGTCACCACCATCACCCGCGCGCCTTCGGCGGCGTAGCGGGCTGTGGTGGCGGCACCCTTGCTGGACTCGTCGTCCGGGTGGGCGTGCACCGCCATCAAACGCATCTGCTTCAAGTGGTTCCTCATCACGTCGACACGTTTCAACCATTTCGGTTGCCCCTATAGTTCCAGTCCTAGTAGATGTATCCGACCGACGGGGCACCGAAAACACCAATGATCGATCGTCCCGCAGCCCGCTACGGCCGGCAGCGCATGTCGCGCAGGTCACGTCGGTGGTGGGTGGCCTGCCTGACAGCCCTGGTACTCGCCGCAGGCGTGGTGGTCGCGATCATCGCGTCGCAGCGCCTCGGTAGCGGAGATGTCCAGGGCGAATTGGGTGGCTACCAGCTGATCGACGACCAGACGCTGTCAGTGACGGTCAAGGTCACCCGGTCGGACCCGTCGCGACCGGTGGTCTGCATCGTGCGGGCCCGCTCCATCGACGGAAGCGAAACCGGCCGCCGCGAGGTGCTGGTGCCCCCGTCGTCGCAGGAAACCGTCAACATCACCACCACCATCAAGTCGACCCGGCCTCCCGTGGTCGGCGACGTCTACGGGTGCGGAACGGATGTGCCGGCGTACCTGGTGGCTCCCTGATAGCGGTCTCAGACCGGGCAGACAACAAACGGCGAACAGCTAATACGTGAAAATCCGCTGACCTACCGGTGGTAGCATTGGCCGATACACGGTTCCTGCTGGGACCGTGTATTGCTGCATTTGCGCGCGGATTGAGCGCCGACTGATGTGGCAATACATACGGGGGCTCCCAGCAGACGAAACAGACTTCTCACGCCAACAGCGCGAAGACGACGACAGGAGCGCGACGACATGACCGACACCCAGGTCACCTGGCTGACCCAGGAGGCACACGACCGGCTGAAGGCAGAGCTGGACCAGCTGATTGCCCACCGACCGGTCATCGCCGCGGAGATCAACGACCGACGCGAGGAAGGCGACCTGCGCGAGAACGGCGGCTATCACGCCGCGCGCGAAGAGCAGGGCCAGGAAGAGGCCCGCATTCGTCAGCTGCAGGAGTTGCTGAACAACGCCAAGGTCGGCGAGACCCCTAAGCAGTCCGGTGTGGCACTGCCCGGCTCGGTCGTCACCGTGTTCTACGGCGACGACAAGTCGGACAAGGAGACCTTCCTGATCGCGACCCGCCAAGAGGGCGTCAGCGACGGCAAGCTCGAGGTGTACTCCCCCGCATCCCCGCTGGGGAGCGCGCTCATCGACGCCAAGGAAGGCGAGAGCCGCACTTACACGGTCCCTAACGGCAACACCGTCAAGGTCACGCTGGTCAAGGCCGAGCCCTACCACTCCTGACGCGAGCCCAGCGAATCCGGCGCGTTACAGTCCGTCCGTGGCGCAGATCGCAGAGGACTTGTTCTTACTGCTGGTGGACAACGCCGAATCGCAGCCCGGCCTGGACCGGTCACGACGAAATCGCGTGCTATCGGGGGCAGTCCTTCTTGACCTGGCGCTGCTGTGCCGCGTTCGTCCGGCGATGAACGGTGAATCTGTCGCACCCGGACGGTTGGTGGCCCTGGCAGGCCCGATGCCGTTGGACCCCATCCTGAACCCGGCGTTCGAGTTGTTGGCACGGCGGCCGCTGACTCCGTCGGCCGCTGTGGCCAAACTGCGCAGGGGCGTGCAGGACAACATCGTCGACTTCCTGGAGCAGACCGGACAGATCCGACGTGTTCAACTGCAGGACAAGCGATTGCACCATCCGTCATCGTGGCCGGTGGTCAACAGGGAACGGGTCGGCCAGGCCCGTGCCGCGCTGTTGTCCGCCCTCTTCGACAACGAACCACCGACACCGCCGACAGCGGCGATCGTCTCGCTGCTGCACGCCGTTGACGGCCTTGGCGCGCTTCTGAGCCTGAATGACCGCGGCTGGCGATGGGTGCACATGCGTGCCAGCGAAATCGCCAGCGGCAGTTGGGTTGACGAATCCGAGACGGCGCTGCCCGAGATGAATCTCGCAGTCACCGCATCAGCGATGCGGCAGGCACTAGCCTAGCGCCTGCTCCAGGTCGGCCAGCAGGTCCGCGGAGTCCTCGATACCCACCGACAGCCGGACCAGATCATCGGGCACCTCGAGTTGCGAGCCCGCCGTGGACGCGTGCGTCATCGCGCCGGGGTGCTCGATCAGCGACTCCACCCCGCCGAGTGACTCGGCAAGGATGAAAACCTCTGTCCGCGAGCAGAAGTCGCGGGCTGCCTGAATTCCGCCCTTCAGCCGGACGGACACCATGCCGCCGTATGCGCTCATCTGCCTTGTCGCGATCTCGTGGCCAGGATGGCTCGGGAGGCCCGGGTAGAGCACCTTGTCGATCGCGGGGTGGTTCTCCAGGAACTCGGCGACCAGAGCCGCGTTGTCGCTGTGCTGCCGCATGCGAATCACCAGAGTCTTCAGGCCGCGCATCGTCAGATAGGCGTCGAACGGGCCCGGCACCGCGCCCGCGCCGTTCTGCAGGAACGCGAACGCCTCGTCGAGCTCGCCGTCGCTGGTCAGCAGTGCGCCGCCGACCACGTCGGAGTGCCCGCCGATGTACTTCGTCGTCGAGTGCAACACGATGTCCGCGCCAAGCAACAGCGGCCGCTGCAGTGCGGGCGAGGCAAAGGTGTTGTCCACCAACACCTTTGTGTTGGACGGTGCCGCGATCTGGGCGATGGCGCTGATATCGGCGATGGACAGCAGCGGATTGGTCGGCGTTTCGACGATGATCAGCTTGGTCTGCGGTGTGATGGCGCCGCGCACCGCGTCGAGGTCGGCCAGCGACACCGCCGTGTAGTCGATGCCCCACTTCGTGAACACCTTGTCGATCAACCGGAAGGTGCCGCCGTAGGCATCGTCGGGCATCACCACGTGGTCGCCGGGACGCAGCACGGCGCGCAGCGCGCAGTCGGTGGCGGCCATCCCCGAGCTAAAGGCGCGGCCGTACACCGCCTCCTCCACAGCCGCCAGCGACGCCTCGAGCGCGGCCCGGGTGGGGTTGCCGGTGCGGGCGTACTCGAAGCCGCCGCGCAACCCGCCGACGCCATCCTGGGCGAACGTCGAACTGGCGTATATCGGCGCGTTGACGGCGCCGGTCTGCGGATCGGGGCGGAATCCGGCGTGGATCGCTTTGGTGGCCAGACCCTGCCACCTGCTGTGCTCGCTCATCGTGCCCAGCGTAACGAGGTGTCTCCGGGCCGATATCGTCTCCCCGATGGAACAGTTCCGCCGAGGCGACCTCACCTTCGACGTGATCGATGCCGGACCCGCCGACGGGCCGGTCGTCGTGCTTCTGCACGGCTTTCCCGAGAGCAATGCGATGTACCGGCCGGTCATCGACAAGCTGACCGCGCAGGGCTACCGCTGCCTTGCGCCTCTGCAGCGCGGCTACTCACCGGGCGCCAGGCCGAAGCGGAGGCGCGACTACCGCGATGCGGAGCTCGTCGGGGATGTACTCAGGCTGATAGATATCAGCTGTGCGCAACGGGTACACCTCGTCGGCCACGACTGGGGTGCCGCCGTCGCCTGGTATGTCGCCCAACGGTTTCCCGAGCGCCTGCACACCCTCACGGCGTTGTCGGTTCCGCATCCCGCGGCGTTCCTGAAGGCGGTCGGGACCAGCCGCCAGGCGCTTGCGTCGTGGTACATGCTCTTCTTCCAGCTGCCGTGGCTGCCGGAGCGGTTACTGCTCAGCAGGCGCGCCGTATCGGGCTACATGGCGACCAGATCGGCGCCGGAGTTGGCGCAGGCGGAGCTGACGGCGATACAGCAGCCCGGCACGCTCACGGCGGCGCTCAACTGGTATCGCGGAATGCCGTTCAGCAGCCCGCGGGAGACCGCAAGGAAGGTCACCGTCCCGACGATGTATGTCTGGAGCGACGACGACATCGCGCTGAAGGAGAAGGGCGCGCGACTGTGCGGCGACTACGTCGTCGCCGACTACCGCTTCGAGCTTCTCGCAGGCGCATCGCACTGGCTCCTCGACGAGCAGCCCGAGACTGTCGCCGACCTACTGCTTGATTGGATCGGCACCCACTCCGGCGCCTAGATCCAAGGGCCCGCACCGGATGTCGAACCGCTCGCGCACTGTGTCGAGGACGTGTCGCATGTGCTCGCGGTCGCGACGGTGGGTGAGCATGAACTTCAGCAGGCCCGGCAACCGTCGCGGCAGTGGATACCAGGCATCGAAGTCGAGTCGGTTGTCGCTGAAGACACGACGCGGGACGTTGTCGTAGATGACGCTCAGATTGTGCAGAACGAGCGCGAACAGGGCATATGGGTGTGCGGTGGGAGACTTTTCCCGCAGATCGATCATGTCGACCTCGTAGAGCGGGACATCGCTGAGCCTGTCGAGGAACAGCAGATGGGCGAGGTAGTACCCGTGGAATGCGGGCAGGTGCAGAACCCACGACCGCGGATGGATCGAGGCCACCGCCCCGCTGGCGGAAACGTATGGCTCATAGGGCAGACCGCTGTCACCTCCGAGGTATCCGGTGCAGTTCACGATCCAGCTTCCGGGTTGGATCGTTCTCGTCGATCCGCTGCGGAACACCAACTCGGTTGAGCCGTTACGGTCGACCGCATCGTCGAAGTAGTCCATCACGACGTTATGCACACCTTCGGCGATCGTCTTGTTCTCCGCCTCCGACATCAGGCCGGCGAAGTAGTTTTCCGCCTCCGCGGTCGGGTGCGTGCAGTAGGTCGCACGAAACCATTTCTGCACCTCGACCTCGTTGGTTCCGTCGTACCTCCGACTGAGTTGCCCACCCATGGTGGCGAATTGGGTTCCGGCCCACCACTTCGTCGCCCCAGCGGGAAACATGCGGTCGCGGTTGGCGAAGAAGGTTCCCCGACCGGCGACCAGATTCACTTCACGACCGGGGCAGTTGGTGATCAGCGCGTGCGCGGTGTCCATACCTGTCTTACCGCCGCCGATGATCCACACCGGGGCGTCGCTGTTGCGGATCTCGCCGGATCGGACGTCGCAGTAGTCGGGCGACACCGACTCGACGCGCCTGCTGGAAACCTCCAGCGGGTCATTTGGCGTGACGCCCACGCCGTAGGCCTTGATCAGGCGCTTCGATTCGATGACTTGAGTCTTGCCGTCCGCCGACCGGCAGGTGACGCGGACCATCTGGTCGGCTTCGGTTGCCGACTCCATCGTCCAGCCGAAGAGTTCGTCGACCCGCACCCGCTCCCTGATGACGTTGAGACAGTGCGTGAAGTGATCGAGCACTTCGTTCTTCGTCGCCAGGTAGGAGCGATCCGCGCCCAGTGTCCACTCGATGTCGCCTGCGGTGAACATGGGATGCGGCTGATGGAGCCGGACGTAGGGATAGGTGTCGACCCACATGCCGCCGACGCGTTGCCTTCGGTCGACCAGGATCACCTTCTGGTCTTTCGACAGATAGCGGCTGGCGACGAAGAGCGCGTTCATGCCGGCGATGCCCGCCCCGACGATGCAGACGTCACAGTTCTCGACGGTGTCGGGCGCGCCGGCAGAGGAGTGATCGGACACGAGATGATTGTCGACTGGTCCTAGCATCGCGGCGAGCGTATTCGACTACGCCAACGCCCCTTGTGCCCGCGCGGACAGGGTGTAGACATGGACCATGAGCGCTACCGCCCGCATCGATGACCTGCTCGACCTCGACCCTGAGCTGACGCCCGAGGACAAAGAGCTCCGTGAGACGGTCCGCCGCTTCGGCGAGCAACGGCTGCGACCGCACATCGCCGAATGGTTCGAAGCCGGCGAGGTGCCGGTCCGCGAACTGGCCTCTGACCTCGGCAAGCTTGGCGTGCTCGGAATGCACCTCGAGGGCTACGGCTGCGGGGGGTCGACCGCCACCGCATACGGCCTGGTCTGCCTGGAGCTCGAGGCGGTGGACAGCGGCCTGCGCAGCCTCGTCTCGGTGCAGGGATCGCTGGCGATGTTCGCCATCCACCGGCACGGCAGCGAGGAGCAGCGCAAGCAATGGCTGCCCGACATGGCCACCGGCGACGCCATCGGGTGTTTTGGGCTGACCGAACCCGACTTCGGCTCCAATCCCGGCGGCATGCGCACCACAGCGCGCCGCGACGGCTCCGACTGGATCCTCAACGGTTCGAAGATGTGGATCACCAACGGCTCCGTCGCCGACGTCGCGGTCGTGTGGGCGCGCGCCGAGGAGGGGGTGCTCGGCTTCCTGGTGCCAAAGGGAACGAAAGGATTCACCGCCACCGACATGAAGCGCAAACTGTCGCTGCGCGCGTCGGTCACCTCCGAGTTGGCCCTCAACGACGTGCGTCTGCCCGCCGAGGCGCAGCTCCCAGAGGCGCGAGGACTTTCCGGGCCGCTCGCCTGCCTGTCGGAAGCCCGGTTCGGCATCGTGTTCGGCGCCGTGGGGGCCGCGCGGGACTGCCTGGAGACCGCCATCGAATACGTCGGCACCAGGGAGGTGTTCGACAAGCCGCTGGCGGGTTACCAGCTGACGCAGGCCAAGATCGCCGATATGGCCGTCGAACTGGGCAAGGCGCAGCTGTTGGCGATGCATCTCGGCAAGCTGAAGGACGAAGGCCGCATCCGGCCGGACCAGGTCAGCTTCGGCAAGCTGAACAACTGCCGGGAAGCCATCAAGATCGCGCGACAATGCCGAACCCTGTTGGGCGCCAACGGGATCACCCTGGAATACCCGGTGATCCGGCACGCCAACAACCTGGAATCGGTGATGACCTACGAAGGCACGTCCGAGGTGCACCAGATGGTCATCGGAGAGGCGCTGACGGGCGTCAGCGCCTTCCGATGAACCTACCTATGGGGTGAGCGGTGCGACCTGGCCGCCGGTGATCCTGCGCCACGCGAAGACCAGGAACAACGCGGCGACGGGAACGGCGACCAGTAGGCCGACCCCACACAGCAGTGCACCGACGAAAATGATCGCGATCGCGACCAGCCACGTCAGGAACGCTGGGCCGAAGTTGGCTTTGCTGGTCTCGAAGCTCGTCTTGACCGCGTCGACCGCAGACAGGTTGCGGTCGAGCAGTGCGACGACGGTGAAGATCAACAGGATGCTGGCGATCAGACCGGGAATGACGCATAGGAAGAACCCGATCGTGGTGATGACGCCGACGATCAGCCCTGCGATGATCACCTGCCCGATGTTGCGGGGCCGGAAGAACGACCCCACCGAAACCTGCTGGCCGTTGGCGATGTCGAGAACGCCACTCAAGAAGCCGGATTGGATTGCGGCGCCGACGATCAGCGACACAAACCAGCCGACTATCGAGATGAGAATCCCGCCGAGACCCATGGAGGTCGTGCTCCACGAGTACGAGAAACCGCTCGAATCGGACGTGTAGTCGCTCACTCCGGGGCTCACCGCCGCCTGCAGCAGGTTGACGATCACCTGCAGCACGATGACGACAAGGCCGTAGACCAACGTCGCGATGATCAGCGGAGCCGCGTTCTTGCTGAACTTGTTCCACGCCCACGAGAACGCCTCGCCGACGTTGAACGCTTGTCCGCCACCGTAACCCGGCTGTCCCGGGGGCGGATAACCCGCGGGCGGATAACCCGGTGCACCCTGAGGCGGAGGTGGATAACCACCCTGCTGGGGTGGCGGCGGATAGCCGCTTGGCGGCGGCGGCGGGTAGCCGCCCTGCTGCGGTGGCGGCGGGTAACCGCCAGGCGGCGGTGGAGGTGGATAGCCGCCTTGTCCCGGCGGCGGGTAGCCGCCTTGTCCTGGCGGTGGATAACCCCCCTGTCCCGGCGGCGGGTAGCCGCCACCGGGCGGAGGTGGAGGTGGTGGATTGGTCATCAAACCTTCTTCGAGGTGGGAGTCAGTCCCCTTACAGGGGAACAGCGATCGTCGAGATGATCTTGTCCACGAGCGTCTGCCGCTTCACATCCCACAGCGGGAAGAGAACAGCGATGAGCCAGACGATGCCGCACAGGCCCGCTGCCACCAGATAGATCAGTTCGCGGACCACCGACATGCCGAATCCGATTGGCTGTCCGGTCTTTTCGCTGACGATCTTGAACTTCATGATGCCCTTGCCGATGCTGGAGCCCGTGGTGCCCTGGCGATAGCCGAGGTTCCAGACGATGTAGGCAAGTGCGACAAGGCCTGCGACGAAGATCGAGAGCTGGCCGATCGTGGACGCGCCGGTTGCGCAAAACTCACCGAGGTCGTACTCCGAAGTGTCGGTGACGCAGGCGGTTTCGCGGGTACCGATCAGCAGCAGCCAGCCGATGCCCTCGATGATGAGGACAGGGATGTAGTCGATGATGTACGCCAAAACACGTGTACCCCATGGCGTGTACGCCTCTTTGGGCAGCGCGCCTCCTGGTCCACCCGGCGGCGGGAATCCCCCGCCCTGCGGCTGTGGCGGGAACCCTCCACCCTGCGGCTGTGGCGGGAACCCTCCACCCTGCGGGGGTGGCGGCGGTGGGTAGTTGCCCGGCGGCGGTGGGTAGTTGCCAGGCGGCGGCGGGGGGTAATTACCCGGCGGAGGTGGCGGATGATCGGTCATGGACGCCTTCCAGTTCCATTAGCTGGGATCGAGCGTGCTTAATGTACCTGAGAAGTTGCTCACAGCAGGGTCTTCGACAAGAACAACGCCACGACTTGTCGGAGCGGATTCGGGCGTAATTCCGGTTATCCGACGGGCTAGCGCCGGACGTTGCCGTCGGAGAGGAATCCCAGGAGGTCATGGCGGGTCAGAACGCCGACCGGCTTGCCTTCTTCCACGATCATGACGGCGTCGCAGTCCCGCAGCGCCTTCGCCGCGTGGCTGACCAACTCGCCCGCTCCGATCAGCGGCAGCGGGGGCAACATGTGCTGGGATACCGCGTCGGCCAACTTCGCTCGGCCCTCGAATACCGCGGAGAGAAGTTCGCGCTCGGAGACGCTTCCTGCCACCTCACCCGCCATCACGGGCGGTTCCGCACCGACGACCGGCATCTGAGACACCCCGTACTCGCGCAGGATGCCGATCGCGTCGCGCACGGTTTCCGACGGATGCGTGTGCACCAGAGCAGGCAGCGCTCCGGACTTGCCCCGCAACACATCACCGACGGTGGCCTGCTCGAGAGAACCGTCGAGCCTGCTGCGCAGGAAACCGTACGAGGACATCCACGCGTCGTTGAAAACCTTTGACATATAACCGCGTCCGCCGTCGGGCAGCAGCACGACGACGACGGAATCCGGTCCCGCTTTCACCGCCACCTCGATCGCCGCGACGACGGCCATCCCGCAGGACCCACCGACCAGCAGTGCTTCTTCGCGGGCCAGCCTTCGCGTCATGTCGAATGAGTCGGCGTCGGAGACGGCGATGATCTCGTCGGGCACGGCCGGGTCGTATGCCGACGGCCAGAAGTCCTCGCCGACACCTTCCACGAGGTAGGGCCTGCCAGTGCCACCGGAATACACGGAGCCTTCGGGATCCGCGCCGACGATGCTCACGGGGCCGCCTGGTCTGTCGGCCGACACTTCCTTCAGGTACCGGCCGGCACCCGTGATGGTGCCGCCGGTGCCGACGCCCGCGACGAAGTGGGTCACCGTGCCGTCGGTGTCATTCCAGATCTCCGGGCCCGTCGTCTCGTAGTGGCTGACCGGACCCATCGGGTTGGAGTACTGGTCGGGCTTCCATGCGCCGTCGATCTCCTCGACGAGACGGTTGGACACGCTGTAGTAGCTGTCGGGGTGGTCCGGCGCCACCGCCGTCGGGCAGACCACGACCTCAGCGCCGTAGGCGCGCAACACATTCTGCTTGTCCTCGCTGACCTTGTCGGGGCACACGAAGACGCACTTGTAGCCACGCTGCTGGGCGACAAGGGCAAGCCCGACACCGGTGTTACCGGACGTGGGTTCGACGATGGTGCCGCCGGGCTTCAACTCGCCGCTGGCCTCCGCAGCGTCGATCATCTTGACCGCGATGCGGTCCTTGGCGCTGCCGCCGGGGTTGAGATATTCGATCTTGGCGACGACCTTGCCCGCGCCGTCTGGGACGACTGAGTTCAGCTGAACCAGAGGGGTATTGCCGATGAGCTCACTGACGTGCCGGGCGATCCGCATACGTCCATGGTCTCAGGCCGCGGAAAGGCTTACCAGGTGGCCTCTCGGATGTAGTCGCCGACCTGTTTCAGCGACCGGGTCGCTTCCTTCACCGCGGGGCCGGCGATCTGGAACACGTGCATCTGTCCCGGCCAGATCCTGACCTCCACCGGGACCCCTGCGGCCGCCAGCATGTGCGCCGCCTTGCGGGCGTCGTTCAGCAGGACCTCGGACCCGGATACATGGATCAGGGTGCGCGGGAGGCCGGGCTCGATGTGTTCGAGCGGCTCGTAGACCTCCTCGGCCTTGCCGTCGACCATATTGCGCTTCGCGGCCGCCTCGACGAGTTCCACCAGCGCGCTGAACGCCTTGGGCGGGAACATCGCGTCGGAATGGATGTTGGGGTGGTTCGCGCGCGCCTCGTTGTCGATCTCGAACAACGGCGACAGCGTGACGATGGCGGCGGGCGATTCGCCCGCCAGGCCCTGCTGTTGCAGCTTCTCGGCGAGGGCGAGCGCCAGGTAGCCGCCTGCGGAGTCGCCTGCGAGCACGATCTGCTCGGGGTCGTAGCCCTTCAGACGAAGCCATTTGTAGGCGTCGTAGCAGTCGTCGAGCGCCTGGCCGACCGAATGCTTCGGGATCATCCGGTAGTTGACGACGAGCACCGGGCTGTCGGCGAAGTTCGACAAGGTTTCGACCAGGCGGCCATGGGTGTTCACGCCGCAGGTCAGAAACGCGCCGCCGTGCATGTAGAGAACGACGCGGCGTTTGCCGTCAGCCGGCAGCACGCCGTCGGCGCGGACCAGCTGAGCAGTGCAGTTCGGGAGCGAGATCGTGGCCCGAACCGTGCCGGGAGCCGGCTTGAGCAGGCGACATGCGTAGTCCACGACTCCGAACGGCCACGGCAGGCGCGGAGCGTAGCTGCCGATTGCCAGAGTCGGCCGGATGGTGAGCATTGTGGCCAGCGAAAGCAGTCGGCCAGCCAGGCTCGGGCCGTCTTCGACGACCTCTACCGGTGCGCCGTCGCTGACGGGGAATTTGCGGGGTTTATGGCCTTTAGCTGCGCTGATAGCAGCACGAGGCGTGCTTGGAACCTTGCTTGGTGCCGTCATCGCCACCACTTCCTACGACGCTGTAGTGCCTTGGGTGGCGCGTTGCTCGGCCAACCCCGGTAACTTAGCTTGACATCGTTAGTCAGTTCAACAATCAAAGAAACTGATTCGATACCGGACTTGATACCGCACCGTGACCGTCGAAGAGGTCTCGCCACGCGGGCAACTCTTAATTTCGCCAATAAACTGGACCCGTGAAGATCCGTGCATCGCGCAGGTCGACCGTCGCCATGGCAGCGGCGGCCACGCTCGCATCGACAGGCTCCGCCTACGTCGGAGCTCGCACTTTTCTGACCGGACAGGCTGAGGCGGCCCGACGCGTCATACCGAAGTCATGGGACGTTCCGCCGCGCGCCGACGGCGTGTACACCCCCGGTGGCGGGCCGGTCGAGCGCTGGCACCGCGGCGTGCCGTTCGACCTGCATCTGATGGTGTTCGGCGACTCGACCGCGACCGGGTACGGCGCCCGCGACGCCGAAGAGGTACCCGGCGTGATGCTTGCCCGCAGCCTCGCCGAGATGTCCGGCCAACGGATCCGGCTGAGCACCAAGGCCATCGTCGGCGCCACGTCAAAGGGGCTCTCAGGCCAGATCGACGCCATGTTCGTGGCGGGCCCGGCACCGGATGCCGCGGTGATCATGATCGGCGCGAACGACATCACCAAACTGCACGGCATCGGCCCTTCGGCCCGACGATTGGGCAAGGCGGTGCGTCGACTGCGGGCCAGCGGCGCCGTCGTCGTCGTCGGCACGTGTCCGGATTTCGGCGTCATCACCGCGATTCCGCAGCCGCTGCGGACGGTTGCGCGCACCCGCGGGTTGCGACTGGCCCGCGCGCAGGCAGCGGCCGTGCGGACGTCGGGCGGCGTTCCGGTTCCGCTCGCCGACCTGATGACGTCCGACTTCAGGCAGGCGCCGGAACGGTTCTTCTCCGACGACATGTTCCATCCGTCAGGGGCCGGATACGAACTCGCCGCACAGCAACTGCTGCCCGCGCTGTGTAATGCGTTGGGCGACTTCACCACAACGGACGAACCAGAGGCGGCGTTGGAGTCCAGAGCCGGCGACGTCAACACGTTGCTGTCGCGGCTCGGCGGAGTCAGCCGACTGTGGAAGCGCTCGACTGGGGTCCCTGCACCGATCGTGGTGCCCGCCAGCTAGGTTTTCCCGGTAAGCCACTACCGAGGAGCCCCGTCATGAGTGAAGCCGTCATTGTCGCGACCGCACGTTCGCCGATCGGCCGCGCAGGCAAGGGATCGCTGGTCGACATGCGGCCCGACGACCTGGCCACGCAGATGGTGCGCGCCGCGCTGGACAAGGTGCCGTCGCTCGATCCCAAGGACATCGACGACCTCATGATGGGCTGCGGACAGCCCGGCGGCGAGGCGGGTTTCAACATCGGCCGCGCAGTCGCCGTCGAGCTCGGCTACGACTTCCTGCCCGGCACCACGGTGAACCGCTACTGCTCGTCGTCGCTGCAGACCACCCGGATGGCGTTCCACGCGATCAAGGCGGGCGAGGGCAGCGCGTTCATTTCCGCCGGCGTGGAGACCGTGTCGCGGTTCCCCAAGGGCACGTCCGACGGCTGGCCCGATTCACACAACCCGCTGTTCGCCGACGCCGAAGAGCGCTCTGCGGCGGCCTCGGCAGGCGCAGAGGAGTGGCACGATCCGCGCGAGGACGGCGTGCTTCCCGACGTCTACATCGCGATGGGCCAGACCGCCGAGAACGTCGCGAACTTCACCGGCATCAGCCGCGAAGACCAGGACCACTGGGGTGTGCGCAGCCAGAACCGTGCCGAAGAGGCCATCAACAACGGGTTCTTCGCGCGCGAGATCTCGCCGGTGACACTGCCGGACGGGTCTCAGGTCAGCGCCGATGACGGGCCGCGGGCAGGCACGACCTACGAGAAGATCAGCCAGCTCAAGCCGGTGTTCCGGCCGAACGGCACGATCACAGCGGGCAACGCCTGCCCGCTCAATGACGGTGCGGCGGCGGTCATCGTGACGAGCGACGAAAAGGCCAAGGAGCTCGGTTTGACGCCGCTGGCGCGCATCGTCGCGACGGGCGTGAGCGGGTTGTCGCCGGAGATCATGGGTCTCGGGCCGATCGAGGCGACGCGCAAGGCGCTTGCCAACGCGGGCATGACGATTGACGATATCGACCTCTACGAGATCAACGAGGCGTTCGCGGTGCAGGTGCTTGGCTCTGCGCGCGAGCTGGGCATGGATCACGACAAGCTCAACGTGTCGGGCGGCGCGATCGCGTTGGGTCACCCGTTCGGCATGACGGGTGCGCGCATCACGGCCACACTGCTGAACAACCTGCAGACGCATGACAAGACGTTCGGTCTGGAGACGATGTGCGTCGGCGGCGGCCAGGGCATGGCCATGATCATCGAGCGGCTGTCTTGATCTTGCGTTGACTCTGCGCCTGTGGCGTAGAAGGCCGAGAGGCCACTGCCCAAATCGCAGAGTCAACGGGTGCGCGAGTCCCACGCGCGTCGCACCCGGCGAAGATACCTCCGCCGGATGGTTTCGTGCGGCGACTCGTACGACCAACCAGCCGATGTCGCGGATGTCCTCGGCGCGCTCGATCTCATACGCATAGAGTTCGCGCGTGGTCCGATGGTGATCGCCTTCGTATTCGACGGCGAGCATGACGTTCTCCCAGCCCATATCCAGGTAGTAGCGCCGCAGGCCGTCGGAGCTCAGTACAGGGATTTGCGTTCGCGGTGGGGGATAGCCGTCGCGAATGAGCGTCAGCCGCAACCATGTTTCGCGGGGTGACTCAGCACCGGCATCGACGAGATCGAGGGCCACTTCGAGTTGTCGAAGTCCGCGAGTGCGGCGATGCCGAGCGGCCAATTCCTCGACGTCACAGATCTTGAGGTGGGTGGCCCTGGCCAACGCGTCCAGGCGAGCGACGGCGTCGTCGAGCCTGCCACGACGGCCGACGTCGAACGCTGTGCGCTCCGGCGTCGTCACGGTGAACCCGCTCAGCGGTTGAATCTCGTTGTCCAGCAGCAGTTCTTTGCGCGTGATGACGCCGGCGGGCGCCCGGGCGTTGGCCCAGATCAACTCGACGGGTGTGTCGTCGTCGATCCACTTGGAACCGTGTATCGCCGACGCGGCGAGCCCCGCCACAACTGCCTCGCCTCGCGACCACAGGTGTGCAGCCGTGATGCGGTGACGAAGCGACGCCTCGACCCGCTTGTCCAAGTAGATGTTCGGCATGATCGGCCGGTGATATCGGCGTAGCTCGTACCGGCTCAACCGGCCTGAGGCCACCGCCTCGGTGCCGATGAAGGGTCGTCGTTCCTGCGCCATGACGGCAGATTTGCACCCTGGGCCGACTCACTGGGCCTTCACTCTGCGCCGAGGGCGCACAACTGTGTGGCAACTACGCACTGTGCGCAGAGTCAACGGCACAAAGAGAAAGCCCCCGGCATGCCGGGGGCTTTCGTAGTAAAGCGTCAATCGCTTTGCAAGATGCTGAGCAGTCGCAGGATCTCGATGTAGAGCCAGACCAGCGTGACGGTCAGGCCAAGTGCGACACCCCATGCGGCCTTCTCAGGCGCGCCTGCGCGGATCATCTGGTCGGCGGCGTCGAAGTCGAGCAGGAAGCTGAACGCTGCCAAGCCGATGCACACCAGCGAGAAGATGATCGCGATCGGGCCGTTGCCGCGAATGCCGAGGCCCTCACCGCCGCCGACACCGAACATCGCCAACACGAAGTTGCCGAGCGCGAGCACTGCCACACCGAAGATGCCCGCGATGATCATGCGGGTGAACTTCGGGGTGACGCGGATGGCGCCCGTCTTGTAGACGACGAGCATGCCGACGAATACGCCGATGGTGGCGAGGATCGCCTGCCCGATGAGGGCACCGGCGCTGGCGCCGGACACATACAGGTTCGCGAGCACGAACGAGATCGCGCCGAGGAACAGGCCCTCGAGCGCCGCGTAGGTCAGCACGATCGCAGGGTTGTCCTGCTTGCGGCCGAACATCGCGATCAGCAGCACGCCCAAGCCGCCGAGCGCGCCGACGAGAACGAACGGCATCGCCAGCGCGACGTTGCCCGCGACCAGGAAGTACGACACGACTGCGACGGCGCTCAGCACCGCGAGCGTGACACCGGTCTTGGTGACGACGTCGTCGATGGTCATCGGACGCGAAACCCCGGTCTGCTGCTGGTCGGGGTACTGCGTCACATACGGGTCGGCATGTACTGCCGCCGCACCGGCGCCGGCGGCTCCGGTACCGAACTGCGCATAACCACCCTGCGTCTTCGGCAGGGAACGAAATACCGGGTTGCTGCTCTCGCGCACCGTCGGTTCCTCTCCTGTGCTGTTTGTTCGCCTGCTGACGAACACCTTCTCAACGATCGGTCACCTAGTCCGGTTCCCGAAAAAACCTCCCAGGTCTTTCACAGCGAAGCCTACCTGCGACTGGGCACGACAGGGCCACGATCACGTTGCACTAGATTGCATATCCGTGGGCGAAAACGAGGATGTCCTAGTAACCGTCGACCGCGGAATCGGCCTGATCAGCCTGAACCGGCCCAAGGCCATCAACTCGCTGACCCATCCGATGGTCTCAGCGATCTCTCAGGTGCTGACCGAATGGCGGGATGACGACGCCGTGAGCGCCGTTGTGCTGTCCGGCGAGGGCGAACGCGGCCTGTGCGCGGGCGGCGACATCGTCGACGTCTACAACAGCGCCCGCGGCGACAAGAGCCTCAACAGCTCGTTCTGGTGGGACGAATACCGGATGAACGCCCAGATCGCGCGCTACCCCAAGCCGTTCATCTCGCTGATGGACGGCATCGTGATGGGTGGTGGTGTAGGAGTCAGCGCCCACGGCAGCCTCCGCGTCGTCACCGACACCACGAAGATGGCCATGCCCGAAGTCGGCATCGGATTCATCCCCGATGTCGGCGGCACCTACATCCTGTCGCGGGCGCCCGGACTGCTCGGCCTGCACGCTGCCCTGACGGGCGCACCGTTCGGCGCGGGCGACGCCATCGCCATGGGCTTCGCCGATCGCTTTGTCCCCCATGACAAACTCGGCGAGTTCAAGGATGCGATCGTCGCTGACGGCATCGACGCGGCGCTCGCCGCGTACGCGAAGGAAGCCCCCACGAGCGCGCTGCTGGCGCAACGGGGATGGATCGACGACTGTTACGCGGGCGAGACCGTCGAGGACATCGTCGCCGCGCTGCGCGGCCACGATGGGGGCCCAGCCGCCGAGGCGGCGGACCTGATCATGACCCGCTCCCCCGTTTCGGTGTCGGTCGCGCTGGAAGCAGTGCGCCGCGCCGCCAAACTTGACACCCTCGAAGACGTGCTGCGCCAGGAGTATCGGACGTCATGCGGGTCGTTGCGCTCGCATGACCTCGTCGAGGGGATCCGCGCGCAGGTCATCGACAAGGACCGCAACCCCAAGTGGTCGCCACCGTCCCTCGCGGCCGTCACCCAGGCCGACGTCGACGCCTATTTCGAGCCACAGGATCCCGATCTGACCTTTCCCGAGGAGAAGAGATGAGCAGCTACGAGACCATCCTCGTCGACCGTGACGAGCGTGTCGGCACCATCACGCTGAACCGCCCGAAAGCGCTCAACGCGCTCAACAGCCAGGTGATGGCTGAAGTCACCACCGCCGCAGCCGAATTCGACGGAGACTCGGGTATCGGCGCCATCGTCATCACCGGCAACGAGAAAGCGTTCGCGGCGGGCGCCGACATCAAGGAGATGTCAGAGTTGTCCTTCGGCGACGTGTTCGGCCAGGACTTGTTCGCGCCGTGGGCGAAGCTCGCCGCGGTGCGCACACCGCTCATCGCCGCGGTCGCGGGGTATGCGCTCGGCGGGGGCTGTGAGCTCGCGATGATGTGCGATCTGCTGATCGCCGCCGACACCGCCAAGTTCGGCCAGCCCGAGATCAAGCTCGGTGTGCTGCCGGGGATGGGTGGCTCGCAGCGGCTGACCCGCGCGATCGGCAAGGCCAAGGCCATGGACCTCATCCTGACCGGTCGCACCATCGACGCCGACGAGGCCGACCGCAGCGGCCTGGTTTCTCGCGTCGTACCCGCCGACGAGTTGCTCCGTGAGGCAAACGCCGTGGCCACCACCATCTCTCAGATGTCGCTTTCGGCGTCGCGGATGGCCAAGGAAGCCGTCAACCGCGCATTCGAGTCGTCGCTGACCGAGGGTCTGCTCTACGAGCGCAGGCTGTTCCATTCGGCGTTCGCCACCGCCGACCAGACCGAGGGCATGAACGCCTTCAGCGAGAAACGCCCACCGAACTTCACGCACCGCTAATCTGCCTTCGTGACTGACACCGCGGAGGCGACGGAAGAAGCGGCACCGCAACAGGAACCACCGGAGCACAAGCCGACCTGGTGGCAACGGCACTACACGTTCACCGGGACCGTGCTCGCGCTGGTGTTCCTGTGGCTGTCGCTGACGCCGTCGTTGTTGCCACGCGGTCCGTTGTTCCAGGGTCTGGTCAGTGGAGCGGCGGGCGCGATCGGCTACGGCATCGGCGTCTTCCTCGTCTGGCTCGTGCAGTACATGCGCTCCAAGGACGCCAGCCCCCACGCACCCGGATGGGCGTGGCTGGCGGTGGTCGTCGTCGGCGTCATCGGCCAGATCCTGATGATCATCTACTTCCACATCTGGCAGGACGAGGTGCGCGACCTCAACGGTGTTCCGCGAATGACTTTCTGGGACCACCCGCTGACCGCGGTGCTGTCGATCGTCGTGCTGTTCATCTTCGTGGAGATCGGCCAGCTCATGGGCAAGCTCATCCGGTTCCTCGTCCGGCAGTTGAATCGCGTTGCGCCACCGCGGATTTCCCAGGTCGTGGTGGTGGTCTTGCTTCTAGCGCTAGCCATCGCGCTGCTGAACGGCGTCGTCGTGCGTGTCGGGATGGACTACCTCAACAAGACCTTTGCCGCGGCCAACGACGAAACCGATCCGGATTTTCCGGCGCCGACGTCGCGCTTGCGGTCGGGCGGACC
Organism: uncultured Actinomycetota bacterium; assembly: GCA_963756865.1. Lineage (GTDB taxonomy): Bacteria > Actinomycetota > Actinomycetes > Mycobacteriales > Mycobacteriaceae > Mycobacterium. The sequence continues at coordinate 49,041 of CAVWPQ010000020.1, read as the reverse complement.
GGAGTCGTTGGCCAGCTGGGAGTCGCTCGGCCACCAGGGCCGTGTGTTCGCATCGGCGGGCCCGACGGTCGAGGAGCTGACGAAGTTCAACGGCAAGCCCGCGATCGAGCCGATCCGCGCCTACGCCGGGCTCCATTCCGCCGACGGGATCAAGGCGACCGCGGCGCTGGCCGCAGAAGAGTTGCGCCGCACAGGTGGGCTGGATCGCGATGTCGTCGCGGTGGCGACGACGACCGGAACCGGCTGGATCAACGAGGCCGAGGCATCGGCGCTCGAGTACATGTACAACGGCAACACCGCGATCGTCAGCATGCAGTACTCATTCCTGCCGAGTTGGCTGTCCTTCCTCGTCGACAAGGAGAACGCCAGGCAGGCCGGTCAGGCCCTGTTCGAGGCCGTCGACGCGGAGATCAAGGAGTTGCCGGAGACGCAACGACCCAAGCTGGTGGTGTTCGGCGAGAGCCTTGGCTCGTTCGGCGGTGAGGCGCCGTTCCTGTCGCTGAACAACGTCATCGCCCGTACGGACGGTGCCCTGTACTCCGGGCCGACGTTCAACAACACGATCTGGGCCGACCTCACCCGTAACCGCGACGCGGGCTCACCGGAGTGGCTGCCGATCTTTGACAAAGGCGAGAATGTCCGGTTCGCCGCGAGGGCGGACAATCTGGGCCGCCCCGATGACCCGTGGGGGACGCCGCGCGTGGTCTATCTGCAGCACGCGTCGGACCCGATTGCATGGTGGAACCCCGATCTGCTGTTCACCGAGCCTGACTGGCTTCGCGAACCCCGCGGCTACGACGTGTCGGGGCGCATGCAGTGGATCCCCGTGGTGACGTTCCTTCAGGTGTCTGCCGACATGGCGGTGGCCGTCGACGTCCCCGACGGGCACGGCCACGTCTACGTCAAGGATGTCGCGAACGCATGGGCGGCCGTGCTGCAGCCGCCGGGGTGGACACCGGAGAAGACCGAGCGGCTGCGCCCGTTGCTCAGTAACGACGAGAACGCTTAAACGAGTACCCCTTCGGCCTTCAACGCGTGGTATCCGCCGATTACATCGGTAGACCTGTGCAGCCCGAGGTCGACCAGCGAAGCGGCGGCCAGGCTGGAGGTGTAGCCCTCCGAGCACAGCACCACCCATTCCACGTCGTCGTCGACGGCCTCGGGGATCTTCGCGTCGCTGGTTGGATCGCAGCGCCACTCCAACACGTTGCGTTCGATCACCAGCGCGGCCCGGACATTTCCTTCGCGGTCGCGCTGCGCCTGCGGGCGGATGTCGACGAGAACCGCGCCGCGCTCGAGCGCATCAGGCACGGCGTTGGCGGGCAGCCGATCCAGCCGGGCGCGAGCGGCGTCGAGCACCATGTCTATTCGGCTTGACATCGGCTACCTATCCTTCCGGGCCGTCGGTGAGTTCGGTTCGATTGCGACGCAGGGTGTTCCGGTCGGTCATCTCGTAGTACGACATCGCGGTCAGCGGCGGCGAATATGCATGCACGCTCAGCGTAGGGCCTGCCACGGTGATGCTCGGCGTCGGCGCCCAGATCACGTCGTGCACCCACCCGAGCGGGAACGCCGCCTGGTCACCCGCTTCGAGCCGGCGACGTCGCAACACCTCACCGTCCCACCGGAACTCGTCGAGCGCGCCGGACAGTAGGGTCAGCGCGCCGAGCGAGCCGCCGTGGTCGTGCAGTTCGGTCGCGTGATCCTTGACCCAGCTGATCAGCCAGATATCCAGCTCGTCGTCGCCGTGGATGCGGGTGTACCAACGTTCGTCGGTGGGCAGACCACCGGCGGGCATCAGATGGTTGTAGTGCCCGCTCAGTACGCCGTCGGCGGCGTGGTCGACCGCATGCAACAGGTCGGGTACGCGCAGGCGGGTAGGAGCGGAGCGGGCGGGCGCAGCAGGGGTGGGCACGGACAGAGCGGAAACCATGAGAGCTCCAGAAAAGATGGATGGACAAGGGGTCGGCGGCTAGGCCGTACAGCAGTCCCCAGCAGGCGGGTGGGCCCACCTGATTCCGGTCCGTTCCATCACGCCGGCGAGTGTTGCATAGATTGGCTGCATGCGCTCCTACCTCCTATGTGTCGCGGCGGCCGCGACGACGTTCGCGATCGCAGGCTGCTCATCGGGCGGCGAAGGCGATCAGCCGGCGTCGGCGCCGACAACGACGACGGCAACCAGCTCCGAAACGCACACCCCGGCACCGGGCGCCACCGAGGTCGCACCCGGCGGCGCGACCACTGCGATCGGCGCGGACGCCGAGTCCACCGAAGAGGAGTATTCGCAGGCCTGCCAGGCCGCCAAGGCCTGGATCGACCAGCAGGGCGGCGACCGCAAGTCGCAGGCCGAGGCGTTCCTGAAGCAGATCCAGGACCCCAACACGCCGCCGGGGCCTGCCACCTACAACACCCCGTGGGCGCAGCTCTCCCCCGCCCGCCAGGCGGCGGTCATCGTCGCGGTGCAGGCAGGCGCCGACTCGCTCTGCTGACTTCAAATCACGCCTGCGAGAAACTCCCCTAACCGCAGCCGACACCGCCTTTGACTCCTGGGTAGCCACACTCGATTGTGGTGTCCGAGGGGGCGGCGACGGCGCAGAATGGCTGCATGGCTGGCAATCGGGTGGCGCTGGCTCTCGGCAGCGGGGGTGCGCGGGGATACGCCCACATCGGGGTGATCACCGAGCTGCACGAGCGCGGCTACGAGATCGTCGGGATCGCAGGCTCCTCGATGGGCGCGCTCGTCGGCGGGCTCGAGGCCGCGGGCAAGCTCGACGAATTCGCCGCGTGGGCAATGTCGTTGACCCAGCGCGCGGTACTGCGGCTGCTTGACCCGTCGATCACCGCTGCGGGGGTTCTTCGCGCGGCGAAGATCCTCGACGCGGTGCGCGACATCCTCGGCGACGTAACCATCGAGGATCTGCCGATCCCGTACACCGCGGTGACGACGGATTTGATAGCGGGTAAATCGGTGTGGCTGCAACGGGGCCCGGTGGATGCGGCGATCCGGGCATCCATTGCGATACCCGGCGTCATCAGCCCATATATTCTCGACGGCCGACTGCTCGCCGACGGTGGCATTCTCGATCCGCTGCCGATGGCGCCGATCGCAGCCGTCAACGCCGACCTCACCATCGCCGTCAGCCTTAGCGGAAGCGAGACCGGCGGCGGTGACGAACCGGCCGGCGTCGGAGCGAGAGCCACCACGGAATGGTGGAACCGGATGTGGCGCAGCACCTCCTCGCTGTTCGAGTCCAGCACGATGCTCAATAGATTCGGTCTCGCCCAGGATGACGTGGATGGCGCCAACGGCGTCGAGGCTGTCGAATCAGACAGCGACGACGAGCTCGTCGACAGTGGGAAGGGGTCACCGGTACCCAGGTTGGGCAGCTTCGAGGTGATGAACCGCACCATCGACATCGCCCAGGCCGCGCTGGCACGGCACACGCTCGCCGCCTATCCACCGGACATCCTGATCGAGGTGCCCCGGACCGCCTGCCGCAGTTTGGAGTTTCATCGCGCCGCCGAGGTCATCGAAATCGGTCACGAGTTGGCGGCGCAGGCCATCAAGGTGCTCGAAAGCTGACCAACGCGCTTCAGCCCAGGCCGGGAGAGGGGCCTGGGCTGAAGCTTGGAAATGGCTTGTGCGGTTATCCGCAGACACATCCGCCGTAATCGATGATCTCGTCAGGGAAGCCGCCACCGGCCGGCGCGGGAGCTGGGGCAGGTGCCGGGGCAGGAGCCGGGGCAGGAGCAGGAGCAGGAGCCGGGGCAGGAGCGGGGGCCGGAGCAGGCTTCGGCCGGCGGCTTCGGCGCATCCTTGGGCTCTTCCTTCTTCGGCTCTTCCTTCTTGGGCTCTTCCTTCTTGGGCTCTTCCTTCTTGGGCTCTTCGACAGGCTTGGGGGCCGCCACCGGGGCGGGGCCGGAGCCGCCACCGGGGCGGGGGCCGCCACCGGGGCATTGACCGTGCGGGGGGCCGACGGAGTGAACACCCGCACCGGGGCCGGGTTGTTCACGACGACCGGGGAAGCCGGGTCGCTATTGGTGTTGAGCGACGGGATGTTGATCTCCGAGGGGATGTTGAAGACGGTCGACGGTGTGGAGGCCGCGGCCTGCTCGGGCTGGCTGCTGGAGTTCATCAGGTAAACGCCTCCGAAAGCCGCGGCACCGACGACCGCAATGCCTGCGACCATCAGCAGGCCCTTGCTCGCGGTCGAGGACTGCGCGACCGGCGCGGCCATCGGCATCGGCTGCTGCATGGGGGCGTAGCCGTTGTGCTGGGGGCCGTAGTTCTGGTGCTGGGGGTAGGTGTTGTACATGATCGCTCCTGTGGTCTGAAGTGGCCCTTGCGGCCGCTTTCACAGGTAGGAGCGATGGGCCCCGATCAGTCGCACACTTTTTCCGAAACTTTTCGAAAAACTTTCTCGAAGACGAATCGACGCAGGTCAGCCGGCTAGGAAATCGGCGATCTCGGCGGTGATCCGCTGGCCCTGCGCCCGCCCGGCGCGGGCCGACGGCTCCCGGCACATGGGATCGAGCGGATTCGGGCCGAACGCCGTCACCGCGTCGTCGTCGGCGAACACTCCCAGCGCCCGACCGGGGAAGCTGTCGACCTCCACGGCCGGATCGCGACCGAACGGCGACGGTGCTCCCTTGCCGGTCGGCACCAGCACGACGACGGTGCCGCAGTCGGTGGCCAGGTCGAGGTTCATGGTGCTGCCGACTCCGCCGTCCATGAATCGCCGCTCGCCGATCGTCACCGGGGGCCACGCGCCGGGCACGGCGCAGCTGGCGGCGACGGCGTCGACCAACCCGACACCGGACTCGCGGTCGAATGCGACCAGCTCACCGGTACCGATGTCGATTGCGGTGATGCGCAGGTCGCGCTGCGGCCAATCGTGCGACGGCAGCCGCTGGGCGATCACCTCACGGCGCACCGACTCGGACACCGTCGCGGTCGACTCCGCGACCTTGCCGATGCGCTGTAACTTCTGCGCAATCGTCGCTCCTGCGTCCGATAGCGCGCTCATGAAGAGCTCGGTGATGTCCTCGATGTCGACGTCGGGCCTGAGCTCCTTGGATACGCCCGCGATCTGGCGCTCATACAACTCGTCGAGGCTGCAGCTGCTGCCGAGCTGGGCGGCCACCGCCGAACCGGCCGAGGTGCCGATCACCATGTCGGAATCCAGCAGTGCCTGCGCCGTATCCGGCGATTCGTCCTCGATGCCCCGTAGAACGCCGAGCTCCCAGGCGATACCGGCCAGTCCTCCACCGGCCAGCACGAGGCCGCGTTTCGATGTCACAGACGAAAGTCTGCCAGGCTGACGATAATCGGCCTTAACACCAACCCTCGAGGAGCAGACGTCGATGAAGACGAAAGCCGCCGTGCTGTGGGGACTCCATCAGAAGTGGGAGGTCGAGGAGATCGATCTCGACGGCCCCAAACATGCCGAGGTGATGGTCAAGATGACCGCGAGCGGTATGTGCCACTCCGACGAGCACCTGGTCACCGGCGACCTGCAGATGACGATGCCGGTGGTCGGCGGCCATGAAGGGGCGGGCGTCGTCGTGGAGGTCGGCGACGGGGTCACCGACGTCGCCGAGGGCGACCCCGTCGTGATGAGCTTCATACCGGCATGCGGCAGCTGCGGACCGTGCGTGCGGGGCATCAGCAACCTGTGCGAACTCGGTATGTACCTGCTCAAGGGCCCGCAGCTGGACGGCACTCATCGCTTTCACGCCCGAGGCCGCGACGTCGGCCAAATGTGTCTGCTCGGAACGTTTTCGGAGTACACAGTGGTGCCGACGGCCTCGGTCGTCAGAGTTGGCGAGAACGTGCCGCTCGACAAGGCGGCGCTTGTCGGCTGCGGTGTGACCACCGGATACGGCAGCACGATCCGCACCGGCGAGGCCACCGCGGGCGACACCGTGGTGGTGATGGGCGTCGGCGGCATCGGCATCAACGCCGTCCAGGCCGCCAGGATCGTCGGGGCGAGGCACATCGTCGCGCTCGATCCCGTCGAGTACAAGCGTTCGCGGGCAATGGAATTCGGGGCGACCCATACCGCGGCGTCGCTCGACGAGGCCGCCAGGCTGGTGATCGACCTGACCCGCGGACACAAGGCCGACGTATGCGTCGTCGCCACTGACGTCGCCGAAGGCGCCTACGTCGGACAGGCGCTCAGCCTGGTCGGCAAGCGCGGCCGGGTGGTGATGACCGCGATGGCTCACCCGAACGAAAGGCAGGTGAACATGTCGCTGGTCGACCTGACGCTGTTCGAAAAGCAGGTCCGCGGCTCGCTTTTCGGGTCGTCGAATCCGCGCGTCGATATCTTCAAAATGCTCGACCTGTACGCCGGCGGGCAGCTCATGCTCGACGAGCTGATCACCCGCGAGTACGAGCTCGCCGACATCAACGCCGGCTACGACGACATGCGAAGCGGCCGGAACCTGCGCGGGCTGATCCGATTCTGATGTTTTCGCGCTTTGTAACAGCACTCGCCGCCGCGACGATCGTCCTCGCACCCGCCGCCGCCGCCTCACCACCGGCACCGCCGTCGCCGATCATCCCGCCGCCGGTTCAGCCCGCCAACCTCGGCGACCTGAAGGCCGACGCGAGGGGCTATTACGACAGCGGCGCTTATCTCACCGACCTGCAGCAGGCCGCATGGCCCGCCATCCCGTGGATCAACGAAGAGGCCCCGCGGGTGGCCAAGCCCGCCGTCGTCTTCGACATCGACGAAACCTCGTTGTCGAACTACACAGCACTCGAGGCCAACGACTTCGGGCGCATCATCACCGGGCCGTGCGACCTGCCGCAGGGGCCGTGCGGATTGCAGAACTGGGACTTCCTTGCCGAGTCCAGCGTCATACCGCCGACGATGGACGTCTTCAACGCGGCCAAGGAACGCGGCGCGGCGATCTTCTTCATCACCGGCCGTCCTGAGTCACAGCGTGCAGCCACCGAGCGCAATTTGGCCGGCACCGGTTACACCGGCTACGCCCGACTGATCATGGAACCAACCGGCACGCAGTATGTTTCGGCCGTCGACTATAAAGCGCCGCAACGGCAGGCGATAGAGGGTGAGGGTTACACCATCGTCGCCAACTTGGGTGACCAGCCGTCGGATCTCGACGGCGGCTTCGCCGAGCGGACATTCCTGCTGCCCAACCCGTTCTATCGCATTCCCTGACGGGTCAGTGCACGAGCTGGCGGGACAGTTCGGCGAGCGACTGGCGGGCGTAGCCCTTCCACAGCCAGCCGAACACCGGCAGTAGCGGCGCGGTCAGCCCGCTGCGGGGATGGATGGTCCACCGCCATGTCACGTTGGTGCCGTTGCCGATCGGCTCGAACAACCACACACCCTCGACGTGATCGACCAACGGCGACAGCGGCCCCTTCACGTCTGACAGCGTGTACCCGAACGAGTTCGGCGCATCGAAATGCGTGAGCGTTTCGTTCATGCTGCCGCCGCCGACGAGGAACACGGTGCGCGACTGCCCGACGGTATCCCAGTCGCCGGTCTGGTCCCGCGTCTCTTTGATCGGCGGGATCGGGCCGTACCACTTGCTGAACAGCTCGGGCAACGGCATCGGGACCATGTCACGGAAGACATCCGCCTGGCCCATCGGAATCGTTCGGGACTGCTCGACCACCAACGGTTTCGCCATGACCCGAGACTAGCTCGGCAGCTCCACCTCGCAGCGGTCACGGAACTCCTGCGTAGGCGCGCGTATCCCCCTGACCTCCGCTTCCACCTGCGGGTTGGCGGTGAGATAGTCCTGCAGATGCTGACGCTGCTCGTCTCGAGGAAGGCCCTTGAGGTCGGTGAAGAAGTTATTCACGTCCGGATGGGTGAAGAGATAGGCCGACATCGCGGCGGACACGCCAGTCACCACACCGGCGAGATCGGCCGCGGTGCAGTTCGGCGGCGCGAGATCGTCGGCGGCTGCCGGGGCAGCGGTTGCCATCAGAATCGCGGCGGCAAGCGCCGAAACTCCACACATCAGGCGTCGTTGCTGATCGACCATTGGTTGCGCTCCTTAACGGGGAAGGGCTGGGTATGACGTAACGCGCGCGCTGCTCAGACGCAACCGCTGACACTGATCCGGCGCCCGAAGTTGGCACACACGTTGATATTCGGCGGCGGAGGCGGTGGCGGAGGCGGTGGGGCCGCGTCATAGTCCTCGGGCAGCGGCGCATAGACAGACGGCGGCGGCACGTAGGGCGCGACCGCATCGGCGATGCTCCCGCACCCGCTCACCGAGACACGGCGTCCGCCCACCGACCCGCAGACGTCGGCATTGGCGGACACCGGTTCCGACAGCACGGCAAGTCCGATCACGATGGCGCACAGCCCAAGCGGTGCAGTTGTCTTGAATGCGATCACAGCGTGTACCTCGAGTCGATGGCGAGCCCTATTACGATGTCGTAGATTCGGCGCCGGCCCAAGGGCAGAAAGTCCCTTCTCGGCAAACGGAGATCAGCCACGACCAGGCGCCGCCTTGCCGCTGATCAGGGGTAGGTCGAGCATCGTCAGGATACCCGGATCGGCGGCGCAGACCGCGGGCACCGAATTCACACAGTGCGCCGCGGTGCCGACGATGCCGAGGTCGGGGCCCTCGTCACCGGTCTTGGAGTGGAAGCCGTGCACGACGATGGTGAGGTCCGGATTGCCGCGGACCTCCATCTCGTACCGCTGCCCCTCTGGGCCGAATGTCCATGCCGGATCGAGGTTTTCCTCGCCCATCAACCAGTTCACCGTGACCCGCACCACGGGCTCTCCGTCGACCAGCGCCTCCCAGTGGAATTTGCGGCCCGCCACCTGGCCGGGCTCGATCACGCCCATCGGCGACTCGATCGGCGCGGTGGCGACCGCGATCTCCTGGGTGGCACGCACCTTCGGGTCGGCGTTGAAGCCCATCTGCGCGACGATCATCTTCACCGCCTGGATGAAACCGCTGTCGAGCATCTTCTGCATCGGCCCGGTCAGCGCCTGCTCCGGAACCGCTCCGAATCCCATCACATGGCGCAGCACATCGGGTGCCTCATAGCTGCGCAGATCCGAAAATTCCTCTGCACGAACGTAAGTCACCCCGCTGGAGAACGCCGAGAACAACAGCGGGAACTTCTCGCTGATGCCACCCGGCGCCAATCCGGTGCCGTGCAGGGTCACGTTGCCCTCCACCGCCGCTTCCCGTATCGACGCGGCGCTGCGCTCACTGGGGTAGAGCCAGCCGACGGGGGTGACGACGTTCTTGCCTGACCGCAGCAGCGCGGCCACCTCGTCCGGGTTGGCCATCAGCGGGGCGTAGATCACCGCATCGGCCTCGAGGGCGAGGATGTCGTCGATGCTGTTCGTCGCGGTGACGCCGATCGGGTCGACGCCGACGAGTTCGCCGACGTCGCGGCCTGCCTTGTCCGGCGAATGCACCCACGCACCGACGAGCTCGAGATCCGGGTGCGCCAACACAGCCTTGATCGCCGCGACGCCGACACCGCCGGTGGCCCACTGCACGACCCGAAGCCCCATGTCGTTCCTCCCACGATCCGCAAAACTAGAACACGTTCTACTCAGGTGTACACCACATCGCGCGAGGGCACGTCACAATTGGGGACGATGGCCGACAAGGGTGCCGAGTTCGGCGTGCTGGGACCGCTGCAGATCTCCGTCGACGGTGCTGCGGTGGCACTGGGCACGCCGAAACAGCGGGCGGTGCTCGCCATGTTGTTGATCAACCGCAACCGCCCTGTGGCGACCGAATCGTTGATCGAGGCGGCGTGGGAACAGTTCCCGCCACCGGATCCGCGCGCCAGCCTGCACTCCTACGTGTCGAACCTCCGCAAACTGCTGGCCGGTGTCGGCGTCGACTCCCGCACGGCGTTGGTGAGCGCGCCACCGGGGTACCGGCTCAGCGTTCCCGAAAATGCCTGCGACATCGGGCGATTCGCGCTCGGAAAGAACGCGGGCGTGCAGGCTGCGGCCGCGGGGAAGTTCGAACAGGCCAGCCAACATCTGTCGGCGGCGGTGTCCGAATGGCGCGGGCCCGTCCTCGAGGATCTTCGCGACTTCCAGTTCGTCGAAGCATTCGCCACCGCACTGACCGAGGACAGGATGCTGGCGCACACCGCGCTCGCCGAGGCCGAGATCGCCTGCGGGCGAAGCTATGCCGTGATCGGCGAGTTGGAGTCGCTGACCGCAGAGCACCCGTATCGCGAACCGTTGTGGTCTCAGCTGATCACCGCCTACTACCTGTCCGAACGCCAATCCGACGCCCTCGAGGCGTACCGGCGACTGAAGGCCACGCTCGCCGACGACCTCGGCATCGACCCGGCCCCCACCGTGCAGGCGCTCTACGGGCGGGTTCTGCGACAGCAGCCACTGGACGTCAAGCGGGTCGCGAGAACCACCGCCATCCACACCGCCACCGCACTGGACCAGCGCACCGCGATCAGCGGCGCCTCATCGGTCGCCCTTCTTCGCGACGCGACCGGCAACGAATATCCCCTGGTGGCGGCCGCTACAAGGATCGGGCGCCTGTCCGACAACGACATCGTTCTCGACGATGCGAACGTCAGCCGCCATCACGCCGTCGTCATCGACACCGGCACCAGCTTCGTGATCTCGGATCTGCGGTCGGCCAACGGCGTCGACGTGGGCGGCGAACGGATCCGGGCCAGCGTGACGCTCGCCGACGGAGACCGCATCCGCATTTGCGACCACCAGTTCGTCTTCGAAATGCAGACCCCCGAGGTGTAGCTCCGAATGCGCTGTGAGGCGTGTCGGCTGGCATTAAGGTGTGTTCGCTGGCAAATGCGATAAGGAGCGACCGATGAGCGGCACCGAAGGGGAGTCCCGGGTTGGTACCGAGTTCGGTCGCTACCGGTTGCGCCGCCTGCTCGGCAAGGGCGGCATGGGCGAGGTCTACGAAGCCCACGACGCCGAAAAGGACCGCATTGTCGCCCTGAAACTTTTGCCGGAGGCGGTCTCCCACGATCCGGTGTTCCGTAAGCGGCTGCAGCGCGAGGCCCACTCGGCGGGCCGGTTGTTGGAGCCGCACGTGGTGCCGATCCACGACTACGGCGAGATCGACGGCGTGATGTTCGTCGACATGCGCATGATCGACGGCACCGACCTGCGCAAAATCCTGAAGAACTACGGCCCGATGACGCCCGCGAGGGCAGTGGCGATCGTGCGCCAGATCGCGTCGGCACTCGATGCCGCGCACGAATCGGGCATCATGCACCGCGATGTCAAACCCGAGAACATTCTGCTCACCCGCGACGACTTCGCCTACCTCGTCGACTTCGGCATCGCCAACGCCGCCACCGACGAGAAGCTGACCGAACTCGGCACCGCCGTAGGCACATACGCCTATATGGCGCCGGAGCGGTTCACCAACGACGAGGTGACTTACCGCGCTGACATCTATGCCCTTTCCTGCGTGCTGCACGAGTGCCTGACCGGCTCGCAGCCCTTCCCCGCCGACAGTGTCAGCGTGGTGATCACATCGCATCTGACGCAGCCGATTCCGCGACCGAGCGTGATGCGGCCAGGTATCCCCGCCGCCTTCGACCACGTGATCGCGCGGGGGATGGCCAAGAAGCCCGCCGACCGGTATGCAAGCGCAGGAGACTTCGCGGCGGCCGCCAACGACGCACTCACACAACGGGATCAGGACCAGGCGGCCAATATTCTTCAGCGCAGCCAGGACGCGACGATGCCCGGCTTCAACTTCCCCGGTGCGATCGGGACGGGTTTGGCCGCCCCACCCGGGGGGAGCGTGACGCCGTCGCCGTATCCGACTCCCCCGCCGTATCACGCGACGCCCCCGCCACCACCGCCACCGACACCCCCTGCGTTTCCCGCCTCGTCGCCCGCCGCGGGGAGCGGGCAGTGGAACCCCCCGCCGCCAGGCGGGCCCACGAAGAAGAGCACAGCGTGGATTCCATTGGCTGCGGCCGCCGCGGTGTTCGCTTTGGTACTCGGCGCCCTGGGTGTGTGGTTGGTCCTCAAGAAGGACGAGTCGACCAGCAGCGTGGCCGCCACTACGTCGACGACCCGCGAAACCACCACGAGGTCGAGGCCGCCTCGCACGACGACTCCGCCTCCGAACCCGGACTCGTTCGACTCCAAGCTCTTCGCCGTCCTTCCAGCGAGCTACGACGACGGCGCGTGCCAAGCGGCTCATCCGCCGGCCACCGGGGCGTTGGCGACGGTGGACTGCACCGAAACGAATGTGCCGACCGGCCCCAAGGTCGCGCGGTATTCGCTGTTCGCGGATCAGGCGACGCTTGACGAGCATTTCAAGGAGGCCATCGCGCAGAATTCAGAGCTGGTGAAGTGCCCGGGCAGCGACCTGGACTCACCAACCGCGTGGTTCTACAACGCCAACCCCGACGACCTCGCGGGCCAGGTGGCGTGCGGTGTGTACGAGGGCAATCAGGACGTCACGTGGACCAAGGACGCCGACCTGCTGCTGGCCGACGCGCAGGGCCCAAACCTCGAAGAGCTGCACAATTGGTGGAACGACTTCGGCTGAGCGCCCGCTGGGTGACGGCTCCAAGAATCCTCCAAGAATCCCTCAAGCGCCCCGTCGGACGCTGATGTCACACCGGCACGGAGCCGGAGAAAGAGACATCAAGGAGTCCACATGTTCGCCACGAATCGCGTCGCCAGGTTCGCCGCCACCGCCGTCGCCGCCGCAGGTCTGGGTCTTGCCGCACTCGCAGGCGCGGGCACCGCAGGGGCATTCAGCTCGCCCGATGACGAGTTTCTCGCCAACATCGCCGACGAAGGCATCTCCTATGACTCGGCAAGGACCGCGGTGTCGAACGCCCACTACGTGTGTGGTGCCATCGACGACGGAGCCGACCCGCTCGACCTCGGCGACGAGATCCTCGCGAACACCGACCTGACCGTGCGCCAGGCCGCCGTCTTTGTCGTCGAGTCGGTGTTCGCCTACTGCCCCGAGAACACGGTGCTGCTGCCGTAGCTCTCGATCCGCACGTGGCCCCGGCGAACCTCCTCTCCCCGCCGGGGCCACGTCGCGATATGTTTCACCTGACCGCGCAGTGCAGCGAAGGGACAGGGATATGCCGAACAAGGTTTTCGTCGTCGGAGTCGGGATGACGAAGTTCGAGAAGCCGGGTCGGCGCGAGGGGTGGGACTACCCCGACATGGCGCGCGAATCGGGCACGAAGGCGCTCGAGGATGCGGGCATCGACTATTCCGAGGTCGAGCAGGGCTTCGTCGGCTACTGCTCGGGCGACTCGACGTCCGGCAACCGGGCGCTGTACGAGCTGGGGATGACGGGCATCCCGATCGCCAACGTCAACAACAACTGTTCGACCGGTTCGACGGCGCTGTTCCTCGCGGCACAGACCATCCGCGGCGGGCTGGCCGACTGCACCATCGCGCTCGGCTTCGAGAAGATGCAGCCCGGTTCGCTCGGAGGCGGCGCGGAGGACCGCGAGTCGCCTCTCGGCCGTCACATCAAGGCGCTTGCTGAGATCGACGAATTCGCATTCCCCGTCGCACCGTGGATGTTCGCGGCCGCAGGCCGTGAGCACATGCGCCAATACGGCTCCACCGCAGAGCATTTCGCGAAGATCGGTTACAAGAACCACAAGCATTCGGTGAATAACCCGTATGCGCAGTTCCAGGAGGAGTACACGCTCGACGACATCCTCGCTGCGAAGATGATCTCCGACCCGGTGACCAAGCTGCAGTGCTCCCCCACCTCCGACGGGTCGGGAGCGGCGATCCTCGCTAGCGAGGCGTTCGTCGACAAGCACGGTCTTGCCGGCCAGGCCGTGGAGATCGTCGGGCAGGCGATGACCACCGACTTCGGCTCCACCTTCGACGGCAGCGCGAAGAACATCATCGGCTACGACATGAACGTGCAAGCCGCGCAAAAGGTTTACGACCAGTCCGGTCTCGGCCCGTCCGACTTCCAGGTGATCGAGCTGCACGACTGCTTCTCCGCCAACGAGCTGTTGCTGTATGAGGCGCTCGGGCTGTGCGCCGAGGGTGAGGCTCCGAAGCTGATCGACAACGGCGATACCACCTACGGCGGCCGCTGGGTGGTCAACCCGTCAGGGCGGGCTGATTTCCAAGGGCCATCCGCTGGGAGCAACGGGTCTGGCGCAGTGCGCGGAGTTGAGCTGGCAGCTGCGCGGCACCGCGGACAAGCGTCAGGTCGACAATGTGACGGCGGCGCTTCAGCACAACATCGGCCTCGGCGGCGCCGCGGTGGTGACCGCCTACCAGCGCGCGGAGCGTTAGGACTTTTCACCGCGAGCTGGGCCCACACCGCAGGTAGGGGAACGCAAAAGGCCCTAAATCGCGGGCGCGGCGGGTACTTTTGCGCCTGCTCGCGGGAGAAAGTCAGTCGTGCTGCTCGATGACGTCGTATTCGTTCTCGGCGTAGCGGGCCCGGATCGTCTTCTTGTCGAACTTGCCGACGCTGGTCAGCGGCACAGCCTCGATGAACGCCCACCGCTCGGGCAGCCACCAGCGGACGACCTTGTCGCCCAGGAACTCCCGCAGATCCTTGGCACACACGTCTGCGCCCTCGCTGACGACGACGACCGCGAGCGGCCGTTCCTGCCAGCGCTCGTCGGGAACGGCCACGACGGCGGCCTCCGAGATCGCGGGGTGGCCCATCAGGTGGTTCTCCAACTCGACCGAGGAGATCCATTCACCGCCTGACTTGATGACGTCCTTGGCCCTATCGGTCAGCGTGACGTAGCCGGCCGGGTCGATGCGGCCGACGTCGCCGGTATGCAACCAGCCGTCGTCGAACTTCGACTGATCGTGGCTGCGGTAGTAGGCGCCGGTGATCCACGGGCCGCGCACCTGCACCTCGCCGACCGCTTCGTTGTCGTGCGGCATCGGGTTGCCCTCATCGTCGACGATCCGCGCCTCCACCCCGCACACCGCGCGGCCCTGGGTGGCACGCTGCGCCCAGTACTCATCGCCTTCGGCATCCGGCAGCGGCCGCGCGATCGTCGCAAGCGGCGAGGTCTCGGTCATCCCCCACGCCTGCACGATCTGGACGCCGTGCTCCTTCTCGAACGCCTTCATCATCGACATCGGCACCGCCGAGCCGCCACAGGTCACCAGCCGCAACGACGAGATATCATGTCCAGGCGAAGTTTCCAGGCAGTGCAGCACGTCGTTCCAGATCGTCGGCACCGCCGCTGCAATCGTCGGCCGCTGCGTCTCGATCAGGTCGATGAGCGATTTCGAGTCGAGGAACCGGTCGGTCATCACGATCTCGGCACCCGCCATCAGCGCCCCGTAAGGCATCCCCCACGCGTTGGCGTGGAACATCGGCACGATGGGAAGAACCTTGTCGCAGAACCCGACGCCAACCGAATTGGCGGTGTTGGTCATCATCGCATGCAGGTAGCTCGAACGGTGGCTGTAGACAACGCCTTTCGGGTGTCCCGTCGTCCCGCTGGTGTAACACATCGCGGCCGCGGACTTCTCGTCGACGTCGGGCCAGTCGAATTCGGCCGACTCGGCGGCAAGCACGTCGTCGTAGCGCACCACAGTCAGACCGGACGACGACAGCGCGTCGATGTCGCCGTCGCCGACCGCGATCACCGTGCGCACCGTTTCCAGTAGCGGTAGCACGAGCTCGAGCTGGGCCGTCAACGACAGATCGGCGATGATCACCTGGTCCTCCGCCTCGTTGGCGATATAGGCGATCTGCTCGGCCGACAGCCGGATGTTGAGCGTGTGCAGCACCGCACCCATCGACGGGATCGCGAGGTAAGCGGTCAGGTGTTCGGCGTTGTTCCACATGAACGTCGCGACGCGCTGATCGCCGGTGATGCCGATGCGGCGCAACGCATTCGCCAACCGGGCGGCCTGCTCCCCGATCTCGGCGACCGTGGTGTGCCGGTAGCCGTCACCCGTCGCCGTCGTCACCGTGCGGTCACCGTGCAGCCCGCACGCATGCCGCATGATGCCTGCGATCGTCAGCGGGACGTCCTGCATCGTGCTGTCCATCGAATTTCCCCTCCGACATCGGGCGCCACGCGCAGAGCGCAGCCAGATGGACGCGATGGTAGTGCGCGGACTAGGCGATGTCGGCGGTTCCGGTCGATGCCATGTCGTCACGCTTGCGTCGCCATGCCTGCAACCAGCGCAAACGACCCGTCACCTCGAACTGCGGCCGACGTGACGTCCTGCGCAGCCGGTCCATTTCGACGTGCTCGAGCGGCTCGACGCCGACGGCCTCCAGCGGCACTTCGTCGAGCGCCTGCAGGGGCGAGTCCGGTGTCAGCAGGGTCCGCCAGCCGCCGGGCACGCCCATGATGCCGTGCGCTCTGGCGGTGTCACGCAGGACGTCGCCCAGCTCGGCGGCCAGGAGTTGACGGACCATATCGGCCCCCTGTCTGGGGTCCGCGAGCATCCATGAGTGGTAGGCGCCGGGCACCCGATACAACGCGCCGTCGGTCCGTTCGGCCATATCCAGCGCGCTGGAGAATGGAACCACCAGGTCGTTCTCGCCGTGCACGACGATCGTCGGCACGTTGTGCTCGCGCATCGCCTCCAGCATCGGTGTGTAGTCGCCGGAGTTGATGATGGCCCGAACTGCACCGGGCAGCCCGAGCGGTGTTCGGACATTGCGGGCAAGCGCGCCTGCCATCTGCCGCATGTAGCGCTTGCGCTCGGGTCCCGGAAGCCGACTCGGATCACCAGGCGCGTCATATGCCGCATTCACCAACGCCTGCGCTGCCCAGCGCCGCGATCGACCCGGAGTCCGGATCGACTCGTCGAACGGCGACCCTGCTGCGGCATTCAACAACACAGCGGCCAGCACGCGGTCGGGCGCGGCGGCAGCCAGCTGGACGATCATCCGGCCGCCCATCGAGTGCCCCATGAACACGGCCTCGCGGATGCCGAGCGCGTCCAGCGCCCGCAGGGCCAGGTCGACTCGATCGCTCAAGTCGGCCGCGTTGCGGGGCAGGTTGGGGGTGACGCCGTGGCCCGCCGCGTCGAGCGCGACGACCAGGAACCCCATGCCCGCCAACCGGCTCAGAAGTCGCACGTAGGCCCGCCCGCTCAGGGCGATGCCGTGCAGGAACACCAGCGGCACACCCTGGCCGCCGACGGTCACGCCCACCTTGTGCCCGTCGTCGAGCGTCATGACCTCATGCGACAGCCGGACCCGGGTAGCCGTAGCCGGTTGGCGAGCTACCAATGTCTGACTCACGTGATCATGGTTAACCAACCGCGGCGCGGAAGGCCACCTCCTGCGATGTGGGGTTGCTTACGGTCGCGCCGACCTGCGACGGATCTCACCCGGGAACGAAATGAGTGTCGTGGACGCTCTATGTGAGGGATCATTGATTACAAATGACGAGAGGTGCGGTTATGCGCAAGAAAATGACGCTCGCGGCTGCGATCGTGGGTGCCTGCGCCTCGCTGATCGCGCCGGGTATCGCGTCGGCAGAAGAGTCCGCCCAGGCGACCATCAAGCGGCTGCAGGACGAGGGTTACACCGTCAACATCGACCGCAGCGGTTCTGCGCCGCTCAGCGAATGCGTGGTGACCAACGTGCGCAACCCGAAGAAGGTGCAGCAGTGGGTGCCCTACATCGGCCCCGGCCGCAACGGCTTCGGTGGTGACCGCGCGCTGGTTCTGGAAACCATCAGCCAGTCGATCTCGGTGACGCTGGACTGCAACCGCCGCTGACGCGGATCAAGTCGTAATGACAGGAGAAGGCCCGGCCGGTGGCGGTACCGGCCGGGCCTTCCTTATGCGTGCCCTACGCCGGCGCGGGGACGTTTCGCCTGCGCCGGCTCTGCGGCACGCGGTCCTGAGCCCGATGTCGCCGCCGGAGCGGCTCCGTGGTCGTCGTCGACCATGGTCAGCTCGTCGAACGGATCGCCGCCGCTGAGCACGGTATTGACCTGGTCCTTGTCGACAGTCTTGGTCCACGACCCGACCAGCAGCGTGGCAACGGCATTGCCGGAGAAGTTCGTGACCGCACGGGCCTCGGACATGAACCGGTCGATGCCGACGATCAGGCCGACGCCGTCGAGCAGATCGGGGCGGTGGCTCTGCAGGCCGCCGGCCAGCGTGGCCAGCCCTGCACCGGTGACACCGGCGGCGCCCTTTGAGGCGACCATCATGAACACCAGCAGGCCGATCTGCTCGCTGACCGTCAGCGGGCTGCCCATTGCGTCGGCGATGAACAGCGACGCCATCGTCAGGTAGATCGCGGTGCCGTCAAGGTTGAACGAGTAGCCGGTCGGCACGACGACACCGACGGTGCTGCGGTCCACCCCGAGGTGTTCCATCTTGGCGATGAGGCGTGGCAGCGCGGATTCCGACGACGACGTCGAGAAGATCAGCAGGTATTCGCGGGCCAGGTAGCGCACCAGTTTGAAGATCGAGACTCCCGACACCACGCGAAGCAGCGTGCCGAGCACACCGAACACGAAGATCAGGCAGGTGACGTAGAAGCCGAGCATCAGCGTCAGCAGCTGCGTGACCGCGGTCCAGCCGGTCTGCCCGACCACGTTGGCGATCGCGCCGAACGCGCCGATCGGCGCCAGCCACAGGATCATCACCAGGACCTTGAACACCAGCTTCTGCAGCTGCTCGATGCCACGCAGAACCGGCTCCCCCGCACTGCCCATCGCCTGCAGCGCGAACCCGACGAGAAGTGCGACGAACAACGCCTGCAGCACACTGCCCGACGTCAGCGCCGAGAACAGCGTGTCGGGAATGATGCCCTGGACGAAGTCCATCAGGCCACCGGACTCGTGCGCCTTCTCGGCGAGCTCGGCACCCTTGCCTGCGCCGTCCGTGAGGTTCATGCCGCTGCCGGGATGGATGATGTTGCCGACGACGAGACCGATCGCGAGCGCGAATGTCGACATCACGATGAAATAGACGAACGCCAGCCCGCCGACCTTGCCGACGGTGGCGGCCTTACGGACCGACCCGATACCGAGCACGATCGTGCAGAAGATGATCGGCGCGATCATCATCTTGATCAGCGCGACGAACATCGTGCCGAGTATGCCGACGCTTTTGCCGACCTCGGGGGCGACAAGGCCGACCACGACGCCGATGAGCACGGCGGCAATCACAGCGATGTAGAGCCAGTGTGTGCGGTCCTTGCGGCGCGGCGGATCAGGCGGCTCGGTTACCGGCGGCTGATGGTCAATGACTGACATGTGCTGACTACCTCCAAGGTCGACATCGAATGTGATGTGCAAGTAGGTTCTGTCAGCCCGTGAGCCAGGTCACGTTTTAGTTCATTGTGTTCAGGCGCGAGGCCGGTGAGCGCAATGCGCAAAAGCGCCGCGGGCGCACTTGGGCTGGCCGCCGCCGCGAACGCGGACGATCCTGTACAGGCCGCGCCGGATCTCTATTCGGCGCACACCGGTCCTGCGCTCGCGCAGGCCCACTTCGTCAGTGAGACGGATCGGGTCGCGAATCCCGCAACCGGGATGACCACGATGCACAACTGCCCGCTGCCGGGAATCACCATGCGCAGTGACGTGAACTGCTTTCATTGACGACGTGACCGCTTCGGTGACGACGCCAGACGGCCGCCGGCTTGCGTATCTCGAGGTCGGAGATCCGGACGGGCCGCTGGTCCTGCACAACCACGGTGGACCAAGCAGCAGGCTCGAAGCGCACCTGCTGGCCGATGCCGCCGCCGAGAACGGATTGCGACTCATCTGCGTCGACCGTCCTGGCATGGGACAGTCCAGCGCCCAGAAGGCGCGGACCTACTCCGCATGGGCGGCCGACCTGGTGGCGATCGCCGATGCGCTGGGATCTCAGGAGTTCGGCGTGACGGGGTGGTCGGAAGGCGGTCCGTGGGCGCTCGCCGCGGCCGCCTACATCGACCCCGCGAGGCTGCGCCACGTCAGCAGCATCGCGCCGGGCAGCTACGGTGCCTTCGGGGACAACTCCGCGGCGCAATACCTTTCGAAGATCGACGCGCTAGGCGGATCGCTGGCGCTTCGCTTCAAACCCGGCTTCCGGCTCATGTACGCCGCACTGGGGCTGACCGCAAAACGCTTTCAGAGCAGCTTCGTGAAGCAGACCCGCAACAGCGTCAGCTCCTACGACCGGCGACTGCTTTCCGACCCGAAGATCGCGAAGGACTTCGGCGAATCGTGTGCCGAATGTTTCGCCCACGGTTCCGACGGCCTGGTGCGCGACGCCGAACTGCTTTACCGGCGTTGGGCATTCGACGTCAAGGACATCGAGCGGACCGTTCACCTGTGGCAGGGGCTGGACGACTCACTTGTGCCGGACCCGATCAACAAGGCGGTCGCCGACGCGATGCCGGGGGCCGTGTGGCATCCCGTCGATGGCGCGGGTCATTTCGTGGCGATCGGTGCAGGCGTCGAGATATTCGCCATCGCGGCCGAGGAGTTGGGCGCGTCTTGAACAGGTGGTGGCGCGGCCGTTTTGGCCGCTCGCGGCCGTGGCCCTTGGCGAGTCAGGCGATCGCGCTGCAGATCCTGGTGATCGCGGTCGTCGTGCTTGCAGGCAGCGGGCTGGCACTGCTGGATGCCCGCCAGGACGCCGACGCCGCGGCGCGCCAGCAGGTCGTCGCCATCGCCACCGCACTCGCCGACTCGCCATCCACAGCCGCCGCGATCGAATCCGGAAGGGCGACAGAAGTTCTGCAGCCGGTCACCGAGGCGGTCCGCGCCAACACCGACATCGCCTTCATCACCATCATGTCGCCCGACGGCACCCGCTTCACCCATACCGATCCACAACAGATCGGCGGCCACTACCTCGGCTCCATCGAACCCGCGCTACGCGGCGACACCTTCACCGAGGTGTACACCGGCACGCTCGGCCCGTCCGTCCGGACGATCGTGCCGGTGCGTAATGAGTCCGGCAGGATCGTCGGCCTCGTGTCGGCGGGTATCACGCAACAGACGCTGGCGGAGCGCTGGCGATCGCAGTGGCTGACGATCGCCGTGGTCGGTGCAGGGGCGCTGGCGATTTCGCTCGTCGGGGTGTGGGCCATTCGACGCCGACTGCTGCGTCAGACCCACGGTCTGCGGCCCGACGAGCTGCGGGTGATGTACGAGCACCACGACGCGATCCTGCACTCGGTGTCCGAGGGCCTCATCGTGCTCGACCGCACCGGGGTGGCACTGGTCAACGACGAGGCACGGCGGCTGCTCGCGCTTCCGCCTGGCCCCGTCACGCGCTCGGACCTGCCCGAGTTCCTTCGCACGTACAACCCCGGTGCCCGCGACGAGGTGCACGTCACCGAAGACCGCGTACTGGTGGTGAACCGCTCGCAGGTCGACACCCGGTCCCATGACTCGGAAGTCGTGACGATCCGCGACCGCACCGAATTGCAGGGCGCACTCGGCGAACTCAGCTCTCTGCAGGTGCTGACGGATTCGCTGCGCTCGCAGGCGCACGAAGCCGCCAACAAGCTGCACACCGTGATCACCATGGTGGAGATGGGCCGCGCCGACGAGGCCGTCACATTCGCGACCAACGAGCTCGAGCTCTCCCAGCGGCTGGTGGATCGGCTGTCCGACGACGTCGGCGAGCCTGCGCTAGTCGCACTGCTACTCGGCAAGTCCGCCCAGGCTGACGAGCGGGGCATCGAGTTGTCCGTCACCGAGGAGACCCATCTCCCGTCCAACACCGACCATGTGCCGCTGTCCGGGCAGGAGATGGTGACCGTGCTGGGCAATCTGATCGACAACGCGATGGACGCCTGCGATCGGGACGACCCGTGGGTCGAGGTGACGGTCAACCAGGACGACAGTCGACTGCTCATCCGGGTGGCCGACAGCGGATCCGGTATGGACACCGCGACTTTCGAGAAGGCGATGCAGCGCGGCTATTCGACGAAGTCGGACTCCGACGCCGAACAGCACGGCCTCGGGCTGGCCCTCGTCGCGCAGGTCGTCAAGCGTCACAACGGCACTCTGACCGCCGACGTGACGTACGGGTCGGTGGTGACGGTGACGGTGAGCGACTCATGATCAGCGTGCTGATCGTCGAGGATGAGCCGTTGATCGCGGAGGCACACCAGGCCTATCTGCAACGGCTTGACGGCTTTTCGGTAGCTGCTGTCGCACACACCGCCCGCGACGCGATGCGCTCAGCCACCGAGTCGGCAGCAGGCGAGACGCCGATCGATCTGGTGCTGCTCGACATCGGACTGCCCGACGCAAGCGGTATCGCACTGGCTTCGGCCCTCTCCGGGCTGCGGCCGACTCCAGACATCATCGCGATCACCTCCGAGCGCGATCTGGAAATGGTGCGCGCCGCGGTAGGTCATGGCGCGCTGGCCTATCTACTCAAACCGTTCACGTTCGCGGCGTTCCGAGACCGGCTGGAGCGATACCAGCGTTATCGCGAGGCGCTGCCCGCGGGAACGGATGCCGCCAGCCAGGCCGAGGTCGATCGCGCGCTTGCCGAACTGCGGATCAGCACGGACAGATCAGCCGCCCCAAAGGGCGCTGCCGCGGGCACCAACGACGAGATCGCCCGTGTGGTGCGGGATTCCGTGGACGGAGCCACCGCCGATGCGGTCGCCAAGCAGGTCGGCGTTTCTCGAGTGACCGCGTGGCGCTATCTCGAGCGCCTCGCCGACGAGGGCACCGTCGTCAGGCGCACCGACTACGGCAAGGCGGGCAGGCCGAAGACCCGCTACCAGTGGCGCTGACGGATCAGCTCCGGCGGTCTAGACGCCGACGGGCTGCAGCGCGCGGAGGTCCGGGGCGGCGCTTACGTTCACGCTGATCAGCTGCTCCGTCACGACCTCGCTCGGGTCCACTGCCACGGACATGACCGTGATCGCGCCCGTGTGATCGGCGATGTAGAGCCGCGTGCTGTCCGGGCTGATCGCGACGCAGGACGGTTCGGCGGTCACGGTGAGCGTGTCGATGACCGAGTTGGCCTCGGTGCACAGCACGGCGACATGCTCGTAGTCGGCGACGTAGAGGCGTGCGCCGTCGGCGCTCAGCGCCATCTGCATCGGTGCGCCACCGATGCCCACCTTCGCGGTGATCTCGTTGATGGCGGTGTCGATGACGTCAACCGAGCCGCCCCAGTGCGTATCGAAGCTAGCGACATAGGCCAGCGCGCCGTCGCGGCTCAGCACGACATCCCTGATGGGCGAGGCGATGGGCACCTCGCGAACCACGCGTGACTTCGCAGCGTCGACGACATGAAGCGTGCCGCTGTCGGCGTCGGAGGTGGCGACGTAGACCAGCCGGCCGTTGGGGCTCACCCGGACCGCGTCCACGGTGCGGCCCACGCCGTCGGCGACAGCGATGTTGACAGTGCGGCCGAAGGTGTTGATGACCGCGAGGCCGAGGTCATGTCCGACCCGGCCGACGAAGATCCGCGTGCCGTCCGGGCTGACCGCGACGTCGGTCGCGATGCCGTCGATCGGGTGGTTGGCGATGACCTTCTTGCCCGCGGTGTCGATGACCGCGACGGAGTCGTACTGCTGCCCGGAGATCGTGACGTACGCGCGCCGCTCGGCGGCAGTCACCAGGTGCGGTTCGACGGCAGGCATGTCGATGTCGGCCTCGACGGTCAACGCATACGCATCGATGATCGAAACGATGCCGTCGCCGTAGTGGGTCGCGACGATCGTGGCGCCGTCGGAAGTGACGGCGAGATCGGCGATCGGGCCGCGCTCGACATCGATTGAACCGAGCACGACGAAGTCTGGTTCTCCCGTGGCCGCGGTCACGTCCGCGGGGACTGTGTTCTTGTGCATGACGGTATTTGCCCTGTTCATCAGTGCTGGTGCCGGTTGTGGTGACGTCCGGCAATGACATACGTCTTGCTGCGCTTCGCGAGCGCAGGCTCCGGTCGAGTGTAGCGACGAAAATTCGCTCGCAGAGAAGCGCTGTTCGCCGATTGTCGCTGACTCCTACATTCGTCTCAGGTAGCGCTTAGAAAACTATTCGTTATGGATTTGTTATCCCGCTTGAGCAAGGCCTGCAACCACCGTTGACGTCGCGTTATGCCCCACCGGCAATTGCCAATCGACAATGTGACGTATGAGGTCGACAAACAAACTCTTAGTTTTCAGCCGGAAAATGAGATACAGAACACATAACGAAACTCCAGCAAACTCGTGTCGCAATCTGACGCCCATCCTGTCACCTCGCCGGTCGGTGGGCGTGCCGGGCCATGCGCGGTCGGTTCGACACCACGGACGTTCGCTGGGACATCGGCGGGCACATCGCGCGATAAATCTATTGATTCGGGGCACGGCTGTGCGTCCGGCAGTGGAGTATCGATTCCGCGGACCGCGTCAACCGGGAGGAACCCATGAATCGCCGTCTCGGCATTCTCGTTGTCTTGATTCTGACCCTGGCCGGATGCGGCCGCGAAGCCTCGCCTCCGGCCGCGCAGTCGCCATCGGCAGCGGACCAGACGTCTTCGTCCGCCGTGCAGAACCCAGGGGTTGCCGGTGCCAACATCCCTGACCCCTGCACCTTGTTGAGCGATGCCGAAGTCACCGACCTGACCGGTCGTGACATCACGCAGATCGACAAGGACGGGGCCGATGCCAGTGCGCCGACCCGTTACTGCCAGTGGCAGCAGTCCTCGGGCCAGCTCGCCGTGTTCCTCGCCCGCAGCAACACCGACGAGTTCAAGGTCGCGCAGGCGGACGCACCGTCGATACCGGGGATCGGCGACGACGCCTACTGGCGCGACGGCCATCTCTATGTGCTCGTCGGACGCACGCAACTCGACGTGTACTCGCGCGGCGGCGACGAGCAGCAGAGCCAGGCCGAGGCCGAAAAGGTTGCAGCAGCACTACTTCCGAAGGTCAGCTCCTTCTCCTGACCGGTGCGGGCCTCAGAACGGCAGTCGGATCCCTCCGAGGATTCCCGCGATGTCCGGCATGGGCGGCGGTGGCGGCAGCACAGGCATCGGCGGCAGCTGTGGCGGGGGCAGCACCGGCATTTCCGGTAGCACCGGCGCCTGAATAGGCGGAGCCACCGGCGCGGCAGGCAGCTCCGGCGGGACGAATGCGGGCACCGGAATGTCGGCCGGCTTCGGCAGGTCCGGGATCGGAGCCTGCACAGGCGGATCGACCCTGGGCGGCACGATCTTCGGCAGGATGTCCATCCGCGGCAGGTCAGCCTTGGGTAGATCTACCGGCTTCGGCAGATCAACGGGCTTGGGCAGATCCAGCGGCACGGGCTTCGGCAGATCGACCGGCTTGGGCAGATCGACCGGCTTGGGCAGATCCAGCGGCACGGGCTCGGGCATATCGCCAGGCGCAGGCTTCGGCAGATCCACCGGCGCGGGCGTCGGCGCGTCGACCGGGCCGGGCTTCGCCAGCGGGGCGGGCTTCCACCATCCCGGTGTCAGCCCAGCGCCGGGCGCCGCGGGCGCTTTGTCCACCGCGGGCGACGGCGCGGTGACCGGAGGTGTCGGGGCCTTCGGCGCAATCGGCGCCGCGCTGGGCAGCGGCTGAAGCGGACCTGGACTTGCCGCGGCCGGTTGCGGTGCGGTCGGCAGCGCGGGCCCCTGCTTGGGGGCGGCAAGCGCCTGGGTGGTGTCCGGCACGGCCGCAGCCGGCTGCGATGCGGGCGGCAGCGGATTCCCGTTGGTGTCGAAGGAACCCGCGTTGACCGGCGGACCGCCAACACCGTAGGGGCTGCGCTGGTCGATCGGCGCTGTTCCGAACGGACGGATGTTGGCCGCCTCCTGGGCGCCGTCGTCGAGACCAGTGGGGATCGCGATGATGAAGTTCGTGCCGGTCTTTACCGGGTCCGGGAAGTACATGATGCTCGCCTTCGTCGGCGCCCCCGGACTGACGGTGCGGTCGTAGCCGGCTTCGACGAGCACGCGCGCAGGCGCATCGAGGATGGTGACGATCGGGCTGGGCACCCCCGCCTCGGTGAGCGGCATCAGCAGCGGAAGGCGCTGGCTTGGGATCATGTAGTAATCGGTGTCTCCGTAGGCGCCCTGATACAGCCCGTCGCCGAGACCGACACTCTGATAGTCGCCGTGCAGGTAGTGGATCCCCGCGATCGAATTCGCCGTCGCGAACGGGTTGAGCGGGTTGTTCGGGAAATCCGACCAGCCGTCGTACTGGCGGGTGATGTCGACGGTCTTGAAATCGGTGTTGGTTGGCGTGGCGCCGTCGAACGTGATTCCCGCGAAGGGAACATTCATGCCGTCGAAGCGCTGCAGGATGCCGCCGTTGGGCCGGTTCGGGTTGCCGATCAACACGAACGACACCGGCAGCGTCGAGCCCGCCGCGGCGAGGTTGCCCTTCTGGATCGACGCGATTCGCGCGCTCTGCGAATAGCCGAACACGACCATCGACTCGCCCGCCGGCTGCGTGTTCATGGCCTGGTTGAGGTTGAATACGCCTTGCCCGACGGATTGGTCGAAGGGCATCGCGCCCGAGACGGGCATGAATTGCTCGGGTGTGCTGACCGCCGTCGGTGTGCAGGCACTCGTGCCACAGAAACCGGTCAGCACGATGTAGTCGTTGTTGGCGTCGGTGGTGTAGCTGTTGATGAACTCCGGAGTGTCGGCCGGAGTGCTCAGCGGATGCCCGGTGCCGCCCATGATCAGGGCGGTCGCGGTCAGCGCGACCAGCGCCGTCATCGTCTGGATGCTTGCCAGCACGACCGTGGAGGCAAGCGCAAGAACGACGACACCGAAGGAGTACAAGAGACGACGCACAGCAAGCCCCCAGAGGCAGATATTGCAGTTGAACGTCCCCGCGCGCCGAGCCACTCGCGTGTGGCCCATGTGAATTCTGCGACTCATTTGGTTTGCTCGCAACTAATTGCCCAAATCCGGGGTTTGCCACATTGACCCGTAGCTGCTCCAGACCGCAGTCGCTTTCGCTAGTTTCGGCGTCGTGGCCGACCTGACGAACCGCCAGATCCTGCTCCGCCGCCGTCCCGTCGGGCTGGTCAAACCGGACGACACCGAGCTGGTGACCGGGCGGGCGCCTGAGCCGGCGGACGGGGAGGCCCTGCTCCGCACCACCTATATCGGCATGGACGCGGCCGCAAGAACCTGGCTCGACGACCAGCCGGGCTACCTGCCGCCCGTTCAACTCGGCGAGGTCATCCGCGCGGCGGGAATCGGCGAGGTGGTGGCATCACGGTGTGACGCCTACGCCGTCGGCGACGTGGTCACCACACTGACCGGATTCCAGGACTACGTGATCATCCGCGACGACATCTTCGCCACGCCCGTCGAGGGATACACCGATCAGCTCGCGGTCATGTCGGTCTACGGACCGACCGGCGCCACAGCGTATTTCGGCATGACCGGTGTCGGCCGCCCACAGCCTGGCGAGACCGTCGTCGTCTCGGCTGCCGCGGGTGCCACTGGTTCCGTCGCAGGCCAGATCGCGCGAATCGCCGGGGCCCGCGTCGTCGGTATCGCGGGCGGGCCGGAGAAGTGCCGCGCGGTGGTCGAGGACTTCGGTTTCGACGCGTGCATCGACTACACGAGCGAGGACATGCGGGCCGCCCTGAAGAAGCACTGCCCCAAGGGCGTCAACGTCTACTTCGACAATGTGGGCGGACCCATCCTGGACGCCGTGTTGGGCCGTCTGGCGCCCAAGGCGCGGGTGGTGCTGTGCGGCGTCATCTCGAGCTATCTGAGCGGTGAACATCCTGGACCCGCGAACTACGTCAACCTGTTGTCGAAGACCGCGACGATGCAGGGGTTCAACGCACTCGACGAGTGGGGCCGCTTCGAGGAGGCCTTCGCCGCGCTGAGCGGTTGGGAGCAACAGGGACTGCTCGCGCACCGGGAGACGGTTTTCGACGGCCTCGAGTCCTGCGTCGACGCCCTCAACGGACTCTTCACCGGGGCGAACATCGGCAAGATGCTGGTGAAGGTCAGCGAACCGACGCCCGCCTAGATATGTCGCAGCGGTGAAGCGCACACGGGTCGCGACGTCAATGGTGGCGCTGGCGGTCCTGGTCGCAGGCTGCGGTGGATTCAATGAGACGCTGCACCGGTTGGCCCGCGAATCGTCGACGTCGGCAACCCCGTCCCCCGCCGTCTCGGCCGATGAGGTGATTGCCAAGGCGCGACCCAGTGTCGTGAAAGTTCACGGCGAGTCCGAGAACTGCATGAAGATCACCGAGGGAAGCGGGTTCGTGGTCGCGCCGCACAAAGTGATGACCAACGCACACGTGGTCGCAGGGGCGGAGACCTTCTCGGTGGACACCGATACGAAAAAATATGAGGCACAAGTCATCTCCTACGATCCGCAGGCCGACATCGCGATCCTCGACGTGCCGGGTCTGTCCGTCGGACCGTTGAAGTTCGCCGAATACACGGCTGGTACCGGCGTCGACGCCGTGGTGCTCGGCTATCCCGGCGCCGCGTCGTTCAAAGCGTCCCCCGCCACAATCCGCGAACTCACGGAGATCAACGGGCCGGATATCTACCGTGCGACGGCGGTGACGCGGCAGGTGTACGTGCTCATCGGCTCATTCCCCGATGCAGGCTCGAGCGGCAGCGCCGTCGTGGACCTCAACGGCCAGGTGCTCGGTGTGTATTTCGGAGCGGAGACCAATGACACCACGACCGGCTTCGCGATGACCGCCGCACAGGTGGCCCCGCAGATGGCGAAGACCGTTGCCTCACAAGCGACAGACACTGGAGACTGCGTCTACTGACCGTCGGAAGCTGTCTACGACGCCTCGTCCGCCATGAGCAGTAATGCGCTGGGCGGCAACACCTTCAGCCGCAGTGCGGCAGCCGTCATGGGTCCGACGATGCCGTCGACCTTCAGGCCCGCGGTTCGGCGCTGAAACGCCCTGACCGCGGCTTCGGTCTCCGGCCCGAAGTCACCGTCAACCGTCACCCCGAGCTGGCGCTGGAGCTCTGCGACCTGTGGCCCCTCCGAACCGCGGAAAAGCAGGACGTCGGCATACACACCGACCGGCACCGGCGGCCGCGGCGTCGGCGCCTTCCCCGACTCAGTCCCGATGCGGGCCGCGATGTCGGCACGGAGGATATCCATGTCGATCGCGCCGGGATCCCATTTCCCCTGTGCCCGACCGGCATACTCCTTGTGCCCGATAGTCCGGGCCGACGTCTGAGAGAGCCTGCGGTTGATCGCCGCGCAGCAATTCACCATGGCGTTGTACTGCGCGTCCGGCCAGTTCTTGCGATGCGGGGCCGTCGGACTGGTGCCGCTGTTAGCGCACTCGATGCCGATCATGTGCCAGTTGCCCATGTTCGTCGGAAGCCACGGATACATACCGACACCGGCATGCCACGCGACGCCCACCGCCACGACGGTCACCGTGCCGTCGCGGGCGATGTGCAGTTGCGACAGGGGACCTGGCAGGTCGGGACGACCGTTGGCGATCGACGCCGCCGATGCGTTGTCGGATCCGGTGTGGTGCACCATCACGCCACGGATGTCCTTGAAATCGCCGTGACCGCGGTTCTGCCATCCGGGATACTCGACGAGCTTGACGCCCTCGGCGCGCAGTACGTCGGCCAGCCAAACAGGGTCGCCGGTCCAGATCCTTGTCTGTGCCATTTCGCCGATGGTACGGCGGCGATCTGACAACCGCCCGCCTGCATGGTGCGAACGAATTCAGTTCTCGTATAAGGTGTTTGCCGGACGCCGACGAAGCTGACGTGCTCTTCGGGCTTGACGGGCGGCTGGCTGCCCCAGCCGCGACGACCCGCAGGTGAAGCTACCGGGACGCCCTTAGCTGCTCATGCCTGCTGCTGCACACCGAGGACGCGCAACAGGTCGGGCTTCATCGCCTGCAGCTGCGAACCCCAATACCCCCAGCTGTGCGTGCCGTTCTCGGGGAAGTTGAACTTCGCATTCCGTCCGCCTGCCGCGATGTACTTCTGCTGGAACTCTTTGTTCGTCGACAGCGTGATGGTCTCGAGGTACTGAGCGCTGAACTGAGTGCCGAAGTTTCCGTCGTTGGCGTCGAGGTCCGAAAGAGCGCCGTTGCCGCAGTAAACCCAGACGGCGGTGTTGTTGGCGGCCAACCTGGCCACGTTGACCATCGGATCGTTGCGATGCCATGCCGGGTCACTGGTCGGACCCCACATGTTCGATGCGTTGTAGCCGCCAGCATCCTTCATCGAGAGCCCGATCAGCGTCGGCCACAGGCCCTGTGACGGATTGAGGTAACCCGACAGGGCACCGGCGAAGATGAACTGGGCCGGGTGCCAGATCGCGAGCGTCAACGCCGCGCCACCGGACATCGAGATACCCACGACGGCATTGCCGACCGGATCCTGTCCCTTGTTGGCGGCAAGCCATGTCGGCAGTTCCTGGGTCAGGAAGGTTTCCCATTTGTAAGTCGAGGTTCCTGCACTCCCCTCGGCGGGCTGATACCAATCGGAGTAGAAGCTCGACTGCCCGCCGACGGGCATGACGACCGAAATCCCGGACTGATAGAACCAATCGAAGGCCTCGGTGTTGATATCCCACCCGTTCGCGTCTTCTTGGGCGCGTAGACCGTCGAGCAGGTACACCGCGTGCGGACCACCACCCTGGAACTCGACCTGAATGTCCCGACCCATCGAAGGCGACGGCACCTGGAGGTACTCGACCGGCAGACCCTCGCGCGAATACGCCGCGGCGTTCTGCGCCTCAACCAGGCTGACGGTGGATACCAGCAGTGCCGCCAGCACCGCTACCACCGCATACGACCACGCACGCAGGGACCTGCTGACCACGCGTTCCGCCACCATCACCGCCACACCTCATCCATATCGGCCTCGTCTCGCGCAAGGTAGCAACGGCGCACGACAGGCCCTGCGGTGCAGCGCCGCACGTGATCGGCTTGTGATCAACAAGTTTCGCGATCGTGAGGTTGGTCAGCGGCGCGAGCAGTCGAGCGAAACAGTGACGGTCCGCTTCACCACCACAGGAACGAAATCGCGGTTATCGCGTCCGCCGGGCACGCGCACAAGTTCCGTACGCTCCCGCGGGTTGCGGACGTCGGTGACCACGCACTGGTTCAGGGGTGCGCTGCCGACGCGATCCAACTTGACGTCGAATCCCTGCGCCTCGAGCTGACCGATGGTGATGGCGGCCGACTCGGCGCTCGCCGTGGTGGCCATTGAGAGTGCTGCGCCTGCGATCGCTGTGCCGATGAGCGCGGAACCGATGATCTTCTTCATGAGTGAGCCTTTGTTCGGGCGAGCCCACGCTCGCTGATTGGTGACTTCATGCTGCTTCCGATGGGCAGGTCAGCGCTTGGAGGCCAGGTGGAGATTCTGTGGAGATTGCAGGTAGACGCGGATTCCGCCCGTCGTCGCGTCGACGCGCAAGCTGTACGTGTCGAATCGCGGGGGCGCATCGATTTCGGTCGTCGATCCCGCGAAATCCGCCGTCGTCGAGACCATCGCAGTGGGCCGGAGTCCGAAAGATGTCGCACTCGACCCACCGATGAGAACGGCCTTCGTTCCGAACACAGACGACGATTCGATATCTGTGCTCGATCTCGACAGTCGCGCCGTCATCCAGACGATCGGCGTCGGGCCTCCGCCGTCCGCAGCGACCGTCGATTCGGACGCCCACACGGTGTACGTGACCAACCACGGTGCCGCGTCGGTCTCGATGATCGACTCCCAGAGGCGCGTCATCACTGACACTGTGGCGGTCGGCGCCGGTCCGCAGACCGTCGCCGCGGATCCATTGACGCACACCGCCCGGGTGGTGAACTTCGGGGCGAACTCGATCTCGGTGATCGAACGCTAGCCCGGGGTCGCCCGGCTAATCGGGGCTCTCAGGAGATGGACTCGACACCTCGGCCTGGATTTATGCAGGTCAAGCAGTTACTTAGGTAAGTGCCGCTTAACGTCTTCGTCAAAACATAGGGAAACACCTGATTTCTCTGACCCCTTTGCCGCCATAGGCTCCAGCTAGCTAGCTGGGCGGGTTCGGGGACTCGTGCGGCCGGTTGTAAACGCCACGATGTCCACGATCGAGGGAATGTAATGATACGAAAACGAGTACCCAAACTACTCACTATTCTGGCTACCGCAGCCTGTATTTTCGGCTTCGTGCTGGTGGCTGCCGGCGGAGACGCCCACACTTTCGCCGATGCCGACCGCCAGTGCCGCACCGCTGGCGTAATCGGTTACGACGTCACCTGCACGCAAACCAGCGACAACCAGATCGATCTGCACCATCGCAGGCTGCCCGCGAGTCTACGAGGACTATGCCGGGGACGCCATGCACATCAAGATCAACGGCGGACGACAGAACAGAAATCAAGAAGTCGTGCGGCAACCCCTGATCTACGCCGACGGGGCTTCCGGCGGCCCAAGTTCAACCTCTCATTCCAGGGCTGCCGCAACGTATCGACCCCAATTCGGATTAGTGCGGTGCGTGGGTCTCGACTACAAGTTCGTGCCGCCGCCATCTGTCCAGCCCGTCAACTGCAACCCGCCGGATCGAAGTCGGCCACCGTTGTTCCGCGCGGCACAGTGCGAGGCCGCACCAAAGGTGAAGTGCCCAGAGGGTTCGCCGACGGCCGAGGCGGTCAGCCTCGACCAGTGCGCACCTGTTCCGGCGAAGGCATGCCCGCCGGGATCGGCTGCATCCGAAGGTTCCGGCCGGCCAGGAGTGCGAGGGGCCGGCGAATGCCGTCACGTTGAATATCACCAGAGAGTGGGCTCAACGCGAACGTGGCCATCACCAACAATTCGGCTCTACCTGCCGAATGCGCCTACACCGCAAAGAAGCAAGCGGCTTGATCGGGCCGGGAACAGTGACCAGGAGCGTCAGTGTGCCCAAACGGCACGGGGAACATCACCGACCTGACCTGGCCCCGCCTGGTCACCTACAACGCGACAGCGAAGTGCACTGCCACTTAGGACGGCAAGCAGGTCAATATCGGTGAGCCGACCGCGATAACGTTCAGAGACGGCTAACGGTCTCTAACCGGTCCGTGACAATTCAAGTGGATACCACCCCGCTCGTTTCGGCGAGCGGGGCGGATGTACCCTGTCTCCGAGCTGCCGCAGCAGACCCGAAAATCCAGGTACTCGGCCAGCGGCACCCCCCGAAATCCAGGTAGTCGAGTACGGGTCACGACGGGCCTGCGCACGCAAGGCTTGAGCGGACATGACGAAGCAAGACGAGCGCGACGATTACGAGGCCGCCTTGCGCCGCTTACCGGAGGCCCACTCACTGGCCCTGCGCCTGCGCGATAGCGGTGCCGCGGACGAAGTCATTTGCGAGTACCTGCGGATCGAACCGGAAGGGCTCGCCACCTTGCTCGAGCTCGCCGACCAGAAGTTGCAACGAGAGCTCCGGAAGCAGTAACCGTCAATTTGCCGCGCCGATAGCATTTGGGCCATGGTCGACCGCTGGCCGCTGACCGGCCGGGGTGAAGAGCTTCGCATCATTGGCGAGGCGCTCGCCCACAGCGAACACAAGGGTGTTGTCGTCGCGGGCCAGGCGGGGGTCGGCAAGACCCGCCTGGGCCGCGCGGCCGCAGACGCCGCCGCGCGCAGCGGGTGGTCGGTGCGGCGCATCGCCGGCACCGCGACCGGCCAGGCCGCTCACCCTTGGGCGCATTCGCGCGCTGGGCCGACGCTGGCCGATGCTTCGCCACTTGCGCTTGGCGCGCAACGTGTTCGCCGGCTTGACGGCGGATACGGACGGTGCCCCGCTGGTGCTACTCGTCGACGACGCGCACTTGCTCGACGACCTGTCCGCGCTGATTGTGCATCAACTGGTGATCCAGGATGTCGCCCGCGTTATCGCGACGATCCGCACCGGCCGACACTGCTCCGGACGCGGTTACCGCACTCTGGAAGGACGGACTGCTGCGACGGTTGGAGCTGCAACCGCTGTCCCGCAACGAATCCGACCGCCTGCTCGCACACCGTCCTCGACAGCCCGATCAGCCTCGGATTGCGCCGAGCGGATGTGGGTCTCTGAGTCGCGGCAACGTTCTGTTCCTGCATCATCTCGTCGAACACGAGAGGCGAAACGGGTCGACTCGGCGCTGGTCGACGGCGAATGGCGATCGACTGCAACCCCTTCCGCGTCACCATCACTGATCGAACTCGTTGAGCATGCAGATCGGAACGATACCCGACGACGTGCGCGAAGTCGTCGACCTCGTCGCCATCGCCGAACCCATCGAGCGGGAAGTCCTCGCGGGGCTTGCCGATCCGCGATCTATCGAGGAGCCGCCGAGCAGCGGGAGCCTGATCATGACGGCCTCAACCGGCGACGCGGTCTACGTCGGCCATCCGCTGTACGGCGAGATCCGGCTCAGCCAGTGCGGACCGCTGCGGTTGAAGCGACTTCGCGGGCCGGGTGGCCACCGCGATCGCAGAAACCGCCAAGGCGTCGACCCGCTTGCGGCTCGGCCTGCTTTGGCTCGATTCCGATCTACCACCCGACGTCGAAATCCTCTCGCCGCGCAGCCAATATCTCCGCATCCCGGCTCGACCTCGGACTCGCCGAACGACTGGCCCGCGCCGCGGTAGAGGTACAGCCCGACCCGGTGACGAAGCTGGCAGCTGGCCTACATCCTGTACTTACAGGAGAAGGGACGAACAAGCCGAAGAGATCCTCGACAGCCTCAGACGTCGCACGAGCATGGTCATCCCGGGATTCGTGGACGGGGTGATCGTGCGCGCGGCCAATCTGTTGGGGCCCCTGCGCAATCCCTGACGAGTCTCGCGTCCGTCATCGACGAACCGCACTGCGTCCTTGGCGATGACGAACGCAACCCGTCGCTGTGTACGTTCGCGCGCCGTTCAGCAGGCGATGGCAGCGGAACCCCCCGCGACGATCGAGACCATCGCCGCGCGTCGACTACGACCGCCTCGACAGCCACGGCCGCGTGACTCGGCATCTCGGCGGAGATCATCGCGCTCGGCGATATTGGCCGACGATCGAGCAGGCGGGACAGCGCGCGAACCGAAGGCTACCGGGTACTCGACGAATCTCCCCTCGACTCGTTTCACAGCACCGGGTCTGGCAGAGTTCCACGCGTACGCACTGCTGGCCGCGGGATGCGTCGCCGAAGCACACGCGGTCGCCGAACGACCAGCATCAGCCGGTACGCCGAGTTCCCCGGTCAGATCACGGTCGATGGCCGTCGCCGCACTCGGCATGACCGCGCTCGCGCGGGGCGACCTGCTCGGCCGCACTGCGTCATCTCGAGTTCGGCCAGCAAACAGTTTCGGCGACTACGGCGATATCTCCGGACTGTTCTATCGATTCAGGATCCTGCACACCGAGGCGTTGGCGCGATCGGGTGACGTCGACGCGGCGATCGCATCGCTTGCGGCAACCGAAGGCGGTCGCCATCCCGCGTACCCTTACGTGGAATCCGGTTACCTTCTCGCCGCGGCGTGGGTCAGCGCAGTCCAGGGACGTACGGCGGAGGCGCGCGAACTTGCCTCCCGCGCAGCGGAATTCACCCGAGTCCACGGCCAGGCCCGCGCGCGAAGTGCTATGTCTGCAAGCGGCGGTCCAGTTCGGCGATGCCAGCGGCGCCGGCCGACTCAGCGAGCTCGCGGGCAACGTCCAGGGCCCGCGGGCAGCCGCTGGCCGCCCGGTACGCCCGTGCGCTGGCCGACGACGACGCCGCGCGTCTGGACGCGGTGTCAGATGACATGGAATCGATGGGTGACGCGTTGGCAGCCGCAGATGCTGCTGCACAGGCCGCCACGTCCCACCGTCGCGCCGGTAACCGCGGAAGCGCGCTGACCGCAAGCGCTCGCGCACACAAGATCGCAAAAGACTGCGGCGGCGCGATCAGTCCGGCACTCGCCGCGGCGAGGGTGCCACTGCCATTCACGCGGCGCGAGCACGAGATCGCCAAACTTTTGTCGCACGGGCTGTCCAACAAGGACATCGCGGAAGCGATGTCGGTGTCGGTGCGCACCGTCGAGGGCCACATCTACCAGGCAAGCACCAAGGCGGGTGTGACCTCGCGATCGGAACTGTCCGAGCTGGTCCAACAGTTCAACGAGGCCGAGGCCTAGCTGTGCCATCCACAGCGCTGCGGCCGTAATTTTCTCGTCATGGGCAGACGCCCCGCTTTCGGGTACTCCCCACGCATGCCATCTGTTTCCAGGACTTTCTCTGTGACCCCGCCACCGGCCACGGTCGTCGACTACCTCAAGGATTTCGCGAACGCCGAAGATTGGGACCCGGGCACCCAGACGTGCACCCGAACCGACAACGGCGCCGTCGCCGAAGGTGCGGCGTGGCACAACGTGTCCAACATCTTCGGGGTCAAGGCCGAGTTGACCTACGTGCTGCGCGAGTTGACCGCCGACAAGGTCGTCTTCGTCGGCACCAACAAGTCGTCGACGTCGACGGACACCATCAGCGTCGCGCCGGACGGCACGGGCTCCAAGCTGACCTACCGCGCTGACCTGGAGATGAACGGGGCGGCCAAGCTGCTGAACCCGGTGATGAAGCTGGTGTTCGAGAAGCTGGCCAACGACACCGAGAAGCAGATGGTGACCGTCCTCAACGGGCTGAACTAGCGGCCGCCATCCGGCAGACACTCGGCAACGAATACCGATCATGGGTCTCGACATGCGCGAGCGTGGCTGCGTGCTGGTACTGCCCGGCGGAAAGGTGCGCAGCGACCAGCCGTCGCGCAGTTGGCAGCTGGCCAACCTCCGGATGGCGATCTTCGCCGCAGCGATGCGACGCAGGCTCGGCTCGAACGTCGAGGTGACGCGCGTGCGGTATCGCCTGCGGGGGTGGAACAGCCCGCAACATGATGCGCTGCACGACGCCGAAGCGGTTCTCGACCGAGCCCGCGACCAATACGAGCCGAACCAGATCGCCGTCGTCGGCCATTCGATGGGCGGCCGCGTCGCCGCACACCTGGCAGCTCGGGGCGACGCCGGAACCGTCGTTGCCCTGGCGCCGTGGTGGGTCGGCGACGACGCGGACCTGATCCCCGAGGCCACTCGGCTGCTCGTCGTGCACGGCACCGCCGACACATGGACTGATCCGCGAGCGTCCCGCTCCCAAACGTTCCGCGCAGCGCAACGCGGGGTCGATGCCCGGTGGGTGGGGCTCGAGGGAGCCGGTCACTACATGGTGCGGCAGTGGCACGACTGGCACCGGCTCACCGCCGATTTCGTCGCAGGTCGACTCGACGTGGCGAATTCGGATTTTCGGTGAGTCCGCGCGGCACCGTCGCAGCAGTTGGCATCCTTCTCAATGCCGTCATCGCGGCGGCGGGCGGCGTTGCCCTCGTTCATCTTTCACACGTTGGCGCGTCCGAGACGAGTCCACCGCCGGCGAGCGATCTGCACAGTCTCTCCGAGTCGATGCTGGTCGACGAAAGCATCGTCCCACCGCTGGCTGGGACCAGCTGGGGTCGCATCGTGGCCGTGCCGCGGGGTTCGGGCCCGCCGGTCAACCCGCCTGAATGCGCCCTGTTCCTGTCCCAGGGCGACGCACTTCAGAAGGCCATTGCGTTGCGTTCATCTCAGGGCGCTGCGATCGGCGTCGAACTTGCCATCACCAAACAGCGCGTCGACCTCGCGAGCCTCAGGGACGCCTGCGCGGTCTTCACCTTGGATTCCCCCGGCGTGCGATCGAGGGTGCGCCTTGAACGCACGTGCCTCGCCGGACTCGCCGACGGAGCGATCAGCACCCTGTTGCACTCCGAAACCACAACCAGGGGCGCGTCAGTCGCATGGGAGGTGGCGCTGATCGCGGGGTATCACCGAGGTGTGCTGGTGACCGCGGAATACACGCCGGGGCCACAGGGCGGGCAGTTCGACCACGGGCTCGCATCGAAGCTGCCTGCATTGTTCCAGGCGCAGACCGACCGTCTGGACGCGAGCTGAGTCGCATCAGCTGAAATGAGTCTTCGGCCGCGGCAACGCAGCCCCGTCGACGATGACGTCGAGCTTCTCGTTGTAGAAGGCCACCAAGCCGGCGATCGCCGCGACCGCCGGGAGCGGGTAGTGATACGTCCAGGCCAGGTCCTTGTGCAGCGTGTCACCGACCCCGACGGACCAGTACCCCGATGTCGTGCCCTTGTACGGGCACAGCGTCTGCGTGTCGCTGGGTTCAAGGTGCTCGAAGGCGACGTCCGACGGGTCGATGTAATACCTTGTTGGCAAACCGGTTTCGAAGAGCAGCACCGGAGCGACGGTATCGGCGAGCACCGCCCCGTCGAGCTCCACGCGGATGTGGCGGTGCGAGCGAAGCGCGTCGACGCGCGCGTACGGATTGCGTGGATGGCCGTAGATCTGCTCGTCCTCCTCGAGCCACCGCAACCGGTCCCACTCGAAGCGCACCAGGCCGGCGACGGGTCCGTCGTCGAACACCCGCGCCGCCTTCTCGTGGGTCTGGCCCGCACCGATCAGCGAATGCAGCCGCGACGATCCCAGTTGCACTTTCTGCGGGTGATCCTCGTCGCGCAGAAACTCCGACCGCACATCGGCCAGCGGAATGTAGTACTGCGGGTAGTACGGCACTTCCCAGACATAGCGGGCCGCGGTGGTGTCGAACACCTGCTCATGTCCGAGGAAGCCGCGCACCCGCCGCGGGGCGGGCTCGATCCGTCCGCGCGCGGCGGCCATCTCCGGGTAATCGCGATCATCGGTCATGCAGCCATGATGTCTGGGGAATGCTCGACGCACACGCGATGTCGTTTCTCTGTGACGGCCACGCCGGAAGGATGACGACATGCGAGTTGGAGTGACGTTCCCGCAGACGGAGCTCGGCGGAGACCCGGGGGCCGTGCGCGCCTACGCCGAGCGGGTGGAGGAGCTCGGATACCGCCACATCCTCGTCTATGACCACGTCGTAGGCGCCGACCCGCAGGTTCACAAGGGCTGGAACGGCCCGTACGACGTGCACACCACGTTCCACGAACCGTTCGTCATGTTCGGCTTTCTTGCCGCGGTCACGCGATCGCTGGAACTGGTCACCGGGGTGATCATCCTGCCGCAGCGCCAGACCGCGTTGGTCGCCAAACAGGCCGCCGAGGTCGACCTGCTCAGCGGTGGTCGGTTTCGTCTCGGCGTCGGCGTTGGCTGGAACGCCGTCGAATACGAGGCGCTCGGAGAGGATTTCGGCAATCGCGGCAAGCGCTCCGCCGAGCAGATCGAGTTGTTGAGACGCCTCTGGACCGAGCAGTCGGTGACGTTCGACGGCGAGTTCCACACGGTGACCGGCGCCGGTCTTGCGCCCATGCCCGTGCAGCGCCCGATTCCGGTATGGGTCGGGGCCGCCTCTCCCCCTGGCTACAAGCGTGCGGGCCGCCTTGCCGACGGGTGGTTCCCGATGATGGGACCCGGCCCCGCGCTCGACGAGGCCCGCGCCGTCGTGGAACGTGCCGCGGCGGAAGCCGGCCGAGACCCCGCGACCATCGGGATGGAGGGGCGGGTGGACTGGCGCGGCGACGCTGACGCGACGGCCGAAGGCCTCGCCGCGTGGGCGAAGGCGGGTGCTTCTCACGTCTCGGTCAACACCATGGGCGCAGGGCTCGAGACCGTTGACGATCATCTGGCAGCGCTGGCGCAGGTCGCCGAATCGCTGCCTGGGGGCTAGTGTCTGACGCAGAGCGCATTACGACGCGTCGAGCGACGCGTTTCTCAACTCGCGTCGCGACGCGACACCGAGCTTCGCGAAGATCTTGCCCAGGTGCCATTCCACGGTGCGGGGACTGATGAACAACTGTCCGGCGATCTCGACATTCGTGTAGCCAGCGCGCGCGAGCCGTGCAATGTGGCTCTCCTGTGTCGTCAGGTCGGCCGCGGCTTCGGTGGGACGGGTGTGCACCGTCTCGCCTGTGGCCGTGAGTTCGCGGCGTGCCCGGCGTGCGAAGCCCTCGGCACCCATCCGGGCGAACATGTCGTGCGAAATTCGCAGTTGTGCGCGGGCGCCGCATCCCCGACCCGCCGCGACGCCTTGTTCTCGGTTGCGATGCTTGCGTGCTGATCACCGAGGGCCTATCAGGCCGACTCATCGAGGTCGCCGCCCAGCGCGACAATGCGGCAACTGCCGACTTTCCTCCCGACCCAGCATCGGGCTAAGGCGACTATTTTGCGCGTCGTCGGCTCACCCGGGCGTCCTCGTCCTGGGCTGGACTGAACGGCTCGCAGCCCGGCTACGGCAGCGGTTACCGGCTGCGCTCGGTCTCGCGGCGGTTGGCTTTCTTGATCGCGTTCACCAACTCGTTCTTGTTCATCGTCGAGCGGCGCGGGATATCGAGCTTCCGCGCGACCGCGGTGAGGTGCTTCTTGGTCGATTTCGCGTTGACGCCTTCAGCGCTCTTGCCCCCGGCCTTCGGACCACCGCTGCGGGGGCTCTCGTCGGAGGGCCGCCCCTTTCTGTCTTTCTTCTTCCAGCGGTCGCCGACCTTCTCGAACTTGTGCGCCAGCGCGCTGTATGCGACGCGGTGGACGCGTTCGCCGTCATCACCGTATTTTGTCGCCGCGGCGTCATGGGCATGGGCGAACGTGCGCTGAGCCTTCTTACCCGACTTCCGAAGCGTGCTCGGAAGCTCCTTCTTCTTGGGCTTGCCGCTCTTTTTCGTCATCGGCATGCTGTCGCTCCTTCCGCAGTTGCCGGTCGTGAGACTGGCCGTGATTCGGTTAAAAAGTAGCCGCCGCGACCTACATGCGAAACGCGGCGACCTCGGACATCAATTACCCGGGGCCATCGCACTTAAACGGCCACATGGCGCCGACCACCCCGCCAGGGCTCCTCCGGCGCGGACAGGTGACGGCATCTTGACGCCGGAACCCGGCGGGCACAGAAGGGCTCCTAGGCTCGAGGTGATGGCATCGGAAGCGAGCCGCGACATCTGTGGTCGCGGCTGTCAGAGCACGCTTCGGCGGCCCGCTCGACGCAGCAGCAGCACGGCTCGGCACTGTTGGCTCGCCTACCCCGGCCGGTGCAGCAGACGTGTCGTCTGATCGAACGCACCGGCCGGGACACTCTCGACGACCGAGTTCCCGGGCTGGCGGCCGAAGCCGCATTGTTCACGTTGATGTCGACTAGATCCGCATCAACTTCTCGCCGTTCTGATGGGAGATCGCGCTGCGCTCGTCGTCGGTCAGTTCGGCTTGCACGAGGAACTCAGACACGTTGTCGCGGACGACGTAGGGAAAGTCCTCGGAGTGGATGATGCGGTCCGCCCCGACTTCGGCGAGGAAGAACTTCAGTAGATTCTCGCTGTACATCCCGGACGGGGTGATCCAGACGTGCTCGCGGTAGTACTCGCTGACAGGGCGGGACAGGACGTCTGCCCAGCCGATGGTCCCGTCGAGACGATCGAGCCAGCCGGCGACCAACTCGCCCCAATGACCGCTGAGAAGCTTGAGGCCCGGGTGGCGATCCAGAGCACCGGACAGGATGAGCCGCAGTACATAAATACCCACTTCTGCATGCCAACCGAAAGCTGGTGCAGAGAATAGGAACTGGATCGCGGTCGGTCAGTTCCCTGCGTAGTAGGCCGCCGTCACCGCATGGGGGGGACGCCAGGGTGGACGTAGATCGGAAGGTCCACTTCCTCGGCTGCGAACGACCCGCCGCAGGTTCCCATGACGAGTGTCCCGACGAACCCGAGTTCGTTGACGCACCTGCGCATCTCGCCGGCTGCGGCGACGGGGTCGTGCAGCGGAATCGTCGCGAAACCCCGAAACCGCTTCGGGTGCTCTGAAATCTGCTCGGCAAGAAAGTCATTCACCTTACGACACAACTCGACAGCTTCCGGATGGTCCAGCGCGCTTGGACTGTTCGCTCCGTGCGAAACCACCTGCACGTCGATGCCGACGCCATCCATATGCGCCAACCGCTCCCCCGCGAGCCGCTCCGCCAAACCCTCGTCCGGCGTGAAGTCCTGAAGGAACGTGCCGAACCCGGCGTCCGGCCTGCTTGGTGGGGGATCTGACAGCTCCAGGACTCGCGCAACGGCCTGTGGATGGTGAACATGCTCCTCAACGGTGATGGTGCGCATCTGACCTCCGCACTCCTTCACCCGCGGCAGATAAGGCCTACTTCCTTGGTACGGCGCGTAGCTGTCAATGCGATGTGGGCCGAGAACCGAGTCATCACTGTCGACGGAAATGACTCCATCGTGCGTTACCTCAGGCCCGCCTGTATCTGTCGCGGCGCGCCTCGAGTCGCGGCGGCTCGGATTCGATCGGATCGACTGCATCGGATGCCCCATGCTCGCGAGCGAACGCATCGTAGGCATAGGCGATGTGGTCGGCGGTGGCTTCCGGATGCTCCTTGGCGACAACATCTATGGCCGCCCGCGTGTCGTTACCCAGCCCGCTCCACCTGGACGGCGGCCGGCCGTGGGCAATGGCGCAGTTCAGCGAATCCTGAAATAGTTCGCGCAAACCGGTGGTCCCCTCCATGCTTCAACGCTACGGGCCGAAACAGCTGATATCTCGCGACGCAGCAACATTTAACCCAAACGTCAAAGCGGCGAGGGATCTGGAACCTATCGCGTCGAGCGGGAAAAGCGCAATTGAAAGTTACATCAATGTGATTTGTCGCGTTTGATCGCGGCCAATCCGGGGCATTCGTGTTATCGAAGGGAGACACAATGACTGCGCATAACATCGCCGACCATCCGCGAAATCGGCGAATCGTATTCATACACGCTGGTGCAATTTCCGCTGCATTCGTATCGGGCACTTTCGCGTTGTTGGCTCTGCTTCTCGGCACACCGCTCCAGTTCGGCTCTGCGTTGGCGTTGTGCGGTGCGGCTTGGATCGTCGCCCACATCGCCGAGCAGTTCGCGGACCGCGAGCGCGCACGCGGCCGGCGGCTCGAGACGATACGACGCGGTGCCCCAGCGCATTCCGCACCGAGCCATCTTCGCCTTGGCGCGCCAATTCGGATAGATCGCCACTCGCCGACCCGCGAGCGCATCCTTTCGACGGTGTAATGAGGCCGATCGGCCCACTAGAGACTGCGGATAGATCGCGATGCGAATATTCTGCGATCTGACCGCAGTCTCGGCGACCGGATGTGCCCCTGTCCCGGAAATGGACCGTCAAACGAACTGATATGGGCAAAAACCCATGTCAACCCACATCGAAAGTCCGTTCCCTCGGTCATGACATTTGAGTAGCGTGACGAAGGTCACACTTGGTGTGTGATGCGGTGCTGCCCTCCTCAGGGACGAGAGGTGTCGACATGACGACGACTGAGCACGCCGACCAGCCCGCCGACGCACCGGACACCACCAGGTCGAAAGGGGGCCTGGTCTACCCCGGGATGGGACTGCTGTTCGTCGTCTTGATCAGCTGCTTCACTGCGTGGGGTGTCGCCGCCGACCTCACCACCCCGATGGTCGCAGGCTTCAAGCGCATTTTCGAGATGAACACCTTCCAGGCCTCGCTCGTGCAATTGGCGTACTTCGGCGCGTACTTCCTGCTGGCGATCCCCGCAGCGCTCATCAATCAGCGGTTCGGCTACAAGGCCGGGCTTCTTTCCGGTGTCCTTCTCGCAGCGGCAGGCGCGATCGCGTTCTATCCGGCGAGCAAGATCATGACCTACGAGGCGT
Organism: uncultured Actinomycetota bacterium; assembly: GCA_963756865.1. GTDB lineage: Bacteria > Actinomycetota > Actinomycetes > Mycobacteriales > Mycobacteriaceae > Mycobacterium. Next base: position 5,516 of record CAVWPQ010000020.1, on the reverse strand, counting down.
TCCTGGTCGCTTTGTTCGCGATCGCCGCCGGGTGCTCGATTCTCGAGACGTCTGCCAATCCCTACGTGCTTTCGTTGGGCCCGGAGGAAACCGCGACACGACGGCTCAACTTCGCGCAGGCGTTCAACCCTGTCGGCACGAACATCGGTGTGCTCTTGGCCGCCACCCTGATCCTGCCGAAGTTGGACGAGCCGGTGAACATGGCCAACGTGACTCCGGCCCAGGAGGCGGCCGTGCGCGCGGGCCAGTTGGGCGCGGTGATGGGTCCGTATCTCGGCCTCGGCTTCGTCCTCATCGCGATCGGGTTGGTGATCGCGATCAAGAAGTCCCCGCCCATCATCGAGGAGTTCCCCGACTCCGACATGGAGGGCCAGTCACCGCTGAAGATCCTGATGTCGAATAAGCGCTACGTGTATGGGGTCATCGCGCAGTTCTTCAACGTCGCGGCGCAGGTGTGCACGTGGACGTTCCTGATCCAGTACTCGCAGCAGGCGCTGAACGGATCGCTCCAGCTGGGCGGCTATCTCCTGCAGGCGAGCCTGATCGTGTTCCTCATCTCCCGGTTCTTCATGACGTGGCTCATCGGGAAGATCCGGGCCACGAAGGTCCTCACGGTCCTCGCCCTGCTGGCTGTCGTGCTCTGTGTGTTCGCGATGTTCTCGCCCAATGTGGCCGGGGTGGTCGCCGTCGTCGCGCTGTCGTTCTGTCTGTCCCTGATGTTCCCGACGATCTACGGCGTGGCACTCCAAGGGCTCGGCCCGGCAACGAAGTTCGGCGCCGCGGGCCTGGTGATGGCGATCGTCGGCGGGGCGATCATGCCTCTGGTGCAGGGCTTCCTGCTCGACGCGACGAGCCCGGCGATCTCCTTCATCGTTCCCGCCGCCTGCTTCGCCGTCGTCGCCAGTTTCGCCGTTTACGACCTGAAGGCGGCGCCCGCCACAGTCAAGGAGCAAGCAGCATGAAGCGCTACTGGATCATCCTCTTGGCGGTCGTGCTCGCGGCTTGCGGTGGCGGCGGGCAACAAGGCAACTTCTCTGATCCGACCAACAGGCTCGAAGTCGTGTCGTGGTGGGTGTCGCCCTCCGAACACCCAGCTTTCGAGGTGTTGCTCAACGCATTCAAGGCGGCAAACCCCGACGTGGAGACCGTCGACGGCACCATTGCCGGCGGCGGCGGAAGCAACGTCCAGGTTGCGCTCGCCGCGCGCCTGCAGGCCGGCGATCCGCCGGACGTGTGGCAGACATTCCTCGGCAGTTCGTTGCGTGCCTGGGTCAACGCCGACCGGATCGTCGACGTGTCCGGCGTCTACGAAAGCTCGGGTCTGGATCGGACCATGCCTCAGGCGCTACTCGACGCGGCGACCTACAGGGTCAAGGCGTGGGGGGTGCCGACGGGGTCCCACCGTGGGAACGTGCTCTGGTTCAGCCAGCGAGTGCTGAAAGAGGCCGGCGTGACGCCGCCGGGTCCCGACTACACGATGAAGGCCTTCGAAGCTGACCTCGCGAAGGTGGCGGCAAGCGGGAAGACGGCGTTGTGCCTCGGCGGGAAGGACCGGTTCACCACGACCGAGCTGTTCGAGAACACCCTGCTGGGTGTGGTCGGCACCGAAGGCTGGTCGCGGATCGGAGACGATTCGTTCGACTGGCGCGGAGCCCAACTGCGGCAGGCACTGACCCAGTTCGGCGACATAGTCTCTCGAGCCGATCCGGATGCGCCCGGGGTCACGTGGGACCAGGCCGCGAAAAAGTTGGCCACCGGCCAGTGCGCCTTCCTGTCGATGAACGACTCCGTTTACGGCGAACTCGTCGCGAACAAGGCCGTGGAAGGCAAGGACTTCGGCTACGTCCCATATCCAGGAACCTCGGGTGCCTACCTCGCGATCGTGGACACGTTCGTCGTGTCGGCCAAGGCCGAGGACGGAGTGAACGCCATGAAGTTCTTGGAGATCATCGCCGACCCGAAGACATCACTGGAGTTCAACAAGCTCAAAGGGTCCGTGCCGATCCGCGACGACGTCGACGTGGCGTCGTTGCCCCCTTACCAGCGCCAGGCGTCCAAGGCGCTGTTCAGTGACAAGATCCTGATGTCGATGACCCACGGTGAGGTCATGTCGACGAACTTCCAGCAGGCGCTCTACGACGCGGTGGCGTCCTACGCAAGCAGCAAGAACGCAGACGGTTTCATCGCCACCCTGCAGGGCTCGATCGAGGTGCCACATGTCGGACCATGACCGCGACGAGCACGACGGCCCGCTGTACCTCGTCGTCACCATCAAACCGCGACTCGACCGCCTCGCCGAAGCCGAGACCCAGCTGCAGTCGATGCGGAAGAACACGCTGACCGAGCCAGGCTGTGTCTTCATGCATTTCCTTGCGCCCCAAGATGATTCGAACACCTGGATGATGCTCGAGAAGTTCCGCTCGCGCGCCGCGTGGGACGAGCACATGCGTCAGCCCTACAACACCGAAGGAAACAAGATCCTCGAAGACCTACTCCGCGAACCGTCCGATCTCCGCTTGCTTCGCGAGAAGTAAGCACTGGTTGTTGTGAAAGGTACGCCATGACCGAGCTCAACGAGGCCGCCACGCTTTCGAGGTTGCCATCCGATATCGCCGCGCCCTCGTATGACCGCCGCCGACTCAAACGCGGTATCGCCAATCTCGCGACCCCGATCGCTAACCAGTACGACCTACCGGAGGAAATGCAATGAGCGCTACACCAACCTTGCAGAAGGCCCTGAGCCAACGGCAGCTGACCATGATCGCGATCGGCGGTGTGATCGGGGCGGGCCTATTCGTGGGCTCGGGCGTCGTCATCGGCGGTACGGGGCCGGGGGCGTTCATCACTTACGCCCTCGCCGGTGTCCTGATCATCATGGTGATGCGGATGCTGGCGGAAATGGCCGTGGCCAACCCGTCGACCGGATCGTTCGCCGACTATTCGCGTAACGCTATGGGTAACTGGGCCGGGTTCTCGGTGGGCTGGTTGTACTGGTACTTCTGGGTGATCGTCGTCGGCTTCGAGGCCATCGCAGGCGCGAAGATCATCCAGTACTGGATCGACGTGCCACTGTGGTTGTCCGCCTTGATCCTGATGGTCTTGATGACCGCGACCAACCTGTTCTCCGTGTCGTCCTTCGGCGAGTTCGAGTTCTGGTTCGCCGGCATCAAGGTGGCCGCGATCGTGGTGTTCATCGTGCTTGGGTTCGCTTTTCGTTCTCGGCGTGTGGCCGAACAAATCGTTGGACTTCTCCAACCTATGGAGCCATGGCGGGTTCTTCCCGCTCGGGATCACTGCGATATCCGTCGGCGTGGTGACGGTTATCTTCTCCATGGTCGGCGCCGAGATCGCGACGATCGCCGCCGCGGAATCGGCCAACCCGGAGCGGGCGGTGGCGAAAGCCGCCAATTCGGTGATCGTGCGAATCGCGATCTTCTTCGTCGGCTCGACGTTCCTGCTGGCGACGATCCTGCCGTGGAACGACGAAGTAGCCGGTGCGTCGCCCTTCGTGTCGGCATTTACGGAGATGGGAATTCCGTACGCCGACCACATCATGAACGCCGTGGTGTTGACGGCGGTGCTGAGCTGTCTCAATTCGGGGATGTACACCGCATCGCGCATGTTGTTCGTGCTCGCGGCGCGCCGTGAGGCACCGGCTCAGCTGGTCGCGGTGACTCGTCGAGGGGTGCCCGCCAACGCTATCCTGGCCTCCTCGGTCATCGGCTTCCTCTGTGTGATCGCCGCGGCGGTGTCGCCGGACACCATCTTCGCGTTCCTGCTGAACTCCAGCGGCGCGATCATCCTGTTCGTCTACCTGCTGATCGCGATCTCGCAGATCGTGCTGCGCTACCGCACGCCGGACTCCGAGTTAAAAGTGAAGATGTGGCTGTTCCCGGTGCTCTCGATCATCACGGCGGTGGCGATTGTGGCGATCCTCGTTCAGATGGGCCTGCAGGCAGATGTGCGGTCGCAACTGGTACTGAGCCTGCTGTCGTGGGCGGTCGTCATCCTGGTGTACTTGGCGAACAAGTGGTTCATCAATCGGCGTCCAGAACTCGAGGAAGCCCCCACGACGGCGCGGGCTCACCGCGTGCTGGTGCTCGCCAACCAGACAATCGAATCCCAGGAGCTACTCGACGAGCTGCACCGCATCGACGAGGACCGCGCTGCCAGCTACTTCGTGGTCGTGCCTGCCAGCCCGATCGAGGCCGGAACAGCCGCCGCGCACGGTCCCCTCGACCTGCGGGAAGAGACGCTAAAGGTGGCTCAGCAGCGGCTGGACAGCACGCTGGCCACACTTCATTCGGAGAACCTCGAAGCGGACGGAGAGATCGGTGACTATCGGCCGCTGCGGGCCCTGTCCGCAGCGGTGGATTCATTCCATCCAGATCAGATCGTCATCGCGACGCTGCCGCCCGAACAATCCGTGTGGCATCGCTTCGACGTCATAGACCGCGCCCGCGCCGAGCACGGCATCCCGGTGACGCACGTCGTGGCCGCGCCGGCATTGGCCTGAGGAAGCGGCCCGATGACGATCATCGCGGGGTTCAGCTCCAGTCGGCACGGCAGCGCGCCGCTCAACCTGGCGGCGCAGGTAGCGCGCAGCACCGGCGACAAGATCGTGGCCGCGGCGATCGTGGAGCGGCCGTGGCCACCAAGAGACGATCCGGTCGAAAAGGAATACCTGCGCTATGTCACGTCGCAGGCTTCGGAGTCACTCGACAGGTTGGTCAAACAGCAGCCGGATGACATCGACGTCTCCGCCGTTGTCCATAAATCAACCTCGATCCCAACAGGTTTGATGGAACTCGTCAGCGCTCACGACGCAAGCCTCGTCGTTGTCGGATCGTCGTCGTCGGGTCTGCTGGGCAGGGTTGGCCTGGGCAGCGTCACCGAACGCCTTGTCCATACGGCTCTGGTTCCCGTCGCGATCGCGCCGCGCGGCTACCCGTCGGGAACCATTCCGATACGCCGGCTTACCGCGGCGTTCGGCGGCGAAGCAGATATCAACGGCCTCATCCCCGCGGCCGCCGAGCTTTCCAGGGTGTGGTCAGCGCCGCTGCGGATCGTTTCGTTCACCGTACGGCCGGTTCAGGTGTTCGCCGGCTCGATAGAGCCCACCGCCGAAGACCTCGTCGTACAACAATGGTCGAAGCGAACATTCGACGATATCGTCAAGCAGCTCAACGCAGTTCGTGTTCATGTCCCCGTTCCCGACGTGGATGTGGTTGTCGGGAGCGGCCACGATTGGCGCGAGGCGGTTGAGGCCGTTCCATGGGAAGCCGGCGACATGCTGTTGCTGGGTTCGGGTGCCGCCGGACCGCTGGCTCACGTCTTCCTTGGTTCGGTCGCCTCGAAGATCCTGCGTCACGCTCCGGTGCCGGTGATGATCGTTCCTCGACACCAACCGGCGACGTAGCTGTTTGGCACCGAATTCGGTGGCTCCACGGCCGGTCGTGGAGCCAGTGTGGTGGCCGCGTTGTTTCCCCACGTGGCCAGGTCGTCTGGTTTGCGCA
>CAVWPQ010000019.1:0-15525 GCA_963756865.1 uncultured Actinomycetota bacterium | reverse complement strand
GCCCGCATGTTCACCGGCGTGACCAGTCGGTCACCGACCCACAGCGTGTCGTAGCCAAGGTCTTCGAGTCCGCGCCAGAACGCGCTCAGGCCAACGGCACTGGTGATAGCGGGCCCGATGATGGGGATGACGAAACCAAGCTGCATGGTGTGAACCCGGGCCTCAGCGGAGGTTGACGCCGAGGGAGAAGTTCAAGCTGCCCACGCCATGGTTGGCCAGGCCTACTGACAGCAGGCCCGCGCCCTCCAGCCAGTGCGCCATGCTCAGGTCGCCGGTGTCCTGTGGGCGCAGGCCGAGGCTTTTGATGAATGCCGACACGCTTGCTTTGGACTGCGCGTCATCGCCGGCGATGAACACATCCAGCGGGCTGCCTGCGGCCAGGACGTCGCGGAAGAGGGTGTTGAAGGCCTTTATGACGTGAGCGCTTGCGGGGGCGGCCTCGGCGACAAGTTGCGCGATGGAGGTGTCGTGAGGGATGGCCAGCCCGGACGCGCTGTCGTTGAAGGGGTTGGTGATGTCGACGATGATCTTGTTGGCCAGCGCGTCCCCGTACTCGCCGACGATCGGCACGGCGCCGTCGAACAGCACGGCGAGGATGACGATGTCGCCGGCGGGGGCGGCGCCCCACGTTCCGGCCGTGGCGCCGTTTCCGAGCGTGCTGGCCAGGGCTGCGGCCTTGACCGCATCGCGACCGATGACTTCGACGGTGTTGCCGCCCTTGACGGCCAGGGTGCCGATGGCGCTGGCCATGTTTCCCGAGCCGATGATGCTGATGCTGCTCATGATGTGCTCTCTTCCGGTTGTTGTTTGATTGGTGCGCAGGGGGTTTGGTGGCCCAGGCTGTGAGATCGGGTCTCGCCGTTACTGCGTGTGGGTGAGAAGTTCCCAGGGCTTCATGCCGAGATTGTCGGCAAGGTGGCCCTGCATCTGAACGCCGGCCGGCAGCGGACGCCACCAGATGGTCACCTCGGCGATCTTTCCTTCCGCGTCGAGCAGGAATTTGTCCATCCCGTCGACCACGGTGTCCTCGATCTGCAGGCGGAAGTACGCGGCGTGGTGTGTCTCTCCGCTGAGGACCTCTTTGTAGGTGAGGTCGGCCGCCCCGCCGATCCCTCGCATGGCTTCCAGGACTGCCTGACGGCCGGTGACGGGCTCATCGCTGAGCGGGCCGTCCATCACCACGTCCTCGGCGAGGATTGCGGTGAGGGCGTCTTCGTCTGCGCCGCCGTGCATGGTTTTGACGAAGGCCTCCACGGTGTCGCGGTGCGGGGCAAATGCGGTCATGATTTCTCCTAATGTCTTTGTTGACTGGGGTATTCAGATGACCGTGGTGCCGCCGTCGACGACCAGCTCGTGGCCATTGACATAGCTCGAGTCGTCGGAGGCGAGGAACAACGCGGCCGTTGCGATCTCCTCCGGGCGGCCCATCTCTCGCCGAGGGATCACGGATTCGAACTGCGCCACCTGTTCCTCGTTCATCACCTTCGCCAACATTGGAGAGCCGACCTGGCCGGGGGTCAGAACGTTCACCCGGATCTTCCTGTCCCTCAACTCCGACACCCACACCCTTGCGTAACCGCGCAGCACTGCCTTGCTTCCCGCATAGACACTCCAATCGGGGTAGCCCCGCAGCGATGCGTTCGACCCGGTCATCAAGATCGAGCCACCATCGTTGAACAGCGGCAGCGCCTTCTGGACCGTGAACAGGGTGCCGCGAGCGTTCACCCAGAAGGCGTCGTCGAAGTCTTCCTCGGTGATCTCGCCGAGCTTGGCCTGCTTGCCCACCCCGGCACTTGCCCACAACACGTCGATCGCGCCTTTTTCCTGCTTGACCGTGTCGAACAAACGGTCCAGATCATCGAGGTCGGCCGAATCGCCCTGCACGCCAGTCACGTTGCGCCCGATCTGCTGGACGGCCTGGTCCAGCTCGCCTTCGCGTCGACCCGAGATGAAGACGTGGGCACCCTCGTCGACGAACAACTTGGCACCGGCCAGCGCCATCCCACTCGTCGCGCCGGTGATCACTGCGACCTTGCCATCGAGCTTTCCCATGATCACTCCCTTCTTGCGATACCGCCGATGTTATGTACACCGATCTGTGTTTTTAACGTAACGGGAGCGGCTGCCGAATGCAAGCTATGTACACCGACCTGTACCAAACCGCGCTAAGCTGCGTGCATGACGGAATTAGAGAAGGGGCCGCGTGGCCTGCGCCGCGGCAGGGGCGCACGAGAGCGCATCGTCGCCGCGTCTCGACAACTGTTCCGCGACCAGGGCATCAACAGCACCGGCGTGGACCAGCTCTGCGCGGCGGCGCAGGTATCAAAGCGGACGTTCTACCAGCACTTCACCAGCAAGGACGAGCTGATCGCCGAACACCTCCGCCGATTCGATCCCGACGTCCTGCCCGAAGTGTTCGACCGCACCGACCTCACACCCCAAGAACGGCTCCTCGCCGCATTCGACATCCACGCGCCGCTATGCCCGTTCATCGCGGCGGCAGTCGAAATCCACGACCCGAGCCACCCAGCACGCCTACACGCCCGCGAATACAAGACGGCTTTCGCCGCGCGGCTCACCGACACCGCGCGCGACGCCGGCGCGGCCGACCCCGAACGGCTCGGCGAGCAACTGGCACTCCTTTTGGATGGCGCCTCGGCCCGCAGTCGAGTCCTCAACGCCGACACCTTCGCCACCGCCGCCGCCATCGCCACGGTCCTCATCGACAACGCCATCCCCGCGGCGGCGGTACCGCTTGGCGCGCACTGAAACCCGACGCCGGTCGGTTACTCCGAGCGCGCGGGTATCGCGCCCTCGACCCAAACGAAGGTCTCGGGCCGCCTGCAGGCAGATTCGTGTCACGCTGGTCTGACAACCACCGTCCCGTTTTCGCGCAGCCGAACCCGTGCGGCGCTGGGGAACCGGAAGCTTCCCATCGTGCAGGAGGCTGCAACGCATTCCCCCGAGGCGCCGCGGGACGACTAGGCCGGCGGCATCGTTGCAGTGTTCGCGTGTAGGTGACAACGAGTTCGGCAGAGTCTTTGGGATGCGTTGGCATACAACGGCGCACTGCCGTCGTGACCAACCGAGACAACTTACGGGCGCTTCGCGATGATCCGACTGGCTGCTTCGACGGCGGCGGCACGGCGTTGTGCGATGAGCCTCGGATCGTCGGTCACGGCGTCGGGGTGGGGCAGGTTCATCCAGGACAGGCCGATACCGATGAACAGAACGAGTAGGTCGATGGGGTCCCAGGCGGCGTCGACGTGGCCGATGCTCTGCGCGGCTTCGATGGCGGCGATGTGACGGGCCGGGATGGGCTGGCCATCGGCGTGCGGTTCGTCGAGGGTGATGCCTTCCAGGTGTGCCCACGTCATCATCCGGTAGTGCTCGGGATGCCGGCGGGCCAGATCATAGATGTCGCCGACGAACTCGGCGATGGCCTCGGGCCGCAGGGTGAGCGCGCTGAAGAATTCGGCACTGTCGGCGGCCACCACATCTCGATAGAGCGTTTCCTTATCGCCGAAGTGGGCGTAGAGGCGCTCCTTGCTGGCCTGGGCGTTTCGGGCGATTCGGTCGATCCGTGCGCCGGCCAGCCCGTACTTGGCGAACTCGGTACGGGCGGCGGCCAGGATTTCGCCACGCAGTTCGGTGGTGGATCGCACAGCAAAACTATACTCAGACGAACTGTTTCGTTCGGTATAGTCGGCCATATTAGAGCGCTGCGACTACGAGTTAGGAAGCAACGGTGAGCGAGGCGATGGCGGTGGATCCGGTGATCGCGACAATGCCGCGCGGCGGCCCTGACGCGTCGTGGCTGGATCGGCGACTGCAGACCAACCTCTTGGAGTACACCGACCGCTACGACATTCCCGATGAGGTCAAACAGACAGTGATCTCGGCGCTGGACCGGATGGGTGCGCGCGGCAACCAGCACGAGAGCTATGCGCGGCTCGCGCTGGAGATGGTTGCCGATATCCCCAACCCGCGCATCCTCGAGTTGGGCGCCGGGCACGGCAAGCTGTCAGCGAAGATTCTGGAATTGCATCCCTCCGCGACGGTGACGGTCAGCGACCTGGACCCGATGTCGGTGGCCAACATCGCCGCCGGCGAGTTGGGGCATAACCCGCGGATTCACACCCAGGTCGTCGATGCCACCGCGATCAACGCCGACGACGACAGTTACGACCTGGTGGTGTTCGCCTTGGCGTTTCATCACCTGCCGCCCGCCGCCGCCGTCCGCACGATTGCCGAAGCGACCCGGGTTGGTAAGCGATTTCTCGTCATCGACCTCAAACGTCCGCACCCCCTCGGGGCGATCTTTCTGCCTCTGATGGCGGTGCCGGCGGCCCTGGCGGTGATGGTACGGCCGTCATCGCGACACGTGATTCACGACGGGTTCATCAGTGTGCTGCGCGCCTACAGCCAGCCGGCACTGGTGGCCCTTGGCGAAGCGGCCGACCCGCAGATGCGTATCAACGTGCTGCCCTTGCACTCTCGGTTCGGCGCCCGACCTCGGTTCGGCCCTCGACGTGTTGCCATCGAGTTCTCCCGCGCGGGCGCGCGGTGACCACTCCGGTGAACGTCGAGGTAATCATGGATCAGCCCCGGCAGGTCCGGGCGTTGCGCCGTGCCGTGGAGATCGTCGCTGACGGAGCCGCGCCAATCGTCGACCTCTACCGGCCATATGTCGATGGTTTGGCGAACCTGCCCGCCGATGGGCGATTCCTGTTGGTGGGCAACCACACCCAGTTCGGCGTCGAGGCGTTGTTGATCCCCTACTTCGCACGGCGGGTAACCGGCAAGCGGGTCCGGCCGCTGGCCGACCGGAACTTCGCCCGCATGGGCGGCCCCGTCGGCGATCTGTTGGCCGCCGCGGGCGCCGTGGTTGGTGCACCGGAGACCGCCCGCGAACTGATGCACCACGATGAAACCATTCTCGTGTTCCCCGGCGGTGGCCGCGAGATCCCCAAGTTCAAAGGCGAGGAGAACACTCTGCGCTGGCAGGGCCGCAACGGATTCGCCCGCTTAGCGGTCGAGAATGCCTACCCGATCGTGCCCGTCGGGCTCGTCGGCGGCGACGAGGTCTATCGCAGCCTCACCACGAGGGACAGTTGGTGGGGACGGCTCAGCCAGGGTCTCACCGAGAAACTCTCTGGCCGCTCGGACATGGCCATGCCTCTGATGCGCGGGGTCGGACCCACCCTCATCCCCCGGCCGCAGCGGATGTACCTCCGCTTCGCCCCACCCATCGACACCACCAAACCCACCTCGGTTTCCGACGCAGACTGGGTAAGCAACGTCAAACAGAAGACCCGACAATCCGTTGAGCAGACGCTGGCCGAACTCCTCGAGATTCGCAGCAGCGACCCCTTCCGGCAGCTGAACCCGCTTGCCTGGCACAAGGCGAGCCGGCCATTCGCCTAGTGAAGGCCGGGCTGCCGGTCCGCAGCAGCCACGCGGAACGCTGCGGTGATATCGGCGACCCTCTGGTCGGCCTTCATGGGCTGAGGCCAACCGGCGCAGGTCATCAGGAAAAGGCACGCGGCTTCTATACCCGAGCGCCGGCTTCTCAAGCGGTTCATGGGCTGTCGCCCGCCAGTTCAACGAGCCGACTTCCGATGTCCCACAGCCGTGCGGCGTTGTCGGGATCAAGTGCATAAGGTGCGACGCCGCCGCTGAAGTCGGTCGGGCGCTCCGCGACGGTGGCCGATTCGTTGCAGTCTTCGAAGTAGCGTCCGCCAATGCCGTCGACCAGCGGTGACGCCGCCAGCAGCACAGAGGTTGCAGCCCCCTGCTCTATCGTTTTGCGGCGGTCGACGGGAGTTTGCAAGCCGCCGGTGTGCTTCTGGAGGCCCGTGGCGATCGCGCCAGGGTTGAGGGCGTTGGCGACGATTCCGTCATCCGCCCAGCGGTCGGTCACCCCAACGGCCAGGAGAACGGCAGCCGTTTTGGACTGTCCGTATGCCGTCCACGGATCGTACGGCCGGAACCGGTAGTCGAGGTCGTCGAAGACCACCGGCGAAAACAAGTGTCCGCTGGAGCTGACCGACACGACCCGGGCGCCGCTGGCCGACTTGAGCGCAGGATGCAGCGCGAGGGTGAGGGCGAAGTGGCCGAGATAGTTCGTGGCGAACTGCATCTCCCGGCCCTCTTCGGTGCGCGACAAATCGGGCAGCGCCATGATCCCGGCATTGTTGATCAACATGTGCACCGGCTCGGTACTGAACCGGGCGGCAAAGTCTCGGACGGACACGAGATCGGCGACGTCGAGGAGTGCAGGTGCGACGGCCTTGTTTCCGGTGGATTCGGTTATCTGGGAAGCGATCTGGCGTCCGGCGTCAAGCCGACGGACGCCGAGGATGACGTCGGCGCCGGCAGCCGCCAGCGCGCGCGCAGTCTCCACCCCGATGCCGGAGGTGGCGCCGGTGATGATGGCGCGCTGACCGGACAGGTCGACATCGGCAAGCACGTCGTCAGCGGTGGAAGTGAACCCGAAAGGGGTTGATACGAGTGTCATCGGATCCTTAGATCTCGTCGGGCTAGATCGCGGCTTGCATTGCGGCGACGACATCTTCGGTCCAGACCACCCCATGGGCGAGAAACGCATAGTTGACCAGAGCGGCCTGGTAGCCGTCTCCCCACTCGGGGTGACGCGGGCCCGCGACGGCATCGCGGATGACGTAGACCTCGAAGCCTTGCTCGAGGAGATCGCGCAGGTGCGATTCGACGCACATGTTCGCGAGCATCCCGCCCAACAGAACTTTATTGATTCGACGCTTACGCAACTGCAGCACCAAATCGTTCGTCTGCGAACCGAACACTTTGTGCGGGCTGACGACAACGGTGTCCGGGTCGTTGATGTAGGGCTTGAACTCGTCGAGCCAGTCGGCCCCCGAGCCGGGGAGCCCGTCCAGATTCAAGGGGCCCGGCCGGTCGAACGTGCCGGTACGCAGCTCCTCGGCCTCCAGTGCGCCGTTGAACAACCACTGGTGGTCAGGGGGATAGAAGTAGTGCGGTGAGATGAACATCCCGAACGACGCAGCCTTGGCGGCTTGGAAGATGGCGAGCATGTGCGCGACGGTGTCGTTCTCGGTGACGCTGGCGCCGGTCGCCGCCCAGTTGATGCCGGTGGGGCTGAGCACGTCGTTCTGCGGATCGATGAACACCACGGCGGTGTCGCTTTGTTTCCAGTCCATCTCAAGTGCCTCCTTCGTGGCGGCGGGCGAACGGCGTACGACGGTCTTCCCGTCTGCTTTGCCGTAGCGAAGATCTCTCGCTGTCGTCGAACCTCACGAACGGGCCGACTCGGTAGGCGCCGCAGCGGGTGCGGCGAAGGCTCCCGGTCACCATTGGGCGCTCGTTGTGTAGGCCCTGGTCCATACCGTGACGTGGAGCATCACTGACTTGGTGAATGCGGCGTGCATCGCGTCGACGTGCTCGGGGGTGTGCTGCCCGTCGGCGAGGTAGGTCCGTGCGGTGACGATGATGACTGCAGTGAACGCCAGGAGGTAGCGCAGCGGGATGTGGTCGATCGAGTCGGCGTGATCTGTCTGGTTTTTCTTGGCTCGGTTGTGGCGCAAACCGATTTCGTGCTGTTGGTCCAGCCAGGCTTGATCCAGGGGTCGGGTGCAGGCGTCGATGACCCAACGGTCGAATCGAAGGGTCGAGGCCGCTGCGTATTCGGGGTTGGGTGTTCCGTCGGGGTGGGCCGAGTAGCGGGCCAGGAACGGGTATTGACCGACCTGGCTCCGCCACGCGTCGACCATCTCGGCGGCTTGCGGAGCCAGCACCTCACCTGCTGCCCGCAGGGCGGCATCGTCTGCTTCGGTGAGTCCCACCGCCGCCTTGAGTTCCATCAGTTCGTCGAGAGTGAGCGGGGATGGGGTGGCACTGCTGGTGCCGTAGCTGTAGCCGGGGATGCGCTCGGGATGGTGCACCACGTCCTCGGCGGTTGGGTGCTTGCTCATGTGGTCTCTCCTTGGGAGTGGTCGGTCAGTCGGTGTGTCGTGCACGCACGGCCTTGATGGTGAGCTGTATCGCGATCGCGATCAGCAGAACGGCGAAGGTCACCGCCGATACCGTCGGGGGAAGAGCGACGGCGAGATACACCGAGGGCACAGATGTCGCGGCGGCGGTGACCCCGAGGATCAGTCCGGCGCGGACATCGACGGGGTCGCTGCCGTGCCGGTTGCTGATGGTGCCGGCCAAGCTGGTCGGGATGCTGACCAAAAGGGCCGTGCCCTTGGCGACTACGGCGCTCAATGCGAACACCGACCCGAGCAGGGGGACGGCGATGATGGCCCCACCGATCCCGAAGAGGCCCGATGCGATCCCGGTGAGGACACCGAGAGCGAGGTAGCCAACGGCGACCAACGGTGAAAGAGCAAGTGCGCGGCCAGGATCGGGCACAGTGATCACCATGTGGGCGGCGATGAGGAGGATGAAGGCAATGAAGATCCATCGCAGCCACTGAAGCGGGAGACGTCTTAGCAGGCGGCTGCCGACGATCGCGCCTCCGATCGCGCCTGCCGAGATCAACGCTGCGGCGACGACGTCGACGTCGGCGTGGGCCAAGTAGGTCGCCGAGCTCACCACGGCGGTCGGAATGATCGCTACCAGCGAGGTGGCCGCCGCTCGACGGTGATCCATGCGGGCCCGCCATATAAGCAACGGCACCATTACGATGGCACCGCCGATCGCGAACAATCCCGACAGCATCCCGCCGATCGCGCCGATGAGAATCAATGCGGCCCAGGGTGTTTGCGCCGTCACAGACAATGGCTGACGCGGCTCGGGTGACGATAGCACGGGGGCCGTCGGCGTTGCTGTGGTCACGAGGTGCTCCTGCTGGCGATGACGGTGAGGCTTGTCGCTTCGAAGCGTGCGCGTTGTGACGGCGCGGAAAAAGGGCCAATCCATTCACGTATTGATCGATCAGGTCGATCAATCGACGACAGGGTTCACCAGACGTGTCCGCATGAGGTCAGCCGCTGTGGCGCAAATGCCCGGGCTCCAAGTGCCATCCCGGCGGGACGTCGTGGGTCAGCGCGAGTCGGACGAAGCGGGCGACAGCCCCGGTGTCGGCCCGTTCTGGGCTCCACTGCAGGGTGTAGGGAACGGTCAGCGCAGGGATGATCGGTCGGACGGTGGTACCCGGCGGAGTTCCCAGCGACGCAGTGAGCAGAATCCACGTCGCCTCGGACTGGGTCGTCCAGCCCGACGCCGACAGGTCGGTGGTATCGAGAATCACCGTCGGCGGTGACAGACCAACCGAGTCCAGGGCCTGGCGCTGGGCCAGGGCCAGCGCGGGAAACAGCGTCTCGCTGGGGACTGCGAGCCGACTCTGTGTCAGATCTTCCAGCGCGACTTCGTCGTCGCCGGCGAGGCGATGGTCCGGCCGCAAACCCACGAGGAGGGGTTCGCTGCAGAAGACGGTGTTCACCACCCCCGGGGCGTCGGGAAGTCGAGCGCAGGTGATCGCCACGTCGACGGTGCCCTCGGTAAGTGCCCGGGTGAGATCGGGCAGCCACATTCGCTGCACGGCCACGGCCACGTCGGGGAGGTGTTCGCCTGCGGCCCCGCGCAGGTGCGGCGCCAGCACGGGTGCCACCGGCGGGGTGATGGCCACCCGGACCGTGCCGGTGTCTCCTCGAGCCGTGCGCCGCACGGCCGCCGCAGCGGAGGCGACCTCGTCAAGGATCAGTTTGGACCGACCGAGAAGTTCCTGCCCGGCTGCAGTCAAGGCGACCTTACGGGTGGTGCGGGTCAGCAGTGGAGCACCCAGTTCGCGTTCCAATCGGCGGACCAGATCACTGAGGGTCGGTTGACCGATGCTCAGCCGCTCCGCGGCGCGGCCGAAATGCAGCTCAGTGGCCACCGCCACGAACGCTTCGAGCTGCCGAAGCTCCATGAAGTCAGAGCGTAGTGCGCGCCGATCGGGCCAGCGCATTAATCGAGCCAGCCGATGAGTGTCGTCGCTGACCGGCCCTTTTTCACCCGACGCGATTCCCGCACGATGAGCATCGAGGCACCACACCTGGTGCGCCCGCAGCCATCGAGCAGAGGACACATCATGACCAGCTCCGCACAGCCCGCCGCCACCGCAACCCGCACGGGCCACCAACTCGATGGGAAGACGGCATTGGTGACCGGAGGCAACTCCGGGATCGGATTGGCCACCGCCAAGCGCTTGGCCGCCGAAGGCGCCCACGTTTTTCTCACCGGCCGCCGACAAGAAACGATCGACGCGGCGGTGGCGACGATCGGCGACAACGCCACCGGCATCCGCGCAGACGTGTCCAGCGTCGATGACCTGACCAAGGTCGCTGACGCAATCGCGGCCCGCGGCCACGGCCTCGACATCCTCTTCGCCAATGCCGGCGGCGGGGAGTTCACCCCACTCGGGGAGATCTCCGCCGAGCAGTTCAACACCGTGTTCCTCGCGAATGTCGGCGGCACCCTTTTCACCTTGCAAACGATGCTGGGGCTACTGAATCCCGGCGCGTCGATCGTGTTGGCTGGATCCACCGCGGCCTACAACGGCACACCGGCGTTCAGCATCTACGCCGCAACCAAGGCGGCCATCCGCTCCTTCGGGCGGACCTGGGCCACCGAACTCATCCCCCGTGGCATCCGGGTCAACACCGTCATCCCCGGCCCGATCGAAACGCCCGGACTCACCGGGTTGGCCCCGGCCGGTCAGGGCCAGCAGCTTCTCGACGGCGAAGCGGCCAAGGTTCCGATGGGCCGCGTCGGCAGACCTGACGAGCTCGCCGCGGCGGTGCTGTTCCTCGCCTCGGACCAAAGCAGCTTCATCACCGGCACCGAGCTCTTCGTCGACGGCGGACAGACCGACCTCAAGCTGCCGGCCCAGATCGCGGTCACGCCGCACTAACGGCACCCTGTTGTTGACCACTGCGAGCGCAACCCGCGAGGAGACCGAAACATGATCGAGCCGCACCCGTCTCACGTCCGCGCCGACCTCCTGGTGATCGGGTTCGGCAAGGGAGGCAAGACGCTGGCCGCGGCACTGGGCCGCCTCGGGCGGCGGGTGGTGATGGTCGAACAGTCCGCCGACATGTACGGCGGGACGTGCATCAACACCGGCTGCGTGCCGACGAAATCCCTTGTCTATCAAGCTGAACAGCTCACCGATACGGCGAAGGGCCCAGACGCCTACCGGCGCGCGGTGTCCGTCGAACTCGCCCTCACCTCGACGCTGCGGGCGGAGAACTTCGCCATGCTCGACACCATCGATTCGGTCACCGTTGTCACGGGGCGGGCCCGGTTCCTTGACCCCCACACGGTGCGCGTCGCGAGAGCCGACGGCACCGGGACCGTGACCGTGACGGCCGAGCACATCGTCGTCGGCACCGGGGCCGAGCCGATCACCCCCGACATTCCCGGGCTTCGGAACAGCGCCGTGGTGGCCACCAGTACCGACCTGCTGGCCACGCCGAAGCTACCGGAGCGGCTCGTTGTGCTCGGCGGCGGATACGTCGGCCTCGAGTTCGCCGCCATGTACGCGTCCTATGGCTCGCAGGTGACCGTCTTGGAACACCATCCGCGGATCCTCGGCCAGGAGGACGGCGACGTCGCCGCGTGCGCCCGAGACATCCTGCGGGACAACGGCATCAACGTGATCACCGGTGCCGAGGTCCGCGGCGTCGTGGACGGCCCCGACTCATCGGCGACGGTGTCCTATGAACAAGGCGGCAGCCCAGGATCGGTTGCTGCCGATGTCGTCCTAGCGGCGCTGGGCCGCCAACCCGTCACAGCGGACCTCGGCTTGGACGCGGCGGGCGTCCTTCTCGCCGATGGCGGTGCGGTGGCCGTCGACGAACACCTCCGAACGAACCAGCCGCACATCTTCGCCGTCGGTGACGTCAACGGCGGTCCGCAATTCACCTACGTCTCCCTCGATGACTATCGCATCGTGCTCGATCAGCTCGTCGGCACCGGAACCCGCAGCACCGCAGACCGTTTCGCGGTGCCCTTCACCCTGTTCATGACGCCACCCTTGGCGCGGGTGGGCCTCACAGAACGCGACGCCCGCGGCGCGGGGTATCACGTGAAAGTCGCTGCGCTTCCCGTCGCCAAGATGGCAACGGTGCCGCGGGCCCGCATCGTGGCCGAGACCCGCGGAATGATGAAGGTGGTCGTCGACGCCGACACCGACGAGATCCTTGGCGCGGCACTGCTGAGCTATGACTCTCACGAAGTCATCAACACGGTTGCCCTTGCGATGCGTCACGGCATCACCGCAACACAACTCCGCGACGAGATCTACATCCATCCGTCCATGACCGAAGCATTCAACCAACTGCTCGGCGCCTTGGCGTGACAGCAGTGGCGGCGCCGTCACAGCGTCTGGACGCTCAGGACTCTGCTGACTTCTGCGTCACCCAGTTTGATGGTCATCGGACGCCGGAAGAACCGTGTGAGCCACAGCAGCACGACGAATCCGATGACGAACCAGATGATCCCGTACCGGGTCGACTCGGCGGAGAGGTAGAGCCAGAGCAGGACGGTGGCCAGGACTCCAACCCCGGGCAAGACGATGTTGCGCAAGATCTGGCGCGTGCCGTTGATCTCCCGGCGTCGGTAGGCGAAGTAGACGATCACGGTCAGGTTGACGAAGGTGAAGGCGATCAGGGCGCCGAAGTTGATCAGCGAGGCGACGAAGTCGAGGTTGAACGCGATCGCAAACAGCGACACCAAACCGACGAAGATGATGGAGTACGCCGGGGTCTGGAAGCTCGGATGCAGATAGCCGAAGAAACGCCCGACCGCTCCTCGGCCGTTTCGCCCCATCACGTAGAGCAGGCGCGAGACGGACGCGTGCGAGGCGAGGCTGGAGGCCACCGTCGCTGCGAACGCGGCCGAGGTGAGCAGGATTTTGAAAATTTGTCCACCCACGTTGAAGGCGATCTCGGGCAGCGCGCTGTTCTCCAGCGACTCCTGACTGAAGTTGTCGACACTGGGAAACAGGGACTGGGTGAAGAATGCGGCGACGAAGAAGATGGCCCCGCCGATCAGCAGTGCCAGCAGGATGGCTCTCGGCACGGTCGACGAATCCTTGGCTTCCTCGGTGTACATGGTGATTGCGTCGAAGCCGATGAACGAGAAAGCCACGATGGTGGCACCGGTGATGACCAGGTTCAGCTGCACACCTTCGTGCCACAGGGGCTGAGTCGAGAAGATGGTCCCGTTACCCATCCCGTCGATGAGCGACTTGGTGGCGAGGATCAGAAACACCCCGATCAGGACCACCTCGAATACCACCAGCAGCATGTTCACCCGGGATGTGTTGGTCATGCTGAAAAGGCACATCGCCGTGATCGCGGCGACGTAGACGATGACCCATATCCACGCGGGCGCCTCCGGAAAGAACGAGTACATGTAGCTGCGGATGATGAGCGCATTGACAAGGGGCAGCAGCAGATAGTCGAGCAGTGCCGCCCACCCGATCAGGAAACCGACATTGGGGTGGATGGTCTCCGAGGCGTAGGTGTAGGCCGAACCGGCTGACGGAAAGACCTTCGTCATCCGCCCATAGCTGATCGCCGTGAATGTCATGACCACCAACGCGAAGACGTAGGCGGTCGGCACGACGTTTCTGGTTTCGACCGACACGATGCCGAAGGTGTCGAAGATGACGGTCGGGGTCATGTCGCCAAGGCCGAGACCGACGATCGCCCATAGACCGAGTGTTCGGGCCAACTGGGTGGTGCTGGATGCTCCGGAGGCAGCCTGAGTCATTTCGATCCCGCCGTCGTCACGTTGTGCCGAACCGTACCCATGGGGGCTTACCACACCGCGCGCCGCCCCGATCGTCTTTGAGGGACGCCGAGGCCGTGTTGTCGTGAAATGAATGGCTCTCCAGTCGCCCATGCGAGGTGGTCCACCCGTGTTAGCGTCACGAAGCATGCGGTATGTCGTCGGTTACGGGCCTCGTCAGCGCGGTGTTGACGCCATCAATCTCGCGGCGACCCTGGCCCGGTCGTCAGGTGCCACGCTTGATCTGGTCGCGGTGTTGCCCAGTGACGCCCCGACCTTCCACCGCTATTCACCCGACCACGCGTACAACGCCGAACTCGAAGAGCAGGGCCGCGAATGGCTCGAGGACGGGCTGGCGCGCGTTCCGGAGGGCGTGCCCGCCGAAGCTCACCTGCGCAACGCGGACTCCATCACCCACGGCCTGCTCGAGTCGGCCAGCGATCCCGACCTCGGTGAGGCCGCCCTGATTGTCGTCGGCACCTACCATCGCGTTCGCAGCGGGCGGTTCGGGTTGGGAAGTCTGGCCGACGCCCTGCTGCACGCGTCGGCAGTGCCGGTAGCCCTGGCCCCTGCCCAATACCAGAGCCATGCCGGCGTCACGCGAATCACCTGCGCGGTCGGGATGCGGCCGGGTAACGAGGTCCTGCTCGACAACGCGATCGACTGGCGGCCGAGTGGCGGGTTCCGCTACGCCTGATGTCGCTCGTGGCTCTCGGCGAGGGGGGCAGCGAGGACAGGCGCACGGGAGTGGACCCAGCTGGCCGAGCAGCACGCAACAACACTCGTGGACAGAGCTACCGCGGAGCTACCGCCCGACTGCGACGTGACAAGCGTCGTCGGCAATGGTGAGTCGCTGGAGGATGCCGTACAGGGATTGGACTTCGCGGACAGCGAGGTTGTCCTGATCGGTTCGAGCCGCCTGGCACAGCCGAGGCGACTGTTCGTCGGTCACTCGGCGAGCAAAATAATGCGTGCCCTGCCGGTACCCATGATCGTGTGGCCGCGGGACTAGAGAACGTCGCCGGTGCGGACGGAAAGCAGCGCAGTAAACTCTTCGGCGTTGTCCAGTTGTCTGCGTAGCCGCTCAGAACTCTCCTCCGCCTTGTCGCGGTAAGAGCGCAGGCGATCCGCGGCGGACTGCGTTGCCTTGACGGTCGCCCGCGGGATCGTCGAGCACATCCAGAGACGACAACAGGTCCTTCATCTCGGACAGGGTGAAACCGAGCGGTTTCATCCGCCGAATCACCAGCAATCGCTCGACATCACCCTCGGTGTAGAGCCGGAAGCCACCGATCGAGCGTGCCGAAGGAGTCACCAACCCGACTTCGTCGTAGTGCCGCACCGTCGCGATGGACAGTTCCGTGCGCGCGGCGACCTGGCCGATCTGGATGTGTGCGCCGTCACCGCTCATCGTCGTCACTCGGGCCCTCAGCGCGGAGTCGTCCCGACAGTCGGTCATGACGGTCCGCCGAATCCTGGTTGAGACCAATGATTTCAACGACCTTTCCCTTGCGGCGGTACTTCGTGGTGATGGCATCGAGAGCCGCAACAGTGGACGCATCCCAAATATGAGATTCCGACATGTCGATCACCACATTGACCGGATCATCGACGTAGTCGAATTGGTAGACCAAGTCGTTGCTGGAGGCGAAGAACAGTTCTCCGCGCACCCGGTAGACGACCGTGTCGGTGCCGAGATCTCCCTGATCGCTTGACCGGCAGATCCTTTCGACGGTCACCAAG
>CAVWPQ010000018.1:0-92529 GCA_963756865.1 uncultured Actinomycetota bacterium | reverse complement strand
GTATCTGCGCAGGCTTGGTGGCGCTTACCATCGCCGCCGTCGTCGGCGGCATACTGCTGATTCGGGACAATCGGGCCATCGAAGAGGTGTCCCGCAGCGACGCGGCGGCTCTGCAGGCCGCGAAGGACTGTGTCGCAGCCCTGCAGGCCCCGGATACCACTGCCATGTCCGCGGCGCAGATCAAGATCATGGAATGTTCCACCGGCGCGTTCGGGGCGCAGGCCTCCATGTTCGGTGGAATCCTCGTCGAGGCGTACCAGGCCGCGAACGTCAAGGTCGCGGTGTCGGATATGCGGGCCGCCGTGGAGCGTCACGATCCCAACGGGTCGGTGGACGTGCTGGTGGCGGTGCGGGTCAAGGTGACCAACTCAGACGTGGCCGACCAGGAATCGGGATACCGGCTCCGGGTGACGATGACGCCCGACGAAGGTAAGTACAAGATCGACAAGATGGAACAGGTCACCTCGTGACGGCTGTTCTCGACGAGAGCACGGCCGCGGCGGTCGACGATACGTCGACGCCGCAGAGCCTGGCGTCGTGGGGCGCCAGGGCGGGTGCCCTCTGCCTGGACGTGCTGCTCGGGGCCGGTGTCCTCGCGGTGATCGCGCCTCTGGTGTGGGCCGCGACGCCGTTCGAACCGCTCTGGTGGGTGTACATGGCCAGCGCTGCCGTGGTGGTCCTGCTGATGTTGGCGAATCGGTGGCTGCTGCCCACCATCACCGGATGGAGTCTGGGTCGCGCGTTGTTCGCGCTTCGCGTCGTGCGACGCGACGGCACTGGCGCCGGCTTCGTGCGACTGCTCGCGCGCGACTTCGCCCATCTGTTGGACACCGCGGCCCTCTTCGTCGGATGGCTGTGGCCGCTGTGGGACTCCCGCAACCGCACGTTCGCAGATCTGTTGCTGCGCACCGAGGTTCGGCGGGTCGATCCGCCCGCGCTTGATATGCGCCGGTTCACGGCGAAGGTTTTGGCGGCAGCGGTTGTGGTGTGCGCGGCGCTGGTGGCGACGAACTATCTGCTCGTGTACCGCCAAGAGCGAGCCGTGGATCAGGCCCGTCAGGAGATCGTCGATCAGGGCCCGCACATCGTGGAGCAGTTGTTGACCTACAGCCCGGACACGCTGAAGGACGATTTCGCAAGGGCGCAGTCACTGTCCACGGACAGTTACCGGTCTCAGCTGGCCTCCGAGCAGGAGGCCGCGCAGAAGGCAGGCCCGACCGCCAACGAGTACTGGGCGGTGAGCAGCGCGGTCACCAACGTGTCAGCCGATAAGGCGACGATGCTGCTGGCCATGCAGGGTCAGCGCGGCGCCGATCCGAACGATCTACGCTTCATCACCGCGACCGTGTTGGTCGACTTCGACAAGTCCGGCGACGGCAAGTGGCGGGTCGCCAGCCTCAGCGTGCTCAAAAAGCCGTACATGGGGGAGGCACCGCAATGAGCCCGCGCCGCAAGATCGACGCCAAGGAGCCGGAGCTCTACACGGTGCCGCCGCCAGAACCGCCGAAGCCGCCGCGGCGTTGGGGGCTTCCGCTGGTGGCCACTGTCGCGGGCGTGCTCATCGCCGCGGCGATCACGGCGAGCTCCCTCATGCTGGTGTCGCACGAGTCCGACAGCAAGACCAATGCCAGGGACGCCGATGTCATTGGTTATGTGAAGTCGTTCATGACCACCTACTCGACGCTGGATCCGTTCCAGGCCAACTACTACGGCGACCGGATCCTTTCGCAGGCGACCGGCGAGTTCGGCAAGAACTTCAAGGAGAAGATCAACGAGATCCTTGTTCGGGTCGCCCGCGCCGAGCCCACCCAGGGCGACGTCGTCGCGGCAGGCGTGCAGCGATGGAACGACGACGGCAGCGCCGATGTCCTTGTCGCAACCAAGGTGTCGAGCAAGTTGCCCGACGGGAAGACCATCGAAAGCGGAAACCGTTGGGTGGTAACGGCAAAGAAGGAAGGGCAGCTGTGGAAGATCAGCCAACTGATACAGGTGATCTGACCACGGATGCGGCCGCGGCACCTTCGACGGCGACGCCTCGTGGACGACACCGCATGCCCAGCGGCAAGAAACTCCGTACGACCAAGCCCGAGCCGGAGGCGTCACAGGCCGTGACCGTCGAAGACGAGGTCACGGTCGAGGACTCCGCCGAGGCGGTCGAGCTGACCCCGACCGTCGATGAGACACCTGCGGAAGAGCCGGCAGCGAAACCGGAGCGGAAAAGAGGCTTCCTGCGGCGCAGGAAGGACAAGCCCGAGGCGGTTTCGGCGGAGATCCCGGCGACGACGGAAGAAGTTCCGGCGCAGGAGAAGTCGGACGACGAGCCCGTCGAGGCCGAGGCGCCCGTCGATGCTGAGGCACCCGTCGATGAGGCCACCGAGGCAACGGTCGAGGACGACGTGGCAGTCGAGGAACCCGTTCTCGTTCCGCATCGGCCTGCGGGTAAGCGGCTGAAGGTGGCGGCAGCGGCAGCCGCCGCATTGTTCGTGGCGGGCGGCGCGTTTCTTGGTGCGACGGCACAGCCGGTGATCGCAAACAACGCGCTGGTCGAGACCAAGCTGAATATCGCGCGCACGGCAGCGAATGCGATCACGACCCTGTGGTCGTACACCCCGGAGAACATGGACTCGCTCGGCCAGCGGTCGGCGGGCTTCCTCACCGGCGATTTCGCGTTCCAGTACAAAAAGTTCATCGACTCGATCGCTGCGACGAACAAGCAGGCCCAGGTCACCAACACCACTACGGTTCTCGGTACCGCGGTGGAATCGGTGACCCCGACGGATGCGTCGGCGATCGTGTACACCAATTCGATTGCGACCAGCCCAGTCTCGAAGAACATCCCGTCGCTGCGGTACCTGTCATACCGGCTGGAGATGAAGCGTGACCGGACGGACTGGCGCATCACCCGGATGACGACGGTCACCACGCTGGACCTCACCCCGCAGCTCTAGGCGGCCAACGTGCCAGTCACCTCGCCGGTGTCGCACCGGCTGACTGTGACAGGGTTATTGCTGCTGACATTCGGCACGGGCATGATCGACGCGATCAGCGTGCTCGTGCTCGGCCACGTGTTCGTCGCCAACATGACCGGCAACGTGATTTTCCTCGGTTTCTGGTTCGCGCAGCAGAGCGTGGTCGACATGACTGCGGCCGTCGTCGCGTTCGTGAGCTTCCTGTCCGGGGCGGTCCTGGGTGGACGGTTCGCACGCCACCTGCAGCATGACACCCGTCGCTGGGTGACGGTCTCGCTCGCCGTGGAATGCGTTCTGTTGGTGGCGCTGTCGATTCTCGCGGGTACGGGCGTGCTCGACTATCAGGACAACACAAAGCTGATTCTGATCGCAGGCCTGGCAGTGGCCTTCGGAAGCCAGAACGCAACGGCGCGGCAGTTCGGAATCCAGGAGCTGAGCACGACGGTGCTGACCTCGACGATCATCGGGATCGGTGTCGACAGCAAGCTGGCGGGCGGCACAGGCGAACGGCAAAAGCTGCGCGTGTCGGTCGTGGTGACGATGTGCGCCGGAGCCGTGGCAGGGGCGACGCTGTCGCGATTCATGGTTGCGCCGGTGATCACGGTGGTGGCGGCGCTGGTCGCGACTACGGCCGTTCTGTTCTGGTTCGGGCCGCCCGTTCCGACCGACGACTAAGGTCACGGCTATGCCAACAGTTCTCGTTACCGGTGCGGCACGGGGCATCGGAAGGGCGATCGTCGAGCATCTGGCGTCGACCGGCTGGGATGTGATCGCAGGGGTACGCAGCGATGAGGACGCCAATGCGATCACCAAGGTCGATCCGCAGCGGGTGTCCGCCGTCATCCTCGACATCACCGACGCCGACCACATCGCAAGGCTGGCCGATGCACTGCCCGAGCGTCTCGACGCGGTGGTGAACAACGCCGGTGTTGCGGTCGGCGGCCCCATCGAGACGGTGACGCCAGACGATTGGCGAAATGTCCTGGAAGTGAATGTCATCGGGCAGTTCGCGGTGACACGTGCGGTGCTGCCTAAGCTGCGTGAGTCGCGGGGCCGGATCCTGTTCATCTCCAGCGTGAACGGCCGCATCGCGACACCGATGTTGGGGCCCTACTCGGCCTCGAAGTTCGCACTGGAGGCCGGGTGCGACGCACTGCGTGTCGAACTGCGGGGCTGGGGCGTCTCGGTCGTGCTGATCGAACCCGCGCAGACCGACACCGACATGTGGCGTACCGCTGGAGACATGGTGCAGCAGATCGAGGCCGACATGTCACCCGAGGACCGTGACCTCTACGCCAAGCACATCGCGGGCATGAAGAAGTTCGTTCCGCGGGCGCGCAAGATGGCCTCGCCGACGAAGAAGGTGGTCGCCGTCGTGCAGGAGGCGCTGACTGCTCGGCGGCCGCGGGCTCGCTACGTGGTGGCCCTGGTACCGAAGATCCAGACCGTGCTGGTGACGAATATGCCTGCGGGGCTGCGTGATCGGCTCATGACGGTGATGGTCGGACTGCCGCGCCGCCCACGTGGCTGACTTCGTCAAGTCGAGTGACAGCGCACCGCCGGAGTTCTTCGCGCTGGAGGCGTCGGGGTTGCGCTGGCTCGGTGCGGGTGGGGGCGTGCCGTGCGCGCGAGTGATTGCGTACGACGAACGGTCGCTGACGCTGGAGCGGCTGGAGTCGGTTCCGCCGACGCGTGATGCCGCGAGGGATTTCGGCGCCGGTCTGGCGGTGACACATGCGGCGGGCGCACCGCGGTTCGGCTCCGGGCCGGAGGGCTGGGATGACGACGGCTACTTCGGGCCGTTGGCGCAGCCGCTGCCGATGTCGTTCGTGGGTCATTCCGCGTGGGGCGTGTTCTATGCGAAGGAGCGATTGGGGCCGATGGCCGATCGGGCAGCGGGACTGTTGAGTGCCGACTGTCGCCGGACGGTCGGTGCGGTGATCGACCGGTGTCGTGCGGGCGACTTCGACGACGGCGATCGGCCGGCACGTATCCACGGCGATCTGTGGAGCGGGAACGTGATGTGGACACGCGACGGCGTGGTGTTGATCGACCCGGCAGCACAGGGCGGACACCGGGAGACGGATCTGGCGATGCTGGACTTGTTCGGTTGCGCGCATCTCGGCGAGGTGTTGGCGGGATACGAGTCGGTCCACCCGCTGCGGGAAGGCTGGCGCGACAGGGTGGGTCTGCAC
Organism: uncultured Actinomycetota bacterium; assembly: GCA_963756865.1. GTDB lineage: Bacteria > Actinomycetota > Actinomycetes > Mycobacteriales > Mycobacteriaceae > Mycobacterium. The sequence continues at coordinate 87,365 of CAVWPQ010000018.1, read as the reverse complement.
CAGCTGTATCCACTGCTGGCGCACGTGGTGCTGTTCGGATCGGGCTATGCGGGACAGACGGAAGCCGCCGCGCGGAGCGCTTTGGCGGCACGTAGCAGATGACCAATATCGGTTGCTGACGCGCCCATTCCCATTTATGGGACTAATCGGACTCCGTATTAGGTGCGGAACCTCGAAACCTACGAATCCGCGCAAAAACGATGAAACGCGCAGCAATGTAGGTTGCCAGAAAAGTGGCAGTTGCTGCCAAACATTGATGGCGGCCCGAGATGGACTGCAAGCTGGCAATTCAAATTGACGGCAATGCCATTTAGTCGTTTGCCTAGTCCGAAAACTGAATTGATGACGAACTGCTCAGCAATATTGTCAGGGTCCCTATTAGCGATGTTAGTGTGCCTGAGAACGACCTGAGAACCCACCGAAGGGACCGGCCAAATGGGCAAGCACCGCAAGATGGGTAGCACGTGCAAGAAGTTCGCCGCGCTGGGTGCTGCCGCCGCGGCGACCACGGCGCTGACCGTCGCGGTGGTCCCTGACTCCCAGACCGATAAATCGCATGACGAGCTGCTGCGGCTACTCGCGGACATCAGGCCCTTCGGAACGAATCCGCAAGCCATCCCCGACCTGACGGGTGGATTCGGGACGACGGTCTACGACCTTTCCGAGGGCGGTGCAGCAGGCCTGCTGGGTTTGACAGCCACTTCCGGTTCGTCGTTTCCCGACGTACCTGGACTTAACCTCATCACGACTGGCCCGCTATTCGGTCTGCTGAGTTTGTTCGGGATCGACTACGGCCGCGTTCCGGCGCTACCCAGTTCGATCGCCGACGAGATCGTAGGAACCCCGTACGTAACCGAGAATTTCCCGGGCATCGGAAGCTATCTCACCGCCGCCCAAGAGGCGCTCGTGAGAGCTGCGCTTACGCCGATTCTTATTGCCGCCGGCGTGCCCCTGCGTGAGGTGGGGGAGAGGATCAACCAGATCCTCGGGCCAGTAGATGATCTCGCTTCGGTCCGGGTCATTCCCGTTGTTGGTGTCGGGTTGGGAGCGTTCGCCGCAGGCCAGGCGTATCAACAGGTCGCCGACAACTGGAATGACCAGCCGATCGAATCCGGTTCGGTGCTTGGCAACTTCACGGTTCTGCCGCTGATTCTCGTCTTCAACCCCGGCCGCGCCAACGGTGGTCCGCTTGCGCGTGCGTTCCCGTTGTTCCGTCTATTCGGCATCGACACGGTCACACCGGAGACTGAGGTCCAGTCCAACGGTGGGACACCGATCATCATCGATGGCCGCGACACCGGCCTGGCCTTAGGTGGCAACAATCTCGTTCCGATCAAGTTGGACATCGGCATCCAGAATTTCCCGGCGTCGGATTTCGCGGCGTGGCCCAATCCAGTGACGCTCGCGAATAACGGTGCAGCGCTGCTTTTTCCGACCTACATCATTCGCGGATTCGACGAAGATGCCGTCGAGCACTCACTGGAGCAGCAGGTCGGTCAGCAGCTTCCCGGTGTCGAACCCACTGCTACGAAGCCCCTGTCGTTCAACTTCTATCTGACTGTCCCCATCGACGGCGCACCCGTGCTGGAGCCCACCTACCTCGCCGTCGACGCGGTCAACCTCGTCACCGGGGGGCAGTTCAACAACCCGATCGGTACAGCGCTGAATCCGGTGCTGGAGAGCGCAGGCAATCTGGGCTACACCGACGCCGTGCGGCAACAGAACTCGGACGGCGATTGGGAGTACGTCCGAACATTCGATGACACCGGAACCCCGACCGCGTTCTTCTCGTTCCCCGACGTGGATTGGGAGAAGGTCCCGGGCGACCTCTTCAATCTGCTGGGGGCCGGACTCAAGCAAGCGATCGACGAAGGTATCGAGGGTGACGCATCGCCGAACGCACTCGCAGAGGTGCTCAAGCTGCTCGGCCTCGATAATTCGTCGAGCTCCAGCGGCTCCGGCCTGACGGGTCTGACCGACGGACTCGTCGGAAATGCGCTGGGTTCCGCACTGGAGTCCCAGAGCGAGAGCCTGCAGGCGACAAACTTCTCGACCCCGCCCGCCGCATCGCCAACCACGGGATCGGGCCAGACTCAGACGGTGCAGCTGACGCAGACCCCGTCGGGGAGTCAAACTCCAGCGCCGACCAATGTCACCACCAAGCAGAGGAAGCAGCCGGTGGCTGACATCCTTGAGCGCCTGGGCAATTCGGTGTCGACACCGAGCACGACGGCGCGCCACTGGAACCAGCACGAGCAGTCCGACGGCCTTCCGGGACGCCGCCAAGCAGGCGAGCGACGGAGTGAAGAAGACAGTCGACTCGGTGAGCGACGGATTCAACAAGGCCGTCGGCGATGTTCAAAAGGCTGTCAGTGACACTGCCAAGAAGATGAGCGACGCAGCCAAGCCGAAGGCGAAGGCGGCTGACGCCGAGTAGTCGAGCTGGGGATTGGACGGCGCTTTTCAGAGGTAGCCAGCTAACAACGGTATGCCTTTTGCTGAGCCCGATCTAAGTAGCTGTGAGGACGGTTTCGAGCAGTGTCCCGCAGATGGGACACTTGTTTCGCGATAGGTAAGCCCGTGCGAAATCCGGAGTACCCGTTGATCATGACGATCCTGGCAACCATGTCGCCGAGGGCGTGTTGTAGCAACTTACCTTTGCGTAGAACTGTCAGTTGCTGACAGATCCTTCGTGTTGGACTGATCAAGCTACTACCTGCACTTATATATTGACGACGACGTTATTAAATCGTTTGCTTTGTGCGTTGGATGGCTAGATGAGAAATTCTCTAGCAATTTTGTGACAGCCGTCACAAGCGTGTTACGGTGCCTGAGAGCAACCTGAGACCACTGAGGGAAGGACCGGTCGGGATGTCTAAGCACCGCAAGATGAAGAGCAGGTCGAAGAAGTTCGCCGCAGTGACCGCCGCGACCGCTACAACCGCCGCCTTGACTATCGGAGCCGCACCTTCGCCGGACAAAGAAGTCACCTGGCGCGACGTGCTACTGACCGCAGGCCCCGACTACTTCCAGCTGATCGAGGACATGTCCAGCAGCCTGGACAACATCATCATCGCCCAAGGAAATATCAACGAAGGCTTCGAGTCTTTCTGGGACCCGATCTCTTCAGCATCCGGCGGTCTGCTCCCGAGCTTCGACTCGGAGTATGACTACAACGACCTCACGACGCTCTCCGGAATTCTCGCCGCGTTGGCCGATGCGTTGGAGAACGGCACGGACGTAGAGGCCGTCCCCGGAATTCCGGCCGGTACCGCTACGGCCGTCCTTGCGTTGCTCCTGCAGGGACTAGGCGTGGACCTTGGCCCGCTCGGGTCGGTATTCGACTCGCTCGGCGGACTTAACGGCGTACTCGGCAGCACAAGCGATGTCCTAGAGCTCGTACGGGGTCTTCAGCTGATCGGACTTCTCGACGACACCCTCAACCTCTCCGAACTCCTCGGCCTCACTGCGAACCAGAGCTCGTTGTCGACGACGTGGAACTGGTTGGGACTCAACGAGCAGACGAACATCGGCAACACGTACGTCAATCTCGACCAGCTCACTCTGTCAGGACTTCTTGACAATCTCGATGACGCGCTCCTGGGCGATCTCCTCGACAACCTTGGACTCGGCGGCCTTCTAACGAACCTCGGACTTGGCTCTGGGCTGGACAGCCTGAGCGAAATTCTGGGCGCTCTCGACATCGTCTCTACACCGGAGGTCACCGCGTGGATCCCCGCCGCATCAGGCAACTACGACCTGCCGCTGGGCGGTTCGCTTGGATACCTGGCAGCAATGCCAACAATCGCCATCGGTCCGCTCGACAGCCTCGGGCTCAGCGAGCTCGGCCTCGCCAATCTGCTTACCGAGCTCAACGTCAACGGGAGTCTCATCGACACATCTAGCGCCACCGTCGTCGCGATACCGATCTCAGCCTTCGGAGCCGAGCTCCCCCTCGGCCTCGCTTCGTTCGGCAGCGTCAACGCGAACGTGCTGTTCCCGACCGCGACGGGCGTCACGTCGCTCGCCGGCACCTCCATTCAGACGTTCAATATTCCGCTCCTTTCCAGCGGCGCCACGAACGTGAATACCTTGCAGGCGTATTACTTCGGAACAAACGGAATCAATCTCAACAGCGGGCAATCGGTCCTGCTCGCGAACTTGGGCGGCTTGCCCGTTCCGGTCGAGTACTCGATGGGCGCATTCAACGTTGGCACGACTGGAATCGGCGTCACGCTGCCGTCGCTGTTCGGCGTCGGCCTGGTGCCGTCCTTCCAGATCGGCACGCCCGTGGGACAAGAGTCCTCTGACGGCCTGATCGGCAAGGACATCCTGAACCTCGGGCTGAACACGCCGACGCAAGTCACCAATGTCGCATCGCTGATCGGCTTGGGCGGGATATTCGATCCGGCAGAAGCTGCGGGCACGGCCGTCTGGAACGCAGCTGTCAAGCCTGTCGGCGATCAGTTCAAGAACTACCTCAACGACAACGTCGGTGACTGGGTCAATGGATCGGCCAGCCAATTCGAACAACTGACCGGGTCGATCGCGGATGCAACAGGAGGCGATCAGTCCGACGCATCCACCATGTCCCTCGCATCGGCTAAACCTGCCGCACAGATCAGTTCCACAGACGCCGGCACGAGCACCAGCACGCCAGCGAAGGCTAACGAGCTCACCAATCTCAGTGCGAACCTCAACGACACCCTGACGAAGACCAACGCGTCGATTCAGAGTGCGGCTAACAAGGCTCGCGCCCAGTCGGATGCCGCGGTGAAGCGGGCCCAGGCACAGATCAACAAGATCGCAGCCGATGGCCAGAAGGCGATCAAGGACACCGTCGACGGCGTCAAGAACGCGGTCAACGACACCGTGAACAACGTCAAGAAAGCAGCCGAGTCGACGCAGAAGAAAACGACGGAGAAGGCGGCTTCCTAGAGCTTTCGAGCGGGCCCTAGTTGAGGGCTGGGGCCCGCTCGACCATCTCGGTCAGTATCGGCGCGAGCACCTGTGCGTACTCCGTCGTGATGTGGTTGTCATCGCGGTATACCAACGTATTTCCCACGACGACCGGACACCGGTCAGCCGTGCAGAACAAATCTGACAGCTCCGCATACTGGCCGCCGCCGGCGGTGGTCGCCGCGGCCTCGGCCGCGATCCCACGCTCGTTCAAACCTTCGGCCCTCGTCGGCGCGCACGCCACTGCATTGTCCATGTGCGCCGACAAGCACGTCGGCACCGTCGAGTGCGGATCCGCCACCGGCCCCATCACCAAAACCTTTGCGCCTGTTGCTCGCAGCGTCTTGACGACAAGGGTCAAGCTGTCCAGCCAAGCCTGGTCATAACTGGTGAAGCCGAAGTCTGCGCCGTACCTGCGTGACATGTCGAGCACGATGACTTGCGGCTTCTCCTTGTACAGCCGCGCCATCACCGAACCACGCCACCGCTCACACTCGGTGAACTTGCGACCGAGGTACGGACTGTTGATCGGAATATCCAGAAATGGACACAGCACCTTGCTCATCGTCTCCAGGCGCCAATGGCGTTCCCGCGCGACCGGCTCCAACGCCGGCTGCCACATCGCCGCATGCGAATCGCCCACCAGCGCGACCGTCGTCGGTGCCCCTGCATCACCCGACACGCAGTCCGGCTGCGCGACGTCACGCCACGACAGCACACATCCGTTGACGAACACCTCGGGCCTCGTGATCGCATTCAGTGCCGGCGTCAGATTCGCAGGCACCGGACCGGGTTCCGCCGACTTCGCGAGCGCCGCCAGCACCTGGTCGCGCACCGACATCGGCGGGCGAGCCGCAGCCGACGGGGCGGCATGCCCGACCGCGACGGGCGCCGCCGCCATACCCTGACCGACCGGAACGGGCCGCAGCATCAACAGCACCAAGCACGCCGCAACCGCAAGAGCGGTCAGCGCACCTCCCACCGCAAGGCTTCTCTTGGCTGAGTCTTTCAGCGACGGCGCGAACCGCACTGGGTTCTCGATCAAGTGCAGCGTCGCGACCGCGAGGCCGAACGACACCACCACCATCGCCAGACTGCCCGTCAACCCCAACGGCTTACCGAGCAACGCGGGCGCGAGCAGCAATACCGGCCAGTGCCACAGATACCACGAGTACGACAGCCGCCCGATCGACCGCATCGCCGGCGCCGACAGGAACCGCCCGACGCCCAGAGTCGGTGTCGCACAACCGGCGCCGATGACAAGCGCTGTCCCCAGGACCGGAAGTAGCGCCGACGTCCCCGGATACGGAGTGCCTTCACCGATCTGCGTGCACGTGACGACGATCAGCGCCAGCCCGCCACAGCCCACCACGGCAGCCGACGGCCCCGGCAGATTCCGCCACGCGCCGGCAGTCAACGCCACCAGCCCGCCGACCGCCAGCTCCCACGCACGCGTCGGCAGCGAGAAGAACGCCCACGACGGCAAGCCATCGGTCCACGCCATCGACACCATGAACGACAGCGCGGCCAACACCCCCAGCACCAACACATACGGCGCCACCGACCGCGAACCCTGCGCGCCGGAGCGCCGAGCGAGCCGCGCGAGAAGCCATGTCGTGCCGATGATCACCGCGGGCCACAGCAGGTAGAACTGCTCCTCTACACCCAATGACCAGTAGTGCTGCAACGGCGACGGCGGCGCATCGGCCGCCAGATAGTCGGTGCCCCCAATCGCGAACCGGTAGTTGCCGATGTACAGCGCGCTGGCGATGCCGTCACCGATGACGCTGCGCGCCTGCAGCGGCGGCAGCAGAACGGCCGACGCAGCGCACGTCGTAACGAGAACCGTCACGGCGGCGGGCAGCAGTCGTCGCGCCCGCGCACCATAGAACCGGGCCATCTGCACAGTCCCGGTGTTGGACGCCTCGTGCCACAGCAGCCCGGTGATCAGGAAGCCGGAGACGACGAAGAAGACGTCGACCCCGATGAACCCGCCGCTGACGCCGGGCACCCCCGCATGGAACAGCACGACGGCGATGACGGCGACCGCGCGCAAACCCTCGATGTCCGGGCGGAACTGTTTCCGCGGCAAGAGCGGTCCGCCCGCTCGCAGTGGATCCACGTCGGGAGTCAGGGCGGGGCGCAGTCGCAACTCTGTTCACTCGAGAAACGATCGTCTCACGGGACCCAGGCGTATCCCGGGATCAACGCGCTAGGTGGCCAGCCAGGCCAATTCTCGCGGCAGCTTCTCCTCCCACGCGACGACGTCGTGGCCGCCGACGAAGGACACCCCGGACGGCGGCCTGCGAAGCGATGCGACGAACTGCTTGGTGGCGTCGTAGAACCGGTCGTTGGCGCCGCAGTCGATGCGTATCGGAATTTCCGACAACGCGGGCGTGCCGTAGATCGAGTACGCGAACCAGTCCGCGGGACCGTCGAACGCGCGCTCCTGAAGAGCCAGGCCGTAGTCGGTGAACAACGCAGGCGCGACGGCGCAGATAGCCGATGTCCGCCTCGCGCCCAGCGCCCCGCCGAGCAGCAGCGCGCCGTACCCTCCCATCGACCAGCCGATGAAGCTCACCCGTCGGGTGTCCAGGCCCTTGCTCGCCAGCATCGGCAGGAACTCTTTGAGCACCATCGCTCCTGAGTCTTCGCCGTCGATTCGCCGGTGCCACCAACCGTTTCCACCGTCGACAGCCGCCACCGCGAAGGGCGGGTAGCCGGCCTTCGCCAACTCGGCTAATCCGGCTTCGACGCCCATACCCATGACGCCGTCGGCGTCCATATCGCGGCCGTGCAATGCGATCACGGTGCGCAGCGGCTGCGCATAGCGGCCGGGTGGCACGGCGATCGCCCACTTGGTCTCGACGCCGCCGCGCGCGGCCGAGACGAACGAGCCGGTGAAGTAAGTCTGAGGCGCCTTCGCCGACGAGGGCGTCGGCTGGTCGACCGGCGGCGCACCAGATGCGGTGGCAAGGCCCAACTGCCACAACGGATCGAGCGCACACGCTCCGGCGAGTCCGGCGCCCAGCCGCAAGACGGTGCGGCGCGTCAACTCCTGCATCGGCGTGTCAGGCGAAGGCTAGCCAGCTCGGGAGCGCACGCTCGCGCGAATCGCAAAGCACCTGCTGAGTGTCACAACTACCCTTGGGAACGCCTGCGCCACTCCACATTCCGCCGGTGTCGCGCCGCAGCACGATGGCCGATGAACCGCCGCCGTCCAGCAGCACAGCGGTATCGGAGCCCAGTCCGCGGAACAGGTCCTGGATCTGGTCCGGCGTATAGCTGCCACCCTGGAAGACGTACAGCTGATCGTTGGTCCGGTTGTAGGCGATCGCTGTGCGCGCCGCGCTCGGGCCCCCGTCGTTGAGCTGCCCGGTGTCTCCGGGCGCGAGAAGGCCGATCCCGGCGACCGCGACGAAGCGGGCGTTCTGGTCGAGCAACTTCTGGATCACCGGCGACGCCGAGTCGTAGTCGTCGGGGCCCTTGGGCATGACGACGGAGGGCGCGCCGCCCGCCGGAAGGATCATGGTGGCCAGCGACGACCAGTGCTCGTTACCGCCCGACAGACCCTGCTTACCCGCGTAGGCGACCGTGCCGGTGACGGCGGCGTTGGCCCTACCTTGTCCGCGGGTGTTGTCGACGTAAGCACCAAGGGGCGAGCTGCATTTCGTGTCGCGCCACGATCCGCCCTTCTGGCCGCGCACGTCGAAGAAGTTCGCGTTGATCGCGATCGTCGGCTGACCGAGTGCCCGCCACGCCTCCAGCGGCGCATAAACCTCCGACGCCTGCCACAGACCTTCACCCGTGCGAGCGCCCGCATCTCGCTCGCACCGACCCTGGTAGCCCTGATGGCTGTCGACCAATAGTCGCGGCTGCAGCCGACCGGAGGCGTTCTTGATCGTCATCAAGTGCCCGCCACTGTTCATCTCGTACCAGCCGCCGCCTGCGTTGAGCATCGGCGCCGGGTGGCCGTCGCCGAAGTTGTAGACGAGGTAGGAGCCCCTGGTGTTGGCGATCGCGCCGGCGAGCAATGCGCGAGCGTCGGCGCGGGCAACAGGCGCAACCGTCGCCGCGATCCCAGCGCACAGCATCAGCGCGGCGGCGTACGCCACCAAGCGCCGGCTGCGCGCAGCCACTGTCGACACGGTTGCCCCCTTGGCAAAAGTCCAGGTAATGAAACAACTCTAATCACATCAACCTCACAGTCAACTTCAGTAACAGCACCGTCACGATTGCGTATCAAGGGTCGACCGGGTGTGAATTTTGATGTCGATTGGGGTAGCCCACGGCCAACGATGTCCACGAAGGAGCAGACATGATCGGAACAATTCTCAGCGCTTTGGTCGTCGGCTTGATTGTCGGCGCGCTCGCGCGGCTCATCATGCCCGGCAAGCAGAAGATCGGCGTGATCATGACCGTCCTCCTCGGTGCGCTCGGCTCGTTCGTCGGAACATGGCTGACCTACTCATTGGGCTACAGCAACTCGAACGGCGGATGGCAGATCATCCCGTTCCTCGTCGGGATCATCGTGGCGATCGTGCTGATCGCGATCTACGTCGGGATAACGGGTAAGCGCGGTTCCAAGGTCGTCTAACGCCCCGGTGGCGCCAAGCGGTAGACGGCTCCCGCGTAGTCGTCGCTGATGTAGACGGCCCCGTCGGGTCCAACGACGGCGGCGACGGGCCGGCCCCATCGCGAACCGTCGTCGGCCTGAAACCCGCCGACGAGTGTCTGCTGATCGCCCAGATTGCCGCCCCGCCAAGGGAAGAACGACACCTCGGGAGCGCGCGGCGGTTGCCGGTTCCATGAGCCGTGTATGCCCACCAGTGCACCGTCCGCGTACGGCGACGGCAGCACCCCCGCCGTGAACGCCAGGCCCAGCGGTGCCGAGTGGGCGCCCATGCTCTGTTCCACGGGTGGCAGAGACGCGCAGTCCATCAGCGAACCGTCCGTGTTCGTCGACATGTCACGGATGAAGGGGAGATCTGCTGGTCCACCGTCGGGATTGCAGTAGGGCCAGCCCAATTCGCGGCCCGGGGTCAATCGCGCGAGCGCCTCGGGCGGATGCTCGTTGACGTACCGAGTGTCGACGTTGCCATCCGGGTCGGGTGCATTGTCACGGTTGTTGACCGCCGTCCAAATCGAACCATCGGGCGCGACGGCCAGCCCGGTGCCGTTGCGGACGCCCGTCGCGAACGGTTCGGCGACCCCGCCGCCCGGCGGGATACGCATGACCGTGGCGCGCGGCGGGTTGGCGTCGCGGTCCTCGGCGGAGATGTTGCCCGTCGACCCGATCGAGAAGTACACCGCGCCGTCCGGGCCGACGGCGACGCTTTTCAGCGCGTGCGCGTAGGCGCCGTTCAGTTCGGGGCTGCGTGCATTCGGAAGATCGGCGGCGACGGTGCGCGGGTTGATCGCCGCGCCGTTGACGTAGTCGTACGCGTCGACCTGGTCGCTCTGAGCGACATACAGTGTCGAAGCCGCGAACGCCATCCCGTGCGGTTGATCGAGGCCTTCCAGCAGCGTCGACTGTTCAGGCGCCGCACCAGCTTTCGGTGTCAGCTTCACGATTTTCCCGGTCGCGGGCAGTGAAACCAGCAGTGCCCCGTCCGGTGTCCACGCCTCGAGGCGGGCCTTCGGAACCCTGGCCCACACACCGATCGTCCAGCCCTCGGGGATCAACGCCTGCCGCGGTTCGTCGAGCGGTGAGTCCGCAAGGTCGCCCGGCACGTTCACCGGTGCGGACACCAGTTTCGGTGAGCCAGGCGCCGGTGCGGCCGCGGTCGTCGACGAGGTGGGTTCGCTGGACTGCTGCAACGGTGACTCGGTCGAACAAGCCGCCAGTAGGAAGAGCCCAACAAGCCCGACGACGATCCCGTTACGCGGTGGCCAGATCGGCATGCATCTCCCAAACGAGGATCTCGGACGGTTCAGTTGCGGTGACGCGCTGACCGCCCGCGGCGGTGAATCGAGCGGCGTCCCCGCCGTGCAGAGGCCCGGCGTCTTCGAGCGTCACGGCGCCGCGAGCCACGAACAGGTGCAGAAATGGCGCATCTGGCAGTTCGACGGCGTCGCCGGCCTGCAACCGCGCACCGTAAAGCGCGGCGTTCTTGTTGTGAATGCGCACGGCCGCATCGTCGCCTCTGCCCGACGCAATGGTGATCAACCCGCCGGCCAGCCGGCCCGCGTCGATCTCGGCCTGCTGATAGCCGGGCTCGATGCCAGTCTCGTCGGGAACTACCCACATCTGCACGAAATGTACCGGCTCGCTTGCTGATCCGTTCTTCTCCGAATGCAGCACGCCGGTGCCTGCTGACATCCGCTGAGCGAGGCCAGGGTAGATGCTGCCTGAGTTCCCCATCGAGTCGCTGTGCTCCAACGCCCCCTGCAACACCCAGGTGACGATCTCCATGTCGCGGTGCGGGTGGGTGTCAAAACCCGTCGCCGGCGCGACGATGTCTTCGTTGTTGACGAGCAGCAACCCGTGGTGGGTGTTGTCCGGGTCGTAGTAACCGGCGAACGAGAACGAGTGCTTGGAGTCGAGCCATTCCGTCGTGCTCGTACCCCGGTCGGACGCGCGGCGGATGTCGACGGATGCCGTCATGCACCCCAGGGTAGCGACGCGGGCTACCAGTCGGATTCTGTGAACTTGATGACGCCGCGGATGTTCTTGCCCTCGACCATGTCCTGGTAGCCGTCGTTGATGTTGTCCAACGTGTAGGTATTGGTGATCATCTCGTCGATCTTGAGAAGCCCCGACTTATAGAGGCCGGCCAGCTTCGGCGTCTCGACATGGCTGCTGCCGCCACCGAAGATGTTGCCCTTCAACGTCTTCTGCAGCATCGTGAACAGGAACAGGTTGAGTTTGACGTCGACATCGGTCATCGCGCCCATACCGGTCACCACGCATGTGCCGGTCTTGGCGGTCAGGATCAGAGCTTCCTCGATGTACTCCCCGCGCATCTCGCCGACGGCGATGATCGTCTTCTCCGCCATGAAGCCGTGCGTGAGTTCGAGGACCGGGGCGATCGCCTCGGCCATCGACGGGTAGACGTGCGTGGCGCCGAACTTGATCGCCTGGTCACGCTTGTAGGCGACCGGGTCGATGGCGACGACGTTGCGGGCGCCGGAGATCACTGCGCCCTGCAGCGCGCTCATGCCGATGCCGCCGACGCCGACGATGACGACCGTCTCACCGGGCTGGACCTGCGCGACGTTGGTCGCCGAGCCGAACCCTGTTGGCACCGCGCAACCCATGATCGCCGCGGACTCGAACGGGATGTCGGGGTCGATCTTGACGACGGAGTCCTTGTGCACCGTCATGTACGGGGCGAACGTGCCGAGCAGGTTCATCGGTGAGACCTCAGTGGAGCCTGCGTGCACACGTGACGTGCCGTCGGCGATGGCCTTGCCGCCGAGCAGCACCGCGCCGCGGTCACACAGCGAGCGGAAGCCCTTCAGGCACGGTTGGCACTCGCCGCAGGCGGGGATGAACGCGAGGAGCACGTGATCGCCCTCGGCCAGGCCCGTGACGTTCTTGCCGACCTTGGTGATGACGCCCGCGCCTTCGTGGCCGCCGAGCGCAGGAAGTGCGATCGGAGTGGCGCCGGTGGTCAGGTGGTAGTCGGAGTGGCACATGCCCGCCGCGTGCACGCGGATTTGCACCTCATCGGCGACGGGGTCGCCGACGTCGATCTCGTCGACCTTGAACGGCGAATTGAGCTCCCACAGCAGAGCGCCCTTGGTCTTCATGACCGGCAATCATAGAACACGTTACAAAACACCTGTCAAATAACGGCTCTAACTGCAATAACATGCCACTAGAGATCGTTCCGGCATCAGCCGCCGCGAAAGTCGACTTTTGCAGGGAAAGTGCGAGTAGACGCCTGCAGAACGTGGATTTCGCGGCGCGCCTACAGCGCAGCGGGCAGCCCGAAGCTCTCGAACAAGCCGTCACCCGCGTGGAATGCCACCACGTGCGCGATGCCGCCATCGCGGACCTCGAGCACATGCAGCTGGAACTCTTCGTGCTTACCCGTCTCGCGGTTGAGCATGTACAGCGCCGCGGCGGGCTGGTCGTTGGCGGTGATCGGGATGAACCGCATATCGCCGGGGCCTTCAGCGGGGCAGTGCGTCTTCGACAGCGCGACGATGTTGGCCGGCCCCTGATACCAGCCGTCGAACGGCGGCATCTCGAAGACCGCGTCCTCGGTGAAGAGCTGAACCAGCCTGTCCATGTCGTAGTCCTCGAAGGCCGCGATGTACTTCGACAGCTGATCCTTGGCCGCAGGCGATTCCGGGGCGGCGGCTGCCCCGTCGTGTGTCGGCTGGACCTCGTCGAGCTGCGCCCGCGCGCGCTGCAACAGGCTGTTGACCGCGGCCGTCGACGCACCGATGGCCTCGCCGACCTCGGCCGCCTTCCACTGCAGCACCTCGCGAAGCACGAGCACCGCGCGCTGCCGCGCCGACAAGTGCTGAAGGGCCGCCACGAATGCCAGCCGCACCGACTCGCGGGACTCCACGATCACCGACGGGTCGGACGGATCCTCTTTCGGCGAGTCAGGAAGCGGCTCGAGCCAGGTGATCTCGCGATGCTCGGCGATGTCGCCCGTCGGATCCGACCGGGACTGGCCAAGCCCGGACGGCAGCGGCCGGCGCTGCCTGCCCTCGAGCGCGGTGAGGCTGGTGTTGGTCGCGATCCGGTACAGCCAGGTTCGCACCGATGATTTGCCCTGAAACCCCTTGAAGGATTTCCAGGCGCGCAGGTAGGTGTCCTGCACCAGGTCTTCGGCGTCATGAACGGAGCCGGTCATCCGGTAGCAGTGCGCGAGCAGCTCACGCCGATACCGCTGGGCATCGGCGAGAAACGCATCCGCGGCGGCCGCCTCTTCAGCGGGTTCCAGGCTTTCAGCGAGCACGCTCACGCCGTCGAGCTTACGCAGGGGTCCGACAACTGCCACCGACCGAATTCGGCGGATTAGCTAGTCTGCGCTGATGGCCAGTAGCCGACACGAACGGTCCTTCGAAGGGGTCGGTGGCGTCCGCATCGTCTACGACGTGTGGGAGCCCGACGACGAGGACCCCCGCGCCGTTGTGGTCCTCTGCCACGGCTACGCCGAACACGCCCGCCGCTACGACCACGTAGCCAGGCGGCTCGGCGAGTCCGGGTTCGCCGTCTACGCCCTCGACCTGCGCGGGCACGGCCGCTCCGGCGGTAAGCGCGTCTTCCTGCGCGACATCTCCGAGTACACCGAGGACTTCCGGACCCTCGTCGGGATCGCGGCCGCCGAGTACCCCGAACTCAAACGCGTCGTGCTCGGCCACAGCATGGGCGGCGGCGTCGTCTTCGCCTACGGCGTCGAGCACCCTGACGACTACGCCGCGATGGTGCTGTCCGGTCCCGCGGTCGACGCCCAGGACGACGTGTCACCGGTGATGAAGGTTCTGGCCAAGGTGCTCGGCAGGATCATGCCGGGCCTGCCTGTCGAACAACTGCCCGCCGACGCGGTATCGCGCGATCCCGCCGTCGTCGCCGCCTACGAGAATGACCCGCTGGTGCACCACGGCAAGCTGCCTGCAGGTATCGGCCGCGCCCTGATCGGCGTCGGCGAGACCATGCCGCAGCGCGCCCCGGCCCTGACGGCGCCGCTTCTGGTCGTGCACGGCGAGCAGGACAAGCTGATCCCGGTGAAGGGCAGCAGACGCCTGATGGAGTACGTCGGGTCCGCTGATGCCGAGCTCAAGGTCTACCCGGGGCTCTACCACGAGGTGTTCAACGAACCCGAACAAGCCGTAGTGCTCGACGACGTCGCAGCATGGATCGAGGCGAAGATTTGAAAGCTCTTGCCGCGCTCACGCTTTCCCTCCTGCTACTGCTGACGGGCTGCTCGTCAGAAGACAAGTCCCAGCAGCAGTGGGTCGAGGACGAGGTCAGCTTCCAAGCCGACGGCCTGACCATCCACGGGACCTACCGCCACCAGAAGGATGCCGCCGCAGGCCCCGCTGCCCTGCTGATCTCAGAGAGCGGCAACACCGATCGCAACGGCGACAACATCGTCGTCGGCAAGATCGGAAACATGCGTCAACTTGCCGAACAGCTGTCCGACCGTGGCGTCGCAAGCTTGCGCTACGACAAGATCGGCACCGGCAAGACGGGTCTCGGCCCGTTCCAGCAGCGCCCCAACGAGGTCGTCAGCTCCGTCTATACCTCGGGCGCCAAGGCCGCCGCGCGCTTCCTCGCCGATCAGTCGGGCACGGACAAGGAGCGCCTGTCGGTGTACGCGCTTGGGGAGGGCGCCATTCATGCGATGACGCTGGCATCGGACACCTCGCCCGGTGCGCCGAAGATCCACTCGCTCGGCCTGCTGCAGCCGCTGTCCGGCCGCTACCTCGACATCATCACCAACCGGGTGCGCTCCGACGCCAGCCCCGAGACGCTGAACACCTGGCTGGCCGCCGTCGACGAGGTCCGCACCAAGGGCACGGTGCCCAAGGACCTTCCCGAAGGCCTCGGCGCGATCCTCAACCCGGGTAACGCGAAGGCGATCGAAGAGGCCGACAAGATCGACCCGGTGGCGCTGGCCGCCAAGATCCCCGCAGGCACCCCGGTGCTGTTGACGTGTTCGGATACCGACCGGCAGGCGTTGTGCAACACCATGAAACCGCTCATCGACGCGCTGCAGCACACCGCGCTGACCGTCGTCGAACTCAAGGGCGTCAACCATGTATTGCGTGACGACCCCACCGACAGCATCGCCAACCTCGCCAAGGACGCGCCACTTTCTCCACAGCTTGTGAATGCGCTCGACGGATTTGTCGCGAAGTAGCTTTAATCTGTGGGCAATGACTGACGACAAGATGCTTGCCCGCATCGCCGCACTGCTGCGCCAAGCCGAGGGAACCGACAACACGCACGAGGCGGAAGCCTTCATGTCCGCCGCGCAACGGCTCGCCACCGCGACGTCGATCGACCTGGCCGTCGCTCGGTCACACGCGAACGAGCGAACGAAGGCACAGACGCCCGTGCAGCGCACCATCACCATCGGCGACCCTGGCAAGCGCGGGTTGCGCACCTACGTGCAGCTGTTCGTGGTGATCGCGATGGCCAACGACGTGAAGTGCGACATCGCGTCGAACTCGACGTTCGTCTATGCCTACGGCTTCGCCGAGGACATCGACGCCAGCCACGCGCTCTATGCCAGCCTGGTGACGCAGATGGTCAAGGCGTCGGAAGCCTATATCGGGTCCGGTCAGCACAAGCCCACCCCGACCATCACCGCGCGGATCAACTTCCAGCTGGCCTTCGGCGCCCGCATCGGCAAGCGGCTGCAGGAAGCACGCGAGGACGCCAGGCGGGAGGCGACGAAGAGCAAGCAGAGCCGTCCGGGTACGACGATCGCCCTGCGGGACAAGGACATCGAGTTGAAGTCCTTCTATCGCCAGACGTCGCAGGCCCGCGGCACCTGGGCGGCGTCCAGTGCGACGGCCGGATACTCGTCGTCGGCGCGGCGGGCGGGCGACCGTGCGGGCCGACGGGCGCGGCTGGGCGGCAGCCAGGAGTTGAGCGGCGCGCGCGGCGCGCTGGACCGGTGAGTGCCCGCGACACCCAGCGCTCCAAGGTCTACGCCGCTGAAGACTTCGTTCGGACCTTGTTCGATCGGGCGGACGAGCACGGCAACCGCTCGATCGAATTCTTCGGCGCCAACCTGACGCTGCCGCCGGAAGCCCGGTTCGCGTCGGTGGATTCCGTGCAGCGCTACGTCGACGACGTGCTCGCGTTCGGATCCGTCCGCGAGGGCTGGCCTGATCCCGCACCGCTGACGGTCCGGCCACGGCGAGGTCTCTCGGCAGCGCACTACGAACGCGACGACCACGGCGCCGTGATCGCCGTACCCGAGCGACACACGACGTGGGCGCTGCGCGAACTGGTCGTGCTGCACGAGATCGCCCACCACCTCTGCGACGCCGACCCGCCGCACGGCCCCGAGTTCGTCGCGACGTTCTGCGCACTCGCCGAGGCGGTGATGGGAGCGGAGGTCGCCCACGTGCTGCGGGTCGTCTACGCCAAGGAGGGCGTCCGCTGACCGGGGTAACGTCGGGCCGGTGACGGAGCCGGACGCAGGAGCCCTCGACGACGTGTTCACCAAAGTGCTGCACACCGAGGACGACGCGCTGCGCGCGGCAAGGGAATCCGCTGCGGCGGCCGATATGCCTGCGATCGAGGTGTCGGCGCAACACGGCAGGCTGCTTTCGCTGCTGGCCCGGATGAGTAATGCCAAGCGTGTGTTGGAGATCGGCACGCTGGCCGGCTACAGCACCATCAACCTGGCCCGCGGTGTCGGCGCCGACGGCAGTGTCGTCACCCTCGAGTTCGAGGAACGACACGCGGAGGTGGCGCGCAGAAACTTCGAGCGCGCCGGTGTCGCCGACCGCATCGAGGTCATCCTCGGTGCGGCGCTGGACACCCTGCCGCGGCTGGCCGAACGCGGCGAGACCTTCGACATGTTCTTCATCGACGCGGATAAGGAGAACAACGTCTCCTACGTCGAGTGGGCCATCAAGTTGGGCCACCCGGGTTCGGTGATCGTGGTGGACAACATCGCTCGGATGGGGCGGGTGCTGAACCCCGCCGAGGGCGACCATCAGGCCAAGGCGGTTCGCGCCATGTTCGACATGATGGGCGAGAACCCGCGCCTGGACGTGGCCGCCATTCAGACCGTCGGGACCAAGAACTGGGACGGCTTCGCGGTGGCGTTGGTCAAGTAGTCGCCGAGCGTGTGGGCTGTGCACGAAATCTGCTCGTTCGCGTACGTATCCCACACGCTCGACGGCGCTCTACGACCGGTTCAGCCACGGCTTCCTGCCCGCGCTCTGTGGCCGTTTCGGCCGACCTTAAAGCGCCTAGCACCGCCGGCGGTCATCGCGAAAGTCATCGCGCATCGTCCACGCCCGACCACGCAGAGAACACAGGCGACAACCTCCGACACGCAGCCGAGGTACAAGAGCAGGCGCGAAATGAGGACACAGAGACGCAGTTGCCGGCGGAGTACGTCGCACCCGAGACACCGCTGCCCTACTTCAACACCTGAGCCGTCTAAACCCACTTTACGATCGGCAAGTGAAGTACTGTACGATCGTAAAGTATGGAGACGGCCGCGGTTCAGACGGCGGGCGCTGCCGACACCCGGCAGCGCCTGATAGACGTCGCCGTCGACCTGTTCACCCGGCACAGCTTCGCGGGCACCTCGCTGCAGATGATCGCCGACGAGATGGGGTTCACGAAGGCCGCCATCTACTACCACTTCCGCACCCGTGAGGAACTGCTCGCCGCGGTCGTGGAACCGATCTTCGAGCAACTCGGCGGCATTATCACCAGCGCGGAATCGCATCGAAGCGCCGCCGCCCGCGCCGACCACATGTTGCGGGGCTATGCCGAACTGGCGGTGGCGAACCGCGCGCTGGTATCGGTGCTCGCCTGCGATCCCAGCGTGATCACCCTGCTGCGCGAACAGCCGCACTGGTCGCAGTTGATCAACCGTCAACTGACGCTGCTTGCGGGCGATGAACAGGACCCGGGCGGAATCATCAAGGCCACCGTCGCACTCGCGGGGATCTCGAGCGCCGTCGGACCGGCATGGATCACCGTCGACGACGACGACCTGCTAACCCATCTCGTCGACACGGGACGGCGCACCCTTGGGTTGCGCAGGAAAGGAACCCGATCATGAAGACAGCCGTCGTCACCGGTGGAGCATCCGGCATCGGCCGCGCGATCGCCCAGCGGCTCGAAGCCGACGGCCACCATGTCGCCACCATCGACCTGCAACGCTCGGACAACGACTTCGCCTTCACCGCCGATGTCACCGACCGCGAACAGGTCGACGCCGCACTCGACAAGATCCGCAGTCAGCTCGGACCGGTGTCGATCCTGGTGAACGCCGCTGGGCTGGAAGGCTTCTCGCGCTTCGCCGACATCGACTTCGAAGCCTGGCAGCGGGTGCTGAACGTCAACCTCAACGGTGTCTTCCACTGCTGCCAGGCGGTGCTGCCCGACATGGTCGAAGCCGGCTGGGGACGGATCGTGAACATCAGCTCGTCGAGCACGCACTCCGGTGTCGCGGGTATGGCGCACTACGTTGCGGCCAAGTCGGCCGTGAACGGTCTGACCAAGTCGCTGGCGCTGGAGTACGGGCCGGATGGGGTCACCGTCAACGCGGTGCCGCCGGGGTTCATCGACACCCCGATGCTGCGCAGCGCAGAAGAACGCGGGTTCACGAACGTCGAGAGGACGATCGCGATGACGCCGGTGCGCCGGATGGGCAGGCCGGAGGACATCGCCGCGGCGTGCGCATTCCTGGTCTCCGAGGAGGCCGGCTACATCACCGGGCAGATCCTCGGAGTGAACGGCGGCAGGAATACATAGGCGTCTGCGCGTTGTTGTGATCCAATCGAACTAGGTGCGCGACTGCGCATCCCGGACGAGATGTGCGCCGTACCCGGCCCGTAAGACGACGCACACTGGAGGATCATGTCCAGTGTCGCTGAACACAGCCACGCAGTTGTCGCCAAACCGCTTGATGTGCAATGGATTCACGGCTCGCAGTCGTCGAAGCACAACACCGATCCCGATCTGCAGACCTACTGGTATGACGAAAACACCGTCATCCTGCGGCAGAACAAGGCGATCGACTACGAAGCGCCGTTCCTGTTCCTGCTGTTCGGGCGGGAGCGCGCCGTTCTGCTCGACACCGGTGCCACCGCGTCGCCCGAATTCTTTCCCCTCCGACGGGTCGTCGACGAGCTCATCGAATCCTGGCTCGACCGCAACCCGCGCAGCGACTACGAACTGCTGGTTCTTCACACCCATGGACACGGTGACCATGTAGCAGGCGACGACCAGTTCGCCGACCGTGCGAACACCGTTCTGATCGACGCCGACAAGGAAACCGCTTGGCAATTCTTCGGTTTCGCGGAGGACGCCGGCGCGGTCCGGCCCGTCGACCTCGGAGGTCGGGTTCTGGAGGCTTTCGCCACGCCGGGACATCACTCGGCCTCTGTCACCTTCTACGACCCGTGGACCGGAATTCTGTTCACGGGGGACACCGTCTACCGCGGCAGGCTTTACATCGTCGATTGGGCGGCCTTCTCGGACAGCATCGACAGGCTCATCGCATTCTGTGAGACGCATCCGGTCACGCATGTCATCGGATGTCACATCGAGATGACCCGCGAAGCGGGCGTCGACTATCCGGTCCGGACCACCTACCAGCCGGACGAGCCACCGCTGGAGATGACCGTGGCCCATCTGCGCGCGATCCGCTCCGCCCTTGACGAGGTGGGTCCCGAACCCGCGCAGCGGGCATTCGACGAGTTCGTCCTCTGGCCAGAAGACGACGAATAGTTCGGTACCTGCGCGCATAACGGGTATGCCTTGTCGATGCTCACCGTCAGTAGACACATCGACGCCCCCGCCGCGGCCGTGTGGAAGGTCCTCGTCGACCTCGACGCGTGGCCAAGGTGGGGGCCGACGGTCTCTGGGGCGGATCTCGACGGCGACGAGCTGACGCTCGGAGCGACCGGCCACGTGCGTACACCGGTCGGGGTTGCGCTTCCGTTCACCATCACCGAGTTCGAGGCAGGGCGCCGGTGGGCGTGGGCGGTGGCAGGTGTGCCCGCGACTTCGCACTCGGTCGAACCTGACGGAACAGGTTGTCGCGCGAGCATGGCGGCCCCGTGGTGGGCACCCGCATACCTGCCGGTGCTGGCGATCGCTCTTCAGCGAATCGAGAAGTTGGTCCGCTAGCCGGGCCGGTGTGCTACCCAGGCACTGTGAGAAAACTGGCCCGCATCGGCGTCGTAGCGGGATGCGCGGTGTCGATCGTGTCGCCGGTCGCCCATGCGGATCGCGCGGAACCACCGCCGCTGTACGGCTACTACAACCTGTCCGTCGACTTCGCGAAGCAGACGTTCAACGGTATGTCGACACCAATGGAGTCGAAAACTTTTCCCGTCCTGTTCACCACCACGTGTGACGTGTTTGGTTGCGTCGCGCGCATGGACAACAGGGACGACCAAAAGCGAAACCCAGGTGCCCCACTGGAGTTCGAGTACCGATGGAACAACGGGCGGTGGGAAACGAGCGGTGAGCAGCCCTACCTCTGTCAACGCACCGATCCCGACAGCGGTGTGCCATCCCGACGCTCGGACTACTGGATCCCGAACCCCGACGGCAGCTTCTTCGGCGAACGTACCCTCGTCGTCGACGGAGCAGGCTGCCCTGGCGAAGGACCGGGCACCCACTGGGTGCCGATCAGCCTGATACCGATCGAACCCCCCTCGGGCTGACCGACGCCGCGTGCGACGCACCAAAACATGTCGTACCCAAGTGCTTTGATGGTGTTATGACATCGACGACGTACCCCAGCTGCGGGGAAAACGTTGTCGATGAGCGCCTCAAGGTGTTGTTCGAGGAGCTCTCGGAGTTGGCCGGTCAGCGCAACGCGATCGACGGGCGCATTGTGGAGATCGCCGCCGAGATCGACGACGGGCTGTGGGGGAACACCGGGTGCCGCTCGCTGGCGGCGCTGATCGCCTGGAAGTTGGGTTCCTCGTCGACCAACGCGCACACCATCGCTGCTGTCGCGAACCGGATCGGCGAGTTTCCCCGCTGCGTTGCCGGTTTGCGGGAGGGCCGGTTGTCGCTGGATCAGGTCGGCGTCATCGCCGCGCGGGCCGCCGACGGTTCTGATGAGCACTACGCGCAGTTGGCGCGGCACGCCTCGGTCAGCCAGCTGCGCACCGCGGTCAAACTCGAACCCCGACCCACCCCGACCCGCCCCGACCCCGAGCCGTCGATCACCAAGACCAGCGACGAGCACTCCACCTACCTGGCGGATCCGACTCGGCCACCTCGACGCCGCGACATTCGACGCCGCACTCAACTCACACCGCGATGCCCTGATCGCCGAGTGGAAACGCGACCACCACACCGACGAACCCGACACCGACACCACCCCTGGCCGCGAATCAGATGCTCGACCGCCACTACCGAACACCCTCGATGCGTTCATGCGCCTGGTCGAGGCCGGCTGGGACGCCGACGTCGCCTCCCGCCCGCACGGCCAGCGCACCACCGCGGTGCTGCACGTCGATGTCAACGACCGCGTCGCAGCCCTGCACCTGGGTCCGCTGCTGTCGGATGCCGAGCGCCGCTACCTGCTCTGCGACGCCACCTGCGAGGTCTGGTTCCACCGCGACGGCCAACCCATCGGCGCCGGCCGCACGACCCGGCTGATCAACCGCCGGCTGCGCCGCGCCCTCGAGCACCGCCACCCCACCTGTGCGGTGCCCGGCTGCGGGGCCACCCGCGGTCTGCACGCCCACCACATCCGGCACTGGGAAGACGGCGGCCAAACCGAACTGCACAACCTCGTCCTGGTCTGCCCGTACCACCACCGGCTGCACCACAACGGCGTCATCACCATCACCGGACCCGCCGACCAGCTCGTCGTCACCGACAGCGCCGGGGACATACTCACCGACGCCTCACTGGCCCGCCCCCCGACCAAACCCCCGCCCGCCGTGCCGCCCTACCGCGGACCCAGCGGCGAACGCGCCCACTGGTGGTGGTACCAACCCTTCGAACCTCAACCACCGCCGAGCAGCAACTAGGAGCAGACGGCGCCGACGGCCGCCGAGCCGACCAGCTTCGTGTACTTGGCCAGCACACCTGTTGTGTACACCGGCGGCAGCGGCTCGAATCCTGCTTTGCGCGAATGCAACTCGTCCTCGTCGACCAGGAGGTCGAGGGTGCCCTTGGCGACGTCGAGGCGGATCTTGTCGCCGTCCTTGATGAAAGCGATCGGCCCGCCGTCGACGGCCTCTGGCGCGATGTGGCCGACGCACAGCCCGGTGGTACCGCCGGAGAATCGCCCGTCGGTCATCAGCAGCACGTCCTTGCCGAGGCCCGCACCCTTGATCGCGCCGGTGATCGCGAGCATCTCGCGCATGCCGGGCCCGCCCTTCGGGCCTTCGTAACGGATGACGACGACGTCGCCGTTGGTGATCGTGCCGTCCTCCAGTGCGTCCAGCGCCGCCCGCTCGCGCTCGAAAACCCTTGCGGTGCCTTCGAACACATCGGAGTCGAAGCCCGCTGACTTCACCACGGCGCCCTCGGGTGCCAGCGAGCCGTGCAGGATCGTGATGCCACCCGTGGGGTGGATCGGGTTGTTCATCGCTCGCAGCACCTTGCCGTCCGGGTCCGGCGGCTCGATGTGGGCCAGGTTCTCGGCCATGGTCTGGCCGGTGACGGTGAGGCAATCGCCATGCAGCAGACCGGCGTCCAGCAGCGCCTTCATCACCACGGGCACGCCGCCGATCTCGTCGACGTGCTTCATCACGTGTCGACCGAACGGCTTGACGTCGGCCAGGTGCGGCACCTTCTGCCCGACGCGCGTGAAGTCCTCGAGCGAGAGCTTCACGTTGGCCTCCCACGCGATGGCCAGCAGATGCAGCACGGCGTTGGTGGAACCGCCGAAGGCCATGACCACAGCGATGGCGTTCTCGAAGGCCTCCTTGGTCAGGATGTCGCGTGCGGTGATGCCGCGGCGCAGCATGTCGACGACCGCCTCACCGGACTTGCGGGCGTACTCCTCGCGCCGTTTGTCGATCGCGAGCGGAGACGCGCTGCCCGGCAACGACAGACCCAGGGCCTCGGCGGCACTGGCCATGGTGTTGGCCGTGTACATGCCGCCGCATGCGCCCTCGCCCGGACAGATTGCACGCTCGATGATGTCGACGTCCTCGCGCGACATCAGGCCGCGGGAGCACGCGCCGACCGCCTCGAAGGCGTCGATGATGGTGACTTCCTTCTCGCTGCCGTCGGTCATCTTGGCGACGCCCGGCATGATCGAGCCGTTGTAGAAGAACACCGACGCGAGGTCGAGCCGGGCGGCTGCCATCAGCATGCCGGGAATCGACTTGTCGCAGCCTGCGAGTAGCACCGTGCCGTCGAGGCGCTCCGCCTGCACCACCGTCTCGACGCTGTCGGCGATCACCTCACGTGAGACGAGGGAGAAGTGCATGCCCTCATGACCCATCGAGATGCCGTCGGAAACCGAGATGGTGCCGAACTCCAGCGGATACCCGCCTGCGGAGTGCACGCCGCCCTTGACCGACTGCGCCAGTCGCTGCAGCGACATGTTGCATGGCGTGATCTCGTTCCACGAGGACCCGACGCCGATCTGCGGCTTGGCCCAGTCGTCGTCACCCATGCCTACCGCGCGGAGCATCCCGCGGGCGGCCGTCTTCTCGAGGCCGTCGGTGACGTCGCGGCTGCGCGGCTTGATGTCGATTGGCGATGAGCCGCTTGCGCGAAGAGAATCGGGCTGAGTTGGGTCAGAGGGCATGAGCTCGATTATGCGCCTGACCAGTTAGGCGACCAAAATGGTTATTCATACCCCAGAGGGGTATCGCGGTAGAATCATCGCATGACCGCCACCCACGGCTATACGTCCAACAAGGACAACTATGCGAAACGGCTGCGCCGCATCGAGGGCCAGGTGCGCGGTATCGCCAAGATGATCGACGAGGACAAGTACTGCATCGACGTCCTCACCCAGATCAGCGCCGTGAACAGCGCTTTGCAATCGGTCGCGCTCAGCCTGCTCGACGAACACCTCGGCCACTGCGTGACCCACGCGGTCGCCGAGGGCGGCGACGAGGCCGACGCGAAGCTCGCCGAGGCGTCCGCGGCGATCGCACGACTTGTGCGCTCCTGACCGCTAAGAGCCCAGCACGTCCTCGATCCTCTCGACCTTCGCGGTCAACTGCCCGGTGTGGCCGGGCCGGATGTCGGCCTTCAGCACCAGGCTCACCCGCGGCGACGCCGCCGCGACCGCTTCGACCGCCCGCTTGATCACCGCCATCACCTCGTCCCATTCGCCCTCGATGTTGGTGAACATCGCATTGGTCTCGCAGGCCAGACCCGAGGCACGAACGACGCGGACCGCTTCGGCGACGGCCGCTCCGACCCCGCCGGATTCGTCGCCACCCGACGGGCTGACGCTGAATGCAACCAACATCGGCTACTGCTTCGAGTAGCCGGTTGGCCGGACGACGAGGATCACCCGGTCGGCCTTGTCGGGCGGCGGCTCGGTCAGCGGGCCGCTGTAGCGGTCGTTGAGCTCGAGATAAAAGGCGCCTGTCGGATCCGGCACGATCTCCTCGACCACGCCGCGGACCTCCAGATAGCGGTACGGAGTCTCCGGATCGATGATCGACATCGCGACGTTCGGGTTCGCCTCGATGTTGCGGAACTTCTGCCGCTTGTTGGTGTGGGTGAACCGCAGCAGCTCGCCGTCCCAGGCGAACCACATCGGGTTCACCTGCGGGCGGCCGTCAGGCCTCACCGTGGCGAGGTGGCCGTACACGGGCAGATCCAATAGATGCGCATAACCGTCGGGAATGTCTGCCATCTCGTTCCTCTCGTTGCCGATACCGTGATCTACCTCGATATGACCACCGTCAACACCACCATGCCAACCCGGGCATGGACACCGCGCATCGCCGTGCAGCTGGCGGTGCTGGCTTCGGCCGCCTTCGTCTACGTGACGGCGGAGATGGTGCCGGTGGGCGCACTTCCGGACATCGCAACCGATCTCCGCGTCAGCGAGGCCTTGGTCGGCACGCTTCTGGCCAGCTATGCCCTGGTCGCCGCGGTGACCACGATGCCGTTGGTGCGGCTCACCGCGCACTGGCCGCGACGCCGGACGTTGATGGTCACGCTGGTCTGTCTGACTGCCTCGCAACTGATCTCTGCGCTCGCACCCAACTTCGCGGTGCTGGCAGGTGGCCGGGTGCTGTGCGCGCTGACGCACGGATTGATGTGGTCGGTGATCGCGCCGATCGGCGCGCGGCTGGTGCCTGCGAGCCACACCGGCCGCGCGACCACCGCGATATACGCGGGCACGACGCTCGCGCTCGTCGTCGGCAACCCGCTGACCGCGGCGATGAGCGAGATGTGGGGCTGGCGCCACGCCGTCGTGGTGGTCACCGTCGCAGCGGCAGCGGTCACCGCGGCCGCGTGGGTGACGCTGCCGCGGATGGCGCTGTCGGTCGCCGAGATCGACACCGTGCGCAGCCATGAACGCCACCACCGCGACCGCAGGCTGATGACGCTCAGCGCCCTGACGCTCGTCGGCGTCACCGGCCACTTCATCTCTTACACGTTCATCGTGGTGATCATCCGCGACGTCGTCGGCGTCCGCGGCCCGCATCTGGCGTGGCTGCTCGCCGGCTTCGGGATCGCGGGACTGCTGGGGATGGCGACGACGGCCAGACCGTCGGATCGGCATCCGAAGGCGTCGGTGATCGGCTGCCTTGCCGCGCTCGCCGCCGCCTTCGTGGCGCTGACCGTGCTGGCGGGCGACGGCCGCCCAGACGTCGTGACGATCTGTGTCGGTGCCGCGGCCATCATCGCCTGGGGTGCGGCGTCGACGGCGTTGGCACCTGTCCTGCAAGCTGCGGCGATGCGCACCGCACCGGACGACCCCGACGGCGCGTCAGGCGTCTACGTCACGGCGTTCCAGCTCGGTATCATGGCCGGATCGCTGCTCGGCGGCCTGTTCTACGAGCAGGCCGGGCTCGCGACGATGATCGGGGCGTCGGCCGCGCTGATGGCCCTCGCCCTCGCAGGTGTGACGGCCACGCGTGGCCTGTTCGCCTTTGTCCAGGTAACCAGCAGGAAGTAACGTTCGACACCCTTCGCCGATGAATAGGGCAGCTCAGCGTCATTTACTGGACAGCTGTCCGGGTTGGGGACCCCCTCATCGGCGTTAGCCGGTCTCCGTGCTGTGCGAGACTGGTCGCAGCTTTTGACTGGAGGTGTACGCATGCCGCAGAGCATGATGCGGAAGCTTGTCACCGCGACGATCGCGGTTGGCCTGATCGGTGGAACGGCGTTCGGCAGCCCGATGGCCTTCGCCGATCCCGAGCCGGCTCCCGACCCGTTCGCGCCACCGCCGGGCCCCGCTCCGGCCGCCGAAGCGCCGATCGACCCGGCCGCTGCGATCGCGCCCGCGCCGCCCGCGCCGTTCGATCCGTTCGCGCCGCCGCCGCCGGCCGATCCACTGGCCGTTCCGCCGCCCGCGCCACCCGTCGACCCGCTGGCACCGCCTGCGGCCCCTGGCGATCCGGCCGCGCCGCCTGCCGACCCGTTCGCGAATCGTCCGACGACCATCCCCGAGGGCACCCCGGCGGGTCAGAACCCGACGCCGTACACCGGCGATCCGGTGTTCGTGCCGCCGTCCTTCAACCCGGTCAACGGTTCCATGGTCGGGGTGGCCAAGCCGATCATCATCAACTTCCAGCGGCCGATCGTCGACCGTCCGATGGCCGAGCAGGCCATCCACATCTCGTCGAACCCGCCCGTTCCTGGCAAGTTCTACTGGATGAGCGACACCCAGGTGCGCTGGCGTCCGCTCGACTTCTGGCCCAAGGACACCACCGTCCTGATCGACGCAAGCGGGGCCAAGTCCACATTCCGCACCGGTGAGTCCCTGGTCGCCAACATCGACGACAAGACGCACCAGATGACCATCACCCGTAACGGCAAGGTGGAGAAGACCTTCCCCGTTTCGATGGGCAAGCCCGACGGCAAGCACGAGACCAAGAACGGCACCTATTACGTGCTCGAGAAGTTCGCCGACATCGTGATGGACTCCTCGACCTACGGGGTCCCCACCAACTCGGCGGAGGGCTACAAGCTGAAGGTGCAGGACGCCGTCCGTATCGACAACAGCGGCATCTTCGTGCACAGCGCCCCGTGGTCGACCGGTGACCAGGGCAAGCGCAACGTCAGCCACGGCTGCATCAACCTCAGCCCGGCCAACGCGCAGTGGTTCTACGACAACTTCGGCAGTGGCGACCCCATCGTCATCAAGAACTCGGTCGGCACCTACAACCAGAACGACGGCGCCCAAGACTGGCAGATCTAGCCGTACCGTTGCGGCCCTGACCTGACCGCGATCAGGATGGGTTATGGGCCATCGGCCGCGCGTCGTCGCCGTGATCGTGCTTGTGATCGTGGCCGCCGCTGCGCTGCGCGGATATCTGCCAGGTGCGGAGACGCCACCGCGCGAGCGTCCGACCAACAGCCTCGGCAGCCTGGTCGCGGTCATCGCAATGCTCGCGGTATCGATGGCGATCATCGTGATCGCCGTCGTCACGCAGTCGCAGAACCGTCCCGCCTCACCCGGCTCCGGTGAGCTCCGGCGCGAGCGGGGCGGTGACAGGCGACCGCTGACGTGGCGCATGGTTCTCATCGCGGTGGCCGTGGTGATCGCGTGGCTGGCGCTGGTCGCGCTGCTGCCGCGGATGAACGCGCAGTTCGGCCTCGATGCACCACCGCCCGACGAGGGGGCCCCGCCGCCGGGTACGTCTGCGCCTCCCGCCGAGCGGCCAGACGAACCGGAGCCGTCGTCGAACGTGTTCTCGCTGCTGGCCTTCTCGACGGTGCTGCTCATGATGCTGGTGTTCGTCAGCGCCGCGATCATCGGCCGCAGGCAGCGGCGGCGTGCCGCCCCGGTGGCCACATCGGCGGGTGAATACCCGACGGAGACAACGGTGTCGGCGCCGGATCCGCTCGCACGAGCGGCCGAGGTCGGGCTGGCCGAGGCAGGCGACCTGAGCCGTGAACCGCGTGAGGCGATCATTGCCTGCTACGCGGCGATGGAACACGAACTGGAACACTCGCCGGACGTCGTGCCCCGCGAATCGGATACCCCGACGGAGGTGTTGGCCCGTGCAGTGGAGCATCATGCGTTACGCGCCGACAGCGCAACGGAACTCGTCGAGCTCTTCGAGGAGGCGCGGTTCAGCCCGCACGTGATGACCGAGCAACACCGCGAGGCCGCGATCCGGGCGCTGCAGCTGGTCCTCGCCGAACTGCGGAGCGTCGCATGACCGCCAAGAAGCTGGTCGCCGCGGGCCTGTGCCTGGTGATCGGCGTGCAGATACTCGCGATCCTGTCGCCGGACCGGCGGTTTGCACTGGTCATCGCAGGGGTAGCCGTTGC
The DNA here is from genome assembly GCA_963756865.1 of uncultured Actinomycetota bacterium. Lineage (GTDB taxonomy): Bacteria > Actinomycetota > Actinomycetes > Mycobacteriales > Mycobacteriaceae > Mycobacterium. Next base: position 58,330 of record CAVWPQ010000018.1, on the reverse strand, counting down.
CGTGTCCCTGCTGGCTCTGCGCTGGTATCTGGTGCGCGGAACCGCCGACGCGCTCGCCGGATCGAGCCCGAACGACGCCGAAGAATCGTTGCGCCGCTGGCTGTCTCGCACCGAAACGCTGATCTCCTGGTCGGAATCGACCCGGTCGGACTGGGATCGGCATCTGCGACCGATGCTTGCACGGCAGTTCGGCATCGCCACCGGCCAGAAGCAGAACAAGAACCCGGACGGGTTCCACGCCACCGGCCGGATGCTGTTCGGCGACGAGCTGTGGGCGTGGGTGGATCCCGAGAACGTCGCGCGAACCAATCAGCATGTCCCTGGCCCAGGCCGAGAGGCGCTCGACGAAATCCTTCGGAGGTTGGAACGCCTATGACCGGAATGTCACTGCCTGCGGCGACCACCACCGCCAACTGTGAGGCCGTGCTCGACGAGATCGGCCGGGTCGTGGTGGGCAAGCGGTGGGCGCTGACGTTGATCCTGACGTCGGTGCTCGCCGGAGGCCACGTGTTGATCGAGGACCTTCCCGGTCTCGGCAAGACGTTGATCGCGCGGTCGTTCGCGGCCGCGCTCGGTCTGGAGTTCACCCGCGTGCAGTTCACACCCGACCTGCTCCCCGCCGACCTTCTCGGCTCGACGGTCTACGACATGCAGTCGGGCCGTTTCGAATTCCGCGCAGGCCCGATCTTCACCAATCTGCTTCTCGCCGACGAGATCAACCGGACGCCGCCCAAGACCCAGGCCGCTCTGCTCGAGGCGATGGCCGAAGGACAGGTCAGTATCGATGGCGTCACCCATCGGCTGCCCGAGCCGTTCATCGTGCTCGCCACCGACAACCCGATCGAGTACGAGGGCACCTACCCGCTGCCCGAGGCGCAGCTGGACCGCTTCGCGATCAGGCTCGAACTGCGCTACCTGTCCGAGGACGAGGAGGCATCGATGCTGCGCAGGCGCCTCGAACGCGGCTCGGCGCAACCGATCGTGAATCAGGTTGTCGACGCCCATGATCTGGTCGCGATGCGGGAGTCGGTGGAGCAGGTGACGGTGCACGACGACGTGCTGGCCTACGTGGTATCGCTGGCCAACGCAACGCGGCATCACCCGCAGGTGGCCGTCGGCGCCAGCCCGCGCGCCGAACTCGACCTGGTACAGCATGCCCGCGCGCGGGCGCTGCTCCTCGGCCGCGACTACGTGATACCCGAAGACGTGAAATCGCTCGCGGTTCCCACCGTGGCGCACCGGATCAGCCTGAAACCCGAGATGTGGGTGCGTCGCGTGCACGGTGCCGACATCGTGGAGGAGCTGTTGCGCCGGCTGCCGGTGCCGCGGGCCCGCGGATGATCGCCGCGGACGTGTGGGGGCACCTCCCGCCCGAAGGGCAGGGGGAGAGCACAAACAGCCTCAGCCGGCGCACCGAGCCCGAGCTGCGTTGGCATGCATCGCCTTTGACCCGGGCCGTCGCCACGTGCGCAGGGGTTGCGCTTGCCGCGGCGTTGATCGGGTCGCGGTGGCAGCTGATCGCGTTCGTCGCGCCGCTGCTCGGTGTGTTGTGTTCGATCGGCTGGCAGCGAGGCTTGCCCAAGGTCTATGTGCACGCCGAGCCGGGCCTGCAGAGGTGCTTCGAAGGCGAGCAGGCGCAGGTCACCGTGTGGGCGACCGCGGAACCGGGCGACATTGCCGTCGCGCTCGCGCTGACCGGTGTGGACGGCATGACGCTCGACGTCGCCGCTACGAGCGAAGGCAGGCAGACCGTCACCGTCGCGGCCGACCGGTGGGGCCGTTATCCGATCCGCGCGGCGGTCGATGTCGTCGCGCCGGGCGGGCTGCTGTCGGGCACCGCGACCGTCGACGCGTGCGATGTCTTCGTCTTTCCGGTGGCGCCACCGCAATCGACGGCCATCCCCAAGACCGAGCTGCTCGACCGGCTCGGCACCCACCTGACCCGCCACATCGGGCCCGGCGTCGAATACGCCGACATCCGGCCGTACGTACCCGGTGACCAACTGCGGACGGTCAACTGGCCGGTGAGCGCGCGCCGCGGAAGTCTGCACATCACCCAGCGGCTGACCGATCGCGCCGCCGACGTGGTGGTGCTGATCGACACGTACGCGCAGCCGCCCGGCCCGGCGACGGAAGCGACCGAGCGCGCCCTGCGCGGCGCCGTCCAGGTGGTGCAGAGCGCACTGCGCGGCGGCGACCGCGCAGGCGTCGTCACGCTCGGCGGAGGCCGCCCCCGTTGGCTCGGCGCCGACATCGGCCGCAGGCAGTTCTACCGAGTGCTCGACACGCTGCTCGGCGCGGGCGATGAATTCGAAACCACGACAGGCACATTGGCGCCCCGCGCGGCCATGCCGCCCGGTGCGATCGTCGTCGCCTTCTCCACCATGCTCGACACCCAGTTCGCGCTGTCGCTGATCGACCTGCGTAGGCGGGGACACACCGTGGTCGCGGTCGATGTGCTCGAGGGCGCACCGTTCACGAACGTCGACGACCCGCTGTTCGCCCGCATGTGGGCGATGCAGAGGTCGTTCATGTATCGCGACATGGGCACCATCGGGGTCGACATCGTGTCATGGCCGTCGGAGAACACCGTCGACCAGTCGATGCGGCTGATACCCGAGCGTCGCCGGCCTGTGCGGGGGCGGCGATGACGAGTCTGCTACGCCAGGCCCATCTGCTGTCGTCGGCATTCGGGTTTGCGATGGCCGCGGCGGCGGGATTCCAGACCGCAGGGCCTGCACTCGTTCTGGCCTATGTTTGCCGCGGCAATCGTGGCCGCGGGCATCGCGTTTCGGCCGGCGGCGACGGCGGCGGTGCTGCTGGCGGCGGCTGCGATCGCCGTCTCGGATGCGCCGCCGATGCTCGCGGCGCTGGCCGGTCTCATGCGCGGCGTGCTACCTCGTGCTGCGTTACACCGAAGGCGGATCGACGAGGTTGATCGGTGCATCCGCGCCGGCGATGCTTGCCGCCCTTGGCTTCACCTTCGTCGGAGTGCTCGCGGCGTCGTTCCCGTTCGAGCTGCCGTGGTTACCGCTGCTTGCGCCGTTGGCGGTGTTCGGGATCTATGTGCTCGTCACCCGCCCGTTCTACAAGGCGGGCGAGGGCGAGCTGCCGATCAGTTCCAGATCCTGACCCGCCGCTGCGGTTCCAGGTACAGCGCGTCCGACTCGTCGACCTCGAACGCGTCGTAGAACGCGTCCATGTTGCGGATCACACCGTTGCAGCGGAACTCCGGCGGAGAGTGCGGGTCGACGGCCAGCCGCCGGATCGCCTCCGCATCACGGGATTTCGTGCGCCACACCTGCGCCCAGCCGAAGAACACTCGCTGCACGCCTGTCAGGCCGTCGATCACAGGAGCGGGCTTGCCGTCCAGCGACAGCTGATAGGCCAGCAGCGCGATCGAAAGGCCGCCGAGGTCGCCGATGTTCTCGCCGACCGTGAACGCGCCGTTCACGTGGTGACCGTCGGCGAGCTCCCGAGGCACGAACTCGTCGTACTGCTCGATGAGTTTCTTGGTGCGGGCTGCCGAACTCGGTGCGGTCGTCGTCGGTCCACCAGTCGACGAGGTTGCCGTCACCGTCGTACTTGGCGCCCTGATCGTCGAATCCGTGTCCGATCTCGTGACCGATCACCGCACCGATGCCGCCGTAGTTGGCGGCGTCGTCGGCGTCGGCATCGAAGAACGGCGGCTGCAGAATCGCTGCGGGGAAGACGATTTCGTTCATACCCGGGTTGTAGTAGGCGTTCACCGTCTGCGGCGTCATGAACCATTCGTCGCGGTCGACCGGACCGCCCAGCTTGGCGATCTCACGCTCAGAGCTGACGACAGCGCCGCGACGGTAGTTGCCGTAAAGGTCGTCGCGTTCGACGACCAGCGTCGAGTAGTCGCGCCACTTCGCCGGATATCCGATCTTCGGGGTGAACTTGTCCAGCTTGGCCAGCGCGCGCTGCCGGGTCTCCGGCGTCATCCATTCCAATCGATTGATGCTGACCCGGTAGGCCTCGCGCAGATTCGCGACGAGTTCGTCCATACGCGCCTTGGCATCCGGCGGAAAGTACCGCTCGACGTAGAGCTTGCCGAGCGCGTCGCCCATCAGGTTCTCCACCACCGAGACGCCGCGCTTCCACCGTTCCCGGATGGACTCGGTGCCGCTGAGGGTGCGGCCGTAGAAGTCGAAGTCCTCGGCGACGATGGCGTCGGTGAGCAGGGAGGAGCGGCTGTGAATGAGCCGCCAGCGGGCCCATCGTTTCCAGTCCTCGAGGTCCTCGGTGGCCCATAACTCCGCGAACGCCGTCAGGTAGTCCGGTTGGCGCACGACGACTTCGGCTGTCGTCTGCGGGCTGGTACCCATTGCGGTGACCCAGCCTGCCCAGTCGAAGCCGGGCGCCTCGGCGGGCAGGTCGGCGAACTTGCGAAGGTTGTAGGTGAGATCCGCGTCGCGCCGTTTGACCACATCCCAGTGCGCGGCGGCGAGCTTGGCCTCCAGCGCGACGATGCGCTCCGCGGTGGCCTGCCACTCCCCTGGCTGAGACTCCTCGCCGTAGACCAACGTGAACATCTTGGCGATGTGGCGCGGGTAAGCGGCCAGGATCTCGGCGTGCTGCTCGTCGCGGTAGTACGACTCGTCGGGCAGGCCGATCCCGGACTGGCTCAGGTGCAACAGGTAGCGAGTGGAGTCCTTGGAGTCGGTGTCGATGTACGCGCCGGTCCCGCCGCCGACCCCGGCGCGCTGCAGTCCGCCGATCACCGCGGCGAGCGCATCCGCATCGGCCGCGTCGTCGATCGTCGCCAACTCGTCGAGCAGCGGCGCAACGCCGATCCGCTCGACCGTCGCCTCATCGGAGAAGCTCGCGAACAGATCGCCGATGCGCTGCTGCTCGGTGCCCTTCTCGGCGTTCGCGGCGGCGGCCTCGGCTATCAGATCGCGGATCTGCTCCTCTGCGCGGTCATACAGCGACCGGAATGCGCCGTCGGTGGCGCGGTCGGCCGGGATCGCGTATTCGGCCAACCAGCGGCCGTTCACGTGGCCGAACAGGTCGTCCTGGGGGCGGGCTTTGTCCTCGACGTGGCTCAGGTCGATGCCCGAGCGGATAGCTTCTACCGTCACCCCACCAGCGTGCCAGAAGCGCGGGAGTGCGCCCTGTGCGCATTGTGCTCAAGGAGCCACCGCTGGGGATGACAGGGCGCGCCTGCTGCTTCTGTACCCTCACGGCCATGCCCGACGACGAGCCCGCCGCCGCCGACGCCGCCGAGGACAACGGTCGCGTCTTCTCCGGTTTCGGGGTCGCATCGGCGGCGCTCGGCCTGCTCTCGGTGGCCGCCATCGTGCTTGCGTTCGTGATCTGGTCGGGCCACAAGTCCGACGCCGACGAGCGGGTATATCAGACCGAGGTGCTCAACGCGGCCGCGGACTGGACCACCGTTCTGGTCAACATGAACAAAGACGACATCGACGCCAGCCTGCAGAAGCTGCACGACGGCACGGTCGGCGAGCTCAACAACGAATTCGAGTCGGCGCTGGAGCCGTACAAGAAGGTCGTCGAGACGCTGCAGTCGCGGACCAGGGGCCAGGTCGACTCCGTGGCGATCGAATCGATCTACCACCGCCCGCAGACGCTGCCCGACGGGCGCCCTTCACCCCCGCCGACCCCCCAGCCCGCACTCGACGGGCTGGTCAAGCGGACCGACACCGTGATGGTGGTGGCGACGTCCATCAGCGACAACATCGGCGGCAAGCCGCAGACCCTGCGCTGGAACATGCGGATGGACGTTTCCAACGTCGACGGCAAGCTGCTGATCTCGCGGCTGGAGCAGGTCCAGTGAGGAATCGGCTCCGCGTACTGGCATTCGATTTCGCGGCCCCGCTGGCGGCCATCGCCGCGCTGATCTACATCGGGTTGGCGATGGCGTGGCCGCTGTGGTGGGTGTCGCTGGCGTCGGTGCTGTGTCTGCTCGTCGTCGAAGGCGTGATCGTGAACGCCGTGCTGGCGCGACGCGACGGCGTGACGGTGGGCACCGACGACGACGGGCCCGCCCTGCGGTTGGCGGTGGTCGGGCTCGCCACCATCGCGTTGGTCGCCGCGGTGGCGGTCGGCTACACGCAGTGGACGGTTCGTGACCGCGAATTCCGCGACGACAGTCGCGAGGTGGTCGGCATCGCCATCAGCGTGGCCGAGGCGAGCGCGACGTTCACCCCGTCCAGCCCGACGGCGGCGATCGACCGTGCGGCGGAGCTGATGACGCCGGACCGGGCGGAGAAGTACAGAGGTGAATTCGCCGCTGTGGCAAAGCAATTGACGAGCAAGAAGGTCTCGGCTCAGGCCGCCACGATCTCAGCGGGTGTCGAGGCCATCGGCCCGAAGAACGCCAGCGTCGCGGTGATGATGCGCGGAACCCAGAACGTGCCCGACAAGCCGCCGGACATCGCGGTGCTCGCGCTGCGGATCACGCTGTCCAAGGACGGCGACCGCTGGCTCGTCGACGACGTCTCGCCGATCAACTCACGCTGAGTAGGCGGGCGTACTCGACCTTCAGGCAGCGGTCCATCACGACCTGCAGGCCAGCGGCCTCGCCGTCGCGGGCCACCGTCTCGTCTGACAGACCCGACTGCAGCCACAGGGTCTTGGCGCCGACCTCGATCGCGTCGTCGAGGATGGCGTGCAGATGCTCGTGGCGCCGGAAGACGTCGACGAGATCGGGCACGACGGGGAGCGAGGCCAGATCTGGGTAGGTGGGTGTGCCGTCGACATCGCCGATGGTCGGGTTCACCAGATACAGCTGATAATCGCTGGCGGACTTGAGATAACTCCACACGCCGTAGACGGCACGAGCCGGATTGGCCGACGCGCCGACGATCGCGACTGTCCGCGTCTCGCGCAGTATGCGATCGACGTGACCAGTATCGGAAATCAGTGTGAACCGCCTGCGCGGTGCGCCTTCATCTTCGCGAAGCGATCCGACAGCCTGCTCATCCGGACCATGAGCGACGCGGGCGGACTGGTCTTGCCCTCGAGGTAGCCCGCGAGCTCGTCGCCGGGCACCCCGATGCGCGAGGCGAACTCGGTAGGCTTGAGGCCGGATCGTCCGACCATTACGCGGATCTGTCGGGCAACCTCAGCGCGTTCGTTGGCTTCCAGGTTCTCCCTGGTGCGGGTGAGCACTTCGGACAGTGCTTTGGAAACCCCGTACGGACGTGTCGACTCCAACACCTCCTCGACTTGACGGGCGGTCCTGCCGTACGGATCGCGCTTGATCGCGGTGACGATGCGCTGCCATACCGTCAGTTCGTCGGTTTCCAGGGCCTCGCGGATAGCGGCCGTCGGCCAGAACTCGACGGGCTTTTCATCGAGCGTGGGGTCGCTGGCCGGGCGGCGCGCCCGCTTCGGGGCGCCGGTCGGTATCCGCGAGGTCTCGGCGTCGGAACGCACCGCCCGGACTTCGGGAGCCAACGTCACCTCGCCTCCTCAAGCATCGCGACCGCCACTGACAGGCACCGCTCTCTGACCTTGGCCCAATCGACCTCCGCTTCCGGGCCCGACATCGGGATGTCGAACTCGTCCGACGGATGCGGATCGGCCAGTCGGCGCACCAACTGCGTGGCCACCCATTGCTTCGTGGATGGCTCACCACAGTAGTACCGATCCATTCCGGCCAAAACCACGGCGGCGGTTTGAGTCTCCATCGACTCGACCAAATCGGCAAACTCAGCGAAGTCTTTCGTGCTGTTGCGGCACATGAGCAGGTACCCCTTCAGCCGCAGCGTCTCCGCTCCGGTCGGTATCGAGAGCCGGTCGCCGGTGGGCAGCTGGACGTTGGTGGTCTCCATAGGGCTGTTGCGCTCGACGGTCGGACGATCGGTTTCGGCCTCGGTTTCCAGGGCGTCCAACGCAACCGAGAGCCGGCCACGCCACATCGTCACGGGGTGCATCGGGCGCGGGCCACGCTTCAACTTGACCGTCTTGCCGTTACCCGTTCCGCCGCCGTGCACGGGCCCGTTGGTGTGGCCGTTGAGGACGTTGACGCAGTCCGATCCGTTGGACGGCAGGCAGCCGCTGAACGCAAGGGGGTCGGCGACGGTGATCGTGTGCGGCGCCATGTTCTTGAGTTTGGCCGCCGACTTGACCACGTTGCGGATGTCGATACCGGATGCGGCCAGCGTCGAGATGTCGTCGGGGATGATGACGAGGTCGCCGATGTCGGCCTTGGGCAGCGGCTTCTCGAAATCCACCGAGGGCAGGATGCGGTCAAGCCAGCGCGGCAGCCACCAGTTCCATTGGTCGAACATCGCCATCAGTGCGGGCACCAGGATGAGCCGAACGACGGTCGCGTCGACGGCGATGGCCACCGCACACGCGACGCCGAGCTGGGCGACGAGGGGCATACCCGCGAACGCGAACCCGATGAACACCGCGATCATGATCAGCGCCGCGCTGGTGATTGTGCGCGCGCTGGTGCTGACGCCGTAGGCGACGGCGTCGCGGGTGTTGTTGGTCTGCAGGAAACGCTCGCGGATACGGGTCAGCAGGAAGATCTCGTAGTCCATCGACAACCCGAACGTCATCGCCAGAACCAGCGGCGGAATCGTGCTGTCCAGCGACGAGATCTGCCGGAAGCCAAGCTCTTCCAGCCAGCCCCACTGGAAGACGACGACGAGGCTGCCGTAGGCCGCCGCCACCGACAGCACCGTCATCAGCACGCCCTTGAAGGCGAGGAACACCGACCGGATGGACACCAGAAGCATCACGAACGCGATCAGCGCGACGAAGCCGAACACCGCGGGCTGGGTTTTGGAGACCCGGTCGTCGAAGTCCTTGATCAACGCCGTCGGACCGCCGACGTCGATCAGGGCGTTGTCGCCGACCACCGGCGGCAGCTCGGCCCGCATCCAGTCGACTGACTCGCGGGCGGCCATGTCCTCGGGATCCACCGAAAGCACGGCCGACACCAGCGCGCTGCGGTAGTCGTTGCCGAACACCGCCGGCTGCACCGTGACGACGCTTGGCGCCTGCGACATTCGCTGCTGCACTTCCTGCAGAAGCGGTTCCTTCGTCGGCGCGGAGGCGGAGTTGCCGTCGGGGAAGGTCACCAGGACGCGGACGGGGCCAAGTGCGCCGGGGCCGAGCGCGTCCGCCGCGGCGTTGACGCCACCTCGAATCTCATGCGTCGGGTCGAACTGCCGCTGCATGCTGTTGCCGAGCACCATCGAGAATGCGGGCGCGGCCATCGCGAGCAGAAGCACGGTCGCCCCGAGCGCCGAAAGCCACGGCCTTCGCATCACCGCACCGGTCCACCGTGTCCAGAACCGGGACTGCGTTGTCTCGGGCCGTCGCGACCAGTGCAACAGCCACGATCGCTTCGCCGCCGCCCGTCCGAAGGTCGCCAGCACCGCAGGCGTCAGCGTTGTCGACGTCAGCACCGCGACCGCCACCGCGAGGATCGCGCCGGTCGCCATCGACACCAGCACCGGGGTGTTGATCAGGTAGATGCCGGTCACCGACGCGATGACGGTGAGGCCGGACAGCACGACGGCGAGGCCCGAGGTGGCCATCGCGGCGTCGGCGGCCTGATCCGGTTCACGGCCCGCGCGCAGTTCCTCGCGGAATCTCATGAGAATGAACAGCGAATAGTCGATCGCCAGCGCGATCCCGAACATCGACACCGTCGACGTCACGAACACCGACATCGTCGTGTACATGGACAGCAGATAGACCAGTCCCATGGTGACCGCAACGGTGCAGATGCCGAGCACGAGCGGCATCGTGGCCGCGGCGAGCGAGCCGAACACCGCGAGCAGGACGACGAGGACGATCGGCAGGTTCCACTGCTCGGCCTGGGCGATGTCGTGTTTGGTTGCGGCGGTCGCGGCCGCGCCAAGCGCGCCCTGGCCGATGACGTAGAGCTTGACCTTGCCGTCGGCGAACTCACCCGGCTGGTCGCCGTCGATCCCGACCTTCTGGCGCAGCTGTTTGGCGACGTCCACCGCGCCGGTGTTGTCGAAGTCCAGTTGCAGCGTGACGACGTAGGGCCGGTCCGGCTGCGGAGCAGGCTGCTGCGGGTTGGGCACCACCTTCACGCTCGGCACCTCGCCCGCAAGCCGTTCCAGATGCGCCACGGCCGCGTCCATGTCCGCGAACGACGCGTCGGCCCGCGGTGCGGCGACGAGCGCAAGCGGTGAGGCCCCCTGGTCGGGGAATTGCTCCTCGAGTTCGCGCTGCACGTACAGCGACTGCGATCCGGTCACCTCGAAACCCCCGCCGGTGAGGTGACCGGACTGATTCACCGCGAGATACACCGCGGGCACCAGGAGAAGTAGCCACACCACGAACACCGCCCAGCGGAATCTGCGCAGGCCACCACTCAAGCGCATCATGAACTGCTGGATGGTCTGTCCCGCTTTCTCCCCGCTCGCGTTACGTAGCGTGAGGATATAACAGCGTGCGCTGGCACGATGCGGCCTAACTATCGCCTTAAGCTGCTCTAACCAGGCCCTTGTGAATTGCCCGGATCTTGCTGGCAGCTTGCTGTTGCCTGGTTTTCACCTGCCCGTTTGGTTGCTGAATTGGTCGGCTTTGGGCGGTAATGGCATTATGTCACCTTGGCCGGCACCGCGTCGGGGGGACGTTTGCCACCGAGCGCAGCCGTTTGCGGGGCACGAGTTGTCCGCAAATCGTAAGGAGATCTCGATGACCTCGATGACTACGACCCATGCGACCGCCCGTCGCAGCTTGTTCGCCGCGTTTGCGGTCTGTGCCGCAGGCGGTGCCACTATCGCCGCGATGGGCGGGGCAACCGCGGCCCAGGATCCGTGCGCGGCCAGCCAGGTCGCCAAGACCGTCGGATCGGTTGCCAACTCGATGGGCACCTATCTTGACGCGCATCCGCAGACTAACCAGGCCATGACGACGATCTCCCAGCAGCAGGGCGGGCCGCAGTCGCTCGTCGCGCTGAAGACGTACATGGACGCCAACCCACAGGTCGCCAAGGACATGCAGACGCTGCAGCGGCCACTGACGGATCTGGCAGGGGAGTGCAAGCTGCCGATCACGATCCCGCAGGTCCTCGGTCTGATGCAGAACGCGCAGCAGGGCGCAGGACTGCCCGTCGGTTTGCCAGGATCGTTGCCGGGCGCCCGGACCGTTGGTGTGCAGGGTTCGTCTTTGCCAGCTCAGTCGTCGCCCACATCGGCGATCGTTGGCGGCACCGGACCGCTGCCCGGTCCGGCGAGTACGGCCACGCGGTAGCTGACCTGCGCTACGCCAGGTCGAAGGCTGCGACGCTGAGCTGGGGTTTTTGATTTTTCTACTATCCGTTTCTGCGCAAGGCAGGAAAGTCGGCGTCGATTCTGATTAGCTTTGTAGTGCCTGTAACCGCAATGGTTACTCCTCAACTCATTCGATGAAGGAGCCTGTAGATGTTGCTCTCTGCCCGTACGGCGCGGCGTGCGGTAGCTGGCGCGATCGGAACCGGTGCGCTCGCCGGCGTGATGCTGTTCAGCGCTCTTCCGTCGGCGATGGCCGAGGAGCCCGCCAACTGCACCGCCGCCGACCTGGCCTTCACGGCCGCAGGCGTCTCCAAGGCGACGTCGGACTATCTGTTCAGCCACCCGGACGTCAACTACTTCTTCACCAGCCTCGAGGGTAAGACCCGAGACGAGGTGCGTGCCGAGGTGGACACGTACATGAACAACAACCCGATCGCCAAGGCCGAGCTGACTGGTATCCGCCAGCCGCTGGTGGATATCAAGAATCGCTGCGGCGACACCAACGGCGACGGCATCGCAGATACCCCGTAGCCCCCGTGCGGGTCGGGGGAGAGCCGCCCGCGCAGGAGAGCACCGGCCGAATGGTGCTCATGGTGGACGACGATCCGGACGTCAGAACGTCTGTTGCCCGTGGACTGCGGCACTCGGGCTTTGACGTGCGGGTCGCCGCATCCGGCAAAGAGGCACTGCGGCTCCTGGCAGGCGAGAAGCACGACGCCCTGGTTCTGGATGTGCAGATGCCGGAACTCGACGGCGTCGCGGTGGTCACCGCATTGCGTGCGCTGGGAAACGACATCCCCATCTGCGTGCTGTCCGCCCGCGACACCGTCAACGACCGCATCGCCGGATTGGAAGCGGGCGCCGACGACTACCTGACGAAGCCGTTCGACCTCGGTGAGCTGGTCGCGCGGCTGCACGCGCTGCTCCGCCGATCAAGTCAGACCAATCAGTCCCCGGACACCATGTCTGTCGGTCCTTTGACGATCGACACCGCTCGGCGGCTGGTGTTCGTCGACGGTGAGCGCGTCGATCTGACCAAGCGTGAGTTCGACCTGCTCGCGGTGCTTGCCGAGAACTCAGGTGTGGTGCTGAGCCGCCAGCGGCTGCTCGAACTCGTGTGGGGTTACGACTTCGACGTGGACACCAACGTGGCCGACGTCTTCATCAGCTACCTGCGACGCAAGCTCGAGCGCGACGGGTTGCCGAGGGTGATCCATACGGTTCGCGGAATCGGTTACGTATTGCGAGACGAAGCGTAGCGAGTGCGCAGAATCGTCCGCTCGCCCTCGCTTCGCACCAGGGTCGCCCTCGCCGCGGCGACCGCGGCAGCCGCCGTAGTGGCGGTGTTCACGATCCTGACCTCGGTCGTGCTCGCCAATAACGATGCCGCACAGATGGATCGGCGGCTCGACTCCATCGTCGAGGCCAGCATGTACCCCGAGCAGCTTTCCGATCCCCGGCAGGGGGTGCTGACGACCGGCCGGATGGAGTCGACCGGTCAGGTGGTCTTTCAGCGCGGGCTTCAGCTTCCGCCGCTTCAACCAGGCACCGCCGACGTCGTGGTGAACGGCGTCGACTACCGGGTACGCACCATTCCCGTCGAACAGCAGGGCGGCGTGCTGATGTCGATCGGTATCCGCGCCGACAGCATCCTGCTGAGCCGCGCCCGAATACCCTTCTACGTCGCGGTCGGACTGGTGACGGTGTTGATCGCGGCCGGGATGGGATGGCTGCTGTCCGGACCGGCGATCCGGCCGCTGCGGCGGCTCACCGAGCACACGCGTCGGCTCGGTAAGGGCACCGAGCAGATGCCGGAGGTGCGCGGTGTGCGCGAGGCCGAACAGCTCTCCGAGGCGATGACCGGAATGCTCAGCAGGCTCGCCGCCGCGCAGCAGGCCACCCAGAACTCCCTGCAGGCCGCGCAGGATTTCGCCGCGAACGCCGCACATGAACTGCGCACACCGTTGACAGCCATGCGGGCAGACCTCGACACGTTGCGCATCCACGACCTACCGGCCGACGAACTCGCCGAAGTGGTCAACGATCTGTCGCGAGCGCAGCGCCGCGTCGAGGCGATCATCACCGCGCTCGGTCAGCTCGCCTCTGGGGAGCTCGCCCAGGCAGAGGACCGTGAGGTCATCGATGTCACCGATCTGCTCGACAGGGTGGCGCGAGAGAACATGCGCCCCGGCGGGTCGGTGGAGGTCGTGGTGGAGGTCGACGAGAACGTCGGCACCATATGGGGGTGGCCCAGCGGCCTACGGCTGGCCGTCGAGAACCTCGTGCGCAATGCCGTCGCGCACGGACCGGCGACCAGGATCGTGCTGTCGGGTCGCCGATTGGACCACTCGGTCACCATCACCGTCGACGACAACGGCGGCGGGCTGCCCGCTGACGAGCACGACAACGTGCTCGGCCGCTTCACGCGCGGGAGCACCGCCGCGCCAGGTGGCTCGGGACTCGGCCTCGCGCTGGTGGCTCAGCAGGCCGTCCTGCACGGCGGAAGCATCGTGTTGTCCGACAGTCCACTCGGCGGCTTGCGCGCCACCCTGATCGTGTCGGCCGTCGAGCCGCAGGCCGAACCCGATCAGGGGTGAGCCGATCGGCGGCGCAGAGCCACAACCACAACCCGCCAGCCGAGCAGCAACACCGCCGTCGCCACGGTGGCGACCACGATGAAACTCACCGCAACACCCGCGGATGTGGCCTTACGCAACAGCATTCCGACCGCGACCGTGCTCAGCCACACCACCAAACCTGTCGGCGCGACCGCGGTGGGGCGCTGCCATCCGCGGCTCAACAGCCAGCCGACCGCGGTGCCGACGAGAAACGGCCATGCGGTGTCGGCGACCCCGGCGACGGTCAGGCCTTCGGCGTGACTGCGCCGTCCGACAGCGCAGAACACAAGCACGCCAACGATATCGGCGAGCGCCGCGAGTGCACTACTGCGTCTCATAGGTCATGACGTCGAGATCCATTGGGATGACATCGGTTTCCTGTCGCTTCGCCACGCCGGGTTGCATGGGCGCAGGCGTTCCGTCCAGGAGCGGGCCGAGCGCGTCGGCATTGGTGATCCTCGAGTCAAGCGTGAACGAATCGAAGACGAACGGCAGACCGTTGGAACGCAGCGGGTCCGGGGTGCTCATCACGTGGAAGTGCAGGTGCGGCGCATCGGTGTTGCCGGTGTTACCGACCGAGCCGATGACCTGTCCCGCGGTCAGCTGATCCCCCGGCTTCACCTTGACCGCGCCGGTCTTGACGTGTGCATAGAGCGCATAGTTGCCGTCGCCGAGATCCTGCACGATGTGGTTTCCCGCGTACTCATTGAGAGCAAGACCGGTCGGTGACTTACCGGGTACCTGTTCGGGCAACCCGTCGACGGTTGCCACCACCGGCCCGTCGGCCACCGCGTGGATATCGGCACCGAAGTACGGATAGCTCTCCACTTTGGTCCGATCGCCGCTGAACAACTTTCCGTCGGCACCGAGCTGCACGTAGTCGATCGCGAACCGCTCTGCGGCCCATAGGCCGCCGTCGATCGGGTTGAGCGCCATGCGGTGTGCCCCCATATCGCAACAACCGTTGCCGTCCAGCCACCCCGGCCCTGACAGCGGCGGCGAGATGACGACCGGCTTGCGGGTCTGCACGGCGACCGGCGCGACGGTCTCGGTCATGGTGGCGGGGAAGAGGGGAGGCGAGGGCTTCGGTACGGAGATGCCTACCAGGTGGACCAAGTCGGTTGGAACGGCCGCATCCTTGTCCAACGCGACGTCGAGCCATACGAGCGCGGTTTGCGCCGGTCCCAATTTGTCTGTAGGAGAGCCTGATCCGATGACCCGTGTCCAGTAGGGCAGCCGGTCACCGGACAGCTCCAGATACGTTTGATCGCCCGCGCGCACGCCGATCGAGGTCAGCGTGATCTCTTGGTCGAGCACGTTGGTGAGCTTCAGTTCGTACGCCAGGTGGACCTTGCCGTCGGTGCCGGGCACCGGGATCGGGGCGGCGACGACGTCCGCCACCACGGGGGTGGCGACAGGTTGCGCCTGTGCGGTCGTGGAACCGGTTGTGGCCGAGGGAGACTCCGTGGTGCTGTCGAACTTGTCCAGCGCCGTCGATGAGCAGCCTGCGACGGTAAGCGTCAGCGTGCCAAGAACTGCGGCGACGGTACGGGCTCCGAATGGCATGCAGCGCTCCTAGGAATCGGGTGGGGTCTCATTGAGTGCGGCATCGGGATCGACGTCCTTCTCGGTGCGGAACATGAAGAAGAAAACGACCCAGCCGATCGCCGCGATGAAGATCCAGCTGATGAGCCGGTAGATCAACATAGCCGAGATCGCAGCGGCGAGCGTCATTCCGCTCGACACCAGTCCGGGTACGAGGACGGCCTCGACGACCAGGAGCCCACCGGGCATCAGGGGGATCGACCCCACCGCGCGCGCAGCCGCGTAGGCGACCGTCAATCCGGCAAGGGAGGGTTTGCCTCCTGCGGCGTAGGCCGCGAATGCCAGGCACGCCACGTCGGCGATCCAGTTGAACAGCGACCAGCTGAACGCGATCGTGAGGTCTCGCCTGCTGAGGCTGACCGACTCCAACTGGTTGAGGTGCTCCCGCCACGTGTCGACGCCCGTCGTCTCCGGCTTCCCGCGCAGTGAGTTGAACCACGAGAGCACCTTGACCCCGATGCCGTCGATCAGGTCCGGCCGCGACGCGACGGCTTGCGCGAGCAGCAACAGCGCGATGAATCCACCGAGGGTAAAGATAAGGGACAGAGGGTTTTTCGAGGCGCCGAGCATGAAGGCGCCGCCCAGCCCCAGCAGCGCCAATCCGACCACCTGGAGTACACCCGACAACACCAGCTGCCAGGACGCCACCACCGGCGAGGCTCCCCACAGCCGCTGCTGGCGGTACATGAACGTGGCCGAAAGCACCGGACCGCCGGGCATCGTCGTCGACAGCGCGTTGCCGGCGTAGAAAGCGGCCTCCGAGCGCCACTGGTGCACCTGGACGCCCGCCGCCCTCAGCAGCGTGCGCTGGATCTGGGCAAAGCTGTGCATGGACGCCATCGCCGCGAGGACCGCCGCGAGCACCCAGAGCCATTTGGCTGCATAGAGGCTGTGGAAGGCTTTCGCGAGTTGGTCCCACACCAAGGCGACCTCGACGGTCAACACCACTACGGCGATACCGATGACCACCCACCGCAGCCACCAGTACTTACCGCGGGTGGTCCCCTCTTGGCTGCGCGCGCCATTTGCCTGCGCGTCGTGGGACACGTTCTACAGGGTAAAGGTTTGGCCCTCCGACCGGCGGTTACGCTACCGGCATGGCCCCTGCCGGATCTCAGTACGACGACGCGGTTCCACCTCTGATCCACAAGGGTGCCGCCTGGTCCTGGCGCCTGCTGGCGATACTCGCGTTCGCGGTAGCGATGATCTGGGTGATCACGAAGCTAGAGGTCATCGTGGTGCCGATCGCCTTGGGTTTGTTGGTGACCGCTTTGATGATTCCCGCCGTCGACTTTCTGGACCGGCGTGGTGCTCCCCGCGGTGGCGCGGTGGCGCTGGTCCTGCTGACCGGAATCGCGATCGTCGGCGGCGTGTTGACGTTCGTCGTCAGCCAGTTCGTCGTCGGCCTGCCCGGCCTGGCCGATCAGGTCACCCAATCCATCGAGAGCACACGCACATGGCTGATCGAGGGGCCCGCGCACCTGAGCAAGGACCAGATCACCAACGCGGGCAACTCCGCGATCGAGGCGATCCAGAACAATCAGGCCAAGCTGACCAGCGGCGCGTTGTCGACGGCGGCCACGGTGACCGAAATCGTCACGGGCGCATTTCTTGTGCTCTTCACAGTCATCTTCTTCCTGCTCGGCGGGCGCAACATCTGGCAGTTCGTCACGAAGATCTTCCCGGAGAACGTCCAGGAGCGGGTGCGCGATGCGGGCAGCGCCGGGTTCCATTCGCTCATCGGATATGTGCGCGCGACGTTTCTCGTCGCCCTTGTCGACGCCGTCGGGATCGGCACCGGCCTGGCCATCATGGGGATACCGCTGGCGCTGCCGTTGGCCTCGCTCGTGTTCCTCGGCGCCTTCATCCCGCTGGTCGGTGCCGTGGTGGCCGGCTTCCTCGCCGTCGTCGTCGCATTGCTCGCAAAAGGTTGGATCTACGCGCTGATCACCCTCGCGTTGATCATCGCCGTCCAGCAACTGGAAGGCCACGTGCTGCAGCCGCTGGTGATGGGCCGCGCGGTATCGATCCACCCGCTGGCCGTGGTGTTGGCCATCGCCGCGGGCGCGGTGTTGGCCGGGATCGTCGGCGCTCTGCTGGCCGTGCCGACAGTGGCATTTCTGAACAGCGCGATACGGGTGTTGGCGGCGCGAGAACCCGAGGCCGAAATGGCCTCCCAGGAAACCGAGTCGGGCAAGGTCATCGAGGCTGAAGCCGACGACGTGGAACTCGCTAAAAGTGACTAGTCGCCGCTAGCGGCCTCAGCCGTTTTGGCCGCTCAGCGCCCGCGGCCTTCTCTGCGCAGCAGGTCAGCGGCGCTGACGCCGCCTGTGGTGCCTCGACGCCTGCCCTCTTCCTCGGCCTGCTGTGCGGTCAGCTTCTCGGTGGTTTCCGGATCCTGCGGATTCTGCGCCGGTAGCGCGGTCGTCGGATCGGCATCCCCGTTGGAGTGGCGGCTGCCGCGCGGACGCGGCGTCGGGATCGCGGTGGTGGGTTCGGCGTCGGGCTGCGGCCGCTGTCTGGGGGCAGGCTTGGCAGGTGCGGGGCTGGTGCCACGCAATTCGCCGAGCCACGACTCGATCTCGCGGTCCTCGCGCACGGGCGGCGGCGGTGTCGCGCGCTTGCGCTGAGGAGGTGCGGCGTTGGCGCTGTTCACCGGGTTGCGGGGCTTGCGGCCCGCGGCGGGCATCCGGGTGGTCTGCGGTTCGCCTTGCGGAGTGGGCCGCGGTGTCCGCATCCGCGTTGTTCCCGCCATCGACGGACTGTTCGCGGCTGCGGGCGCTGTCGGGATCCTCGTGGTCGGGGCGGCGGGCCGCGCCTTGCCTTCGACGGCCGGATGGGTGGGGTCGTGCGGCGGCAGCGGTCGCGGCGGCAGTGGAGCCCCTGCGCTGACCAGCGCCGCATCATGTTCCGGTTCGAGGACCGTCGGCCGCTTGCGTTCGTCGGGCAGCTCGGTCTCGCCGAGGCCGAGCCGTTCCTGCAACCGCTTCATCCAGCGCGGCGCCCACCAGCAGTCGTCGCCGAGCAGTTTCATCACGGCGGGCACCAGGAACATCCGGACCACGGTGGCATCCAGCAGCAGCGCCAGCAGCAGGCCGAACGCCAGGTACTTCATCATCACCAGGTCGGAGAACACGAACGCGCCTGCGACGACCGCCAGCACCAGCGCGGCACCGGTGATCAGGCGTCCGGTGGTGGCGGTGCCGATCCTGATCGCTTCGGCGGTGGACATGCCACGTCCTCTGGCCTCCACCATGCGGGACACCAGGAAGACCTCGTAGTCGGTCGACAGGCCCCAGATCACCGCGATGATGAGGCCGATCATCGGCGCCATCAACGGCTGCGGGGTGTAGTTCATCAGCCCTGAGCCGTGCCCGTCGACGAACATCCACGTCAATACGCCCATCGTGGATCCGAGCGTGAGCGCGCTCATCACCGCGGCCTTGATCGGCAGCACCACCGACCCGAAGGCAAGGAACATCAGGACCGTCGTCGTGATGATCAGCAGCGTCACCATCAACGGCAGCTTGGCGAACAGGCTGTGAATACTGTCCTGCTCCAAAGCCGGTGTGCCGCCTACGGATACGGATAGTCCGCGCGGCGGGGGGATGGCCCGCAGCTCTTCGATCTTGTCTGGCGCGTCATTGCGGACTTCCAAGCCGTTCTGGATGACGCGCACTGACGGATCCTTGGATGCGCCGTCCAGGTAGGGGCGCTCCTGCCACATCTTGGACGGGTCGTTGTCGGGATCGATGAATCCGGGCACAGCCATCGCCTTGTTGCGCACCTCGGCGATCTGCGCGGGTGTGACCGGCTCACCGTCGTTGTTCTCGATCACGATCGTCAGTGGTTCGGTGCGGAAGCCGGGGAAGATCTTGTCGAACTCTTCCTGTGCCTGGCGCACCGAATTGTCCGGCGGGAGGTACTTCTCGCTGATGCCGCCGAGTGCGAGCGCCCCGAGCGGGATGATCAGCAGGATCATCACGATGACGATGGGCACGGCGAATGCGGCGGGCCGCTTCATCACGCGGTTGACCAGCTTGCCCCAGAAGCCCTGCTCGACCTCTGCGCGGGTCTTGGTCTTCTGGGTCTTCTCGGCCAGGTAGGTGATGATCGTGTTGGACAGCTTCCAATTACGCAGGAACGGAACCCGTAGCAGGGTCCGAACTCCGAGTGCGTCGACGTTGGCGCCGAGGATGCCAAGCGCTGCGGCCAGCACCGTGATCGACAGAATCGCCGCGAGCATCACCGAGGCGATGATCGCGTAGGTGATGGACTTGAGGAATCCCTGCGGGAACAACAGCAGCGGCACTGACGATGCGACCAGGATCACCGCGGAGAACATGATGGTGCGGCCCGAGGTCATCACCGTTCTTCGAACCGCGGCCTCGGTGTCGTAGCCCTCGGCGATCTCTTCACGGAACCGGCTGACCATGAACAGGCCGTAGTCGACCGCGATGCCGAGCCCCATCAGGGTCACCACCGGCTGGGCGAAGAAGTGCACGGGCATGAATTCGGCGAGCAGTCGCACGATGCCGAGCGCGCCCGCGATGGTCAGACCGCCGACGATGCCGGGCAGGGCGGCGGCGACGACGCCACCGAAGACGAAGAACAACACCACGCAGACAAGGGGGATCGCGGCAACCTCGGCACGTTTCTGGTCCTCGCCGATGCTGCCGGTCAACTCGCTGGCCAGGGGTTGCAGGCCGGCCTGTTTGACGTCGACGCCGGGGATGTTCAGCGCCTCTTTGACGGTCTTGCCGTCGTCGCCGACGTTCTTGTTGTAGTTGTTCAGGATCGCGTCGTCGTTGTCGCCTTTGAGCTGGATCGACATGAACGCGTGCTTCTTGTCCGCGTCGGCCATGGTCGTCAGCACGTCGGGGTTCTTGAAGTAGCCGATCGACCGGAGTATCTGGTCGGGGTGGTCCTTCTCGACCTGGGCAAGGTTGTCCAGGATCTTCTTCTTGAAGGCCGGATCGTCGATGGTCTTGCCATCGGGGGCCGTGTAGATCCCGATGATGTGGCCCGACGTGTCTCGGCCGTAGGCCTTGTCGGCGAGCACCGAGGCGTGCACGGACTGGCTGCCCTCGTCGTAGAACCCGCTCTGCGTGACGTGCTGGCCCAGGCTGATGCCGTAGACGCCGCCACCAAGGCACAGTGCGACCATCACACCGATCACGATGTATCGGTAGCGGTAGACCGTACGGCCCCACCAGGCGAACACCTAGGCTCCTAACTCACAAGCATCTATGTGCGCGTACTGCGCAGTTCTATTGTTCATACACGCGACGTCAGTAGCGAGGACAGCGGCCGGAACGGCTGCAGCCAAGCCCCTTGCTCGGGCAACGAATCTAGGCCGATTCGCGGTAGCGCTTCCCGGAAGACACCTGGGATGTCTTCGAGGTCGACAAACTCCAAAGTATCCGAGGCTAGCGCCCAACTCGCATGTTCGCGAAATCCGAGCACCTGAACAGCGGTACCCGCACGGGCGATGTCCTCTAACGGCTGGCGGAATGCCTGTCCGTCAGCCGAGGCCACAAGCAGCCCGGCCAGCCCCTCGCGCTGGCGTTGGGCGATGTGACTGAGCATGTCGACGTCGACGTCGCTGTCTTCGTCGATCTTCGGTTTTGCGAAGACCGCGAACCCCACGTTACGCAGCGCCTCGACCCAGGGCCGGACAACGTCGGCGCTGCCAGGGGCGATATTGGTGAACACGGTGGCCTCCGGTTCGAAGGAGACGTCTTCGCGGCCCGCCGACAGATCTGCCGTTCGGGCCAGCAGCCAGCGGCCAAGGGCGTCGAACCGTGGCCGGTGCGCAGCGGTCGGGCGGCCGCCGAGGATGGAGCCGAGGCCCATGTCGAGGTTCGGAGCATCCCAGACCAGCAGGACGCGCGACGTGTTTGGCGACACCTCCTGCGCCTCGACGATCTCCTCGGTGATGCTCATGGTCAGCACTTCTCCCAGAGCAGCTCGGCGACGGCGCTGTCCGCATCGTGCGCCTTCGACTCGTATTTGGTGACGGGCCGCGCCACGGAGATCGGCAGTGCCTGCACGCCGTCCGCGCTGATGCGGCGCAGCCGGGCTTCCGCGTCGCCGACCTCGGCGATCTGCTCGGCGTACCCGGCATGGTCGGTGGCGGCGTGCAGGACGCCGCCCTTTCGCAGCCTGTCGGCGATCAGCGCGACGGTGCCGGGTTGCAGGAGCCTGCGCTTGTGATGGCGCGCCTTGGGCCACGGGTCGGGGAAGAACACCCGAACGCCGGTCAGCGAATCGGGTCCGAACATGTGCTCCAGTACGTCGACACCGTCGCCGCGGACCAGGCGAATGTTGGTCACCGCTTCCCGGTCCATCGCGCTGAGCAGCTGGGCGAGCCCGCGTCGGTAGACCTCGACGGCCACCACATCGATATCGGGTTCAGCCATCGCCATCGCCAGCGTCGAGGTTCCGGTGCCGCTGCCGATCTCGAGCACGACCGGAGCCGACCTGCCGAACCACTTCTCGGTGTCGAGCAGCCCCGCTGGGCCGTCGGCAGACCTGGCGTTCGTACCCACCTCCGGCCAGAGCCGCTCCCACGTCTGCTGCTGACCGCTGGAGACGGTGGATCGCCGGGACCGGTAGCTGGTGACCCGGGGATGAAGATGCGATGCGGGTCGAGTCATCGCCGCCTCTCGCAGGATGGCGTGCTGGTACCCCAGCGCTGCGCATACACCTGTCCATGGTCGCGCATCGACGCCGATAGACCCCCATCGTGGTGCAGATTGATATCCAACAGTTGTCAAGAAATGTGATCTGGCCCGCCGAAACAAGCGTTCGCGCAGGGGCCGCGGAGATGCCACCATTTCGTTGGGGGGCAGACACGTGTGCCAGACGGCGACCAGGGAAGGCCATCAGATTTTCATCGACGAGCTGACGAGGTTCGCGCAACGTGCTGGTGATTCGCGGTTGACCGCGCTCATCGGTGAGCTTCGGGGACCGCTGCGGGTTGCGGTTCGCGGACGCGACGGCGTCGGCCGCGCCACCGTGGCGGCAGCGCTCGGCGACGGGGGACTGATCATCGCCGACTCTGACGTCGCTGCCGCCGCCGATGTGGCGGTTGTGGTGGTGGCCGAGGCGCTCAAACCGGAGGACCGGGCGATGCTGGGGCCGGACCCGACGCTGGTTGTGCTCAACAAAGCCGACCTGGCCGGCTTCGGCGCAGGCGGGCCGATCGCCGTCGCCGAGCGTCGGGCCGCGGACCTGCAGGCGCTGACAGGGGTGCCAACGGTCCCGATGGTCGGCCTGCTGGCCACCGCGACGGTGGACGCCCAACTCGTCGATGCGCTGCGCGTGCTGACCGCTGAGCCTGCCGACCTGACCTCAACCGACGGATTCCTCTCGGCCGGGCACAGCCTGCCCCGCAGCGTGCGCGAGCGGCTGCTGGAGCGCCTCGATCTCTTCGGCATCGCTCACGGTGTGCTCGCGCTGCGTCAGGGCGCGGATGCCGCCGAGCTGCCCGCCGTGCTGCGTCGGCTCAGCCAGGTCGACCGCGTGATGGCCCGGCTGGCAGCCGTCGGCGCGGAGGTGCGGTACCGGCGGATGCAGGCGGCGCTGCTGTCGCTGCGCACGATGGCGGCACGGGGTGTGCCCGCAGTGGCCGAGTTTCTGTGCGGCGACGATGCCGTCCTCGCGGCGATGGCTGCCGCTGTCGACGTGGTGGCGGCCGCGGGCCTGGCGGTGGACGACGCCGATGACCCGTCAGCGCATCTGCAGCGCGCACTGCG
The DNA here is from genome assembly GCA_963756865.1 of uncultured Actinomycetota bacterium. Classification (GTDB taxonomy): domain Bacteria; phylum Actinomycetota; class Actinomycetes; order Mycobacteriales; family Mycobacteriaceae; genus Mycobacterium. The sequence continues at coordinate 35,086 of CAVWPQ010000018.1, read as the reverse complement.
CTGGCATCGCTACAGCCGGGGACCCGTCAACCCCCTTCATCGCCAGTGCGGAGCAGACATCTGCCGCGGCTCGCTGAGGCTCATGCGGCGGGCGGGGGCCCGGTGACCGACGTCGACCACGCGGGCGACCCGATCGGCGCGGTGGACGCACTTGTGGCCGGGGTCGATCCCGGCCTGAGTTCACCGGGGGTGGAGAGCCGGGACGTCGTGCTGGTCACCGGGCCGTGGCTGGCCGGTGCGACCGGCGTGATCGCGGCGCTGCGGGACCGGATGCCCGAGCACCAGTTCGTCGAAGCCGACGACATCAGGCCGGCTGAAGCGCCTGCTGCGGTCGTGTTCGTGGTGTCGGCGGTTGCTCCCATCGCTGAATCCGACTGCGCGCTAATCGATCTCGCCGTCCAGCACACCGACCTGGTCGTCGGGGCGGTGTCCAAAATCGACGTCCACCGCAATTGGCGTGACGTCCTCGCCGAGGACCAAGCCCGGCTGGCCGCCCACTCCGAGCGCTATCGGAATGTGCCATGGGTCGGCGTCTCAGCGGCGCCCGACCTCGGCGAGCCGGACGTCGACGACCTCGTGGAACTGCTGCGGGCACGTCTCGGTGATATCGACATTCAGAGACGAAACAGGTTGCGAGCGTGGGAGTCTCGCCTGCAGACCGTGATCTCTCGGTACGACAAGGACGGTGCGGGCGCTGATCGGCAGGCCAGGGTGACGGCACTGCGTGGCCGCCGCGAGAACGTCCAGCGTGAGCGCCGAGTGTCCAAGTCCGAACGCACGATCGCGCTGCGCAGTCAGATTCAACAGGCCCGGGTGCAGCTGGCGTACTTCGCCCGTAACCGCTGCACGTCGGTGCGGTCGGAGCTGCAGGAGGACGCGTCGACCATGACCAGGCGTCGTCTGCCGGGCTTCGAAGCCTACGTCGGCACCCGTGTCGGGGAGGTCGTCGACGACGTGGAGGCGGGAGTCACCCAGCACATCGCCGACCTCGCGACCGAGCTCGGGCTCACCCCGCCCGAACCGCCGCCGCGGATCACGCCACCGGCGTTTGCACCGCCGCCGTTGAAGTCCAGGCGGCTCGAGTCGCGGCTGATGATGGTGCTCGGGGCAGGCTTCGGCCTCGGTGTGGCGCTCGGGGTCAGCCGGTTGTTCGCCGGGCTCGCGCCGGGGCTGACCATCGCCGGGCTTGTCGCGGGGGGCGTGATCGGGCTCTTGCTCACCGTCTGGGTCGTCAGCATGCGAGGCCTGCTCAGCGATCGCGCGATGCTGGACCGATGGGTCGGTGTGGTCATCGGCCTGCTGCAGGGTTCGATGGAGGAGCGCGTCGCCACCCGGGTGCTGGCCGCCGAAGCGACGCTTACCGCCGATGTGGCCCGCCGCGACGAGGCCGACGCCGGGGTGGCGACGGCTCATGTAGGCGAAATCGACTCCGAACTTCGGGAGCACGCCGTGGCGATCGCGCGGGCCGCGGCGCTGCGCGACAGGCGGCTGCCGCCCCTGCAAAAGGCCCTCGACACCGTCCGCGCGGAGTTGGCGGGTGGCCAACCGCAGTGATCAGGCCTTTCTGAATCGTTCTTGTGAGTGATCGGACATAGATCCGGATTTCGCAGGGTATGTCACCCGCGTTAACCTTGTTAAGAGGGCGATAAGCACCAGTGACGCTAAAGGCTCGCGTCCTGGCGACAAATCTACGCAGGAGATTTCGATGACGTCAGCGACCATTCCCGGTCTGGACACCGCACCGACGAATCACGCAGGTTTGCTTGCCTGGGTCCAGGAGGTCGCGGAGCTCACCCAGCCCGATAGGGTCGCGTTCGCCGACGGGTCCGACGAAGAGAACGCTCGGCTGTGCGAGCAGCTCGTGGCGGCGGGCACCTTCAAGAAGCTCGACGAGAAGAAGAAGCCGAACTCCTATCTGGCGTTGTCCGATCCCTCCGACGTCGCACGCGTGGAATCGCGGACGTACATCTGCTCGGAGAAGGAAATCGACGCAGGCCCGACCAACAACTGGATGGACCCGGCCGAGATGCGCGGCATCATGTCCGACCTGTTCCGCGGCTCTATGCGCGGCCGGACCATGTGGGTGGTGCCGTTCTGCATGGGACCGCTCGGCGCAGAAGACCCCAAGCTCGGCGTTGAGATCACCGATTCCGAGTACGTCGTGGTGTCGATGCGGACGATGACCCGGATGGGCAAGGCCGCGTTGGACAAGATGGGCGACGACGGATTCTTCGTCAAGGCCCTGCACTCGATCGGCGCCCCGCTGGAACCCGGCCAGGAGGATGTGCCGTGGCCCTGCAACGACACCAAGTACATCAGCCACTTCCCTGAGACCCGCGAGATCTGGAGCTACGGATCGGGTTACGGCGGCAACGCACTGCTCGGCAAGAAGTGCTACTCGCTGCGGATCGCTTCGGCGATGGCGCACGACGAGGGCTGGCTCGCCGAGCACATGCTGATCCTCAAGCTGATCTCGCCGGAGAACAAGTCCTACTTCGTTGCGGCGGCGTTCCCGTCGGCCTGTGGGAAGACCAACCTCGCGATGCTGCAGCCGACCATTCCGGGATGGCGCGCCGAGACAGTCGGCGACGACATCGCGTGGATGCGGTTTGGCAAGGACGGTCGGCTGTACGCGGTCAACCCTGAGTTCGGCTTCTTCGGCGTCGCTCCCGGGACCAACTGGGGCTCGAACCCGAACGCGATGAAGACCATCGCAGCGGGTAACACCGTCTTCACCAACGTCGCGCTGACCGACAGCAACGATGTGTGGTGGGAGGGCCTGGAAGGCGAGCCGGACCACCTCATCGACTGGAAGGGCAACGACTGGATCCTGCGTGAGACGGAGAGCAAGGCCGCCCATCCGAACTCGCGCTACTGCACACCGATGTCGCAGTGCCCCACGCTGGCCCCGGAGTGGGACGACCCACAGGGTGTGCCGATCTCGGCGATCCTGTTCGGTGGGCGCCGCAAGACGACGGTTCCGCTGGTGACGCAGGCCCGCGACTGGCAGCACGGCGTCTTCATCGGCGCCACACTGGGTTCCGAGCAGACCGCCGCCGCCGAAGGCAAGGTCGGCACCGTCCGGCGCGACCCGATGGCGATGCTGCCGTTCATGGGCTACAACGTCGGCGACTACTTCGCGCACTGGATCGACATCGGCAAGAACGCCGATGAGTCCAAGATGCCGAAGATCTTCTTCGTCAACTGGTTCCGTCGCGGCGACGACGGTCGCTTCCTGTGGCCCGGTTTCGGCGAGAACAGCCGCGTGATGAAGTGGATCATCGACCGCATCGAGCAGAAGGCGGGCGGTAAGACGACACCGATCGGCATCGTGCCCACCGCCGACGACCTCGACCTGTCCGGGTTGGACGTCGACGCCGCCGATGTCGACGAGGCGCTGGCGGTCAACGCAGCCGAGTGGCGCGAGGAGCTCCCGTTGATCGAGGAGTGGTTCGAATTCGTCGGCGAGAAGCTGCCGACCGGCATCAAGGACGAGTTCGACGCGCTCAAGCACCGGCTGGCGGAAGCCGAGTAGGTCAGCCTTTCAGCGCGAGCAGACGCAAAAGTCCCCGAAATCCCTGTGATTCGGGGACTTTTGCGTCTGCTCGTCGGCTTACACTGCCTTCGTGATCGACGTCCCCGAGACGCGATATGCGAAGTCGGGCAATGTGAACATCGCCTACCAGGTGGTCGGCGACGGCCCGTTCGACCTCGTTCACGTTCCGCCGTTCGTTTCAAATCTCGAGCTGCAATGGGAAGATCCGGCCGAACGTAGGTACTTCGAGCGGCTCGCATCATTCTCCCGCTTGATCATGTTCGACAAGCGGGGCACCGGTCTGTCCGATCGGGTCGCCGTGGCGACGCTCGAGGAACGGATGGACGACCTTCGCGCGGTCATGGATGCTGCCGGCTCCGAACGCGCCGCCGTCTATGGGGGATCCGAAGGTGGTGCACTGGCTCTCGTTTTCGCGGCGACGTACCCGGAGCGGGTGACAGCGCTCGTCCTCTACGGCGCATACGCCAGGATTTCCTGGGCACCGGATTACCCAGACGGAATGCCCGAAGAAATTTGGGCCGACGGCTTGCGGTACCTCGAGGAGAACTGGGGCCGCGCGCAAGACACACCATCTCCTCTTCTTTACCTCCTGTCACCTGGTCGGGCAGATGACCCGATATGGCGCAAGACCCACGCGCGATGGGAGCGGCTGTCAGCAAGCCCGGGAGCCGCGCGGGCGATCATGCAAATGAATCGCGAGATCGATGTACGCAATCTGTTGACGGCGATCCGGGTGCCGACTCTAGTCGTTTATCGCACGGCAGACATTCCGCACGCTGCGGGCAGTCGCTACCTGGGTGCGCATATTCCAGACGCCAAAGTCGTTGAATTGCAGGGCAACGAGTACTTCCCGCACCTCGGCGATCAGGACGCCATACTCGATGAAGTGGAGGAATTCCTCACGGGCGTCCGTCCCGCGCGTGTGCCCGACCGCGCACTTGCGACCGTCCTGTTCACCGATATCGTATCGTCGACGCACCGCGCTGCGTCTCTTGGCGACGCCGAATGGACGCGCATCTTGGACCAACACGATTCACTGGCTGCTCGTGAGATCGACCGTCATCGCGGCCGCAGGATCAAGACGACGGGCGACGGCCTGCTCGCAACCTTCGACGGTCCAGCGCGGGCTGTCCGATGTGCTCAGACGATCAGCAAGGCTGTTCAGCCGTTGGGCATTGACATCCGGGCGGGGCTCCACACAGGTGAGATCGAGCTTCGGGGAGACGACATCGGCGGGATCGCAGTCCACATAGGTGCGAGGGTTTCAGCACTTGCCGGACCCGGTGAGGTGTTGGTGTCTTCCACAGTGAAGGACCTCGTGGCGGGATCCGGGATCACGTTCTCAGACCGCGGGTCCCATGTGCTCAAGGGAGTTCCCGACGAATGGCGCGTCTTCGCCGCCGACTGCGCGCTCATCCCGTCGCGATGAAGTAGACGCCGAGGGCGGCGAAAACCAGTCCGATGCCGACGCCGACGATGAGTCGGCTGCGACCGCCCGGTTCGTCGACTGTCACCTGTGTCGGGTCGGCGGGGTCGTACCAGACGTCGACAAGTTCCCTTTGCACCGGCTTCGAGTGGCCTTGAATCGAAACGTGCTCCAGCCATTGACCATTGGGCCCGGGGAAGCGCACCTTGGTGTGGTAGAAGCGCGATCCTTTTGCGCCGACCTCGACCTCCTGGCCGATCACCTGCGCGGACACCCTCACCCCGGTGTGCTTTGCGCTTCTGACGCTACGGTCGCCGTAGATCACGATGGCGACCATCGCGAGCCCGAAGAGGATGCAGAACAGCCCGCCGAACATCGGGTTAGCCTACCCGTCTGAGTGAGTTGGGCACGGGCGAGGTCGATCTGGTCGAACGCGTACTCGACGACTTCCGTTGTTGTCATGTTCGCACCTGCGCCTGCCAGTATCTCGTACTCTCTGTCGCCCAACAGATCACGCACACGATCGATCGTCGGGTTGATCTCGATGACGGTGACACGGGTGAGCGGGTTGAAGGCATACCCGCTGAGCGTGGCGGCAGACTCGTAGCGTCCGAGTCGGTCGAAGAAGACCGTCAGCACAGCCAGCGGCACGTGAAGGTAGAAGACGCTGCCCGAGTCGTAGCCGTTGCGGATAGCAAGGGTGAGAAAATCAAACGCGTCTTGTTCGTCCCCGTGGGTGATCGCAAGGCGGGACAACCCAATGGCGAAGTGCGCTTCGTGTTGTCGGTTGCCCGTTTCTCGGGACAGCACAAGGCCCCTTTTGTACGCGTCGTACGCCGGAGCCGGATCAGCGTCTCGGTGGGCCGAGCTGTAGGCCAGGAGTGCCACGCAGATCAATAGCGGGTTGCCGGTGACTTCCGCCTCGTCCACCAGGCCTTCGCAGACAGAGATCGCATCGTCCACGGCGCCCGAGAACCTCAACGCCAACGCCAGAGATGATCGGGCGACGAGGTGCGGTCCGGGACCCCGCGAAATTATGTTCCGACACACGTCGATCCATTGCTCCGGATGCCCCTTCGCGCTGGACGCACCGCCGACGAATGCATCGACCTCGTAGGGAATGTCGTCGTACTGTCCACTTTCAATCGCGATTCGCCCACACCGGGAATACTCGATGGCGTCGTCAGTGCGCCCGGACACATAGCAGAGTCCTGCTATGACGTAGAGCTGCGCCAGCCGGCAATGGGCAGCCGTCCTAGCGGGTTCGATGAGTTCCTCAGCCCACCCGATCGGCTCATGCTGATTGCACCAAGACCCGATGAGTGCTGCGTAGACGGCGATCGTTGCCGCATCGTCGAGATCGTCGTGGTCGGCAGCCCAACGGAACGCAGTGCGCAGATTGGCCAGTTCGACAGCCAACCACGTGTAGGCCTTGCGTTGCCTCGGGCTGTCCCAGAGTGCAAGCACGTCGGCTTCCTGCGCTGCGAAATGGCGGGCGTGTGCGGCGCGGACCTGTTCGGCCCGGCGTGCCTGCACGAGCTGATCCTCGGCGAACTGGCGAATGGTCTCCAACATCGAATATCGGGTCCGCTCCGATGCCCAGTCGGCTGACAACAGGGACTTGCGGACAAGGGCGTCGAGAAGATCGAGGATTGCGAACTCGTCGTCGGACCCTGCCACAGCACACGCCGAGCCCAGATCAAATCCGCCGGCAAACACCGAACACTCTTGCAACAGATCCCTTTCGGCGTCATCCAATAGGTCAAAGGACCACTGCACGGCTTGCCGCAACGTCTGGTGCCGCTCTAGTCCGCGCCGCGATCCGACGAGAAGCCGGAACCGATCGCCAAGCCGATCGCGAACTTCGGTGACCGTCATCGACACCAGGCGGGACGCGGCCAGCTCGATCGCAAGCGGGATGCCGTCGACGCGACGGCAGATCTCGACGACCGCCTGACCCTCGTCGGCTAGCGATACTCCGTGCGCCACCGCCTCAGCGCGCTCGACGAACAGAGCCACTGCGGCCGAGTCGGCACCGGAATCAACCTCAAGGGATGGCACTGGCCAGAGCTGTTCGTCGGAAGCTTGCAAGCCTTCGCGGCTGGTCGCCAGAATGGTCACCGTCGTCGAGTAGGACAGGATCGTCTCTATCATTTCGGCTGCCGCGTCAAGGAGATGTTCGCAGTTGTCGAACACCAGCAGCCGCGACCGACCCTCCAGCGCGGCCGCCACGCTTGCGGACAGCGTCATCCCCGGCTGCGGGGTGACCCCCAGCACCCCCGCGAGCGCCTCGGGCACCGCTGCGGGATCTCCGACAGGAGCCAGCTCGGTTACCCACACTCCGTCCGGAAACTCGTGTGCCGACTGGGCGGCGACTTCAAGTGCGAGCCTTGTCTTACCTACTCCGCCGGGACCGGTCAGCGTCACCAGCCGGTGTGCCTTCAGCGCCGTGCGCAGGTCGGCGATCTCCGCATCGCGACCGAGGAAGCTTGTCGCGGCCGGCCGCAGGTTTCCCGACGTCGAGTCGAGAGTCTTCAACGGTGGGAAGTTGGTACGTAGGCCATCGGCCAGCACCTGAAACAGGTTGATCTGTTTGGCGATGTCGCGCAGCCGCCGCGATCCGAGGTGGAGTAGATCAACGCCAGCGAGGAGTTCGGCCGTCGCGCCGTCGAGCAGGATCTGGCCGCCGTGGCCTGCCGCCATCACACGTGCCGCACGATTCAGAACCGCGCCGAAATAATCGTCACCGCGCAACTCCGCCTCGCCCGTCGCGATGCCCATCCGTACAGGGAGCGCGAGTTGCCGCTGTGCCGAAACGGCGGCGTCCACCGCGGCGCGTGGCGACGAGAAGGCCGCACACACACCATCGCCGGTGTGCTTGAACATCCATCCCTGATGACGCTCGACGGTTTCGCGCATCAACGTGTCATGCGCAGCCAGCGCTTCACGCATCTCGTCGGCGTCCGAATCCCAGCGGCGGGTCGACCCTTCGATATCGGTGAAGAGGAAGGTGACGATGCCCGACGGCGTGACCACGACGCCATGCTAAGTCCGAATCCGCAGCGACCTGCGCTTATCGACCTCTTGACACCTGTCAAGTTCGGCCGTCGTAAAGTCTCAGCCATGCAGATTCGTGAGCATGCCGATGCGCACCCCGACAAGCCGGCCGTCATCATGTATCCGTCGGGCACGACGGTGACGTTCGGCGAGCTCGAGGCACGCGCCAACCGGTTGGCGCACTTCTTCCGAAAGCACGGCCTGACCGAGGGCGACGCCGTCGCGATCCTGATGGAGAACAACGAGCACTATCACGCCGTGATGTGGGCGGCGCGCCGAAGCGGCCTGTACTACGTCCCGATCAACACCCACCTGACCGCAGCCGAAGCGGCCTACATCATCGACAACAGCAGCGCCAAGGCCATCATCGGCAGTGCGGCGCTGCGAAAGGTGCTCCAAGGACTGGAAGCCGAACTACCCAACGGGCTCCCACAGCTCCTGATCACCGCCGACGACGACATCGACGGCTGGCACCGCTACCCGGAATGCGTTGCAGACCAACCGGATACGCCCATCGACGATGAGATCGAGGGTGATCTGCTGCAGTACTCGTCCGGCACCACCGGCCGACCGAAGGGCATCAAGCGAGAGTTGCAGCACCTGCCACCCGCCGAGGTGCCAGGAATGATGTCGGCACTGGTGAGCTTCTGGCTCGACCCAGACGCGATCTACCTGAGCCCCGCGCCGCTGTATCACACCGCGCCTTCGGTGTGGTCGATGACGATTCAGTCGGGCGGCATCACGACGGTGGTGATGGACAAGTTCGACGCCGAGGGCTGCCTTGACGCCATTCAGCGCAACGGTGTCACGCACGGCCAGTTCGTTCCCGTGATGTTCACGCGCATGCTGAAACTTCCCGAAGCGGTGCGTGGTTCGTACGACGTCTCCAGTCTGAAGCGCGTCATGCACGCCGCCGCGCCGTGCCCTGTCGAGATCAAGAAGCAGATGATCGACTGGTGGGGCCCAATCGTCGACGAGTACTACGCCTCATCGGAGGCGATCGGTTCGACGCTCATCACCGCCGACGAATGGTTGGCCCATCCAGGGTCGGTCGGCCGGTCGATGATGACCCCGCTGCACATCCTCGACGAGGACGGCAACGAACTGCCGGCAGGACAGGCAGGCGAGATCTACTTCGAAGGCGGCTTCGACTTCGAGTACCTCAACGACCCCGAGAAGACGGCGAAGTCGCGCGACAAGCATGGCTGGAAGACCGTCGGCGACATCGGATATCTCGACGAGGACGGTTTCCTCTACCTGACCGACCGCCGCCACCACATGATCATCTCGGGCGGGGTGAACATCTACCCGCAGGAGGCCGAGAACATGTTGGTCACCCATCCGAAGGTGATGGATGCCGCCGTGTTCGGCATCCCCGACGACGATATGGGCCAGAGCGTCAAGGGCGCGGTTCAGACGGTTGATCGGGCCGACGCCACAGAGGAGTTCGCCGACGAGTTGCTCGGCTGGCTACGGGACCGGCTGGCGCACTACAAATGTCCGCGCTCGATCTCGTTCGAGGCGCAACTGCCGCGCACCGACACCGGCAAGTTGTACAAGCAGGAGCTGATCGCGAAGTACTCGTAGGGCAAGCTGTGACGATGCGCGGCGACGAACCCGGCGGACCCCACTTCGACGATCTGGCCGTCGGCCAGGTCTTCGACTGGGCGCCGTCGATGACGCTGACCGCAGGGGCCGCGGCGGTACACCAGTCGATTATCGGCGACCGCCTGCGGCTGGCGCTGGACGCCGACCTCGCCATCGCCGTCACGGGTTCGACCGCCGCGCTGGCGCATCCGCAACTGGTCTGCGACGTCGCCATCGGGCAGACCACGCTGGCCACCCAGCGGGTGAAGGCCAACCTCTTCTACCGCGGCCTGTCCTTCCACCGGTTCCCCGTCATCGGCGACACGCTGTTCACCCGTACGGAAGTCGTCGCCCTCAGACAGAACGCGAGCAAGCCCGGCCGTGCGCCGACCGGCCTTGCCGCGCTTCGGATGACCACCATCGACCAGATCGGCAGGCTGGTCCTCGACTTCCACCGCTGCGCGATGCTGCCGCTGCGCGGCGGTGCGGCTGACACCGGCCACGCCGACGACATGTCGACGATAGGGGTGGAGTCCGCGGCTGCCCCCGACCCGACCGCGCAATGGGACGCGGGCGCATTCCGCGCACGAGTGCCCGGCACTCACTTCGACTCCGGCATCGCAGGCTCGGTGTTGCCCAGCACCGCCGACGTTGTCAGCAGCGCACCCGAACTCGCGAGGTTGACACTGAATATCGCTGCTACACATCACGATTCACGTGTGGGTGGTCAGCGCCTGGTTTACGGCGGGCACACCATCGGGCTCGCTTTCGCGCAGACAACGCGGCTGCTGCCCAATATCGCGACGGTGCTGGGCTGGGAGTCATGCGATCACGTCGGCCCGGTGTACGAGGGCGACACGCTCTACAGCGAGTTGCACGTCGACGGCGCCGTGCCACTGCCCGACAATCGCGGCGGTGTGCTGAAGCTGCGCGCGCTGGTCTACGCGGCCGGCGACGCCGCAGACGACCGCCAGGTGCTCGATTGGCGCTTCACGGCCCTCCAGTTCTAACCCGGTCTGCAAGGCAGAAATCCCCGTGACCTCCATTGACGGGTGCCATGCAGCAGAAGTACAGTCTGATTTGCAGAAATAATTTCTCCACAACGGAAGAAGTCAGAGTTCAGAAGAAGAGGAGACAGTAGTGCGCATCCGACACCTCGGAATCGTGGTCCAGGACCTCGAGACGACCGCCGAGTTCTACGAGAACGTGCTGGGCTTCAAGCGCCTCGGCGATATCCGCACCCCCGGCCACTACCCCGGCAAGGCGATTGATCTCAGTGATGGTGAGGTCAACTACTCGCTGCTGCAGCCGAATCCGGATATCCAGCGCTCCGACTGGACATACGGGGCGATGGGTCCCAACCACATCGGCGTGACGATCGAGGACACCGGCGCTGTCGTGACCGCGCTGAAGGAACGCGGTATCGAGGTCTACGGCGCCGAACAGGCCGACCCGCCCCGGTTCTTCAAGTTCCGCGATCCAGACGGTGTCGAGGTCGACGTGGCCACGCCGGAGCGTGGCTGGAAGTTCTGATCGCCACGGCGAAGCCGTGGTCAATCTCAAGGAGCGTTCCCTCCCACCGGTGTGGCTCGTCGGCACCGTTCTCAGCATCTTCCTGCTGCAGGTTGCGGTCACCCTGGCTCGTCCGGTTTCCACCTACCGGCTGCTTGCGCTCGGTGCCGACGGCACCACCCTCGGCCTGACGGCGGCGTGCTTCGCCATCCCGCCGATGTTGTTCGCGGTGAGTTTGGGCCGATGGACCGAGAAGCACCACCCCGCGATCCTGCTGGTGCTCGGCTTCGTCGTCGCCGCCGTCGGCGCCTTCTCTCTCGTGTTCATCGAGTCGATTCCCGCGTTCGCGATCGCGACCACAGCACTCGGCATCGGCCACACGACCGGCACCATCGGCGGCCAGAGCATCATGGCCCAAGCGCAGAGCTCGCTGATCGCGCATCAGTCGATTCGGCGCTCTCACAACGATTTCCGCCCTCGGCCAGATCGTCGGGCCGGTCCTCGGCGGCGTGATCATCGGCCACAGCGACAACCCGAACCTGGCCTCCACGTCGTCGGCATTACAGGTCGCGGCGTGGGTGTTTGTCGGTGGACTGCCCGCCGCCGTGATCGCGACGCGCACCACCACCATCCAGAAGTCGACCGTGCGCACCGGCAAGCCCGAGCGGGTGTGGGGGCTGCTGCGCATCAGGGGTATGCCCGCGGCCCTGATGACGAGCTTCTCCGCCAAGGGCGGCAACGACCTACTGCTCGTCTATGTGCCGCTGCTCGGCGCCTCGGTCGGGCTGACGTCGTCGCAGGTGGGCATTCTGCTTGGCATCAGCGGCAGCGGCGCGCTTTTCGCGCGGGCCGCGACACCCTGGTTCGTCCGCAGGATCCCGAGTGTGAATCTCACGGTGGTGGCGACGGGGGTCGCGGCGATCTGTCTGCTCATCGTCGGGCTGAGCCACAACCTGACCCCGATGATGCTCGCGATGTCCGTCCTCGGTTTCGCGATCGGCCTCACCCAGACCACCACCATGGACTGGGTCGTCGATCTGGTCGACGACACCAGCCGCGGCTCCGCTCTTGGCATGCGGGTGGCGACCAACCGGGTCGGGCAGACGGTCATCCTCGCCGCGGCGGGGGTGGTGTCTCAGTGGTTCGGCGTCGAGGCGGCCTTCGCGCTACTGGCGCTCGTCATGCTGCTGACCGCAGGCGCAGGCGCCCTCAGTGCGCGCGGCGGTACTCAGTCCGGGGAAACCTGAGCGATCACCGGCGACTCGGGCGCGCGGGAGATCGTCTGGATCATCAGGTCCCCGATGTGTGAGATCCGTGACGACGTAAGGCGACTCGTCGGCGCTGCGATGGCGATGGACGCGGCCCTACCCGCGAAGTCGCGGAACGCGACCGCGACGGAACCCACATCGTCTTCGGTCTCGCCCGCGTTCACCGCGTATCCACGGGCCCTGGCCTTCGCCACTTCTTTCATCAGCTTCGCCTGCGTGGTGATCGATTTGTCGGTTCGGGCGGTGAACGGCTCCGCCGACGTCGGGTACAGCGCCGCCACCTGCTGATCGGTCAGCTGTCCCAGCAGGGCCTTGCCCAACGACGTGCAGTGCGCGGGCACCAGTGTCCCGGTTCTGGCCACCACTCGAAGCGCGCGCTCGGACTCCACCGCATCCACGTAGCGGACCTGATCGCCCTCCAGAACTCCGAGATGCACCGTCTCGCCGGTTTCGGCGGCGAGCTCCTCCATCATCGGCCGTGCCTGCTCGCGGACATTCAGGGAACCGACGACGGCAAGCCCCACCTCGACCAGCGCGGGGCCCGCGATGTAGGCGCGGGTGACCGGCTCCTGCTGAACGAATCCGTGGTGGGCGAGCATCGCAAGCAACCGGTGCGCAGTCGAGTGCGCGACGCCGAGGTATTTGCAGGCGTCGGTGAGCCGCACCCTTGGCTGTTCACGGAACAGAAGAAGCAGAAGAAGTGCGTTGTTGACCGACGCTATCGGATAGGCCGGGCCGGTTTCGCTCTCCGGTCGTGACTTCTGCATAGAAGAAGCCTACCGTCATCTGTCCAGGTGTTTGCCAACTTGCCACACCACATCTCCGGTTCAAAGTGACGCTTGACACAGGGCGCGCGGAGTCATAGCTTTTCCTACAGACAGAAAACTATTTCTATCATGAAGACATCAAGCCCACAAAGAGGTCTGCATGGATCAGGACGTAGCGCCGACGACCAACGCCGCGGGCGGCCAAGCCCGTGAGCCCGATAGAAACGGCCGGCCCGAAGAGCCGAAGGTCTCCGTCGAGCCGCAGGCTGACAATGGTGTCGGCGAACAGGTCGAGGAAGTCGAAGAACCCGTAGACGAAGAAGCGCGCGCACGAGACGCGCGCGTCACCCGCATGGTCCACATCGTCCTCGGCCTGGTGATAGCGGGCGTCGCGGCGTGGCTGCTGTATCGGAGCCGAACAGAACTCGCTTTCCGCGGTTCGAACGGCGAACCCGGGCCCGGCTACCTTCCCGTGCTGCTGACGATCTGCTTGATCGGTCTCGGGTTAGCGCTCACGGTGGTCTGGCTCGTGGGGCCACAGGCTCGCCGCGGGGAGGCTCCGACGTTGTCGCTGTCGCCTCCGCAGATGGGCCGTGCATTGATGGTGTGGCTCGTCTTGGTGATCTCGTCGCTTCTGATCGAGCCGCTCGGGTTCATCCTCGCCGGCGAAGTCCTTGTCCTGCTGGTGATCCTGGCGATCGAGCGAATCCGGTCCATTCCGCTGATCATCACACTGCTTCTGTTGCCTCCAGTGATGTATTTCGTATTCGACACCCTGCTCGAGGTGCAACTCCCAGGAGGAACCCTGTGGTTCTGATTCACCTTCCTGAATTCGCCGTGACAGGAGCCCGGCGGTGAACGCGGTCGACGGTCTGCTGCACGGATTTCAGGCCGCGATCACACCGACCAACCTGCTGTGGCTCGTCGTGGGCTGCCTGCTGGGCACGCTGGTCGGCATCCTGCCCGGACTGGGACCGCCTGCGACAATTGCGATCCTGCTGCCCCTGGCCACCGGGTTCGATCCGGCGACCGGCCTGATCATGATGGCAGGCATCTACTACGGCGCGAAGTACGGTGGCTCGACGACCTCGATCCTGCTGAACATTCCCGGCGAATCGTCATCGGTCGTCACCTGCATCGACGGCTACGAGATGGCCAAACAAGGCCGGGCAGGCAAGGCGCTGGGCATCGCGGCGATCGCATCCTTCGTCGCAGGCACCATCGGTGTCATCGGCCTGACGTTCCTCGCGCCGATCGCCGCCGACGTCGCAGTGAACTTCGGGCCACCCGAGTACTCCGCTCTGATGGTGTTCGCGCTGCTCCTGGTGATCATGCTGGCGGGCGACTCGATCCTCAAGGGCTTCATCTCGATGTTCATCGGGCTGTTCCTCGCGACGATCGGCACCGATCTGTTCTCGGGTGAGCAGCGGTTCACCGGTGGCCAGATCGAGCTCGCGGGCGGAATCGAGTTCATCGCGCTGTCGGTCGGCATCTTCGCGATCGGCGAGGTCTTGGTCAACATCGAGGACAAGACCGAAAAGAAGCTCTTCACGGTGCCGAGCAAGCTTCGGGAACTGCTCCCGTCCAAGAGCGACATCAAGAAGTCGACGCCCGCGATGGTGCAGGGCGGCGTCGTGGGCTTCCTGATCGGCATCCTGCCCGGCGCCGGCTCGACAGTGGCCTCGTTCGTCTCCTACATCATCGCCAAGAAGACCTCGAAGACACCGGAGGAGTTCGGCAAGGGTTCGATCGAGGGTGTTGCGGCGCCGGAGGCGGCGAACAACTCCGAGACCGGTGGTGCGATGGTTCCGTTGCTCACCATGGGCATCCCCGGATCCGGCACGGGCGCAGTGCTTCTCGGTGCACTCGTGCTGTACGGGCTCAACCCCGGCCCGCTGCTCTTCCAAGAGCACGCCGACGTGGTGTGGCCGATCATCGCCAGCATGTACCTGGGCAACATCGTGCTGGTGATCATGAATCTGCCGATGGTGCCGTTCTTCGCCAAGCTGTTGAACACGCCGTACAAGGTGCTCTACCCGGCGATCCTGCTGATCTCCGTCGTCGGCGTCTACAGCGTCAACTTTTCGATCTTCGACGTCGGCCTGCTGGTGGTGTTCGGGCTTCTCGGGTATGTCATGCGCAAGCTGGACATCCCGCCGGCGCCCTTGGTTCTGGCGTTCGTACTCGGCCCGATCGCGGAGAACTCGATCAGGCAGTCGCTGCTGCTCTCCGACAACAGCCCGATCATCTATCTCCAGCGCCCGATCTCGGCGGTGCTCATCGGGGTGGCGGTCCTGCTGTTCCTGGTGCTGACGTTCGGACGTCGTACCCGCAAGGTGCGCGAGCAGTTGGTCGACGTCGACGCATGACGCGAAATCGTTTGTGTACAAACCCCCACCAGGAAGGAATCGGATCATGATCCGAACCAGGCAACTACTCACCGTCATACTCGCCGCCGTCGCTCTCGTTGCGCTCGCAGCCTGTGGAAGTGGAGGAGATGGAGGTGGAGGCGGCGGCAAATCGGGATCCGTCGAAGTGGTCACGCACAACGCCGTCGGTGGCGGCAGCGACGTGTTCACCCGCCAGATGATCAAGGTGATGTACGAGAACAAGATCATCGACACCAACTGGCCGGTACGCAACATTCCCGCCGGTGACTCCATCGGCGCCATGTCGTACATGGTCGACCGAAAAGGCAACGCGGGCTTGATCGCTCAGGTCACACCGACCTGGCTGGCGACGCCGATGACCGTCGCGAACGCGAAGGTCAGCCTCGCCGACCTGACGCCGATCGCGCTTGGTCGCCACCGAACCTCAGGTGGTCGTGACCAACGCGAGTTCGCAGTTCAATTCGTTCTCCGACTTCGTCAACGCCGCCAAGGCCGCGCCCGACACGCTGGTTCAGGCCGGCGGTTCCAGCACCGCCAACGACGCGTTGACCAGGCTGGTGCTGCAGGACGAGCTGCAGGCGCGGATGGAAGTTCCTGTCGTTCGAGGACACCGGTTCGCGCATCACCGCGCTGCTGCGCAACGACGCCAACATCATGCTGGGCAGCGCCTCTGACGTCTCCGAACAGGTCAAGGCCGGTCAGCTCAAGGTGATCGCGGTCATCGGCGACAAGAAGCTGGACATCTTCCCCGACGTCTCCACCACCACCGAGCAGGGCATCGACTCGTCGAAGGTGCCGGTGCAGTTCCGCGCCGTGATGGGCGCACCTGATATGCCCGAGGACGCGATCCAGGGATACCGGGACGACCTGACCAAGATGGTGGACACCGACGACTGGAAGAACCTGACGAAAAGCGACGGCCTGGTCACCGAGAACCTGCAGGGCGACGAGTTCACGGCGTACCTGAAGGAACAGACCGATATCGTTGGCGGCCTGCTGGAGGGGCTTGGTCTGAGGAAGGATCAGTGACTGAATCCGAACCAACGGCCCTTCTGGCCAGGTTCGTCGCCGAGCACCAGCGCGAGCAGATACCCGAACCGGTACTGCACGCAGCACGACGCTCACTGGTCGACCACATCGGAGTATCGGTCAGCGGGTCGACCGACGATGCGACCCGCCGGGCGCGCGATGCGGTCGCCGAAAGCGAAAGCGGCGGTACGGCAACGGTAGTCGGCACCGACATGCGGGCATCGCCCCCGTTCGCGGCGTTCCTCAACGCGTTCGCCTCGCACGTTTTGGACCTCGACGACGTGTACAACCCGCCCGGCACGACCGTGCACGGGAGTTGTTCGGTGTGGCCGGCCATCCTCGCGGTCGCCGACACCAGGACCGTGACGGGGCGTGACGCGCTCGCGAGCTTCGCCGTCGGGTTCGAGGTGGAGACGCGCGTCGCGCACGCGGCGGGTCAGACCCACTACGACGTCGGCTGGCACGTCACAGGGACGTCCGGTCACGTCGGTGCGGCGGCCGCGGCAGCGCGCACGATGGGGTTGGGGCACAGGGAGGTTGAGCACGCGATCGCCGCGGGCGCGACCCAGGCCGCAGGGCTGCGCATCATGGCGGGCAGCGACCTCAAGAGCATGCACCCCGGTAAGGCCGCGATGGACGGTGTGCTGGCGGCGACGCTCGCCGCGCATCAGCTGACGGCGGGCGCCAAGGCGCTCGAGGGCGACTTCGGCTACCTGGCGGTGATGAGCGGCGACCCCGCACCCGAGAAGATCAGCGCGGGCCTCGGGGAGACCTGGAACCTGCCGAGCAACGGCTACAAGCTTTACCCGAGCGGTTCGCTGACCCACCCGATGATCGATGGCGTGATCGCGCTGATGGCCGACAACGACGTGGCGCCGGACGACGTCAGGTCGATCGATATTCGGGTGTCCGCACCTGCGGCGCGCTTCACAGACCTGCCGCAGCCGTCCACCCCTCTGCAGGCGAAATTCAGCCTGCGGCACTGCGCGGCTGCGGCAGCCATCTTCGGCAGGCTCGGCACAGACGAGTTGGCGAAGCCGATCCTGACCCGTCCGGACGTGGTCGACCTGCGCGACCGCGTCAAGGTGGTCAGCGATCCGGCGCTCGGCAAGCAGGACGCCGACGTCGAGATCACCTTGGCTTCGGGGCAGTCGCTGACGACCGGGGTTCGCGGCAACCGGGGGACGCCTGCGGCGCCGCTGGACGACGACGAGCTCGACGCAAAGTTCCGCGAGCTGGTCGGCCCCGTACTGGGAGCCGAGCGCACCGAAGCGCTGCTTGCCACCTGCTGGCGGTTCGACGACCTCGACGACGTCTCGAAACTCCTCGCGCAGACCGTGCCGCGCGATGGCTGATCCGACACAGGAGATCGCCCTCGTCACCGGGGCGGGCAGTGGGCTGGGCGCGGTGATCGCCGAAAGCCTTGCCGCAGAGGGTCTCACGGTAGCGGTGAACACCAGGTCGCACACCGAGCGCGCCGACGCAGTTGTCGCGGCGATCCGTGCGGCAGGCGGCTGCGCGTTCACGGTGACGGCGAACGTCACCGATCCGTCCTCGGTGCGGCACATGTTCGACGACATCGCCGCCCGCGGACGACTTCGGGTCCTGGTCAACAATGCGTCCTACCGTCCGCGCCAGCGGGTCGAGGCGATCACCGAGGACGACTGGTACCAGGTCCGGGCCGTCACGCTGGACGGCGCATTCCGGTGCGTCAGGCACGCGCTTCCCGCCCTGACCCCCGGCGGCCGTATCGTCAACATTCTCGGGCGCAACGCGCTCGCGGGTGATCCTGAGCGGGTACATCTTTCGGCGGCCAAGCATGGCTTGTTAGGTCTCACGGTTGCTCTGGCCGCCGCACTGCGCGACAAGGGTGTGGCCGTGAACGCGGTGTCACCAGGTATCGAAGGGGAAGTTTCCGGCGACCTCATGAACCGCTGCCGCGCCGAGATCGCCTCTCAGGTCACGCGACTGGCCTTCGCCGATTCCGCCGAGGTGACCGGTACCGTGGTGCATGTCGATTGCGACGGAGCAGAGGTCGTCAGCGCATCTGCGGCGTGGTGAGCTCCAGCATCGCATCGACATCGCCGCCCGCCTTCAGTGAAAAGGCGGCGTCTGCAAGTCTTTCCGCCCGGTCGCGTCCGATCACAGCGTCCGCCAGCCCGTGGAACTTGTCCCGCAACTCGTCATCGGTCAGCCGGTTTCCCGGGGTACCGCGCGCGTGATCGACCCACGTCTCGACCGTCTCGCCGGCATCGGTGAGCGCGCTGGCGCCCGCCTGGGTGTGCGGAACGTCGGGGTCAGGGATGACCTCGATCTTGGCCATCAGCGCCCGGACGTCGTCGCGATATACCGACTCGTCGGAGAACTCCTCCTCGCCTGCCCTGCCCTCGAGCAGCGCGATCGAGCAGGCGTAGGTCACCGAGAACTTGCCCTCCAAACCCGTTCGGGGATCGGTCTTTCCGGTGAGCTCGCGAACGAGCGGGTGTACATGCAGCTTGATGCTCGCGATCCGGTCGGCAGTCAACCCCTTGCGTACCGCCAGGTCGCGGACCGCGTCGATGGCCGGGTGGATCACCACCCCACACGCGTAGGGCTTGACCCCGTTGTCGAAGATCTGCCACCGCTCACCCAGCCCGTCCACCAGGTCGGCGGGAGTGCTTGCTGACGACATAACCGCGAACATGCCGCGACGGCCCTGCAACGGGTCGGGCGCGCCGGTGAACCCTCCTGCGGCGAGCAGGCCTGCCCACACTCCGGCCTGTGCGGCGTGACCGGCGTGGAACGGCTTCGTCATCGTGCCGAACTGCTCACGGTGACCGGAAGCCTGTGTCGCTGCGATGCTCAGGCAGTGAGTCGCGGTGAGGCCCTCGAGGCCCAGCAGCCTGATCGCCACCGTCGCCGACGCCAGCGCGCCGGTGGTTCCGGTCATATGCCAACCCGCGTCGTAATGCTCGGGATAGAGCGCATTGCTGACACGCGGGCGGCCAGCTCGTAGCCGAGCGCATGTGCGGCCAGCAGGTCGATACCGCTGCTGCCCCGCCATTCGGCGAGCGCGGCGCCCGCCGCATAGAGCGGAGTGGTCGGATGCAGAATGGTCGGTACGTGGGTGTCATCGAAATCGAGTGCATGACAGGCTATTCCGTTCACGAACGCAGCATCGGTGATCCGCAGCCTTTCGCCTGTGCCGAGCGCGCGGGCCTGGGGGTCACCGCCGAGCAGAAGGCATTGCGCCCTTGCGATTACGGCGGCGGGTTCGGCGGCGCCCGCGATGGCCAGACCGAGGTGGTCGAGAAGGCACCTTGTGCTCTCGTGCACCACATCGGCGGGTATCGCATCGGCAGGCGTACGCGAAACGAAGTCGAGCAGGGTCCGCGTCTCGGCGGAGGTCCGATCGTCGTAGTCCGACAGCGGTATGGCCATGTAATCTGTATAACAGAAATCATTTCCGTATTACAGACGAAGCCGAAGGGAATTGGCCGGTGGTCGATGAGCAGGCGATAAGCCGCACACTGGCCGAGTTCGCGGCCACGATGAGCATCGACGACCTGCCCGCCGATGTGGTCCACCAGGCCGTCCGGTGCCTTGTCGATTGGCTCGGCTGCACGATTGCGGGGTCCGCCACGGCCGAGGGCGCACGTGTTCATGCGGGGATCGGCGCACTGGATGCCGGCGACGGAACGCGGACCGCACCGATCGTCGGTACCTCCCTGCGCGCCGGGGTCGGCTACGCCGCGCTCGCGAACGGAATCGCGGCGCACATCCTCGATTTCGACGACACGTTCAACCCCGACCGGACCACGATCCACGGAAGCGCGCCGCTGTGGCCTGCGATCGCCGCCGCCGCCGAACTGGTTCCGGTGTCGGGCAGGGCCGCCGTCGAGGCGTTCGTCGCGGGCTTCGAGGTGCAGACCAGGGTCGCCGTCGCGGCCGGGCCTGGCCACTACGACGCAGGTTGGCACGTCACCGGCACCGTCGGGCACATCGGCGCTGCCGCGGCAACCGCACGGTTGCTCGGCCTCGACGCGGAGCGGACGCTCGCCGCGATCGGAACCGGTGCCACGCAGGCGGCGGGAATGAAGGCGGTCTACGGGTCGATGGGCAAGTCGCTGCACCCCGGCAAGGCCGCGATGGACGGGCTGTTGTCAGGGTTCCTCGCGCGCGACGGCTTCACCTCGAGCCCAGAAGCCATCGAGGGTCATCGCGGTTTCCTGCATCTGTTC
This sequence comes from uncultured Actinomycetota bacterium, assembly GCA_963756865.1. Lineage (GTDB taxonomy): Bacteria > Actinomycetota > Actinomycetes > Mycobacteriales > Mycobacteriaceae > Mycobacterium. Next base: position 14,274 of record CAVWPQ010000018.1, on the reverse strand, counting down.
TCGCCCGACCCCGTGCCGACTAAGGCGGTCGACGGCATCGGCGAGACCTGGTACCTGCCGCGGGACGGCTTCAAGCCCTACGCATGTGGGTCGCTCACCCATCCGCCCGCGCAGGCACTGCTCGAACTGCGCGCCGAGCACGGCCTGACCGCTGCTGACGTCGCATCGGTGGATGCCTACGTGCACGACTACGTGAAGACGACGACCGGACTGGCCGACCCGCAGACGGGGCTGCAGGGCAAGTTCAGCATCTACCACGTGCTCGCGGTGGCACTCGCCGATGGAGCCGCACTGCTCGAGCAGTTCACCGACGAGCGGGTAGCCGACCCGGAACTGGCGCGGCTTCGCGAGACCGTCCACGTGCACACCGACGCGGCACAGGGCAAGGACTCGGGACGAGTCGTGTTGACGCTGCGGGACGGTCGCACGCTTGACCGCGAGGTCGCGCACAACCTCGGCACCCCGGACAACCCCATGAGCGACACGCAACTCGAGGAGAAGTTCCTCGGCCTGGCCAGTCCGGTGCTCGGCACCGCACGATCAGAAGAAGTCGCCGCCGCGTGCTGGCGGTTGTTGGACCTGGCCGATATCCGCGAGGTACCGAATCTGACGGTGCCCTAGTAGAACTAGACGGTCTACGACAGCAGCGTTTCGAACGCCACCCGGTCGCCGCGGTAGAGCGCGCGCACCATCTCGATCGGCCTGCCCTCGGTGTCCAGCGAGCGACGGTTCAGCAGCAGCATCGGCATCGCGGTCGTCGACTGCAACAGCGCGGCCTCGCGCGGGGAAGGCAGCGCCGTCTCGATGCGTTCGACAGCTGAGCCGAACTGCACGCCACCCGCACGGATCGCGGCGTAGAGGGATGTGGCCGGATCGAATGTCTCAGTGAGGTGGCCGAACCGGTACCGAGGCAGATAGCTACTCTCCAGCCCGATCCGTTGGCCGTCGGCGAGAAGGACTCGTTCCAGATGCATGACCCCGTCGCCGGGCGGAATGGCCAGCCCCTGCGCCACATCCGTGGTCGCGTCCACGTCCTCCCACGTGACGAGTTCACGACTGGGAATCCGGCCCCGCTCCCGCGCACCCTCGGTGTAGGAACGCAGCGACAGCGGCTGGACCAGCTTGGGTCGCGATACCACTGTGCCGCGGCCGCGCCGTTCGATGCGGCCCTCGACGAGCAGTTCGTGAAGCGCCTGCCTGACGGTCTCGCGTGACACCCCGAACCGTGCCGCCAGTTCGCGTTCCGGCGGGACGGCATCACCCTCGGCAAGGTCGGCCAGGATGTCGTCGACGGCCGTCCGAACCAGATAGGGCTTGGGCAGACGATCCGGCGTGGTCATACCGAATCTCTATGCCGCAGCACACGTTTGGCGACTGCCAGCACGCTATCGATCGAAGCGCCGCTGACCCGCGGGTCTTTGGCCGCGTCGTCGTAGCGCCGAAGACGCAGCGCGTCCGGCCACCACGGATGCGCGGCGAGCGCGGCGTCGACGCCTGCGCCGCCCTGGTGGTGCAATGAATCGACGGACACGTTCGACAGTGTGGTCGCGTAGTCCGGGTCGGTCGCGACAAGGTAGCGCTTGGCGGCGACGTGTGCGCCCGCCAGCCAGCCGACGCGGTCGCCGAAGCGAGGCGTCAACCACTCCTGTGCGAACGTGTCGTGCCGTCCGGTCGCCACGTCGCCGAACAGCGGGCTGTGCGCGAGATCGTGCAGGGCCGCCGCGAGGACGAGTTCGTCATCGGCATCGTCGTCGACCGCCCTTGCGGCGGCCTGTAGAGCGTGGTCCAGCTCGTCGACGGATTCTTCGTCCCATACCCCGTTCAGCGAGCGAAGCAGAACATCGACTTCTTCGATCGAGTCCATAGGTGGTCAGCGTACCCGAAATTGGTCTATACCAATTGTTAACCCGTTGTTCGGCCCAGCAATACGCGCTGGTCGGACGGTTGTTGCGGGAAGTCGGAATGGTGATCCGCCATGCGCGTGACGATTATCGGGGGTGGGATTCTCGGCACCGCGCACGCCATCGAGGCGGTCGGACGCGGCCATGAGGTCGTGCAGCTGGAGCGAGAGGCCGAGGTCCGCGGCGCCACCGTTCGTAACTTCGGCCTGGTCTGGGTCTCCGGGCGCGCCCGAGGAGAGCTCGCCGCCGCGATGCGCTCGCGGGAGCTGTGGGAAAAGCTCGGCGCCGAGATCGCCGGCATCGGATTCCGGCCTGCCGGGTCGATCACGTTGGTTCGAACGGCGGGTGAGCTGGCGGTCGCCGAGGACGTCGCGGCGCGGGCCGACGCCGATTGCCGCGGCTTCACCTTGCTGGAGCCGGCCGACGTGCGGGCACTCAACCCTGCGCTGCGCGGCACGTATCTGGCCGGGCTTCACTGTGCGCACGATGCCGCAGTCGAATCGCGGCAGGCGCTGCCCGCCATGCGCGAGTACATGGCACGCACCGGTCGCTACACCTTCGTCCCGCATACCGAGGCGAGGTCAGTCGCGGGCACCGCGGTAACCGATGATCGAGGAAACACCCACAACGGCGACCTCGTCCTGGTGTGCGCGGGCGCCGCCCACGGTGGTCTTGTCCGTGAGCTCGCGGGTGAACTGCCGGTGCGGCGGGTGCGCCTGCAGATGATGCAGACCGATCCCCTCGGCGAGCCGTTGACCACTGCAATCGCCGACGGCGACAGCTTCCGCTACTACCCCGGGTTCGCCGGGTCGACGCTGGAATCGTTGACAGAGAACGAACCCCAGGGCGCGGTGGCCGACGAACACCGAATGCAACTGCTCTGCGTGCAGCGTCTGCATGGCGGGCTGACCATCGGCGACACCCATTCCTACGACGAGCCGTTCGCCTTCGATGTCACCGAGGCGCCGTACGCGTACCTCGTCGACGTCGTCGAGGAGCTTCTCGGCCGGGCACTGCCACCTGTTCGGCAGCGCTGGGCAGGCGTCTACAGCCAATGCGTCGATCCCGACCAGTTGGTGTGCCGGACGTCGCCGGACGACGGTATCTGGGTGATCACCGGCCCCGGAGGCCGTGGGATGACCCTTGGGCCCGCAATCGCCGAACACAGTGCGGAACTGATCGGTCTTTAGAAAGAAGATGAGGAAATCAATGGGAGACAATGTGATTCAGCTGGCCGTGATCGACATGGCGGGTACCACCGTTGCCGACGACGGACTTGTCGTCAGCGCATTCGAGTCCGCTGCCAGCGCGGCAGGAGTACCGGAGTCGGGTCCGGAGCGCGACGAAGCCCGGCGGTACGTCCTTGACACCATGGGTCAGTCCAAGATCAGCGTCTTCCGCGCGCTGTTCGGAACCGAAGAGCTAGCACAACAGGCGAACGCGGCCTTCGAAGCCGCCTATGAGCAGCTCATCGATGAAGGACGAGCCGAGCCCATCGACGGTGCCGCACAGGCGATCACGCGACTGCGGGAGGCTGGCGTCAAGGTCGCGCTCACCACCGGATTCAGCGGCGCCACGCAGGAGAAGCTTCTCGCGGCGCTGGGCTGGCAGTCGCTCGCCGATGCCGTCCTCGCGGCGGGTGACGGTGTTCGGGGACGTCCGAACCCGGACTTGATCCTGACCGCATTGATGCGTCTGGACGTCGACGCTGTGCACAATGTCGCTTCGCTCGGCGACACCAGCAGCGACGTCGAAAGTGCATTGCGCGCAGGCGCGGCCATCGCAGCGGGCACGCTCACCGGCGCCCACAACGAGGAGCAACTGCGCTCCGCGGGCGCCACCCACGTCGTCGGCTCGGTGTCCGACTTCGCCGACCTGATCCTGCAGAACCGTTAACCCAAGAGAAGGAAACATGAAGCGACATACCCTCCTGCGCGCAGCCGCGATCGCTGCGATAGCGGCAGCCACCACCATGACCGCCGCGTGCGGCGGCACCGGTTCGACCGGCTCAGCCTCCGGTGAGACCGTCACGGTCTACAGCGCCGACGGCCTCGCCAACTGGTACAAGCCGCAGTTCGAGAAGTTCACCCAGGACACCGGTATCGCGGTGAACCTGGTCGAGGCCGGCTCAGGTGAGGTGGTGTCGCGCGTCGAGAAGGAACAGGCCAACCCCCAGGCCGACCTGCTGGTGACGCTCCCGCCGTTCATCCAGAAGGCCGACAAATCGGGGCTGCTGGTGGCCAGCGGTGCCGACACCGCCGGGATCCCCGCCGATCAGGTCAGCGAGAACTACGTGCCGATCGTGAACAATGCACTGAGCTTCATCGTGAATCCAGGTGCCAACCCGAAGCCGCGGACGTGGGACGACCTTCTCTCACCGCAGTTCAAGGGCAAGCTCCAGTACTCCACGCCCGGCCAGGCTGGTGACGGCACCGCCGTGCTGATCCTGCTGCAGCAACTGCGCGGTAAACCCGCCGCACTCGACTACCTGACCAAGCTGCAAGCCAACAACGTCGGGCCCTCGTCGTCGACGGGCAAGCTGCAGCCCAAGGTCAGCAACGGTGAGTTGTTGGTTGCCAACGGCGATGTGCAGATGAACCTCGACTCGATCCGCAGCGACGGCTCGAAGTTCGAGATCTTCTTCCCCGCGGGCGCTGACGGTAAGCGCACCACGATCGCGGTGCCCTACGTCGCGGGCGTCGCGAAGGGTGCGCCGCACGAGGAGTCGGCCAAGAAACTGCTCACCTTCCTGCTTTCCGACGACGTGCAGAAAACTGTCGAGCCCGATGCGCTCGGAATCCCGGTGCGCGATCAGATTCGCACCGCCGCAGCGGAATCCCCCGCACCGAACACGCCTGCGGCTGTGTTGGATGGCGTCGACGTATGGTCGCCCGACTGGAACGCGGTGCTCGCCGAACTCGATGCCGATCTCGCCGCGTATCAGAAGGCGACCGGTAACTGAGATGAATCCAGCTGGGGTCGACCGGGCGCAGACCACCGAAGGTGCGGTCGTTTCGCAGCCGCGGGAAGCCGTCACCCCGGCAATCACGTTCGACCGGGTGGGGGTGTCCTATGGGCGGGGTGGCGTGCGCACGCGAGGAGCCCAGAAGACAGGAGCGACGAAGGCGCTGATCGACTTCAACCTGCGGGTGGCGGCGGGCGAGACCGTCGCTCTGCTCGGACCGAGTGGATCGGGCAAGTCGACCGCGCTCAACGCCCTGGCCGGCTTCGTCCGGCCGACCACCGGCAAGGTCCGGCTCGGCGGGCGTGACGTCACCGATCTGCCGCCTGCAAGGCGGGGCATCGGCGTGGTGTTGCAGTCCTATGCGCTGTTCCCGCACATGCGGGTATCGGAGAACGTCGCGTTCGGGCTCAGGGCCAACCGTGTGCCCCGCGGCGAAATCGGCTCGCGTGTCACCGAGGCACTCGACATGGTCGGCATGGCGTCCTACGGAAAGCGATTGCCCCGTGAACTTTCCGGCGGACAGCAGCAGCGGGTGGCGATCGCGCGAGCGCTCGCGATCCGGCCGAAGGTGCTTCTGCTCGACGAGCCGCTTGCGGCCCTCGACGCACAGCTGCGCCAGTCCACCCTCGCCGAACTGCAACAGCTCAAGGAGTCACTGCCGGACACGGCGATGCTGTACGTCACCCATGATCAGTCCGAGGCGCTCGCCCTGGCCGATCGGATCGTGGTGATGAACAACGCCAGGCTGATGGATGTCGACACCGCGGAGAACCTGTGGAAGCGACCGCCGACCAGCTTCACCGCCGCTTTCCTCGGCGGAGCCAATCTCATCCCGTGCACGATCGGTCGGGTCATCGGAACGTCGGCGTTGGTGACGGTCGCGCACAAGACCCTCAGCGCGGAAGCCCCGCAACCGTCCGTCGGCAAGGTGGACTGGGCGCCGGATTCGCCGGCGCTGCTGTGCATTCGGCCGCACGCATTGAAGATCGTCTCGCTCGGTGACCGCGATGCGCTGCGGGCCACCGTCAAGGCTGCGGTCTGGCGGGGCGCGACCACCCGGCTGGTGCTCTCCGTCGGCGGCCTGCCGGATCAGCTCGTCGACATCGACGTGCCGGGTAACGCACAGATCGACATCGACACCGAGGTGGGCGTCCGGCTGCCCGATCCCGCAGGGGTTCTGGTTCAGGCCACGGCATGACCGCGCTGCTCGAACAGCCCGCGGCTGAGACGGATGCGCCGCAGACGTCGCCGCCGAAGCGCTCACTCGCCTGGCTGTGGGCGATCCCGCCGCTGGCCGTCGTCCTGATCGCTGCGCTATATCCATTGATCCGGGTGTGCCTCGAATCGCTGAAAGTGGGCGAGAACCAACGCGGTTTCGGCACTTGGTCGGACGTGCTCGGGTCGGAGATGTTCCGCGACGCGCTGTGGCGGACGGTCGCGATCGCCGCCACGTCCACCGTGGGCTGTCTTGTGCTCGGCACATTCCTGGCGATCGTCCTGGCGTTCGTCCCGTTTCCCGGATCCCGTGTGGTCGGCAGGCTCATCGACACCGTGCTCGCCCTGCCGTCGTTCCTCATCACGCTGGCGTTCACGTTCCTGTACGGCACCGCCGGAGCGGTGAACGCCGCGATCGCAGGCCTGACTGGTGGCTCGTCGCCCGCGCTGAACTTCCTCTACACACCCGCGGGCATCATCGCCGCGGAGATCACTTTCTTCACCCCGTTCGTCGTGCGCCCGTTGCTGGCATCGTTCGCGGTGCTGCCGCGCGCCCAACTCGACGTCGCCGCCAGCCTCGGAGCCTCGCCGCTTCGGGTGCTGCGCTCGGTGGTTATGCCGGAAGCGTGGCCTGCACTGATGGCGGGTGGCAGCCTGGTATTGCTGTTGACGCTGAACGAATTCGGCATCGTGCTGTTCACCGGCGCCAAGGGCGTCATCACGCTGCCAGTGCTGATCTATACGCGGGGCATCGTCACGTTCGACCTGCCCGGCGCCGCAGTGATCGCGACTGTGCAGATCGCATTGTCCCTTGTTCTGTACTCGCTTTACCGGGTGATCTTCGCGCGTTTGATGTCAGGACGAGGAAAGGGGGAGGCCGATGTTGTTGTGGAGCAGGCGAAGTAGGTTCGCCGCCCTCATCGCCTTCACCGTGGTGGTCCTGATAGTCTTCGTCGCTCCGCTGGCGACGGTGGTGGTCGCCGGACTCGCGGGTTCGTGGACCGCGGCGCTGCCGTCCAATCTAGGGCTCGGCCACTTCGGGGACGCATTGACCGGGGAGAATCTCGCAAGCCTTTCGGTCAGCCTGCAGACCGCGTTCATCGCAGGCGCGATCGCATTGGTGCTCGGCGCATGGGCCGCGCTGGCAGCGCGGGAGACGCCACAGTGGCTGAGCCGGGTGACCGATGCGGTGTTCCATCTGCCTATTGCCGTGCCGTCGGTCGCGATCGGCCTTGGTCTACTGATCGCGTTCAACTCGCGGCCGCTGCTGTTGGGTGGAACCAGGTGGATAGTGATCCTGGCGCACACCGTTCTGGTGTTGGCGTTCGCGTTCAGTGCGGTGTCGGCGGCGCTCGACCGCCTCGATCCTGCCTATCGCCAGGCTGCCGAATCCCTTGGAGCGGGGCCGGTTCGGGTACTGTTCCGGGTCACCTTGCCACTGCTGCTGCCCGCGCTCGGCGCTGCAGCGGGGTTGGCTGTCGCGTTGTCCATGGGCGAGCTCGGTGCGACGGTGATGGTCTACCCGGCGACGTGGAAGACGCTGCCGGTGACGATCTTCGCGCTCACAGACCGCGGCCAGGCGTTTCAGGCCGCCGCATGCACGACGATCCTGTTGCTGGTGACACTGCTCGCGCTGGTGCTGCTCGGCCGGATCCGCGGCCGCGCCGCCGTGCGCTGAGAGCTACTTCAGCAGCGGGTCGCGGGGCAGACCGAGAATGCGCTCGGCGATGGTGTTGCGGGTGATCTCCGATGTGCCGCCCGCGATGGTCATCGCCCGACCGCCCATATAGGTGCGGATGAGCTTCTTGTTCCCGCCGACGACGGCTGAGGTACCCGCCAGCGCGATCCCCAATTCGGTGAGATGCTGGCCGGACTCGGCCACCAGCAGCTTGGTGACGTTGCCCTCCGGGCCCGGTTCGGCTCCCGCGATGGCGCGGCTGGCCCTGCGCAGGTTCAACAGCCTCAGCGTGTGCAGCTCGGCGATGACCTCACCCGCGCGCCGCACGTGCTGGGCCGCGACGTCGGACGGGGCGCTGTCGAGAAGCTTGACCAGATCGTCGGCATCGAACCCGACCTGGCCGCCGGAGCCGCCTCCGATCGAGACGCGCTCGTTGCCGAGCGTTGCCCGTGCCACCAGCCAACCCTTGTTCACATCGCCGACCACGTCCTCGTCGGGAACGAACACATCGTCGAAGAAGACCTCGTTGAAGTGGGCGTCGCCGGTGATCCCGCGCAGCGGATTGACCTTCACCCCTTCGGCTTTCATGTCGATCGCCATCATCGTCACGCCTGCGTGCTTGGGCGCGTCGGGATCGGTGCGGACGGTGGCCAGTCCCCACTGGCAGTGCTGGGCGAGGCTGGTCCACACCTTCTGCCCGCTCACCCGCCAGCCGCCGTCGACCTTCTTGGCCGCCGTGCGAACCGCTGCGGCATCCGAGCCCGCGCCCGGTTCGGAGAACAGCTGACACCACATCACCTCACCGCGAAGCACGGGTTCCACCCAGCGCTCGCGCTGGTCGTCGGTGCCCGCCTGGGCGATGGTCAGTGCCACCCACCCGGTGATGCCCATATCGGCGCGCTCGATGTCGGCGAACTCTTCCTCGATGACCAACTGCTCGAGCACATCCGCCGCCCGGCCCCACGGCTTGGGCCAGTGCGGCACCAGGTAGCCGGAGTCGACGAGGAAGTCGCGCTGCTTGTCCGTCGGCAGCGACCGCACCTGCGCGACGGCATCGGCGGCCTGTCGGCGGTACTCGTCGGCCTCGTCGGGCAGCGTGAACGACGCACCATGCGCCTGGCCGCTGCGCTTCCCTTCCACCACGTCCAGGAGCGGGTCGGCGCCGTCGCCGATCAGCGCCGCCAGCGTGCGAGCGCGTCGCAGGTAGAGATGTGCGTCGTGCTCCCATGTGAACCCGATGCCACCGTGCAGCTGAATATTGTTCTGCGCGTTGAAAACCTGCGCCCTGATGGCGTGTGAAGCCGCCACCGCGGCCGGAAACCATGCGCTGTCAAGATCGTCGGCCCGCGCCGCGTCCCATACGGCGGCCGTGGTCTGCTCCGCATCGACGAGCATGTTGGCGGCGTGGTGCTTGACCGCCTGAAACGTGCCGATGGTCCTGCCGAACTGCTCGCGGACCTTGGCGTATTCCACCGCCATCTCCAGGCTGGTCCAGGCGACTCCGACCGCTTCCGCCGACGCCAGGATCCGGAACAGGGTGCGGGCCCGCCGCGCGGCGCCGCGCAGCACCCTCTCCTCGGTGACGGTCACGCCGCGCAGCGCCACCGCCCCGACGCTGCGTGAGGTGTCGAGCGATTCGAGCGGTGTGACCGTGACGCCTTCGGTCGCGGCGTCGACGATCACCACGTCGTCACCGGCGATCAGGACGAGAACAGCGGCGTCGGGCGCGCCGAGCACCGCGGTGACCTCCCCGGTGACGTCGAGGTCCGAGTCGACGACCAGGCTGCCGGACAATCCGAGCGCACCGACCGTCGACCCGTCCGCCAGTCCCGGAAGTAGTTGGGCGCGTATCGAATCGGATGCGCACCTGTCGATCACCAGCGATGCCGCAACGGTCGGCAGGAACGGTCCTGGGCTCAGTTCGCGGCCTTGCGCTTCCAGCACGACGGCCAGCTCTGCAAGCCCGAAGCCCGATCCGCCGTGTTCCTCGCTGATCGCCAGGCCCAGCCAGCCCAGTTCGGCGCCCGCCCGCCACACGTCGTCAGGGTGGGCGGATCCGCCGTCGAGCGTGGCGCGCGCGGCCGCCCTAGTTGACAGCCGCGTCAGTTGGCCGGTCGCCGCATCGGCAAGATCGGAGTGTTCGTCGGTGATGGCTAGCGCTGACTTGCTCACGTTGGAAGTCCTTTTGCCGTTGACAGGTGTCAGGAGTAAGTTAACCCGCATTCTGGCAGGTCGCCAGGTGTGATGGCGGTCACATTCGGGGTGGCCCACGTGTGGTTAGTGAACAACTGCCGCATGTTGTCGTTTCGTCTGGTTACTGCGGGGTACATTCGGGAAATGACGGTTCGGCCGGACGCCCGGCACTCCGCGCCTTCTTTAGCAAAACGTGCCCGTTGGTTTCTGCGGGCAGGCCCTTCTGACTACCTGTTGGCGATGAGCGTCGCGTCCGCGTCGCTACCGATCGTCGGGAAACGCCTTGAGCCCCTTGGGGCGGCGACGGCGATGGGGATCTGGGGCTACCGCCACGTACCGGAGTTCTTCTCACATAGCGCACGCTTGAAGGACACCTCCGATCAGGCAGCGATTCGCAAGCAGAACCTCGAGTCGACGAACTCGGTGATCGAGGCCGCCCTGCGTGACGTTCTGCCCGCGTCGACTCCAGCCGTCGAGTGGCCTGCGCCTGCGCGCCTCGCGCCGGTGATGCAGATGCGGCAGCACCGCCGCAGCCTTCATCGGGCCTCGGTGCGCTACGGCGACCACCCGTCACAGTTGCTGGATGTGTGGCGGCCGAAGGAATTGCCGGTGGAGCCGGCCCCCGTGATGATCTTCGTCCCCGGCGGCGCGTGGATCCACGGCGGCAGGCAGCTGCAGGGCTACGCGTTGATGTCCCATCTGGCCCAGCAGGGCTGGGTGTGTCTCTCGGTGAACTACCGCGTCTCCCCTCACAATCGGTGGCCGCAGCACATCACGGATGTGAAGACAGCCATCGGCTGGGCCCGCGCCAACGTCGACCGTTTCGGCGGCGACCGGAATTTCGTTGCGATAGCCGGCTGTTCGGCCGGCGGACACCTTGCTGCCCTTGCGGGTCTGACGCCCAACGATCCCGAGATGCAGACCGACCTGCCGGAGGGCTCCGACACCTCGGTCGACGCAGTCGTCGGCATCTACGGCCGCTACGACTGGGAGGACCGTTCGACCCCCGAGCGCGATCGCTTCGTCGACTTCCTGGAGCGCGTGGTGGTCAAGCGGAAGATCGACCGCCACCCGGAGATCTTCCGCAAGGCGTCCCCGATCGCCCAGATCCATCCCGACGCCCCGCCGTTCCTCGTCATCCACGGATCCGGTGATTCGGTGATCCCGGTCGCGCAGGCCAGCGGGTTCGTCGAGCGGCTGCGCGCGGTGTCCCGTTCGGTGGTGAGCTACGTCGAGCTGCCGGGCGCCGGTCACGGTTTCGACATGACCGACGGTGCCCGCACGGGTTCGGTGTCGACGGCAATCGGCCTGTTCCTCAACCATATTCACCGAAACCGGTCGCAGGTGTTGGCCAAAGAGGTTATATAGCCTCCTGATGGGGAGGTAACCGCTTGAAGAGGCTCAGCGGCTGGGACGCGGTCCTGCTGTATTCCGAAACGCCCACCGTGCACATGCACACATTGAAGCTGGCGGTCATCGAGATCGGCGACCTCAAGGGTCGCGCCTTCGGCATCGACGAGTTCCGCGAGGTCATCCGCGGGCGCCTGCACAAACTCGACCCATTCCGTTATCAGCTCGTCGACGTCCCGCTGAAGATGCACCACCCGATGTGGCGGGAGAACACCGAGGTCGACCTCGAATATCACGTTCGCCCGTACCGCGTCGACAGCCCGGGAGGGCGCCGCCAGTTGGACGAAGCGGTCGGCAGGATCGCCAGCACTGCACTGGACCGCAGCAAGCCGCTGTGGGAGATGTACTTCATCGAGGGCCTCGCCAATGGCCGGATCGCGGTGCTCGGCAAGATTCACCACGCACTGGCCGATGGTGTGGCATCGGCCAATCTTCTGGCTCGTGGGATGGACCTGCAGACGGGACCGCCTGCCGACAGTGATTCGTACGCAACGGATCCCGCGCCGAGCAGTTCGCAGCTGATTCGTACCGCGTTCGCCGACCACATGCGCCACATCGGTCGGCTTCCCGGGGTGATGCGGTACACCGCCCAGGGAATCAACCGGGTGCGCAAGAGTACGAAGAAGCTGTCCGCGGACCTGACGCGGCCGTTCACCCCGCCGCCGTCGTTCATGAATCACCGGGTCGACGCGCAGCGCAGGTTCGCAACCGCCACGTTGGCGCTTGCCGACGTCAAGCAGACGGCGAAACACCTCGACGTCACGATCAACGACATGGTGCTGGCGATTTCGGCCGGAGCGTTGCGCAAGCTGTCGCTGAAGTACGACGGGCACGCGGACCATCCGCTGTTGGCTTCTGTCCCAGTGAGTTTCGACTTCTCGGCCGACCGCATCTCGGGTAACTACTTCACCGGCGTGATGATGGTGGTGCCGATCGAGCTCGATGATCCGCTGGAGCGGGTGCGAGCCACCCACGAGGCCGCGGTCGAGGCCAAGGAGACGCACCATCTGATGGGGCCCGAACTCGTGAGCAGATGGGCGGCCTACTTTCCGCCCGCCCCCGCCGAGAAGCTGTTTCATTGGCTCGCCGACAAGGACGGCCAGAACAAGGTGCTGAACATCCCGATCTCCAACGTGCCCGGCCCTCGCGAATACGGCCGGGTGGGTGGCGCGCTGGTGACCGAGATCTACTCGGTCGGGCCGCTGACGACAGGAAGCGGCCTGAACATCACCGTGTGGAGCTACGTCGACCAGCTCAACATCTCGGTGCTGTCCGACGGTGCCACGCTGGCCGACCCGCACGAGCTGACCGACGCGATTATCGTGGCATTCATCGAAATCCGCCGCGCCGCAGGACTGTCCGAGGAGCTGACGGTCGTCGAAAAGGCGATGGCGCAGTAACTAGCGTCGGCGCCGAGCACGTGCCTGCGCAACTCGGGTGACCGCACGTCCGATGACTGGAACCCGTCGAAGGGCGAGGTCCGTGATCGACGAAACCGGTATGCGGTCATCGACCAACGACGGGGGAGGGGCGGTGTCCGCGACGGCGAAAACGTGCCACTCACCGGGCACGCCCTTGAGTACGTGCTGGCCGCGGTCGGTGAACTTGATGCCGGAGCCCAGCACCAGGTCGCGGACCGTGGACGAGACGAGCACCTCGTCGCGACCCGCGAGCGCGCCGATCCGCGCCCCGATATGTACAGCAAGACCCGCTACGTCGTCGCCGCGTTGCTCGCACTCGCCGGTGTGAAGTCCCGCCCGGATGCTGATTCCCAATTGGGCCGCGTCTGCGGCGATGTTGGTGGCGCACCGCACCGCCCGCGCAGGGCGATCGAACATGGCGAGGAATCCGTCACCGAGGTTCTTGATCTCGCGCCCTCCGTGCGCCGTGAGCTGTCTGCGAACGATCGCGTCGTGCTCCTCGAGCACCGCCCGCCAGGCGTCGTCGCCGAGTGATGCCGCGCGTTCGGTCGACCCAACGATGTCGGTGAATAGTACTGTTGCCAACAAGGTTTCGGAGTTATGGGAAGCGCGTGACCCGGTAACAAATTGCTCTACCTCGGCGACGATCGTGTCGACATCTCCAATGAAGGGCCAATGGTCCTGCCCTTCGAGTTCAACCATGCGTGCACCGGGAATGTGGTCGGCGTAGTACCGTCCATGCTCGACCGGGACGGCATCACCCCGACGATGCAGTACAAGCGTGGGTACCCGAATTGAGTCGAGGACGGGCCGGACGTCGATCTCGAAGTTGGCCTCGATGTTTGCGCGCGCCATCGCGGGGCTCATGTACAAACGCTCCCAGAGTCCCACCGCCCGCCGCATTGACGGGGTGTCGATGCTCGGCGATGCCCACGCGAGGTTCAATCCCTCACCCCAGTGTTCATCGGTGTCGGCTCTGATCTGTCGCCAGCGCTCCGCAGCTCTCTCGGCCCCAGGGGCGTCGGGCCGGTCAAGTCCGCATACGAACGCGCCGTAGATGATCAGCCGCTCGGTGCGGTCGGGATGGGTCGCTGCGAACATCGCGCCGATCGGCCCGCCTTCCGAGATGCCGAGGACAGTGGCGCGCTCGCTGCTCGCCGCGTCGAGAACGGCGACGATGTCGTCCATGCGTTCATCCAGCGACGGCGACGAAGAAACCGGATCAGACATTCCGGTGCCGCGCTTGTCGTAGTTGATCACCCGGGCGAAGTCGGTGAGACCTCGCATCATCCGATGGTATCCAGGATGGTTCCACAATTGCTCGATGTGCCATACGTACCCGGGAACGATGACGAGGTCGTGTGGCCCGTCGCCGAACACCTGATACGCGATGCTCACATCGCCGCACCGCGCGTAGCGCGTCTGCGGAGGCATTCAGGGCCCAAGGTCAGGAGCCGGTTGCCTTGCCATTCGCTGATGGTATGCGCTGCG